>NZ_JAVBIF010000063.1:0-539 GCF_032821615.1 Corynebacterium tuberculostearicum | reverse complement strand
GCGTTATCAAAGCACACACCAGTACGCCCCACAGACTGAGCAATGCCCAGGTTATGGCAGACTTCCCAGAGCTTCTCGCTGGTAAATTGCGTTCCGCGGTCAGCGTGGAACACCAGCCCATCAGGAACGTCACCGCGCAGTGTATATGCCATCCGCAGGGCCCGTTCGACCAGGCATGTATCTTGAACGCTATCCATCGCCCAGCCCAGCACCCTGCGGGAATGGCCGTCGCGGACCGCACACAAGTACAACCATCCCTCGCTGGTGCGTAGGTAGGTAATATCCGACATCCACACTCGGTTGAGATCACCAGTATCAAACACGCGCTTGACCAGGTCAGGAAGACTCGACTGACGCTTAGCTTGAATCGTTGTCACCGGGACAAAGGCACGCGGTGAAATCCCTTCAATTCCCATCAGGCGCATCCGCTTAGCCACAGTCTTGCGATTCAGGGTGATCCGGTAACGCTCGGTAAGTTCTGCGGTGATCCGGGGAGCACCATAAACCTCATCGGAGTCTTTCCAGATCTGATGAATCTT
>NZ_JAVBIF010000062.1:0-573 GCF_032821615.1 Corynebacterium tuberculostearicum | reverse complement strand
AGCCTTTCACGTCCTTCATCGGCTCAGCATGCCAAGGCATCCACCATGCGCCCTTAATAACGAACACACAAACCACCACACACAAACATGCGGGTGGCCACACAAGTGAACTTGACAAAAATTGATTAAAGAAAAAAGAAATCACACAAACACACACAAACAAACCACACGGCCTATTCATCTGTGTTTAATGCTCGCGTCCACTATACAGTTCTCACACAACACCCCAACCACACCCTGCCAACACACACAGTGTCAACAAGACTCATGGTCAGGCACAAAAAAGGGGATAATGCCCCAGACACCCAACAATGCACCAACATACAAACAACATTATTTCTTGTTCAACTGTGCATGGACAACGTGTATCACAAAGCGCCATTCAAACACTTAGTTCGTCTCTTGAGCGTGTGTTTCACCCGGACAATTTTTCAATAATAAAAGTTGGCAGCATGACACTCGCATACTCAACCAACCAAGGGTGCAACTGCACCCGAAAAATAAAAGCTCCTTAGAAAGGAGGTGATCCACCCGCACCTTCCGGTACGGGTACCTTGTTACGACTTCGTCCCA
>NZ_JAVBIF010000061.1:0-590 GCF_032821615.1 Corynebacterium tuberculostearicum | reverse complement strand
GCGTTATCAAAGCACACACCAGTACGCCCCACAGACTGAGCAATGCCCAGGTTATGGCAGACTTCCCAGAGCTTCTCGCTGGTAAATTGCGTTCCGCGGTCAGCGTGGAACACCAGCCCATTAGGAACGTCCCCGCGCAGTGTATGTGCCATCCGCAGGGCCCGTTCGACCAGGCATGTATCTTGAACGCTATCCATTGCCCATCCCAGCACCCTGCGGGAATGGCCGTCGCGGACCGCACACAAGTACAACCATCCCTCGCTGGTGCGTAGGTAGGTAATATCCGACATCCACACTCGGTTGAGCTCACCAGTATCAAACATGCGCTTGACCAGGTCAGGAAGAGCTGACTTACGCTTGGATTGAATCGTTGTCACCGGGACAAAGGCACGCGGTGAAATCCCTTCAATGCCCATCATGCGCATCCGCTTAGCCACAGTCTTGCGATTCAGGGTGATCTGGTAGCGCTCGGTAAGTTCTGCGGTGATCCGCGGAGCACCATAAACCTCATCGGAGTCTTTCCAAATCTGATGAATCTTTCGGTCAACGCCATCGTAAAATGCAGCACGATCATTTTCGCCAGATAGTCG
>NZ_JAVBIF010000060.1:0-644 GCF_032821615.1 Corynebacterium tuberculostearicum | reverse complement strand
CTAAGGGTTCCTGGGTCAAGTTCGTCTTCCCAGGGTGAGTCGGGACCTAAGGCGAGGCCGACAGGCGTAGTCGATGGATAACCAGTTGATATTCTGGTACCCGTACATGCGCGCCCATGATGAAGCACTGATACTAACCACCGCGGATGCACTGTTGACACTCTTTGAGTGTTGGTGGTGTTGATGTCGTGGGGCCTGATGTGTGGTTCAAGTGATGGGGTGACGCAGTGAGGTAGCCACGCCACTTATTGGATTGGTGGTGTAAGCGTGTAGATCGTGTGGTAGGTAAATCCGCTACACATATGGTTGAGACGTGATGCGTAGACCCATTGGGGTTGATGGTGGTGATCCTGTACTGTCGAGAAAAGCCTCTAGCGATGTGTGTGTATGGCCCGTACCCTAAACCGACACAGGTAGTCAGGTTGAAAATACTAAGGCGTTCGGGTGAACTGTGGTTAAGGAATTCGGCAAAATGCCCCCGTAACTTCGGGAGAAGGGGGGCCTCACGACGTGAAGGCCCAAGCGGCTGGAAGCGTTGTGGGGTCGCAGAGAATAGAGGGAAGCGACTGTTTATCAAAAACACAGGTCCATGCGAAGACGTTAAGTTGATGTATATGGACTGACGCCTGCCCGGTGCTGGAAGG
>NZ_JAVBIF010000059.1:0-671 GCF_032821615.1 Corynebacterium tuberculostearicum | reverse complement strand
CGCCAGATCGCGCGGTTGGAAGCGGAAAACGCATATCTAAAAAAATTGCGGGACTTGAGGAATCAGGGACACGCCTGAAGGTCCAGGCGATTGTCATCCTCAAGTCACGGCATCGTCTGCACTACCTTTTGGATGCGGCCGGCATGGCACGGTCGACATTCTTCTATCACCAAAAACGACTCAGCAATCCGGATAAGCACGCTGCGCTCAAAGACGCGATCTGGGAAAGCTTCGAGCGTAACAAGCATCGCTATGGCTACCGACGAGTGCTACTTGACCTGCGCAACCAGGGGTGGGTGGTCAATCACAAGCTCGTCTACAAACTCATGCGCGAGATGGGGCTTCGAGCCAAGGTCCGCCAGCGCAGGCCATATGTTTCTTATAACGGGACGATCAGCCACATTGCCGACAACACACTTGACCGCAAGTTCACCCCAGATAAGCCAAATACCGTCTTTGTCAGCGACGTCACCGAGTTCAGGGTCGCAGGCTGCAAGGTCTACCTATCACCGGTGATGGATTTGTTCGACCGTTCAATCGTTGCCCATACCTGAAGTGTCCCAGGTTTTGTTCCGTTTAAGTAGATGGGAAAATCTGGAATATGCCAAGAAAATTTGACCAGGATGCAAAGGACCGTGTGGTCCGTCTCGTGGAAGATCGCATCTTGGCAG
>NZ_JAVBIF010000058.1:0-673 GCF_032821615.1 Corynebacterium tuberculostearicum | reverse complement strand
CACACCGTGGATTTACGGTCCCAAGGCCAGATATACGCTCCCAAAGCGTATATTTGACGCTAACCTAGAGGTCAGGGCCTAAAAATCCCCGATCCCAGACACACTTTCTGACCCTTAACCCAGAAGTGACACAATGACGAGCACTCTACTCGGATCACCATTTTCGTCCATATAGACCAGCAAAACCGTCGACGAAAACCGAGTTTTGGATGGACGATATCGTTGAAGACAACGCTAAGCCAGTCTCGAAAAGGGGGGTGTTCCTATATAGGTTGTCAACTCCGTGGGTGGGCTTGTTGGGGGTGTGAAGGGTTTCTGCTTCGTCTCGTAGATGTTGTTTTGGGTACCTTGAGGAGCCGGTTGGGCTTGCTGTGCAATCGGCTTGGATGGGGGTCTGGTGGCTTTAGGCTGCTGCGGCCTTCTGGATTGTGGGGATGTCTCGGTAGTGCTCGCCGTTTCGCATCATGGAGAAGAGAGCGTTGAGGCGTCGGCGTGCGAGTGCGACGACTGCGGTGTTGTGTCTTTTGCCTTCTTTGCGTTTTTGTTCATAGAGTTGCCGGGAACGCTCGTGGAATCTGATCGATGCAAAAGACGATTGCCATAGGGCGTTCTTTAATTTTTGTTGAGCGATCGTCTGCCCCCATGTGTTGGGCGACTGCGACGGTTAATCGGC
>NZ_JAVBIF010000057.1:0-683 GCF_032821615.1 Corynebacterium tuberculostearicum | reverse complement strand
CACCAAAGCTTGGGATACCGAACCCCAGTCGAAGTGGAAACCGATTTTTGGAAGCAGAACCCGCCGCAAGAAATAATAGAAATCAAGGCAAATGCCTAGGAACAAAACTCGGGGCACTTCATACCCTTCCTATCGCTAGGTCTAGCTTCCTCCTTAAGGGATTCCCTCGAACGCGGCTATCGAGCACGAAACCACTTACGGCCCACCTGAGCCCCTACTAAAAGACCGCTACGGGAGTCTGCGTCCCAGTTTACTTCGGCTCCCAAACCGTCCCGAGGGCAGGACGGTTAGCCCTTGGACGTCGAGGCCTCCCCTACATGCCGCTAAACCGCACAGGTTTTGAATAAAGAAAAAGCTGCGAGCCATCTGGCTCGCAGCTTTCCGTTGGTACCCCGTACGGGATTTGAACCCGTGTTACCGGCGTGAGAGGCCGGCGTCCTAGGCCGCTAGACGAACGGGGCGCGTTCGCAGCAATCGCACACTGTGCGTTGCGGACTTGTTAAGAGTAAACGATGGGTTAATTCAGCACAAATCGCACGGTCAAGGACGGTTTTGAGGGAAGGCTTGAGTTCAGAGGGTCGTTGCAACACTTTCCCTTAGGAGGGTGTTGTTGTGTCTGGGGTTGTTGGCCCGTTTCATTCGTTGTCTGAATCGGATCGTCGTGGCTTAGTTGCCTTGGTTGG
>NZ_JAVBIF010000056.1:0-721 GCF_032821615.1 Corynebacterium tuberculostearicum | reverse complement strand
CTACGGCGTGAGCTACCGCGACCTCGAAGAAATGATGACCGAGCGGGGTGTGCCAGTCGATCACACCACGATCTACCGCTGGGTGCAGAAATACGCCCCTGAGCTGGATAAGCACACTCGCTGGTACCGGCAGGTACCCGACTGGCAGGCTCGGTCCTGGCGGGTGGATGAGACCTATATCCGGGTCGGCGGCACGTGGTGCTATCTCTACCGGGCTATTACCGCCGGTGGGCAGACCTTAGACTTCTACCTCTCACCAAAACGGAATGTGGCTGCGGCCAAGCGTTTCCTGGCCAAGACGCTGCGATCGAATACGACAGCCGGGTCCCCGCGGGTCATCAACACCGACAAGGCACCAGCTCTGGCCAAGGCAATATCCGAGCTGAAGGCGGAGGGAATCTGCCCTCAGACGGTGGAGCACCGGCAGGTGAAATACCTGAACAACGTTCTCGAGGGAGATCATGGCCGACTTAAAAGAATCCTGGGACCGAAGGGGGCGTTCAAAAACCGAATTTCCGCCTACCGGACGTTGAAAGGGATGGAAGCGATGCATTCATTACGGAAAGGTCAGGGCACGATGTTTGCTTATGGGCACCCCAATCCGGACGCGGTGATCGTCAACCGGGTCTTCGAGACGGCCTGAGAACGCCGGCACGCAGCGGCCATCAGGAAATGAGAAACTGGGTCGTCTCGGCTCTCCGCCCAACTTTGCAACAGCACC
>NZ_JAVBIF010000055.1:0-737 GCF_032821615.1 Corynebacterium tuberculostearicum | reverse complement strand
CTAGGAATGGTCAGTCCCGTCGACTTCGAAAACCACATTGGTCTAACCACCAGTAGAAAAGAAATAGCTGCCTAAACACTAGGTAGCCCCACTACGTGTCCACGAATTGCGGTCAACCCCACTTCTAGCTTGTTGGTCGTGCGTTCCAACCGTTGGTCTTGTTTAGTTTTGGTGAGGTAGGCAAAGAGGTGTCCTTGTTGGCTCATTTTCTTTAGCTGCAGGTAGATTCCGCGGTGAGTGTAGTGGGTGTACCACCACTTTTTGTTCCGGCGCTTGGACTTTGGAATCTGGTCGAAGGGAACGTCTTTGACGTAGGTTTTGGCTTTGAGCTGGGTGCTAAATACGGTGCCGAACTGTTGTAGTTTTACGGTCCATTCGGCTGCTTTATCCAGGTTGTCGACGGCGAGTAGTTCAAAGGAAAGTCGTTGTAATGCTTTGCCCATAGCGGAAGTGGGATGAAGGCCGGTGGCGCGTTGGATATTGCGTTTGACGTGGACAATGCAGCGTTGAACCGGGGTATTAGGCCACAAGTGGTGCAGTGCTTTAAGGCCTCCGGCATCCCCATCGCAGGTGACCAATTGTGGTGGGGCTAGTGGGTCGAGCAGGCGCGTGTAGGGGGCCTGGCCCCCGGAAAGTAGACACGTCGGGGGTTAGCTATGCTGCTTGGGTCAGTGTAGCTGAATTAAGCGCCTCGAAGTCATCGGGGGCTAGAAGGTTGCACCAGGAGTGCCGTCTGC
>NZ_JAVBIF010000054.1:0-875 GCF_032821615.1 Corynebacterium tuberculostearicum | reverse complement strand
TGTGTGTGATGGCGTGCCTTTTGAAGAATGAGCCTGCGAGTCAGCGGCATGTCGCGAGGTTAACCCGTGTGGGGTAGCCGTAGGGAAACCGAATCCTAATGGGGTGTATAGTGGCATGTCCTGGACCCGAAGCGGGGTGATCTACCCATGGCCAGTGTGAAGCAGCTGTAAGAGGTTGTGGAGGCGCGAACCCACGTAGGTTGAAAACTGCGGGGATGAGCTGTGGGTAGGGGTGAAAGGCCAATCAAACTCCGTGATAGCTGGTTCTCCCCGAAATGCATTTAGGTGCAGCGTCGTATTATAGCTTGGTGGAGGTAGAGCGACTGGTTGGTTGAGCGGGACTACAATCTTAGCAATGTCAGCCAAACTCCGAATGCCACTAATTGTGTTGTACGGCAGTGAGACTGTGGGGGATAAGCTTCATAGTCGAGAGGGAAACAGCCCAGATCGCCGGTTAAGGCCCCTAAGGGTGTACTAAGTGGAAAAGGATGTGGGATCGCGAAGACAGCCAGGAGGTTGGCTTAGAAGCAGCCATCCTTGAAAGAGTGCGTAATAGCTCACTGGTCGAGTGGTTCTGCGCCGACAATGTAGTGGGGCTCAAGTACACCGCCGAAGCCGCGGCAACTTTTTAAGTTGGGTAGGGGAGCGTCGTGCATGGTTTGAAGCGTTACCGTAAGGAGGCGTGGACTGTGTGCGAGTGAGAATGCAGGCATGAGTAACGAATTGATAGGTGAGAATCCTATCCGCCGGATGACTAAGGGTTCCTGGGTCAAGTTCGTCTTCCCAGGGTGAGTCGGGACCTAAGGCGAGGCCGACAGGCGTAGTCGATGGATAACCAGTTGATATTCTGGTACCCGTACATGCGCGCCCATGAT
>NZ_JAVBIF010000053.1:0-876 GCF_032821615.1 Corynebacterium tuberculostearicum | reverse complement strand
CGCAAGCGTGGATTGGTATCAATCTTGCGCTTTTTCGGTCTAAACCTACGCAACACCGATTTACGGTGCGCATACGTGGGAAGATATACCCCAAACTCATCCCGGTTGCGTTTAAGTTCCTTGCTGATAGTTCCAGCAGAGCGCTGAAGACGCCGAGCTATCTCACGTACGCCTTTGCCTTGCCGGTCAAGATCAAAGATGAGCTCGCGCTCTTCTATCGATAGATAGCGCGAAGAAATACGCCTATCGATACGCTGTTGTGAAATAACCTGGACTGGAACTGCTTGGCGACCATCAACGTACTCGAGTACCTGCATAAGCCTGTTATACAGCGCCACATCCGGGCCATCCGGGACAAAAGGCACACGCCCGGTGGAAAGCTTAATGACGCCTTTGTCTATATCAGCAGCATTACGCGGATGAATGCCACAGGCTAAAGCGGCATCTTTGCGTCCTAAAGCATTTACACGCAGTTGCAGATAACTACACCGGCGAGTTGTTGCCGCAGCTTTGCGGCCGTACGGATTGCGTTTCCACAAACCAAGCTCAATACCGATTCGATATACCGGAGTAGAGCCTATGGAAAGCTGGCGCGCAATATCCATTGGTGCCACACCTTCAAGCCACAGGCGAGCTATTGCCTGACTGTCAGCCGAGCTAATACGCCTGCGGCGCTTGCGCGGCAAGTCCAACTCACCAGCAAGCCGATAAGCCACCGACCGCGGTAAACCAACCACACCAGCAGCCGCCCGTATTGAACTACCAGCCCGAACCAACGACGCAAACCGCGCCACGACAACAGAATCCGGAACCCATTTCGACTCCACACAATCACCCAACCCATGTCAGGTGTTTCCACGACCGCTAGAAATCAAG
>NZ_JAVBIF010000052.1:0-994 GCF_032821615.1 Corynebacterium tuberculostearicum | reverse complement strand
TTGTTCTGAAATTTTTTTGTGGAGAGTTTGATCCTGGCTCAGGACGAACGCTGGCGGCGTGCTTAACACATGCAAGTCGAACGGAAAGGCCCTGCTTGCAGGGTACTCGAGTGGCGAACGGGTGAGTAACACGTGGGTGATCTGCCCTGCACTTCGGGATAAGCCTGGGAAACTGGGTCTAATACCGGATAGGAGCCATTTTTAGTGTGATGGTTGGAAAGTTTTTTCGGTGTAGGATGAGCTCGCGGCCTATCAGCTTGTTGGTGGGGTAATGGCCTACCAAGGCGGCGACGGGTAGCCGGCCTGAGAGGGTGGACGGCCACATTGGGACTGAGATACGGCCCAGACTCCTACGGGAGGCAGCAGTGGGGAATATTGCACAATGGGCGCAAGCCTGATGCAGCGACGCCGCGTGGGGGATGACGGCCTTCGGGTTGTAAACTCCTTTCGCTAGGGACGAAGCTTTTTGTGACGGTACCTAGATAAGAAGCACCGGCTAACTACGTGCCAGCAGCCGCGGTAATACGTAGGGTGCGAGCGTTGTCCGGAATTACTGGGCGTAAAGGGCTCGTAGGTGGTTTGTCGCGTCGTCTGTGAAATTCCGGGGCTTAACTCCGGGCGTGCAGGCGATACGGGCATAACTTGAGTACTGTAGGGGTAACTGGAATTCCTGGTGTAGCGGTGAAATGCGCAGATATCAGGAGGAACACCGATGGCGAAGGCAGGTTACTGGGCAGTTACTGACGCTGAGGAGCGAAAGCATGGGTAGCGAACAGGATTAGATACCCTGGTAGTCCATGCCGTAAACGGTGGGCGCTAGGTGTGAGGGTCTTTTCACGACTTTCGTGCCGTAGCTAACGCATTAAGCGCCCCGCCTGGGGAGTACGGCCGCAAGGCTAAAACTCAAAGGAATTGACGGGGGCCCGCACAAGCGGCGGAGCATGTGGATTAATTCGATGCAACGCGAAGAACCTTACCTGGGCTTGACATACAC
>NZ_JAVBIF010000051.1:0-1081 GCF_032821615.1 Corynebacterium tuberculostearicum | reverse complement strand
CTTGAGTTCAGAGGGTCGTTGCAACACTTTCCCTTAGGAGGGTGTTGTTGTGTCTGGGGTTGTTGGCCCGTTTCATTCGTTGTCTGAATCGGATCGTCGTGGCTTAGTTGCCTTGGTTGGCAGTGGGCGTAGTGTCCGTTCGGCGGCTGGTGAGCTTGGCTGTCATTACGGGCATGCTTTGAATTTTTGCCATGCCTTTGGATTGCCAGTCGTGTATAAAGCCAAACGAGTTGATCGCCGCGGCAGCCAGGCTGTCCAGCTTGTAGAGCTAGTCCGAAGCGGACTGTCGGTACGCCAAGCTGCTAAAAGATGTGGGATGCATCTTACCGCTGCGTATGCCGTAGCTACGGAAGCTGGGTGCCATATCCGGTTAAGTCAGTATGCTCGGAAAGTCCGCCAGACGCAGTTAAGAGTGGAATACCTGCGCCTTCGGCTGGCGAGCCTGCCTGGTGGTGATGCTGGCACGGCAGTAGGAATTGATCGTCGACTGCGTTTAGATTTCGAAAAAGGACTCACCAAATCCCAGGGTCGACGAGAAGAGTTCATACCCGTCGGCGAAGACGCCAGCACGTATAACAGACTTATGAAAGCGCTGCGCCAACGCCATGATGTCATCGAATCCGGAAGGCTTGCCCCTCCCGCCTTACCTAGCGGGGTAGATCCGTATAAACGCATCAGCAATCGCTACATTTGCTTCGAAGAACGCGTCATCATCGCCGATCTTCTCCGCGAAGATGTGCCACTGCGTGAGATTGGGCGCCGTTTAGGGCGAAGTGCATCGTCAATTCAGCGTGAAGTACGCAGAAACCACAGTGCGGAAGGCCCGTATCGTGCAGAAACAGCCCAGTTAAAGGCCTGTGCGCGCAGATTACGGCCGAAAATACCGAAACTACTAGCCAACAAAAGACTATGGGACTATGTATGCGCACAATTGCGGGCACAATGGTCACCTGAGGAGATTTCTAATCGCCTGCCCATCGACTACCCCACTGATAAGGACATGCGCATTAGTCACGAAACGATTTATGACGCCTTTTACCTGCAGGCCAAAGGAAGACTCAAAGACCTTGGCCTGGACTTG
>NZ_JAVBIF010000050.1:0-1162 GCF_032821615.1 Corynebacterium tuberculostearicum | reverse complement strand
CTTCACACGGCTTCAGCAGAGCTAGGAATCAATCGTTCTTCACTTTATTCCTGGCTTAAGCAGTACGGCACCGGCAAACGTGCCCACTCGAAAAACATGCGTGATAAAGCTCAGGCGACGACTGATTCTGAGCGGATCCGCCAGCTAGAAAACGAAAACGCAAAGCTGCGTGAAGAACGCGACATCCTGCGCAAGGCCGCGAAATATTTTGCCGAAGAGACACGCTGGTAATCCGCTTCCAGTTTGTCTATGACCACCGAACCGAGTACTCGGTTAAGCGGATGTGCCACGTGTTAAAGCTCAATCGCTCCTCGTTTTATAAGTGGGTGCAAACCCGCGAAAAACGCAGGTTAAAGATGTGTTCCGATGCCCTTATTGGTGCAAAAATCAAGACCACTTTTGATGATGAGCACGGGCTTTATGGTGCTAAACGCATCGCTGCGAGCCTCAACAGTGATACGGATTTCGGCCCGATCAATCACAAGAAGGTCGCACGCATCATGAAATCCATGGGGCTTAAAGGCTTTACCAAGCGCCGCCGATGTGTCACTACCAGGCGTAAGCCTGGTCACCGCGTCATGCCAGATTTAGTGGGCCGCAAATTCACCGCTGACAGGCCAAACCACGTCTATGTTGGCGACATTACGTACCTGCCGTGTAAGGGTGGCAAAAACATGTACCTTGCCACGGTCATCGACGTCTACTCTCGCAAACTTGTCGGTCATGCACTCGCCGATCACATGCGGGTATCGCTGGTTATCGAAGCTTTGTCTCATGCCAGAAAGGTCCGCGGAAGCCTTAAAGGGGCAATTTTCCATTCCGATCACGGCAGTGTGTACACCTCACAGGCATTTAGGGACCACTGCGCTCAGCTTGGTGTGCGTCAATCCATGGGAGCAGTGGGAACGAGTGCCGATAATGCCCTAGCAGAATCCTTTAACGCCACCTTAAAGCGTGAAGTACTGCGTGATAGGAAACTCTTTGAAAGTCCAATCAGCTGCCGCCAGGAAGTCTTCCGATGGTGCATGCGCTACAACACGCGCAGACGGCACTCCTGGTGCAACCTTCTAGCCCCCGATGACTTCGAGGCGCTTAATTCAGCTACACTGACCCAAGCAGCATAGCTAACCCCCGACGTGTCTACTTTCCGGGGGCCAGGCCC
>NZ_JAVBIF010000048.1:0-1196 GCF_032821615.1 Corynebacterium tuberculostearicum | reverse complement strand
CTGACGGAAAGTCGGACATATCGCCCGCGGTCATGAGAATTTGTGCTGCCGTCTTTGGTCCGATTCCTGGCATGGATAGCAGGATTTGAGTGTGGGGGATGTCGTTGATGAGCTCGATGACTTCTTGCTCGATTTGCTTGCGGTGCTCGAGCTTTAAGAGTGCGTCCTTCGCCGACATTGCTACGCCCATTTCGGCATAGTGTGCACCAGCAATGGCGACTGTTTGCTCAGAGATGGCAGCGAATATGGCATCAAGGACAGGTTCAGGATTGCGTGCCTTATAGCGTCGAGCAAAGGCAGCTGCTTTGGCTTTTCCGAGGCGCTTTATCTTGGTCGGTCCGCCGTAGCGTGCAAGTAGGTGCAGAACCCACTTGCGGTGGATTATCTGACCGCGAAGGGCCTGTTCGAATTGCGGGTAGCAGCCCACTAGCGCACTTCGAATCTGATTGATGAGCCTGGTGTAGGAGCGCGCTAAGTCTTCGTCGATACCGTTGAGGACCTTCAATTGGAGGAAAGCTTCTTCGACACGGTCGACGCTGCGGAGGGATTCCGGAAGGTTCTTTGCAGCGTGGGCGATGATATAGGCGTCCCGGATATCAGTTTTGGCATTGCCAGCGTGGATGCGTGAGAGTTGACGCATGGCCAAACCGGGAAGGTAGCGCACGTCGATCCCGAGTTCTTGAGCAACCGCGACAGTTAGTCGACCAATGTTATTTGGCTGGTCCACGACGACAAGGACCTTGTGGTCGTGTGCGCTGAACGCTGAAAACAGTGCGCGCAGGGATTTTTCGTTTTGGTTGATGCGCTTAGATAGCACCTGGGTGCCGTCGATATCTAAGACGCAAGCGTGGTGAAAGTATTTACCAACGTCCATGCCGATGACATAGTCGTAGGTCATAGCAAACCTCCAAGCGAATTGAATGAGTATGGGACTTATTTCATCGCTGGTGGTCGGACATACTTCACGCTGGCATCCACATTACTTTGAGACCTCGCACATTCTGTGCGGGTCAGGTTCCTATTAGCAGTCTGGAGTATGTCACTGCCTTCGGCGGCATCACCCCCCGGATCATTTTCAGACAGGGACGAAAACAAGCCATACCGAAGCCAGCGACTAGTTCCACTGCAACAAGGCAGAAGGAACGCAGATAAACATAGCCTGCCCCAGCATGGGGCTAGGAGTACGAATCCTGAGT
>NZ_JAVBIF010000047.1:0-1253 GCF_032821615.1 Corynebacterium tuberculostearicum | reverse complement strand
GGGTTAAGGGTCAGAAAGTGTGTCTGGGATCGGGGATTTTTAGGCCCTGACCTCTAGGTTAGCGTCAAATATACGCTTTGGGAGCGTATATCTGGCCTTGGGACCGTAAATCCACGGTGTGGCTGACTGCCTGTGGTAGTCGGCGGTGGTGTGGTAGCCCAATGCCAAAGAATCGACCACGCTGCCACTGCGGCGGCGATACCAAACGCAATGGAACAACCAGCAAAGGTACTACCCGATGGCGATGTAAAACCTGCGGAGCCTCGGTCAATAAACGCCGGCCAGATGTCGTCAAAGCTGCTACTTTTGCCCAGTTCATTGAGCACTGCACCACCACAACCTCACTGGAAGCAGTAGCAGAACGAAATGGTGTCAGCGCCTCGACAATGAAACGCCGGTTTAGCTGGTGCTGGCTGGTTGACGTTCCCGACCCCACTATCGGTCATGCCGGGCGAATCTACGACCAAATCTTCATCGACGGCACCTACACTTCCAGCGGATGTTTAATCGTGGCCGCCACCCTAGACCACGTCATCGCCTGGCACTGGTGTAAACGCGAAACTACCCGCGCTTATAAACAGCTACTAGAGCGCATCCCAGCACCCTTAATCGCCGTCATCGACGGCGGCCAAGGAGCTGCCAGTGCCATCAAACAGTGCTGGCCAACCACACTCGTCCAACGCTGCCTAGTGCATGCTCAACGCGTGGTACGCCGCTACACCACCTCACGCCCACGCACGGATGCTGGGCGCACCATCTACCGGTTAGCACTCAAGCTCACCCGCATTAGCACTATCGAGCAAGCCAGCCAATGGGGCGCACAACTGCACGAATTCGCCACGGTCTACCGCACCTGGCTAAACGAGAAGACCCTCATCAAAGACCCCCAAACAGGCCGGTGCACACGGACTTGGACCCATGCCAACGTGCGCAAGGCCTACAACAGTTTGAACCACCTCTGGCGCAGTGACCTGCTGTTTGTCTACCTCAACCCACCCAAAGGAGTCCTTGACACACACCGGATCAAAGCCACCACCAACAGCCTCGAAGGCGGAATCAACTCCCAGCTGAAGCTACTAGCACGAACACATCGAGGACGACGAGGAGAACACCAACGCCGAATGCTGGAGTGGTGGCTCTACCTAAAAACTGAATTGCCCGACGATCCCGTAGAAATCGCCAGGCAATCCAACTGGGGACAGGACCAACTCGCCAAAGTACAAACCCTGACCCACAATGAGAACCAAGCCGAC
>NZ_JAVBIF010000046.1:0-1307 GCF_032821615.1 Corynebacterium tuberculostearicum | reverse complement strand
TGAAGTGTCCCAGGTTTTGTTCCGTTTAAGTAGATGGGAAAATCTGGAATATGCCAAGAAAATTTGACCAGGATGCAAAGGACCGTGTGGTCCGTCTCGTGGAAGATCGCATCTTGGCAGAAAATATGTCGATGCAAGCCGCGTGCCAGGCAGTAGCTCCAAAGCTGGGGGTTTCATGGCATACGGCCCGTCAATGGACTCAACAGGCCCGTCGTGCGGGAAACATCCCAGAACCTGTGCCTGAAGATTTGGCCGCGGAAAACGCGAGGCTGCGTCGTGAAAATCAAGAGCTACGCGACACTAATGAGCTGCTGAAGGCCGCTTCAGCTTTTTTCGCGTCGGAACTCGACCCAAAACGTCGGAAATGATCCGGTTCATCGATGAATACCGGGTTCGTTTCTCTGTCGAGTTCATCTGTAAGACGTTGAAGAATAACCGGGCTGGTGGGTTCATCACCTCGCGTGGCTATCGCCAGTCCAAGGCCCGTGGATTAAGTGCTCGTCGCCTTCGTGATGCTGTGCTGGTCGAACGCATTAGAACTGTTCATCGGGATAATTACGGTGTCTACGGTGTACGGAAAATGTGGCATGCTCTCCGCCGTGACGGAATTGATATCGGTCGTGAACAAACTGCCCGTTTAATGCGCTTGGCCGGTGTTTCTGGCAAAGGCAAAGGCAGATCACCTCTCACAACCCGTAAGCCTAACGTGCCTGATCTGCGCCCAGACTTGGTCGAGCGTGAGTTCAAAGCCCCCGGCCCGAACAAACTGTGGGTGGCTGACATTACGTATGTGCGCACGAAGAAAGGCTTTGTGTATGCCGCGTTTGTCACCGACGTTTACTCCCGACGGATCGTTGGGTGGGCGTTATCAGACTCCATGCGCACCGAAGCGTTGCCGCTGCAAGCTCTTAATCAGGCGATCGTGTGTGCTGAGGAAACAACAGGTCTCATTCACCATTCGGATCACGGCTCGCAGTACGTCAGCGTGGTCTACAACGAGCGCCTTGCCCAGCACGGGATTGCCGCTTCCACCGGAACTGTCGGGGATTCTTATGACAATGCTCTGGCTGAAAACGTTAACGGCTCCTACAAGAACGAGCTGATCCATACTCGCAGGTGGGATGATGTTGTCGAGGTAGAAATCGCGACGTTCGAGTGGGTGTCATGGTGGAACGAGATGAGGCTTCACCAAAGCTTGGGATACCGAACCCCAGTCGAAGTGGAAACCGATTTTTGGAAGCAGAACCCGCCGCAAGAAATAATAGAAATCAAGGCAAATGCCTAGGAACAAAACTCGGGGCACTTCA
>NZ_JAVBIF010000045.1:0-1422 GCF_032821615.1 Corynebacterium tuberculostearicum | reverse complement strand
CCCGAGTTTTTCAGCAACCTGGGCTTGCGATAACTGCCTCTCGATCCGTCGAGCTTTGAGTTCATCAACCTCTACCTGGCCCGTTGGAAGAACGGCCTGACCCAAGCACAACACCCGGTAGACCTCCCTGACAATGGCGCGTTTCAGACACCGTAAGATCTCCTTTTTCGACAATCCTTCCTTGGTGCGTTTGGCTACGTAGTCCCTGGTGCGTTGGTCATGATGCATCCGCACCAACGCGATCCGATGCAACGCAGAATTCGCCCGACGATCACCACCCCGGTTGAGACGGTGCCGATGAGTCCGTCCAGAACTAGCCGGAATCGGTGCGGCCCCGCACAGATGAGCTAATGCTGCCTCGGAGTGAATCCGGCCTGGATTATCCCCCACACTGACAATCAGATCAGCAGCCACCACGGAACCACACCCAAATATCGAGGTCACATGCGGATTGATCATCTCAACCAGGATACTGATGTGTTTTTCCAGCTGCGTACCCTGTTTCTGTAAATCACGATAGGTGGTGGCTAATGTCTTCAACGCGAGGAGCACCCCATTTCTGGGGTCGGCCAGGTCAGCTGATGGTCGGCACCGGGACAAGGCCTCCACCATGACCAATGTGGACATCGCACTATAGCGGCGTCGAATCTCATCGGGTGCTGTGACCAGCAACGATTTGATCGTTGTCATCAGTTTCGCTGCTGTCATCACGAGCTGACGGCGGGTGATCTGCAACCCACGGAGGGATTCCACTGGCCCGGAAGTGTCTTTCGGGATGCTTAAGGCTTCCCCGGTGAGCACCTGGCGGGCGGCAGCGACAGCATCAACGGGGTCTGATTTGCCGTCCCGGCGTCGAACGGCCCGGGTAGGGCGTAAGACTTCTACGACTGAGTATTTCTGGGTGCGAAGGTGGCGTGTCAGGCCTGCTCCATAGGAGCTGGTTCCTTCCACACCGACGGTGGTGACACCGTAGGTTGCCATGAACTCTGAAATCGCCACGTAGCCAGGGTTGGTGGCGGGGAAGGTGTCGGTGGCGATGTGCCGGCCGGTGTCCGAAATAACGGCAACAGTGTGGGTATCGGTGTGGGTGTCGATTCCGGCAACGGGGCCGGTGGGGCAGTCGAAAGTGGTAGACATTGGGGATCAGGTCCTGTCTGTGAGCAAACGTGCGGGTGACCCGCGATCCGGGGTTTCCGGGCAGACAAGACGCTGATGGGACGACTACACTAGACACCTGCCGGGGTGGTCACGGTGGAGACGTCACGCTCCTATAAGGTCATGGGCGGATTCACCAGATTGCGGTACAGGGTCGGAACTAACATGGAAGACAGATCACGCTGAAGGCACATGAGGAGATCATGGCCAGTCAAGAAGTGGGTCATTCCACGTGGTTCCGATCCTGTATTCCCATTATCAGCGTCA
>NZ_JAVBIF010000044.1:0-1861 GCF_032821615.1 Corynebacterium tuberculostearicum | reverse complement strand
GCCTGGGGAGTACGGCCGCAAGGCTAAAACTCAAAGGAATTGACGGGGGCCCGCACAAGCGGCGGAGCATGTGGATTAATTCGATGCAACGCGAAGAACCTTACCTGGGCTTGACATACACTGGATCGGGCTAGAGATAGTCTTTCCCTTTGTGGCTGGTGTACAGGTGGTGCATGGTTGTCGTCAGCTCGTGTCGTGAGATGTTGGGTTAAGTCCCGCAACGAGCGCAACCCTTGTCTTATGTTGCCAGCATTTGGTTGGGGACTCATGAGAGACTGCCGGGGTCAACTCGGAGGAAGGTGGGGATGACGTCAAATCATCATGCCCCTTATGTCCAGGGCTTCACACATGCTACAATGGTCGGTACAACGCGCAGCGACACTGTGAGGTGGAGCGAATCGCTGAAAGCCGGCCTTAGTTCGGATTGGGGTCTGCAACTCGACCCCATGAAGTCGGAGTCGCTAGTAATCGCAGATCAGCAATGCTGCGGTGAATACGTTCCCGGGCCTTGTACACACCGCCCGTCACGTCATGAAAGTTGGTAACACCCGAAGCCGGTGGCCCAAACTTGTTAGGGAGCCGTCGAAGGTGGGATCGGCGATTGGGACGAAGTCGTAACAAGGTACCCGTACCGGAAGGTGCGGGTGGATCACCTCCTTTCTAAGGAGCTTTTATTTTTCGGGTGCAGTTGCACCCTTGGTTGGTTGAGTATGCGAGTGTCATGCTGCCAACTTTTATTGTTGAAAAATTGTCCGGGTGGAACACACACCTGATGAGACAAGCCGAGTGTTTGAATGGCGCTTTGTGACACACGTTGTCCATGCACAGTTGAACAAGAAATAATGTTGTTTGTATGTTGGTGCATTGTTGGGTGTCTGGGGCATTATCCCCCTTTTTTGTGCCTGACCATAAGGCTTGTTGACACTTATTGTGTTGGCAGGGTGTGGTTGGGGTGTTGTGTGAGAACTGTATAGTGGACGCGAGCATTAAACACAGATGAATGGGCCGTGTGGTTTGTTTGTGTGTGTTTGTGTGATTTCTTTTTTCTTTAATCAATTTTTTGTCAAGTTCACTTGTGTGGCCACCCGCATGTTTGTGTGTGGTGGTTTGTGTGTTCGTTATTAAGGGCGCATGGTGGATGCCTTGGCATGCTGAGCCGATGAAGGACGTGAAAGGCTGCGTTAAGCCTCGGGGAGTTGTCAATTAAGCGTTGATCCGAGGATGTCCGAATGGGGAAACCTGGCCCTGGTTATGTGGGGTTACCCTTCAGTGAATTCATAGCTGTTGTGGGGGTTTACGCGGGGAAGTGAAACATCTCAGTACCCGTAGGAGGAGAAAATAATAATGATTCTGCTAGTAGTGGCGAACGAACGTGGATGAGGCTAAACCGTGTGCATGTGATACCTGGTAGGGGTTGTGTGTGCGGTGTTGTGGGCCCCAATCGGCGGTGA
Source organism: Corynebacterium tuberculostearicum (assembly GCF_032821615.1). GTDB lineage: Bacteria > Actinomycetota > Actinomycetes > Mycobacteriales > Mycobacteriaceae > Corynebacterium > Corynebacterium tuberculostearicum_H. The sequence goes on along the minus strand of NZ_JAVBIF010000044.1, from coordinate 410 downwards.
CTACCATCATCGTGCTCGTGTGTTGTTGTTAGGTGAAGTGGTTTGGAATGGCCTGCCGGAGAAGGTGAGAGTCCTGTAGTTGAAGACAATGGCATGTGGGTTGTTGGGTTGCCCGAGTAGCAGCGGGCTCGTGGAATCTGCTGTGAATCTGCCGGGACCACCCGGTAAGCCTAAATACTCAGTGTGACCGATAGTGTATGAGTACCGTGAGGGAATGGTGAAAAGTACCCCGGGAGGGGAGTGAAATAGTTCCTGAAACCATGTGCTTACAATCCGTCAGAGCACCGTTTGTGTGTGATGGCGTGCCTTTTGAAGAATGAGCCTGCGAGTCAGCGGCATGTCGCGAGGTTAACCCGTGTGGGGTAGCCGTAGGGAAACCGAATCCTAATGGGGTGTATAGTGGCATGTCC
>NZ_JAVBIF010000043.1:0-1888 GCF_032821615.1 Corynebacterium tuberculostearicum | reverse complement strand
CTACCGGGTGTTGTGCTTGGGTCAGGCCGTTCTTCCAACGGGCCAGGTAGAGGTTGATGAACTCAAAGCTCGACGGATCGAGAGGCAGTTATCGCAAGCCCAGGTTGCTGAAAAACTCGGGTGTGCCCCGGCGAGAATCAGTGATATCGAAACCGGCAAGCGCCCTTTGCCGGAGTTGAGGTTGGCTTATGAAGAACTTCTCAAATCAGCTTGACACAACATAGGAGCATCACGCTCTGATCATTACTGCCATTAACGTCAAGGGTGGCGTTGGCAAGACCACTACAACGATGTTTCTCGCTACGGTTTTCGCCCACCGAGGAAAGACCGTGACAGTCACAGACTTAGACCGACAGGGCTCAGCTCTGGAATGGTCGGAACGCGCGGAAGACGGAGGCGACCCTTTACCGTTTGAGGTCGAGCTGTCCATTCCCAAGCGCGTTGATAGGCAAGCAGCACTCGTCGGAGACGATGAGTTCATGTTCATCGATGTACCGCCAGGAGACGAGAACGCTATCGAAGCAGCAATCGCTGTCAGTGACTTCATCATTCTTCCGACCCGTTCTGCTGCCGCTGACCTTTCCCGCGTGTGGGAACTGCGCGACGCAGTTAGCGGAACACCACATGCAGTCCTGCTGACGTTTGCCAGGAAAGGCACCAGTGCCCTTGATGCTGCACGAGAAGCGCTTGATGCAGAACAAATGCCCCACTTTAAAACCGAAATACCGCTACGCGAGGACATGCACCTAGCCTTCGGTTACTGCCCAGGCCCAGACATGCACGGCTATGAACAGGTCGCAGACGAACTCATGGAGATGATGAAATGAGCACCAGCAAAGAACGCGCCAGAGCACAGCAAGGCCCGCGAACCTCGACAAAGAAAACCGCAAAGCCGACCCCGGCAGTGGAGAAGAAAACAGTACGAGGTGCATTCCACCAACCCACCGGCCGCGACTACGTCAAGAAGATGACCGTCGAAATTGACCGAGAACTTCACTCAGAACTCAAAGTCATCGCCGCGCAAAAAGGAGTGACCATACGCGAGATTGTCAGCAACTACCTCGAAGAATACGTGCGCAACAATAAATAAGGGTTTACAGGAATACAGGTTATGTAAAGATGTATTCCTGTAAACCCAGCAGTTCCACATGCGTCATCCCCACCGCAGTGACGGTAAATATGCGCACGAGAAAATGGGGAAGTAGATCTGCAGACGAAAACAGTTACACATGGAAAGCCATGCGTAACTGCAGGTAAAAGGCACATTTTTCGCGTGTCATGACTACTAAATGACACTGGTGTCATTTAGAGTCGGTGGGAGACAGTGAAAACGAAGAAAGCCACCGGGCGGCAACCCAGTGACTTTCGCTTATCACCCAGCTCATCTCTGGGAGAAAGCATGGCCATGAGTCTACAGGCTTACGCGCAAAACGCGCACATTAAAACACCTACCCGTGTCGAACCAGATCGTGGCGGGCTGGATAACACCCCAGCATCCGCCAGTGACCGCGACTTGCTCCGCGCGCATTTAGGCCGCGAGGTGCTCCACGGGTCTGTTGGACGGGATTTTTCCAAGTCTTATATGCGTAATGCTGACGGTACGAACTCGCCGCGCATGTATCGCTTCGACACTGAGGCTTTAGGAGGTGCTGTTGCAAAGTTGGGGCAGTAGAAAGACCGGCGTGAAATAATCAGAGCCATGGGCATCTTCTCCGGTCGGCATTTCCCCCGTGACATCATCCTGTGGGCGGTGCGGTGGTACTGCCACTACGGCGTGAGCTACCGCGACCTCGAAGAAATGATGACCGAGCGGGGTGTGCCAGTCGATCACACCACGATCTACCGCTGGGTGCAGAAATACGCCCCTGAGCTGGATAAGCACACTCGC
>NZ_JAVBIF010000042.1:0-1900 GCF_032821615.1 Corynebacterium tuberculostearicum | reverse complement strand
CAATAGCTGCAGGGAAACGCCCGGTCCCATTCCGAACCCGGAAGCTAAGCCTGCACACGCTGATGGTACTGCAACCGGGAGGTTGTGGGAGAGTAAGTCACCGCCGACACCAAACAACAAACACAACTAAATAATCCAGAAGGGAAGGAGACGGTAAACCACCGCCTCCTTCTTTTTTGCGTTTAGCGGTAGTAAACGTCGTCACGCGACGGTGCTTCGCTACACACGTTCATTGACTTAAGACCTTGTCGAACTGCAAAAACCTGCCGGGGAAGTAGTAGGCAACGAACTCTAAACCTTTGCTTTTACCCCCGCTGGCGGGTGTGGCGCGACTCTGGGGATCCCTGCGGTTTTAGGGCACCCTATTCGAACATAAACACCCCCACTAAGGCCACGTGTCCGGCACTCGGGATACTATAAACGCAGTCGTTAGAAAACACATACGAACCCTGTTATCTCTGCTGGAGTGCCCCGTCCATGACTGCCACACTAAGCCCACCTGAACCAGATACCACCCTCGACTACCCGGACACCCTCCTCATCGGCGACCACCCCGATACCGGTCCTCTAGACGGTGGTGATGTGCCGGAGACGTTCTACACTACCAACGCACCCGGAAACCACATCGGCCAAGCCGGCACCTACACGCGTAAAACCTCCTGGTTCCTCTACCGCGCCATCCTCCCCCAACTAGACGAGGATGTTGACTTAAGCCTCACCAGCCTGGCCAAAGACCTCGGTATTTCCTACTCCAAACTCCTAGGCTTCCTGCGCGCCCACTTCCGCATGCGCCAACTACCCCTAGTCACCGAAGTCCAAGGCCACCACTGGATCCTAGACCTGACCAAACTACGAATCATCGACCGCGAACTCAACAGGCTCGAAGACAACCCCGACCACCTCGAAGCCATCGACGCCGCACTCGCAGACTTCCTCACCCCCACCACACCGAACCAAACAGTGCCCACCGACGCAGAGCTACGCCGCTTTATCCGCACCTTCATCGACACCCACCTGCGTCCCGAAGACAAAGAAGAACAACCCCAACCCACACTCCGCATCAACTACAATCCGGATAACACCACCACACTATCGCTTACCTGCGATAGTGCCACCGCCACGATTATCGCCCGCCACATCGACGCCTACACCAATAAGACCAAAACCACCAGCGCACAGGGGCTTATCGACCTCATCTTGGAAGACACCCATACCAGCGTTGCTATCAACACCTTTACCACCAATGAAGACACCAATATGGTCTTTCACCCCGGCGCCGGTTGGATAAACCTCGACCATGCCCCCACAGACAACACCTTCATCCGCCGGCTTAACGCCGACGAAATTGACGGATACACCCCAAATGCTGACATCCGCGCCTACACCCAAGGCAGAGACGCCACCTGCCGCTGGCCCGGCTGCACCGTCCCCGCCACCAATTGCCAACTAGACCACCGCATCGAATACCACCACGGCGGACCTACCAGCCCGGATAATTTAGTGAATCTGTGCCAGCATCACCACAACATCAAAACTGACCGCCGCGTCCACTACATCCTCGACCCCATCACCGGCACCATCGCCTGGCTCCACCGAGACGGCACCTACCAACTAGACCACGCCACCGGACCACTCGCCACACACCAAGCCCACTGGAACCACACCTGGGCACAATACCTCGCACTACAACAAAAGAGAACACAGAGAAGGGAGGGCTAGCGGAGTAGACCGGAGCCTGCGGTGTGTGACCAGGAGAACGGTCGTGCCGGCTTCTCGCATGGGCCTGGCCCCCGGAAAGTAGACACGTCGGGGGTTAGCTATGCTGCTTGGGTCAGTGTAGCTGAATTAAGCGCCTCGAAGTCATCGGGGGCTAGAAGGTTGCACCAGGAGTGCCGTCTGC
>NZ_JAVBIF010000041.1:0-2183 GCF_032821615.1 Corynebacterium tuberculostearicum | reverse complement strand
CACTCATCCCATCCGAGGCCCCTCGGCGTTCACGCTCGAGTTTGACCCACCGGCCTAAAAGCCCGGCGGAGACGCCAATCTCCTTAGCCACATGAGCGATCGGGCGCTCTGACTCGATTACAAGGTTCGCGGCTTCACGCCGGTACTCCGGCGTGTACTTCTTGCGCTGTTGACTCACAATGAACATCCTCTCCTACGGACACAAGATCCGCACAAATAGGGTGTCCACTAAACGAGGGTAACCTCAATGGAAACCAACTAATTCACCACAGCGATCGGGGCAGCCAGTACGTGTCACTGAAGTATTCCACCGCGCTAGCTGAGTCAGGAATCCGCCCGAGTGTGGGAACAATCGGCGATTCTTACGACAATGCACTAGCCGAAACAGTCAACGGTCTCTACAAGGCGGAACTGATTCATGCCCAGGGCCCGTGGACGTCGGTCGGAGAAGTCGAACTGGCCACCTTGCGGTGGGTGCATTGGTGGAACACTAAGCGACTTCACGAAGCATTGGACTACGCCACCCCACAGGAAGTAGAAACCGAGTACTATCTCACCCAGCCCATCAACACAGGGCCGTAAAAGAAGCGGAACTAAACCCAGGACGCTTCAAAGCGACTAAACATATCGCAGCCAACGCTTGCCCGATGGATTAGGCAAGCGGAAGATGAGATAGAATACAAAGAACGAGGGTAATCCATTCTCCAAAATAGTGAAATCCTGTTCAAGGCATACTTTTACGCGATTGAACTAGATCCAATGTTCTATTAGAACTTGGCTATTCTTTCAGTGTGCAACCACAGGTTATTCTATTTAAAGGGTTACTCAGGAAATGAAAAATAGCTCCTCAAGGGGAGTCGAGGAGCTATTTGTTGTTCATATGTTTACCTTTGGAAACTACTACCTAGTAAGAAGTAGATTCCCTTACTTCAGCGCTTGCTCTTGTTCGGAATATCTCCAATAACACTAGTAAGAAATGCTAGAGCTAGTACAACAAGGGAAAGTGTAGGGAAGCCAACGTGGGCTATCGCCAACACGATGCATATTATGCAAAGCGCAATACTTATATATGTTGAAGCTTTCTTCATGGAGTACTTTTAGCACTTCTCTTGCGCAGTGCCGATTCCCGTTAGCTCTGCGGCTAGGGAGAGTAAGCCATTTTTCATAGACTCAGCCTTAATGGAGGCCCCCTTAGTGGCCACGATCTTCCTGATGCCACCAGCCTCTGATATTGCTTTGCCGACTTTGCTTGCGCCGCCCAATCCGCGTACAAGCTTAGCGATCTTAACCGCTTTCGATATTGGAACTATTGTGCCGGCAATGATTAGGGTGATGGCTCCTGCACATTCCCAGGCATTATAGGTGGTGACGGGAGGGAAGTACTCTTTCGGGGCATGGCTAGCGATATAGGAGGCAAGATCCCTGTCGTTCTTTTCCCTAACCACGTCTTCAGGAAGTGAATCAACGTAGCTAATTAGCTCCTGCATCGATTCCTCAGTTACTGATTCGGAAGCAGAATCAGCGGCGGCACGAACGGTTGGTTCGGTAGACGCAACTGCATTAGGAACTGCGGAAAAGGCGGTGAGGACAACCAGAGATGCTCCCCAGAGGGGCTTTTTAAATTTCATCATCTTCTCTTTCGGGGGCTGGAGTGGTGAAGCAAGCGTTTAGTACCTGCAAGCATAAATATTACATAGAGATTTACTATTTTTCTATCTGAAATATCGTGTAAAACTCAGGGATTGAGTAGGTTTACCTAGGAAAGGGTCTCCTTTAGCTGTTGGCTTGCTTGGCGCTTGTGGGCTATTGACAGATCCTTTACTGAGGATATGTTCTCTGAACTCCTTTGGCATGACCTGTTCGATCCTGACCATTTTTCGACGAGTGTCAGATCCCTGTTTATTTGGACGGGCCAGACTATGGAAATTTAGCCTTCAGGATGCTCTTTTGTACCCTGCTTCTAATCTGTAGATTAACCTGTATAAATGTAGAAGTGTATAGCTGTAAATATGTAAAGTGACAGATGTAAGGATTTGTTTATCTAGGAGAAGCCATGATCATTGAGAGTGTCTGATGGTTTGTGTGTGGGTTTCCAACCTGCATAAGGAGATAAGCCAGAATGACTACTGTGACAAGACGAGATCCGGCCGATAAGGCCAAGATTGACGCGATTGAAAAGAAGC
>NZ_JAVBIF010000040.1:0-2753 GCF_032821615.1 Corynebacterium tuberculostearicum | reverse complement strand
TCAGACAGGGACGAAAACAAGCCATACCGAAGCCAGCGACTAGTTCCACTGCAACAAGGCAGAAGGAACGCAGATAAACATAGCCTGCCCCAGCATGGGGCTAGGAGTACGAATCCTGAGTTCCTTCAAGCGGAACTGCCAACAACGTAATGGGAGATTCTGAGTCTGCAGTGTTGTCGTCGGTAGGTTGCCTCGACGGTTCGGGGGATGGTTCGGGGGCTGGGGTGTCAGATGAGCCGCGCTCTAGCATCAATAGAGCCTTTTGGAGGTCTTCGATGCGGGCTGCGCGTTCTGAGGCCAGTACTTTTTGAGCCTCCAGTTCTTTGCGGAGGGACTGCTCGCGCAGCTCTGCTAATTCGAGTTTGTGGTGCAGATTAAGGGTGTTCAGGTGGTCACCCTGGTCACCTGTGCGGACATGTTCATGGTCACCCTGGTGGTCACCCTGAACACCCCCGTGGTCACCCTCCTGGACGATCAAGTCTTCGGCGGGCGCAGGCTTTCCTGGGCGCAGTCCTGCGACCCCGAGGGACGTTACCGGAATTGCCCATTGACCGTTTATTTTCCGCGCACCGGGAAGCTCTTCTTTGTGCAGCATTCTCATGATCGTGCTGCGGCTTACCCCAGTTTCCTCGGCTGCCTTTCGGGGTGACCACGTGGTCAGGTGAACACCTGCATGGTCACCCTGGTGGTCACCTTTGTGGTCACCCTGGTCAGGCCTGGTCATGCTTTGACCATACTGCGTTCCGGGTGCTGAATCAGAGCGCTGTTTCGGTGTGGCGAGAAAACGAGAAAAAGGGTGGTTTCCCATCGACTGGACGGAGAATCCGCTCTGCCAGGATTCAGCGCACGGCGTAATGCAGGGCGTAAACCACGGCGTAATGCAGGGCGTGGTGCAAAAATATGCCTTCACCTGCGAATTTCTGCGTGTCGTCACTGGAAAATGACACCCGTGTCACTTAGAGTCGGTGAAAGACAGTTAAAAACGAAGAAAGTCACCGGGCGGGCACCCAGTGACTTTCGCTTATCACCCAGCACATCTCTGGGAGAAAGCACGGTCATGAGTTTACAGACTCATGCGCATTCTGCGCATACTAAAACACCTACCCGCGTCGAACCAGACCGCGGCGGACTGGATAACACCCCAGCATCCGCCAGTGACCGCGACTTGCTCCGCGCACACTTAGGCCGCGAGGTACTCCACGGTTCTGTCGGACGGGATTTTTCCAAGTCTTATATGCGTAATGCTGACGGTACGAACTCGCCGCGCATGTATCGCTTCGACACCGAAGCCCTGGGTCGGTGTGAGTACGTCATGCTTACCAGTAAGCAGTACGCTGCCGTCCTAGTCGTTGATGTTGACCAAGTAGGAACCGCCGGCGGCGACCCCGCAGACTTAAACCCGTATGTCCGTGACGTGGTGCGCTCACTTATCACCCACAACATTGGGCCGGCCTGGGTAGGAATCAACCCCACGAACGGTAAAGCCCAGTTCATCTGGCTTATAGACCCGGTCTTTGCTGATCGTGGCGGTAAATCAGCGCAGATGAAGCTACTGGCAGCAACCACTCGCGTACTGGGTGAGCTTTTAGACCATGACCCGAACTTTTCCCACAGGTTTAGCCGCAACCCTTTTTACACGGGAAAAGCTCCGACCGCTTATCGTTGGTACAGGCAGCACAACCGGGTGATGTGAAGCGTCCTGGGTTTAGTTCCTACCTCAGCTAAGGAAGGATTGAACTATGCCTAGAAAGTATTCCGTCGAGTTCAAGGAGAAGGCGGTCCATCAGATCATCGAAATGGTCCGCCTGGAGTCTTGCTCACTGCAACGCGCCTACACAGAGGTCGGTGAGCTGCTTGGAGTATCTCACCACACGTTGCGGGCCTGGTACCGTGACAGCGCCTCAGTACGCGATAATTCTGACGCTTCAGGCGGCGAAACAATGGAAGAAGAACTCAGGCGTCTGCGCCGCGAAAACCGCGAACTGAAACGAGCAAACGGGATTCTTAAAACTGCTTCGGCTTTTTTCGCAGCGGAACTCGACCGACCCACGACCAAATGATCTCCTACATCGACGCGTACAAAGATCAATTTGGGGTCGAGGCCATCTGCCGAGTCCTGAAACAAGCAGATCGTGGATTCATTACTTCACGCGGCTACCGCAAAGCCACCACACGTGTTCCCAGCGCAAGAGCCTTAAGCGATAGCCTGCTCATCCCAGAGATACAGCGTGTGCATGCGGAGAATTTCTCGGTCTACGGCATCCGCAAAATGTGGCACGCGATGAACCGCGAAGGCTTTCATATTGGTCGCGACAAGACCGCACGTCTGATGAAACTTGCAGGTGTTTCTGGCCGCAGACGTGGGCGAACCCCAATAACAACGGTAAGCCCGAAGACACCGGATCATCGCCCGGACCTAGTGCGCCGAAACTTCCGTGCGCAGGCACCAGGCAGGCTTTGGGTTGCCGACATTACCTACGTTCGCACCCTGTCAGGATTCGCCTACACCGCGTTTGTCGTGGATGTCTTCAGCCGAAAAATTGTTGGTGTTGCTACACGCTCGACAATGCGCACCGATGCGCTGCCCATGGAGGCATTGGAACATGCGTTAACGACTGCAGGACGAATCCATGGTGGGGTTGCCCGCAAATCGTGGACACGTAGTGGGGCTACCTAGTGCTTAGGCAGCTATTTCTTTTCTACTGGTGGTTAGACCAATGTGGTTTTCGAAGTCGACGGGGCTGACCATCCCT
>NZ_JAVBIF010000039.1:0-2769 GCF_032821615.1 Corynebacterium tuberculostearicum | reverse complement strand
TGGTCAATAGCTGCAGGGAAACGCCCGGTCCCATTCCGAACCCGGAAGCTAAGCCTGCACACGCTGATGGTACTGCAACCGGGAGGTTGTGGGAGAGTAAGTCACCGCCGACACCAAACAAAAACAAACAACAAAATACAGAAAACATTAAGAAGGAGACGGTTAAACACCGTCTCCTTCTTTTTATGTTTTGCTATTCTCCTCACCATGGACCAAAAGCAAATTTCTTATGTGGCGGACCAGGTCGAGCAAGGAATTCTTGGCCTCGAAGGCGTCGATAAGCTGCTGGCTTACTTGGACAGCCTGCATCCGGATGATTTGGCCGGCGTGGATTTCCTGGTTGACCGCATGTTTGAGGAGGAGCGTAACCAAATATGGGAGCTCACGGAAACGCTGAAGGAGTTTCTCGCGGATCTAAAGGAATGCCAGAAGTAGTGCAGACGCTTGACGAAGCAACCAACAGCCTTGTAAAACCCTCAGGTTTGAATCTGACTGACCCCGACGATTCACGGGCGTATGCCGACCAGGTGTGGCAGGCGGGTGTGCTTTTGAATGTGGCAGTTGATGAGCCTCAACGCCTGACCAGCGAAGGCGTCAAGTCAATAGAGCCTTGCGATATCTTTCCGGTCGCGCAACGGGCGCTAGAAGAGGTTCTGCTACAGTTGCCGCTGGTTAATGATCCAGTTAGGGCCGTGATCTGGTGCGCGGGGCGCTTGGCTCAGGAACTACCTCAGGCCGCCCAATTGGCCCAGGTTGACGGGCTGCGCTTAGCCGAGTGGCTGTTGGGCGTTCTCGAGTCGCCGTATGCGGAGCAGGTTGATATCGACCCCGTACAGTACGCGGAGGCTTTAGGACCTGAAGGCCTCAAAGAGCTGCGCGAGCGTGCGCAGGGTGAGTATGTCGGTCGTCGGTTAGCGGTGCTTTCCGGTTCTGTCGAGGAGGTATTTCGTACCCACACGGACGGATACGAGCAGCTCATTAGCGGGCTTTCGGAGATCGGCCGGTTCGACCTTGCTTACACGTACTCGGAAGAAGCGATGCGAATCCTCCCCGCTGAGGAAACGTTCAACATTGCTGGTGGTTGGGCCGCGATTACCGACGTCCACTTTCCTCACCGCAGCCCTTACGTCAATGAGCGAGTATTCGACGCGTTTCCAACGCTTTCGAGAGCGAAAGGTCTTTTTGCGGCGGTGGGGGATAGCGCAGTGGAGCACATCGAGGCTCGGCTGCGCGATAAGCCCTGGGATCTTGCAATGTTTCAGTATCAGTGCCTACGCGATCCGCAACGAGCATGGGCGACAGCCTCGGACGCCGGGCTCCAACGCAATGTGGCAGAACGACTTCTTCCGTACCTGCCGGACGAGACCATTCCCGTTCTTATGCAGCTTATTGAGAAGAAGCTGGAAACAGAAGATGCCTATGGTCGCGACCAAGCGTATGGGTTGCTCGGGAAAGTTCAGAAAGCAGCTGAGCCGGCTTTATTTGAGGACTTCTTAGGTCGCCTGCAGCGGAAGTTTGCTGACTGCCCTGAAATTAGCAACCAGCTTGCCGACGCCGCCCAACCCTAAACCTTTGCTTTTACCCCTGCCAATGTGTGGGGTGCGATTCTGGGGTTCCCTGCGGATTTAGGGTATCCTATTCGAACATAAACACCCCCACACAAGGCACATGTCCACCAGCTGGGATACTATAAGGACGCTCGTTAGAAAACACATACGAACCCTGTTCTTCTCTTCTGGAGTGTCCCGTCCATGACTGCCACACTTGCCCCGCCCGAACCAGATACCACCCTCGACTACCCAGACACCCTCCTCATCGGTGACCACCCCGCAAACGCACACGACACCGATTCCCTAGACGATGGTGATATGCCGGAAGTGTTCTACACCACCAACGCACCCGGCAACCACATCGGCAAAGCCGGCACCTACACACGCAAAACCTCCTGGTTCCTCTACCGCGCCATCCTCCCCCAACTAGACGACGACGTTGACCTGAGCCTCACCAGCCTCGCCAAAGACCTCGGCATCTCTTACCACAAGCTTCTAGGCTTCCTGCGCGCTCACTTCCGCATGCGCCAACTACCCCTCGTCACCGAAGTCCAAGGCCACCATTGGATACTCGACCTGACCAAACTGCGCATCATCGACCGAGAACTTACCCGCCTAGAAGACAACCCCGACCACCTCGAAGCCATCGACGCCGCACTCGCAGACTTTCTGACCCCCACCACACCCAACCAAACAGTCCCCACCGATGCGGATCTGCGCCGGTTTATCCGCACTTTCATCGACACCCACCTGCGCCCCGAAGACAAAGAAGACAAACCCGAACCGCGACTGCGCATCAACTACAACCCCGATAACACCACCACACTATCGCTTACCTGCGATAGTGCCACCGCCACCATCATCGCCCGCCACATCGACGCCTACACCAACCAGGCCGAAACCACCGCCGCACAAGCACTCATCGACCTCATCTTGGAAGACACCCACACCAGCGTCGCCATCAACACGTTTACCACCAACCCCGACACCAACCTCGTCTATCACCCCGGTGCCGGATGGATAAACCTCAACCATGCCCCCACAGACAACACCTTCATCCGCCGACTCTTAGCCGACGAGGCAGACTCCTACACCCCCTGAGGTTACCCTCGTTTAGTGGACACCCTATTTGTGCGGATCTTGTGTCCGTAGGAGAGGATGTTCATTGTGAGTCAACAGCGCAAGAAGTACACGCCGGAGTACCGGCGTGAAGCCGCGA
>NZ_JAVBIF010000038.1:0-3123 GCF_032821615.1 Corynebacterium tuberculostearicum | reverse complement strand
CCTGTCGCGGAACTCTGCTTGCTGATAGCCGTAGCGATTGCCGAGGAAGTTGTTTTTCGTGGTGTGTTAATTTATGCCCTGACTGCGGATGGACTCGGCGGATATCAATCCACGATGGTGTCGTGGGGGCTATTTTGTTTAGTGCACCTTGGTTGGAATAAAGCCGCAGGGTTCGGAGACGTGGCTGTGGCCGGAGCGGTGATATGCGCAGTATTTCTAGTTGTCGGGTTGGTCGGGGGGATTATGGTTCACTGCTTATATAACATTTCTACGACAGTCTTTCGCCTGAGGAGAGGAGAGGGAAATGCCCCTATGTAAAGAAATAGCGTATGGTGCTGAACGGGATAAGTCTATAGTTCCCTCGTTTATCTGTTTTGTATTAATTATCGGAGCGTTAGTAGCTGCCATTTCGATGTACGGGAGGGAGCATTACTTATTTTCCTTGGGAAGCCTAATGGTAGGTGTCGGTGCATCTGTAAGCTTACTTCTTAATAGCCACGCTCGTAAACGAGGGTGCATAGCTACCTGGGGGGAAGCCCTACAAAAGCTCCCATCTGATGTGCGTTCGGGTGTCCGTATTGATTCCAATTCAAACGCTGTACGGAAGTTTTTCGATAGTCTAATGCCAGGGATGGTGATGAGAACTCTGCGCCTTTGCGAACGTAGTGACGGAGCCTTGCAGCTCGTGGGTGCAACCTCACCGCAAGAATGGTTAGGCCAGATAGACTTCGGGGCGACGACCATGCTTGTGCAGAGAGTTGGAAAGGAAACGGCCTTGAGGGGGTTGTTTCTGTTGAGTCAACTACTGAAAGAAGGAAGTACAATAATTTTAGTCGATGCCCACTTGTTGGGGAAAAAGGGGGATGAATGGACGAATGGAACTACAGTTCTTCGCGTGGAGGACGTTTTCATTCAAGGGCCTCGGATGTGGTTTACTGGACCATGGAAACCTGGGTACATTATGGTACTGAGCTCGAGAAAACATTTAGGAATGCACGGTAATGAATGAGTTATTAAAAAATCGACAGGATACACCTATCCTTTCGGCCTGTTCTGCGTCGAAGAGTTTTGGAAACGTCCGAGCTCTAGATGATATTAGCTTTGAGGTATTTCCAGGAGAATTGGTAGGGGTGCTTGGGGAGAATGGGGCAGGAAAATCAACACTTTTCTCCCTTATTAGTGGCCTTAACACGCCGACTTCAGGATCCGTTGAGCTAATGGGTGGAGATCCGAGGCAACCGAAAAATCGCTACAATATAGGTGTAACTCCGCAGGGGACAGGCGTGAATCCCCGAATGCGAGTTGGTGATTTCCTTAATTTCGTAGCCTTCCACTTTGGCACCCGATCGTTGGTCGAAGAAATTCTCGAAAAGTTTCGCTTGGCACATCTATCCACCAAAGTCATAGGAGGTCTTTCCGGAGGTCAACAGCGGTTGGTTTCTGTTGCTGCAGCATTTCTTGCAGATGCTCCTCTCACTATCCTTGACGAGCCAACGACAGGTTTGGATACTGTCACTCGTTCAGCGATCTGGGAGTCGATTCGAACGATTACCGGTAGTGAACGGGCACTGTTGGTGTCGAGCCACTATATTGAGGAGATTGAGAATTTGTGCGATCGAGTGATCGTAATGCGAAGGGGAAAGCTTCTTGCAGACTCAGATATTCAGGAATTTCTCGGTAAGTCCACTGCTTCAGTGATTCGTCTTAGTGGGGTGGGTCGCAACGCTCTCTCTGGAGAAGGTCAAGTGTTTGAAACTATCGAGTGCGAGGGTAACGAATTGAAATTGCGTGCACCTGACGTTAAACGGGCTCTTGCTGCTCTTGCGAAGGATGGGTGGCCATTTGAGCAAATTGAAATTTCTCACCCCTCGTTGGAGCAAGCATTCATTACTATGACAGCGGAGGAGAAGTAATGGTGTCCTCAACTATGCAACAGAATCAATCCTCGCAGGAAGATAAGCGACAGTTTCCTTCATCTACTTCCGTGGCATTTTTGTGGCTTAAGAACGAAATTGTAGCGTGGATCAAAGAACCTGCCGCGGTACTCCTTAACATGGCGTATCCACTGCTTATGCTTGCATTCCTTTTTGTTATCGGGGGTTCAGCAGTTCGGAACAATACGGATATTATTACTCCTGCTGTCGCGCTCTTGGCGCTCACGGGAGTGCTAATGGTTGGAATTAATCTCCCTGCTAACGGTATTAATGAGGTTCGTCAGGGCGATTTTTACTATTATTTGCGCACGCTACCCACCGGGGCAGGTACTAGGCTAGTCGCGTGGAGTGGCGCTCCTTTTTTGCTTGCTATACTTAGCGCCTTTGTTGGGATTGGTGTTGGCACTATATTCAGCTCGGCGAGATTTACGTTTTCTCAGGTGGGGCTTCTATTTTTAGTTTTTTGCGCTTTCGGAGTGTTCACCACTGCCATTGGAGTGTGTTTTGGCTTTGTGCTCTCCAACCGTACTTCCCTTGCTGTTTCACTGGGGCTTTCTTTCGTTCTGTTGTTGCTTAGCGGAGCTCGGGAGATAACCACCCTTCCCACGGTTTTGGACGTGACGGCCAAGATTTTGCCCTCTACGGCGGCTGTAGAGTTATGCCACTCGATCCTAACGGGGGTAAGGGGAAGTGGTTGGTGGGTAGTATCCTTGATTATCTGGGCATCATTAGCGTTGCTAATGGCTACTGTGGCCATCCGGCGCGACGAAAACAGTAAATTTTCTTAGCAGCATTGTGCCCATCAAATAATAGACCTTGCTCCAAAGGAAGGAAGTCTGAAATATGAAACGAAAAATGATTCCCTATATTTGCTTTGCGGGAACGTTACTAATCTTCTTGATTATTTATCTTCTGACTCTCTGATATCGATCTACCCTTTTGCTCTTATTTCTACTGTGACTGATTTTGTCCGGTAAGAATTCAAGTAGCGACGGGGTGAGATTGTTTTTCATGATAGTAAGAGGTGTGTAAATTCTGGGAGGCTTTTTCAACGCAGCAGTTAGAAGAGTGCTGTTGTAAAGTTGGGTGGAGAGCAGTGAAGACTCAGTTTCTCATTCCCTGATGGCCGCTGCGTGTGGGCGTTGTTAGGCCGTCTCGAAGACCTGGTTGACGATCACCGCGTCCGGGT
>NZ_JAVBIF010000037.1:0-4142 GCF_032821615.1 Corynebacterium tuberculostearicum | reverse complement strand
CGCAGTCGCCCAACACATGGGGGCAGACGATCGCTCAACAAAAATTAAAGAACGCCCTATGGCAATCGTCTTTTGCATCGATCAGATTCCACGAGCGTTCCCGGCAACTCTATGAACAAAACGCAAAGAAGGCAAAAGACACAACGCCGCAGTCGTCGCACTCGCACGCCGACGCCTCAACGTCCTCTTCGCCATGATGCGAAACGGCGAGCACTACCGAGACATCCCCACAATCCAGAAGGCCGCAGCAGCCTAAAGCCACCAGACCCCCATCCAAGCCGATTGCACAGCAAGCCCAATCGGCTCCTCAAGGTACCCAAAACAACATCTACGAGACGAAGCAGAAGCCGTTCACACCCCCAAACAAGCCCACCCACGGAGTTGACAACCTATATAGGAACACCCCCCACACCTTCCTCAGCAGAAGCAGAGACTGCACACGAGGAAGAACCCAAGCAACCCCCACAGCAAGGATTCTTCGGACGCCTTCGCGGCCTATTTTCCTAGCCAGTGTCGAATGATCTCCTGGGCGTGACGCAACGACTCCCCATCCGAATTACCCGACCGGGATGCAGCATCCATTGCGTCAAAAACTCATCCGTCCCAGACTCCATATCGTTAGCCATGCGACCTACACCTTCATCTACAAATGTGTCCGCATATGTTGTGTTAGAGCACGATGGTTGTCTAACTCCGCTCCTGAAAAATAGGCATTTACTAGGAACAAGAAGTTTAAATTCTATCTACTGCAGACTAATACGGTCTGCAATATGCTGATGCTGAGTACGCAGTACTCTCTTTCTTTTCATCTGGCACACATTAGACAGGAAATGAGGACTCTATGAGAGTATCTCCGCCTTGCCGCAACAATTCTGTCCGCTTCGACTCTGGTAGCTGTCGCTCCACAGGCATCTGCCCAAACGCCTAATGAGCCTCAGGTCATCGACAATAAAGTTCTAACAGTAGACTCTGAGGGAAACCCTACGTCTGGGGTAGCAACACTTGACATCGATTCTCCGTCGCAGGACGGAACTTCTTTCCGCAAAATTCCTGGATTCCCAGGAACCAAAACTGAACAAGTCGGAGGAGGAAGCTGGAACTACGGGTGGGAGCTCATTAACGGCACCACCAAGCGATGCTTTTCCCACTACAACCACCCAAGCCGTTCGCACAGAGCCAGCGTATCGATGGGCACCCTAACCGACAGCAAGACGGTACGCCCTAACAATTGGGCGAAAGCCAGCGTCATGGCAGGGATAACTGCCGGGACATGCAACGTCTACTGGGATAACCAGTAGATTCTAAATTAAGAAGCCGCGCCTAAAGAACGTTCTGGGCGCGGCTTTCCGCTTCTGGAAGCAATTCGTTTTCAAGGACCTCTATCAAATCAAAAATAGAATTCCTTTCTTCAGGAAACATCCGATGATTGAGATAGTCCCATGCCTCAACTTCTTTCCCTACAAGAGAATCAAGTTCTTCCAGAAAATTATCTACGCTTTTTAGGCTCTCAATAGCAGTTTTTGTTCTGACAATTATTTGTTCGATGTTTATCTCGTTCCCCATGCAAAAAATTGTATCCCATAAACGAAGTGTGCACGTCCTGAAATATTTCCTAACGTCGGCGCTTTTTCTTTGCCCTCCGGGCGGCACGATTCAAGCCTGAAGGAGCGGCAGAACGGCGCGCATTTTTATCCATAAGCTCGGCAAACTCACGCACCGCAAGCACTAACTCCTGGTGCTCATCACTGACGTAAAACTCGCGCCCCGCCCGGAGATCGCGAGTCATCTCCCTGACGACACGAGCCGCGTCAGCTACCTCCTCTCTGGGGGTACGCAGCTTCAGCGTGGCTTGCTCATGCGCCTGCGCCAACTCCTCTTGGTGCTGTCGCTTACGGCGTTCACGCGACGCAGCAGCACGGCATGCACCCGAGCAAAACCGCGCCTGCCGCCCACGCGGATCCGTCCGTTGCGGGATTGGTTTGCCGCACCTTTCGCAGACTTCTTTTTGGGTCGCCATGCCCCCACTTTATCGCACGTGCGATAAAAGTCGCCAGGCACTGAAATGCCTGGTCACCCGATGTCACTAAGAGTGCATATAGTGTGTGTCTCCCAAGCCGCTTCGCGGCGTGGGCTCGGGCCGGTTCCTCCGGCCCGAAAGACTGACGGCACCCCGCCGCAAAACTGCCCGGCTTGTCCGCCAGGACTGGCCGGTGGGCCAGCAACATATTTGGCAACATTCCGCCCGACCGCGCTTATCAGTCCTGCGGGGCGGTGTGGCGGCTTCTCGCGGCGCGCTGTGTGCCCGTCTAAGCCGTTGAAGACCCGGCGGCGGTACCCACGGAGGGCTGGGGGCTTCTGCGCGATTGAGTACGCGAGGACTGTATCGGGGCAACCGAGCCGGACGGCTCGGGCGGCAGCCCAGACCGAGCGCCCCGAGCACCCGGAGCCGGACAACGCGGCGGTTGCGATATTCCTTTTCCGCACGACCGAAATACGGGACGTGCAAAGGAGCTTTCCATGCAAAGAAACTCGAACCCCCGCACCAGTCTTAGGCGACTCTCCGAGCTGCGCTCGCTCGCGCTAGGCGCTGCCGTCGGCGCGATTCTTGCCGACCCCATGGCCACGATCCACAGCTGGAACGAACTGCTCGACCTACTCGACTTCTGGCCGTAGCGGCAACACACTATTGGCACTCTTAGTGACACCGGGACATAGTCCATCAAACCCAGTCTTGTTAAGAGAGGTTTTACTTAACTGCCTAACGGCAGGGGAACCGTATATTGCTTACGGTGTGAGCCCCTTTTTACTCCGCAGGAACCATTCCTTGTTCACGCAGCGCAGCAAGGTGTCGAGTGACCGTCGCACGAGACAGCCCCGTCTCCTCCATTATTTGCTTACGCGTCAACACGGCCCCTGTTTGTACATAGGAGTCACCGATTAAGGCTTGTATACGGGCGCGCGTAGTCTGACCTTCCACTCGCTTCTTACGATGTGTCTTTTCGAGCTTCGACCTTTGTGCTTGCGCATATTTACCTTCGGGGTCGGTTTTCCAGCGTTGTGCGGCTTTCTGGCCGCCTCTGCGGCCCATGGTGGCTAGTGCTTTGCGTTCGCTGCTGGTGGCTTTTCCTGGCGCGCTAGTGCTTCCATAAGCCTTACTCTTGGACTGGGTGACGTAGCCACGCACGCGACGTGCCATGGTTTGGCGGTCGCGCATGGGTGGCATCTCACTGTCACGCCCGGCTCCGCCGTGTGTCTGGGCGACGTTGTAGGCGTGCTCGTAGGCATCGATAATGGCAGCGTCCGTCAGGCGCTGCCCTTGTTGGCGCAGACGGTGGCCGGCCTTGAGCGCATGACGGAAGGCGGTTTCGTCACGTGCCGCTTTACCTGGGGTAATCCACAGCACGCGCACACCGTCAATAAGCTCCGGATCGTATTGGTCAAGACCATCAGCGATTTCAGCATCTACGTCCTGGGCAAGAGCTTTAAATGCTTGGGCTTCCTCGCGACGGGTTTTAACTGCATTGATAAGTTCCCGGCCAGAGGAAAACTGTTGGCGCGGGGTGGGGTTGAACTGGTCGTGTCCTGCCATGTCCCTCACCTTTTTTACCAAGTCTCCAAGACGCATCACCCGGTTGTGCTGCCTGTACCAACGATAAGCCGTAGGAGCTTTGCCTGTGTAAAACGGGTTGCGACTAAAGCGGTGAGAAAAATGCGGATCGTGGTCTAAAAGCTCACCTAGTACGCGTGTGGTTGCTGCCAGCAACTTCATCTGCGCTGATTTACCACCCCGGTCAGCGTAGACGGGATCAATAAGCCAAATGAACTGAGCTTTCCCGTTAGTCGGGTTGATTCCCACCCAAGCCGGCCCGATGGTGTGCGAAATAAGTGAGCGCACCACACTACGTACATAAGGGTTTAAGTCTGCGGGGTCACCACCGGCTGTTCCTATCTGGTCAACGTCAACAACCAGGACGGCGGCATACTGCTTACTGGTAAGCATGACGTACTCGCACCGTCCTAAAGGGTGCTGTTGCAAAGTTGGGCGGAGAGCCGAGACGACCCAGTTTCTCATTTCCTGATGGCCGCTGCGTGCCGGCGTTCTCAGGCCGTCTCGAAGACCCGGTTGACGATCACCGCGTCCG
>NZ_JAVBIF010000036.1:0-4498 GCF_032821615.1 Corynebacterium tuberculostearicum | reverse complement strand
TGCCGGTGTTTCACTGTTGGCGGGCAGATTCCCTCTGACTTCAACTCGGCGATTGCCCTGGCAAGGCAGGGTGCTTTATCGGTGTTGATCACTCTGGGATACCCGGCTGACGCATTGGATTTGAGGGCCTTGGCTAGGAAACGCTTCGCTGCGGCCACGTTCTGCTTCGAAGAGAGGTAAAAGTCCAGGGTCTGGCCACCGGCGGTGATCGCCCGATAGAGGTAGCACCACCTGCCGCCGACCCGGATATAGGTCTCATCCACCCGCCAGGAACTGGCCTGCCAGTCAGGTACCTGCCGGTACCACCGTGTTTGCTTGTCCAGCTCGGGGACGTATTTCTGGACCCAGCGGTAGATCGTGGTGTGATCGACTGGCACGCCCCGCTGAAGTCATCATTTCCTCCAGATCGCGGTAGCTCACCCCGTAGCGGCAGTACCACCCACTGCCCATAGAATGATGCCACGGGGGAAATGACAACCGGAGAAGATACCCATGGCTGTGATTATTTCACGTCGCCCTTCCTACTGCCCCAACTTTGCAACAGCAACCTCTATATCCAAGAACCTATTGGATTAGATGAAAATGAGAGTAGTCTATGATAGAATCTAATCGGTAATCACCCCCCCGTTAGAAAGGATACAAGTACCGTATGTCTCTCACACTCGCTGAAAACCTGGACGATTTCGTTCACCAGACTGACTCTTCCAAAGATCTTTCCGCTGCGCCTGCTGCGTGGTGCTGTAGCTCGATTGTGTGCTGCTGCTGCTAGCAGCGTGACCCTATGAACGGGCGGCGTGCTTTCTCTCAGGGTGCGTCGCCCGTTTCCTCTTGGTCCATCTTTGGATAAGACTTCGAAAAGGAACGGACATGGCATATTTCATAGCCCCGTGGTACCGCGTTCGTGCTGATGAGAACACTCTAGTGTTCCGACATGGTGATCGATATACAGTATTCGAGGGTGCTGCCGTTGTCCCAGCAGTAAAGGCTGTGACAGAGAAACTACTGGCGACGAAAGATTCAGATAAAGCGATTGAGAGTTTTGATGAGTCTTCTCGCTCAGTAGCTAAGAAAATTATAAACAAGCTCGTACAGCTGAATGTGGCAGTCAAAACATGGGAAACTGAATCACCAACAGCGATGTCGCTCAGGGAAAAACTAGGAGAAATTGTGTCGGCGGATGAGATTGAATCTTCACTGCAGGGACAACGAGTAGGGGTGATCTCTGATCGCACGTTGTCTAAAGTGGCCACGTCCGTATTGAAACGCTTATTGGACGACGTATTGATCGTCGATACCGTATCGCCAGAAAACGCAGAAGCGGAACTGGATAATATGGAGAGTGACCGCATGATTGTCTGTGCTCCATCCTCGGATACGAGTAAGTTGCTTTTGGCAGTCAACAAATGGGCGTTAAAAAACAGCCGTAGTTGGATGCAAGTTCTTCCTTTCAACGGCTCGCGCGCCGCGGTTGGCCCATTATTCATCCCAAGGGAAACCGGTTGTTATAACTGTTTCCGCTTGCGAACACTTTCGGCATCACCATCGGTAGATGAGGCGATGGCTTTTGACCGGGGAACGGAACTTCCAGGTCAGGAACACACATCCGAGACATGGTCCTCGCCAGCAGAGGACATGGTAGTCTGGGCGACAGCGGTTGGGCTTCTTCAGCAGGAAGTTTTAGATCTTTCGAACCTTCCCTTGACACCTTTGCGAGGCCAGTGCCATACCTTGAGCTTTACTCCGGGTGGAGTTGATATTAAAAAACATCGTTTGTTTAAGGTTCCGCGCTGTCCGGAATGCCAAGGGGCTAATCTTCCTCTCCCGCAGCCTTGGCCGACTATCCTAGTTGAGGGGATACAGTAACTAGTGTCTATACCTGCACGAATCAAGAGTGAAGTTAAATGGAGTGACCGGAAGGCTAGCAACCGTGCACTACATGAGTTGGGGTCGTCGTATATTGGTGTGGCTCCAGTCTCCTATGCCATCACGTATGAACCTGGAGAGTTACCGTCGACGTATATTGGGATTGAGTGTTGCGAGGCGCAACTCACCTTGGGGTATCCAGCTAACCGTAACAATGGTGGGGCTAACTTAGAGGCTGAGTCCTCATTTCTTGCAGGAGTCGCAGAGACCATAGAGAGGTACAGTGCGGCCTACGCAATGATGTCTGATCTGCAGGCCGATCCACGACTACCGGCCCTTCTCCCCGCTGGAGGGAGGCCCTTCTCCCCCGAACAGTATGAGCGGCACGGATTCGGTTACGCCCCTTACGACGAGGAAGCCATGTTATGGACTACGGCGTATGACCCTCTAACAGAGACAGAAGTTCGAGTTCCGTCATCGGCTGTATTTCTCCGAGAATTTTCCGCTCAACCGAAGGCTCATGATTATCACACCAGCAATGGTCTAGCAGCGGGTCCCTCATTGGAGGAAGCTTTTCTTTCTGGACTGCTTGAGCTGATCGAGCGTGACGGTGTGATGCGTGCATGGGAATCTCGGTGGTCGCCACCTAAGATCAATATGTATTCAGGTCCTCGGGTACGGAATTTTGTCGAAGAATATGCATCGAGATCCGCTTTAGAATACACAGCCTTGGATTTAACTCCTCTGACAGGGGTTCCCACGGTTCTGGGGGTCGTGATCGACTCTCGAGGTGGAGAATCCATGATGGGGACCGGAGCCAAGGCATCTTGGGATCCGGAGCAGGCGACGATTGGGGCATTGACAGAAGCATTCCATTGTGTAGGTTACAGCAAAAATATTCTCAGATCTCGTGGCCGTATGCCGGAAGATGCTCGGTTGGCGCGTCAGAATGTTCGCGACCTTGAGGATCATGTGAGGTTCTATGCGTCGTCGGAAGCAGTCAAACGATCCTCTTGGTTACTTTCTTGCACTAAGACTTCAGATCTGAGTGAGATGGGATCAATTGAGGCACCAACTCCGGGGCAGGCGGTGCTGAATTTACTCGAAATTCTCGCTGAACAAGGTGTACGGTGCGCGGGTGTTGACGTGACATCTCCTGACATTGCGGAAACTCCGCTGCGGGTCGTCCGGGTGATTTCCGATGAACTCGTTCCCCTTACCGTGGGATACGGAAATGCTCATCTCGGTTATTCTAGGCTGGCCTCAATGTTTTCCGCCAGTTCAGGATCGCCGTCTATTAATCCCGATCCTCACCCCTTTCCGTAGGAGAACTAGAATGCGCGTACCAAATACAGAATTTATTATCAAAAATCCCTTCCCCTCTGAGATTGATGATGCTGCGGAAAATTACGTTGAAGCTACAAAGGTTCATCGTCGAACTATGGGCTTAGACCTCCCTAATATCTCCAAAGTTTCCGCGATGACAGAGGTTATCAAAGCAACTTTTCACTCCACGAAGTCGGTGAGTGGCCCTCGTGACATCTTTTTACCTGAACCAGGGAGCATTACTTTCGAGAAACAGTCGCAGGAGCAACCGATTAGTGATCGTTTGGCAGATGTGCTCCGCCGTCGGAGTTCAGTGCGGGAGATTTTACCGTCGGCACCTATCTCTCTAGAGATGTTATCTTATTTGTTATGGTGCGCGGACGGAGTCACTAAGGAAATTCAGCCGGGGCAACGTGGCAGAACCGCTCCTAGCGGAGGTGCCCTTTATCCACGGGATATTTACTGTGTTACGTCGACCAATAATGCGCTTCCGACCTTAAGTGGCGCTACATGGCACTATAACCCCTATACCCACGCCTTGGAATGGATTAGTGATTCTGGGCTCGAGAAGGTTTTTGACTATGAGTGGCACCAGAGCGTTATCAAGCACGCGCAGGCGTGTTTGATAGTTTCTGGGAACTTCTGGCGTAACAGATTTAAATACAATCTACGAGGCACTCGTTTCGCGCATTTGGAAGCTGGCATGGTCACTGAAAACTTCTTGCTTGCTTCGACGGTATGTGGTGTCCAAGCGATGCCTTTCGGCGGCTATTTTGATGATGAACTAGCGCAGGCCTGTGGCATGGACGGGTTGCACGAAGCGCCGTTGTCCGTCGTGTTATTCGGCGGCCAGGTTAATGGCCATGGCGCATGATTTTTTCCTTGGTTGTTACCTTCGGGTGGTTTTTTGTCGGTGCGACGTGCAGTCCTTGGGTGCGCAACCGGGCACAGTGGTTTATTGTTGATCTATTTTACTGTGTCGTATGTCTGCTCGTTGGAGCGATGTTTTACGGTTTCAAGATGTGGCTGAGTTGCCCACTTTTCGCAGAAAAGTCGTTTTTAGAACGAGTCGTAGTTGCGGTGGTGGGCGGGCTGGTTGCATTGACTCTGCCGGGAATGATCCTTCTAGTGCGACAGCACCTAGAAGGATCACCCCTTCAGTTTGGACGGCTGGTATTGGTTCGTCCACCTGTCGCGGAACTCTGCTTGCTGATAGCCGTAGCGATTGCCGAGGAAGTTGTTTTTCGTGGTGTGTTAATTTATGCCCTGACTGCGGATGGACTCGGCGGATATCAATCCACGATGGTGT
>NZ_JAVBIF010000035.1:0-5218 GCF_032821615.1 Corynebacterium tuberculostearicum | reverse complement strand
CCAAAGCTTGGGATACCGAACCCCAGTCGAAGTGGAAACCGATTTTTGGAAGCAGAACCCGCCGCAAGAAATAATAGAAATCAAGGCAAATGCCTAGGAACAAAACTCGGGGCACTTCAACACCTACCGGGAATGGATGAACGAGAAAACCACCATCAAAGACCCCGTTACCGGCGCCTACACCAAGGTCTACACCCACCAACGCGTCCGAGCGGCCTATCAATCATTGCTATCTCTGCACCGCAGAGACCTGCTGTTTACCTACCTGCAACCCCCACCAACAACCATCGACCCCGACAACCTTGCAGCAACAACAAACAGCCTCGAAGGTGGCATCAACGCCCCCATAAAAGAACTAGCCCGCAGACACCGCGGACTATCACTACCGCATCAACGCACAGTGATGGATTGGTGGCTGTATCTACATACAGAAGTCCCTGACGATCCGGTCAAGATCGCCAGGGACCAACGATGGGGTCAAGACGCACTTTCCACAGCAACAGACCT
Source organism: Corynebacterium tuberculostearicum (assembly GCF_032821615.1). GTDB lineage: Bacteria > Actinomycetota > Actinomycetes > Mycobacteriales > Mycobacteriaceae > Corynebacterium > Corynebacterium tuberculostearicum_H. Next base: position 4,711 of record NZ_JAVBIF010000035.1, on the reverse strand, counting down.
GATCACCCACAACACCACAGCCACTACCAATGACATCGGTGCACCAGCAGAATACGACACCGCCATCGACACCAGCTACCAACACAACCTCGGCATCCAAAAAGGCTGGATCAAATAACCGCAACACGCCCGGAAAAGACACACTTTTCTTTACTTAACCCGTGCTAGAGGTTATGACGCAAGTTTATTGAATTCCAGAGAATTTCTGAACATCCGGCGAGCGAAGGAAACGCCCGGCCATTTCCACAGCTGGCTGAGAAGAATCTCCTTCGATTACAAGGGACGCAATCGCCAATTCCCCTGTCGTTCCAGCGAACCAGCCATTGGAAAGCTTGCCATCAATTTCTGCTGTACCAGTCTTTCCGCCAAGTGCACTAAGATCACTCAACGACCTAGCTGAACCGTGGTCAATTGTTGATTTCATCATCGTCCGGAGGCTTTGAATAGTTGTATCGCTGACATGCTGGTCTGCCTGTTTATTCACTACTGTCTGTTCGCCTTGAATGAGCTGTGGAGGAACAAGCAAGCCGCCGTTAGCGACAGTCGATTGCATGAGCGCAATCCCAAATGGACTAGCTAGAACCTCGCCCTGTCCAATAGAAGCCTCCACACGAGGAGGTCCAGCCGGTGTCCGCGGCACCGAACCAGTAAGTGTGGTCATCCCTGGTACGTCGAAGTCGGAGCCAATTCCGAGTTCTAAAGCAGTCCGTTGCAGATCATCTTCTCCCAAACGATCCGAAATGACCGCTTGGGTTGTGTTACATGATTGGGCGAAAGCTTCTTCCAGTCGAACGCTACCTAGATCGAAGTCATGATCGTTGGGAATCTTGCGTCCAGCGACGGTGATATTGCTAGGACAAGGTAGTTCCTCATCCATGCTGACTGCCCCTGCCTCTAGTGCCGCCGCTGTGGTCACAGTTTTGAACGTCGATCCCGGTGGGAATAGCCCGGTGAGTGCGATTGGCCCTTGGTTATTTGCCTTGTCATTTTGTGCAACGGCAAGGACACCTCCTGTTCTAGGATTGAGCACGACTAGAACTGCGGCACGTTGCTCACTGTCCACTGCTTGTTTTGCTGCGCTTTGCAGTGTGATATCCAGAGTGGTTGCGATTGGCTGAACTCGGCGAGGCGGCTCAGAGGCTACCGTCGTCATACCTTGTGAACTCTCAGCGCGTATCGACCATCCTGAATTAGCATCGAGCACTGACTCCCAATATTTGTTCAATTCAGCATCCAGCGGAGAGTTAAGAGTTTTGGACACGCTTAAGAGACGCCCCTGCTCCACAGTGGAAATTCCCTCAAAGGTCCTAAGTTGCTCTTGTATCTTCCGGAATTCTTCCTGCCTCAAAGTGAGGAGCACGGTGTCTTCATCCTGAGACTCTCCCAAGGTCTGCTCGATCCACTCCTTAGTCGTTGTGGGAGACACTGGTGCAAAAATCTGGGCCAATTCCTGCGCTCTAGAGGCTATATCTTTGCGACCTCGTACCTGAATAACTTTCGTCCAGGTCATATATTCATTGCCCAAGCGATCTTTAATTGGAAGATCGTACTGTTTATCTTCAGCAAAAAAGAGTGCGGAATCATCGCTCAACTGAGCTTCGAAGATCGAAGGCAACCATTGAGGCTTACCATCCTGTCCACTAAGGACGAGCCGACCATTGCTCTCCAACTCCACACCATCTTTGGACCAAGTCACATGAGTATTCTGCTTTCCATTGGAAATATCAGATTTTTCGATGTTGACCTTCACACCATGAAGTGACTGCCGAAATTCATGAAGGGCGCGCTCCGGGTCTGGATGATCCAGATACCGTGCAGCCTTGCTGTCATCTCCCGCGTTGAAAGCTTTGAGAAATACGTCTGAGTCTGATTCCCACGGTAGAGCTGAACAGCTGCTCAACATCACTGCGGAGAGCGAACAGAGTGCAATCACCGACTGACGGAAACGATTGTGCTTAGTCATCATGGGAGTGACGTTAAGTGAGACGCATTGGATGCCACCAATATCACATAATGCAATTGTCTCATTTCATTCACATATAGGCGATGGTAGAAGTGTGTATTCAAGTGGCAGAAATTCTAACGAAGAGCGTCCACGAGCAGTCTAGCCACTTCGCCAATAGCACCATCGTGAGTACTCATTGCTTGTTCTGGCACCACCTGTTTCAGCATGATGGACACCACAATGGGCTCCTCGCCCTCAACCTGGATAATCGAAGCTTCACCATGGAGAAGTCCTACAGTGCCCGTTTTTCCATAGATATCAACGCCGCTTGGAGGAAAGCCTGAAGGAACACGGTGACGCCACACCTGCAACCCCAAGAGTTCACACATAGATCGACGTACCGCTGCACTATCGTCTTTCCAAACCTGTTCCAAGTCATTAGTTATTTCCGCCAACGAAGAGACTGCAGAAAACGCTATATCTGTACTACTCCCCCCTTGGGATTGAACATATTGACGCAATTGTTTCTCCGCCGTCACTAAGCTATTCCGATCTTGCAAGTCATAATGAGGTGGAAACCGTTTAAGAAATGCTTCTCGAGCCCACGCAGGCAGTAGACGCAAAATCTCGTGGGCGGCCACGTTATCTGACACCGATGCGACTTGTTTCATTAAGTCTCGGAGACTCACGTTCACTGCGTCATCAAAGGCAGCGAACCCATACCCTTCGTAAGTTCCTTTGGACGGTGCAACGTCAACACGAAGACGAGGATCCAGATCACCTCGTTGAATCGCTTCCAAAGTGAGGTGGAGGAGCCGGATTTTATATAAGGATGCCACCGGAATTTTCTCGTCTTGTTTGCGTCCGATAGTCACCCCATCGTGCAGTCGCGATGCACACCACCATCCCTCACACCCCGACCGCGTCAACACGTTTTCCAGGGCCATCTCCATCCGTGCAGTCATTGGTTAATCCTTCGACAAATTCTTTCGGCGACCGCCATGGCCTCGGCGCCATTGTCCATCCCACCTCGGCGAACCACTACATCCACGGAAAAATCGAAACGGGAAGGAAGCTCAATAGCATTGTCAAACTGGTGAAAACCGCGAAATACCAAAGACATCCCCTCCCCTCTTCCAATCAATAAGCCCCTACCTAGAGCATCCTCTGAATCATTAATTTCGCAAGACACACCCGACCGAAATAGCTCTCTCGCCAAACCACTGGCTGCACTTGAATTGTCATTCAGGTTCTCCACCAGCAGATTCAATTGAGACAAGGTCTTATCCAACCTTGAATACCCCGGCGGCACCACTAGATCACGTGACAGAGAAAACTGCCTCGCACTGCGGTGAGTACCCAAGGGAACCGGAGCTTGAACAAGCCCCGCATGAATAGCGCCTTCTTCAACACGGGCAAGAATCTCAACAGAAGGCAGTGACGACAAAACTACTCCATCATGCTGCTGTGCCTTTGCTGCAATACGCGATCCTATCTCGCTTGGAAGCGCACTACTGATGGCCAAACGAAACCCGCTTTGCGCACCACTTCGGATACCGTCAATCATCGAATGCATAGTCTGAAGATCGCGATTAATCACCCGGGCATATGGAAGCAAGGTCAACCCTGCCTCGGTTAGTTTCACTTCCCCCGCCCCTCGGATAAATAGCGGTGTACCTACACCAGCTTCTAAGCGCTTAATGGCATTGGAGACAGGCGGCTGACTCACTCCCAGTCGCGCTGCCGCCGCTGTAAAACTACCGGTCTCCGCTAAAGCCACGAAATACTGCCATTGGCGCAGATTTCCCGTCTGAGCAATCATGGGTCTCAGCATAGTGGAGCACGAGTTCGCACCACTGCAGCGTAAAATGATGTCTTTGGCTTGAGCAACACCGTCGCGGTGGCGTCGATAAACAAAAAGGAAGTGACACACAGCGTGGGCATTGGAAACGGACCGCTCATTGTGCAGTCGGATAAGACCGTGCTGCTGGAAATCGACCACGAACAGGCGCAGGAGGCGCGCACCGCGCTGGCACCGTTCGCGGAGCTGGAGCGCGCGCCGGAGCACGTGCACACCTACCGCATCACCCCGCTGGCGCTGTGGAACGCCCGCGCGGCAGGGCACGACGCGGAGCAGATCATGGACGTGCTGGAAACCTACTCGCGGTTCCCCGCCCCGCAGCCGCTGCTCATCGACATTGCCGACACGATGGATCGCTACGGGCGGCTGAAGCTCATCAAGCACCCAGCGCACGGGCTCGTGCTAGAGACGACGGACAGGGCTGTGCTGACGGAGATCCGGCGTCACAAAAAGATCAAGCCCATGTTGGGCGCAGAGATCGACGAGGACTCGATCGTTGTGCACCCTTCCGAGCGCGGCAGGCTCAAGCAGGAACTGCTGAAGGTCGGCTGGCCCGCAGAGGACCTGGCGGGATACGTCGACGGCGAGGCACACCCCATCGAGCTGTCGCAGGAACACGAAGAATGGCAGCTGCGCGACTACCAGGAGATGGCGGCCGATAGCTTCTGGGAAGGCGGCTCGGGCGTGGTAGTGCTGCCATGTGGTGCGGGCAAGACGATGGTCGGCGCGGCCTCGATGGCCAAGGCAAAGGCCACCACCCTGATCCTGGTGACGAACACCGTCGGGTGCTGTTGCAAAGTTGGGGCAGTAGAAAGACCGGCGTGAAATAATCAGAGCCATGGGCATCTTCTCCGGTCGGCATTTCCCCCGTGACATCATCCTGTGGGCGGTGCGGTGGTACTGCC
>NZ_JAVBIF010000034.1:0-5381 GCF_032821615.1 Corynebacterium tuberculostearicum | reverse complement strand
GCGACTAGTTCCACTGCAACAAGGCAGAAGGAACGCAGATAAACATAGCCTGCCCCAGCATGGGGCTAGGAGTACGAATCCTGAGTCCCTTCAAGCGGAACTGCCAACAACGTAATGGGCAAACTTTTTCAATCAAAGGAGTATTCATGGCTGACGCAGTAAAGTTCTGGTTCGACGTATCCTGCCCCTTCGCTTGGGCCACCTCGTGCTGGATTAAGGAAGTAGAAAAAGTACGCGACATCGAGGTGGAGTTCGAGCCAATGTCCCTGTCCGTGCTCAATGACGGACGCGATCTAGACTCCACCTACATGGATATGATGAAGGCTAACTGGGGCCCAGCCCGCGTCTTTGCCAAGGTCAAGGCCGAGCGCCCTGAGAAGGTAGACGAGCTCTACACCGCAATGGGTACTCTCGTCCATGCCAAGGGCAACGGTATGCGTACCGGCTTTGGTGCCTATGACGACATCATTGCTCAGGCGCTTGCAGAGGTGGAGCTTCCGGCCGAGTTCGCCGAGGTGGCCAATACCGAGGATTACGACGAAAAGCTGCGCGAGTACCACCACAACGGCATTTCTTCCGTAGGCGATGAGGTCGGCACCCCGGTTATCAAGCTGGGCGAGACCGCCTTCTTCGGCCCGGTAATTACCCGCATTCCTACCGGGGAAGAAGCAGGAGAGCTTTTCGACGCCTCCCTGCGCCTTGCCCAGTACCCCTACTTCTTCGAACTCAAGCGCTCCCGCACCGAGATGCCGCAGGTGGAGGAGAACTAAGCCAAAACGAGGATCATTACTCACCTCACGCTCCAGTAGAAGGCGCTGGTGAGTCAAACCCTTCTGCCGTAGGAGGATGGGGCTAAATTGCCCACTCTTGCTGCTGGATTCGCGGGGCTGAAATGGTTGCGATCTCAGTAGCGGTATGCGGAGAAGCTAAGGGATGCCGGAAGGTAGGGCGTGTTTTCCTTGCCTGCCCCTACTTAGTCTTTAATTCTCCGCATAAATCGGGGAATGCATTATCCCGGATAGGATTCGCAGCCCACACCGTCCCCGTCCTCATCTCGTGCTGGCGAGTAGTCGGGGTCGCCAGGATAAACTTTGTGCCCAATTTCGGCACAGGTTCGACCAGATCCACCACCGGCTGGCGCTGGGTCGTTTTGTTGCTCGGCCGGCGGCGCTACGAATTGCTGTGCAACCTGTGGTGCCATTTCATCTGAGCACTGTTGAGTCCAACCGGAGGTTCCGTCCGAGAAGAATGTTGTGCCGCGTTCATGAATTGAGGGGTCTCCACAAGAGGAAACGGTCTTCTCTACAGGGGCTTGCTCAGCTCGTTCTTCCTCATTTGAGTCGCCTAATGCAGCGTTCGGATTATCGTGTATGTGGAGATCGTCATCGTCGTGCTCATCCTCTTCGTCAGGTTCTTCGACCTCTGGTGGAGGCGTAACCTCGCTAGATGAGGAGGTAGTGACGCTACTTGTCGAGCTAGTTGTAGAGGACGTGGTGGTGCTCGACGGACTGCTGCTGGTCGTGCTTGAAGTGGTCTCGGAGCTTTCGCCTGAATCGCTACATGCTGATATCAAAAGCGTGGTTGTAACGAGAATGGGTAGTAGCTTTTTCATGCTCTAGTCCTTTGGGGGAGAGTTTCAGACTTTACTAAGAGGCTACTCGATTCTTAGCCATTTCCTGGCCTGTTCTGGATATGAATCGTCTGATTTCTAGATTTAAGGCGACGGTAAATGGTGCCGGGCTGATCTCTGGCGGCAGTCTAAAAGCAAAGAGGGAGTTTCCACCCAAAGAATCTGTTTCTTGGAGCTAATGGGTTCTCTTTTAGCGTCGGCGCAGCTGAATCGCAGCGCCGACGCACAGTGCGATGGTCAGCGGGGTCAAGATGAATGCCGGCAGACCTGCGATATTGATAGAGGGAAGTTCCGTGCCGGCCCGAAAGTCGTCCCAGGCGACAAGCACCCAGGATGCCCACGATGCGCCGGCAAGAAGCGCAATAATGCCGGCCGCAATCGCGCCCCCGTTGGCCCGCGGATTCCCGCGCACCTTTTGCGCAATCCACCACACTCCCAGGCCCAGGTGAGCCAAAGTGGCAAGAATGCTCGCGATAAGCGGGAGGAGGAAGCCTCCGGTGCCGGAAACCTGAACACCAAGCAGGATGATGCAGGCGAGAAGGCTCCCGCCGTAGAGCGCGAGGACTGGTTTGGTTATAGGCATGGCTTTCCTCCTTTATAGCGATTGTGGTCGCCCGCGAGCCTATCAGGAAAATGTAATACGAAACAGGGTGGGCGCTAAGCCTCCTCAAGGCGCGCCGGGCCGGTAGGATGTGGGCCATGCGCGTTTACCTAGGAGCAGACCACGCAGGTTTCGAAACCAAGAACCTGATCGCTGAACACCTCACCAAGCAGGGCCACGAAGTCATTGACTGCGGCGCCCATACCTACGATGCCGAGGATGATTACCCGGCATTTTGCATCGAAGCGGCACAACGCACCGTCAATGACCCAGGCTCCCTGGGCATCGTGCTTGGCGGCTCCGGCAACGGCGAGCAGATTGCCGCCAATAAGGTCAAGGGTGCTCGCTGCGCACTGGCGTGGTCCGCAGAGACCGCCCGCCTTGCCCGCGAGCACAACAACGCCCAGCTCATCGGCATCGGTGGCCGCATGCACACCGAGGAGCAGGCGCTGGAAATCGTCGACGCCTTCCTAGACCAAGAATGGTCCCGCGCGGAGCGCCACCAGCGCCGCATCGACATCTTGGCGGAATACGAGCGCACCGGCATTGCCCCGGAGCTGCCGGAGGCCTAAGCCACGCAGAATAAACGCCGCGGGCCAAAACTGGTTCCGCGGCGTTTCTTCGTGTGGTTCGGCCGGTTCGGCCAAGGCGCTAAGGCTTAAGTGTCATTCATGTCATTTGGGTGCGGACCGCCTCGTCCCTCTTCGCCCTCATCCAGGGCGGTGATGGCAGCCATCTCGTCCTCGGTGAGCTCAAAGTCGAAGACGTCGAAATTCTCCGCGATGCGCGATGGCGTGGCGGACTTAGGGAAGAGGATGACGCCATTCTGCAGGTGCCAACGGATGACGACCTGCGCTGGGCTGACATCGTGCGCCGCAGCGGCGTCGGTGACCTCGGGGGCATCCAAAATATCGCTTTTACCCTGCCCCAAAGGCCCCCATGCCTCAATAGCTACGGTGTGGGCGCGGAAGGCATCCAGCTCGCGCCAGCGCTGCAGGTAAGGGTGAAGCTCGACCTGATTGACCGCCGGCTTGACGTCGGTCTTGAGCTCCAGCTGGTCTAGGTGCTCGAGTTCGAAGTTGGAGACGCCGATGGACTTGGCCTTGCCCTGCTTCTGCAGCTCGATGAGCTGCTGCCAGGCTACGACGTAGGTCCCCTTCGCCGGGGTCGGCCAATGGATGAGGTAGAGATCCACATACTCTAGGCCGAGCTTGTCCAAAGATTCATCAAGTGCTGCGGCGGCATCGGTCTGGCGGTCATTCCACAGCTTGGTGGTGACAAAAAGTTCCTCGCGCGGGATGCCGGACTTGGCAATTGCCCGGCCCACGCCTTCCTCGTTGCCATAGATAGCGGCGGTATCGATATGGCGATAGCCCACGCGCAGGGCCTCGGCTACCAGCTCTTCGGTCTTATCCGGATCCATCTGGAATACGCCAAAGCCCAGCTGCGGGATGGTATTGCCATCGTTAAGGGTGATGTTAGGTACGCTCATGCGCCCCAGACTACCTATCTACTGCAGCGGGCCGAGCGTGATGAATTTATTCCACGTCTCCCACTCATCTTGCAGGCGGGCGCGCTCGTGGGGTGGGGTAGCGGTGTCGTCGATAAGCGCGGCGTCAATCATGCGCACGCCATTGTCAAAGAACAACGCGGCGTGCCCCGAGGCGCCGTGCCGCAGTACCGGAACCAAGTTCAACCCATCGAAGGACAGGCGCGCATTAGGCCGCACATCCAGCCCGGCAATGGCGGCGAGGGTAGGAGCCAAGTCAATAGGGGAGACCAGCTCGTTATTCTCCCCGTTTTCCGCCACGCCCGGCCATAGCACCGACATGGGGGCATTTCCGCCCAGCAGGGAGCAGACGGCAATGACGCCTTTAACCTGGTCGAGTTCCTCCAGGCTGGGCTGTTCTAGCAGGCGAAAGACGTCTTCACCGGCCGGTTGCGTGTCTTCGCGGACCTCATAGCCCACCCCAGCAAAAACCTCACTGATGCGCGTGGTGGCTTGGCGCTGTGGGTACTGCCCGGTCAGGGTACCGCGGCGGGAGTCCGCATAAGTTTCCGAAGGCACCCACGTGTTTTTAAAACGAACGCCGCGCAGTGCGTTCTCCGGCGCATGGTCAAAGGTCGCAAGAGTGATATCCATGGGCTCAATTCTAGGCTTGCCGACGCCCCCTTCGGCCAACTTTGCCTAGTGATATTGGTGAGCGGACGCTCACCGCGGCGATTCAACGATTTTGTCCCTATAAAACGCCTTTTTCGTCGACGGTCGCGGTGGTTTAGATGGACGAAATCGTTGAAAGTAGCTTGCTGATGGGGAGCTGGCTCTAATCGAGCTCCAGGTCCTCAATGCCGTGCACGGTCACGGTCTCTGACAGTGGTGCGCGACCCGGAGCCGTATTAAAGACTGGGCTAGATTCATCGGCCGTACCAAAGGTGATGGCGGTGACCAGCTTGTACTCCTCGTCCACGCCTAGGAACTCGCGTGCGGTTGGCGCAATCAAGGAAATCATGCCCTGTGGGATGCCGTGATAGCCGTGTGCTTCCAAGGAAAGCAGGAAGTTTTCGGCGTAGGTTCCCTGGTCAAAGGCGGCACGGATGCGGTCGCCCATCGGCGGGATAAAGAGAAGGACTGCATGAGGCGCGCCGAAGAACCGCAGGTTTTCGCGGACGAATTCCACGCGGCCTGCCTTGTCCTCGCGCTCAATGCCCAGTAGACCGTACATCTTGGCGGCCAGCTCTTGGGAACGCTTGGGATGGATCCCCTCACCATAATCGGTGGTGAAGTCTGGGCTGAGCCCATTGGTGTCGAATTCCTTAATAAGCGCGGCGCTGAGCTCCTTGAGCTTTTCTCCGCCCACTACGTGCACGTTCCACGGCTGGGTATTGGAATTGGAGGGTGCGGATTGAGCGTCCTCCAAAACCTGCTTGATGTCTTCTACCGGCATGGGCTCCGGCAGGAATGCGCGGGGAGAGTGGCGATTGCGGATAAATTCGGAATACTTATTGGTTGAAGTCATGCGCGCCACCCTAGGGTTAAGGGTCAGAAAGTGTGTCTGGGATCGGGGATTTTTAGGCCCTGACCTCTAGGTTAGCGTCAAATATACGCTTTGGGAGCGTATATCTGGCCTTGGGACCGTAAATCCACGGTGT
>NZ_JAVBIF010000033.1:0-5492 GCF_032821615.1 Corynebacterium tuberculostearicum | reverse complement strand
CCAACCAAGGCAACTAAGCCACGACGATCCGATTCAGACAACGAATGAAACGGGCCAACAACCCCAGACACAACAACACCCTCCTAAGGGAAAGTGTTGCAACGACCCTCTGAACTCAAGCGCTGCTGCCCCGCCGTCTATCGTGGATCTTATGGAACTTCGCGCAACGCAGGAATCTGACCGCACCTACCTCGCCCGCCTCAATTTCCTTACCGATACCTTCGGTGACGAGCACGGCGAGCTCTCCCCCGACTTCGCCGATGATTTTGCCTTCTACGTGGAAAATTGGGATCCCAACCAGGGCGGTTTCATCGCCTGGCAGGAGCTCGTCCCGGCGGGCGGCGTGTGGCTCAACTGGGGTACGGAGGACAATCACGGCTTTGGCTTTGTCGAGCCCGCCATTCCGGAGCTCGCCATCGCGGTCGAGGCCCGCTATAAGGGCCAGGGCATTGCCACCGCGCTTATCGACGCCGCCATTTCCCTCGCCCACACCCTGCGCGCCCCAGGCATCTCGCTAGCCGTCCACCCCGATAATCCCCGCGCCAAGGGTCTCTATGAACACCTCGGCTTCGAGCACGTGGGCAGCCACGAGGATCACTTCGTAATGGTCAAGCGCTTCTAAAGCGAACGCAGGCGGGCGTGGGTGACGTAAATCGGCTCGTTATCCACGGCCGTCTTAAATTCCTCGGTCAGGCCAGCCATAACCGCCTCACGCGCCTCTTCGCGGGTGCCGTGAAAGCTCACAACCTCGCCATCCACCGCGGCCTCGCCGCGCTTGCGTACCACAACAAATTCCGCGCCCTCCGGCGCCGCAACTTCCTTGTCTGCGGAGGTAAAGGGATCACTGTAGCGAGCATTGGCGGTCATGGTTGGTCTCCTGGTGATATCGGGGGACAGTAATAATTCCCCATTCACTGTACTGAAAGATTCTCCCCGCGACCTTGCACACTTCCGCCCTCTTCTTTCGCAGATCACGATTTTCGTCCATATAAACCAGCACAACCGTCGACGAAAACCACGGTTTGTATGGACGAAAATCGCTAACTCAACCCCCTGAGCCCCACCACGTAAAAAGTCCGGCCCCTCCGAAGAGGAAGCCGGACTTCATGCTGTGGAGCATAGGAGAATCGAACTCCTGACCTTCTGCTTGCAAAGCAGATGCTCTACCAATTGAGCTAATGCCCCAGTACCTAAATACTTTACTACCGCAGGCGAAGTAACTCCAAACCTGAACCGCTCAAATCACTTTGGCCACTTTAGGCATGTCCTATCACTTCCGTAACACGCAGGCGCTAGGGTCATGGGCACATCGTGTCCACTTTCCCTCATCCTTAGGAAGACTATGCGTCGCATTCTCACCTCCGCCCTCACCGTGCTCGTTGCGGCTGCCGTACCGGCGGCTGCTAACGCACAGTTGCCGCAGATTCCACAGCTGCCTGCGTCCTCCAGCTCGAATATCCAAGACGAAATCAACCACCGCATCGATGACGCCCGCGCGCAGGTCGAGGACATCTCCTCCAAGGCTTTCCCGCACAAGGCTCCTAAGCAGAAGGCAACCACCCCGGCCCAGGAGAAGAAAACAGAGCCACGCAATAATGGTGGCGTCGACTGTGCCAACTGCGTAGCTATCACCTACGATGACGGCCCAGGCGCCGAAACCAACCGCCTGCTGGACAAACTTAAAGCCAAAAACGCCCACGCAAGCTTCATGGTTCTCGCCCCCAGTGCTGAGCAGCACCCTGAGCTCCTCAAACGCATGAAGGCCGAGGGCCACACCATCGGCAACCACACCAAGAGCCACCGCCAACTCAACACGCTGTCCTACGAGCAGGTATCCCAAGAGATCGACGCCGGCAACGCCGCTATTAAGAAGGCCACCGGCCAGGGCACGCGCTGGGTACGCCCGCCCTACGGCGCTACCAACGCCACCGTGGATCAGGTAACCCGCGATAAGGGCGTCTCCCAGGCGCTATGGGACGTCGACACCGTGGATTGGAAAGACCGCAACTCTGAGCACGTCTGTTCCTCGGCCGTACAGGGTGCCCGCGCCGGTTCCATTGTTTTGATGCACGATATCCACCCCACCACCGTGGACGCCGCCGATTGCGTCATCGATGGCCTACGCGCCAAGGGCCTCGAGCCAGTGAGCCTGGATCGCCTCCTGCGTACCCCCGTGGCAGGTAAGCGCTACTACGCTCGTGGTTGATGATTGATTTTGCCCTGACTGCCGACGCCGTCGCTCCCCAACTCCTCGGCTGCACCCTCACCCATGCCGGGGTGAGCATCCGCCTCACTGAGGTCGAGGCTTACCTAGGCGCCGAGGACTCCGCGGCACACACCTTTAATGGCAAGACCCCGCGCAATGCGGCCATGTTCGGTCCGCCGGGCAGGTTCTACGTCTATATTTCTTATGGCATCCACCGCAACGTCAATATCGTCTGTGCCCCTGAAGGCACTGGCCAGGGCTGCCTGCTGCGTGGCGGTGAAATCATCGAGGGCGCCGACACCGCCTTCGCCCGCCGTGGCACCTCTGATTTTCATAACCTCGCCCGCGGGCCGGGAAACCTCGGCAAGGCCTTAGGCTTCACGCTCGAAGACAACCACCAACCGATTCAGATTGTAGAGCGAACATCCGAACCAGAATGGGTACGCGGACCGCGCATCGGTATCTCCAAAAACCAGGAAGCGGCCCTCCGGTTTTGGATCCCCTTCGATAAAACCGTCTCGGGCCGCCGCGGCTATCCCAAGAAATAGCCCTGCTCGTTTCGCTAGCTAATAGCGCCCACCGTAGCGCTCATCATTCTCGATGGCCTTAATGATCCGCTGATTAATCTGCAGCATCTGGCGAATCTGCGTACGGGTGAGGCTATCCATCACGGACTTGCGCGCCTGCTTAGCGTGCCCAGGCGCAGTCTCAACTACCTTGTCCCAGCCGCTATCCGTCAGCTGTGCCATGGTGGTGCGCCCATCAGTCGGGCATGGCTGACGCACGACCCACCCCTGTTTTTCCAGGCGCGTAACGACCTGACTCAAACGAGACAGAGATCCATTCGCGGTCAATGCAAGGTCACGCATACGCATCTCGCGATTTTCCGCCTCAGATAGCCGCGAGAGCACCGTGTACTCAAAAAAGCTCAGACCTGCGTCATCACGCAGCTGAGCATCCAAAATATTGGTCAAGCGAATATTTACGCTCATTAGGGATATAAATGATGCCAGTTCTTCATCATTTAGCCAGAAGTCATCGCGCTCGGTCATGAGATTTATCTTAACAACAAGGCTTTAAATCTAAAGTGACTCGTCACTGTCCTAAACGCCAAGGCCTTAATGCCCAGAGGACGGATCGATCGGCCGCTGCCCTCTCGGCAGCTTCTCCACCACCAAACGATAGGAATCCGTGACTAACTCCTCTATCAACTGTTGGTGCAGTTCTGCGTGTGAGTAAACGGAAACCCAATGCCGCTTATTCATGTGGTAGCCCGGCGCAATGAACGGATACTGCTGCTGTAGCGCTTGGCAATCCTCCGGCTCGGCCTTAATGATCATTTGCTGTTGACCTGTCACCGCTGTCAATAACAGGAAAATTTTGCCGCGTACTTTGAATACTTCCCAGTCGGGCCCGAAAGGATGCTGTACCTGCGAGCCGAGCATCTCTTCGGCGCGCTGCCGCGCAACCTTGTAGATGCCGCTCCCGTCCAACATCGCCCCCCATTTCGTTGTTAGCAGTTCCACCTCAGGGCACCGAAGATTCATAGCCTGTCCACCCGATTGGGCGGGCTATGTTTATTTCCGTTCCCTCCGTCTGAAAGGACAGTGGAACTAGTCGCTGGCTTCGGTATGGCTTATTCCCGCCCCTGTCTGAAAATGATCCGGGGGTGATGCCGCCGAAGACAGTGACATACTCAAACAGCTCAATAGGAACCTGACCCAGCCCAGGTGGTACGAGGAGAGTGTCTGATGGTTTGTGTGTGGGTTTCCAACCTGCATAAGGAGATAAGCCAGAATGACTACTGTGACAAGACGAGATCCGGCCGATAAGGCCAAGATTGACGCGATTGAAAAGAAGCTGCTTGCTAACCCCGAAATCGCGAAACTGATTGATGACCTAGGCACATCGACAACGGATGCCAACGACCTAGTTCGGGGCATGCTGCAAGCCTCAATCACCAGAGGTTTGAATGCTGAAATGGATGCCCACCTTGGCTACGAGTCCGGCGACAGGAGCGGCAAAGCTGCAGCTGGGACAGACAATCACCGCAACGGGTCGTACACAAAGACCGTGGATTCGAACTACGGGCCGGTAACCGTTGATGTCCCTAGGGATCGGGCGGGAACATTCTTGCCGACTATGGTCCCTAAAGGCTCGAGGCGATTGACTGACGTTGATGACATGATTGTCAGCTTGTACGCCGGTGGAATGACCATTAGGGATATCCAGCACCACATGGCAACTGCGATGCGGGTTGATATCTCTCATGAGACGATTTCTGCGGTTACTGACGCCGTCTTGGATGAAGTAATGGTCTGGCAAAACCGCCAGCTAGACGAGTTCTACCCGGTCATTTTCCTGGACGCACTACGCATTAAAGTCCGCGATGGAGGCCGAGTTGTCAACAAGTCCGCGTACATGGCAATCGGCGTGGACCTCGACGGGATCAAGCACATTTTGGGATTGTGGATTGCCAAGGAAGAAGGTGCATCCTTTTGGGCGCAAGTGTGCGCCAACCTTTCCAATCGTGGCGTCAAAGACGTCTTTATCGTCTGCTGTGACGGGCTGAAAGGCCTACCAGAAGCAGTAGAGGCAACCTGGCCGAACTCTATGGTGCAAACCTGTATCGTGCACCTGATACGTGCCGCGAACCGGTGGGTGGCCTACGGTGATCGCCGGGCTGTATCCGCCGCGTTGAAGAAGGTCTACACCGCCGCAGACGAGTCCACAGCCAAGGCAGCTTTAGCCGAATTCGAGGCTTCCGAGTTGGGTGAGAAGTATCCACGCTCAGTCAAGGTCTGGCAGGACGCATGGGGGCGGTTTGTCCCGTTTCTGCAGTTCCCGCCAGCAGCGAGAAAGGTCATCTATACGACGAACTCCATTGAATCGTTTAATAATGAGCTGCGTAAAGCTACCCGCAACAGGGTGCAGTTCACCAATGATGAATCCGCGCTGAAGACGCTGTGGTTGATGATCTGCAACATTGAAGATAAACGAGCGGCAAAGAGGGCAAAGGAGGGCAAACGGGTCTCCGCGACAGCCGGCAGACTCATGGAAGGAGCCCGAGTTTCCGGTTGGAAACAAGCCATCAACCAAATGGCCGTGGCCTACCCCGACCGCTTCGACAAATACCTATAAACCCAGCCCCACACACAAACAACTTGACGCTGATAATGGGAATACAGGATCGGAACCACGTGGAATGACCCACTTCTTGACTGGCCATGATCTCCTCATGTGCCTTCAGCGTGATCTGTCTTCCATGTTAGTTCCGACCCTGTAC
>NZ_JAVBIF010000032.1:0-6060 GCF_032821615.1 Corynebacterium tuberculostearicum | reverse complement strand
AGGACGGCAAGTCTGTGCTGGGCAAGGGTGAAGCTACCTTCACTCCGGAGAAGTCCAACGGCATGGAGCCTGTCACCATCACCGTCAATGATGATGTGACCGAGCCGGTTGAGGCTGCGGTTGCCTTCGAGGAGCTCACCTCCACTGAGGTCAACGACAAGGGCGAGGAGACTCCGGGTACTACTCCGGAGAAGCCAAACCACATTGCTGAGCACAAGGACATCAATGATGAGGACCAGACCGTGACCTCCCACGAGGTCCACGATCAGGACAAGCCAGGCGGCTCCTCGGATGGTTCCTCTAACGGTTCTTCCAACGGTTCCTCGGATGGATCCTCTAACGGTTCCTCCAAGGGCAAGATTCCGTGGTGGCTCATCCTGATTCCGGGCATCGGCTTGGGCAAGATCATCAAGGATCACCACGACCACAAGGATCATGGCAACCACAATGGTGGCCACGGTGATAACACCGGCAACCACGATGGTGGTAACGGTAAGCACACCGACGGCCACAAGGGCGGCAATGGTCACGAGGACAAGGGTCAGGATGCTCCTCAGGGCGGCAACTCTGACAATGGACATGGCCGTGGCGTCGAGGTCCAGGGTCAGCAACCTGAAGAGACTGGTAACGCACTGCCATCCAACGCTGACCGCGTTGAGATTAAGTCCGTACCGTCCGGCGCAACCGAGCTTGAGCCGGGTATGCAGGATTACATCAAGTAGTCCATAAGCTTCGGTGAGGCGGCCTGCGGGTCGCCCCACCGGGGCTGAGACTTAAACACCAAAAATCCCCTCCAGGGTGTGAACTGCTCCCCCTTGCTTGGATTGAGAAATCAGCTATTTTCTAGTGAGGAACATTTGGGTAAGGGTTAAAATGAAGTGCCCCGAACTTTGTTCCTAGGCATTTGTCTTGATTGCTATTATTTCCTCTGGCGGGTTCTGCTTCCACAATTCGGTTTCCACCTCGACCGGGGTTCGGTATCGCAAGCTTGGTGGAGCCTAGTTTCGTTCCACAATGACACCCGTTTGAGCGTCGCGATTTCTACCTCGATAACGTCATCCCACCTGCGGGTATGGATCAGCTCGTTCTTGTAGGAGCCGTTAACGTTTTCAGCAAGAGCATTGTCATAGGAGTCGCCAACCGTTCCAGTGGAAGCAGCAATCCCATGCTGGGCAAGCCGCTCATTGTAGACAACGCTGACATACTGCGACCCGTGATCATCATGGTAAATGAGACCTGTTGTTTCCTCAGCACACACGATCGCCTGGTTAAGAGCTTGCAGCGGCAATGCTTCCGTCCGCATCGAGTCTGATAACACCCACCCTGCCGTTTCGGCGTAGTGGGTAGGGGGCAATCCGCGTAGTTGGTCGGGGTTTTCCGGATAGGTGGTAGGACTCCCTGTTTTCGGTCATTGTATAGGTGGCGTTGGCACAGCTTGTGCTGGCGCGTTATCACCTTTCATGACCTTAAGGAGGGCCTTTCATGGCCAGCTTCAAAGACATCATGGCGATGTGTTTGGACGGGGGAAGCTATGCTGCCAGCACTGCGGCGTTGGGATGTTCCAACCGGGACATTACCAAAACCAAGACACTAATTGCGGATCTGAGCATCACCAAGGAGTCGTATGCTCAGCTGGATCCAGCATTCTTCGACGAGCACTTCAGCGACCATCGCGAGGCCCGTCGCAAGCGCTGCGACCAGACAGACTTCGAAAAGCTCGCCAAGCGACTAGCCAACAACAAGCACTTGACCCGCCACAAGCTGTGGATGGGCTACGTTGCTGCACCTGCCGGTGAAGGCGAGTCGAAGTATCAGTACTCCCAGTTTTGCGAACGTCTGCGCACCCTCATCCGCACCACCGGAATGACCTCGATTGTCGAACACGAGCCAGGCTAGGAACTCTACGTCGACTGGGCTGGCCACAAGGTTTCCATCATTGACAAGGCCACCGGTGAAGTCGGCATGAAAGCCAGCTTATTCGTGGCCATCTGCCCCTATTCTTCGCTGTTGTCTGTGTCAGCAACAGCTAACGAGAAGATGGACAACTGGATGTCCTGCCATGTGAAATCCTTGGACTACCTCGGTAAATGCCCTGGCATCATCGTTCCTGACAACGCACCGACCGCGACTTACCAGCCGGTGAAGAACAAGCCCGGCCGGTGCATTCAAGAACGCTACGCGGACTTCGCCGACTCCTACGACATCCTGCTCGTGCCGGCCCGGCCTGGAAAACCTCGGGATAAGGCCGCTGTGGAACGTGCCGTCCAACTCGTCTACTCGCGCATCCTCGGCTACTTCGACGGGATCACCTTCTACAGCCTTGATGAACTCAATGAGGCTATCGCTCAGCGCGTCGACGACATCAACATGAATATGCCTAGGCTCGATGGGATCACCCGTAAAGAGTTGTTTGATGCTGATGAAGCACCCATGATGCGCGACTTACCAGATGCCCCGTTTACGGAAGTGTCCTGGCGAAACGTCAAAGTTCACCGCAACTGGCACATCTGCTGCGACTATCAGTACTATTCAGTGCCTGTCCAATACATCGGCAAAACCCTGCAGACACGGCTGACCAACAGCCTGGTGAGCATCTTCGACGACGACCTAGTCGCAGAGCACTCACGCATGCACAGGTTCAAGTACCGCTATTGCAACGACCCAGCCCATATCCCGGAGAGGGACATTGCCGGGGTCAAACCGCTTACCCCCCGACGAGCTGCTTGCTCGGGCCTCTTCGTTTGGGCCGGCAACCACCAAGGTTGTCTCATCAATCTTGGAACGCAACGCCAAAGCCGTGCCCCGCAGACTGCATACCGCCCACAACGTGCTCGTCAAGCTGGGCAATAAGCACAACAAGACCACGCTAGAGTCTGCTTGCCAGCAAGTCATCGACCATAACCTGGCGCCCAACATGCAGGTCATCGCGCGGATTCAAGCCGATATCCCCCGCAACGGTCACGCCCACGACCAAGTGCCAACCGCCCAGACCCCTCCCACTGGCTGATCACGCACTGTAGATATCACCGACATCGCAGACGTGGTGTGCCTACGCCCCGCCAGCTACTACGACACCCCAACCACAACCTCGAAGAAGGAGGCCTAGACCACCATGACCACCATCAACCTTTACGACGACATGCGCGCTAAGCTGCGCATACTGCGTCTGTCGACCTTCGCTGACATCTTCTTCGACCTAGTCGCCGCCGATGACACGAACAACGCATTGGCCGAGGAAATCTTCCTCAAAGCCGTGGAAGAAACCGCTTCCAAACGCCGACAGACCAACATCGCCAAGGCCATCACCCAGACGAAATTTCGGTACCCAGGCGCAACACTGACCGAATTGATCAACCCCAATAAGCGCGGGCTGAACCTGCGCCAGCTCAATCGGCTGGCCGCAACTCCCTGGCGCGACGAGCCGTCCAATGTGCACGTCCTCGCCCCCACCGGTGCGGGTAAAACCTACATCGCCTGTGTTATCGGTATTGCTGCCTGCCAGGCCGAATACAGCGTCGCTTACTACCGGCTGGATCAGCTCGTCGATGAGTTAGCGGCCTTCTCGCCGGCAGATGAACGCTACGTAGCTAAAATGCGCAAGCTACAAAACGTTGACGTGCTCCTCCTCGATGATTTCCTAACGATAGGAATCAACCAGCGTGGACAAGAAGACCTAACCAAGATCATATTCGACCGCGACGGCAGACTGCCGACCATCATCGTCTCCCAAACGACTGCGGCCTACTGGGTGAAGAAACTACCCGACCCCGTCGGAGCAGACTCACTGGTCAGCAGAGTCCATGCCGGACAGCGCATCGAACTCCACGACTACGACATGCGCCAACACCTGGCAAGCACCACACATAGCCCCAACGAGAAGTCGATCGGAATAGAAGCCGGGCAGCTGGCCTCGACAAGGCCAGCTGCCCGGCCCACCACCTAGTCGGAATCCAGCCCTATCACCGTTCCACAACACCCCTACCAACAAGCCGCTCTCAGCATTAAAGTGTGATTGTGGCGACCTTAGGGGGAGTTGGCGATCACATATTTTTCTCGAAGATAAATGGCAATGGAGTTAAGGCTCGCTGAATGGCCACATGATAGAACAGGTGTGCACTGCTTTCGAATGCACTTTAGCAACATCTGTAGCGACAAACTATAAATGGATACCACGCGGAGTAGTGTGGGAAACTACATGCAAAGCCAATTCTCAAATTCGTACAAGTTCAACTAAAAACGCGGCGCATGGAAGGGTTTAAGCGGGTATGGTTAAGATTAATACTAGTGTGAAATAGGTCAACATTTTAGCCGTGTATGCGGAAAATGAGATTATTATAACTCAATTAAATATGCTTATAACTGGGCACTTCGCGAAAGCATATGCGTCTATCCGCGTCTAGGACATTAGAAAGCCTGCATAGCATGCACGTTTCTAAAAAATCCCCGGCTAGCGCCTTGAATTTTCCCATGATACCATCCTAAGTACACAATAAAAGTTGATCTAGATTTGGGTAGAATCCCCTGGTTAACTGCAGTGTGTTCAAGTCTCAATTTCAGGTTCTGCTCAGCGAAAACTCGCTGTACAGGAAGCGAATGTAAGTATTTGTACCGCTCGAAGAGGAAAAATGAGTAGATTAAAAAACATATCCCGAGAGGGGTGGATGGTCTTTACTGCAGTGCTTGCTGCGATTGCGGTTATTGCGGCCATGGTCACCGTTCCGGGAGCGAAGGCGGAGGCTGCTGAGCCTACCGATTTTACGCCCAACAATACATTGGGCAACGAGCTTAAGAAGGAAGAAAAAGACCCACAGCATTTTGCCGCGGACTACTCTTGGGGTCTGCTTGTTTGGGCGGGAGAGCCAGCAGGGCCCGGCTTTGGCAATGGTGGAAACAAAAATAATGATGTGGGCTGGGGTTGGTGTATTGAACCGCACGCTAAAACCCCTCTCAATACGTGGGACGCGTATAAAAAGAAGAACGCTACGAAACTTAAGTTTAATGAGAAGTATCACGACGCCGTCATCAATCTCGGGCGGAAGATGGAAGCTGCAGCTGCACGAGGGGATAAAAAGGCGGCTGCCAACTATTACGTCTACCTGTTGATGTTCCTTGATTCGCATCAGAATCCAAAGAACCTACCATTTGAAACTATTGTAGGAAATAGCAAAGACTATTTCCCAGGGTTTACTGGATCGCACGAAGAGTTTACGGCGCTTACGGGTTATAAAATCGAGGGACCCAAAGAAGTGCCGAAGCTTGTAAAAGACCCGACGGTGGAAATAGCGAAGCAGCCTGAAGATGCGTTTATTACCGTTGTGCATCCGAATGGCAATCGCAATTCAAAGGCTCAGTCTGTCATTCCGGTAGACCAGCCCGGTCTGCCTGATGAGCCTGACAATGGTGGTGGTTCCGAAGAGCCCACGACTTCTTCTGAGGAGACTTCTTCGGACGAGACGACTTCGGAAAATCCTGGCGGGGAGACTTCTCCGAACGAGACAACTGAGAATCCTGAGCCGTCTGAGTCTGAGGGAACCACTCCGAAGGACACCACCTCCGAGACGACTCCGGAAAATCCTGGCGGGGAGACTTCTCCGAACGAGACAACTGAGAATCCTGAGCCGTCTGAGTCTGAGGGAACCACTCCGAAGGACACCACCTCCGAGACGACTTCGGAAAATCCTGGCGGGGAGACTTCTCCGAACGAGACAACTGAGAATCCTGAGCCGTCTGAGTCTGAGGGAACCACTCCGAAGGACACCACCTCCGAGACGACTCCGGATAAGACGACTGATGTAACGCCTAATCCGGAACCGACTCCTACTACTAGTGAGCAGGAGAAGGGTCTTGAGCCCAAGATTGAAACGGAAGCTTCCATCAAGGATGGTAACCGTGTAGAAAAGGGTGCCACGGTTATTGACACTGTGACGTATAAGGACCTTGTTCCGGGTAAGGAATACACCCTGAAGGCTGAGCTGATTAGCAAGGAGGACGGCAAGTCTGTTCTGGGTACCGGTGAGAAGACCTTCAAGCCAGAGGCCTCCAACGGCAAGGTTGAGGTTG
>NZ_JAVBIF010000031.1:0-6196 GCF_032821615.1 Corynebacterium tuberculostearicum | reverse complement strand
CAGTGAGGGGGTGGGGTCGGTGAGAAGGAGGGGGGATAGGAAGGCGTCGATAAGCGCGAGCTCTTTGCGGGTAGGAACGGCCGAGAGATCGTGGGCGTCGGCAGGCATGGCCACGCCCGGGGCGCCGCAACGGAGGAACAAAAAACGCATGCGGACAATGCTACGCGGGCTTTTTGTGGCGGGAAAGTGTAAGGTTGGAGAGTATTTTGGCTTCAATAATGAGGAAGTGACTAAACAATGGCAGCGATCGTCATTGTCGGCGCCCAGTGGGGCGACGAAGGCAAGGGCAAAGCGACCGACATCCTCGGCGGCAAGGTTGACTACGTGGTCAAGCCGAACGGCGGAAATAACGCCGGCCATACCGTCGTGGTAGGCGGCGAAAAATACGAGCTGAAGCTCCTGCCGGCCGGCATTTTGTCCGAGAACGCCACCCCGGTGCTGGGCAATGGCGTAGTGATCAACCTTGAGGCGCTCTTTGATGAAATTGACGGCCTTGAGGCCCGCGGCGCGAATGCCTCGCGCCTGAAGATTTCCGCCAACGCGCACCTGGTGGCGCCGTACCACCAGACCCTGGACCGCGTGCAGGAGCGCTTCCTGGGCAAGCGCGCTATCGGCACCACCGGCCGCGGCATTGGACCGACCTACGCCGATAAGGTTGCGCGCATTGGCATCCGCGTGCAGGACATCTTTGATGAGTCTATCCTGCGCCAGAAGGTGGAATCCGCGCTGGATATCAAGAACCAGATGCTGGTGAAGATGTACAACCGTAAGGCCATCGAGGCGGACCAGATTGTGGAGTACTTCCTGAGCTACCGCGACCGCCTGCGCCCGATGGTTATCGACGCCGAGCTGGAGCTCAACCAGGCCCTCGAAGCCGGCAAGCACGTGCTCATGGAGGGCGGCCAGGCCACCATGCTCGACGTGGACCACGGCACTTACCCGTTCGTGACCTCGTCTAACCCAACGGCCGGTGGTGCTTCCGTGGGTTCCGGTATTGGCCCAACGCGCATCAAGACCTCGCTGGGCATCATCAAGGCTTATACCACCCGCGTGGGTGCCGGCCCGTTCCCCACCGAGCTCTTTGATAAGTGGGGCGAGTACCTGCAGACCACCGGCGGCGAGATTGGTGTGAACACCGGCCGCAAGCGCCGTTGTGGCTGGTACGACTCCGTTGTGGCGCGCTATGCCACCCGCGTCAATGGGTTTACCGATTACTTCTTGACCAAGCTGGACGTTCTCACCGGCATCGGCGAGATTCCGATCTGCGTGGCTTACGACGTCGACGGTAAGCGCTACGATGAGCTGCCACTTACCCAGTCGGAATTCCACCACGCCGAGCCCATCTTTGAGACCATGCCGGCCTGGGATGAGGACATCACGGAGTGCTCCACCTTTGAGGAGCTGCCGCAGAAGGCACAGGATTACGTCCTGCGCTTGGAAGAGCTTTCCGGCTGCCGTATCTCCTATATTGGCGTTGGCCCCGGCCGCGACCAGACCATCATTCGCCATGACGTGATGGAGGACCAGTAAGGATGTAGTCCTCACCGAGGTGGTGTGAGAGCCCCACTCTCTAGCACAGCTGAACTGGCTCTCTGCACGATGCTTCTCCTAGCCCTCCAAGCAGACAGCAAAGGTTCCTATCCCTATCCAGCTCTTGGTCCCTCTAAGGGACTTAGCCCTAATTGAGTGAAAGCACCCGTGTCCCGTCATTGAGACGGAGCACGGGCGCTGTGGTGTTTCAGCGTACCTTAACCGCACACAAGGCCATGGCATGGTGAATTAAGGCGTTCTCTGTTGAATGTAACTAGACCCTAAGCTAAAGTTAAGTTTGCTTTAAGTACAGAAAGTCTTCAGCTTTCGCGGGCCAAATTCCCGCGCACTAAATCACAGGGAGTTACTTCAATGATTATCAAGCTTTTGAGCGGCCTGCTAGCCACGATTATGGGCTTCTTCGGCCTGGGCGCCCCGGCGCAGGAGGCTGCGCCGGCACCTGAGCAGGAGCAGGTTGCGGTTGCTGAGCAGGGCAACAACGACGACGTGCAGGCGCTTATCGACGCCGCCCATGCCGAAGCCGGCTACGACTTCATCAGTGTCCGCTACGAAGGCGACACCGCCCATATTGCCCTGAACCCGGAGACCTACAACCCGGACAAGGATGGCGATACTTTTGAGGCAGTTTCCCAGCTTCTGCAGGAAAAGGGCTACCAGGTTACCGCCGTTCTCTAAGGCCTAATTCATTCCAGGATCCGCACTGCGGCCTCGGTAAAGCATCCGCTTGCCGACGCCCGTGCGGATTTTTCTTTGCCCAATTCTCCCTCACTCCCTATTCGGGGGTCCTAAGTGTGATTGTGACGACCTTAGGCAGAGTTTTCGCTCACATATACCTTTTTGAAGGTGAAAGGCAATAACGTTAAGGATAGCGGCAGCCCCATCGGGTCGAACGTATGTGTATCCTGTCGAACTCTCTCCAGTCACTCCTGTAACACCATCTTTCTGTGGGTATTTCTGGAGTAATGCGATGAAATTGCACGCAAACCACCCTCTTGAATTTGCGTAAACTTAGATAAAACGCAGCGTACGGAAGTGTTTACATGAGTTTCGTTAAAACCTATCTTAGTAATTGTTAAGCCATTGGCGCAGCGCTCCGGCCTTAAGGGATGCTTAGAATATATCGAACTTATGTATTTAACGCCAGCTTGGTCGTAAAAATAAGTACGTCTACCTGCGGTTAAAGAATTGGAAGTTCTGCATAGCGTGGGTTTTATAAAGCTTTCTGGCTGGCGCCTTAGATTTTCCCGTGATATTATCCTGAGAGCACAATAAGAGTTAATCCAGATTTGGGTTCAAAACCCTGATTAACCGCAGTGTGTTCAAGTCTCAATTTCAGGTTCTGTTCAGCGAAAACACTCGCCGTGCAGGAAAACGAATGTAAGTATTTGTACCGCTCGAAGAGGAAAGAATGAGTAGATTAAGAAATATATCCCGAGAGGGGTGGATGGTCTTTACCGCAGTGCTTGCTGCAATTGCGGTAGTTACGGCCATGGTCACCGTTCCTGGGGCAGAGGCGCAAGACGGGGATGGGCGATTCTCTGTCGAGTCCAATAAGGGCCTGCCTCAAATCGCTAAAGAAGATTCCCCTAACTGGGGAACGATGGTTTGGACGGGCGAGCCTGACGGTTCAGAAGGAAAAATGAACGTTGGTTGGGCTTGGTGTATTGATCCCGTGCTGAAGCAGCCGATCAATACCGGCAAAACCTATGATAAGAATAATGCTGGTAAAGCACCGATTGAGCCTGAGTATCGTGATGCTGCTATTAACGTCGCAACCAAGATGCATAATGCTATGTTGCGCGGTGAAAAGCAGACTGTTGCGAACTATTCTGTCTACTTGGCGGCATTGATTGGTAGTAATGTCGACAATGGGGACGTTGTTGGAGGTGCTCGAAATGATACTCGAGAGCACATTCTGAACCCGACGCACAGCTCGCAGGGTGACGCCGGTGCACTTTGGGATAACTATAAGGGCAGTGCAGAAGAATTCACTCAGTTAACTGGCTTCGTAATCAAGCGAGATCCTAATCGCCCCGACAAGGGCGCGTTTATTCTCGAAAAAGATCCGTCGGTTTCAATACCAAAGGCTCCTGAGGACGCTTATATTACTATCGTTGGCCCTGAAGGTACGTTGACCTCGGATCACGGTTCGCTGAAGGGTAATCAGCGTGTGTTCACCCCGGACCAGCCTGGTCTGCCGGATACTCCGGACAACGGCGGCGGCTCTGAGGAGTCGACTACTTCTCCAGAGAAACCAGATACTGAGGAGAACACGACTGAAGAGACTACCTCTGAGAATCCGGAAGGGGAGACTACCTCTAGCGAGACGACTACTGAGTCTGAGCCGTCCAATACTGAGGAGACCACTCCTAAGGATTCCACTACTGAACCGACCTCTCCTGAGGAAACCGCCACGGAGGATACTGACGAGCCGACTCCGGGTAAGACTACTGATGTAGTACCTAATCCTGATCCGACTCCGACAACGGAGAAGCAGGAGAAGGACCTTACGCCGAAGATTGAGACCGAAGCTTCCTTTGATGGCGACAAGCAGCAGGTTGTTGCTGGCGCTACCGTTAAGGACAAGGTTCACTACGAGGGCCTTGTTTCGGGTAAGAAGTACACCCTGAAGGCTGAGCTGCGTAACAAGGCTGCTGGCGAGAACGGCGAGCACGCTATTCTTGGTACCGGTTCTGAGACCTTTGAAGCTACGGGTGAGTCCGGGGACGTTGAGGTAAAGATCAATGTCGATGACAGTGTGAAGAACCCTGTTGCTGCTGCCGTTGCTTATGAGAAGCTGTACTCCCACGAGGTG
This sequence comes from Corynebacterium tuberculostearicum, assembly GCF_032821615.1. Lineage (GTDB taxonomy): Bacteria > Actinomycetota > Actinomycetes > Mycobacteriales > Mycobacteriaceae > Corynebacterium > Corynebacterium tuberculostearicum_H. Next base: position 1,830 of record NZ_JAVBIF010000031.1, on the reverse strand, counting down.
GATGAGAACGGCAAGGATGTCCCGAACGATTCCGGCGATGGCAACTTCATTGCGAAGCACGAGGACATTGATGATGAGGCGCAGACCGTCAATACCAAGTGGAATCCTGAGATTCACACGCAGGCCAAGATCAAGGATGGCAACCGTGTAGAGAAGGGTGCCACGGTTATTGACACTGTGACGTATAAGGATCTTGTTCCGGGTAAGAAGTACACCCTGAAGGCAAAACTCATCTCCAAGAAAGATGGCGAAACCGTACTGGGTGAAGGCTCTGCGGAACTGACTCCGAAGGAGTCCGCCGGTGAACAGAAGGTTGAGATCACCGTCAACGAGAAGGCAGATCCTGCTGTTGACGCTGCGGTTGCCTTCGAGAAGCTTGTATCTACCGAGGTAGACAAGGATGGCAACGAGACCACTGGCTCCTCCGATGAGAACGAGATTGCTACTCACGAAGACATCAACGATGAGAAGCAGACCGTTAACACCAAGTGGACCCCGTCTATCCAGACTAAGGCTGAATTTGACAACGCTAAGCAGGTAAAGGCTGGCGTCACCGTCAAGGACACCGTTACCTACACCGACTTGGTGCCGGGTAAGGAATACACCCTGAAGGCTGAGCTGCGTAACAAGGCTGAGAATGATAAGGGTGAGCACGAGGTCGTCGGCAAGGGCGATGTAACCTTCACTCCGAAGAAGTCTTCCGGCGAGCAGGTTGTTGACATTAAGGTCAACGATGACGTTGAAGGCGTTATCAAGGCTGCCGTCGCATTCGAGGATCTCTATTCCAAGCAGGTCGATGAGAACGGTAAGGACACTCCGAACTCTGACGAAGAGAAGAAGATTACCGATCACCGCGACATCGATGATGAGGCACAGACCGTAACCTCCAAGATGGAGCCATCCATCGGCACCAAGGCTGAGAAGGCTGAGGGCGATGAGATCAAGGCTGGCACCGTCATTACCGATAAGGTTAAGTACAACGACCTGGTTCCTGGCAAGGAATACACTCTGAATGCAGAGCTGCGTTCCAAGGTCAAGGACGAGACCACTGGTGACTTCCCGGTAATCGGCCACGGTGAGAAGACCTTCGTACCGAAGACCTCCGAGGGCACGGTAGAAGTCAAGATCACCGTTGATGAGGGTGTTACCGAGGCCGTTGATGAGGCAGTTGCTTTCGAGTACCTGACCTCCACTGCTGTTAACAAGGACGGCGAGGATTCCACCACTGGTGAGAAGAATGACATCGCCGAGCACACCAATATCGAGGACGAGGCTCAGACTGTAAAGTCTGACAAGCCTTCCGAGACCACCACTCCGGAGACCGCCACCTCTACCGAGGAGGTTCCGGATAAGCCTGGTCACGGTGGCGAGGGTGAAACCTCTACGCCTTCTTCCTTTGAGGATTCCTCTACCTCGACGACTAGCGAGGCCAGCGAGTCTGAGGAGCCGGGTGACTCTGAGAGTGAGAAGCCTTCCGAGTCTGAGGAACCGTCTGAGTCTGAGTCCAGTGAGTCTTCTGAGTCCGAGTCTGTAGAGACCACGTCTTCTGAAGCTTCCGAGACCTCTGAGTCTGACAAGCCTTCGGACGGCGAGTCGACGACCCCGGATAAGCCGACCGAGCCTTCTGAATCGACCGAGCCTAACGAGCCGGGTACCCCTGGTGACGACGAGAAGGACACTCCGAAGGTTTCCACTAACGCTGACTTCGAGGGTGGCCTGCGTGAGGTTGTTGCTGGTGCCAAGGTTGTGGACCAGGTTTCTTACGAGGGTCTGGTTCCGGGTAAGGAATACACTCTGGATGCCCAGCTGATTTCCAAGGAGGACGGCAAG
>NZ_JAVBIF010000030.1:0-7456 GCF_032821615.1 Corynebacterium tuberculostearicum | reverse complement strand
AAACCACGCAAAGCACTCAACTGGCGCACCCCAGCCGAAGTCATGACCAACGCCCTCACACAAACCGGTAGCATCAAACCAAACTAACCATCATCGTTGCAACGACCCCTAGAATCCGCCACATCGATGTCGTCTCCTAGCTCCCCGCTTGACCTCTCCGTGCCTTAAGTCCAATGTGATCGGGCCGAATTGAACACATTAGGGTCTCAATTCGGTCCTTCCACCCTCAATTCGGCCCGATCAGTATGGACTCAAGCAAAAAATTGGAAGATCAGGAGACCATGACCCCACCACAGCGAGTGAGCAACAGTGCCTACCACGCCGTGTCGATGCGCGTGATCTCTACCGAAATGCGGCGGCGCAGTGCCTTTGGCGCTTTGGCCTGGCCGTTACAGCAGTTGCGCACCAGGGAGCGGATAATCTCCTCGCTCTCGAGGCGCTGCTGACAGAAATCGCACTGGGCGATGTGCTCGCGGATGGCGAGTGCGCGGGCATAGGTGGTGGATTCATCGAGAAGCTCGCACAGGAGGGCCTGTACCTCTGGGGAGCTACACGCACCACAGTTGTGTTCCGTTGCGCGGTCCATTACTTCTCCTCCATGTCTGGGTGTTCTAATCCAATGCCTTGTTCTCGTGCCACGTCTTTCAACGCTTTCCGGAGCATTTTTCTTCCCCGGTGCAACCGGGACATCACCGTGCCCAGCGGAGTATCCATGATTTCTGCAATTTCTTTATACGCCAAGCCCTCTACATCCGCGTAGTACACCACCATCCGGTAGTCATCGGGCAGGTCATTCATGGCCTCTGAAATGGTGGCGTCCGGCATGTCTTTAAGCGCTGATACCTCGGCGGATTCCAGGCCAGTGGAATCGTGCCCAGCAGTGGTATAGAGCTGAAAATCGCTCAGGTCATCGGCCGAGGACTCCGTGGGCCGGCGCTTCGCCTTGCGGTAGGAGTTGATGTAGTTATTGGTCATGATGCGATACAGCCAAGCCTTGAGGTTCGTACCTTGCTTGAAGGAATGAAAGGACTTATAGGCCTTGAGGTAGGTCTCCTGCACGAGATCCTCAGCATCTTGTGGGTTGCGCGTCATACGCAGGGCACCGCCGTAGAGCTGGTCTAGCAGGGGCAGCGCTTCCGCTTCGAAGCGGCGCTGCAGCTCCTTTTCGCTGATTGTTTCTTTAGCCACAATTTCTATCCTAACGCGTAACGTTAGAATCCCAGTCATGTCCAAAAAGTCCCCGCATGCAGCCACCCCAGCGCTCAAAGTCGTGGAAGACGCCGGCGTAGACCACCATGTGTACACCTTTGAGGCGGGCAAGGATCACTTCGGCGATCACGCCGCGGCGGCCCTCGAGGTAGAGCCAGACCGCGTGCTCAAAACCCTGGTCATCGATTTAACGGCAGGCAAAGGACCCAAGCGGCAGTTGGCGGTGTGCGTAATCCCTACCACCCACCACCTGAGCCTCAAGAAGGCCGCGGCCGCCCACGGCGTTTCTAAGGCCGCCATGGCGGATCCGCACGACGCGTCCAAGTCATCCGGATATATTCCCGGCGGCATTTCCCCGCTAGGCCAGAAGAACGCGCTGCCCACGGTCATTGAGGAAACCGCCGTGCTTTTCGATACCGTCTTTATTTCCGGCGGGCGCCGCGGGCTGGATATCGAGCTCAATGCGGAGGACCTCGCAGAGCTGTGCTCTGCCAGCTTTGCCGATCTACTCGCCGAGTAGATCCGGATAATCGTTGGATACGCTGCCCACGGCCTTGTCGGCGGGGTGGGTGTGGAAGCCACGCAGGGGCGTCGGCAAGAGCAGCTCAGCGGCTTCCTCGGGGCTGCCCTCCAGCCAGGTACGCATTTCTTCGTCCGCCAAGAACCGCGGCAGCCGGTGGTGCAGCCACTCCATTTCTTCCGTGGCGGCTGTGGTGACAATCGTGGCGGACAGGCGGTCTAGGCCGGTCTCCCATAGGCCCGCCGCCCACAACAGGCCCTCTTCCGCGCGGACGTAATAGGGCTGCTTGCCGCCTTCTTCCTGGTGCCATTCGTAGTAGCCGTCCATGGGGATAAGGCAGCGCTGCCCCTTAAAGGCATGCCGGAAGGAGGGCTTGCTGGCCACCGTCTCCGCCCGGGCGTTAAACAACGGCGGACCATCCAGGTCCTTCTTCCAGTGCGGCAGCAGTGCCCACCGCGCAGGGTCGACCTGGGCGAGGCTTTCGTGCACGCGCACCATTGCCACCGGCTGGGTGGGCGCAATATTGTAGCGCGGGCCTGGGGTGCCTTGTGGGGCATGGACTTCAGTAACTCCCGGCAGCGCGCCTACTTCATCGAGAAGGGACTCGGTAAAAAGAACGAATCTTCCGCACATGCCCTCTATTATGGACGATATGTCTCAACCTTGGTCCGCCCCGCAAGCGGCAGGCCCCATTACGTGGGCCCAACACGTGCCGGGTTCGAAGTCTATTACCAACCGCGCCTTCATTCTGGCAGCGTTGGCCGATGGCCCTTCTACCCTGCGCGCGCCGCTCGTCTCACGCGATTCGCAGCTGATGGAAAAGGCCCTAGAATCTATGGGCGTGCGCTTCGAGCACGATGGCGAGGATATCCACGTCACCCCAGGCCCGCTTAAGGGTGCCACGGTGGACTGCGGCCTGGCCGGCACCGTTATGCGCTTTATCCCGCCGGTGGCGGCCTTGGCGGACGGCGCCGTGCTTGTCGACGGCGACGAGCAAGCCTACGCCCGCCCCATGTCCACCACCCTAGACGCACTGCGCCAGCTTGGCGTCGAGGTGGACGGCGATAGCCTTCCCTTTACCGTCCGCTCGCGCGGAGTTACGGAAGGCGGCAAGGTTACTATCGACGCCTCTGGCTCCTCGCAGTTCGTCTCCGGACTCCTGCTGGCCGGTGCGCGCTTTGCCAAGGGCATCACCGTCACCCACGAGGGCGGTCCCCTACCGTCCATGCCGCACGTAGAGATGACCGTAGGCATGCTGCGCCAAGCCGGCGTACACGTGGATTCCGGCGAGAATACCTGGACCGTGCACCCTGGCCCGATTGCCGGGCGGGAATGGGCAATCGAGCCGGATCTTTCCAATGCCACGCCCTTCCTTGCCGCCGCTGCCGTCACCGGCGGCCGGGTGACCATTAAGCGCTGGCCTGCCAATACCACCCAGCCGGGCGACGCCATTCGCCATATTTTGGTGGATATGGGTGTCATGGTCACCCAAGAGCCGGGCTTTGTCACTGCCAAGGGTGCCAAGGACGGCGTGCTGCAGGGGATCGAGCGCAACATGGGCGATATTGGCGAGCTCACCCCCACCGTCGCGGCATTGTGCGCCCTGGCGGACACCCCCTCTACCCTGACCGGCATTGCGCACCTGCGCGGCCACGAGACCGACCGTTTGAAGGCGCTGGCGGATAATATCAACGCCCTCGGCGGCAAGGTCACCGAGCTTGCCGACGGCCTGCACATCGACCCCTCCCCTCTCCACGGCGGCGAGTGGGCGTGCTACGCGGATCACCGCATGGCCACCGCGGGCGCGATTATCGGTCTGCGGGTACCGGGCGTAGAGGTAGAAGACATTTCCACCACCGCGAAGACCCTTCCCGGCTTCGACCGCATGTGGGAGACGATGGTGGACCCCGAGCAACAGGAGAGCAATGGCTAGGCGTTTCGGTTCTTTCGATGAATCCGACGTGCGCGTGCGCCCCGGCAAGGGCTCGCGGCCGCGTACCAAAGACCGCCCCAAGCACAAAAATGCCAAGTTTGGCATGGTCATCACCAAGGACCGCGGGCGCTGGGGCGTAGCGCTAGACGACGGCCCCCGTGTCACCGCTATGCGCGCCCGCGAGCTAGGCCGCACCGCCATCGAGGTGGGCGACCGCGTGGGCGTCGTGGGCGATACCTCCGGCAAGAAAGACACCCTAGCGCGCATTGTGAAGCTGGAGGAACGCGCCTCCGTCCTCCGGCGCACGGCGGATGACACCGACCCTTATGAGCGCATCGTGGTGGCGAATGCGGACCAGATGCTCATCGTCACCGCCGTGGCCGATCCGCCGCCGCGCTCCGGGTTTGTCGAGCGCGCCTTGATCGCTGCGTTTGTGGGCAATATCCACCCCATCCTGTGCCTGACCAAGACCGATCTCACGGATCCTGCTCCCTTCGCGGCCGAGTTCGCCGATCTCGATGTAACGGTGGTGGAAGCCGGCGTCGAAGACGGGCTCGAGGCGGTGCGCCAGCATATCGACGGCCACGTCACCGCGCTCATCGGACATTCCGGCGTGGGTAAATCCACCCTGGTCAACCGGCTGGTACCGGACGCGGATAGGGAAACAGGGGAAGTATCGGGCGTCGGCAAGGGCAGGCATACTTCCACCCAATCGGTGGCGCTCCCCCTCCCCGCCGAGGATGCATTCACCGGCGGCTGGATTATCGATACCCCAGGCATCCGTTCCTTTGGCCTCGCACACGTGGATGCCGATGACGTGCTGGGCGTCTTTGAAGACCTTGCCGCAGCCATCGAGGACTGCCCCCGCGGTTGTACGCACATGGGCCCGCCTGCGGACCCAGAATGCGGCCTCGATGATCCTGCGCTTATCTCCCCTGATACCGCCAGTGCGCGGCGGCGCGACGCGGTGCGCGGCCTACTCGAGGCCCTGCGCACCAACGTGGAGTGGGAAAATTAGAGGTGGAAGCCGGTATCGGCCATAACACCCAAAATGCCATCCACGATGCCGAAGAATACATCGAGGATCTGGCCCCAGGTGCCCTGGGACGAGGTCTCTAGCAGCGCCAGCCACGGGGTGGTGGGCACGGCGTCGGCAGCCGCATCTGCAGCTGGGGTGGTATCTGCCAGGGCGGCCGGCGCGGCGATGAGGGCTGCGCCTGCGGTAACGGTGGCCGCAGCGAGGTTCTTGAAACGCTGAGTCATGTTTTCTCCTTGAGTTTTAGAGCAATTCTACGAGGAAAGGGAGTTCGGTGGGGTGATAAAAGGCCATGAACTTATCCAGTGCATCGCCCACGGCCAGCTCCGCGTCTTCATCGCCCAGGTCTGCGGTATCGATAGCCTCGATGGCCTTTGCGGTGGTTTCCTCGGACTCCGCAATATCCACGTGGATGGCTGCTAGGTCATCCTTGCTGAACTGCGCCGGCTTGAGCTCTACCACCGGCTCGCCCATATCCGGGCGCGGGGTGAGGACAGAATCATCCAAGTCTACCGAGATAACCACGCGGCGGTGCGGGAACTTCTCTTCATCGCCGATGGCCAATAGGCGCATGGAGGCCATAGAGGCCTCGAGGAAGGCCGAGTAGGCAATTTCTTCTTCATCGCCCTCGGTATAGAACTCCTGCAGTGCAGGGGTCACCATAAAGCCCCAGCCGGAGCGCGCGGACAGCGAGCCGGTTTCTTCCAGCTCCGCCAGCATGGCGTAGGTCGCAGGGATGTAGACGCGGGCTTTAGCCACTAAAACTCACCTTCAATATCGAAGACTGCCTGGATTTCAACGGAGACGCGGTCAAAGCTGGTGTACAAAAAGCCCACCATGCCGGATTCCACGGCGGCACGCACGTTGAGGATGGAATCATCAACCATGACACAGTCATTGAGTGGCAGTTCTAGGGCATCTGCGGCCGCCTGGAAAGCAGCGGACTCAGGCTTTTCCGCCCCCACCTCTCCGGAGAGAACGACTGCGTCGACGTTTCCGCGGTACCCCCACTCGCGGATGTGCTCCGCGCCTGGTCCGCCTGGGTCATTGGACAGGATGGCGGTTGCTGCGCCATTTGCCTTGGCGGCGGCCAGCAGCGCTTTCCAGCGGCGGTTGTCTTCTTCGGTGCCGTCAAGGACGCCGACATAGTCAACGATTAGACCACGCATGTACTTAAATCCTTTGGTTACGATTCTCTTTAACTCCCCGAGAGTATAGCGAACCGCGCGCTCATTCGCGCCCATCCCTTTCAGGAAACCCTCAGAAATGGCGGGGTTGGGGCGGGCATGAGACAATTATCACGCGTCCGCCTCCTGCCCTTATTCAGGAGCACTACTTCCCCACCATGTACGAGCCCATTCCTGGCTACTCGCACCTCAAACTCTTCATTGCACCCCACCGCGTGCACTATGGCCGCTTGCCGACGTCCGCGGAAGTCGCCGCCCAGCACCGCATCCAAGGCTGGGTAGTCTTCGCGCTGGAGGTAGCCGCCGGCTATCGCCCGCTAGCCCATCTCAATTCCCCGCGCTATTCGGATGCCATCCGCCTGCACATTGGATCGTGGGTACGCCGACGCACAAGCCCCTATGCCACGGACAGACTGCAATTGACCAGCCTGCACGCGCGGCCCAATGGCGAGTACTTTGGCTCCGCCTACATAGGCCAACAGCAGCATGCATTTACGGGCTCGGCGAGCCCCACCGGTTTAACGTCATTCCGCTTGCTCTAACTCAGCGGGCAGGGCTTAACGCCTAGGAAAAGAACTGGCCCAGGTGAGAAAGGATCTCGGACCAGTCGAGTGCGGACCATCCGAATCCGACGGCGCTGGTCAGCGCCGCCAAACCGGTGGCTAGGAGGCCGCCTTCAAAGGCGGATAGACCGGAATGCTCGTCCGCCGCCGCATCCTCAGGCACGGTTCCCGCAGCATGGTGCGACGCGGCGGCCTGCTCTAGGGGCGCATTGACCTGCTTGGTAATGGTGACAATATCGCGCAGCGCCGCCGCATATGCCGGAAACTCAGCTGGGAAGGCGGAGCCTGTCTCCTCGATGTCCGGCAGCTGGGAACCTCGAGAGGGCGTTGCGTTGCCGGTAGAGGTTCGTGGCAAGTCCCTGGTAAACTCGCCCAGCTCGGCGCGAATTGCCGCCTGGGCATAGTTGGCGCCCAGCATGTCGAGGTAATCCAGTACGGCCGCTTCGGTGTACTGCTTGCCATCTAGGGAGTGTGTCCGCTCCTCTGGCTCCCACGGGAAATCCAGCGGCGTGGAATAAATATTGCCATCGGTGCGCGCGGTATTGAGCCGGGCTTTGCCGAAGTAGTACTCGAAGGCGGCGTCCGCCTTATCCTGAGACAAAATTCCATCGGCCACCAATGCTTCCTTGCGTTGGGAAGCAATGGCCAGGATGGCCGCGGCTGCGTTATCCTGCTCAATTTTTTCGCCCGAATCCAAAATGATGCGCAACGAGGTAGCAGAATCACGCTGCATCTCATAGGCCACGGCCGGGGTGGCGCCACCGAGCAAGGTGGCAGACAGGAGCGTCGTAATACCGAGACGCAAAGAGCGGCGGCGCATCGTCAGTGAAGATCCTCACAGGAAATAAGCAGAATGGACGGGTTTCTTATATTCTACTCATTTTGTCCTGAAAAGAAACCTGCCCCGCGCCCACTATCACGAGCGGGGGCGGGGCGGGGTTGGGGGTGTGCGGCGGTGCTGGTAGCGCGCCACTGCTGCGTGCGGGGGTGAATAATGAGATGGGAGCC
>NZ_JAVBIF010000029.1:0-9088 GCF_032821615.1 Corynebacterium tuberculostearicum | reverse complement strand
GTTGCCGGGAACGCTCGTGGAATCTGATCGATGCAAAAGACGATTGCCATAGGGCGTTCTTTAATTTTTGTTGAGCGATCGTCTGCCCCCATGTGTTGGGCGACTGCGACGGTTAATCGGCTGATGTTGTTGGGCTGATCGACAATGACAAGGACTGAGGTGTTGTCGGCGAGGAATTGGCCGAAGAGCTTGCGTAGCGAGCCTTTATGCTGATTGATGCGTTTGGACAGGACTTGCCTGCCTTGGGGATCGAGGACGCAGGCGTGGTGGAAGTATTTGCCGACGTCTACGCCAATGACGAAGTCATAGGCCATGGGTGTATGCCTCCTAGCGATGACTTAGAAGTTGGACTATTTGAGCTTCATCGCTGGGGTTGTCGGACATACTTAGTACTGGCATCTACATTACTGTGAGACCTCGTACCACCTGGGCTGGGTCAGGTTCCTATTGAGCTGTTTGAGTATGTCACTGTCTTCGGCGGCATCACCCCCGGATCATTTTCAGACAGGGGCGGGAATAAGCCATACCGAAGCCAGCGACTAGTTCCACTGTCCTTTCAGACGGAGGGAACGGAAATAAACATAGCCCGCCCAATCGGGTGGACAGACTATGAATCTTCGGTGCCCTGAGGTGGAACTGCTAACAACGAAATGGGGGGAGCGGGGGCAAAGTCAATAATTCGAGTCTGGCATAAGTAGATAAGGATTGCCTAACCTAATACTGTTTCAAGTTATGTTCCCGATCGGGAATCGGCAACGGAAGCGAGGCGGCGACGATGAACAGAAAACGTGGATCGACCAGAGAACCCCTCTCCGGAGGGGGAGTCGGGGACGCGGGCCCGGACGGGACGGGCGACGGCGACGCCGTGGCATCGCAGACGGACGATGGGCGGTTGGTACACGTCGCACCGGTCGCAGCGGGTGGCCGACCATCCACCCGCGATATGCTCGGCGGCGCCATCGTCGAAGTGCGGCGCAACCCGGTGTCGTCGCAAAGCGGAATCGGCTACGAATGCCCGGACATCGACGTCGTACGCGAGGTGTGCCCCTCGATCCTCGGATATTCCTACCACGTCGCCTTCGATGCTCTCCCCGATGAGTCGGTGGAGAAGATCCGCACGTCGAGACTGTACGCGATGCCCGTCGTCTCCGGTCTGCTCGCCCGTCTCGGGGCGGCCGTGACGTCGCGGAAGGCGCGGGCGAAGGGCACTCCGCAACCCGCCGAGCTGGTCGTCGCACTGTCCTCCGCCGGCGCGGGCGATGCGGGGTCGGCGGCCGAGACAACCGTCGTCCGGGCGACTGGCCCGGGTTCCTACAAAATGACCGCGGCCATTGCCGCCGCCACCGTTGCGTCGGTCGCGGGGAAGCCGGTCGCGCCGGGGTGCCGGGATCTCGTCGGCCACCCCCGGCTCCTCGAACCGGTCCTCGCCTTCGCCCGCGATGCGGGCATCCATATCGAAACGCCGCATGACAACCCGACCACGGGGCCACTGCCGGCAGCGGCCCACTGCGACACCAAAGAAAAGGAGAAACGATGACGGATCAAGCTGAACGGGGTGCGGCGATCGTCGTCCGCGACCTCACGAAGAGCTACCCGATTGCGGGCAAAGCCGGCACCGCGCCCGGAGGCGGGGCAGGTGCTCCGCCGGACGGCGGGCGCAAGGGAAAGCGCGGCGCCCGGATGCGCAAGCATGTGCTCGACGGCGTGAGTTTCACCGTGCCCGCCGGGTCGATCGTGTCGTTCCTCGGCCACAACGGCGCAGGCAAGACCACCCTCATCCGAATCCTGTCGACGCTCATCACCGCAGACTCCGGCGAGGTGAGCATCTTCTCGCGCGATGTGAAAGAGGATCCGGCGGGCGTGCGCGCTGACATTGCCACCACCGGCCAATTCGCGGCGATCGACGAGAACCTCACCGGCCGGGAGAACCTGGAGTTCTTCGGGCGTCTGCGCGGACTCGACCGCGCCGACGCGGCCGCCCGCGCGACGGAACTGCTCGCGCAATTCTCGCTCGCGGACAGTGCCTCGACGTTGGCGTCGGCCTATTCGGGTGGCATGCGGCGCCGCCTCGACATCGCCGCGTCGCTGTGCGTCGTGCCCAGGTTGCTGTTCCTCGACGAACCCACGACGGGGCTGGACCCGGTCAGCCGCGAAGAGTTGTGGGGCTTCATCCGGCAACTGCGGGACGACGGAATGACCCTGGTGCTGACCACCCAGTACCTGGAAGAGGCGGAGGCGCTGGCAGACCACGTCCATCTGCTCAAGGACCGCCGCATCGTCGCCAGCGGAACGCCGGAGGAATTGCGTCGCGACTTCGGGTCGCACGTGCTCCGCGTGTCCTTCGCCACCGCCGCCGGGGCGGAGGCATTCGCCCGCTGCCTAAGGGGAGCGTGTCTGGACCGCGCCCGCGTCGCGGGGAAGTTGGTGTCCCTCGACGTCGACCCCGGACCGCAGGTCCTCGAGGCGGTGGCGCGGGCGATGGAGGCCTCGGAAGCGTTGCCGGATTCGCTGAGCGTGTCGCCGCCCACCCTCAACGAGGTGTTTATATCGATGAACGCGGGGGGTGCGGCGCGATGAGTGCGACGTCGGTCGCGGCGTTCCTCCGTCGGGATCTGCTGCTGTTGCGACGCAACACCGCGTCGCTGATCTCCATGTTCGTCGTTCCTCCCCTCTTCCTGCTGTGCCTGTACGCGGTGTTTGGGTACTCGGCAGGGCAATCCGGCTTCGGGTACCTGCGTTTCGTGCTCGGCGGCTGCCTGTTCCAGGCGGCGATGTTCACCGCCGCGGCGTCGGCGATGGCGGTGGGACAGGACGTCGAATCCGGGCTCGTCGACCGTGTGCGCGTGTTGCCCGGGGCCACGGGCGGCTATGTCGCCGGCAGGCTCGCCACCGATGTGCTGCGGATGTCCGCGTCGATCGCGGCGCTGCTGATCGTCGCGTGGGCCTGTGGCCTCGACATGGCTCTCGGTGACGTCGCGTGGACAGTCCTGTGGTCACTGCTCACCGCCGCGGTCCTGTCCTTGGTCACGGACGGGGTGATCCTGATGGTGCCCGCTCCGGTGTCGACGGCCTCATCGATCCAGGCGCTGGAAATGCTGCTGCTCATGTTCTCCACCGCGTTCATTCCGACGACCGCTGTGGACGGCTCCCTGCGTGACATCGTGCGCCACATGCCTTTTTCGCCGGTGATCGAGGTGATCAGGGCGGCGTCCCCGGGCGCCTTCCCGAATCACGCCGGGGAAGAGGCCGCCCTGTGGCTCGGTGTCGCGACGGTCGTCGGAATCGTCCTGTTCATCCGCCTGTTCACCTCGAGGAGCGAATCATGATCGACGCTATTTTCGTGCATCTGCGGCGCATCGTCCACACTTGGCTGCGGCGCCCTGACTTCTGGTTCATGACGTTCATTGCTCCGCTCGTGTACCTGTTCATCGTCAACCGCATGTTCGGTAGCCTGGTCAGGCAGCTCACCGGAGAGTTCGAACTCCGGAACGCGGTTATCCTTGTCGTAACGGCGTGGGCGTTCATCTTGGCCATCACGGGATCGTCCACCGTGTTCGTTGAACGCAGCAATGGCCTCCACGAGCGGTTGATCACAATGCCGGCACCGTACGCGGCCGTGCCGACCGCACGGATAATCGCCGAGTTCATCCGGATCATGTCGATGACGATCGTCGTCGCGGCGGTGGCCGCCTTGCTTTCCGACGGCCCCCTGGAGGTGTCCTGGTGGTGGAGGATCACGGTGACCGGCGCGATGGTTGCCGCGGCGGCCGCATGCACCGGCACGTACATCGCGTTCTCCATCACCAGCCCCCAGGGATCCGTGGCCCTTATCCCGTTGATAATCGTTGCGATGTTCGTCAACACGGTGCTCATGCCCGCCGACCACTTCCGTCCCCTCCTGCGCGGAATCGCCGGGCACACCCCCGTATCCGCGGCCGGCGAGGCCGTCAACGGTACCGGGGCTGCGGGTCTGGTGGTCTGCGCGGCCTGGTTCTTTGGTATCGCCGTGCTCGCGGCGTGGGGCATCGCCGTGAAAACGAGGCCGGGGGAGTCTGCATGACGGCCCGCGAATCCGAGCATCTAACCCGAAACCGCCGCGTGGACGCGGCCCACACACCCGGAGACAGAACCAGATGAAGTCGATCGCCCAGATTGTCCAGAACAACCGCAGGCTCCTCGCGGCCTACGAGGACAAGGTCCAGCCGAGGTTCCTAAGCCGCTATGCGCGCGAACCGATGGACGCCGCCGCCGTGTACCGGAAGCTCCGTGCGCTGGATCCCGGGCCGGATGCGCCGGCCCGGGTCCTCGATCTCGGTTGCGGAACCGGGTGGCTCGCCCGCACGCTCGCCGCTGAGTCTCGCTATCGCAGGGCGAACATCGTCGGCTACGACCTGTCGCCCAATGCGATCCGCATCGCCCGCGAACGCGCCGCCGCCGACGGGCTCGGGGCCCGGACGGAATTCCACGTTGCCGACATCCTCACGCCGCTCGCGGGAGAGCCCGGCGGGGCCTGTGAAATCTGGGTGTGTGGCGCGCTCCACCAAATGAAGGATGCGGGAGCCGCGCTCGGCAGGGTCTCCGGGCTGCTCGCCGACGGCGGCATCGCTTACGTGCAGACGTTCGTCGAGGATCCCGACGTGAACGAGCGGGTCGACATGGCCGTCATGGCGAAGATGGGCCACCGGGTGTTCCGGGGCAGCGAGCTCGAGGACCTCGCCGAAGCCAACGGGCTGAAGCTGGACGGAGCCTCACGCGCCGGCATGGTGTATTTCTGCACTCTCGCGAAGAAAAGCGCGATCGGGGAGGCGGGGAAGTGAGCGCCGTGGACGGGACCGTCGGCCCGTGGTCGCTGCTCGCCCCGATCCGGACCCGGATGCGTGCGGTGGTCGCGTTGTCCGTCCTGTCGTCGGTGGCTACCGTCGCTTCGCTGGTCGGCATCATCGACATCGCGATGACGTACCCGGAGGCCCCGGTGCATCGGACGTGGTTGGCCGTGGTTGTCATCGTCGTCGCCGCGACGGTGCGAATGGCTGCGGACGGCGCCGCCGGCATGCTCTCGCACCGGGCGGATAACGACCTGCAGCTCTACCTCCGGCGCCGGTTGGTTGCCCATATCCGGAAGCTGCCGCTGGGTTGGCTGGACGCCCGGCGCTCGTCGGGGATCATCGGGTCGGTTGAGAAGGACGTCGCGGCCGTCCACCAGCTCATGGGTCACACCGTCGGCGAGACCGTGGTGGCGGTGCTGGTTCCCCTGCTTTCCCTCATCGCGCTCGTCGCGGTCGATTGGCGGATCGCGGCGGTGGCGGTCGTCCCGGTGCTGGTCACCTTCGCCCTGATGAGCGTGATGATTTCGCGCGGAGCCGGTCTTCAGCGCGACTACGAGCGAGCCTCTGAAAAAGTGACGGCTGCGGTCATCGAGTTGGTGCGCGGCATCCCGGTGATGAAGTCCTTCGGACGCGCCAGCCAGGGCGCGGGCCGCTACGATGCCGCGGCGTCGTCGTTCGTCCGCGCGTGGTCCGCCTGGTCCCGGCAGTCGAACATCTATCTCGGGCTCATCGACGTGGTGACGTCCCCGATCACGGTCCTCGCAGTGGTGTGCGGCGCTGGCCTCGCTTTGAGGGACACCGCGGGCGGCAAACCGGAGGGTCTCGTCGCCGGGCTGGTTCTCGGCCTTGGACTCTCCGCGGCGATCGTGAGGGTGGCTATGAACTCCGAACCCATCATCGCGGGGATCGCCGCCCTGAAGTCCATCGCGGAGGTGCTGGGCACGCCGCCGATCACCGAGTCCGCCGAGCCGGTGCCCGTGCACGGAGGCGCGCTCGAGGTTCGGAACCTGGTCTTCTCCTACGGGGATGGGCCGCGGGTCCTCGACGGGATGTCCGCGACGTTCGAACCGGGGACCCTCACGGCGCTGGTGGGGTCCTCCGGTTCCGGAAAGTCCACCGTCGCCCGGCTGTTGGCGCGTTTCCACGACCCTGTCGAAGGCTCGGTGCTGCTGGGCGGCGACGATCTTCGCGACATCGCCGTGCGCGACGTGCACCGTTCGGTGTCGGTGGTGTTCCAGGATCCGCAGTTGCTCACGCTGCCCTTGCGGGAGAACATCCGGCTGGCCAGGAGAGACGCCACCGACGGCGAAATCATGGCGGCCGCGAAGCTCGCGAACCTCGATACGGTCATCGCGGCGCTGCCGAAGGGCCTGGATTCGGTGGTCAACGTCGACGTGACCTTTTCCGGTGGTGAGGCGCAGCGCGTGGCCATCGCGAGGTCGATTGTCACGGACGCGCCGGTGCTCATCTTCGACGAGGCAACCGCTTACGCGGATCCGGCTTCCGAGGCCCTCATTCAGTCCGCAATTGAGCGTTTGGCTCGTTCGCGGACGGTGATCGTGATTGCGCACAGATTGAGCACGATCCGCAACGCCGACCGCATCCTCGTTCTCGATGGGGGAGCGGTCGCGGAGGCGGGCACCCACGACGAGTTGCTTGCGCGCGGTGGCCGCTACCGGGATCTGTGGCGCGCGTTCGCGCTCGACGACGAACCATCCGCCCCGCGGGGCACTGAAGCAGACGATGAAAAGGCAGGGAACCGATGATCCGGGACTTGTGGTCGATGACGGATCGGCGCTCGAAGATGACGCTGGCGTGGCTCATTGCGTTGGCCGCGCTTGCCGCGCTGGCACAGGGAGCGGCGTTCGTCGCGCTGCTGCCGCTGCTGTCGGCTCTGGCCGTGGGAGATGATGCGACGGCGTGGCGTTTCACCGGCGTTATCGCCGGCCTCGCGGCCGCCCATGCGGTGCTGTCCCTCGCCGCGGGGACGGTCGGCAGGGCGAATTCCGCAGCGGTGCTGTCGTCCCTGCTGCGTTCCCTGGGCGAACGCGTGCTGACGTTGCCACTCGGGTACGTCACCAAGTCCACGGCCGGCCGCTTTTCGGAGATGGCGTCTTCGGGCATGGCGTTCGCGGCGTCCGTGCCGCACGTGATCCTGCGGCCCGTCATCGCTGCTGTGGTTGCGCCGACCGTCATCGCTCTCGGAATTCTGGCGGTGGATTGGCGCGTCGGGTTGGTTCTCGTCGCGTCGGCGCCGGTGCTCTTCTTCGCCTACCGGGCCATTGGCCGGGTCGGCGGGGAGTCGGACGAAGCGCATGCTGACGCCGTCGCTGCCGTCTCCGGCAGGCTGATCGAGTTCACCCGCGGCCAGCAGGTGATTCGCGCCGCGGGCGACGGTTCGGCGGCGGACGCGATGGTGGATGAGGCGATCCAGGCCCAACACGATGCGTTCGCGAAGGCGACGTCGACGCAAGGCGCGGCCATCGGACGGTTGGGCTCGGTCGTCCATGCGGTGTTCACGGCGGCGGTGGTCGTCGCCGTGGCGGTCGCCGCGACGGGCGGGATGTCACCGGCGCATTTGGCGTCGATGCTCATTGTGGTCGTCCAGTTCACCGGACCGATCACCACGGCGGGAGCGTTGTCCGGCGGTTTCGGCGCGGGCCGCAATACGTTGGCTGCGCTGCGTGACCTGCGGGCGATCCCCGCCCTTCCCGAACCGGCCGCACCGGAGCTGCCCGACGGGCATGACGTGGAGTTCCGCGGCGTGAGCTTCGGGTACGGGGAGAAGAAGGTCCTCGACGGCGTCAGCTTCCGTGCACCTCAGGGAGTGCTGGTCGCCATAGTGGGACCTTCGGGGGCGGGCAAGACGACGGTCATGCGGCTGCTGTCGCGGTTTCATGATCCAGACTCGGGGGAGATCCTCATTGGCGGGGTGCCCTTGCCTCGGATCGGCACCGACGGCGTGAACTCGCTGGTGACCCCGGTGTTCCAGGAGACGTTCCTCTTCGACGCGTCCGTGCGGGACAACGTGGTCTTCGCCGACCCCGGATTCGGTTCCAGGCCCGGCGACGGAGACCGCTTGCGCGAGGCCGCCCGGCGATCCGGGGTGGACCGCATCGTGGAGCTGCTGCCTTCCGGGTGGGATAACCCGGTGGGGGAGGAGGGGACGCTGCTGTCGGGAGGCGAGCGGCAGCGCGTCGCCATCGCCCGGGCGCTTCTGAAGGATTCCCCGGTGGTGCTTTTCGACGAGCCGACGTCCTCGCTGGATGCGGCCACTGAGCGGGCGATTGTCGGCACGATGGAAGCGTTGCGCGGCGATCACACCGTGATCGTCGTCGCCCATCGCCTGCACACCGTCCGCGATGCCGACCTCATCGTCGTGCTTTCGGAGGACGGGACGGTCGCAGAACGGGGCACGCACGATGAATTGCTGGCGAAGGGCGGCCGCTACGCCGAGTCGTGGACGTGCCGGACGGGAGGCTCCCCGGGCGCCTGATCCTCGTCCGTCGAGGACTATCGCTCCGGTCCGGTACCGGTGCAGTGGTCCCGCCACGCCATCCCGGTCAGCGGGTCCTCGACGATGCCCTGGGCGACAGGGTCGTAATTGAAGCCGTAGTGCTCGGTGCGGTGGGCGGGGCACACGTCTTGGACGGTGATGTTGGTGACGCCGGGTTCCCGCACGAAGGAGTTTTAGTGGGGGAGCACGGCATTGTCGTGCCGCGTGCCCAGGAAGGTGTACCGAACGCCCGGTCGAGTGATGTCGCCGATGGTCAGCTCATTCAGCAGCATGGAACCGGAGATCTGCTGTTCCCAGGCAAGCGCGTTCGTTTTGCCGGCGTTTCGGGAGTATCCGTGGCGCATCTCGGGGTGGACGTCAAAGCGATCGGCTGCGCTGTGCGCCCGGGGCCCGTGGTTCGAGGCCCGGTACCGATGAGCTGTTCGACGACCCGGTCCCGGGAATGAGGATGACGGGCAATTCACCGTCCCGGGGCGGCACCGGAAGTCGTTGGCGCCGGGGGCACCAGACCGGGCTTGGCCATGGACAGGGCCCGGGCGGCCGCGGGTGAGGTTTGCCGGTGGCCGGGCCACCGGTCGGGAAACCGCCGTCCGACAGCGACGAGGGGATTCTCGTCACCTCGTCGGGGGTGTTCCTATATAGGTTGTCAACTCCGTGGGTGGGCTTGTTTGGGGGTGTGAACGGCTTCTGCTTCGTCTCGTAGATGTTGTTTTGGGTACCTTGAGGAGCCGATTGGGCTTGCTGT
>NZ_JAVBIF010000028.1:0-11961 GCF_032821615.1 Corynebacterium tuberculostearicum | reverse complement strand
TCCGGACGCGGTGATCGTCAACCGGGTCTTCGAGACGGCCTGAGAACGCCGGCACGCAGCGGCCATCAGGAAATGAGAAACTGGGTCGTCTCGGCTCTCCGCCCAACTTTGCAACAGCACCCTGTAGATCTATATCCAGGGGTGATCAACCAACAAAACCGTGCAATACGGGTTACGGTTTAGGCTCCCGCCTCGCCTTGCGGCTCGTTGGGCTGCCGCCCAAATCAATAGATTTGGTTGCCACCAAAAACTCCACTACTTAAGGCACACACGCATTCTCACCGCCACCACGGGGAAAGAAAAACAATTAAAAATAAACCTCTCCTCAATTTCGACAACCTGACGCATCCGCCCACTCCCCTCTACGCCCACCGAGGACGTGTCCGGGACACTCCGTAGTGTGGTGGGCATGAACTTTTTCAACCGACTCCACGAGACTCTCACCCACCTAGAAAACGCTCTAGACAACGCTGCCCACCTGCAGGCGGGCAGGCCTGTCTTTGCCGTCATTGACACAGAGACCACGGGGTTTAACAAGCGATACGACCGCATCATTGAACTCGCCGTCGCCCGCTTTGATGAATCCTTCCGGCTTGTCGACCAGTGGCACACGTTGATTAATCCTGACGGCAAGCAGATTAAAAACTCCCACATCCACGGCATCACCAACGCTGATGTCGCCCACGCGCCCACCTTCCCAGAGGTCTACACCGAGTTCGCCGCACGTGTAGATGGGATGGTGCTCATGGCACACAATGCCCCCTTCGATTCGAAGATGATTCTTGCTGAAGCCGAGCGCATCACCCCAGACGGGGAAGACGTGTACTTCCCCTTCGTAGATACCATCGCCCTGGCTAAGCAGATGGTGTCCCTGCGCTCCTACAAACTCTCTGCTTTGCTTGACCATGTTGGGTTGCATAACCCGCAGTCCCACGCGGCTATCGCCGACGCTACCGCCACCGGACAGATGCTCAACAAACTTTTCGGGAAAGAAGCAACCAAGATTGGACGCCAAATCCTCGACCAGGCCGTCACCTTCAACGCCGGCTACACCACTAACTGGGGACTACCTTGCAAGCCCACCGTCACACGCCGCTAACGCGCACCAGTCCGCCGGCCGATAAAAGTCGCCCAGTACGCGTGTCTATCATGCGCGTGCTGGGCGACTTTCGCTTTCAGTGTTTAGGATGCTGCGAGCTTTTGGGCGCGCTGGTAAGACACTCCGAGGACTGTTCCCATATCTCGCACGGTCATTCCAGCGTTTCTCATTGCAACAGCGAGGTCATGAGTGCTTGCCTGTGCCGCAGCGGCCAGTCGTGCCGCTTCTTCGCGTTCTTTTTCGGCGCGAGCTTTCATTTCCGCAAGGCCCGGTGGGAGAACAACATCAACAATAATGTTGAGTTCGTCTGGGTCTAGGCCTGCCTGAAAGGCCAGTGCTTCGCGCATCTCGTCGGCAGCATTAGCTAGCCGCTTAGTTTGGGACACTGCCCCCAGTTCGGCGCATTCGAGCACCCATACTCCGCTGGTTCCGCGTTCTGCGGTTACTGTGTATGTCGTGGTCATTACCTCCACCAGCCTTTCCCTAGTTCTTGGGCGTATTGGTCGAAAAACTTCTTGACTGTCACATCGTCAATCTCACGGTGCCTACCTAAGGTTCGGGTTGTGCTGCCTACCCGATAAGCGTCATGGCGCGATAGGGCGATTTCCTCAAATTCAAGACCGCGCCGCTTGGCTTCCGCTTTCAATTTCTTGATGACGGCGTTTCGCTTCATAACGGTAGTCTACCGACAGGAGACTAAACAAGTCAACCATGGGTAGACAGTTTTCTTGCTCATGTTCCAAAGAAAATTAGGCGTGGGCCGGAAAGGCCAAGCCCTAGCGGGCAAAAGGCCACATTGGCGCAGAAATAGACGCTTGTGCCAAACAGACAATCACGCAAGCGATTGACGAATTAAGCAGATAAGCAAGTGACAACGGCGAGCCCATTAAGCCGCGGTGCGGATGCAACAAAGATAAGGACCCCAGATAAGCACGCTTATCCGGGGCCCTCGACGGCGTTCATCTCGTCTTCGCCAGCGCTACGTTTAGTCGGTCGATCCTTCGCGGGCGAGAAGCTCATCGCGACGCACGCGCATCAATCACAACGAGAAAATTCTTCCTGCGTCACAATCTTGCTTGAAGTTTCATCGACAGTGCTTTCTGAGGAACCTGTAATAATCTCTCCGGGCTTGAGCTCGCGTATTTCCGATAGTTTCGCATCTACTGGATACGGCTGAACATCCTCATGCGAAGTGGAAGCATTCGCAATCAACAGCTCATCAGCTTTTTCTGGTGCTTCAACTGGTGACTCTGCTTGCCAGTTCGAATCCGGATTTGAGATATCAACGTTGAAGTACCCAGACACGGGAACTTTAGCGTTAAAGCTTGCGTATTTATGATTCTCGCCGTTTACGTTCGGACCAGTCAAATCTACGCCGTCTAACTCAACTCCGCATGATTCCACCTCTACAATTACGCCACCGGATTCATTAAGTGAGAATCCAACTTGTCCGGAAATGTCTGTATAAACGGCATTTCCACAGGCTGTAAGAGAGAAAAGTCCTCCTCCCAATAGGAAATAAAGGAACAATTTCTTCATCGCTATCCTCCTAAATGCCCAGGCCAATGCGTAGGATGTACTGTTACTACAACGACGCAATCATTTCTAATCCAGTATTCATTAGAGTAGACATTTCTACATACTGTTCGAAGATTATCTCTAAGCTGTCGATTGCAGTTCGCAAATCCAGATGATGCTCCTCCAGATTCTTTTACATCGAAGTAGCAGATATCATGCCGAGCACATGCACCTCTAAAATCTGCAGAGGTCCCTCCAGGGTAGTAATAAAAATCTGGTGACTTAGTGCAGTAGTCACGCAAATCTCCGGCATTTGGATCGTAGCAGGCCGTCACCTTCAACGCCGCCCACACCACCGGCTGGGGACTACCTTGCAAGCTCGCCGTCACACGCCGCTAATCCCGTGCTCTGGTTAGGGGGCGCTCCCACAGCTCCACAGAGTGAAGTGTCCCAGGTTTTGTTCCGTCTGAGTAGATGGGAAAATCTGGAATATGCCAAGAAAATTTGACCAGGATGCGAAGGACCGTGTGGTCCGTCTTGTAGAGGACCGTATCTTGGCGGAAAATATGTCGATGCAAGCCGCGTGCAAGGCAGTAGCTCCAAAGTTGGGGGTTTCATGGCACACGGCTCGTCAGTGGACCCAGCAGGCCCGTCGTGCGGGAAGCATCCCAGAACCTGTGCCTGAAGACTTGGCCGCGGAAAACGCGAGGCTACGCCGTGAAAATCAAGAGCTACGCGACACCAATGAGCTACTGAAGGCTGCCTCGGCTTTTTCGCGTCGGAACTCGACCCAAAACGTCGGAAATGATCCGGTTCATCGATGAGTATCGGGATCGTTTCTCCATCGAGTTCATTTGCGAGACGTTAAACACCCACCGTGTTGGCGGTTTCATCACGTCCCGTGGATACCGCCAATCAAAAGCCCGTGGTATGAGTGCCCGCAGTCTTCGTGACGCTGCTCTAGTCGCGCACATCGCCGAGGTCCATGAAGAAAATTTTAGCGTCTACGGCATCCGTAAGATGTGGCATACTCTGCGCCGTGAAGGAATCGACATTGGCCGTGAGCAGACCGCACGCCTGATGCGTCTTGCTGGAGTCAGAGGCAAAGGTAAAGGTAAGTCTCCTATTACTACCCGCAAGCCGAAGGGACCAGATCTGCGTCCTGATTTAGTTAATCGCAAGTTCAACGCCCCGGCACCGGCCCGATTGTGGGTGGCCGATATTACTTATGTGCGCACTAGAAAAGGATTCGTGTACACCGCTTTTGTTACCGACGTGTTCTCCCGAAGGATCGTCGGGTGGGCACTATCTGATTCAATGCGTACCGAGGCGCTGCCGCTGCAGGCGCTTAATCAGGCGATTGTCAGCGCGAAGGAAACAACGGGGCTGATTCATCATTCAGATCATGGCTCACAGTACGTCAGCATTGTCTACAACGAACGGCTGGCTGAGTATGGAATTGCTGCCTCTACCGGGACAGTAGGAGATTCCTATGACAATGCTTTGGCCGAAAACGTCAACGGTTCCTACAAAAATGAGCTGATTCATCGGCGGTCGTGGGACAGCGTGGTTGACGTGGAGATCGCGACGTTTGAATGGGTTAATTGGTGGAACGAGGTACGGCTTCACCAAAGTCTCGGCTATCGCACGCCAGCTGAGGTTGAGTCAGAGTTTTGGGAAACCAACCCGGCCCAAGAAATAATGGAAATCAAGGCAAATGCCTAGGAACAAAACCCGGGACACTTCATACCGCTGGAATACTCGACTGGCGGGGGCGTTACACTCTCAGCTGTCTTACTTTGAGGTTCTAACACGCAACGCTATGAACAACGCACTTCAAGACTGGAACGATAAGGAAAAAGGCTCCAGAGACTGGTCCCTTGAACACCAATCAGCACAGCTTTTATACGACATGTTCAAAGGGCCAATTGGACAGGCTAGAAAATGGGCTCGGAAAGAATCTCAGCGTCGCCGCAATGGACACGCGCGCAAGAACGCTCCGCTCAGCCATGATGATGTAATAGCTCAACTCACATTAGGTAATTGGTCGAATCTTCTCGGAGAAGCGTTGCCAGACCATCGTCCAAACGCAAAAATACTGTGGAAAGAGTGCTTACACCACGCCTTTCCCCGCGTTGACCTTAAGGACCAATCGAGGGAAAACATTGGGAAGAAAGTCGAAAGACTGACACGTTTACGCAACCGAGTATCACACCAAGAAAACCTCTTGGAAACCAACATCCGAGGACGACTCAACGATCTTCTGACAGTACTTAAAGCCATCGACGCTAGCTACCCTGCCTGGGCTATGACAGATTCTCAAGTGCGACGGGTAGCGCAAGAAGATCCTCGCAAAAGTTGGAGGTAAGGCGTCCCTGGATCCCCACAAGGTCTATCCTTGCAGTTGGGCAAAGATTCTTTCGTTAAAGTCATAGACGTATGGTCCCCACTTTTGTATTGCATTTAGCAATGCTTGGTCATCAAGTCCGACGGACGTATCGACCACGGCCCGCGTATAAAGCTCGACATGTTCTCCGGAGTCGAGGACAAATGCCGTGGGCGCTGGTTCAAAAACATGGAGCTGATTAATAGCCTGAGCCAGTGCCGTACTCAAAGCCGGATGCTGGTTATTGAGCGATGAACCAATGGTAAAGCGCAGTTCGTTTTCTGCCACTTCAATATCCAAGAATTGCCCGCCAATACTTGTTTCTACCACTTGAAAGTTGCCTGCCATACGAGTCTCCGGCATTACTCCGGTAAGACGTGCCATACACATTTCAACTCTCTCAACAGTAACGCTTTCACACTTTTGTGCATCGGGGGACGCAACATCGCTAAAGATATCCAGCACCTCGCCTTGTGGTTGAAGGCGTGCGGGTACAGAAGTTGTATTGCTGGAAGAGATAATTGAATAGGCGAGCGCTTGCGCATACCACTGCTCCACCTCGTCAAGGCTTCGACGCCACCATGCCTGCAGCCGCGCAGCTGTCAGGAATTCTCCGACTAGTAGAGATGCCTTTGCCTGTATTTGCCCCTCGCTGACAACAAAGCGGCATAAACCTGTCGAAGATTGTTGCAAGGCACTGATCAGTGCCAACGCGGTCATTTCATCTGAAACAAGACCAGGAATGAGAAAAGTTGCCTCTGTCGATTCATACTCATGATTGGCTCTGATAAAAGCCTGCAGTCCATCGATGGGGAGGTTTCTCGTGATCTGACCGGTCTCAGTACCGAGATACACGTGGTGGCCAAGATCTGCGAGGGCAACTGCGTATGCATTGATTGTTGTAGGAATGTTCATCTCTAACTCATCCTTGCTCTGAGACAGGGATCGATGACCAAGCTCGGATAGGCCCGTCATGAAGTCCCTGGAAGAACTGATACTTCTCTAGAGGGATACGCGCCGGCGGATCGTAGTCTTTCGCTTCTACCAATTGATCCTCATAAGTATCTGCAACCTGCGCCGGAGTTAAGCGCACTAGATAGCCTTCTGTCCCATAAAAGGAATCGTCATACGGGGACACACCCAGCGGCGCGAGGATGTCTTCGACCTGCTTTTCTCCAAACTGGGACCACATAATCCGCGCGTGCTCGTCGGTAAAAGACTCTTCCGGAAACTCAGTGACCTTTGGCAAGGAATCAAAATCAAAACCGTAGTCTTTAAACGGTTCGGTTTGATCAGAAAGAAACCTCATATATCGATACCACCGGCCATTGGAATTTTTAGCAGTTTCATTTGTCAGACAGCGGTATACATAGCAATCGAGGTAAGTTTCATAAGGTTTCGAAGGAATCGCACGCATTGAAAAACGAAGCATTCCATAGCTTGCTCGGCGGGAAAAAGTTTCATCAGTGTTGTCTACCCATGGTTCATGCTCTATAGAAATGTAGTACGGGACCTGCGGCGTAATTTCTTGCTGGAGTGCAAGGTCGTAGGAAAACTCGGCAATTCCTGGGAGCTTAGTTGATTGTGGGAATGAGCATGGCCCGAATACAGCCGTCCACTCCGAGTTAGTAGGAACAAAAACAAACTGAAGAATATGATTCTGTGGCTTGATTAGTCCTGCTAGTTGGTTTCTGCCAGCCGCTACTTTTTTGACATGAACGTTGCACTCGACCTTGTGATTTTCCCTGTAAAGATAGGGTTTTGCATAAGGGCTATCGAAGCCTGAAGCCCACTTCTCAAATTCCTTGACGACAGTTTCAATTGGAAATCGAAGGAGTTTTACTTCGTACGATATAGGTGCGATGGACTCGGTGAAGAAAAACTTCTTCATTAACCTTCACTCCTTTCATGTTCTCGATCCCACGTGTGCTCTGGATAATCAAAAATTGCTGAAGATCCATAGGCTTGCGCAAGAGGGTAGCCTGCATTAATTAGCGTGGCACGTCCGGTGAGGAAATCTCTATTGAAAGGATCTAGCCCAAAAAGATGCGCGCAGTCAGCCAGATCCTGGGTAGTAAACCGTTTCCGTAAAGGTCCTTTCTTAGCTTTTAGTCTTTCCAACCCAGGGAAGTGAAATTCTTCCGCCTCTGGCCATTGTGTAAATGCTTGAAACCTTGACTCGCCTTCACCGATGCCTACGTCGAAGAATTGCTCGCCTCGATTTTCGGGTACTGGTTCTGAAAGTCCAATAGCGGCATGGATGTCATAGGAGTGGACCGTGAGGTTCTTAGTGCCAGTGCGTGAGCCGAGTGCGTCCTCTAGCTCTCGCTCGTCAGGATGGTCCTGGATAAGCACTTGGGTCATTCCCGGGACGAAAGGAATCGATCCAACAAGTCCAATGAAACTCAGAAACTGTTCGTATTCCATAGGCCTATCGCACAGGAACCATACCCATTCAGGATTCTTGGTTTCCAGGACTGCCGTCCAACGGCGAGGAATCTTCGGATCCCGTACCCCAAGGCGCAGCGCGTTGGGAAGGTCATCGACCGTCGTGTCAATCTCTACATATTGCTGTGACCAGTAACTGTTGGCAGCACCTTCAGGCGTGATGAAAATTCGCGAGCGTGAAGCCGCCTCTACGGCATAGTCGTAGGGAAGTTTTAGGAACAATTGGTCATAGGAATATGGCGCAAACAGATAATCAATATCTCGGCGAAGGTAAAGGGTCATTCTCATACCATTCCAAGTTAAGGGTTGTAGCTATCTACTGCGTTTCGATTGGCCGTGATGACTTTCATGAGGTCGTCGGATTCGTCGATGTCGTCGAGTGTAAGAAGCCAGACGTCTGCATTCGGATTGGCATCCAATAGTTGGCGTGCATGGTGAAACGCTCGTGGTGCAGGAGGTCGATCAAACTCCGTCTTTATTGACCGGCCAGAGCTATCGACAATATTAACGTCAGGGCGTCCGCGACTAAGAGTCTTTAGAACCTTTTTGTCAAGTTTTTCATCGTAGACAAAATCAACATCACGCTGATTTAATCGTGCAGCCGATGCGCCTCGCTTCTGTGCGAATAATGCTTGCATCTGGGCAAACTGGTTTTGCGCGGAGGTTTTCCCAACTGTTCGCTTATGCAGATCCAATGGTTTAGGAGCATTCCGCAAACCAATTTTATTTAGGATATGCGGTTGAGTTACTGGGACTTGAATTACTGAATTTGCAACCTTATCTTGGAGGCTCGAAATTGCCGCAATGACTTGCGTCTCCTTGGTCTTGTACCCAAAGGCCATGATTTCGGAAGCTTTAATATCGCTTAGCGGTGTTGTCCTGTCCCATTTCATGAACACGTTAAGTTCATCTGGGGTTAACGTGTGGATATCGAGCTGATGGACAGTAAATGTCCTGGGATATCCGCCGCAGCGCGAGATAGCAGGCTGAATATGTGCTTTAGTCTTGTTGTGTGTTGGCCTGTGTATGGCGAAGGAATACGTCGGTTGTTGGCGAGATGCTGCTAGTGCGATCCCGCATTTTCCTGGTTTACTCAGACCAGCGATAAGGCGGTCTGCTTTTTGTTGCTTGCGTACGCTTAGGAGTTTTTTGACATCTGGGAGCTTGGCTAAGAGTTTCCGGATAGCCGATGCTGCCTTTAACCCTTTGCCGAACTTAACAATGGCCCCGCCTGGAATGAAGCTTAATGCAGTCCAGAGGCAGCCTGAGATTTCTCCCTTGAAGCAATTGATTACGTCGGTAACGCCTATAAAGTCAAGCAAGATGTTTAGTGCTTCTTTGCCGATGGTTTCTTTAATGGCATCAAGAACGCTTGTCGGTGCGTTGTCACCTGCTCCAGCCATGGAGGCTTCTTGTAGTTCTGCTTCTTCTGCGAGTTGCTTTTGGATTGCTGCGTCGTAGGCTTCTTGAGCTGCTTGGCCTGCACGCTGAGCGTCGTAGCCGGCTTGATTGGCTGATTGGCGTGCGGTTGCAGCAGAACTTGCGGCATCACTTGCTGATTGGTGTGCTTGTAAAGCATAGCTGGTAGCTGCATCGGCATTAGCGCCAGCTTGTCGTGCATCGGCTTCCGCTTGGTTGGCGGCAGCATGAGCTCGCTCTTTCTGGGCTAGAGCAAAGCGTAGGGAGTTTTCTGCGTTGCGCACATGGTCTTGTGCGATTCGGGCAGATTGAGCTGCCTTTCCTGCCCACTGCGAAGCTTGATTGGCGTAGTCTCTTGCTTTTACAGAATCGCCATAGGCGGCGTAGTAGGACTGCTGGGCTTTAGCTGCGCTTTCGGATGCTTTTTGTGCTGCGGAAAAACCCTGTTGAAGTAGAGCGTCGATACTGTCGTTGTAAACTGTGCGCTCGGCATCATCGCCAGACTTTCGAAAAGCTTCAACAGAGACAAATTCGTTGAGCATGGCTCGGTCGCCGAGCACGGCTGCTTCTGCAGAAGCTTTAAGTTCGGGTCCGCCGGTTCTTGCGAGTTCGTAGGCTTGGCGTTGTTGGTCTTCATATCGAGCTTTTTCAAAGCCGCCTTCAACGACAAAATCGGCAAGGTCATCGTAGGTTCCAGAAGAAATGGCTGCGTCAGCTTTTTCCTTAACGGTATTGCCGCCGGCGTCGCGAAGCTGCCAAGCTTGTCGAGTTAGTTCCGGGACTTTCATAGTGTGAACAGTCTCGTTAAGGAACGTGTCTAACTCTGCTGGAGGGTCTTCGATATGCTCGTCGGCAGCTTTGCGGATTTCTGGGTTGGGATCTGCCTGCCACAAGAATTGGGCCTTGGTGACATTGTCTTGGTATTTGAGGGAGTCGAAAGACTTCACGAAGGCCAGAAGATCTTCGTGAGATCCGGTTTGGAGTGCGACTTGAGCGCCGCCCTGGACCATGGAATCGCCTACTTGTAAAGCAGAGACTGTAAGTTGCTGGACTTTTGCAGTGTCGATACTCTCCTCAGGAACTTGCGCTAGAGAGGCAAGTTCTGTCAGATCTGCTTGCAGGCGTTGTTTTTCTTCCTTGTTATCGTGGACTACCTTATCTTGTGCATCTTCGAGTTCACGTGCATATACTGCTTGGTCTTTGAGGTATTGGGCTTCTTGTTCTTGGCGCTGGGTGGCAGCTTCTTGAGAAAGTTTGGCGATGTCATTGGCAAGGTTGATGGCCTCGATGGATTTTATCGCTGATTCTTGGGCTGATTGGGCATTAGCGCCGGCTCTTTGTGCGGCGGCAGAGGCATTGCCGGCTTCTCGTGCTGCGTCTTCTGCGGCTTGGGCGCTTTTGTTTGCGTGGTCGGCGGCTTGTCGAGCTGCTGTACGGGCTTTTTGTACTAGTTCGGTGATCTGGTTGACGATTCCGTCGACTTCGTTAGAGGCTGCGCGTGCTCGAGAGGCTGCTGCGCGTGCTCGTGCGGCACCTGCTCGTGCTTCTGCTGCGGCTTGGTCACCGGCTCCTGCGGCGGCTGCTGCTTCGGATGCAGCGGCTGCTGCCGCATCTGCATTGTTTGCAGCGCTGGCTGCGGCGCCGCTGGCGGTGCGGGCAAAGCCGGCGGCGGCGTCTGCGTGGACAAAAGATTGCGCGGCTTTGTCAGCAGCCCGTGCAGCATCACGAGCTTGTTCGGCTGCTTGGCGCGCTTGAGATGCCATGGAGGCGTCATAGCCTGCCGCAGAAGCACGGGATGCTGCTTCTTGGGCTGCAATCCGTGCCCGAGAAGCAGCAGAGGCTGCACGAGCTAGAGCATCGGCAGTTTGGGCTAAGGCTTGTCGTGCTTCTGCTGCTGCAGCCACTGCGTTATCGGCTACTTGGGCAGACTGGTTAGCAAGCTTTCCTGCCGACGCTGCGGCATTGCCTGCCCTTACTTGTGCTGCATCGGCGGCTAGTGCCTCATCTTTTGCTTTTTGAGTAGCCTGTCGAGATGCCTCTGTTGCCCGTCTGGCTTGGTCAGCGTTTGTTGCAGCGAAGCTTGCGGCACGCTGGGCTTTATCGGACTCTTCGATAGCGGTATCGACCAGTTCGGTAATACTCATCTTCTCTGAGTCTTGGGCCGCATCAACAAACTGCCCATAGCGAAGATACGACTCAATTGCTGTATCTGTATCTGTCATCAGTGCTTCTGAAGCGCCTGCAGCAACTGATGGGAGTGGGGATCGGGAAAGTTCGTAGACTTCGCGTCGTTTATCATCCCAGCGAGCTTTATCTGCACCTGTTGCTGCAAACTCGCTTAGGGCTTCTTCAGTGTCTGTAGATAGTGCCTTTTCGGCTGCTGATTTAAGGACACTTCCTTCTGGCGCTTGGGTCGCTTTCCACGCGGTGGCACGATCATCTTCGGTTTGGGCTGTTTGCCACCCAGTATCGATAAAGTTGCTAAGACTGTCGATATCACCTGCATCAAGTGCCTGTTTGGCTGCGTTTTGAACGTTTTCTTCAGATAGTGAAGAGATTGTCACCACTATTTGGCGAAGGTCTTGAGTGCGGGCCTCATCCATGCCTGATTTCGCATAAGCAGATAATTCTTCTTGCCCGCCTCGAAGTACTTCTTCAGCAGCTGCCTGCGAGGCAGGGAAGTTGGTGCTCACCATTTCAATGGCATAGTTTCGCGCTTGCTGTTCATCAGCAATCTCAGCACCCAGGTCGCGTTGATCTACTTGGGCAAGCGCATGCGCTGACGAAAGGCTAAGCCCTACTGCAGCAGCGGTGATAACGGACATGATTTTTCGAGCGCAATGTGTCACTGTCTTCGCAGGGTGATGATGCTTGTAGCGCATGTGCGGACTTTCTTATCTAAAGGTATGGGTTAATTGGGCGCTATGCGTTACAGCGAAAGCAGCCTGAAAAGGCATACACAGTGGCGGCTGGGGTTGACCGCAATTCGTGGACACGTAGTGGGGCTACCTAGTGTTTAGGCAGCTATTTCTTTTCTACTGGTGGTTAGACCAATGTGGTTTTCGAAGTCGACGGGACTGACCATTCCTAG
>NZ_JAVBIF010000027.1:0-13924 GCF_032821615.1 Corynebacterium tuberculostearicum | reverse complement strand
AGCGACTAGTTCCACTGCAACAAGGCAGAAGGAACGCAGATAAACATAGCCTGCCCCAGCATGGGGCTAGGAGTACGAATCCTGAGTCCCTTCAAGCGGAACTGCCAACAACGTAATGGGCATGTGGTGGAGTAAAGATTTTCGACCTGACATCTGGCCGCAAGACAGGAAGGAGCCCGGGACCGGGAGTACGATGCCTAATGATCCTCTCAACCTCGACAAGGTCGGCGAGTGGGCTGGCGTGTGGTGGCTGCCGGAAGCCCCTAGCGAGAAGGTCCCGGGTGTCCTACGGTACGACCCGGAAGATGGTCTCTCTCTGTCGCTGATCGGCACCTTCGAGGATCGGATCTTGACGACGGACTCGTCTGGATGGACTGCTGTTCACGAAGGAACCCGCACCTGGGAAGTCATGCACGGTGTGGCCGAGCTCAGGGAGATCACACTGCTTGGCTGTGTTCCTAGGAGCACCAGAAGGACCATGGGTGCGCGAGTGGCGAGCCCTGATAAGCAGACCGTGACCGCGACGGTCGCCATCATCGGCGCGCATGTCAGCGGTGACGCGGATCCGGCGTTCGCTAGGGCAGAAGTCTCAGTCGAGGATCTGAGTCTCTGGGCGGCGTCTTCTGTGTTCGAAGGATCCCTCGGGGCTCCCGACGGCAAGATCGATGGGACCGGGCGTATCTCGGTGAAGCCGGTCGAGGCGCAATCGGTCGTGGTCGACGACACTGAGTATCGCCTTCAGCACACGCACACGCTTCCATTCTTCGACCAGCGCAAGGGAGGAAGCGTCGGACGTATGCGGGACACGGTGTCCATCTGCGTCGTGCCAGCTGAACCATTCTCTCTGAGTGTTGCTCTGCAGGAGGCGAGCCTGGTGCAGGACCTGATCTCCCTGGCGACGCATCGCGCGGCCGGAGTGATCTGGCTCCGACTGGAAATTGCCGGGACCGAGTCGCACTTCCCTGATGGCCGCCCGCTGCCGCGCCGACGTGCCGATGTGCTCTACTCACCGGCCGCGCTTGGAAAACACGACGCGAAAGCCGTCGATCACCACCGAATGTTCTTCACCTGCGGCTCGATCCCATTTGAGGAGGTCATGCCCCGATGGTGCGAGGCCCATGGCCGCCTGGAGGCAGCGACAAACATGATCTTGGGCTTGCGCTACGCACCGGCCCGTTTTGTTGAGAACAATCTTCTGACGGCAGTCGGTGCTGCCGAGGTGTTGCACCGCAACCTCCGCATCGACGAGAAACCGTTCCCCAACGCGGAGTTCAGGGCGATGCGAGAGGCGATGCTGGCGCAGGTTCCCGATGAGCACCGAAACAGGTTCAAGGGGGCGATCCGCAACGACCCGACCCTCCGTGATCGACTCCATGCCCTCGCCGCGCGACCCGATCAGGAAGCGATCGCACAGCTCTTACCGGATGTCGACCATTGGGCGAAGTGGACGACGCGCGCCCGCAATGACCTCGCGCACGAGGGCAGAACGCCCAACCATTCCATCGAGGAGCTGATCGCCGTCGTCGAGGTGACGACCGCGGTCGTAATCCTCAACGTCTTGCACGAGCTCGGGTTGCCGGCGGAGCGGCAGCGAGAGATCGTGCGGGAGCACCCGCAACTGAGGGCTACGTTCCGTACCGCTGCCGAATGGCTGGTTCCCTCACCAAACCCTTAGGTGCACTGCGATAGCCGCTACTTCGGAACCTCCGTGACGCTGCTGCCCGGTCGTTTAGTGCGAGACGCGTGTAAGCCTGCTCTATCGCTCGTTCGTTGAGTGCGTCATGGCGGGCGGGCGAGACGACCGGCTGTAAGTGGTGGCAGCGCGTCAGTGCGGCCTGGTGCGGCGGTGAGACGGGAGAATGTCGTCGGCCCTTAAGAACGCGGTGGAGTTCCGCTTCAATGTCAAAGCTCCATGTCGACGTGCTGCCGGGCCCGTTACCCCCGGAAGCATGTCTGAGACCGTCATGACGCCTGAGACGCTTGCCCTACGCGGGATTCTCGTTGCGCGTCTTGACTAGTTCCAGGCGCTCATCGATCGGTACGGCGCGACCAACCCGAAGTTGTTCGGGTCCGTCGCGCGCGGCACCGCGTCTGCAGGATCGGACATCGACATCCTCGTCGGGATGGACCCTGCGGAGGGACGTCTCCTGATGCGTGCGTCTGGTCTGCTCGAGGAGAGTCGCGCTCTGTTCGGGCGCGATGGCATCGACGTGTTTCCTGCCCAGTTGCTCAGGCACCCGGTATCCGCTTCGACGCTCGCCGAGGCGGTGCCGCTGTGAGTCGCAGTCCGGCGAAGCCGTGAACCATCTTCCCGATGAGATCACCGGCGCGCACCCTGAGATCGTCTGGCCTCAGATTCGGGATTTCCGCAACATCCTGGTGCACCAGTATTTCGGCGTCGACATCGACGTGGTCCGCGATGTCGTCGATACTCATCTGCCTCCTCTTGCCTAGGCGCTGCGGTGCCACATCTCTGCTAACTGACGGCGCGGCTCCAAAGGTTATTCGGCTACGGAACGTGGTCGAGTTCAAGTTCAACGTGTAGCTAGGCCCCGGGGTTACCCACGCAGAACTCGTTGCCTTCCGGGTCCTGCATGACGGTCCACACCAATCCCGGCGCTTCGTGGGTGGTGAGTTCGGTGGCGCCTAGGTCTTTGAGGCGTTCTATTAAAGTTTCGCGCTCCGCCCCGCCAACGTCGACGTGCATGCGGTTTTTCCCAGGTGTCGGTTCCTCAACGCGCTGAAATCCCAGCGCCGGGGTGGAATCAACCATCACGAAATCGCCGTAATCCGCGGCGATTTCGCAGCCGGTTGCGGCGGACCAAAACTTGGCGAGCTTTGAGGGATCGTGGCAGTCGAAGGTGATCTGGCGGATCGTGAAGTTGGGATCGCTCATGGTTTCCATGATGGGCGCGCGTCAGCGCGCCTGCAACAATGCGGGGTGTTTCTGGTGGGGGTATCAGACCAGTTCTCTCCGGCCATGTCAGCCCCATACGTCATAATGGAGGCATGGCCGAGCTGGACCCCGAGTGGGCGATCAATGAGATAGACGCGTTCCTGCAAGTCACAGCGAAGGTAGTCCCCGACATGGGCCCGGGCATCGCCTACCTTGGAACCGTTATGAGTGGATCGCCGACTGAGGCTGCGGCACGCGC
Organism: Corynebacterium tuberculostearicum; assembly: GCF_032821615.1. Lineage (GTDB taxonomy): Bacteria > Actinomycetota > Actinomycetes > Mycobacteriales > Mycobacteriaceae > Corynebacterium > Corynebacterium tuberculostearicum_H. Next base: position 10,769 of record NZ_JAVBIF010000027.1, on the reverse strand, counting down.
CCATGTCGTTGAAATGATCCTTGACCGAGTGCTTCCCGGGTGGAGACAAGGACGCCCGGTCCAGGACAAGGAGTATAGCTGGCTGAGGGGTCAAGCGGCCCGGGCCAAGACAGCGTTTGAACGTCGGTCTGAACTCGCTGAAAAGCTCGGAGAGAACACGCCAGACTTAGATGCAGCCAATCTGCATCCGTGGGCGTGGGAAAATGGCAAGGGTTACTGGAATCACGGGCACTACCATCAAGCCGTGATGCAGGCTGCCATCCGCGTCAATGCAGAGACCCAAGCGAAACTGAACCGCCTAGACGTATCTGAAACAGCACTTTTCAACGAGGCGTTTTCACTCCATGATCCGAAGCGTAATGTGCCGCGCCTTCGGCTTATGGAAAATGATGGCAGTAAGACGTTTGAGAACCTGCATCGGGGCGCCCGCGCCTTTGCAGAGGGCTTGTACGCGGCTATCCGCAATCCCGGGATGCATGTTCCACACGACGGTGGTGAGGAGCAAGTCGCATTGGAGCAGCTCGCGGCTTTCAGTCTATTGGCTCGCTGGGTTGAAAAGGCTACCGTCCTGGAAGGGTGACAACATCGGTTTACGGGATAGAAGTCCGCTTGAGCGAAGGATGTGGGGAGCACGAACGCCTGTGATGGAGGTGCCGGGTGCTCAGTCAGCAAGGCCGTCCAGGACCATCGCCGTAGTTTTGTGCAAGGTTAACGCCAGCGACTGGGCTGGGTCCAAGAATGAATCTCGCACACGTTAAACTGCGCCGACACTCTGTGGAGTTCAAATTAAACGTGTAACGCTGGGCGTTGATGACGCTTCGCGTTATTGGGGGTAGGTTGAAGCGCGGTCTGTTCGTTCGCCGACGCGGCCGCCGCCGGATTCTCGGCGGCGATTCCGGCCCGAACCTCGGGGACATCCCCCCATCTTCGATAGCTTTAGTGAGCACGACCATCTGATCTGGTGCGCTGGTTTTCGTTCGGCTCTCGGTCTATTCCGCCACCTCATGCGCGGCCGCGAAATCGCGGTGAAGAATCTGCATCTAGTCGGTTACGGCAACTGAAACGGCGAGAGCTCGGCAACGCTGATGAGGGTGGGGTCCTTTGTCAAACACACTGCCCAGGTAGTCGCGGGCTGTGTCGATGAGACTCGGCAGCACTCCGAGTGGATGTCCGCGGTATCAAGGCCGCTGAACTATTCAAGTTGCGGGACAAAAAGAGTCTCGCAGTGACGCTTGGTCCCTGAGCAAGTTCGATCCTTCCACGATCTGCGCTGGAGACGCGGAGCGCTCGGGGCTCTTGACCGGCTGGGGCACGTGCCGGGTGGTGGCTCGCCCACAGCCCCCGTGCCCACCCGCACCGAGAAGGGACAGGTCACCGAGTACGATCCCGATTCCACGGAGACGGACCGTGAACTCGAATGACGTGCCTGGCCCAAGGTGTGTCCGCTCGGCGTGTGGTTTAACCCTTATGAGACTTGCCGGTCGCAGCCTCAGCGCTTCGCTTGCGCAGCCCGTAGGCCGTTCAAGATCACGATCACTTCGGCGACCTCGTGAACCAGCACGACGGCAGCCAGGCCCAGCACGCCGCTGATCGCCAGTGGCATCAACACGATGATGATGGCCAGAGACAGCACGATGTTCTGGTTGATGATCCTGCTTCCTCGGCGGGCGTGCTGCAGCGCCTTCGGGATTAGCCGGAGGTCGTGGCCGGTGAAGGCGACGTCAGCAGACTCGATCGCGGCGTCAGAGCCGGTCGCTCCCATCGCTATGCCCACCGTCGCACCCGCCAGTGCCGGCGCGTCATTGATGCCGTCGCCGATCATCGCCGTCGGCGTCTTGGAGGAGAATTCGGCGACGATGCTTGCCTTGTCCTCAGGGCGCAGCTCGGCGCGCACGTCGTCGATTCCGGCGATTCCAGCCAGCGCCCGGGCGGTGCGAGTGTTGTCGCCGGTGAGCATGCTTACTTCCACGTCGTTGGCGTGCAGGGCCTGCACGGCTTCGGGCACCTCGGGCCGCAACTCGTCGCGGACCCCGATCGCCCCGGCGAGAGCGTCATCAACGGTGACCAGGACGCAGGTCTGGCCCTCGGACTCCATGCGCTCAACGTCTTCTTTCAATGGCCCGGCGCCGATCCATCGGGGGCTGCCCACCAGCACCCGTCGGCCTTCGACGATGCCGCCGATGCCATGCCCAGCTTCCTCGCTGATGTCCGAGGCGGTGGGCGCTTCGGGCCCCGCTGCCGCGATCGCCGCAGCAAGGGGGTGTGTCGATTGCTGCTCAACTGCTGCCGCGAAGGAAAGCACCTGCGGCCGATCGAATCCGCCTGCCGGGACCACTCCGTTAACCTCAGGCTGGTTGCGGGTAAGGGTTCCGGTTTTGTCCACTGCCAGGTGACGGATGCCGCCGAGTCGCTCGAACGCCGCGCCGGACTTGATGACCACTCCGAACTGGCTGGCCGCGCCGATCGCGGCCACGACCGTCAGCGGCACGGAGATTGCCAGCGCGCACGGCGACGCTGCGACCAGGACTACCAGCGCACGGGTGATCCACGTCTCAGGGTCGCCCAGCAGCGAGCCGATAACGCCGACCAGCACCGCCAGGATCATCACCCCGGGCACTAGGGGTTGGGCAATCCGGTCGGCGATCCGGGCGCGGTCGCCCTTTTCCGCCTGCGCTTGCTCGACTAGGTCCACGAGTGTGGTCAGCGAGTTGTCCGTCCCAGCTGCGGTCGTCTCGACCTCCAGCACCCCGGCGGAGTTGATCGCTCCCGCAGGCACTTCGTCGCCGGGCGCAACCTCCTCCGGAATGGATTCTCCGGTGATCGCTGAGGTGTCAAGGCTGGAGCGCCCGGACCGAATGATGCCGTCCGTGGCGATCCGCTCCCCGGGGCGCACGAGCATTAGCTCGCCAACCTCGAGGTCCTTCGCTTCGACCTCGGCCGCTGTGCCGTCGCGCAGCACCGTCGCGGTCTGCGGTACCAGCTTCAACAGCGCCCGCAGTCCGCCTTGGGCCCGGTCCATCGCCTTGTCTTCCAGTGCCTCGGCGATCGAATACAGGAACGCTAGCGCCGCGGCCTCTCCGACGAATCCGAGGATCACCGCACCGACCGCGCTGATCGTCATTAGCAAGCCAATGCCGAGCTTGCGCTTCGTGACAAGGTTCCGGATCGCTCCAGGCGCGAACGTGTAAGCGCCCAACAGCAGCCCAACCCAATACAGTACCGTCGCGGGCGTCTCCAAGTCGGACCAGTCCAGCGCCAGTCCTGTTATGAGGGCTACGCCGGAGAAGATCGGCAGCAGTAGCTCAGGGTCCTTCCACCATGGCCGATCGAGCTCGTCGATCTCCGTGGCGGGTTCGTGTTCGCATCCACATGCTGAACTCATACGTCCGCTCCTTTCTCGCCGCAGTCGGGCACCGAGCACTCAGTGTCGATGCAGGGGGCATTCTCGTCGACGGCCAGCGTCGCGTGGACCAGCGCTTCGAGCGCTGCCGCGAGGTGGGGATCGGCGATTTCGTAGCGGGTCTTGCGGCCCTCCGGCTCAGCTACGACAATGCCACAATCGCGCAGGCAGGACAGGTGGTTCGAGACGTTCGAGCGGGTCAGATCCAAGCTTTGCGCGAGCACGGCCGGGTAGCTCGGACCGTCTAGTAGGGTTAGCAGGATTCGGGAGCGCGTCGGATCAGCCATGGCCCGGCCGAGCCGGTTCATGACGTCGAGGCGCGAAGCAAGAGTCAGCATGTGCTGAACTATACAGTGTGCGATGAACTATTTAAAAGGGGCTGAACTAACAGTCACGCGAAAGTCCTGCGACCTGCAATAATTAGTCGATGGGATAGCCGATGACTAGCCCTTCACGGTTCGGCTGCCAACCCAACGAGGGGCGACGTGGGCGGCGAAATTCTCCAGAATCTTCACGTGGATGTCCACACCCACCCCTGTGGGGATGGTGATGAACAGGGTGTCGGCGGACATGACGGCGGCGTAGGTGCGGCCAGCGACACTGACACCAGGTTCTCCATCAAGGGCTAGACACTCACGGACATTGCGTACGAGTCGAACCACACGTAGCGAAGCTTTCTAATAGCCAAATGACTAACTCTTTTCGCTGGTATCCGGGAATGATACTTCCTTGAAGTCGGCAGTGTTGGCTACCCCGCGTACGAAGTACTGGAACTACTGCTTGGAAACCACTTTGGTCTACGAAGCCATAGCCCTTCAAGCTACATCGCAGGAAAATTCCATTTCACGGTCGGTATGGGCCTTTTGCAGTTGGTTAATTCGAAATTTGTTCACCGTCTCCTTAGCCACCCGCACAATTAACGCGCTGTTTCGCCATCTTCGCGCGAGGCGAGCAGCTCCTTTAGATGCGTATCGATGTCGTCGAGCTTTCTCAGAACGGATACGGCGAAAACGATACTAATGACTAAAGCGATAATGCTGAGCATCAATGTCCTCCTTTACTCTGTCATTTCAATCCAGCGGGGCCGCTTCCTTGCCCGCCGATTAAACCATGGTTCTGGCCCAGCGGATAGGGAGCAACGGTGAGGCCAAGGGGGGACGTCGGCAAGCAAAAGCGCCGCGCCCCAAGGATGGGAAACGCGGCGCTAGAGCAATCCAGCGGGAGGCTGCTTAGTGGTCAGCGCCCTGGATGGAGTGCTTGTGATCGCGGACTGCTTCGCCCTCAGCGTAGAGCGGCATATCCTGCTTAGCCTTGTACCACTCGGCGTGGTTTGGCTCGAGCGGGGTACGGCCGGCGATGAGGTCAGCGGCCTTCTCGCCCACCATCATGGTTGGGGCGTAGATATTGCCGTTGGTCACAGACGGGAAGACGGAGGCATCCGCAATGTAGAGGCCTTCGACGCCCCACACACCCATGGTGTCCGGGTTAACCACGGCCATTGGGTCAGACTCCGCGCCCATCTTGGCGGTGCAGGATGGGTGCAGCGCGGTCTCGCCATCGTTGCGGACCCACTCCAGGATCTCCTCGTCGGTCTGGACATCCGAGCCCGGGCTGAACTCGCGGGCGCCGACTTCTTCCATGGCCTTGGTATCCAGCAGGGAGCGAGCAACGCGTACGGCCTCAACCCACTCGCGGCGGTCCTGGTCGGTCTTCAGGTAGTTGAAGAGGATGGACGGCTTGTCGTGGATATCGGCGCTCTTGATGTGAACGTGGCCCTTGGTATCGGAGAACATCGGGCCAACGTGCCACTGGAAGCCATGCTTGACGTCCGCCTTCTGGCCGTCATAACGCACAGCCATCGGCAGGAAGTGGAACATGAGGTTCGGGTAGTCCTCATTGTCATTGGAGCGCACGAAGCCGCCGCCTTCAAAGTGGGAGGTAGCAACCGGGCCCTTGTGGGTCAGCAGCCACTGCAGGCCCATGAACGGCCAGCGCCACTTATCCAGGTAAGGCTGGGAGGACGCGGTGGACTTGGTGGTCTCATACTGGATGTAGACCTCGAGGTGGTCCTGCAGGTTCTCGCCCACACCAGGCAGGTGCTTGACGACGTCGATGCCGTGCTTCTCCAGAATCTCACGGTCACCAATGCCTGAGATCTCCAGCAGCTGCGGGGTGTTAATGGCACCGGCGGACAGGACGATCTTCTCGGCGTAAACGCGGTGGACGCCACCCTGCCACTCATACTCAACGCCGACGGCCTTCTGGCCCTCGAAGAGGATCTTGGTGGTGAACGCGCGGGTACGGATCTCGAGGTTCTCGCGATCCATGTTGGGGTACAGGTAAGCGCGGGCAGCGGACCAACGCTTGCCGTTCTTAATATTGCGGTCGAACGGAGCGAAGCCCTCCTGGCGGTAACCGTTGACGTCATTGGTCAGGTTGTAGCCGGCCTCCTGCACGGACTTGAACAGGGCCTGGAAGAGCTCGGAGGTAGCCGGGCCACGGGAGAGGTACAGCGGGCCATCGTGGCCACGGCGCGGGTCATTCGGCTCAGCCGCAGCGGCGGTTTCCATGCGGTTGAAGTACGGCAGGCAGTGGGCGAAGTCCCAGTTCTCCATGCCCGGGTTCTGGCCCCACTTCTCGTAGTCCATCGGGTTACCGCGCTGGTAGATCATGCCGTTGATGGAGGAAGATCCGCCAAGGACCTTGCCGCGAGCATGGTAGACACGGCGGCCGTTCATCTCTGGCTCTGGATCGGACTCATACATCCAGTCATAGTTCTTTGCGCCGATTGGGAAAGAGAAGCCGGATGGCATGTGAATGAACAGATCCCACAGGGAATCTGGGCGGCCAGCCTCAAGGACCAGCACGCGGGTGTTCTTGTCTTCGGTCAGGCGTGCGGCGATGACGGAGCCTGCGGAGCCACCGCCAACGACGACTACGTCGCTTACTTCATCGGTGACCTTTTTAGCGGAACGCTTCTTGGTCAGCTTGTCCATAAAACCCATAAATCCCCTTCTTTCTGTGAAATATTTCACACGTCAAGATTGCCCCACCGGAAGTGAAAATATTGTAATTTATACAAAAGTCTGTAATTATTCACATCGCCTTATGTGCGGGCACCGCCTCCAGAGTACACATCCCGCTAGAAGTTTGCCCATCTTAATGTATATTTACCTTGTCCGGATGGATTTCTCTGGAGATGAAATCCGCAGTCTTTGCGCATAGTTCGCCCGAATATGATTCATTTCACTCACCTATCTCTCCCTGCGATCTTGTGAGCATTTTGGGGCACTCGTGCGAAAGATTCGGCCCAAAACAACCAGCAATAGGAGAAGTAGATGGCTAACTTTGACCCTCACGATCCTGAGGAGTCTCACACTTCACATAAAGACCCCCAAGAAGGGGGTAAAAACACCTCTCTCGCAACCCCCTCTGGAGAGCCCAAGAAGCGCAGCCCGCGCTACCAAGTCCGCGCCCTCGTCGGCAGCTACAAGGCCGAAACCGGCGATGCCGTAGGCGCGGATCAGGTTCCTGCTCCCAAGACAAACTGGCCGGTATTTATCATCTCTGGCGTCCTCATTATTGCCATGGCGCTCTATGCCGGGCTCGGCCGCGATTCCGCAGCAGAAACCCTCGCCAGCGTGACCGGCTGGATCGGCCACAACCTCGGCTGGTTCTACGTTCTCACCGCCACCATCGCCGTGGTCTTCGTGCTCTATATTGCCTTTTCCAATGCCGGCAATATCCGCCTAGGACCGGACCACTCGCGGCCGAAATTTAATACCTTCTCCTGGGCGTCCATGCTCTTTGCCGCTGGCATCGGCGTGGACCTCATGTTCTTCGCCGTGGCCGAGCCGGTCACCATGTACATGCAGCCACCGGTCGGTGACGGCGAAACCATGGAGGCCGCCAAGGAAGCCGTGGTCTATGCCATGTTCCACTATGGCCTCACCGGCTGGGCGCTTTATGCACTTATGGGCATGGCCTTTGGCTACTTTGCCTACCGCCTGAACATGCCGCTGGCTATCCGCTCCGCGCTCTACCCGCTCATCGGCAAGCGCGTGCACGGCCCTATCGGCTCCGCGGTGGACATCGCGGCCATGCTGGGCACCGTCTTCGGTGTGACCGCCTCCCTGGGCATCGGCGTGGTGCAGCTGTCCTATGGCTTCCACCTCATCTTCGGCATCGAGCAGGGCCTTGGACTGCAGTCCGCCCTCATTATCATCGCCGTGGCCATTGCAACGTTGTCGGCCGTATCCGGCGTCGATAAGGGCATCCGCTTCCTCTCCGAGCTCAACGTCTACCTGGCCATCGCGCTAATGGTCTACGTCGTGGTCTTTGGCAAGACCGCCTACCTCTTCGATGCCATCGTGACCAATATCGGTGACTACGTTGCAAAGTTCCCGTCCTGGACCATGGAAACCTTCGCCTTTGCCGATGACCAGGCCAACGTGGATACCTGGATGCAGTCCTGGACCCTCTTCTTCTGGGCATGGTGGATCGCCTGGGCGACCTTCGTCGGCCTCTTCCTGGCCCGCATCTCCCGCGGCCGCACCCTGCGCCAGTTCATCTTCGGCACCCTGACCTTCCCATTCCTGTTCATCCTGATGTGGATGTCCTTCTTTGGTAACACTGCCTTGGACATGGTCCGCTCCGGTGACTACCCCGAATTCGCCGAGAACGCTATTAACGTGCCAGAACAGGGCTTCTACGACATGCTGCACGAGTTCCCAGGCTCTGGCATCGTCATCTTCCTGACCACCTTTATTGGCCTACTGCTCTATATCACCTCGGCCGACTCCGGCGCGCTGGTGATGTCCAACTTCACCTCTCGCATCACCGATAACCGCCAGGATGGCGCACGCTGGCTGCGCATCTTCTGGTCCGTAACCGTAGGTGCGCTGACCCTAGCATTGCTACAGATCGATGGCATCGCCACCGTGCAGTCCGCGACCGTCGTGATGGGCCTGCCCTTTGCCTTCGTGGTCTACCTCATCATGTTCTCCCTGTGGAAGTCCCTGCGCCTGGAAAACGTGCAGCGCGAGGCCCGCACTACCGCTATACATGGTGTGATTTCCTCCCGTACCGAGCGCGAGCCTTCGGATTCCAATCTGTGGAAGAACCGCCTCGACCGCGCCAATACCTTCCCCTCCAAGCAGGAGATGGATACCTACCTGCGCGAAACCGCCACTTACGCCCTCGAGCAGGTAGCAACGCACATGCGCACCCGCGGCTACGATGCCCTCTTGCTCACCAGCGAGCTTCCCGACGTCGAACTTCCGCAGCTCGACCTCGAAGTAAAGCTGCACAACGAGCGCATGTTCCGCTACCAGCTCTTCCCGGTCGCGGCCGAGCGCCCCGACTTCAGCACGGGCGAAGGCGACGAGTACTACCGCCTCGAGGTCTACGATATGACCGGTTCGCTGGGCTATGACGTCTACGGCTATTCCGAGAACCAGATCATCAATAACGTGCTGGATCTTTATGAGCGCCACTTGGCTTTCCTCTACATGCAGCAGACCCAGCCGGGCGACTCCGATGTCTCCGATGGCGCCGAGCCCGAGCGCACCTGGCGCGAAGATAGCTAAGCTGGCCACTACAACTACCTCTATGAGAGAAAGGTTGCTTTTCACTTGAGCACCCAGAACACTTTGTTCGACCCCACCCAGACCGAGCTGCTGAAGGGCGTGCATGCCGATGGCGCCCCGAAGTCCCTGTTCATCAACGGTAAGTGGGAAGCCGCCCAGAGCGGCGAAACCCGCACCATCATCTGCCCGGCCGATGGTTCCACCGTCGGTCTAGTCTCCGAGGCATCCGACGAGGACACCGAACGCGCCATCAAGGTTGCCCGTGAAACCTTCGATAACGGCGAGTGGGCCAATACCCCGTCCGCCGAGCGCGGCAAGCTGGTTATCCGCGTTGCCGATTTCATCCGTGAGCACAAGGAGCTTTTCGCTCAGGCCGAGTCCGCCGATACCGGCAAGCGCTACGAGGAATCTTTGGGCGATATGGATGACATCGCCAATGCCTTCGAGTTCTTCGGCACCCTGGCCCAGCACCAGGCCGGTCGCGTGGTGGACGCGCAGGATCCCAACCTGCGCTCCCGCATCGACGCCGAGCCCGTCGGTGTCTGCGGCCTGATTACCCCGTGGAACTACCCGCTGCTGCAGGTCTCCTGGAAGGTTGGCCCAGCCCTAGCCGCCGGCAATACCTTCGTCCTCAAGCAGGCGGAGCTCACCCCGCACACCGCCATGCTGCTCATGGCCGCCCTCAAGGAATGCGGCCTGCCGGACGGCGTGGGCAACCTCATCACCGGCGCTGGCGCTAACTGCGGCAACCCGCTGTCCCAGCACCCGGACGTGGACATGGTTTCCTTCACCGGTGGCCTGGTCACCGGCAAGATCATCGCCAAGAACGCGGCTGAGACCGTCAAGCGCACCGCGCTCGAGCTCGGTGGCAAGAACCCGAACGTCATCTTCGCCGATGCTGACTTCGACGTCGCCGTGGACAACGCCCTCAATGGCGCCTTCTTCCACTCCGGCCAGGTCTGCTCCGCAGGCTCCCGCATCGTCGTGGAAGAGTCCCTGCACGATAAGTTCGTCGACGCCCTGGTAGAGCGCGCCAATAAGATCAAGATCGGCGGCCCGACCGATGACAAGGCCGAGACCGGCCCGCTCATCTCTGCCGAGCACCGCGAAAAGGTCGCCGCCTACGTAGACAAGGCACGCGAGCAGGGCGCCAAGATCCTCACCGGTGGCCGCGCAGCCACCAGCGAGGACACCAACGGCCAGCACGGCACCGGCACCACCGACCTGGGCGCCGGCGTCTACTACCTGCCGACCATCATCGATGGCGCTACCCGCGAGATGGATTGCGTCCACGACGAGGCCTTCGGCCCGACCGTGACCATCGAGACCTTCACCACCGAGGAGGAGGCCATCGCCATCGCCAACGACACCGAGTACGGCCTTGCCGGCGCCGTCTACACTTCCGACGCCGGCCGCGCCGAGCGCGTTGCCCGCGCGCTGCGCCACGGCACCATCTGGATCAACGACTTCCACCCGTACCTGCCACAGGCAGAGTGGGGCGGCTACAAGCAGTCCGGCAACGGCCGCGAGCTTGGCCCCACCGGCTTGGCCGAGTACCAGGAGCACAAGCACGTGTACCAGAACCTCTCCCCTGCCGCTTGGGATCAGTTCGGCCTGCAGTAATTAAGTCGGCCACATAGCAATCAGCCCCCGCGCTCTTTGAACTGCTCCCCATTAGTTGGACTGAGAAATCAGTTTCCGATTAGTGGGGAGTAGTTTTCATTGAGAGCTCGAAGTTTGGTGAGTGAGCATCAGCGGGAGCAGTTGGTTGAACTATTTGA
>NZ_JAVBIF010000026.1:0-16842 GCF_032821615.1 Corynebacterium tuberculostearicum | reverse complement strand
TTGCCGGTTGAGGCTGCGGTTGCCTGAGCCGGTTGAGGCTGCGGTTGCCTTTGAGGAGTTGACCTCTGTCGAGGTTGATAAGAATGGCAAGGAGACTCCGGATGCTACTTCGGAGAAGCCGAACCACATCGCTGAGCACAAGGACATCAACGATAAGGATCAGACTGTGACCTCTGAGGGTTCTGAGAAGACCCCGAAGATTTCCACTAATGCTGACTTTGAGGGTGACCTGCGTGAGGTTGTTGCTGGTGCCAAGGTTGTTGATGAGGTTTCCTATGAGGGTCTGGTTCCGGGTAAGGAATACACCCTGAAGGCTGAGCTGATTAGCAAGGAGGACGGCAAGTCTGTTCTGGGTACCGGTGAGAAGACCTTCAAGCCAGAGGCCTCCAACGGCAAGGTTGAGGTTGAGATCACTGTTAATGATGATGTGACTGAGCCGGTTGAGGCTGCGGTTGCCTTTGAGGAGTTGACCTCTGTCGAGGTTGATAAGAATGGCAAGGAGACTCCGGATGCTACTTCGGAGAAGCCGAACCACATCGCTGAGCACAAGGACATCAACGATAAGGATCAGACTGTGACCTCTGACGAGGTCGATGATCCGGACAACCCAGGCGGTTCCTCGAATGGTTCCTCCAAGGGCAAGATTCCGTGGTGGCTCATCCTGATTCCGGGCATCGGCTTGGGTAAGATCATCAAGGATCGCCACGACCACAACGACCACGGCAGCCACAACGGTGGCCACGGTGACAACACCGGCAACCACAATGGCGGCAATGGTCACGAGGGCAAGGGCCAGGATGCTCCTCAGGGCGGCAATGGTCACGAGGGCAAGGGCCAGGATGCTCCTCAGGGCGGCAACTCTGACAATGGACACGGCCGCGATGCCGGACGCCAGGGTCAGCAACCTGAAGAGACTGGTAACGCACTGCCATCCAACGCTGACCGCGTTGAGATTAAGTCCGTACCGTCCGGCGCAACCGAGCTTGAGTCGGGTATGCAGGATTACATCAAGTAATCCCTAAGTGTCGGTGAGGTGGCCCACGGGCCGCCCCACCGGGGCCGAGACTTAAACACCAAAAATCCCCTCCAGGGTGTGATTGCACACGCTGGAGGGGATTTGCATATAACCTGCACAGGGTAGACAAATCGAGGAAGTGGAGGAAGCTAGCTATGGGAATGCACAGGGAACCAGAGCAGCCGGAGGACAACGGCGCTTCGCAGTACCCGGCGAGTGGGGAAGAAGGGGGCGTCGGCAAGCAGGGCATGGGTCGTGGCAAGCTGATTGCTATTATCGCGGCCATAGTCGTCGTCGCACTGGTGTTGTTGCAGGTAGTGCTGTATTTGGCGGGCGATGATGAGGATGAGGCCGGCTCGGCACCGGAGACGGTGGCCAGCGAGAGCGCACAGGATTCTGCACCGAAGTCCGATGCTTTCGTGGATGATTCAGGCCAGCAGGAGCACGAGTACGAGGCCGCCCCTGGTGAGTTCAAGGGCTTTGAGGGCATGTCGGTAGGCATCGACGGCGAGTACGCGGCTGTAGACCCCGTACAGGTCACGGACCAGGGCGTGCTGCTGCCGCCACACGACGTCACCCGCGTGGGCTGGTACTCCGCCTCCGCTGTGCCGGGTGAGCCCGGCAATGTGGGCTCGAGCGTGATTACCGGCCACATTAACTACCAGGGCCAAGGCACCGGCTATGCGGAGAAGTTCACCAAGCTAAAGAAGGACCAGGAATTTACCGTGGTCATCGACGGCCAAGAGCGCACCTTCCGCGTGACCGAGGCGCCGTACCGCCTGCCCAAGGGTTCCGGTTTCCCGGACGTGGTCAACGATAAGGAAGGCGAGAACCGCCTGGTTCTTATTACCTGCGGCGGCCAGTTCGTTGGTGGCGCGCTGGGTTATGAGGACAACATCATTACCGTGGCAGAACCGGTAGGCGAGCCTGAGCAGCCCGCCGAGCAACCGGCGGGGGAGGCCCCGGCTGAAGCCCCAGCCGAGGCACCGGCTGAGGCCCCTGCAGCCTAGGCAGAAATGTTTCAGGCGCCCTGTGGAATTGCCCACAGGGCGCCTTTGCTTATGCGCGGCACCTGGCATGTGGGTAGTGGGGTTGGGGCCTAAATATGAAATAATTTAAGGCAGTAACCGCCGCTGCCTGCGGCTTAGAAGGAGCATTTTCATGGTTAATCCAGGCGAGATCGCCGGTCATATTGGCACGCCGCTGACTAGCAATGCCACCAAGGTATTGCTGCTGGGCTCGGGCGAGTTGGGCAAGCAGCTGGCCATGTCCTTCCAGAACCTGGGCTTGGAGGTCCACGCGGTGGACTCGTATGCGGGCGCGCCGGCGCACCAGGTGGCGCAGTATAGCTACGTCGCCGATATCAAGGACGCCGGGCGCATCCTGCAGCTAGCACAAGAGATTCAGCCGCACTTTGTGGTCCCAGAGGTAGAAACCGTTGCGGTAGAAGCGCTGGAAGAGATGGAAGCGCACAGTGACGCCATTGTGGTGCCATCCGCTCGTGCTTGTGCCATGACGCAGGACCGCCAGTGCGTGCGCGAGGTGGCGGAGAATATCGGGCTGCCGGTTTCCGCGTATCGCTTTGCCAGCTCCGTGGAGGAGCTGGAGGAAGCGGTGGGGGAGCTGGGCTTTCCATGCATTATTAAGCCGGATGTGTCCACCTCCGGCAAGGGCCACATGATTGCCCGCGATGAGGAGGACGTGCGCACCGCATGGGAGACCGTGCGGCGCGTGTCCTCGGACTCGCAGCGCGTGGTGGCCGAGCGCTTCGTGGACTTTGACCTCGAAGTCACCCTGCTGGCTATCCGTTCCATCGATCCGGCGACGGGCAAGTTGGCCACGTGGTTTAGCGAGCCCATCGGTCACCGCCATGAGCGCGGCGACCTCGTGGAGGAGTGGCAGCCTACCGGCATGAGCGAGATTGCGCTGGAAAACGCGCGCTCGGTGGCCGCGCGCATCTCTAATGAGTTGGGCGGGCGCGGCGTGTACTGCGTGGAGCTCTTCGTTGCGGGCGATGATGTGTACTTTTCCTCCGTGTCCCCGCGGCCCTCGGATACGGCGATGCTGACCTGCTATACCCAGCGTTTTTCCGCCTTTGACCTGCATGCGCGCGCGATTTTGGGCTACCCCATCGACGCCACCCTGGTCACCCCTGGCGCTAGCGTGGTCATCCACGCGGATGAGGAGCTAAATGAGGTTGCCTATACCGGCATCGCCGCGGCCCTCAATTACGCAGAGACGGACGTGAAGCTCTTTGGCAAGCCCGGGGCCTACAAAGGCCGTCGCATGGGCTTGGTGTCTGCCACCGCGGAAAGCGCGGAGGAGGCGCGCGACCGCGCAGCACTAGCGGCGCACAAGATTGAGGTGACCTCCACGCCGGGCCTGCTGGCCCAGGGCGGTGCCCGCGGCATCCAGCCGGAGGCGGACAATGTCCCCGATATCGAGGTCGTGGAGTACGAGGGCGGCGTGGAGCTCGACCCGAAGCTCGCCTCCGGCGTGGACGACGCTGACTAAGAAGCGGGGCGCAGCATCGGCTGGTGGGGGACTCCCTCGTCGTCGAAAAGCTCGCCTACCGGAGTAAAGCCAAAGCCGGCGTAATAATCCACGAGGCCGGCCTGCGCCTCCAAGTAGAGCGGCTGGCCCGGGTGCATGCGTTCGCCTAGGTCGACGGCCGCCTGGAAAAGTTCGCGGCCGAGGCCCGTGCCGCGCGCGGCGGGTGCGAGGGCGAAGCGGCCGATTTGGGCACCGTTGGCGGCGTCGGCAAGCGCGGCGTCAGTAGGCGCGGCCGGAAAGACGCGGGCCGTGCCCAGCAGCTCGTGGGTGTCCGCGTCCCAGGCCAGCAGGTGCACGGTCTGGGGATCGGCGTCGGTGGCGTCAATCTCGGCGTATGGGCAGCGCTGCTCGTGCACAAAGACGTCCACCCGCAGCTTGTAGAGCTGGTGGACGTCCAAGGCCGCCAGCTGTCCCAAGGGCGCGGCGGTAATGATGTGCGGCACGGGTTAGGCCTGCGGGCCGGCGTGCTTGACCATCTCGTCCCACTCGACGATCTTGATGCGCTCGCGGCCGTGCGGCTCGCCAGCGGCGCGCTCGGCGGCATCCAGGCGGTGCCAGCCTTCCCAGGTGGTCACGGCGATATCGCGGGAAGCCAGGAAGTCCAGGATATCCTGCGGATCGCGCTTGGTGGCCGGATCCAAGTCGCCGGCCTTGTAATCAGCGATGAGCATGGTGGTGGTGTCCTTGGCATCAGACTTGGTATTGCCAATCAGGCCCACCGGACCGCGCTTAATCCAGCCGGTGGTGTAGAGGCCGGGGAGCTTTTCGCCGTCGACATTGGCCAGCACGTGGCCGCCGTCGTTAGGCATGGTGGCCTGGGTTTCGTCGAAAGGTACGCCGTCGACGGACTGCGGGTGGTAGCCCACCGCGCGGTAGACGGCCTGCACCGGCCACTCGGTGAACTTGCCGGTACCGGTTACGGAGCCATCGCCATTGAGCTCGGTGCGCTCGGTCTTAATGGCGGTGACGTGGCCGTCCTCGCCCAATACCTCTACTGGGGACTCGAAGAAGTGGATGTAGAGCTTGTGCGGGGCATCGCCCGGCTCGCGCATGGCGTAGGACTCGAGGGTCTGGCACACCAGGTCAGTGGACTTGGCGGCGCGACGGGCCTCCTCAGAGGCGGCGTCATACTCGATGTCCTCGGGGTTGACGATGACCTCGATGGTCGGGGACTCGTCCAGCTCCTTGAGCTCCTTCGGCGTGTACTTGGCCTGCGCCGGGCCGCGGCGGCCGAAGACGTGGACCTCCTTGGCGCGGTTCTTCTTCAGCGCCTCATAAACGTTATCGGGGATTTCCGTCACGAGCAGCTCGTCCGCGGTCTTAGCCAGGATGCGGGAGACGTCGAGGGAGACATTGCCCACACCAACCACGGCGACGGACTCTGCGGAGAGATCCCAATCGCGTTCGAAGTTGGGGTTGCCGTCATAAAAGCCCACGAATTCGCCGGCGCCATGGTTGCCCTTGAGATCCTCGCCCGGGATGCCCATGCGCTTATCGGCGGTGGCACCGGTGGCGAAGATGATGGCGTCGTAATACTCGCGCATCTCCTCGACGGTGATGTCCTTGCCCACCTCGATATTGCCCAGGAAGCGGATCTCTTCCTTTTCCATAACGTTGTGCAGGGACTGCACGATGCCCTTAATACGCGGGTGATCCGGTGCCACGCCGTAGCGGATCAAACCGAACGGCGTCGGCATCTTTTCAAAAAGATCGATCTGCACATCGAGGTCGGATTTCACTAGAAGGTCAGAGGCGTAAATGCCTGCCGGGCCGGAGCCGACCACGGCGACGCGCACTGGGGTAGTCATGTGCTTAGGGTGTCCTTTCTTTCGTTGTGCTGCATATTCTACGCGGTCACTATGCGATAAAAACCACAGCATTACTAACCCCAGTTTAGGGAGGTCACGATGGGGCATAGGAGGGGGTAAATCGCGTACAGTGGAGTAGTCACCGCGCGCTGATAACTGTGATGACTGACATGAAGTTATGAGGCGCGTTAATTGTGTTCAAGTGACCGTGAATGAAAGGTAAATTGCATGTCTGCATCGCATTCCGCAGTTATTAGCGCTATCGGCCGTGGCTTCGATGGCCTCGATGTGCCCGCCCTGGCTAAGGACCTGGGCGCGGAGCTCATCCGCCTCGAAGACTTCGATGCCACCGTCGCCGCCGTACTGGCTGAGGCTCCCGCCGCTGAGAATATCGTGGCGCAGGGCACCGGCGATATCGCCTTCGATGCTGAAGTAGCTGCCGCCCTTGGCCTGCCGCTGGCCATCATTTCCGGCGCCCCGCAGCGCACCGGCGAGCTTGCCCAGCACAATGCGGAATCCCTGGGGGCTACCGTCGCTGGCATCTTCACCGACCTGGAAGCGGTTCCGGGCGCACTTGCTGCGCTTGGCGACGTCTCCCCGGTCATGTCCGCAGACCTCTTCCAGAAGCAGCTCATTGACCAGGCCCGCGCCGCCGGTTCCCACATCGTCCTGCCAGAGGGCGACGATGACCGCATCCTCGAGGCCGCCCACGTGGTACTGCGCGATAAGGTTGCCAAGCTGACCATCCTGGGCAACGAGGCCGATATCAAGGCCCGCGCCGAAGAGCTGAAGCTCGACCTGGCTGGTGCCGAGATCATCAACCACCTCGAGTCCCCGCTGGCAGAGGAATTCGCCGCCGACTTTGCCGAGCTGCGCAAGAAGAAGGGCGTAACCCTCGAGCAGGCTCGCGAGACGATGAAGGATATTTCCTACTTCGCCACCATGATGGTCCACAAGGGCTTGGCCGATGGCATGGTCTCCGGCGCTGCTCACACCACCGCCCACACCATCAAGCCTTCCTTCCAGATCATTAAGACCAAGCCGAACGCTTCCGTGGTCTCCTCCATCTTCCTGATGGTCATGCGTGGCCGCCTGTGGGCCTTCGGTGACTGTGCCGTCAACCCGAACCCCACTGCCGAGCAGCTGGGCGAAATCGCCATCGTTTCCGCACAGACCGCCTCCCAGTTCGGCATCGACCCACGCGTGGCCATGCTGTCCTACTCCTCCGGCACCTCCGGCTCCGGCCCGGACGTTGACCGTGCAGTGGCCGCCGTCGAAGCAGCCAAGAAGCTGGATTCTTCCGTCAAGGTGGATGGCCCGCTGCAGTTCGACGCCGCCTGCGACCCAGGCGTTGCGGCTAAGAAGATGCCGAATTCTGAGGTGGCCGGCCAGGCAAACGTCTTCGTCTTCCCGGACTTGGAGGCCGGCAATATTGGCTACAAGACGGCACAGCGCACCGGCGGTGCGCTCGCCGTGGGCCCGATCCTGCAGGGTCTGAACAAGCCGGTTAACGATCTGTCGCGTGGCGCGACCGTTCCGGACATCATCAACACCGTTGCAATCACCGCTATTCAGGCTGGAGAGAAATAAATGTCATACGTTCTGGTCCTTAACTCAGGTTCTTCCTCCGTTAAATTCCAGCTGGTCGATCCCGAGTCCAGCGCCACGGATACCCCGCTGGTCTCTGGCCTAGTCGAGCAGGTTGGCGAGCCCCTCGGCGCCGTCACCGTCAAGACCGGTGGCGAGAAGTACAAGGAAGAGCTGGAAATCCCTACTCACTCCTTCGGCCTTGAGCGCGCTTTTGCCATCATGAGCGAGCACAACGTTGGCCCAACCGACGTGGATGTCATCGCCGTTGGTCACCGTGTTGTTCACGGCGGCCGCCTCTTCTCCGAGCCGCAGCTCATCGTGGACCAGATTGAGTCCATGATTGAAGACCTCATCCCGCTGGCTCCGCTGCACAACCCGGCCAACCTGGATGGCATCCGCGTGGCCCGCAAGATGCTGCCGGATATTCCGCACGTTGCCGTCTTCGATACCGCGTTCTTCAACACCCTGCCGCCGGCAGCGGCGCTGTATGCCATCAACAATGAGGTGGCATCCAAGTACGATATCCGTCGCTACGGCTTCCACGGCACCTCTCACGAGTTCGTCTCCCAGCAGGTACCGGGCCTTTTGGGCCGCGACCCGATGCACACCCACCAGATCACCCTCCACCTGGGCAATGGTGCGTCCGCTGCAGCCATCCGCAATGGCCGCGCCATCGATACCTCGATGGGCCTGACCCCGTTGGCCGGTCTGGCTATGGGTACCCGTTCCGGTGACATTGACCCGGGCATCATCTTCCACCTCGTCCGCCAGGCGGGCATGAGCGTGGATGAGATTGACAACCTGCTCAACAAGCAGTCCGGTGTCAAGGGCATCTCTGGCGTTAACGACTTCCGTACGCTGCGCGAGCGCATCGACAACGAGGACCAAGACGCTTGGCTGGCTTATAACATCTACATCCACCAGCTGCGCCGCTTCATCGGTTCCTACATGATTGCCCTGGGCCGCGTGGACGCCATCACCTTTACCGCCGGTGTGGGCGAGAACGATACCGAGGTCCGCCAGGACTCCCTGTACAACCTGGATATGTACGGCATCCACTTTGATAAGGAGCGCAACCTGGTCCGTTCCGACCAGCCGCGCATGATCTCCACCGAGGATTCCCCGGTTAAGGTCTTTGTCGTTCCGACCAACGAGGAGCTGGCTATCGCCCAGAAGTCCGCCGAAATCGCCGCAATGGCGCGTGAGGCTGGCCTCTACAAGTAAAAAGGCTCTTACGTCCAGTTAGAAGCTGGAATGTGAACGAGAGGCGTGCGGTCCGCAAGGGGCCGCGCGCCTCTTTTTTATCTCTGAACCTAGTACAGCAAGCGTTTCGTTTATTTCGTTTATTTTGTAAGGTGGGGGTATGAAGGACTTACAAAATGGCGGGGCAACTCGGGATACCAGCCCAGCGGAAGAGGCTTTATTAAGGCTCAATTCTGTGTTGGAGGCCAAAGATTCACCGGCACCAGTGGATATATTCGTGCAAGGAACCGAGCAAATAATCGCAATTCCGCGAGAGATCGCCGAAACCCTGCAGAAAGTTCTCGCCATCGAAGCGGCAGGGAAATCGGTCCGCGTAGTGCCCGAGGAATCCGAATTCACCACGCAACAGGCAGCAGACTTTCTCAATGTTTCGCGGCCACACGTTGTAAAGCTTATTGATGAAGGGAGCCTTCCCGGCTACAAAGTTGGGTCCCATCGCCGCGTGAGTCTTGCGGATCTGCAGAAATACAAGAATGAAAGAGATGCCAGTCAGCGCCGTGCCGTAGCTGAATTGACAGCCTTATCGGAGGACCTGGAGCTCTATTAGTGGGGCGGCTGTACGAGCCTGCGTAGCGATTAGAAGGTGGTGACGGGGCGGACCTGGTTAGCAAGGTCAACGAGCGCGTAGCGGTGGCGGCTAAACGGTGCTTGGCGCGCGAGGGCGCGGAGTGTCTCGGAGAGACCGGTGCGCAGGCCACGCTGGGTAAAGGCGTATTCGAAGAGGTCGTTGGGGGAGGCGGCGCGCGAGAGATCGGCATTGCGCAGGAAATTCAGGCCGGCGGAGATGACGGCAATCTTAATCTGGAGGAAGCGCGGCTCGTTGGTGGGGACCTCTTCGAGGCGTCGGGCGGCGCGGCGGATGCGGGACTCGGAAAGATCGTGGACGATGAGCTGGAGGATCGTCGTCAAGCGGGCCATGCGATAGTGGCGCGAGGCATTGGGGACCTTGTCGAGGACCACGACGGCTACCTCCACCTGGCCCTCGGAACGCAGCTGGCGGGCGAGGCCAAAGGAGGAGGAGACGGTGGTGGGGTTGGTGGACCACACAATGCCGTAGAGGCGCATGGAGTTAAAGCGCAGCGCGGCCGGGTCCTGGGTGACGTGGTTCCAGATTTCCGGCTGGCCCTCAAAGGCGGAGTTGGGGAGATCGGCCAGCGTGGAATGCATATTGGAGCAGGCGCGGGCCACGGTGGGGTCAATGAGCGCGGTATCGCTATAGTCCAGCTGCTGCAGGATGAGTTCATTGATGGCGGCGATGGCGAGTTTGGGTGCCGCCTCGCCCGGCAGAAGATCGAGGACGGTGGAGAAGTATTTCTGGGCGTCGCGGTAGTCGTCGTGAAGCAGCTCGGTAATGCCGGCGTACCACTGGAAGCGCCAGTCGTGGCCGAGGCGGTCCTCGATGGAGCTCAGCCACTGGCGGGCTTGGCCGGTATAGCCTAGGTCGATCATGGAGCGCACCACGCCCAGCGGGATTTCGGCCGAGTGCTCGTACTCGGGGGTCTGCATGGCCTGGCGGAGGGTCTCCAGGGCCTCCTGTGGCTCCGCATAGGAAGCGCCCTGCAGCAGGCCGGCGCCCACGTCATCGCGGTCCAGCAGCGGGGTAGGTAGGGCGGAGACGACCTCGGGGGCAGTGATTTGGACGGTGCGATCGATGCCGTCGATAAGCTGATCCGTGCGGAAGACCAGGTGCTTGGTGCCAAAGGTGGTACGTTGCGGCGAGAAAAGCGAATGCTGGGAGGGGTACTGCAGGCCGTCGCGGATGGCGATGACCTCGCGCAGCACGCCGTAGAGCTGGGTGCGCAGCTCTTTAATGGAGGTAAAACGGCGCTCCGGATCCGGGTCGGTGGCGCGCTGCAGCAGGCGGTAGAGCGACAGGAAGCGGCGCAGCTCCGGCTCTTCGGTCGGGGTGGGGATGCCCGGCAGGTAGACGCCGTCCTCGGTGGGCAGCTTGAGGCAGAGCGAAGCCAGGGTGCGGCCGATGGTGTAGATATCGCTGGCGATGGAAGGGCCCTCGGTGGCCACTTCCGGGGCCTGGTAGCCCTTGGTGCCGTAGATATAGCCAAACGCGCCAATGCCGGAGACCGCGCCCAGGTCAATGAGCTTGACCTGGTCCTCGGTGACGATGATGTTATCCGGCTTTAAGTCGTTATAGACCACCCCGCGCGAATGCAGGTACTCCAGCGCGGGCAGGATTTCTAGGATATAGGCAATGGCGATATCGACGGGCAGGAGCTTATCCGGCTGCTTTTTGCGCCTGCTTCTTAGCGACGGCCCGCCGACATACTCCATGACAATAAAGCCGCCGGGCACCCGGGCGTCATCGATGAAATTGAAAATCTTGACGATGCCAGGGTGGGTAATATCGGCGAGGAATTCGCGTTCTGCCACCGCAGCGGCGGTTTCATCGGCCGATTTTTGGGCCTGCATACCTTTGAGGACCACCACTCTTCCGGAGACAAAGTGGTCATTGGCCAGGTAAATCCAGCCCATGCCGCCGTGGGCGATAACGCCCAAGATTTCGTACTGTCCGGCCACCATGTCACCGGGCTGTAGCTGTGGTGGCGGAATCTTCTTGCCGGAGGATTCTTCGGTGGGGTCAATGAGAGCATCGGTCGGCTCGGCCGGGGTGATAAACGGCAGGCGCACCATGCCATCGGCCACGCGGCGCTCGGAGCGGTGGGTGCCGCGGCGCTCGCGGAAGGTATCGAGCGCGCGGCGGCGCGAGCGCTGTGAGGAGTCCTCCTGGGCCTTTTGGGCGCGCTGTTGTTCGCGCTGGGCGCGGATATTGTCTAGGTCTGCTAACAGGGTGGAAATGTGGTCTGGGTCGATGGAACCATCGGCGTCCTCGTCTTCGTCCGCGAAGGGATCGAAGGCAACCGCGGAGGTGCCGGTGTCATCGCCGGGCTCATCCTCATCGGCGAAGGGGTCAAAGGCCACGGCCGCAGTGCCCTCTTCGTCTTCGTCCGCAAAGGGGTCGAAAGCCACGGCGGCGGTGGCGGGGCCATCGTCCAAGGGGGTATCGTCCAGCGCATCCGGCTCCTGCGCGGAATTGGCGGCATTGGTGGGCTGGCGGAAGGCGCGCTGGGTATCGAGGTTCTCCGGTTCGATGTACTCGAGCTCATCATCGCTGAAATTCGGGTTATGGCTCATGACTTAGCGTCCTCCTCGATGTACTTTCCAGCCGGCAGGGTGGGCTCTTCCAGGTAGGCGCCGAGCCACTCTTCAAAGATTGTGGACCAGGTGCCGTCGCGGCGGATGCGTTCGAGCGTGGAATTTACTTGGCGCAGCAGCGGGCGGGTGTCATGCTGCTTGCTGGGGCGGCGCACGGCCACGCCGTAATTCTCGGTCTCTAGCGGCTCGCCCACGATGGAGGTATAGGAGTCTTGGGCGGCCATGCCGGAGAGCAGGGCATCATCGACGACGATGCCATCGGCCTGGTTAAGCTGCAGGGCCATCAGGCAATCGCCCCAGGAACGGGTAACCAAGATATCGGACTTGGGGGCGTGCTCGCGGATGGTTTCTAGCGCGGTGGACGCGCCTACACCGCATAGGGTCTTACCGGCGGCGTCTTTCACGGACTTCATGCCGGAATTGGTGAGCACCAGCATGCGGGTTTGGGTGTTCATATAGGGAATGGAAAAGGCCACCTCGCGCTCGCGCTCCGGGCTGATGGTCATGGTGCGCACGATCATGTCCACCGCGCCGGTATTGAGGGCATTAACGCGGTCGGAGGATTCTATGAAGCGGAAGTCCACCTTATTGGGATCGCCGAAGATATCGCGGGCAATCTCGCGGGCGATATCCACCTCGAAGCCGCGCACGTCACCAGTGGCGGCATCGCGGTAGCTCATCAAGTTATTGGAACGGTCCACGCCCACGATGAGACGACCGCGCTTGACGATGTCCGGAACCCGCTCCTTCGCCTTCTTATCGTCCGGGCGGTAGCTGCCCTTAATCTCTTCCTCAGAGGCGCGCTGCGCGGCGGTGGAGCCGGCCTTTTCAACCTTCGCCCCTTCCGGCAGCGGCGGGCCCGGCCGGGAGTCGAGGGGGCGCTCGGCGGGCGCCTCCAGCGGCGGGGTGGAGCGAACATCGCAGGAGGCGAGCGGTAGCGCGGCGCAGGCGCAGGTGAGCGCGGCGAGGACGAGGCGTGTGCGGCGCATTAGAGGTACTCCTGCAGTCGGGGGCGGATGCCCAGCCACACGGCAATAATGGCGCACAAGGTCAGCAGGAACACGGCCGAGGACACCGCTGTCATAGCGGTCAGTCCGCGCTCTAAGTAGCTGCGCATGGCGATGCGCGCCTGGCCGATGAGATCCGAGAGCTCCGCGTCGAGCTCATCATAGGAACGCGCCGCGGTCATCTCTCCGTCCTTGGGCTCGGTGGCCGTGGCCTGGTAGATGGCCTCGTCATAGTCGCCGTCCTTGAGCGCACCCATGAGTTTGTCGTGAGTGCCGCGCCACTGCTCGGCGGCCGCCCGGGCGCTGTGGATGAGTTCTGGGTCGGTGACCTCCACATCCTCATCATTGAGCGCTTCTTCATAATCCTCGAGGGCCCCTTCGATGGAGTTGATGGAGCTGGAAAAACGCACCATTGAATCCTCCTCGGAGGAGCGCAGCACCAGCGCGAGGGTCTCGGAGGTGCGCGCCTGCTGCGCCTCAATTCGTGAGGCCGTGAGCGAATCCCACGGGCGTGAGGCCGTCTCGAAGCCCTGGTGGCCGGTGGACCAGGTGGCGAGGTTGGATAGCGCCACCCAGGAGATGGCCAAGAAAAGCAGCACGCTGGCCGTTAAGAAGCCGCGGTTAAAACGCCGGCGGGTCTGGCGCCACAGCCACCATTGGGCCACGGCGAGGAAGAAGAGCGCCGCCAAGAGGCCGGAGAGCGGAACCCATTGCGGCGAGGTGAGCTTTTGTTGTTGCTGATTCACCTTGGCGGTGGTCAGCTGGAATAGCTCGGAGGCAGCCGGCAGAATACGCTCGCGCATGAGCGCCGAGGCATTGGACATATAGGAATTGGCCACCGCATTGCCCGCCCGGTGATTGGCGCGGGCCTTTTCCACCATTGCGGTATAGACGGGCAGCTCGCGTTGGATAAAGGTCACCAGCTCGCGCACGCGACCATCTTCTTGGGTGGTGCCCAGCACGGATTCGGTAGCCGCCACTGAGGCGGCATCGATGGCCTCGTTATAGCTATCGCGGTTGCGCTCCGATTCCACGCCGGCCTGTACGAAGCCGGTGGTGGCCACGGTATCGGCCACTGAGAGCGAACTATAAAGGTGGTGTGCCGCGTTTGACATCGGCTCGGTGGTGGTCAGCAGCTCGTCTAGGTCGGAGTGGCGGGCGGCGGAAGATTGGGACATCGATAAGCCGGCGGCGCCTAGGGCAACGGTGAGAATGAGCGTGACCGTAAAAAGCTTGCCTGGGGTGGTGGAGGCGAAGTAGTAGAAGCGGCGCAGCAGGCGCGCCGGGCCCGCGAACCATTCCATGGCGCGGCTGCTGAGCCCGCTGAAGGCCGGGCCGGTGGGCGCGGTGACCTCATCGAGCCAGTGATCGCTCGGGTGAGCGTGCTCGTCGTGCACGCTTTCTGCCCGGACTGCCTGCTCGGTCATTCACTTAGAATAGCGCCCGCAGTGTGCTGGGCGCCACCATATACCCGCGTGTGTGGCTAGGATAGGCAGCATGCATAACCCTCACAGTGGAGACGGCTGGGCGGCAGGCCCCGGCGGCATTCGCGTCTGGGGAAAATTTGGTGCCGCCGGCCTGTTCCTCGTCGCCGGGCGCAAGGTGCTCCTCCAACACCGCGCCGCGTGGACCAATCACGGCGATACCTGGGGGATTCCGGGTGGCGCCCGCGATTTTACGGAGACTCCCACCCAGGCCGCGCTGCGTGAAACCCATGAAGAATGTGCGATTGCACCCCAGGACGTAGAGGTGCTCGATGCGCGAGTAACGGCCGGGCCCTATCCCGCGGCGGGGGATCTGCCGGGGGAGTGGACCTACACCACCGTCCTAGCACGCACGCGCACCGGCGCCCCGCTTCCTACTACAGCTAATGAAGAGTCCTATGAGCTGCGCTGGGTGCCTTTTGAGGAGGTAGAAAGCCTCCCCCTCCTGGCCGCCTTCCGCCACGCCTTTCCCATCCTGCGGGAGAGCGTGGAGGCATTAAACAGGTAAAGTTGCCGGATTTATGGCACGCTAGTGCCATGATCGAAGTAGAAGGACTGACTAAACAATATAAGTCTGTCCGCGCCGTTGATGATCTCACCTTTCAGGTAAAACCCGGCATGGTCACCGGGTTCCTGGGCCCCAATGGCGCGGGCAAATCCACCACCATGCGCATGATCCTGGGCTTGGATACTCCCACAGGCGGTAGGGCGCGCATCAATGGCAAGCGCTACCACGAGCTGAAGGATCCCCTGCGTGAGGTAGGCGCCTTGCTCGATGCCAAAGCGGTGCACCGCAACCGCAGCGCCGCCAACCATCTGAAATGGATTGCGCAGTCCAACGGCATTTCTACTTCCCGCGTTGACGAGGTCTTGGGGCTGGTAGGGCTTTCCGACGTCGCCGGTAAGAAGGTCGGCGGCTTCTCCCTCGGCATGGGCCAGCGTCTGGGCCTAGCCGGCGCGCTGCTCGGTGACCCCGGCATCCTCATCCTGGATGAGCCGGTCAACGGCCTCGACCCAGAAGGCATTCGCTGGGTCCGCCAGCTCGTGCGCGCCCTGGCCGATGAGGGCCGTACCATTTTGATTTCCTCCCACCTGCTCTCGGAGATGTCTCAGACCGCCGATCACCTCGTGGTCATTGGTAAGGGCCGCTTGGTGGCGGACCAGCCCACCTATGACTTTGTGAAGGACCACTCGCAGTCCTCCGTGCTGGTGCGCTCCGACCATCTCGATGCCTTTAGCTCCGCGCTGCGTGCCGAGGGAATCGCCTTTACTGAGTCCACCGACGAGGAAGGCCGCCCCCGCCTGGTGATTTCCAACCAGACCACCGACTTCGTGGGCCAGCTGGCCTACTCCACCGGGGTGCCGCTTAATGAGCTCAGCCTCAAGCGCGCCTCCTTGGAGGATGCCTTCATGGAGCTTACTGGCGACGCCGTCCAGTACCACGGCTCCACCGGCGCCCCCAACCCGGGCATTGCTGGCACCGCTGGCGCCGCCACTCCGTTCGCTCGACCCACCCAGCAGGAGGTTTAATTCGCCATGCTGAATACCTTGAAGTCCGAATGGACCAAGCTGCACACCACCCGCTCCTTCTGGTGGACCACCTTCATCTTCCTTTTCTTTGCCTGGGGTTGGGCCATCCTCAATGCTCGTTTGACTAAGCCGGCAGAAAATCCTGAAGAGGCAGCGATGGGCATGGGGGTTATCACCTCGGATGGCGCGGTGTCTTTCCTATTGTTCCTCGGCCTGCCCGTGCTCATGATCCAGGCCATCATGATCGTGACCACCGAGTACCGCTTTGGTACGCAGACCATTACGTTTATGGCTACCCCGCGCCGCTGGTCGGTGGCCTTGGTTAAGCTGCTCATGTACGCGGTTATCGCGGCCGCGCTGACCTTTATCGCCGTGGCAGGTGCTTACCTGCTTACCGAGCTTTTTGCCCACGATGAGGTAGCCGCGCAATTCCACCCTTGGGACGATGAGATGGGCCAAAAGCAGCTGTGGAAGTACCCCCTAGCCGCCGCGCTCCTTGTCCTCTTCGCACAAGGCCTAGGACTGCTGCTGCGCTCTACGGCCGGTGCCGTGGCTATCGGCCTCATCCTCTTCCTTGGCGTGGACAATCTCGTAGCCACCATCCCCAAGGTCGGCAGCAAGCTGGCGAACTTCATGCCGTTCAAGTCTTTCCAGTCGTGGCTGCTGGAAATGGAACCGGTTGATGCTCCGTGGAAGGAAAATTGGGGATTCTGCCTGGTATTTATTGCCTGGGCCGTTATCCTGTGGGTCCTCGGTGTCCTCTTGCTACAAAAGCGCGACGCCTAAGCGGCTCTAACGCACAGCACCGCCCCGGATGGCAGCTCATGGGCTGCCTGCCGGGGCGGTTACTTGTCTCCGCAACAGCTTTCCTTTGAGGCTGGTGGCTAAGCCTAGAAGTTTGTCTGGATTATCTGCGGGACGTTGTTAAGAAAGTGCCCTCTGTGCTGCGCGCACGAGTCGGGCGAGCGTGGCGGCGTCTAGCGCGTACTCGTAGTCTCCACCGCCCCCGTGGGCTTCGATGAACAAGGCGCACAGGTGCGTGTCCTGGGCTTCATGAACAATGTCCGTCACCGCTTCACCCACCAAAGCGCATCGTTGACATGCAATGTGTACACTGCCCAGCCTGAATGTGCAGTGTAAATGTTTAGATTAGAGTTATATGTACCCCTCATATAGGTTATTTTGAATACCTTTCGCGAGACGCGAAAATCGAGTCTGCGCATGTGCTCATCTGGCGTTTTAACGAATTATTTAGTTTTTAGATAAGGTTTCAAAACACACATCTATGGACTGTGTGCAATGAGGTTACCCTCGTTTAGTGGACACCCTATTTGTACGGATCCTGTGTCCGTAGGAGAGGATGTTCATTGTGAGTCAACAGCGCAAGAAGTACACGCCGGAGTACCGGCGTGAAGCCGCGA
>NZ_JAVBIF010000025.1:0-17504 GCF_032821615.1 Corynebacterium tuberculostearicum | reverse complement strand
AACCACGCAAAGCACTCAACTGGCGCACCCCAGCCGAAGTCATGACCAACGCCCTCACACAAACCGGTAGCATCAAACCAAACTAACCATCATCGTTGCAACGACCCCTAGAATCCGCCCAGCCGCTTGACAAAAGAAAAAGCCCCCGTGAGGGGGCTTAATCTGCGATTGACGTTACTCTTCGTTGCCTGGGAATTCGCGCGGGTCATTGAACATGCGGCCAAAGCCCTCCTGGCCCTCAAGGGCGTCAATGGCGGATACTTCCTCTGCCGTGAGCTCTAGCTCGGTGGCGGCCAAGTTTTCCTTCAGGCGCTCGGTGCGCGCGGACTTCGGAATGACGGATATGCCCTTGGACATGAGGTAGGACAGCACAACCTGCCCCTCGGTCGCCTCATGGTCAGCAGCAGCCTGCTCAATCACGGGGTTATTGAGCACAACGCCGCGCGCCAGCGGGGCCCATGCCTCGGTGACGATGTCATTATCGTGGTGGAAGGCGCGCAGGCTGGACTGGGTAAAGCCCGGATGGATCTCCACCTGGTTGAGCACCGGAGAAATGCCGGTGGTGGAAATTAGGTCCTTGAGCACGTCCTCGTAGAAATTAGCCACGCCGATGGACGCAATCTGACCCATGCCCTGCAGGCGGGCGATAGCCTCAAAGGTCTCGTTGTAGAGGCCACCCTGCGGCCACGGCCAGTGGATAAGATACAGGTCGAGGTAGTCCAGCTGCAGATCCTTAAGCGACTGCTGGAATGCCTCTTCCACCTTGTGCTCTCCCTGGTGGGAGTGCCATACCTTGGAGGTAATAAAGAGCTCATCGCGGGTGACGTCGCCGGCATCCATTGCCTGCTTCAGGGCGGTGCCTACCGCCTCTTCGTTCTTGTAGAGCGTGGCGGTATCGAAGTGGCGGTAACCCAAATCGATGGCCTCGCGGATGACGCGGATGCATTCCTCGTCATATAGCTTGTACGTACCCAAGCCCAGCTGGGGCATTTCGCGGTCATCATTGAAAGTTACGGTTGGCACAGTCATGCCCTCCATTGTGCCGCAGTTTTTCTGACCGCGCCGAAAACGACGAAACCCCAGGGCGAACCCTGGGGCTGAGCGCTTTTAGTCGGCGCGGATGAGGTCAATAATGAAGACCAAGGTGCGGCCGGACAGCGGGTGCGCACCACCGGCGGGGCCGTAGGCCTTTTCCGGCGGGATGATGAGCTTGCGGCGACCGCCCACCTTCATTCCCGGAATGCCCTCTTGCCAGCCGGCGATGAGACCGGTCAGCGGGAACTCGATGGACTGGCCACGGTCCCACGAGGAATCGAATTCTTGGTTGGTCTCGTATTCAGCGCCGACGTAGTGGACCTCCACTACGGCACCAGGCTGCGCCTCAGCACCGTCGCCGACGACGATGTCTTCTACGACAAGGTCGGTCGGCGCTGGGCCAGACTGGGCTTCAATAACAGGCTTATCCATGGGGATTATTCTCCTTGGGAAATCTAGTTTGTTCGTGCGGTCGCATAAAAAACCGAACCGAGCTGCACCTATTATAGGTGCTACCACCCGATTCGGCTTAATTAGGCAGACCGCAAAGCGCTTTAACGCTCGCTACGCGGGGTAACCTTACGCAGGGACTCGCCGGTGTAAATCTGGCGCGGACGGTTGATCTTGGTGTTGATCTCCAGCTGCTCGCGGTACTGCGCAATCCAGCCTGGCAGGCGGCCGATGGCGAAGAGGACGGTGAAGAAGTCCGTCGGGAAGCCCATGGCGCGGTAGATCAGGCCGGTGTAGAAGTCCACGTTCGGGTAGAGTTTGCGGGAGACGAAGTAATCGTCATTCAGCGCAATGTCTTCCAGCTTCATGGCCAGGTCCAGCATTGGGTCGCCGCCCAGGTGCTCGATGATCTCGTGGGCGGTCTCCTTGACGATGGCCGCGCGTGGGTCGTAGTTCTTGTACACGCGGTGGCCAAAGCCCATGAGGCGAACGCCCTTTTCCTTATTCTTCACGCGGTTCATGAAGTCGGTAGCGTCACCATCGTGGTTGTTCTGGATATCTTCCAGCATCTCCAGAACGGCCTGGTTTGCGCCGCCGTGCAGCGGACCGGACAGGGCGTTAATGCCGCCGGCGATGGAGACGAACATATTGGCCTGAGCGGAACCAATCATGCGCACGGTGGAGGTGGAGCAGTTCTGCTCGTGGTCAGCGTGCAGAATGAGCAGCTTATCCAGCGCCTTAGCTACAACCGGATCCACCTCGTACTCCTCGGTGGGGTAACCGAACATCATGCGCAGGAAGTTCTCGCGGGCGTTCAGGCTATTGTCCGGGTACATATAAGGCTTGCCCTGAGACGCGCGGTAAGCATACGCAGCCAGCATTGGAACCTTAGCCAGCAGGCGGACGGTGGCCTTATCCAGCTGCTCCGGGTCCAGCGGGTTGAGCTGGTCCTGGTAGTACGCGGAAAGAATGTTAAGGGAGGACGCCAGCACGGCCATTGGGTGCGCGTTGCGCGGGAAGATATTGAACGCGGCCTTGAAGTCCTCATCCAACAGGGTGTGGTGGCGGATTTCGCGGTTAAAGTGGCTGAGCTCTTCCTCGTTAGGCAGATGACCCTTGATCAGCAGATAGGAAACCTCGTTAAAGGAAGCGTTTTCCGCCAGGTCCGCGATATCGTAACCGCGGTGGCGCAGGATGCCCTCTTCACCGTTAATGAAGGTGATCTTGGACTCGGTGGAACCGGTGGAGGTATAACCAGGGTCGAAGGTAACGAGCCCGGTCTCGTTACGGAGCTTGGAAATGTCAAAGCCGGAGTCGCCCTCGGTGGACTGCTTGATGTCCATCTCGTACTCGCCGCCTGGGTACTGGAGCACTACCTTGTTGTCTTCAGAAGCCACGGAAGTTCCTTTCTCTATGTGAAGAGTCACTATTAAGCACTAACTTAAGGAAGTTAGCTTGATACCTCTTCACACCTTAGCAAACTTTGTGACGCCGCCAACAGGATTTGGCCGACTAAAATAACTGCCGTTCGACCGGAACTGTTCTACACTGACTTGCATGAGCACACCCGAACTTACGCTGCCTGCCGACCTCCTGCCTGCCGACGGCCGCTTTGGCTGCGGCCCCTCCAAGGTTCGCCCCGACCAGCTTGCGGCCATTGACCCCGCGGTCATGGGCACTTCTCACCGCCAGCCGGCGGTAAAGAACCTCGTAGGTTCGGTGCGAGAAGGCTTAAGCGCTCTCTTCTCCCTGCCAGAGGGCTACGAGATTGTCCTTTCCCTCGGCGGCGCCACCGCCTTCTGGGATGCTGCCGCCTTCGGGCTTATAGAGCGCCACTCCGCCCACCTCACCTTTGGCGAGTTTTCCACTAAATGTGCCAAGGCCGCCGCGGGTGCACCCTGGCTCGATGCCCCCTCCATCGTGGAGTCCCCAGTGGGCACCGCACCCGACCCGCGCGATCTTTCTGCAGAGGCGGACGTCGTCGCTTGGGCACACAATGAAACCTCCACCGGCGCGATGGCAGAAGTCACCCGCCCGCACCCCCGCAATGATCAGCAGCTGGTGGTCGTGGACGCCACCTCCGGCGCGGGTGGCCTGCCCGTGCACATCTCCGATACGGACGTCTACTACTTCTCGCCGCAAAAGTGCTTTGCTTCCGACGGCGGCCTGTGGCTCGCCGCCATGTCCCCCGCCGCGCTGGAGCGGATTGAGAAAATCAACGCCTCCGAACGCTATATCCCCAACTTCCTCAACCTGCAAACGGCAGTCGATAACTCGCGCAAGAACCAGACCTATAACACCCCGGCAATTGCCACCCTGCTCATGCTGAATAACCAGGTCCAGTGGATGAATGCCAATGGCGGGCTGGACGGCATGGTTGAGCGCACTACGGAATCCTCCACCATGCTGTATAACTGGGCCGAATCCCGCCCGGAGGCCACTCCCTTCGTCGCGGAGCCTGCGTCCCGCTCGCTTGTGGTGGGCACCATCGACTTTGCCGAGTCCGTCGATGCCGCAGCGCTCGCCGCCACCCTGCGCGCCAACGGCATCCTGGACGTGGAGCCGTACCGCAAGCTGGGCCGTAATCAACTGCGCATCGGCATGTTCCCGGCTATTGATCCGGCCGATATCGCCCAGCTGACCCAGTGCATCGACTACGTCTTGGATGCGAAATAACGCATCTCACCCAACATGCCCCGCCGCCTCGCAGGCCGCGGGGCATTTTCACGTTATAGTTGAATGCATCACAGATATGTCCGCCGTCGATAGGCAAAAGGAGCGCCCTATTATGCGCGAGCTGTTCCCAGTTGACAGCGAGTCGACCGAAACCTCTTTGGTGCTGCGCACCGAAGACGGCGAAGAGTTTTTCCTCTCCATCACCGATGAGCTGCGCGAGGCCCTGCAGGGCGAGCAGCAGGAAACCCCGGAAGAGGAACCGGCGGCTCCGGCCATCAGCCTTGCCAAGCCCGCCAAACCGGAGCCGGTGGAAGAGACAAAGATCCGCCCGGCGGAGATTCAAAACCGCATCCGCGCCGGTGCCTCTGCGGCGGAGCTGGCGGAAGAAATGGGCGTGACCGAATCTCGCATCGAGCCTTTCGCCTACCCGGTCATGCTGGAGCGCAATCGCATCGCGGAGATTTCCAAGCAGGCACACCCCGTCCGCGAGGACGGACCGGCCAAGCTCACCTTGTGGGAGGTTCTGGCCACCGCCTTTGCCGCCCGCGGCCACTCGCTCTCCGAGTCCACCTGGGATGCCTACCGCCACCAGGGCGAGGCCTGGATCGTGCGCGTGACGTGGAAGGCCGGCCTGTCCGAGAACGAGGCCGAGTGGTACTTCAAGCAGTCCATGTCCTCGCCCGCCACGGTGGAAGCGCGCAACTCGGTGGCCGCGGACCTAACGGACCCCGATTTCGTGCAGCCGGTGCGCTCGCTAACTTCGCTGGGCAGCGGCCGCTATGACGAAGCTATCGATGGCGACCAGCCCAGCAACGTCACCGACCTCACCGCGCCGACCACCCCTCCGGAAGAGCCGGAGGAAGAGGAGTTCCTGCAGAACCCCTCGCCAGAAGAAAAGCCCACCAAGCGCCGCCGCAAGGCCGTCACCCCGCATTGGGAGGACGTGCTGCTCGGCGTTCGCTCCAATACCAAGCGCCCTAGGGACTAATCGTGGACATCTCTCACGCTGTACTTACTCTCTGGTACATCTCTCAACCTAATGCGGAAGAGGTATTGAAGACCGAGCCCAAGGCGGATCGCGGTTTTGGGCGGAAATTCCTCGCCCAGCTGGACCCGACCTTCCCGGTCACGCCGATTGGCCAATTCCCGCTCAACCGCTCCGCACAGACGGATCCGAACGAGTACTACATCGGCGGCTACCCCGGCATCACCGTGGTGCAAACGGTCTGCGAGGGGGATTCTGTTCTCCTTTCCCAGCTGCCGGACACGCTCCTTAATGCGGTGCCGGCCCAGCGCGTCATTGCGCTGGCGAGCAATGAGAAAGAAGGCTACGCCGGCTTCGCCCTGTGGGAGGGCGGCGAGCTCAAGCGCTGCCTGTGCGCTACGCGCGAGCACCTCTACGAGGACACCGGTCTGCCCGAGCCTTTCGAGGCGCCCTACTGGGCAGGCGAAAAGTATGAGCCGCTCGGCGGTATCTCCCTGCCCTTCGAGCCGCAGGGTATCATGGAAGCGGCCCAGGAATACTGGCTCGGCATCGAGGTGGGTCACGATGGCCCAGACCTAGACGTTGTGGGCTACGCCGTCGATGGCCGCCCAGAGCCAAAGATCGACCCGCCGAAGCCCAAGCAAACCGTGGGTGAGCTAGCCGCGCAGTCCGCCAATAAGCTGGGGCTGAACGACTATGACGACTACGAGGACCACAGCGCCGAGCCGGAATCCACCGGCGAGGAAATCATCTCCACTGCGAAGCATTTGGGCTCGCTCATTGGCAATTGGAGCTCTCAGACGTTTAAGTCGCTCAAGGAGCGCTGGCGCTCATAAAAGGAAATGGCGGCGGCGGTCGCCACATTAAGAGAATCGGTACCAGGGGCCATCGGTATGCGTGCGCGTATATCGGTGGCCTTCATTGCGTGTTCGGTAAGGCCGGGGCCCTCCGCGCCGACGAGCATCGCCACCTTATCCAGGCCGTGCATGGCCTCGGCCAAGTGCACCGCCTGGGGGTTGGGGGTTAGGGAAATGAGGGTAAAGGAGGCGTCGGCAAGCGCCTGCAAGGAACGCTGCCACGTAGTAAACCCGCCCTCTAAATGGGCAAAGGGCAAGCGCAGCACGTGCCCCATGGACACGCGCACCGAGCGCCGGTAGAGCGGATCCGCCGCACCGGAGCCCAGCAGCACCGCATCCACGCCCATGCCAGCAGCATGGCGGAAGATGGCGCCAATATTTTCATGATCGCCCACGCCCTCGAGCACGGCGATGGTCTTTGCGGTCTCTAGAATCTCGCCCACCTCCGGCTCCGGGGCGCGGTCCGCGGCGGCGACCAGCCCGCGGTGCATATCGAAGCCGGCCACCTCCGCTAGGGTCTCGCGAGAGACCTCGTAGATGGGGCACTCGGGTTCGCCGTACTCGGAAAAATAGGCCTCCACCTTTTTGGGAAAGCCTACGAGGCAGCGCATGGGAAACCGGGACTCGGCCAGCCGGGAGACCACCAGCGGGCCCTCAGCAATGACGAGACCCTCGCCGGACTTATCGGATTTGTTGAGGTTCCGAATATCGTCTAGGCGAGGGTCTGCGGGGTCAGTAATCAGCATGCCCTTAGGCTAGCCGATGGCATTGGAAATCGGATCCATGCCAAAGAAAATCACGAAGAGGCCTGCCAAGAGCCACATGATCCAGTGCACGTCCTTGGCCTTGCCGGCGAAGGTGGACATGAGCGCGAAGGAGATGAAGCCCACGCCGATGCCGTTGGCAATGGAATAGGTAAACGGCATGGTCACAATGGTCAGGAAGGCGGGGATGGCGATCTCCATCTTGGTCCAGCGGATCTCGGTCAGCTGCGCGGCCATCATTACGCCGACGATGACGAGTACCGGGGAGGCGGCCTCGATGGGCACGATCTCATAGAGCGGGGTCAAGAACATCGCGGCGAGGAACAGCACGCCGGTCATGAGGTTGGCCAGGCCCGTACGGGCGCCATCGGCAATGCCGGCGGAGGAATCCGCAAAGACGGTATTGGAAGAAGCAGAGCCCAGGCCGCCGGCCACGGCGCCGAAGCCTTCGACGACGAGGGCCTTTTTCATATCGGGGAGGTTGCCGTCGGCGTCGACAAGCTTGCCTTGCTTGCCCAGGCCGGTCATG
This sequence comes from Corynebacterium tuberculostearicum, assembly GCF_032821615.1. Lineage (GTDB taxonomy): Bacteria > Actinomycetota > Actinomycetes > Mycobacteriales > Mycobacteriaceae > Corynebacterium > Corynebacterium tuberculostearicum_H. The sequence goes on along the minus strand of NZ_JAVBIF010000025.1, from coordinate 10,208 downwards.
GTGCCCATCGCATCGAAGAAGTTGGTAAGCAGCAGGGTAAAAATCAGCAGCACCGTGGAGACCACGCCGATCTTGGTAAAGGCGCCCACCAGGTTCACATCGCCCACGATGGACAGATCCGGAATGCCGCCGAGCGCCTCCGGCTTCACGGGCGCGGCCATGCCCCAGTCCTCGGAGCCGGTAAACGCCTGGATAATAAACGCGATGATGGTGGTAAGCACGATGGCGATAAAGAGCCCGCCCGGCACGTTCCGGATGACCATGAAGGAACAGATAATGAGGCCGATGACAAAGACCAGCGCGGGCCAGGTAGAAATCGAACCATTGATGCCCAGCCCCACCGGCACGGTGGTGTGCGCGGCGTCCGGCACGCGGGTGACAAAGCCACCATCCACGAGGCCAATCATGGCGATGAACATGCCGATGCCCACGCCCATCGCCGCCTTCATGGACTGAGGGATGGCGTCAAAGACGGCGGTGCGGAAACCAGAGATGGCCAGCAGGACGATAATGATGCCCTCGATGACCACTAGGCCCATGGATTCCTGCCAGGTCAGCCCGCTAGTGGCGACCATGCTCACGCCCACGAAGGTATTCATGCCTAAGCCTGCGGCCATGGCGAAGGGATACTTGGCAATGGCGCCGAAGAGAATGGACATGACGCCGGCGACCAGCGCGGTGGCGGCGGCGACCTGTGGCACGCCCAGCGCGTAGCCTTCTGCGTCCTCGGTTGTACCGAGGATGAGCGGGTTCAAAAGGATGATATAGGCCATGGCGAAGAACGAGACCGTTCCCGCGCGTAGCTCGGTTCCAATGGAGGAACCACGTTCAGAGATATGGAAGTAGCGATCGAGAGTGGCTTTCAACGCCTGCGCCTTTCACGTACAGCGAGTCTTACGCCATAAGTGTGCTGCCTTAATCCTCGATTTCAAAATCCTGGAAGATGGGCTTTTCATCATCGAAGGCCACTTCCGGGGCCTTTTCTTCCCGCACGCGCGTCTGCGAATGTGCACCGCAGCCATAGCGCGAGTGCACCACCCGGCCATCCGCCGAGTACTCATTGGCGCAGACGCCATAGTTATCCAACAGCTGCACATAAAACGCACAGGTGCGGCATTGCAGGCGCGCCTTGGCCGCCATATCCGTATTGGGGCCGAACTCGGTGCGCCAGCGCTTCTTGGCGTCTTCCAGGCCGGATTTGGACAAAGTTTCCCCATCCAGGCGGGAATCATCCACGGCCGGTGGCATTAGGTCTCCGGGCCCGAGGTCGCCTGGCCGCACACGGTCCTCATAGGGCACCCATTCCGGCGGCTGCAGGGCCTCCCCTCCCGGCACCAGCGCCACCTCATTGACGGTGACGTAGCGCGATCCCTCCGCGCAGGCGAGCACCGCCTGCCATTCCCAGCCAGGGTAGCCAGGCATTTCTGCTTCAAATCGGTGGGTAGCAACGTTTCGGCCCATCCCGGCGACGCCGATATGCTTGCCGACGCCCCCTTCCCCCACCTCATCCAACGCCTCGCGCGCGATGCGCACGGCGCGGGAATCGATCAACGGATTTGCTTTTCGCTTACTCACGCCCCTCATTATTCATTATGGAGCGCACGCGGTGGTACATATGGTGCATGTCGTTTCTTTCCCGCGCCGCCTGCATTCTCCTCCCCTGCACGCTCGCCGCCTGTTCCTCTACACCAGCAGAACCCGAAGTAGAACACCTCTCCGTCGAGGTTCTCGGCACCGCTTCCCTGCCGCCCAACTCCTTTACGCAGGGCCTCGAAACGGATCCGGACGGCAACTTGCTTCTAGGCACCGGCCAATGGGGAGAATCCCGCCTGGAGCGCTTCTCCCCCGAAACCGGCGAGACCTTGGCTGAAACGCGCCTGGATAGCCGCTACTTTGGCGAGGGCATCACCCAAGCCGGCGATTCCATCTGGCAACTGACCTGGAAGTCCGGCCAAGCCCTAAAATACGACCACGACCTGCGCCAGGTAGATTCCGCCACCTACTCGGGCGAGGGCTGGGGCCTGTGCAATACCGGCGAGGATCTCCTCCTGTCCGATGGCTCCGCTACCCTGCGGCACATGGACCCCGAGACCTTCGCGGAGCGCTCTACTACCAACGTCACCCTAGAGGGAAAGCCCCTCGAAGACATCAATGAACTCGAGTGCGTAGACGATGCCGTCTACGCCAATGTCTGGATGGATGACAATATCTACCGCATCGATCCCTCCACCGGCCGCGTGACCGCCGTAATCTCCACCGATGCGATAGATAAGTCCCGCTATACCGACCCCGATGATGTCCTCAACGGCATCGCACACATCACAGACGATGAGTTCTGGCTTACCGGCAAGCGGTGGGAAGAACTCTTCCACGTTCGAGTAAGGTAAAGGCCCATGGCAACCCGTAAGGAAGCAAGGAAAAAGTCGCTGCTGCAGATCTTGGCCCTCATCGTGGTCGTGGCGGTCATCGTCGCCGCCGTAGTGATCTTCCAAAACTGGTGGAACCAGCGCCCGGGTCCCGATCCCCGCGATATCACGGTCGCCGCCTCCGTGGGCGATAATTCCATCGACGTCGCCCCGTACATTGCATGCGAGCCCGGCACCGAATGCTCGGAAGGCGAGGTCCCGAACCTCACCGTGGGGGATGATGACACCCTCAAGCTCGATATTCCCGAAGAAATCTCCGACCACGAGTGGAAGATTCTTTCCATCTACGATGACCCCGCCGCCAACGATGAAACCGCACACGGCGCGAACGAGACCACCGAGGTATCGATCCCCGGCTCGGTAGACCCCATCAAGGCCTCTACCGGCAAGCGCCCCCGCCTCAAGGTGGTGGAGATTTCCTCCATGATGATTGGCACCGATGACAACGGTGACGAAACCCCCTTGGCCACCGTGTGGTCACTGACCACGATGACCGATAAAGAACGAGAAGCCTCCGCGGAGGAATCCACGAAGGCTTCTGATTAGCTATCCAAATCCTTCGCGATTGCGCGGAGGATTTCTGCTACCTGGCGCCCAGTCTTGCGCTCCGGGTAGCGGCCGGAATTAAGCACCGGCTGAATCTGCGACTCCAGCAAGGTCATCACGTCAGAGACCATGCTGCCGAGCTCTTCCGGCTTGCGGGCCGGCGTACGGCGACGCGGCTTATCCAATACCTTGACCCGCAGCGCCTGCGGACCGCGGCGCCCGGCCGCGAAATCGAAGTCGATGCGCTGGCCGGGGAACAGTTCCTCTACTCCCTTGGGCAGCACGTTGCGGCCAACATAGACGTCTTCATCGCCCGGGTTGCTGACGAAACCGAAACCTTTCTCGGCGTCATACCACTTCACTTTGCCAATAGGCATAGGTACCCACCTCTTCTCTAGGGGAAAATCTTTATTTTAGCCGCCTGGTCAAAACAACAGAAGTCGCGCACTCTGCCGCGACACACCCGCGTTACATGACACAGATCACATATTGCCGCCCACCTGCGAAAATGCCCCCTCACCCACCACATTTGTCCCATTTCTTTCCCGTTTAGTGCCCATAACGTGACACTTTCGTTATAAACCGCTACGCTGTCCCCCAGACACTTAAGAGCCGTTAAGAAAGTTGCCCTCGCCCGCCCTTTCTTTTTGGTACATATTCTTTGCACTTAATGCGGGCACACAGAGAGGACTAACTACATGGGACGCCACTCCGCTAAGAACCGTATGGCCGCTAAGTTCACCGCCGGCACCGTCGCCTTCGGCGCCGCCGCTGCCATCATGGCACCGACCGCATCCGCTGCCCCAGATTCCGACTGGGACCGTCTGGCACAGTGCGAGGCCGGCGGCAACTGGCACATCAACACCGGCAACGGCTACCAGGGCGGACTGCAGTTCAACCCGCAGACCTGGCAGGCCAATGGCGGCGGCCAGTTCGCTGCTACCGCTGACCAGGCTACCCGCGAGCAGCAGATTGTCGTCGCTGAGCGCGTGCTTGCTTCCCAGGGCTGGGGCGCATGGCCGGCTTGCTCCGCTTCCCTCGGCCTGAATTCCGCTCCAACCCAGCGCACCGCTCCGTCCGCTGCCCCTAAGGCTCCGGCCCAGGCACCGGCTCCGGTCAAGCAGGCTGCCGCTCAGAAGTCCGACGAGCTGGCTGTTGATGCTCTGTACAACACCATCAAGAACGCCGCTGCCTCCTACGGCCTGGCACTGCCTACGCAGTTCACCGAGCTGTACAAGGCTAACCGCCACGACTTCAACAACTTCTACTCTGCCAACCGCAACGTCATCGACCCGATTGCGCAGATGATTGAGAACATCACCCGCTAATACATAGCGATAAAGGGCCCTTTGCTACTGCAAAGGGCCCTTTTTGTATGAAAGAAAAATCCCCGCGCCAAGGCGGGGACATACTCTAGCGATTGATGCGAGTATAAGGGTGAACGTAGTTCAGCTTCTCTGCCGGCATCGGCAAGATCAGATCATCGCCGTAGGGGCTGGACGCACCAGCAAAAGGCGCAGAGATTTCGGTGATTGCGTGCTCGCGATTTTCGTTCTTCGGCCAAGCCGGGGAAACGTGACCCTTCTTCTCATTCGACATAGCCCTTATTATTTCAAACCTTGCGCAAAAACGTAACTCAAACGATAACTAAACTGGGGTGACATCATGACTCAGTCTTCCCACCTCCCGCATTTCCGCACGTGGCTTGCCTCCCTTGAGGAAGAAGAGCTCGCCACCATCCTCCGCAACCGGCCAGATGTGCTCAATCCGCTACCCCCGAGCATCACCGCGCTTGCCACTCGGTTACTGCTGCGCACCTCGATCGCGCGAACCCTCATGGACTGCTCCGCGGAGTTGCTCGCGGAAATCGAGGACATCGCGCGCCGTGGTGGAGAGCTCGAGGAGGTAGAAGACCTGCGTCCAGAGATCACCCGCCGGCTCAAGGAGCGCGGACTAGCGTACGGCAACGTCCTAATCCCGCCCGAGGTCATGCCAGCCCTTCCCACGGGCTGGTCCCTCCTCGACCAGGTTCAGGTCAGCCCGGAGGACATCGCCGAGCTGCCGGACGAAGAACGGAAGGTTCTCGAGACCTTGTCCCGCTCCAATGGCCTCGGGACCACGCGGGACGCGGCCATCGATGCGGATCCGACCCGGCCGATTCCGCGGCTCATCGCCAAGCAGCTGCTCCAGCGCGTGGATGCCACCACCGTCCGCCTGCCGCGCGCCGTGCACCTTGCGCTGAACGGCAAGCCCACCGCCCCAATCCCAGTAGAGGGAATCACCGAATCCCCCGCCCCGGATTCCAAGGCCGATGATGCCGGCACCGCGGCCGGCCTTTCCGCCGTGCGCGGCATGCAGCGCGTCATTGACGCCCTAGGCGCGCGGCCGATAGAACTGCTCAAGGACAAGACCGTCGGCGTTCGCCAGCTCACCAACCTGAGCAAAACCCTCGACATCGGCGAAGCGGAGCTACGCCGGCTCATCGAACTCGGCATGAGTGCCCGCCTACTAAGCCGCGGCGAGCCGAAAAACATGGAGGGCAATTTCCTCGCCCCAACGGAGCTCGCCCAAACCTGGCTCGACGCAAACCTCGCCGAAAAATGGCAATTTCTGCTCGAGGCTTGGACTGCCTCCCCATGGACAAAGGAAGGCCGCACGCTAGCGCACACCAATGACCGACTACCTAGCTTCAGGGACAAAGTCCTGCAGGTCTACCTGCGTGGGGCGAAACCCACCTTCGAAGAATCCATACGCTTCCACTTCCCGCTCTTTGCCACCCACACTTCGGACGAAACCATCGCCGAACTCCGGGCGGAAGCCGAGTGGATCGGCGCCATTGCCCTTGAGCGCCCCACCAGCGTGCTTATCGACGCCCCCGACGCCGCCGCCCGCCTGACCCCCGACACGGTCGACTACTTCCTCATCCAAGCGGATATGACCGTATTGGTTCCTGGCCCGCTCGATCCGGATACCCACCAGCGGCTCGAATCAGTCGCCGACCTCGAGTCCCCCGGCCTGGCCAGCGTTTACCGCATTTCGGATGCTTCCCTGCGCCGCGGTCTGGATCGCGGCATGGCTGGGGAAGAAATCCAGGCCTTCTTCGCCGCCCACGGGGATGTGCCGCAGACGCTGGAGTTTCATATCGGGGACGTCGCCAAGCGCCATGGCACCCTGCGCTCCGGCCCGGCACTGTCCTACCTGCGCAGCGAGGACCCGGCTCTCCTCCAGATTGCGCTCAAGGCCGCGCCTTTGCGCCTGCTCGCGCCCACCGTCGCGGTGTCCCAATTGCCGGTGCACGACCTGCTGGAACGACTACGCGACCACGGACTCTCTCCCGCTGCTGAGGACGAAAGCGGCGCCAGCCTGAACGTCGCGCCCGAACCGGCTACACTGCCGACGCCCACCGCCCGCCGGGCCACCGCTTCCCCGGACATCGCGAAGGCGATGCGCACCCTGCGCGACGACGCGGCGCCTTCCACGCCCAGCCTCGATATAGTCCACGCCGCCGCGCGCACTGCCCGGCCGATCACCATCGGCTATGCGGACAAGAACGGCAACGAAAAGAAACGCACCGTCACCCCGCTGACCGTGGCGGGCGGGCAAATCGACGCTCGCGCGGCCGATGGCTCTACCATCCGGTTTCCCTTGCACCGGATCACCTCCGTTACGCTGGAGCCATGAATGGACCATTGATTGTGCAGTCGGATAAGACCGTCCTGCTCGAGGTGGATCACGCCCAAGCCGCCGAGGCCCGCGCCGCACTCGCTCCCTTTGCGGAGCTGGAGCGCGCCCCCGAGCACGTGCACACCTACCGCATCACCCCGCTCGCGTTGTGGAATGCCCGCGCGGCCGGGCACGACGCCGAGCAGGTCGTCGACGTCCTGGAAAACTACTCCCGCTTTCCCGTCCCCCAAGCCCTGCTTGTCGACGTCGCCGAAACCATGTCCCGCTACGGCCGCGTCCGCCTGCACGCCCACCCGGCCCACGGCCTCATCCTCGAGTCCGAAGAGCCACCTATCCTGGAAGAACTCTCCCGCGGCGCTACCGGAAAACTCCTCGGCGCGCGCATCGACGAGCACTCCATCGCCGTCCCGCCCTCCGAGCGCGGCCGCCTTAAACAATCCCTCCTCAAGGCAGGCTGGCCGGCAGAGGATCTCGCCGGCTACGTCGATGGCGAGTCCCATCCGATCGCCCTCAATCACGACGGCTGGCAGCTGCGTGACTACCAGCAGCACGCCACCGAGGCCTTCTGGTCCGGCGGCTCCGGTGTCGTCGTACTCCCATGCGGCGCTGGCAAAACCATCGTCGGCGCGGCTGCGATGGCCAAGGCGGAATCCACCACGCTCATCCTGGTTACCAATACCGTCGCCGGCCGCCAATGGCGCGACGAGCTCTTGCGCCGCACCACCCTAACCGAAAACGAAATCGGCGAATACTCCGGCGAAAAGAAGGAAATCAAACCCATCACCATCGCCACCTACCAGGTGGTCACCCGCAAGACCAAGGGCGAATACCGCGCCCTCGAGCTCTTCGATTCCCGCGACTGGGGCCTCATCATCTACGACGAGGTCCATCTCCTTCCCGCCCCGGTGTTCCGCATGACGTCGGACCTTCAATCGCGGCGTCGGCTAGGGCTTACCGCCACCCTCGTGCGCGAGGATGGCCGCGAGGGCGACGTCTTCTCCCTCATCGGACCCAAGCGCTACGACGCCCCATGGAAAGAGCTCGAGATGGCCGGCTATATCGCCACCGCCGAATGCATCGAGGTTCGTGTGGATATGGACGCCGAGGAACGTATGCTGTACGCCACCGCCCAACCTCGCGACCGCTACCGCATCGCCGCCCAAGCCGCCGCCAAACTCCGTGCGGTAGATAAGATCCTGGCCCGACGCCCACAGCAGGCGCTCATCATCGGCGGTTATGTCGACCAGCTCAAGGAGCTCGGCGCGCATCTCGACGCCCCCGTTATCGACGGCTCCACCTCCACCGCCAAGCGCGAACGCCTCTTCCAACAATTCCGCGAGGGCACACTTCCTGTTCTCGTAGTATCCAAGGTGGCCAATTTCTCCATCGACCTTCCCGAGGCAGCTCTAGCCATCCAGGTCTCCGGCACTTTCGGCTCCCGCCAAGAAGAGGCCCAACGCCTCGGCCGACTGCTGCGCCCCAAGGAAGAGGAAGCCCTCTTCTATTCGCTAGTCACCCGCGATAGCCTCGACGCAGACTACGCCGTGCATCGCCAACGCTTCCTCGCCGAGCAGGGATATGCCTACCGGCTTATCGACGCACTAGACTTGGAACAATGAAAATCTTCAAGTTCGACGTAGACGAGTCCTTTGCCAAGGCCAATAACGAGCTCTTGCGCGATTCCAACCGCCTTCGCATCTCCGGCCTCGTGCTGGGCATCCTGCTCATCATCGGCGGCGCGGCCATCTGGTGGGGATTTTCCTGGGGCATTACCATCGGCCTCGGCATGATCCTTTTCGGAATCATGGTGGCTATCGTCGGCTTCGCCGCCGCACGTAAAGTTGGCACCGCCCAACAGCTCTATGACTCCTATCCCCTTGCTCCGGCTGTCATCGCTGAGGTCAACGAACGCGACATGGTCCTGCTCGCCCTAGTCAATACCAATGTGGATCCTTCCCTGCCTCCCCGCTGGGCCGCTTGCCTGCGCACCGTGACCGCTATTCCCGGCACTCAGCGCACCGTAGGCACCAAGGTTCCCGTCGCCGCTGTGTCCGGCCGCGCAGACAACAACCACTGGCAGCAAATCACCCCTATGCCCATCGCATGGGGCACCCCTGACGCCGAAACCGTCACCATCGCCCGAAAGTCCATCCCCCAAGATCAGTGGCAGCGTCTCGAGCGCGCCCGCAAGCGCCTTTCGGACGTGAAGGCTACAAAGTTCGACCTTCTAGTTCTCTAGGGCTCCACAAACCTTTCTGGGTACAGCATTACTTCTAGGAGCGGGTCCGGCCACTTGTTGAGAACTATCTGGGCGACCTCTTCCTCCCTTTCGGGGAAATGATCCCTCGCTAGTTCCACCCAGAATTGCCCGCAGGACCGCGCCTGCCAATCTGGTTCAGATTCGGTACCACGCTTCGCGTACTCCCACGCAGCGTCATACTCACCGATTTCTACTAAGGCTGTAGCTGCCTCTTCGAAATAAACCGCGTAGCTACCCTCAGCCAAGTGTGTACGAATGATCGCTTCAACGTCGTGATCTAAAACCGCAAAGCGCTTCTCCATGTACTTGCGGCGGATAACATCTGCGTTTTCCGCCCAAGCTCGCACCCGAGCCAGGCCGTCTTCTCCGAGGACCGTTGAATAAGCAACAGGGTCGAGATCGAAGTAATCAACCTCGTTGCTCTCATGGAAATCAATGAACCACTCGGCCAGCTCCATTGGCGCAGGCTTGGCGCGCTGTGCGCTCTTAGCGTGGAGCTCGATAAGCTCTTCAACAACCTCACTTAACATACCAAGTGAGTCATCCGCATTGGCTATCACATCTACGGCAATCTCCAGCGCTTCTTGCACAACCGAGAATACTTGGGCTGGATCCTCCGAAGGGTCCTCCACGGCAAAATCGAGCACGCCAATTCCATCTTGCATTTTCAGTGCACGTCTAGCTGCCCGATCCTCATCAAGAAAGGATCGGGTCCTACTCTGAAAAAATGGCAAGGCGATGGCAGCCAGTGAGCTCATCAGTTCGGCCTCCTCGGTAGGCTGTCAGCCCATTTTAACGGCGTCCCCTACCCTTTGGAGGTCTTCCTTTCTGTTCGTTGTTGTTGGTGTGTGAGGTAGTGGGCCCAGGTGTGGTTCCAGTGTGTTTGGTGTGTGGCTAGTGGTCCGGTGGGGTGGTCTAGTTGGTAGGTACCGTCGTGGTGGAGCCAGGCGATGGTGCCGGTAATCGGGTCGAGGATGTAATGGATTCTGCGGTCGGTTTTGATGTTGTGGTGGTGTTGGCAGAGGTTGACTAGATTGTCTGGGCTGGTTGGCCCGCCGTGGTGGTATTCGATGCGGTGGTCGAGTTGGCACCTGGTGGCGGGGACGGTGCAGCCGGGCCAGCGGCAGGTAGCGTCTCTGCCTTGGGTGTAGGCGCGGATGTCGGTGCTGGGGTGGGGTTGCCCGCAAATCGTGGACACGTAGTGGGGCTACCTAGTGCTTAGGCAGCTATTTCTTTTCTACTGGTGGTTAGACCAATGTGGTTTTCGAAGTCGACGGGGCTGACCATCCCTA
>NZ_JAVBIF010000024.1:0-17523 GCF_032821615.1 Corynebacterium tuberculostearicum | reverse complement strand
CCTGTCGCGGAACTCTGCTTGCTGATAGCCGTAGCGATTGCCGAGGAAGTTGTTTTTCGTGGTGTGTTAATTTATGCCCTGACTGCGGATGGACTCGGCGGATATCAATCCACGATGGTGTGAACTGCTCCCCATTCGCCGATGAGGGCCATTTTCGTTTTCTTCGGCGGCCAGCGGCAATGGGCACGGCTTGCACTGGCTCTGGCTCAGGGCGCGCCGGTGCCGCTGCTCGACGAGCCTACGACCTTCCTCGATCCCGCCCACGCGATTAGTGTTTTGGAGCCCGTTCGCAAGCAAGCCCGCGCTGGTAAGGCAGTCGTTGTTGTGCTGCACGACCACATGTTGGCTGGTCAGTACTCCGACACCAGGGCGGTTATGAACAACGGCGAGGTCATAGCCCGGGGGACTCCCAAGGAAGCACTGCGGAAGGATATTTTAGCCGCAGCCTACGGTATCGATGTAGAAATCTGGGACGATCCTTTCAGTGACGCCCCCGTCATCGTTTCCCGCGCTGTGCTCAAGGGCTAGAGCATTCGAAAGATGAACACCAAAGACCGCAGTTTGGAGTTCGTTCGCAGAGGCTGTAGATGATCGTGGCTAGAGCGGATTCCGGTTTCCGCTCCTCACCGCTATCCCTCATGGAACTCATCCTGTGGCTGCATGGTCTGTCATGGAGAGGGAAGCAATCAGGCTCTAGACAGTAAACCCTTATAAAGCTAAGGTAAGCCTATGCAAAAGAGAGACTTCATGAATGTGCGTGCAGTTATCGCACTTGTAGCCACCCTAGCCCTAGGCGCAGGCCTTGTTGCGTGTTCTTCTGATTCTTCTCAGGGACCGGGTGAAGATAGGAAAATCGAGCGAGTTGTGGCGCTCGATTGGCGCTATGAGGAAATTCTCAAGGCCCTCGATGTGGACCCTGTGGGAATCGTAGAAATCGGTAAGTCGGAGGCACCTACTACGTTGAAGGGACAGTTAGGTCAGGCGACCTCTGTGGGCCAAGCCAAGCAGCCGAACCTAGAGGTTATCCAGTCTTTGGAGCCAGATCTGATTTTGGCTAGCCCTACCCGGCAAGCTGATATTATGCCGCAGCTGGAAGAGATTGCGCAGACGGAATCCTACCCAGATGAAACTTACTCGGACGTGTTGGACTCGATGGATGAGATCGCGGCCAAACTCGGCAAAGAGGAAAAGGCTAAAGAAGTCCGTCAGCGCATCGAGGACAAGATTGCTCAGACCAAGGACACGGTAAAGCCGGGGAGTCGTGCGGTCGTGGCTGGCTGGTCCAGCGAGATGCTCTATACCTGGGTCAACCCCTCTTTCCCTCAGTCGCTACTGAGTAAAGTGGGCTATGACTATGCCTTTGAAGGCGAGAAGTCTTCTATCGAATCTAAGACTGATGTAGCGGAACTGACCGGCGATAAGCTCCCTGGCATGAAGGCTGACCGAGTCTTTATGTACAAGGACGTCGAAGCGTTTAAAAAGACGCCCTATGCCAAGGGCAGCGGTGACATCGTAAAGGTAGACCAAGATATCTGGTCGCGCGCTCGCGGGCCACTTTCCGCCGAGCATATGCTCGATGACATTATCGCCGCTGAAAAGTAGTGGCATCACGAACTAAAGCCAGTGCCTGCCTGGTCTTTGCAACCGCTGCCGCTGCCTTTGTGTGGTGGTGGCGGCTCCGCCATGTTCAGGTGCCAGTTGATACCCCGTGGTTGGAAGAAGAGCTGCATAGCGTGGCTTTTGACCGTCTCCTTGCTACCACGGTGGTCGGTATTGCACTAGGTGTAGGCGGGTTATTGCTGCGCACGGCAACCGCGAATCCGCTCGCCGATCCGTCCATCACTGGTGTGAACTCCGGTGCGGCACTCGGCGCAGTCGCAACCGCAATGTTTTTTGGGAGCGAAACCTCGAGCGTTGACCAGCTGCCCGGTGCGCTGCTGGGTGCGGGGATTGCTGTGGGGGTGACGGTGGGCGTCGGCAAGAGCGGTGCGATCCAGCGCATGGTACTCGTGGGCGTTGCCGTTTCCGCGCTGTGTAGCGCATTGACCTCCATTTTCTTGGTAATAGATGAAGCTCAACTGGCTACGGTGATGTCATGGCTTTCTGGTCGGCTTGCCGGTGTGCGCCTAAGCGGTATCATGCCGGCGCTGATTGCCGTGCTGGTCGTGGTTCCCTTGACCTTAGTCGGTGCAAAAACGCTGGACTTGCTCGTAGCAGGCGATGCCGTGGCCGGTGCTGTCGGCGCGAAGCCGGAGCGCATTCGGTTGGCTGCCATTGTGGCGGCGGTAGTGCTCATTGCTCCTGCGGTAGCCGCAACCGGGCCGATTGGATTTTTGGGGCTGATGGCCGCGACCGTAGCGTGGCGGGTGTGCGGCGCACACCACCGCATGGGGCTGTGTGTGGCTGGAATTGTAGGAGCAGCGGTGCTTCTGGTGGCAGATTCGGTTGGGCAGGCAATTTGGGCGCCGGCCGAGACCCCAGTGGGCATCGTGACTTCTTTGGCTGGCATGCCCTTAGTGCTGTGGTCCGTCCATGCGCTGGGGAGGAGGAAGCATGCGGCATAAGAGATTTGTAGGGGTTCTGGTAGGGCTCATCCTGGCGTTGGTATTGAGCGCAGTCATCGGCATGGGCGTCGGTGCGGTGATGAAATCGCCGGGCGAGGTGACCACTGGCTTCTTTACCGGAGATCCGCTCATCTGGAGGTACCGCGCACCGCGATTCTTGGTAGGTATTTGCGCGGGCAGTGCCATGGCTGTTTCTGGTTGTCTTTTGCAATCCGCGCTACGCAATCCTTTGGCCGCTCCAGATACGGTGGGTATTACCTCCGGCGGCGGACTCGCGGCCGTTGCGGTACTCATGGGAGCAGGCGCCCTGCCGGCCCACCTGCTGACCTTTATCGCCTTTATCGGCGCGTTGGCTGGAACTGGGGTGGTTCTCCTTTTTGCTGGACGCGGGGTAAGCGATCCGGTGCGCCTGCCCCTTACCGGGGTGGCGGTATCTTTCGGGCTGGGTGCCATCACTGAATTGCTCTTGGTGCGCGCCGCGCCAGAGGCAGGAGCGGCCATGACATGGCTGAAAGGTTCGCTTTACGCCCGCTCGCTTGGCGACGCCACTATTGTTGCCCCCTTTATCCTTTTCGCCCTAACCATCGCGATGGTGGTCGCAAAACACCTGGATATGCTAGCGCTGGATGATTCCACCATGGCCGGCATCGGAGTGAGTACCAAGATGTGGCGCCTAATAGCAATAGCTTTGGCCGTTGTCCTCGGCGCAGCGGGAGTCGCCGCGGCCGGGGTCTTGGGTTTCGCCGGGCTCGTCGTCCCACATGCTGCCCGCTTGATCGTTGGTTCGAACCTGCGCCGGCAAATGCCCGTGGCGGCCCTAGGCGGCGCGACCCTTGTGACTGTATGCGATACGTTCGGTCGCTGGGCCTTCGCCCCCACGGAAATCCCCGTTGGCGCGCTCATCGCGCTGATTGGCGCACCCTATTTCATTTTCCTATTGACTCGGCTAACCCGAGTGCGAAACGGAGGCTAGACATGACACTGACGTGTAGCGGATTGACCGTGGGTTACGGTGGCCCCGATGTGGTCAAAGATGTAAATCTCCGCTTATCTAGCGGTCAAGTAACGGCTCTGATCGGGCCGAATGGCTGCGGCAAATCGACGCTTCTCAAAACATTGGGGCGCCAACTTACGCCCAGCGCAGGCGCGGTGTACCTCTCGGACCAAAATATCAGCAAGTATTCCTCGCGTGCCTTTGCACGTGAAGTTTCTTTTCTGCCACAACATCCCGTGGCTCCGGAAGGGATATTAGTGCGCGACGTCATCGGTTACGGCCGCTATCCCTATACAGGAGCGCTAGCGACGATGCGGGCCGGAGATCATGCAGCGGTTGAGCGTGCTGCCTCGCGTGCTGGGGTGAGCGAGCTTCTCGACGCCCCCGCGGCAGACCTTTCCGGCGGTCAGCGCCAGCGCGTCTTCCTCGCCATGACGTTGGCCCAAGAAACGCCAATTACCTTGCTTGACGAGCCGACTACATACCTCGACCCGGCGCACCAATTATCCATCTTGGATCTCATCCGAGACCTTAACCGCGCTGGGACCACGGTGGTCATGGTGGTCCACGATATGGTCCATGCCGCGCGTTACGCCGATCGAATCGTAGCCATGCGTGAGGGACGCATTGTGACCGAAGGGGCCACCGAGGAGGTGATGACCGCTGAACTCGTACGCGAAACCTTCCATGTTGAGTGTTTAGAGATGACTGATCCCTCCACCGGTCGACGCTTTCCCATACCCATTTCCGTGCACGCTCCTGAATTTTCTGGAACCCTAGAAGGAAGAAGATAAATCTATTTAAAGGAGTACGTAGCAATGGCAAACGAACTAGGCCACGAGGTCGACTTGGACCGCAACGAATACAAGTACCTAGCATCTAAAGACACCGCGTCTTCGGAGGCTAAATCTGACAAGTCCTCGCAGTCCGCTGCAGCTGCAGCTGGTGCCGCAGGTGCAGCCGGCCTGTCCAAGCCGGTCGGAAAGCCGTCTGCGGACGGACATGAGTCCACCGCAAGTAAGTATGAACCGCAGAACCACGTTGTCGCTGGAGCGGAGGAAGAACATGTGGCTAAAGCTGCCGAGCAGCCAGATCTGCAAGAAAAGCTGGACGAGGATAACTCTGACTACGCGCCCAGCCAGCACATCGTAGGTGGCGCGAAGGAAGAGCACATTGGTTCCGCCCCGCAGCAGCCGGACCTGCAGGAGAAGTTGGATGAAGGTAACTCGGACTATGCGCCCAGCCAGCACATCGTAGGCGAAGCAAACGAAGAGCGTGTTGCTACTGCGCCGAACCAGGACAACGTCAACGGTCAGCAGTCCTCTGAGCGCCTGGATCAGCTAAAGGGCAAGGCATCCGAGGCTGGTAGCGCCGTCGGCGATGCGTTCCAGCGCGCTAAGGGCTTCGTGGAGGACAAGGCACACGAGTACCAAGAGGAGTCCACGAAGAAGGGTGGCTTCTTTGACCGAGTCAAGGGCGCTGTGCGCGATGCACGCGAGTCCATCGAGGACAAGCGCAAGAACTAACCAGCGCTGAGATTGAGCCGCTTTCCCGGGTTCGGGGAGGCGGCTTTTGTCGTATATACAATCCTGCTAATCGTCTAAAGCGTGAAGATAGAGCCGGCTAATCAGCAGGCGCCTTGGCACGTCCACGAGGGGGCGCAGGCAGGGGAGGAAGGGCTCTGAGGCGGCGTCTATAAGCAAAAGCGTTCGGCCGTCGCGTAGGCGCTCCAGAGTGAAAGTCTCCTCACCTCGCTCTAGGTGTCCGGGGAGGGTGCCATAGGTAAACCCGCAGCGGCCATCCTCGCGGAAGACCTCTATTACGCGGCAGCGGAAATCCCACGGCCCCAAGCCGAGGGTGACCTCTGCGCCGGGCTCGACTACGGGGTGGGTTGCCCGAACGCGGAATAGCCCGCTGCGTTGGATTGTCCAGCGGAAAAGACGGTGTGCGGCGGCGTCAAAGTCGGCATTGATAACCCGCGACATATGTAGCTGCGGAAAGCCAGAGGTATCGGAATAGGACAGCGGTGTGGGCATATTCTCAATGATAGGGGAGGGGTGATCACCCCCGAAGTCTGGAAGAAATATAACGGCTTGGACACAGTCACAAGAGTTTGCTGCTTCCACAATTCTTTCGTGCCAATATCGAGCTAGCAGGATGTTGACAACGGAAAGTAGGTACCTTGATGCTTCGCATACCGCACCTCAAGAAAGTCCTGGTGGGCTCGGCTTTCGCTGGTGCGTTTTTCCTGGGTTCCCCGGCCGCAGGCGCCCAGGAATTGCCCCAACCGGATTTTGACTCCGCAGGGATTATTAACCAGGTCCGAGATGGCCTGGCGGGGGTTGGTATCCAAACCCCGCAGGTGGACAAGAGCGTTACCGATGCTGTGGATTCTTCTGTACGCAATGCACACAACGCGGTGCAACAGAAAGCGCAGCAGGCTCAGTACGCAGAGCCAATGACTAACCCGAACCCTATTGGTCTGGCGGAGCAGGCCACACAACCGGAGTTTAAACCAAAGGGAACCAACCCAAACTACCAGTGGAAAAATGATGGGTTTTCCAAGGTAGCTGCGGGAAAACCACAGGCGGACTACGTATTGCACCGCGTTCCGGGCTCTATGTTTGATGCCCCACGCATCCCTGAAGAGTCCGTTGCCGCCATGAACCAAGGGGAGTCGCTCTACGGCCCAGGCACCCCGCTCTATGTCAATAAGGAAACGATGTGCACCTTGACCGTGGCGGGCAACGATAATGCTGGCCGCAAGGTGGGCCTGACCGCCGCGCACTGCGGCAATGTGGGAGACCCTGTTACCTCCGCTGATTCTGAGCAAATCGGCCCAACCGGCACTGTAGTGTCTAAGAACGAGGACTTGGATTACGCCGTTATCGAGTTCGGCTCCAAGGCTAAGGTTTCTCGTTCCTACAACGGTGTAACCGTCAATCAATTGGGTGGTGGCGTAAAGCCGGGTCAGCAGGTGTGCAAGCAGGGTGTTGCTACTGGCAAGACCTGCGGCATGACCTATCAGCAGGCCAAGAAGATTCAGATTAACCAAGTATGCGCCATGATGGGCGATTCCGGCGCTCCATTGTTGGTCGATGGCCGCCTAGTTGGCTCGATTACCGGTGGTTTCCTGCCGGTGAATTTCCCGTGCCGTACCCCACTGCAGGGGCCGGTCCATAACCCAACCGCCGCAACCACCATGGATGCGGTCTTGGAGGATATGAATCGCCGTGGCGGCGTAGGCGCTGGTTTCGCGCTACCGCAGGACTAACCTCGTCCCTGCTCTTCGCCCGCTCCCGTTGCTACTGGGAGCGGGCACTTTTATGTCTCTGTCTAGTGCCGATAATCACAACTAATCGGCGCTTGTGTGAAACCCTTTTGCGGACTAAGGTTAGGCTTATCTAGAAGCCACTTAGGTGTGGCTAACATCACCGGCGTGAGCCGGACTGAGAGAACCGAGGTGACCCGCGATGTTACAGCTGTCGTTATTGTCCCGCACTCGTACCCAGCAGACCTGCGAAAGGTCCGAATGTATGCGTGCCGATCAAGCCCCAGTGGACGCATTGGTAGAACTCCCTGAATGCTGCTTGCGGCATGCGATTGAGTCGCAGCCGGCGTTGGCACTGCGTATGCGTGAACTGGGATTCCGGCCAGGGGTGCGCGTGAAGATGGGGCGCAAGGTGGCCGGCGGGGCGCGCTTGGTTACTATCGGCAGCGCCCGGTATGCGGTAGACGCGCATACGCTGCGCCAGCTCGAAGTTATCCCGGTAGCAGCATAATGGCACGCAAAACCGCAGCGCCAAGCTGCCACTCCACATCCTCCATGCGTATCGCCGCGGAGGGAACACCTGTCCTCGCCTTGGTCGGGGCTCCAAATTCCGGCAAATCTACCTTGTTCAACGCGCTGACCGGAGCGAAAGTCCAGACCGGCAACTGGCCGGGTACTTCTGTAGAAGTCAGCCGTGGTTTGTGGAATGCGCAGCCAGAGGCCTTCGACATCATCGATCTGCCCGGTGCTTATTCCTTGGATCCAATGAGTCCGGACGAGGAATTCACCCGCGACATGCTCGTCGAAGGTCCGCCATGTGAGCGCCCGGATGTGGTTGTGGTGTTGGTGGATGCCACCGCACCGGCGCGCGGGCTGAACCTTGCGTTCCAGATCGCGGAGTACCCGTACCGGGTAGTGATTGGGGTGACCAAAGAGGACGTCGCCAAGCAGCAGGGCATAAGCATCGATATCGCCGCGCTATCGCGCGTCGTTGGCATGCCGGTGGTCAGCGTCAATGGTCGCCGCCGAGAAAACCTAGATGCGCTGGAGGGCGCCGTTGCAAAAGCAATGCAGACGGAGCCACAGACTATCCGGCCCAACGCCGATGTGGACCAACGTTTTGCGGATCTGGATGCGGCCGAGAAAGTTGCAGTCAGCCATGAAAATGTGGGGGAGCCACTTAGCCAGCGCGTGGACCGCTTGGTATTGCACCCAGTGCTCGGGCCCATTTTGTTTCTGGCCGTTATGTGGGCTGTGTTCTTCATTACCACTACGGTCGCAGGACCGCTGCAGGACGGATTGGAGGCGTTCATTACCGGCCCTGTATCCGATGCAGCGCGCAGCATCCTCCCAGACCATTGGTTGGTAACGGGCCTGCTGGTAGATGGGCTCATCGGTGGTGTGGGCATGGTGCTCACCTTTGCGCCGCTCCTTGCGCTGATGTTTCTGTGCTTGGCGGTGCTAGAGGATTCCGGTTATATGGCGCGCGCGGCGGTGGTCACTGACCGCGTCATGCGCGCCATCGGTCTGCCCGGCAAGGCCTTTATCCCCATTGTGGTGGGCTATGGCTGCAATGTCCCGGCGATTTCGGCTACGCGCGTGCTTGGCGACGTCCGCCATCGCATCCTTACCTGCCTGCTTATCCCCTTCACCTCATGTTCGGCCCGGCTCATCGTATTTATGATGCTGGCGCAGGTCTTTTTCCCCGCTCATGCTGGTTCCGCGGTATTCGCCATGTACGTGCTGTCTATCGCACTGGTGGTGTTGGTGGGCCTCGCTTTGCGCCGCACGGTGTGGCGGGCCATGCCGTCCGAAGCCCTCGTTATCGACCTTCCGGCTTATCAGCTGCCTACGTTTAAACTCACGGTGTCGGTCATGTGGGTAAGGCTCAAAGGATTTTTGCACACCGCCGGAGGCATCATTGTGGCTACGGTCGTAGTCATCTGGTTGCTGATGTCTATTCCGGTCACTGGTGGGCACTCCTTCAACGAAGAGGCGGTACCGCCGCAAGATTCCGCCTACGGTGCGGTGTCTAAAGCGATGTCCCCTGTCTTTGCGCCTGCTGGGTTTGATTCTTGGTCCCTAACCGGGCCGCTTGTCACCGGGTTCGTGGCGAAGGAGACTCTCATTTCCACTTGGGCCCAGACGTATGCGGTAGAAGACGTCACTGACGATGCACCAGAGGAGCAAGCAGAATCCCCGTTGGCTAGCCATATTCGCGCCGACTTTGATGCGGCCTCTGGTGGGCACGGGCTGGCTGCGGTGTGGGCGTATATGGTCTTCCTTCTGGCCTATACCCCTTGCGTGGCCACGGTGGCCGCACAGCGGCGAGAAATAGGTTGGAAGTGGACCCTCATCGGGTTTGCGCTGCAGCTAGCAACCGCCTGGATCCTTGCGGTAGGAGTATTTCAAATCCTCAAGGTCTTCCTATGAGCCCCACGGAGAAGGTCAAGGAGACCATCACACAGGGAAATTCCAATCCCGCCGACATAGCACAGGCGACGGGGTTGGGGCAGGGGACCGTGGAGGTAATCTTGGCTTACCTCGAGCGAAGTGAGGAACTAGTGAGAGAATCGCTGACCTCGTGCCCTAGCGGTGGCTGCGGGAGTTGCTCGCAGGCGGGTGGTTGCTCGGGTGCGGTTGCCGAGCGCCGCGGCCCAGTTCTGCTCCAGCTGCGGAGAAGACCCTAGCCCTGCAGTGCGGCTAGGGCGTGCTTGTGGAGCAGGCCGTTAGAGGCCACGCCGGATCCGCCGTGCGGGCCGGGGTTGCCGTCAAGATCAGTGAAAGTGCCACCGGCTTCGGTCACGATGAGCGATGGTGCGGCGAGGTCCCAGAGGGAAACCTCCGGTTCAGCGGCGATGTCCACCGCGCCTTCGGCCACGAGGCAATAGGACCAGAAGTCTCCGTAGCCGCGCAGGCGCCACGTCTTATCAGTAAGCGCGAGGAATCTATCGCGCAATCCGCGCTCCGCCCAGCCGGTCAGGGAACTCATGGCCAGTGAAGAATCGGCAAGCTTTTCTACGTGGGAAACGCCCAAGCGCTTCGGTTCGCCGCCGAAGACGCGATAAGCGCCGGCTCCCTTGGCCGCGTACCAGCGGCGGCGCAGGGCAGGAGCGGAGACGACGGAAACTACAGGCTCGCCGTCTTCTAATAGAGAAATCAGCGTGGCCCACACTGGAACGCCGCGCACAAAGTTCTTGGTGCCGTCGATCGGATCGATAACCCACTGGCGGCCCTTATAGCAGGCCTCCCCGCCGTATTCCTCCCCCAGCACCTCGTCGCGCGGGCGGGAACGCTTGAGGGATTCGCGGATATGTTTCTCACAGGTGAGGTCCGCATCCGATACCGGAGTCATATCCGGTTTTTCCTTGACGGAAAGATCCGCCGCTTCGAAGCGGTGCATGGTCACCACATCGGCATGGCCCGCTAGCTCGAGCGCGAGGCCCAAGTCTTCTTTGAACTTACCCACGGAGCCAATCCTCCATTTGATCCACTACCTGTTTATTGCCGGCTAGGCACCATTCGACGCCGCCGGCTTCTACCTTGCGGGCTGCACCGCCGGCCGCCTCAACGAGAGCTTTGCCGGGGAACCAGTCCCAGTCCGCCACCGAGTGCTGCATCCATGCGCCCCATGTGCCATCGGCTACAGAGGCAAGGTCAACAGAACCGGCGCCGAGCATACGGACTGTAGCAAAGTTTTCCGCTACGCGTTGCCACGCCCCGCGGATATTCTCATCCACCAGCGAGGTTGGGTGCAAGTAGGTAGAAAGCGAAATCTGCTCGGCCGGCTTATCCTCCAGACGAGCCACCTCCTTGCCATCCAGCGAAGTGGGGAAGTCGTGGCCACCGAACCACGTATAGCCCATGGCTGGGCGGTGAACGGCGCCGAGGGTGATCCCGGTGGCGTCGGCAAGCGCGAGGGCAGAGCACCAATAATCGGATCCGGAGGAGAAATTATAAGTGCCATCGACTGGGTCAATGACCCAGGTGCGGCCGGACTGGGACTCGCGGGCCGCACCCTCTTCGCCGAGGATGCCGTCTTCCGGACGCACGGCCTCGAGCACGCCCGCAACGAAGCGCTCGGCCGCCCGGTCCGCATCCGTAACAACGTCCGAGATAGAAGTCTTGTGCTCTACGTCGACGCCCATCTCGCGCAAGCGCCAGGCCAGGCGGCCGGCGTTATAGACAAGGGCCTGCGCTAGGTGCGCATCCCCGTCATCCGCGTGCGCGACAATGAAGGTCTTGATGACCGCATCGATCATCTCCTGCAAGCTCGGCTTTTGATCCATGCCCACCATTGTCACCCTAAACGCGGCCGATGGCTAATTATGCCGGCCGGGTGGGTAGGATTGGGGCCTATGCGTCCCGAAGTAACAGCACGGCTCAAGCAATTGGAAACCACCCTGACCACCATCGAGAAGGTCATGGACCCGGAGGCTTTGGCTGCCCGCATTCGGGAACTAGAGGCCCAGGCCGGCGACCCATCCCTGTGGGATGACCCCGCCCACGCGCAACAGGTCACCTCCGAGCTTTCCGCAGCGCAGGCCAAGGTTCGCAAGTTGGAATCGCTGCGCGGGCGCTTAGAGGACATGCCCGTGATGTATGAACTCGCGGAAGAAGAGGGCGATACCTCCCTGGCGGATGATGAGCTTGATTCCCTGGAATCTGCCATCGAATCGCTGGAGGTCACCACCATGCTTTCTGGTGAGTATGACCCGCGTGAGGCGGTTATTAATATCCGCTCCGGCGCCGGCGGTGTGGACGCGGCCGACTGGGCCGAGATGCTCATGCGCATGTACACGCGCTGGGCGGAAAAGCACGGCCACAAGGTTGATGTCTATGACATCTCTTATGCGGAGGAGGCCGGTATCAAGTCCGCGACCTTTGTCGTCCACGGTGAATACATGTACGGCCAGCTCTCCGTGGAGCAGGGAGCGCACCGCCTGGTGCGCATCTCGCCCTTTGATAACCAAGGGCGGCGCCAGACCTCCTTTGCCGAGGTAGAAGTTTTGCCGGTGGTGGAGCAGACTGACTCGATTGAGGTGCCGGATTCAGAGGTGCGCGTCGATGTCTATCGTTCTTCTGGTCCGGGCGGCCAGTCCGTCAATACCACCGACTCCGCGGTGCGCCTGACCCACATTCCCACCGGCATTGTGGTGACCTGCCAGAACGAAAAGTCGCAGATTCAAAATAAGGCCTCGGCCATGCGCGTGCTGCAGGCTAAGCTGCTGGAGCGCAAGCGCCAAGAGGAACAAGCTGAGCTCGATGCGTTGGGCGCCGGTGGCAACGCCTCCTGGGGCAATCAGATGCGTTCCTACGTGCTGCACCCGTACCAGATGGTCAAAGACTTACGCACCAATTTTGAGGTGGGCGATCCCTCCAAGGTGCTCGATGGCGATATCGATGGCTTCCTTGAATCCGGTATCCGCTGGCGTATGCAGCAACAAGAAGATCAAGCTTAGGTCCATACTGATCGAGCTGAATTGAACGCGAAAAGGCCGAACTGAGGGGAGAATCTCCTCAGTTCGGCCTGATCTCTATGGACTTAACCCGCGTAGTCCATCGGCGCGCCTGGTCCCAGCGGGATGCCGATGAGGTACCAGATGACGAAGAAGGCGAACCAACCCACGATCATGCAGAGGGAATAGGGCAGCGCCAGCGACATCAAAGTACCCACACCTGCTGGCTTGTAATAGCGCTGCAGGAAGGTCAGAGCCAGCGCGAAGTAGGGCGACATCGGGGTGATGATATTCGTTGGGGAGTCACCGATACGGAAGAGCATCTGGGAAACCTCAGGTGAGACGCCCACATACATCATCATCGGCACGATGACCGGGGCCATCAGGGCCCACTGGGCGGAACCGGAGGTGATGAAGAGGTTGAGCAGTGCGACCATGGCCACCAGTGCCGCAAACATCACTAGCGGCGGCAGGGACCAGTGTTGGAGCAGCTCGGAGCCCTTGATGGCGGTCCATACGCCGAGGTTGGACCACTCGAACCAGGCCAGGAACTGTGCCACCGCGAAGAAGAGGACCAGCATGGGAACGAGGGTCTCGATGCCCTTGGCCATAAACTCCGGTACATCAGCAAAAGACTTCACGGTGCCTGCCGCCAGGCCGTAGACGATGCCGCATACCAAGAATGCCAAGGCGATCGGCACCGCGATGGCGCTAATGAGTGGCGACTCCATGAAGCTATCCCCTTGGCTTGCCAGCGGGGAGCCGGGGATAAAGAGCAGGGCAAAGAAGGCGGCAAGGAAGAGCAGGAGCGCGATGCCGGAAGCAATCAGACCGCGCTGCTCGTTGGGCTTGATGCGCATCGCCTCTTCATCATCGGTGAAGTCGTACTCCTCATCCTCCTCTGAATTTGCGCCGGCCCCACCGGCGGCCTTGGAGAAGGACACCTCTTCGTAATTAATGTGGTCGTGGTCCACGAGCTCGCGGGCCTTTTTGACCATGAGGAATTCCGTGACCGCGGTAATGATGAGGGAGAGCACCACGGCAGAAGGGATAACGAAGAAGATATTGGCCAGCGGGCTGACCTCATATTCGGGGTCCACAAACTGTGCGGCCGGGGTAGAAATACCCGCGAGCAGGAGGTCGGTGATATTGAGAATCAGCGAGGCATTAAAGCCGGCAGACGATGCCGCAAAGGCCACCATCGCGCCCACGATGGGGGAACGGCCCACGGCGTGGAAGGCCATTGCGCCCAGCGGGATCAGGATGACGTAAATGGCATCAGAGGCCACGGAGCCGGTGACGCCGGCCAGCGCCACCACGAAGGTCAGCATCTTGGCGCTGACCTTGGTCACCATCGCGCGCACCAACGCGGAAAGCAGGCCAGACTGCTCCGCCACGGCCACGCCGAGCATCACGGCAAGGATGACGCCGAGCGGCGGGAAGCTGGTGAAGTTCTCCACTGCATCAGTAACCATGCGCGAGATATTCTCGGTGGTCAGCAGGGATTCTACTTCGATGGTTTCGCCGGTCTTGGGGTCCTCTGCGGTCATGCCGACGAGGTGTCCTAGCCACGAGGTCACAGCGACGATGGCTGCGAGGATGACGAAGAGCCAGAATGGATCCGGCAGCTTATTGCCAATCTTTTCTACAGTGCCCAGGAAGCCGCTTGCAGAACGTGGTTTTTCTTTAGTTTCGGTTTCGGCCATTGTATCGGCACTTTCTGTCGATTGGGTCGGAACAAATTAGTGTCTTAGACCACATTACTTAAATACAGTTCACAGCGTGGTGTCAACTTTAGTTGCTACAGTGATTCGCGTGATTAGATTCGACAACGTGACTAAGGCCTACTCCGCCGAGTCTCGCCCAGCGCTCGACGGGGTGTCCTTCGAGATTGCGGATGGTGAATTCGCCTTCCTTATCGGCCCGTCCGGCTCAGGTAAGTCCACCTTCTTGGAGCTCATGGTGCGCTATAGCAATGTGACCAAGGGCGATATTTATTTCGATGATTTCCACGTCAACGAGCTTTCGGGCAAGCAGATCAACGCGCTGCGCCAGTCCATTGGTTATGTATTCCAGGACTTTCGCCTGCTTCCCAAGCTGACGGTATATCAAAATGTGGCCTTTGCGCTGGAGGTTATTGGCAAGAGCAAGTACCGGATCTCTACCTCGGTCCCGCAGGTTTTGGACCTGGTGGGCCTCGAGGATCGCCGCGATGCGTATCCGCACGAGCTTTCCGGTGGCGAGCAGCAGCGCGTGGCTATTGCGCGCGCGGTGGTCAATCGGCCGAAGCTCCTGCTTGCCGACGAACCCACGGGCAACCTCGATCCCTCCACCGCCGACGAGATCATGGACCTGCTGCTGGGCATCAACCGTCGTGGCACCACCGTGGTCATGTCCACCCACAATGCCCGCGCCGTCAATAGGGCACGCAAGCGTGTGCTGGAACTGCGCAATGGAGTCCTCGTGCGCGACGAGCACGAGGCGATGTACGAGGGGGAAGCATGAAGCTAGGTTTTATTTTCCGCGAGGCCACCAAGGGTCTTGGCCGCAACCTGACCATGACCATCGCCATGATCATCACCACCGCCATTGCCGTAGGCCTCGTTGTCGCCGGCATCATGGTGACCAACCTGACCAAGGACACCAAGGAGATCTATCTCGACCGTGTCGAGGTCATGGTCCAGCTCAATGAGGACATTTCCGCCGGCGACCCGGACTGTACGAGTCCGGCCTGCGCGGATATCAAGGATCAGTTGGAGGCGGATGATTCCGTCGAGTCCGTGGAATACCGCAACCGCGCGGAATCCTATGAGCGGTTCAAGGAGCTTTTCCAAGACACCGACCCCGTCATGGTGGAACAAACCTCGCCCGACGCACTGCCGGCAGCGTTTCACGTGCGCCTGAAGGATCCAGAAGACGCTTCTGCGATCGATGCGATTAGGGATAATCCGGCGGTAGAGGATGTCGTCGACCAGCAGCAAGAAGTGCGCGATGCCGCAAGCAACCTGGATTCTATCCGCAATGCCACCTTTGTGCTGGCCATCGTGATGTCCGTGGCAGCCATCTTCTTGGTGGCCAATATGGTGCAGATCGCCGCGTTCCACCGCACCCGCGAAACGGAAATCATGCGCATGGTGGGCGCGAGCCGGTGGATGACGCAGGCGCCGTTCGTACTGGAAGCAGTGCTGGCCTCGTTCATCGGCGTGGTCTTGGGTGGCGCCGGGATTTTCCTGGGCAAATCCCAGGTGGTAGACCCATCCCTGCAGGGACTGTACGAATCCCAGCTGCTCGCCCCCATGAAGTCCGGCGACCTCTGGATTGCCCTGCCTCTCGTGGGCTTGCTGGCGCTGGTGGTCACCGCCGTCACAGCACATATCGCCCTGCGGTCCTATGTGCGCAAATAGCCCGTTTGCTGGGCCGGCTAAAAGGGCACTACACTGCCATAATTATGGCTAAGAAGGGCAAGAAGAATAAGAAGGCGGCGTCCGGCGAAGCAACGCTCGCTACTAACCGCCGGGCCCGGCATGACTACAAGATCCTCGAGGAATACGAGTGCGGCATCGTCCTGCTCGGCACCGAGATCAAATCCCTGCGGGAGGGAAAAATCTCGCTTAATGATGCTTTCGCCACCATCGACGATGGCGAGGTATACCTGCGCAACCTGCACATCCCGGAATACTCCATGGGCTCGTGGACGAACCACAGCCCGCGGCGTACCCGCAAGCTTTTGCTGCACCGCCGCGAGATCGACAAGCTTTACGGGCAGGTGCGCAACGGCAATAAGACCTTGGTCCCGCTCAAGGTCTACCTCAAGAATGGCTACGCGA
This sequence comes from Corynebacterium tuberculostearicum, assembly GCF_032821615.1. Lineage (GTDB taxonomy): Bacteria > Actinomycetota > Actinomycetes > Mycobacteriales > Mycobacteriaceae > Corynebacterium > Corynebacterium tuberculostearicum_H. The sequence goes on along the minus strand of NZ_JAVBIF010000024.1, from coordinate 1,408 downwards.
AGCTTTCGCTCGCGCTGGCCCAAGGTAAGCAGGACTACGACAAGCGAGAGGATATTAAGCGTCGCGACCAAGACCGCGAAATTTCCCGCGAGCTCGGCCGCCGCGTGAAGGGAATCAATGTTTAAGACGGCGAAGGTTCACGACGTGGTAAAGGGCGAGGACACCATCCATGGCACTGGGGTGCTGGTGGATCGGATGTGGCCCCGGGGCGTCGCCAAGAGCGACTTAGCCTACGACGAGTGGTTCAAGGACGTCGCGCCGAGCCCCGAGCTGCGCAAGTGGTGGAACCACGACGAGGACCGCTTCGACGAGTTTGCCCGCCGCTACAAGGCCGAGCTCGACGACAATGATTCCGACGAGCTTGCCCAATTGCGTGCGCTTGCCGACGCCACCCTCCTCTTTGCCGCCGCCAACCGCACGATCAACCATGCGGTCGTCCTCAAGGAGTGGTTAGAGGAGCACTTGAGGAAATAAAAGCGGGTGGGGTAGTGTTGAACGAACCGTAGGGAAGATGCACTATCCCGTCCCTACAGCATGGGGTTGATTTGGTTTCGACTTCGTGCACTGCGCCAGGGGAAGCGTGCCGGTGCAGGCTAACGACCACCGTATAAGCGTCGTAGCAACCAATAAACGCAGAGAAGAACTCTCAGCGTGACTACGCCCTCGCTGCCTAATTACAGCGACGCGTGTCTGTCAGCCTAGGTTTCGTTCCTGACCTAGATCCTGGCATCGACTAAGGAACTAGCCGGCTGGCTGTGTCATCAGGACCAGTCGGGACTCTTACTGGTGACTGGGCCCATCATCCGGACGTGTTCGCCCGATCCGGAGGGCCGAGCAGAGATTCTGTGCGGACTGCGCACGGAGAAGCCCTGGCAAGGTGACGAAGGACCCGGGTTCAATTCCCGGCAGCTCCACCGATAGGCCCCCGAGAAATCGGGGGCCTTTTTCCATGCAATGGCTTTTAGATCTGCGAACCCTCTCCTGCAGCACTGAGAGGAGGCAATCTCGCAGTGGAGTTGGGGCCTTCTATATGGCTTAAGTTGCCCACCGAATCCTGCCTTCTGGCGCGGAGTAGTCGGCATGTAGTGCGGAAAAGCCCCGAAAAATCCGACCTGTGCTGGGGATTTGTCATTGTTGGAGGGGTTGGACTACATTAATCCAAGTCGCCGCGAGGTAGCCGGGAGGTTACTTAAGGATGACATTTCGTGCGGACTTGGTTCGATGATTTGACTTTGTTCTTTGAGTTGAGTAGGTTTGTACGGGCCGCCAACGAGAGGTTAACGGTAGGTTAATTTTTCTTGTGGTTGGTGATGATGTTTGAGAACTCAATAGTGTGCCAATGTACTTTTTATTTTTTGTGTGCATGGTTGTGTGTTGATTGGTTTGTCTGCCAGCAGGCTTAGTGGTT
>NZ_JAVBIF010000023.1:0-23008 GCF_032821615.1 Corynebacterium tuberculostearicum | reverse complement strand
TCAGACAGGGACGAAAACAAGCCATACCGAAGCCAGCGACTAGTTCCACTGCAACAAGGCAGAAGGAACGCAGATAAACATAGCCTGCCCCAGCATGGGGCTAGGAGTACGAATCCTGAGTCCCTTCAAGCGGAACTGCCAACAACGTAATGGGCGCGTTGCCGCAGCTGCACTCGTTGCCCTAGGTACGATTTCTGTCGCGGTTCCGTCCGCCGTTGCGGCTGAACAAACTAATGAGGCGGTCAGCGCGGTTAGTGACGCTGCTGGAAAAGAAGTGGCTCCTGAAATTGCGAAGAATTTGAATGAGTGGGCAGCATCGCAGGATCTTGATCTCGATGCCGAATTTCAAGAGGAACCTGTAACTATCTCTACCGAGACTCAAAAGGCCCTTGCTGATAAGCACATTGTAATGTTCAACCGCGCAGGGATTGAACCCCCACCGGGTTATGTGTATGACCCTTCAAAGGGAAGCCTGAATGACTATTGTACGAAGTCTCCGGATCAGTTCCCCGCTCCCGGCGACAACGCTGATTTCTCTGGTGCATGTGCAAAGCACGACATGTGCTATGGAGCCCATAAGGATCCCGGTGAGCGTGTGGGTTGCAATGTTCAACTAAATAAGGACATGGTTCATATTTGCAAGAGCGTCTATCCAAATGCCGCAGATCCGCGTAGGGGAGGCTGTTTTGAGACTGCAGGAACCTATTTTGCTGCCGTGACTGCAGCTCATCCTAGCCAGTGGAACCCTACGATTTCGGGATAAAAGAAGCAAAGGAGAGTAACTATGGCAAGTGGAAAACTCCGTCCGGTTTGGCCTGAATTGGTGGCGGCTGTCTTAGGGGTGGCTCTCGTTCTTATGGCCCCAGTCAGAATCGGTTGGATCGGCACTGTGGTCATTTTTCTGTCTGTGGTTTCCGCAATTACCACGTTAATTCTCTCGAAACAGTCCGCGAAGGTCCAGTGGATAGGAATGATTATCGGCATCATTGCGATTGCAGTCGGCCTGTTAATCGGTTCAAAGGGCGATGGGGAAACTGCGATCTTCTCGCCGGCCCTTGTTTGGGTGTTTGGTGCGGGACTAGTGATGTCGACCCTTTGCACCTTGATAGCTCGAAATTTGAAAGTTAATTCAAAGCAAACAGCTTAGGATTTTGAGTCTTTTCTCCGGCGGCCTCGTCTACCTATCGAACATAGTAGGCGGGGCCGTACTCATGCTTGCTGGACTGGGTGGTTAGGTGTTTGTAGGGGACAGTGGATTCAGAGAGTTAAGGCCGGTCTTGGAAAGTCAGTACCTATGACTGGTTACGATCAGCAAGTAGTGTAAACGCATTTGGCAGCCCAGCTAGCCAAGCAGGAGAGCTAGTCGCGCGCCGCTTCCTTGTGGAAGGAGTCCCACCACCATTGCTGCCATGCGGTGGTATGCGGGCTGTGCGGTGGATGGATTACACCGGTGGGGGCGTGTAGTTCGGTCACCGGGCTGATGCCGTGGAGCGAGTTGAGGAACCACAGGGGGCACTCGGCGGCGAGCTCGGGGGTGATGGGGCGCGTTTCGGTGTGAATTCCAAGGTCTGAGGCGCGCCGGGCAACTTGGCGCAGCGTGATGCTAGGCAGCGCCAGCCCGGTGGGGAGGATGAGCGTCTCCCCATCCCAGGCGACGAGCGCGCCGGTGGTGGTCTCCACCATGGCACCGGAGGCATCCACGATGGCGGTGTCATCGGTGCCGTCTGCCTGATGCTTGTTACGGTAGCGTGCCAGCGCTGGGAAGTCGGGGCCCTTGACTAAAGGCTGCATGCGCGGGTCGGGGGCTTGCACATAGGTCACCCGGGTGACCGGGCGCGCAGGGGGCGCAGGGCGAATATCGAGGCGCAGTTGTCCGCCGGCTAGCGAGATGCGGGGGAAGAGATCGCCGGGGCCCATAAGCTGCAGCATCGCGGGGACGAAGCCGGCGGGAAGCGGTCCGGCCACCGACTCGAAGCGCTGGAGGTGCAGGGGGAGGGCGTTGGAGTGGGCGTCGGCAAGCATCCGCCAAGAATCCGCCACGTCAAAGGGGCCGGGGTGGGCCTGGCTTGGAATGAAGCTGCTTTCGTGCCAGAGGTAGGTGCTCATTGCCACGCCCCCAACACGGATTGGGCCTTGAGGTTGCGCTCCTCCAGCTCGGCGGCCGGATCCGAATCCAGGACGATGGCCCCGCCGGCGCCGATGGTGACCTCACCGGCCGCCCGCACGGCTGTGCGGATAACCACGCTGAGATCGGATTGACCGTCAAACCCCAGGTAGCCCACCACGCCGGAGTACACACCGCGCGGTCCCGTTTCGAGTTGGTCAATGATCTCGCAGGTGCGCAGCTTCGGCGCGCCCGTCATCGATCCGGGAGGAAAGGTGGCGCGGAGGGCATCGACCGCGGTGGCACTGGCGCGCAGTTGCCCGGTAATGGTGGACACCAACTGATGGACGGTGGCATAGCTTTCTACCTGCATCAACTTCGGCACGCGTACGGTGCCGGGCTCGCATACCCGGGAGAGATCATTGCGCAGTAGGTCAACGATCATGAGGTTTTCGGCCTGTGTCTTCGGGTCCGTGGTCAGTAGCGCGGGATCCTGGTCGGCCGAGATAGTGCCCTTAATCGGCTTGGCCTCTACCTCACGACCGCGCACGGTGAGGAAGCGCTCGGGCGAGGCGCTGCAGACCTCCACACCATCGAAGACGAGGTGTGCGGCATAGGGGGCGGGATTGTGCGAGCGCAGTTGGGGATAAAGCTCGCCCTCGGCCGCGGCCGTGTAGGTATCGGTCAGGCAGACTTCGTAGCTCTCCCCGGCGTGCAGGAATTCTTGGGCGCGCTTAATCCGCTCCAGGTAGCCAGGGCTGCGCCAGGAGCCCGCGCTTAGCGACGCCCCATCGTCCTCCCCCGTTGGCCGTGGTTCCTCTGCATCCAAGGCGGTCTCCAGGCGGTCCAGGAGATCCTCGGCGCCGTCGCCGGCAAGGCAGCACAGGTGCGCGGTTTTTGCCTGGTGGTCATAGACGATGAAAGACTGCGGCCGCACAAAGTAGGCATCTGGGTAAGGGGAGCGATGGCGTAGCTCAATGGGCAGGGTGAGCTGGGCGCATTCGTAGCCCAAATACCCGATGACCCCGCCGGTAAACGGGAGATCCGGTGCGTCGATGATGCGGGTGGCGAGCTCGCGGTCGAGGAGGGTGAGGATATCGGGGGCGTCGCCAAGCCGGTAGCGCAAAGAGCGACTCAATGCGCCGGCGGTATCGCCGAGGATGGAATAGCGCCCGCGGGGATCCGCGGAATCGAGGAAGAAGGCATCGTTGCCTTCGGCGCGCAGGGCGGCAAAGACCTGTGGGCAGTCCACCGCGCCGGGGACTTCGCGGTGGAGCAGGTGGAACCCGCCCAGAAAGTTGCGCATAATCTCCCGGCCGTACTGGGTAAGCACCGACTCCGGGTGAAATTGCACGCCCCAGTGCGGCAAGCCGTCGACCTTAAGCGCTTGGATGACGCCATCCTCGCTGCGGGCATGCACGGTAATGCCGGGGGTCTCCTCTATATGCAGGGAGTGGTAGCGCACCACTTCGAAGTCTTGCGGGATTCCGGCGAAGATGCCTTCGCCCGAGTGACTGATGGTAGAGACAAAACCGTGGCGCGGCTGCGGCGCGCGCGACACCTGGGCACCGGCCAGTAGACCTAGCCCCTGGTGGCCAAGGCATACACCCAGTACCGGAATCTCGGCCGCGGCTGCGGCGGCGACAATGCCTCGGGCAGCACCGAAATCCTCCTCGCGTTCCGGCGTGCCCGGGCCAGGAGAAATCACCACATGCGAAAATTCGCCGGCACGGACGCGCTCGGCCAGCCCGTCCGCTTCACCGGCAGCGACGACGAGTGGTTCGCGTCCGGCTACCTCCGCGATGAGGTGGGCAAGGTTGAAGGTATAAGAATCGTAATTATCAAGCAGGAGGATCATAGGGAGGCGGAAAGTATCTATGCGGCGGCCGAGTCCATGAGGAACAGCTGGATATCGGTGATAGTCCACAGCATGAAATTGCAGGCCATTACCCAGAAAATGGCCATCCAACTGCGCCACCGCAGATAGCGGTGCAGCTTGCGCACCATGATGATGGCGCAGCCGATCATGCCGAAGAAGGGAATGATCGGGGTGGTCAGGCTAAAGAAGGTGCGCTGCCCGTCGGTGCAGAGCCACGTGGCGGTGCCATCCTCACACAAGGGGCCGCCGGAGAGCCGAGTAAAGAGTGCGACCGCGAAACCATACAGCGCGGAGAGCACAAGAACGCCGATCATGTACCAGACGGCCTGGCGGGTGGAGCGGCGGTTAGCAGCGGCAATCTCTAAAGGGTCCGGCTCATCGGCCAGCTCATCAAAGCTCCGCGGTTCCGGGCGGCGCAGATTGGCATAGTCCGCATCGGAGGTCAGATCGTTTTCGGGATGCTCTGGTCGCAGGCTCATGCCCCAATCCTAACCACAGGCAGGGTGGACCAAGATAGGCACCCGAATATGCGGCAACAGCTCCGTGGCGGTAGATCCCAAGAACACGCGGGCGATGGGGCCCTGCGGGGTGGAGGCCATGAGCATCAGATCGCCCTTCTTCCACTTGAGCGAATCCACCGCCCCGCCCCAGCCTGCACCGGAACCGATTTCTGAGGTGACATCCAGATCGGGGAATTTTTCTTGGATGCTATCGCGGGCGCGGTCCAGCATGGCGAGGGAATCCTCGAGCCACTCGGCCGTCAGCTTAAGCGCCATATCGTGCTTATCCTTGGACGGCGTATTGAGCAGTCCCTTTGCTGAGAAGGCAAGCAGGCGCAGCGGCAGGTTCCAGCGGTTGGCGAGCTCCGCTGCGGCGAGCATCTCATGATCTTCGCGCGGGCTGCGTTCGGTAATGGCAAAGTTGAAGCGGGTGACGCCGTGTTTGGACAGCTTCACCTTGCGGGGCACCAAGCCCAATGGTTGAGGGGAATAATGCAGCAGGGTATCGGCCGTAGAACCAGCGAAGAAACGGCCCTTCGGCGCCGCCTGGTTGGGGCCTAAGATGATGAGGTCTGCCTCGAACTTCTTGGCCATCTCCGTCAGCAGATGGGGGCGCGAAGGCCCATCGACCAAGAGGGAAGGCTTGTCATCCCAGCAGCTGCGGGGTACGCCGGCTTCATCGAGGGCGGCATGGGTCGCGGCCGCGCAGGCCTCCTTTTGTGCTTTAAACCATTTCTTATATTTTCCGCCCAGCTTGGTGAGGGAAGTAGTAGTCCACGGCTGGAACACGGTAGAGATGACCCGCACCTGGGTAGTGGCGGTACGGGAAAGCCACGCGGCACAATCTAGAGCCTCGGTGCCGGAGGAAGAAGGGCTCCAAGAAATAAGAATGCGAAGGGGTTTATCGGCCGAGCCCTTGCTTAAGGCCGGCAGATGCCCATCGGAAGAATCAGTTGCCATACGGAGTGAACTAGTGAGAGATTACGGTTTTCGTTTTCTCAATTATCACGTTAAGCCCAAGAAAAATGAAATCACCGCGGGCAAAACTAGCGCTGTTCGCCGTGCATTGTGGGGCGATAGACATCAGCCAGCTTGGAGATAACGGTGGCAACGTCGTTCGCGGTCTCCAAATCCTTCGGCTCGAGCCACCGCATGATTTCTGCTAGGGCGGAAGCGCGCTGCTGCGAGACGATGGCTAGTTCGGATTCGCCTAGTTGCGTCAGTGCTACCAAGACGCCGCGCCGGTCCTCTTCATCGCGGTGGCGTTCCACGTAGCCGCGGCGCTCTAGCTGGTAGAGCGCGTTGGAGGCGGTGGGCATGCGGATAAGCTCTGCCTGCGCGATAGTGGAAACGCGCGACGGTCCGCGCATACGCAGCTGGTTCATGATGGACACCTGGGAGGTGGTCAGTGAAGAGCCCTCCGCCGTGCGCTGGAAAATAAGAATGAGCTTATTGAGCGACGGCTGGATGGAACGCGCGACCTCGACGGCATCCTCGTACGTAGACGGGGATTGAGCGGGGCCCTTCTCCTCATGTTGCTGCGTCATAGAAAACGATTGTATAGCCCGTTTTCCCTGCGCGGTAGTTTGGAAGTTAAAAAATTAGTTTCCGGCAATAAAGTCTTCTAACTCGGCGCGCGCCACGTCATCGGCCTTTTGTACCGGCGGGGATTTCATCAAGTAGGACGAGGCAGCCAGTACCGGGCCCGCCACCCCGCGGTCGAGGGCAATCTTGGCGGCACGCACCGCATCAATGATGATGCCGGCGGAGTTGGGCGAGTCCCAGACCTCCAGTTTGTACTCCAAGTTCAGAGGTACTTCGCCAAAGGCCGAGCCTTCCAAGCGGACATAGGCCCATTTGCGATCATCGAGCCATTCCACGTAATCGGAAGGCCCGATGTGGACGTTGCGGTCCTCCCGCTTGCCGGCGATGGGCGAGTTGTGCAGGTTAGAGGTTACGGCCTGCGTCTTGGAGATCTTTTTGGATTCGAGGCGCTCGCGCTCGAGCATATTCTTAAAATCCATATTGCCGCCCACATTGAGCTGCATGGTGCGCTCCAAGCGCACGCCGCGGTCTTCAAAGAGCTTCGCCATGACGCGGTGAGTAATGGTGGCGCCTACCTGGGACTTAATATCATCGCCCACGATGGGCAGCCCGGCGTCTTCGAACTTCTTCGCCCATACCGGATCAGAGGCAATAAAGACCGGCAAGGCATTGACAAAGGCGCAGCCGGCATCGATCGCCGCCTGGGCGTAGAACTTATCCGCTTCTTCAGAGCCTACCGGCAGGTAGGAGACTACGACGTCGGCACCGGACTGGCGGAGTATAGCGGGGACGTCGGCAAGCGGGGCTTCCGATTCCGCGATGGATTCTTGGTAGTACCGGCCGAGGCCGTCCAGGGTAGGGCCGCGCTGCACGGTAACGCCCAGCTCAGGGACGTCGGTAATGGAAATGGTGCAATTGCGGGAGCTGCGCGTAGCCTCCGCCAGATCCTTGCCCACCTTGTCCGCATCCACGTCGAAGGCGGCAACGAATTCCACATCGCCTACGTGGTACGGGCCAAATTGGGCGTGCATCAAACCGGGAATATCTGCGTCGGCCGCGGCGTTGCGATAAAACTCCACGCCTTCAATGAGGGACGTGGCGCAGTTGCCGACGCCCACGATGGCGACCTTTACTTTTTCGGACACGGTCTACTCCTTTAACTCCATGAGTTGTGGCTGTCAGTGACTGCGCAAGAGTAAGCCGAAAATTATGCCCTACGGTGGCATAACACCATGTGGATCGATCAAGAAGAGGTAATTAGGATGATCCGGGTGAATTCCGTTGCCTATAAGCACGTGCTCTCCCATGAGTGGGAGCGCGCCCACCACCTGCGCGAATTTCGCGCCGGGCAGCTCACGCGGGAGGACGTGTGCGATGCTGATTTTTTGCTGCGCGCCGCAGCTGAGCACCACGGGCGCACCATGGATAAGGAATGCCCCGTGTGCGGCGAGCCTTTGCGGCTCACCCGCTGGGTCTATGGCGAGAACCTAGGCCGCCGCGCCGGGAGCGCCCGCAGTGAGAAAGAAATAGCGGAGTTTGTGGCCGAGGGCTTGGAGTTTACGGTGCACGAGGTGGAGGTATGCCGCCAGTGCCGGTGGAACCACTTGTTGCGTTCTGCTACTGCATTTAACGCGTGTTAGTTTCCAGCGCACCGCCTTAGGCAGTAAGCTGCAATTATTTAGTTTGTGATCAGGGATGAATGAGGACACGAATCAGTGACCGAGAAGGAATCTACCGGCAAGTCCACTAAGGTGGCTCGCCCCAGCAAAAAGCAGGCGACAAAGAAGCGCCGCATCTGGCCGTGGGTCGTTTTGGCGTTCCTACTGGTCTTTGTAGCACTGCCCGCAGGACTTTTTGCCTACGCATACTCGCAATACACCGTTCCGGAGCCCAAGGACCTGGCCAATAACCAGGTCTCCACCATCTACGCGGGTGATAATCAGACCCAGCTCGCCCGCCTGGTGCCGCCGGAAGGCAATCGCACCCACGTGAAGCTGGATGAAATCCCAGATTACGTGCAGGACTCCGTGCTGGCCGCGGAGGACCGTGACTTCTGGGATAACTCCGGCTTCTCCTTCACCGGCCTCGGCCGCGCCGTGGTGGGTAAGGTAACCGGTAATGAAGATGCTGGCGGCGGTTCCACCATTACCCAGCAGTATGTGAAGAATACGCTGGTGGGCAACGAATACTCCTACGTGCGCAAGATTCGCGAGCTCATCTACTCGGTGAAGATGACCAATGAGTGGGATAAGAAGGACATTCTCAACGCCTACCTCAACACCGTGTACTTCGGCCGCAATGCCTACGGCATCCAGGCGGCATCCAACGCCTACTTTGATAAGGACGCCAGGGACCTCACTCCGGAGGAAGGCGCCATGCTCGCCGGCCTCATTCAGTCCCCATCCGGCCTCGACCCGCGCGTGAACCAGGAGGGCTCCGAGGACCGCTGGAACTACGTACTTGACGGCCTGGTGGGAATGGGTGACCTCACCCAGGAACAGCGCGATGGCATGGTCTTCCCGGAGACCCGCGACCCAGCTGAGTACTCCGCCTACACCGAGGCGCCCGGCGCCAATGGCCACATCAAGGATCAGGTCATCCGCGAGTTGGAAGAGGTAGGCATCACCGAAAACGAGGTGTCCACCGGCGGCCTGCGCATCACCACCACCATCGACATGAATGTGCAGAACAACACCATTCAGGCAGTCGATGACCAGATGGCTCCGCTGCAAGAGGATGCGCGTGCGGCTTCCGTGACCATCGATCCGAAGACCGGTGCGGTCCGCGGATACTTTGGCGGCCACGATTCCAATGGTTGGGACTATGCCAACTCCCCGCTGCAGACCGGTTCTACTTTCAAGATCATGGCCCTTGCGGCCGCCTTGCAGCAGGGCATCAGCCTCGATACCAATTACTCGTCCGCTCCGTACCAGCTGCCTGGTTCGGATGTTGTCACCAACGTGGGCGGCGGCTGCGGCGTGTGCAACCTGCGCGAGGCTACTAAGCAATCCCTGAATACCTCCTTCCTTCGCCTGCAGGCGGACCTCAAGAACGGCACCCAGGACACCGCGGATATGGCGCACGCCCTTGGCGTGGCTAAGTCCCTGCCGGGCATTGACAAGACGCTGACGGAAAAGGGCAAGCAGCCATTCGAAGGCATCGCTCTGGGTCAGTATCAGTCCCGCCCGCTCGATATGGCCACCGCAATGTCCACCCTGGCTAACCAGGGCGTGTGGCATAACCCGCACTTTGTGCAGCGCGTAGAAAACGCTGCCGGCGAAGTGCTGTACGAGCACCCCGAAGACGGCGGCGAGCGCCGCGTATCGTCCAACGTGGCCAATAACGTCCTCGAAGCCATGGAGCCGGTGGCCGCATGGTCTAATGGCGCCCTAGCCGGTGGCCGTGTTTCCGCCGCCAAGACCGGTACCACTCAGATGGGCGATACCGGAAATAACAAGGATGCCTGGATGGTCGGTGCCACCCCGCAGCTGGCTACCGCCGTGTGGGTAGGTACCGCGGATAACACCTCCGCCATCTTCGATCAGTACGGCGGCATCATGTACGGCGCGGGCGCGCCAACCAAGATTTGGAAGGCCGTGCTGGACAACTCCCTGGCCAACTCCGAATTCCAAAACTTCCCGGCTGCCTATCCGCTGGGATTCGGCAACATGGGCGCCGGAACGGCCGCTCCGGCCTATGACCCGAGCTGGGATAGCGGCGCTGGCGATACCCAGGACTACGAGGCCCCTGCCGAGCAAGCAGCTCCGGAAGAGGAGACCAAACCGGTTCAGCCGGAGAATAAGCCGGAGAGTCCGAAGCCTGCCCCGAAACCGCAACGCGGTAATGGCAATAGCGGCAATGGTGGCAATAGCGGTAATAGCAACCAGGCTCCGGCCCAGCCAGAGGCGCCGTCGTTGGATGACCTCATCGGCCCCGATAGCGACTTGGCAGATCTCCTAGGGTAGGCGGCAGTGACAGCGAATCCGCACCAGCGCATTCCCGCCTCCTCAGAACCCTTGGCCCGCGGGGTAATTGAATTCCTCGGCGGGCCAAGGGGCCGTTTTGCCGGTGTACGCCGCACCCAGTGGTGGACCCCGCTGCGCGCCATAATCGCCGTCGGCTGGGTTTTCCTGGCGTGCGGATTCCTCTCGAAGGCTAATTGCGCCGGCGGCACCCGCGGTGATGACGGGGTCATTAACCTAAATTGGGCGGGCAACCGCCAGTACACCTCTTTTTGCTATAACGACATCATCCCGCTCTACGGTGGCCGTGGCCTCGACGAAGGCGGCTTCCCCTATGCCTATTCTTGGCAAGAGGGTGACCTGACCCGCTATATGGAGTACCCAGTCCTCGCGGGCCTATTCCAGGGGTTGATGGGCTGGATTGCCCGCAATACGTACTCTCTGGTTGAGTGGGTTGGCATCCCGGAGGCCGGATGGTACTTCGGCCTGACCGCCTTGGTCATGGCGTGCATCTGGGTAGGCGTGCTCTACATGGTCTACCTGCTGGTGGGCAACCGCACCTGGGACACCATCCTCGTCGCCGCCAGCCCCCTTGTCATCATCCACGCCTTCAGCAACTGGGATATCCCCTCCATTGCCTTTGCCGTAGGTGCGCTCTTGGCCGCCGCGCGCAAGCGCCCTGTCGTTGCGGGTGTCCTCATCGGCCTTGGCACTTCCTTTAAGCTGTGGCCGCTCTTTCTCTTGGGGGCGTTCCTGGTCTTGGCGGTGCGCAATCGTCGCTTGCCGCAATTTTTCTACGCCTTGCTCGGCGCGGCCGTGACCTGGATTGTGGTCAACGCGCCGGTGGCACTGAAGTACCCGGAGGCATGGCGCGAATTTTTCCGCCTCAACCAAGAGCGCGGTGCGGAGTGGACCACCATCTACTCGGTGCTCAGCCGCAATACTGGGATTAGCTTTAGCCCTGAGTTCCTCAATACCTTCAGCCTGGTGGCGTTTTTGGCTCTCTGTGCGGCGATTGCGGTGTTGGGCCTGCGCAGCGCGCGGACCCCGCGCATGGCCGAGCTGGTTTACCTCATCGTGGCAGCCTTCTTACTATTCAACAAGGTATGGTCGCCCCAGTATTCTCTGTGGCTGGTAGTGCCCGCGGCCCTAGCCCTGCCACGCTGGCGCTTGGTCTTTAGCTGGGCGCTTGTCGACGCCCTCGTGTGGCCCCTACTCATGTGGCACATGCTGGGTACAGACAATAAGGGTATTCCGCACGAACTGCTTGACGTTGCGATTATCTCCCGCGACGCCCTCATTATCGCCATGGCTGTCCTCGTCATTCGCCAGATGTGCGGCAAGACCCCGGATAAGGTGCGCGATGCGCACGCCGGCCGCGACCCCTTGGCAGGAGCATTCGCATGATCATTACCTATATCGGAATGGCATCCATCTTCTTGGGATTCCTCTGCGTGATGGGGGCCTTCTGGCTCTTCCACAATCGTGAAGATCGCCGCGGGCCCATCGTGCTGGGGCTTTTGGCCATTCTTTTCCTCACCATCATTCCGGCGACTGCTGCTGTGTTTTTCGCCGCAACGACCACTGGTTAGATTTCTTTTCGCCGGTCATTTGCGGTACTGTAGTGGGGTTGCTTGACGCAACGTACCCTCCTGCTGCATCCGCAAAGGTGATGCAGCCGAAAACTACTAGACCATAGGAGGTGATGAGGTCCGTGCGTCACTACGAAGTCATGATCATTCTGGATCCTAATCAGGATGAGCGCACCGTAACCCCGTCCCTGGATAAGTTCCTCGAAATCGTCCGCCAGGAAGGCGGCAAGGTTGAGAACCTTGATGTATGGGGCAAGCGTCGTCTTGCATACCCCATCAACAAGAAGGAAGAGGGCATTTATGCCGTCGTCAACCTGGAGTGCGAGCACACTTCGGTTGCCGAGCTCGACCGCCGTCTGAACCTGAACGACACCATCCTGCGTACCAAGGTTCTGCGCACCGACAGCAAGTAGCGGATACTGGGATCAAGCACAATCCACGTAACCGATAAGGAGTAAAGACATGGCACAGGGAGATACCAATATCACGGTGGTAGGCAACATCGTTGCTGACCCCGAGCTGCGCTTCACCCCGGCGGGTGCGGCAGTAGCTAACTTCCGCGTCGCCTCCACCCCTCGTCGCTATAACTCGCAGACGAATCAGTGGGAAGACGGCGAAGCTATGTTCCTGACCTGCAACGTATGGCGTCAGGCAGCGGAAAACGTTGCCGAGACCATGTCTAAGGGCATGCGCGTCATCGTTACCGGCCGCTTGAAGCAGCGTTCCTTCCAGACCCGTGAGGGCGATAACCGCACCGTATTCGAGATTGACGTCGACGAAGTCGGTCCGTCTCTGCGCTACGCCACCGCTCAGGTAAACCGCAATCCGCGTGAGGGCGGCAATAACTTTGGCGGCGGCGGCCAACAGCGCTCGAATAACAATAATCAGGGCGGTTTTGGAGGCGGCCAGCAACAGCAGCCGCAGCAGAACCAGGCTCCTTCTGAGGATCCGTGGAACTCCGCACCACCTGCAGGTGGTTTCGGAGGCGCTGATTCTGAACCTCCGTTCTAAGTCTGTCACCCGCAACTATTCAACTAACTCAATTGAAAGGCAGGGATCATGAAGCTGATCCTCACCGCTGCCGTTGAGAACCTCGGCGCCGCTGGCGAAATTGTTGAGGTTAAGGACGGCTACGGACGTAACTACCTGCTTCCTCGCGGCCTGGCCATCGTGGCTACCCGCGGCGCAGAGAAGCAGATTGAGGGCATCAAGCGCGCCCAGGAAGCTCGCGAGATTCGCGACCTGGATCACGCACGTGAGGTCCGTAACCAGCTCGAGCAGCTGACGGATGTCAAGGTAGAGGTTAAGACCTCCGAATCCGGTAAGCTCTTCGGTTCCGTTCAAGCAGAAGACATTGTCAACGCCGTCTCCAAGGCCGGTGGCCCTAAGCTGGATAAGCGCATCGTTGTGCTTCCTAAGGGCCTGGTCAAGAAGACCGGCAACTACCAGGTCGAGCTGAAGCTGCACGCTGATGTTATCGGCAAGGTGAACTTCTCGGTCGTTGCTGCCTAACTAGGCGCACGACGGTCCATATAGACCCAAAGACAACAGCAACGCTTTAGGCCTCAAGTTCCTGCTATGTGAGGTGGCAGGAACTTGGGGCCTTTAGCGCGTTTTCACCGGCCTGTGGATAACTGTGGAATTCTGTGGATAACTCTTTGTGCGTTTAACTTTCTGTTTACGTGGAGTCCTCTTTATTAACCCGCAGGTCAGGCCCCTTATCCACGGATGATGTGCCTATTTTCACACCGGGAAAAACATACCCTGAGCTGGGATTTTGATTTGTGCAGGTCATGGGCCTTTAGAGTTATCCACAGGCCTATGCGGGGCAAATATGGGCAAAGGCTCTCGCGACCTGCAATTTTCACAGCACCCTGTGGATAACTGTGGAAGTTATGCCCAGGGGGTGGTGTCCGGGCACTAGACTACACTGAGATTCCGATACGCTCGGACGCTCAAATAGCCACAAGGGGGAGAAGTCATGACCAACGCCAGCTTTGATGATGAACACCTGCCACCAGAGCCGCCGCCGGAGGAGGAACCGGCCCCACGCCGCCGCTATCAGCAGGAAGAGCCAAAGCGCTATGGCGAATTCCGCCAGCCTCCCGCAGACCGCGAAGCGGAGCAGGGCGTCCTGGGCGCAATGTTGCTGAGCCCCCATACGGTGATGGAGGTCATTGAAGAGCTGGAGCCGGAGGATTTCTACTATCCGGCGCACACGTTGATTTACCGCGCCATGCTGGATCTATATTCCGAGGGCAAGGACGTCGACGCCGTCATTTTGGCCTCCCAGCTCGACCGCTTTAATAACCTCGAGCGCGTCGGTGGCGCTCCTTATCTCCACACGCTGCTAGCTACAGTGCCAACGGCTGCGAACGCACGCTACTACGCCGAAATCGTCGCGGAAAAGGCAGTGCTGCGCAAGCTTGTTGATGCCGGTACGCGCGTAGTACAGCTCGGATTTTCCGGCACCGAAGATGCAGAAATCGAGTCCGTGCTGGACCGTGCGCAGCAGGAAGTTTTCGCCGTCGCCCAGCGCAAGACGGCAGAAGATTACCGTGTCCTGGGAGACCTCATTGACCCCACCATTGATGAACTCGCCGCCCTGCAGCAAGCCGGCGGCGTGGAGCTAGGTGTGCCTACTGGCTTCATCGACCTCGATAAGTTAACCAATGGCCTTCACGCGGGCCAGATGGTCATCGTTGCTGCCCGCCCTGGTGTGGGTAAATCGACCCTAGCCATGGACTTTATGCGTTCCTGCTCCTTGCAGCACGGCAAGTCCTCGGTGATTTTCTCGCTCGAGATGTCAGCTTCTGAAATCGTCATGCGCCTGCTCTCGGCGGAGTCAGAGGTAAAGCTGGCCGATATGCGCGGTGGCCGAGTTTCCACCGAGGACTGGGCAAAAATCGATGAGACCCTCAACCGAGTGCAAGACGCCCCACTCTTCATTGATGACTCCCCGAACCTCACGATGATGGAAATTCGGTCCAAGGCCCGCCGCCTCAAACAGCAGCACGGTTTGGACCTCATCGTCTTGGACTACCTGCAGCTGATGTCTTCGGGTAAAAAGGTGGAGTCCCGCCAGCAAGAGGTCTCCGAGTTCTCCCGTCAGCTGAAGCTCTTGGCCAAGGAGCTGGAGGTTCCCCTCATCGCGATCTCGCAGCTGAACCGTGGACCTGAGGCGCGTACGGATAAAAAGCCGCAGCTTGCGGACCTTCGTGAGTCCGGCTCGCTGGAGCAGGACGCCGATATGGTCATGCTGCTCTACCGCCCCGATTCCCAGGACCGCGATAATGAGCGCGCCGGCGAGGCGGATATTATCCTAGCCAAGCACCGTGGCGGTCCGATTGATACTGTGCAGGTGGCGCACCAGCTGCACTACTCCAAGTTCGTCAATATGGCGCACGGTTAAATTACAGGTCTACAACCGCGTTGGGGTCTCCCAATCGTGGGCCAAGGATGACCAATACCAAGAAAACCGCAGCTGCGGCGAGCGCCAGCCACCGCCATACGGGGAAAAGGCGTTCGCCGCACAGGCGGGCGAACGCCGCACCGATAAGCGCGCCCAGGGTATTGAAGAGAAGATCATCGATATCCGTGCGCCCCAGGGCGAAAGCATATTGGCACACTTCTAGTACGAGGCTGAGGCCAAATCCCCACGCAGCTGTCTTCTTAACGGAGCGGCAGAGGCTAAAGACCAGCATGCCGAAGGGGATGAAGAATGCGGTATTGCCCGCGTACTCAAAGAGCGGGCCAAACCAGCTGCCGCCGGAAAATTCATCGAAAGGAACCCAGCGCAAATCCCGGGCGCGCTGATTTTCCGGTTTCCACAAATAGCCAATCTGGTAGAAGGGCTTGAGCGTGGTTAACGCGACCATAACCGCGGTCCACGCGGCGAGGGATACCCTGCTGAGCACG
The DNA here is from genome assembly GCF_032821615.1 of Corynebacterium tuberculostearicum. Lineage (GTDB taxonomy): Bacteria > Actinomycetota > Actinomycetes > Mycobacteriales > Mycobacteriaceae > Corynebacterium > Corynebacterium tuberculostearicum_H. The sequence goes on along the minus strand of NZ_JAVBIF010000023.1, from coordinate 7,508 downwards.
CGCTAGTCCTTTCTTTCGTGGCGGGGGAGTGTACGCCCCGCCAATGCTAGCCTGCCCAGGGGTGCTCGGCGGCCTTATTTAGCGACGGACGGAAAAGCCGCGCAGCCGCAGCGAGTTAGTAACCACGAAAACCGAGCTCAGCGCCATGGCCAGGCCCGCCAGCAGGGGATTGAGCCAGCCGAGCGCGGCCACGGGAATGAGTACGACGTTATAGGCGAAGGCCCAGAAGAGATTGCCCTTAATGATTGCTAGCGTGCGGCGCGAGAGCCGAATGGCATCAGCGGCGCAGCGTAGATCGCCGTTCATCAGGGTGATATCGGAGGCTTCAATGGCAACATCGGTACCCGCGCCCATGGCGAGGCCGAGGTCGGCTTGGGCCAGCGCGGCGGCGTCGTTAATGCCATCGCCCACCATCGCCACGGTGTGCCCCGCGGCCTGCAGCTCCTTGATGTGGTTCACCTTGTCCTCTGGCAGGACCTCAGCGCTGACGTGATCGATTCCCACCTCGGCAGCCACTGCGCGGGCGGCCCCGGCATTATCACCGGTCAGCAGGTAAGGGGTTAGCCCCAGTTCCTTCATCTGCGCCACGGCGGCGGCCGAGCTGGGCTTGATGGTATCGCGCACCTCAATGACGCCTGCGGGCTGTCCGTTGACGGTGACGACCACCGGCGTGGCACCAGCATCCTGTGCGGCGCGGAACGGCGCTTCCAGGTCGCCCAACGGGCCTTGGCGCTTGCCGACGCCCACCCGGACCCCCTCCACAGTTCCTTCCACGCCACCCGGAACCACTGCGAAGTCGGTAGCCGGCTTTACACTGCGCTCGCTAGCGATAGCGCGAGCGATGGGGTGCTCGGAATTGTGTTCCACGGCCGCGGCCAAGTCGAGGACGTCGCCGTGTACGGCGGTAACGGACATCTCTCCGGCCGTGACCGTTCCGGTCTTATCCATGACGATGGTATCGATTTGCCGCGTAGATTCCAGGATCTCCGGGCCTTTAATGACAAGCCCCAGCTGCGCCCCGCGGCCGGTGCCGACGAGGATCGCGGTGGGCGTCGCCAAGCCCATAGCGCAAGGGCAGGCCACAATGAGGACGGAGACCGCGGCAATAAACGCTGGGGCCACCCCGCCGAAGAAGAGATGCGCAAGGAGCGTCAGCACTGCTACGGCGATGACCGCGGGGACGAAGACTTGCGCAATGCGGTCCACGAGGCGCTGTACTGGTGCCTTGGACGTTTGTGCATCCGTGACCAGCTGGGCCATTTGGGCCAGTACCGTATCCTCGCCCACCTTGGTCGCGCGCACCTCAAGCTTGCCAGAGGCATTAATGGTTGCGCCGGTCACCGCATCGCCGGACCCGACCTCGACGGGCACGGGCTCGCCGGTGATCATGGAGGCGTCGACCGCCGAGTTACCGGCAACGACAATGCCATCGGTGGCGATCTTCTCGCCCGGGCGTACTACGAAGACATCGCCTACTTGCAACTGGGCAATGGGAATGCGCTGCTCGCCTCCCTCGCGCAGTACCGAGGCTTCCTTAGCGCCTAGGGAGAGCAGCTCCCGCAGCGCCTCGGAGGACTGGCCTTTGGCTCGTGCCTCGAACCACCGGCCGAGTAGGAGGAAGGTAATGACCATGCCCACGGACTCGAAATAGATGTGATCCATCTGCGCCGCGTTCGCATCCAACGTCATGTGCATCTTCATGCCCGGTTCGCCTGCATTGCCGAAAAACAGCGCCCATAGCGACCAAAAGTAGGCCGCTGAGGTTCCCATGGTGATAAGCGTGTCCATGGTGAAAGAACCGTGCTTGAGGTTTGTCCACGTAGCGGTGTGGAAAGGCGCGCCACCAAAGATAAAAACGATGGTGGCCACGATGGCGCAGGCCCACTGCCAATTGGGAAATTGCAGTGCCGGCCACATCGATACCACCATGAGCGGTAGCGATAGGGCACCAGAGATGATGGTGCGGCGCAGCAGCCCTCCGTCACTGCTCTTCTCGGCTTGGGGCTCCTCCGCCTTCGCCCCCGCCATATCGAAGGCGCCGTATCCTGCGCTCTCTACCACCGAAATGAGCTCCTGTGGACTTACCGACTGGGAGTCATACTCGATGGCCGCCGCCTCGGTAGCGAAATTGACGCTGGCGCTTACTCCCTCGAGCTTGTTTAGCTTGCGCTCGACGCGGGAGGAGCAGGAGGTGCACGTCATTCCTGTTACGCCAAGGTCCAAGTGGGACATGGTGGTTCCTACTTCAGCGTGTAGCCGGCCTCAGCCACGGCGGCCGCTACCTGTTCATCGGTGAAATCGGTGCCAGTAACCGTGACGGCGCCGGTGGTATGGTCCGCAGTGACCTCGCTAACGCCAGAAATTTCGCCGACCTCTTCCTTTACCGACATTTCGCAATGTCCGCAGGTCATGCCCTCTACGGTGTAGTTCTTGGTGCTCATGATGATCCTTTCTTAGGGTTGGTTTCTGGGCCCATTTTATACCCCCTAGGGGTATATGACAAGGATATTTCATGTACGTTGGGGAATAAAGCAATCCGCAAAGGAGTTAGAACAACCATGGCTACTATCGATGTCACCGAAGAAAACTTTGAAGAAACCGTTACCGGCGAGGGCATTACGCTCGTAGACGCGTGGGCCGATTGGTGCGGCCCCTGCAAGCGCTTTGCGCCGGTTTTTGAAAAGGCCTCCGAAGAGCACACGGATGCTACCTTTGCCAAGCTCGATACCGAGGCCAACCAGGGCCTCGCATCCGCGCTGGAGATTCAGTCCATTCCTACGCTGATGATCTTCCGCGATGGCATCTTGGTCTTCCGCGAGGCTGGCGCGCTGCCACCTGCAGCATTGGAAGACCTGCTGAAGCAGGTCAAGGAACTCGATATGGCGGAGGTTCGCCGCCAAGTAGAAGAGCAGAACGCGCAGGGTTAATCCCCGCTAGCTTCCTGGGCGCTTTCTGGTGAGTATCGCTAAACTCGCTAGAAAGCGTCTTTTTATGTCCAAAGGAGAAGATAATGGCTAACCCCTTCAGCAAGGGCTGGAAGTACATGATGAGTTCCTTCGATCAGAAGATTGATGAGAACGCTGATCCGAAGGTGCAGATCCAGCAGGCCGTCCAGGCCGCCAAGGAGCAGCACCAGCAGATTTCTGATCACGCTGCAGAAATCATCGGCCATAAGTCCCAGCTGGAGATGCAGATGAATCGGCTGGTTAAGTCCCAGCAGGACTACCAGTCTCAAACCCAGCGTGCATTGGAGCTGGCGGATTCTGCGGAGGACCCGCAAAAGGCCTCCGAGTATAACCAGGCTGCGGAAGTGGTTGCCTCCCAGCTGGTAGCGGTGGAGCAGGAGCTGGAAGACGTTAAGCAGCAGTACGCCGCCGCAGAGCAGGCTGCCGCGCAGGCCAAGAGCCAGCAGCAGCAGTCTGAGGCGCGCTTGAAGGAACAACTAGCGCAAGTTAGCCAGCTGGAGGCTCAGGCGGACCAGGCGGCTATGCAAGAAAAGAACGCCCAGGCTATTGATTCCATGAATCAGCTCAACCCGGACGATTCCGTACCTACTCTTGATTCTGTGCGTGCCAAGATTGAAAAGCGCTACGCCGATGCCCTTGGCGCGCAAGAATTGCAGCACGCCACCGGCGGCGATCGCATTAATGAGATCCAAGCCGCCGGCAATGACATGAAGGCGACTGCGCGCCTTGATGCCATCCGGGCGGATCTTAAAAAGAAGAAAGAGCTCGAGTCCGGCGATTAATTCTGCCGGCGAACGTTAATGAGAACCCCACGAATCCCTGAGTGGAATCCATCGCGCAGGTTCACGCGCTGGGTTTCGGTCAGGGTGTATTCGTGCAGGGTTTCGCAGGCAAACTGCAACAGCGGGCGGTCGATCTCCGGGGGAAGCCCGCCGCCTGAAAGTAGATGTGCCTGATCTCGCTGCTCGGTGCTAGCAGCGTTATCGAACCACCACGAGGCGTATTGCTGGCCCACGTCGAATGGGGATTGGAAGCCGGCCGAGCTCCATACTTCTTCCGGCAGCGGCACATACTTAGAGCGCAGCTTGCGGCGCGGCGCCATCATGGATGGCTTGGGCGCCGGCTTCTCCGCGGGGGAGTCCTCCTCGGCGGCGGAATCCTCTGCGGCATCCGCCTTGGGAGGAGCCGGCTTGGGCGTTGGGGCCGGGGTGGGCTTTTCTGTGGCGCCGAAGGCTGCCTCCACCTCTGAAGGCTCGCCGCATTCATCCGGTTCGGGCATTTCCTCGCCCTCTTTATGCCCATTTTCGCGCACCACTGGAGGAAGCGGGCCTTCTAGGACCTGCAATTCCATAGCGTCTGCGAAGTCCTCGCGAGGGTCCAAGATGGTGGTGGAATCGCAGGCATGGCGCAGTGCGGAGGACATGGAGTCCCAGCCAAACCCATAAAGATGTACGCGGATGCCGTTATCCACGGCGGCTTGAGCGCCGGGAATCATGTCCGCATCGCCGCTGACGAGGACAAAGTCGGTGAATTGTCCCTTCATGGCGGCGATGACCATGTCCGCTACGAGACGGGTATCTACGGCCTTTTGGGTGCGGCGCTCACCCCATTCGATGAGCTGACCGGTGCGCAGCTGGACCCCTTCGCAGGTGCGCAGGGCGCGCTGGTAGCGGTGTGGGCCGGTATCGGGAATGCCGTCATACCAGTATTGGCGCTGGATTGGGGTTCCCAGTTGGTTCTCGATCATCCCGCCCATGGTGCTGACCACCTCGGGCAGATCGATTTCTAGCTGTGCGCGGGCACCCGTTTCCCACGAGTTATAAAAGCTTGCGAGCAAGTATGAGGTATCGACAAAGACGAGTGTGCGTTCAAGCATGGCTCCTAAGTTCCGTTCTAATTGTTCTAAATAAAATTCTTTGTGGTTTCCAGTGTGCCCCATTAGTCACAAAACGTCGATAACCTTGGACAAAATCCCAGCGCAGTGGCAGCAAAAAAGTTTTCTCTTTGGAAGTATTGCAGGGGTGGGGTGTTGCCGATATGGTTGGTTACACAAGTAACTAACCAACGAACCGAGGGTCAATGGATAATTCCACGCAACCACTCTTCCGTCAGATTGCTTCTCTGGTGGAGGACGCCATCGTGGACGGAACCTTGGGCGAGGGGGATAGGGCCCCATCTACTAACGAGCTTGCTGATTTCCACAACATCAACCCGGCCACTGCCCGCAAGGGCATCAGCCTCCTGGTGGATATTGGGGTGCTGGATAAGCGCCGCGGCATCGGCATGTTCGTGGCAGAAGGCGCCCTGAAAACGATCCGCGAGCGCCGCCGCGCCGATTTCGCGGCGGAATATATGGCACCGCTTGTCGACGAAGCCGTTCGCCTGGGCTACAACCGGGCCCAACTCCACGACCTATTTGATCGCGTTGCAGAAAGCCGAGGAATGTACTCATGATTACAACACGAGATTTCACCTTTGCCGATGGCCTCACACATGGCTTAGTTGGCCCCAATGGCATTGGCAAGACCACGCTCCTGCGCAAAATCGCTGGCCAAATCCAATCTGGCGGTATTACGGTCTTCGGGGAAGAGCCCTTTGACAAGCAATCGGTCCTTAACCGGGTTATTTTGATGGGGATTGATAACCCACTGCCGGATTCCTGGGGCATCGGAAAGCTGGGCGTCATTGGTAAGGCGCGCTGGCCGCGTTGGGATGAGGAGCGTTTCAATGAGCTGTTGGTTCGCTTCGACGTACCGGCCAAGGCCTATTCTTCCCTGTCCCGCGGGCAAAAGTCTGCGGTGGGATTCATCTTTGCCGTAGCTTCCGGCTGCGAGGTCATGCTTCTCGACGAACCCTATCTCGGCCTTGATACACAGCGCCGCGAGCTCTTTTATCAGGTGCTGCGCGAGGAACACGGTCGTACCATTGTCATCTCCACCCATCACCTCAATGAGGTAGCGGGCCTCCTCGACACCGTCGCTCTTATGGGGGACAGCCCGATTTCAGGCCCCATTGATGACTTCATCGAGGGAATTCTTGAGCTCACCGGCCCATCTGAGGCTCTCAACGCAGCGGTCGAAGAGCTCGATCTCCCAGTACTGAGTAGAGAAACCACGCTTGTAGGAGATCGCCTGCTTGCCGACGCCCGCTCTGCCGCCACCGAGCCTATCTTCCGCACGGCCCAGGCCCATGGCCTGCGGATCAATGAAGTTTCCTTGGAACGTGCGGTTATGGCATTGGAGGAGAAAGCATGAAACTCCTGTGGTACCTAGGCGATTGGTGGCGCTGGACCTTTTTCCTTTTCGCTTTGCTCGTCATGCCCGTCATGGCGCAGGGAACGTGGAACGTGCTCCCGGTGATCTTTTCCTTGTCACTAATACTTTCCCTGACACCAGACTTTAAGAAGTATCAGTTGGTGGGCCTAGGCTCGAAAATCTGGAATGAGCATCGCCGCATTCTCGTTGTCCTGTGTACATTAGCGTCAGCTATCGGTGCCCTCACCGTGCAGTTGTGGTGGGCATTGCCCATTTATGCCGTCGCAGCGGCGTGGGCCATGTACCGCAGGGCTACTCCTAAACGGGTCGGGTACACCACGACCGGTTCCCAACCCTCAAACGGATTTGGATGGTTCCCCCGCACCTTGGCCGGGCAAACCATTTACCGCCGGCAGGTCAAGGCATGGGGTGCTGCGTGTCTGGCGCTAGCAATCGGGTTTGTACTTAGCCGGTATAAGGAGGACATCCCGTTGCTTGGTTTCCTTGGCATCTTCATCTGGACACTTTCAATTGCGATGCTCTTCGCAGCTTTCCACAGCTTGCGAGTATCTCTGCGCGAATACACGGTGCTTGGTGGTAGCCGTACCGTCTGGGCCCGCCACACTGCCGTGCTCGGCCTGATACCTGTCCTAGTCGCGACCACCTCCAGTGCAGTACTGGCAAACGACGGTGAACTTGTAGCGGACATCGTGCTGCTTAGTGCCACCTGCGCCCCTGTAGTGGTCAGTCTGGAATTTCTGGGAAAGAAGAACTGGCACCTATTCGCTCTCTACCTGGTCCTCATTGCTGGGATGGCACTTCTGCGCACTCTGGTGCCGGTCTCCGCGGTTGCCCAGCTTTTCTTGGCGGTGGCTTTCTATACAGTCTGGGCTTTGATGCTGCCCGCGTACATTCGCCGAGCAAACGCTCACCGTGGCGGAATGAGCGCTTGGATGGGCATAGATTAAACCGCTCAAAAGAAGGGTTGGCCTGGGGATTTGTGTTTGTTTAAGTCGCTGTGTAACTTAATACGAGTCAGCGCGACCGACAGCGCCCCACAGGAACAGCAAAATTCCTGGCTGAAGCGGCGATAGGAAAACAGGCCCTGACAAAACAAAATTCTTTTTGCTCACAACGAGCTACATGCCAAAGTGTGTGGTTGTTGTGTGGTGATGATGTTTGAGAACTCAATAGTGTGCCAATGTACTTTTTATTTTTTGTGTGCATGGTTGTGTGTTGATTGGTTTGTCTGCCAGCAGGCTTAGTGGTTTGTTGGTTGGTGTGTGCC
>NZ_JAVBIF010000022.1:0-26937 GCF_032821615.1 Corynebacterium tuberculostearicum | reverse complement strand
GCCAACCAAGGCAACTAAGCCACGACGATCCGATTCAGACAACGAATGAAACGGGCCAACAACCCCAGACACAACAACACCCTCCTAAGGGAAAGTGTTGCAACGACCCTCTGAACTCAAGTGTGCGTCTGACATAGCAAAAGCCCGGTTCTACGGTCGAAGTGACCGAGGGAACCGGGCTTTGAGTAATGCTGTGCGTTATGCGCCAGGACGCTTGCCGTGATTAGCGGACTTCTTGCGGCGATCCTTGCGCTTGCGACCACGCTTGCTCATTGCGCACTCCTTCGTTGAGGGTATCTGAACTTTATTCAACTGTAGCGGCTAAGGGCGCCGAAACGAAAATTGGGGGCCGCTATTTAAGCGGAAACGCGGGCGCGGCCACGGCCGCGGTTGCGGCGACGCTTGAGGGCGCGGCGCTCCTCTTCAGACAGGCCGCCCCAGACGCCGGCGTCCAGGCCGGATTCCAGTGCCCACTTCAGGCAGGAAGAGGCAACGGGGCAACGGTTGCAGACCAGCTTGGCCTTAGCGATTTGGGTAAGTGCAGGACCAGAATTGCCTACTGGGAAGAACAGCTCGGGGTCTTCGTCGCGGCAAACAGCTTCGTGGCGCCAATCCATGATTGATATCTCCTAACAAAAATTCGACAGCAGTAAGCACAAGCGCTTTTCATGAGAAATGAAAAGCAACCAATGCCAGGGTGGGTGGTTGTGTGAACTGGTCTGCGTGCAGTGGGGCCCGGTCTCGAGGTCGGGCCAGCGTCGCCGCCGCCAATGGTTCACATTGTGGTTACTTGAAGTTTCCTTCAAGTTAAGAAGAGGTTTACGTCCTCTTTCTTTTTGCTACCCCAGAATCATGACATGTTTACTCAGACTCCGCTAGGGGTAAAGGCAAAATTGTGGCCAACCTCACGTGAATGAAACTAGTGTGGGGGTCATTTAGGTCGACGTATGAGTTGAAAGAAGCCTGTGAGAAACGCGCTGAACTGGCGCATTGTCCAAAAAACATTGAGTGTGGTGACTGAAGAAGCGTCAAATCTACCCGGCTAACCCCTGCCCCCGCGAAACCTGAGTGGCGCACAAGGAAATGGCCTTGACCGGTGAGTAGACTGTGGGTTTGTGTCTAAGCAGAAGAAAAAGCAGGTAAACAAAAAGCAAAGTGTTTCCTCCGCGCAGCCGGCGCGTGAGGAGAAGGCCCAGCAGGGCGCGCCACAGCCGGTCCTCGTGGCCGCAGCGCTCGCCGTGGTTCAGTCCATTGCCGTCATCTGCTTCGGTATCTTCCTGATCGTGCGCGAGGCGACCGGCGCAGAAAATGGTTCCATGGTGTCGGACTCGGGCTCCGGAAGCTTTGTAGGGCTAGGCACCGCACTATTTATCTTTATTGTCTTTGGCTTTGTCATCGTCGGCGCTTGGGCCATGGTCAAGGGAAAGCGCTGGGGTAGGGGAGCCATTATCCTGGTCGAGCTCATCTTGACGGCGAGCTCCTTCCAGATGTTCAGCGGCGGATCGCCGCTACTTGGTGCGGTGACCTTGGCGAGCGCCGCAGTAGTCATTTTCCTACTGATGTTCGTCCGCGCTTCCACCGAGTGGGCGGCAGCAAACTTCTAAATTCGTTGCCACGCACAAGGGCCGCGCCCCGGGTAAATCCGGAAGGCGCGGCCCTTTCTGTAGTGGAGGGTGTTAATCGGCGCTTAGGCCCACGACCTGATCGCCGCGGGTTTCCACGATGGTGTCGCCCGCCAAGGTGAGGTAGACGGGGCCGTGGTAGCTGCCGCGATCAACCGGGATGGTTCGCAGGGTTTTGCCGGTGGACCAATCCATGACAGCAATGCCTTCTTGGGTAGGCACCAACATGTGCTCGTCGACGGCGATGGGGGTGCCGATGGCATCTTCTACTACGTGATCCACTGCGAGGTCGCTCGGCTTGAAGAGATAGAGCCGGGAGCCATCAAACCACGTCATATGGTGCGGAAGATCCGCGGTTGCCGGGGCGAACGGGGAGGCGCCGGCGTCAATGTCTGGAGAGGGCTCTGCCGAAGTAGAGTCCAGCTTTTCGCCCTTATTGTCATAGGACTCAATCGTGGGATTCGGGCCTGGGCGGTAGACGGCGGCGGCCTTTTGTCCCACAGCGACAAGCCGGGCGCCGTCGGTGGCTATGTCCACATCGGCGGCGATATCGGGCTCACGGGAATCATCAGGGGTGGTGTCTTGGAAGCGCAACCAGGTGGCGCCCGGTTTATCGGGGCAGGACTCGGTCAGTGCCAAATTCTCGGTACGGGTAAGGGCGGAGCTAATGGTGCAGTCTTCATGCGGTTGCTTGTCCGGTTCCTGTTTGGCCTCCACATCACCGTATTCCACGGTGCGCACCAAATCGGAGCGCCACAGATCAATGCGGTCGGTGGAGACCGTTCCTACCCGGTCATTAGAGGAAACGGGTACTACCTCTTCCGAGTTGACGGCGCTGCGGGTGCTGTCATACTCGCCAGTTGCGGCACTAATCGCCACGGTATCCCCGCAGCCCACGCCGGTTTTATACGACGCCACGATTTTGTCCCACGCAGTAGACAGCGAGCACAGATCCGCGTCCGTGCGCTCATAAGTCCAAGCCTCGGAGCCGTCTGGGTTGGTGGCGGTGAGCGTGTGATCGGCGTGGGTGATGGTCAGGCCGTGTGCCGAAACCGCCCGGTATTGGCCGGGTACTGGTTCGTTGGGGAGGCTGAAGGACTCGTGGAGGGCCTCGGGGACGTCGGCAAGCGCGGGTGCATCCTTATCCCCAGGAACGGCCGCTTGGCTGAGATGCGCTTGATTAATATTGGCGGTAATAGCCGCCCCGCCGACCGCTATGGCGCAGACCACGGCAATAATGCCGGTAGCCTTCCAATCGGCGGGGGTCGAGCGCAAAATGGGAGCTTTAGTCATCGGCGGCCTCCTCGCCGGCGCCGGGAGCTGCCGCGGCGCGCGGTGGTACGGGTGGGGGATTTCTCGCGGACAGGCACCTGGCCCACGACCTTGGTCTCAGGGCCGACAGTTTCCTCTACCTCCGCGGGGATGTCTAGAGCCTGGGCCAGCTCCGGGGACGTGGAGAACCACTGCGGTGGATTCGGCTCACCCAAATCCAGCTCATCATTAATAACCTGCCATTTGCCCAGCTCATCATAGCCCACCATGGTGATAGCGGTGCCCGTATGGCCGGCGCGCCCCGTGCGGCCAATGCGATGGACAAAGGTCATCGGATCATCCGGAACCTGATAGTTGATGACGTGGGTGACATCATCAACGTCGATGCCGCGGGCGGCAATATCGGTGGCGACCAAGATATCCACCTGGCCGGTGCGGAAGGCATGGAGCGACTTCTCGCGCGACTTTTGCCCCAGATCGCCGTGGACCGCGCCCACGTGGAAGCCGCGCCGGGCAAGATCATCGGCCAACTGGGCGGCCGCGCGCTTGGTGCGAGCGAAGATGATGGTGCGCCCGCGGCCGGAGGACTGCAGGGCGTGGGCGACGACGGCAACCTTATCCATGCGGTGGGCCTGGAAGGTGACCTTGCGAGTGGAGGAATGGGTGAAATCCTGCTCGCCGGATTCGGCGCGGATATGGATGGGCTTTTCCATAAACCGGCGGGCGAGCGTCAAAATTGCGCCCGGCATCGTAGCGGAAAAGAGCATGGTTTGGTGGGCATTGCCATCGAGTGCCTTGAGGATAGCCTCCACCGAGGGCAAAAAGCCCAAATCCAGCATCTCGTCGGCCTCATCGAGCACCAAGATAGCCACGCGATCTAGCTGTAGATTGCCGCGTTCGTGGAGATCGATCAAGCGGCCGGGCGTGCCGATGATGACATCGACGCCCTTGTTGAGCTTTTTGATCTGTTCCTCGTAGGGACGGCCGCCGTAAATGGAGGCTAAGCGCACGGGGAGGTGAGCGGCAGCCACCTGCAGGTCCTCGGTGACCTGTTGGGCAAGCTCACGGGTGGGGACCACCACGAGGGCGCGCGGGGTGCCATCGAGCTCGTCGATATCGGCGTCATCAAAAACGCGGTCCAAAAGCGGCACGCCAAAGCCATAGGTCTTGCCCATGCCAGTGCGCGCTTGGCCAATCAAGTCCTGGCCGGATAGTGCGATGGGCAGGGTTAATTCCTGGATTGCAAAAGTACGCGTGATGCCACGAGTGGCGAGACCATCGCAGATTTCGGCCGCAACGCCGAGTTCCGCGAAGCTCGGTGGCTGGGATTTTATGTCAGACACACCTTGATAGTAGCCGGGATGGTTATAGTGGGGCCATTGACAATAAAACTCTAGTTAGAGGAGGAATCTTCATGGATATCAAGTTTGGCTTCGCAGATACCGCTCGCGAGCTGGTCATTAGCGCTGCAGGTGACCAAGCCGAGCTGACGCAGAAGATCAACAGTGCCCTGGCGGATAACTCCACCTTGGAATTGGAAGATGACAAGGGCCGCAAGTACCTCGTGCGCACTGAGCGCGTGGTCTACGTCGAGGTCGGCATTGCCAAAAAGCACGCCGTGGGATTCGCTGGCGCCTAAGGCGAGCGCATAGGGCTGTTGATTCAGCTTTTTTAAATACAAGCGGGTAACCTAAGACCCCATGGAAATAAGGGAGACTCGCCACGCTCACCGGAGCCAGGGCCATACGCCGGACCACCCCAATGCGGTGGTCCGGTTTGCGCGTCAATATGGCTGGTGGCGCGTGGTGGCTATCCCCCTCATGATCGCGCTGACCATTTGGTTCATCGTCGATATCGCCACGGCCTCTTCCTCTGAAGAAAAGGCGGAAGTCACTAGCGAGGCTGCCCCAACGAGTACGGAAAAGGTAGGCCCTGATCCTGCTGACGCTGCAGCGGTGAAGCGGGAAATCAGCGAGATGCCGCCCGGTGGCTCCTATACCAAGCAGGGCAAGGGCACCTTCCACGAGGTAGGCGAGCCTGGCGCCGTCGCGGGTAAGGGTGGCGAGCACAAGGTGCGCTATTCCATCGAGGTGGAAGATGGCCTGAACACCGCACCGTATGGGGGCGATGAGTCTTTTGCCGCCATGGTGGAGGCCACCTTGTCTGACCCGCGCGGCTGGACCGCGCATAAGGACTTCGAGTTCGAGCACGTGGCCACTGATGCGGAACCGGATACCCGCATCCAGCTGACTTCGCTCGGCACCGCCGCAGAGCGCTGTGGCGAGAAGATTGAAACGGAAACCTCCTGCCACACCACCATTACGGGCGAGTCCACCACCATTATCAACGAGGCCCGCTGGGTACGCGGCGCCACGCCTTTTGAAGGCGATTTGGGCAATTATCGCCAGTACGTCATCAACCATGAGTTGGGTCATGCCATTGGCTATGCGGCCCACCAGCCGTGTGGCGGCCAAGGCAAGCTGGCGCCGGTCATGATGCAGCAGACCTTGGACCTTAACAACAAGAAATTGCACGATCGCAATCCCAGCGAGGTCTATCCTGATGAGGACGTGACCTGCTCACCAAACCCGTGGCCTTATCCGAATCCGGATAATAAGGATCCCCACCAACCCGAATAGGAGTTAAGGATGCCGCTTCCCCCAGAGCATGTGTTAAGCGCCTTCCACGCGGAAACCGGTGCCACTGGTACCCGCCGCGCGCAGGGCGATCAATTGGGCCCGGTGTGGGATAACGGCATCAAGGTGGGCGACGTGGTCTATTCCCAGGCCGGTCCGTTTGCCGCCTGGTCCGCTAAGGTGCGCGAGCGCCTCAGCGTGCAGGGGGCCCGCGTTTCCCGGCCGGTACTGTCGAGCGATGGTCGGCACACGGCCGCAGGGTGGAAGGCTACCCAGTTTATTCCTGGCCAAGTACGCGGGCGAATTGATGAAACCGCACAGATGGCGTTGCGCTTGGATGCGGCTATAGCCGAAGTACCCCTTCCCAACGGGCAGCGCAGCGATGCCTTCGCCCGCGCCGAGCGCGCCGCCTGGGAGGAAACGGGCGAGGCTTATCGCCCAGCCCTGCTTGCCGACGTCCCCCTTATCCCCGCCCACACCGCTCTTCTCACCACCACGGTTTACCACGGCTCCAACCCGCCGGGCATTGTGGACATTGTACCGAGCGAATCCCCGCGCCCAGCCGGCTGGACGGCCGCTTTGGTTATTGTGGATGGGCTCATTGGCCAAGCAGTCGATGATGGGATCTGTCAGCGCTTTAGTCATGTACCCGGTATGCCGGAATTGCTGTTGCGCGCTGTGTCGTATCGCCGTCATGTCAATGACCTGCACTCCGCGTCGCGTTCAAACACGCGTTCGCACATTGAGCGGGTGGAGCAGCATCTGGTGTCGCGGGCATCTGCCATACTGGAGCGGTGAGTTACGACCCCCATTCCACCGCGCGTGCGGGAGTGGTCCTTCCACCGTCCCCGCAGGTGCGCCTCGTTCCCCGTACCCAGTCCGCTACGACCCGCAGTTGGCCTGTTGAACTGCCCGAATCCGGTACCTGGAAGGTAACCGGTGCCGCCGGCACCGGTGTGTCCAGCTTCCTTATCGATACCGTCATTCATGCCTTGGATAAAGCCCGGCAGACCGGCGCGGATCCCTCCGGCATCCTGGTTATCGCTCCCTCGAAGGAATCCGGCGCCCGGCTGCGCCGCGAGCTCTCTGAGCGGCTCGAGGATTACGCCGCACAGACCTCCATGGTGCGTTCCGTGCACTCCCTAGCATTCGCGTTGCTGCGCACAGCGGCCGAGGAGGAGCTGCGACTTATTACCGGTGCCGAGCAGGACGCCGTCATCCGTGAGCTGCTCACTGGCCAAGCAGAAGACGGACATGGCTCGTGGCCCGCGGAGATGCGCCCCGCGCTGGAATATGTGGGCTTCGCCCGGCAGCTGCGCGATTTCCTTTTGCGTTCTATTGAACGCGGCCTGGGCCCGGGCGACCTAGAACGCCTCGGTGCCGAGCACGGCCGCCCCATGTGGTCTGCAGCGGGTGAATTCCTGCGCGAGTACGAACGCGTGCAGCTTCTTTCCCGCGCTCATTCCTATTCCGCTGCGGAATTGGTTACCGCGGTTCTCCAGCGCCCCCAGCTTCTGCGCGAGCACCCCTTCCACACCATTATTGTCGATGATGCGCAATTGCTCGATCCCACTGCGGGCAAGCTCATCCGCGAATTGGCCCCACAAGCGGATCTCGTGGTGGTGGGCGGCGATGCCGATCAATCCGTCTTTGCCTTCCGTGGTGCTAGCTCGCGTTTCCTGCGGGACTTCCCAGCTGACCACGGCATCGAGCTCACCGAGCCCCATCGCACACCCTCACCGGCGTGCATCTCCATCGTGGATTCGGACGGCAGGCTGCGCGACGTCGTAGCCAATACCGTGCGCCGCCGCCACCTAGAAGACGGCGTGCCCTGGCGCGATATCGCCGTCATCGTTCGTTCAACCGGTGATATCGGGCAGATGCGCCGCACCCTTTTGGCCGCCGGCGTGCCCGTGCACATTAGCCCTACCGACGTCGTCTTGGCTGATCAGCGTTTGGTCTCCGCCGTGCTGCTCGCCCTGCGCGCCTTGGAGGAAGACCTATCAAACTCTGAGCTGGAAGAATTGCTCACCGGCCCCGTGGGTGGCGCCGATCCCGTCACCCTGCGCCGCCTTATCCGTGGTCTGCGCCGCTGGGATTCCACCACCCGGGGCATCGATAGCCTTCGCGGTCTTCTCTATGGCGAGCTCCCAGATTTTAATGGGCAACTTACTGAGCGCGAATACTCCATTCTGGAGCGTGTACGCGCGGTTCTAAGCGCCGGCCGGGACGCACTCGCCTCTGGCGCCTCGGTAGAGGAGACCCTCTGGGCCGTGTGGAGTGCAACCGAGCTCGATAACCGCCTGCAGGCTTCGGCGCTGCGCGGTGGTGCGACCGGCTCGCAGGCCGACCGCGACTTGGATGCAATGATGGCGCTTTTTGACGCCGCAGGCGACTACGTCGAGCGCCGCCCTGATTCCTCGCTGCGCGCCTTCCTGACGCATATCACCGAACAGGAACTTCCCACCGGTGTGCGTGACCGCCGCACCGCTATTCCGCAGGCAGTAGAGATCCTGACTGCACACGGCGCCGTGGGCCGTGAATGGGATACCGTCATTGTGGCCGGCGCACAGGAGGGAAGCTGGCCTTCGCTAGGGGAGACTGGCTCCATCTTTGGGCAGGAAGATCTCATCGATCTCCTCGACCACGGTATTGATCCCGATACCCCCGTCAGCCACGTTGCCTCCCGTTTGGCAGAGGAGCGTCGACTCTTCCACGTCGCTACCACTCGCCACCGACAGCGCCTGCTCATTGCCGCTGTGGAAAACCCGGAAGGCGATACGGTCTCTGAGCCTTCGCGCTTCATCAGCGAATTCGCCGGCCGGGGAGTGGACGTGCCTGGTCAAGCTGCGCGTCGGCAAGCAAAGCGGGCGCTGCGCCGCACCCAACTCCCGCGCGAACTGGGCCTCGATGTGCCCGAACCCGCACCCGTGTCAGTGCGCGATGGGCTTGAGGTGGATCCCCTCGATGTGGCGGTACTGTCCGTGCCGGCTTTTGTCGCACAGCTGCGCCGCGTAGTTACCAATCCGGAATCCGGTGAGGTTGAGCGCAAACAAGCAGCGCGCCAGCTCGCTCGCTTAGCGGCCGCCGATATCCCTGGCGCCCACCCAGAGCAGTGGTGGTCTGCGCGCTCCGTTGCGGCTGAAGTGCCGCTGCATACCAGCGGTAGCTTGTCGCCTTCCCGTGTGGAAGCATTGCTCAACTGTCCACTCAAGGCTGTGCTCGGCAATGTGGCTGAGGACCCAAGCACCGAGGAACACTTGCTCCGCGGTACTTTGGCGCACGCCTTCTTTGAAGCCCTTGGCCGCGGCATGGACGCGGAAAAGGCCAAGCTATTGGTGATGGAGGCTTTCGAGCGCATTCAGGATGTACCGCAGTGGCAATTGCGATTCAAGCTCGATGAGTTTTCTACCTTGCTGGACCGCGCTCGCGAGTGGGCGCGCCAATCCGAGGTCAATCAAGAGCTTGCAGGCGTGGAAATCCCCGTAGGCGTACGTATCAGCGAGGAGGTGCGCATCGGCGGCTACATGGACCGTCTGCTTCGCGATGAAGAGGGAAATTACTTGGTGGTGGACCTCAAGACGGGGAGAAGCAAACCGGCTAAGAAAGAGGGCGAGGACCATGTGCAGCTGATGACCTATCAGCTCGCGCTTGCCCACGGCGCATTTGACGGCCACCAGGTTCACGACGGCGAAGGCATGCCGCGCCAGGGCGGTGTGCTGGTGTATCCGGGTGCGACCACCAAAAAGATTGGTGAGCTTTGGCAAAGCGATAAGTCGCCTGAAGCCCTGGAAGAATTCGCCGCACTTCTGCCCCCGCTGGTGGAGGAGATGCGTGGCCCGCGCATCACTGCGCGGACCAATAAAGACTGCGATAAATGCCCAATTCGCTCCATCTGCCCCGTGCAGGAAGAAGGAAGGATGACCACCGATGCCTAAGAGCAATTTTTCCCCACAGCAGATCGCTGCAGCCTTGGGCAAGGACTTTCCGCCTACCGAGGAACAAGCCCATGTCATCGAAGGCCCATTTAGCCCCAAACTCGTGGTTGCCGGCGCTGGTGCCGGCAAGACAGAAACCATGGCCTCGCGCGTGGTGTACCTGGTGGCCAATGGCTATGTGCGCCCGGAGCAGGTTCTCGGCCTGACCTTCACCCGTAAGGCCGCGCAACAGCTGGAGCAACGTATCCGCCGGCAGCTGATTAAATTGCGCGATTCCGGCCTCATCCCACCAGGCGGTGAGGTGGCAGAGGCGCTAGAAAACATTGCGCCGAAGGTGGCTACCTATGACTCCTATGCGGGAGAACTCGTTCGCGAATACGGGCTGTTGGTTCCAGTAGAGCCCACCGCACGCATCATCACCGAGGCCGAGCGCTATTCCCTGGCCTACGATGTGGTGCGCAATTACACCGGCCAGCTGGAAGACGATCGCGCCCTAGCCACGATTACCGAGACCCTGCTGAAATTCAGCCAAGATATCGATAATGGGCTCAAGGACACAAGTCACATCGCCCAGCATGCCCGAGATTTTCGGGCGGACATCGATAACCTCGATAAATCCCAAAAGAATGGCCCCGAATACTCAAAGACGCTGCTGGACTATATCCACACACAGGAACGCCGCGTGCAGTACGTGCCGCTGCTGGAGGCCCTGAAAAAGGAACAATCCGAGCGACAAGTCATCACCTTTGGCGAGCAGATGGCCGTCGCCGCCCGCGTCGCGCGCGACCATCCTGTGGTGGGAAAGCAACAATCCCAGCGCTATAAGGTCGTCATGCTAGACGAGTACCAAGACACCTCCTATGCCCAGCGCGTGCTTCTACGAAGTCTGTTCGGAGGGGAACAAAAGGATCTTTCTGTGACGGCCGTGGGCGATCCAATGCAGGCCATCTACGGGTGGCGCGGTGCGACCTCTGAAAACCTCACTGCCTTCGTGGAAGACTTCCCAGTCGCGCCGGGCACACCCGCCCCGAAGGACCAGTTGACCACCTCTTGGCGCAACCCCTCTGGTGCGCTGGACTTGGCTAACTCAGTCGCGGAGGGGGTATTTGAAGGCGTAGAGCGCCCCGTGGACGAGCTTTCTGCCGCCCCGCATAAGGGCGAAGGCGAAATCCAGTTGGCGTACTTCGAAAGCGAGGTTCGCGAGCGCGAGTTCGTCGCCGAGTACCTGAAGGAGCAGTGGGAAAAGCGCGAGGGAGATACCTTCAGTGCGGCGGTTTTGGTGCGTAAAAATAGGCACTCCGCACCCATCGCTGCGGCCCTGGACAAAGCGGGCGTACCCAATGAAATCATTGGTCTCGGTGGCCTGCTGTGGCAGCCAGAAATCCAGGACCTTGTAGCCATTGCCACCATGCTCGTGCGCCCAGAAGATTTGCCTGCGGCCGTGCGCCTGCTCGCGGGCCCCATTTGTGGCCTGGGAATTAGCGATATTCAAGCACTTGCTTCCCGCCAACGAAACCTGGCTGGCGCGAGGGAGGAGCGCTTGCGCTGGGAACCGGGAATGGATCCGGAAGACTACCTGCGTGCGCAGTTGGAAGACGTCACCGCTGAGGAGCCGGATCAGCGCGTCGGCCTTGCCGACGCCCTGGCAGATTTAGGTGAGAGAGACCGCTATACCCCGCAAGGCCTCGCCCGAATGGAAGAGGTTTCTGCCAAACTGCGACACCTGCGCACCTATTCTCTGTCCAAACCGCTGGTGGATATCTTCGCCGATATTGAAGCATTGTTTAATATCCGCACCGAAGTCCTTGCGCGTGGAAGCGCAGGGGGTGCGACACATCTGGATAAATTTGCCGATATCGTCGCGGGCTTCCACGGTGATTCTTTGTATGCGCTTTTGGACTACTTTGCGTTAGCGCTCGAAAAGGAAGATGGCCTAGACCTTGGCGAGGTTCCCGCGGCCACTGACCGCGTGCAGATTATGACCGCGCACAAGGCCAAGGGCTTGGAATGGGAACACGTCTGCGTGGTGCATGCGGATTCGTCTAGCTATAGTGCGAAAGCAGAGACCTTCCTGACCAGGATCGATAAGGTCCCGGGAGACGATGACTATATTGAGGTCCCGGAGGATGCCCAAAAGCGCTCGCATTTCCAGAACGCCTGCGAGGAGTTTAAGAACGCAGATAGCGCCATCAAGGCGGAAGAATCGGCGCGCCTTTTTTATGTGGCGCTGACGCGTACCGAATCCACCCTGACCATTACCGGTTCGGGCACCAATAACCTCAATGGAAAGAACAAGAAGGCTCCCTATGAATATCTAGAGCGCCTGAAAGAGCAATTCCCGCAGTACGTGGTGGAGTGGTCCGTCCCCGACGAGCCTTCCGAGGATGATTTTGGGGAGAGCGCCCAATTCCCAGCGCTGCAGGCCAGCCCAGAGGCAGTCGCCGGTGCGGACCTGGTACTTGAAGCTATGGAGGAGCTCCCAGATTTGAGCCGCGGTGAAACCTTTGAGCTGTGGGAGCAGGAAGCTGGCGCGCTCATTGAGGAGTACAAGGCGCTGCAACAGCCGGTGGTAGACGTTGAGCTACCCAGCGAGCTGACCGCCTCTGACATGGTTGCGCTGCGGGCAGACCCGCTTCAGTTTGCCCGCAGGCAACGCCGCCCCGTGCCGTTTAAGCCGAATTCCTATGCCAAGCGCGGTACCGCCTTCCACGCGTGGTTGGAGGACCGCTTCGGCAGCCCGGCACTATTGGGAGAGGAAGAACTTCCAGGTATTGATGAGCCGGAGGACTTCGATTTGGAAGAGCTCAAGGAGGCCTTCCTGAACTCCGAGTGGGCCGAGCGCCAACCGGAGCACGTGGAGGCGCCCTTTGAAATCACCATCGGTGAGGCCGTGGTGCGCGGGCGCATGGACGCGGTATTCCGCTTGGAGGATGGCACCTGGATGGTGGTGGACTGGAAGACCGGCCGCCCACCCCAGGGAGAAGCCATGGATGCTGCCAAGATACAGCTAGCGGTGTATGCAGAGGCCTGGCGCCGCATCCACGGCGGGGAAAAGATTCGTGCCGCATTTTATTATGTGCACGATGGCTATACCTTCGAGCCTGCCCGCCTGCCGCGTGGGGAAGAGCTGAAGAAACTCCTTGAATCGTCAGTTGAGTACCACAAGGGCTAAGGTATGTGGGCGGTTGCGTAAACGCGCAATCTCTTGAGCAATCATTCGAGACCAGAAAAGAAGGCTGGGCTAGTGGCCAAAAAACGTGCGCAGGCAATGAAGTCACGCTTTAGAAGTCGCTTCTTGCCGCAGGTCGAGCTGTCCTCGCAGCCGGACCACGCGCTCATTGATGTCATTACGGTGCCGAGGGATGAAAATTCCAGCCCGTGGCGTCAGTTGGGCAAGCGTGTGCTGTGGGCTTTTGGCATCGTTGTCTTCGTGACCGCAGTGGTCTATGTGGACGGCGGTGGGTATAGCGAGGACATGTCGTTATTGGACTCCGCCTACTATGCGGCGGTGTCCCTGACCACCGTGGGTTACGGCGATATCGTGCCCGTGTCCCCGCAGGCCAGGTTAATTAACTTAACGCTTATTACCCCTGCCCGCCTGATCTTCCTTGTTTTATTGGTTGGCGCGACCTTGTCCGTGTTGACGGATAAAGCCCGCCGTACTTTCCAAATCCAGAACTGGAGAAAGCAATTGCGTAACCACACCGTCGTTATCGGTTATGGCACCAAGGGCGCCGGAGCCGTGGCCGCGCTGCTGGCCGATGATGTTCCGTCCTCCCAGATCGTGGTCATCGATACCAACCGTGCGTCCCTCGCTCACGCCGAGCACCATGGGCTGGTCACCATCTTTGGTTCCGGCACCAAGCAGGACGTGCTAAAGATCGCCGGGGTAGAGCACGCCAGCTCCATCGTCGTTACCCCATCCACGGACGATACCGCGGTGCTGTGCTGCCTCTCCGTGCGAGAGCTTGCGCCCAAAGCCAAGATCGTGGCGTCGGTGCGCGAGTCCGAAAACCGTCACCTGTTGCTCCAATCCGGTGCAGATTCCGTGGTCACCTCTGCGGAGACGGCCGGCCGACTACTGGGCCTGGCTACCGTCACCCCGACGGTGGTGGAGATGATGGAAGACCTGCTTTCACCCAACGAGGGTTTCTCCGTAGCCGAGCGCGCCGTGCGCGAATTCGAGGTGGGCTCCAACCCACGCCACCTGGCAGATATCGTGTTGGCTGTTTTGCGCAATAACGAGCTGCACCGCGTGGATACCGCGGATGCCTCCGCGCTGAAGCCGGGCGACCGCCTGCTCTACATCAAGCATGAGATGGAACAGCCCATCGAGGTCATGGACGATGATGACGAGGATTAAATGTTCCTCCCAGTAACCCCTGGCGGCCTCGTCCCGGTTACGGCAGCGGGGGAGCCGGTGCTGGTGGAGAAGGTTCCCGGGGGCGTCGGCAAGCACGCAGTAGTGGACCTAGGTACCCTGCAGGCGTGCGCGTATCCGGAAGACGGTGCTAGCGAGCTGGGCCGGCTAGAAAGCGCGACGTTCTTTGCGGACCAGCCGGTGATTTTGCAAGCCATTGCGCTGATCCGCAATCGGCGCGAGCAGCGCTTTGATCCGCGCACCGGTCACAAGCTGGACTACCCAGCACCGGGAATCGTTGGGCGCGATCCCTTGGACGAGCGCCGGATGGTCTTCCCACGCCTAGATCCTGCCGTCATCGGGCTCATTCGCCTCAGCGGCACCGACCGGATTTTGCTGGCGCGCAATCGCCGCCGCACTAGCTTCTTTTCTCTGATCGCCGGCTACGTTGAGCCGGGCGAGACCGCAGAGGCTGCTTTTGCACGCGAGGCCCTGGAAGAAACCGGGCGTAGGGTGGAGGATATCCGCTATTGGGGCTCGCAGGCGTGGCCGCCGAGTGGTTCTCTTATGCTGGGCTTTTGTGCGCACACGGCTGATGTCCACCCCACCTGCCATACTGATGGGGAATTGGAAGAAATCCGGTGGGTGGAGCGCGCCGAGCTGCCTGAGCTGACGCTTCCTCGTCCGGGTTCAATTGCACACACGATGATTATGGAGTGGTATCACGGTGACTAAGCCGGATTTGTC
The DNA here is from genome assembly GCF_032821615.1 of Corynebacterium tuberculostearicum. Lineage (GTDB taxonomy): Bacteria > Actinomycetota > Actinomycetes > Mycobacteriales > Mycobacteriaceae > Corynebacterium > Corynebacterium tuberculostearicum_H. The sequence continues at coordinate 12,362 of NZ_JAVBIF010000022.1, read as the reverse complement.
CCTGCTGGATGAAGATCAGCTGCGCGCGGCCACGGCGCCGCGCGGGCCCGTGTGCATCTTGGCTGGCGCGGGTACGGGCAAGACCCGCACTATTACCTATCGCATTGCCAACTTGGTGGACCAGGGTTTTGTGAGCCCGCAGCGTGTGCTTGCGGTGACCTTCACGGCGCGAGCGGCCGGAGAAATGCGCGATCGCCTGCGCACCATGGGCGTGGCCGGCGTGCAGGCGCAGACCTTCCACGCGGCGGCGCGCCGCCAGTTGAAGTATTTCTGGCCGCAGGTAGCAGGCGATCTTCCGTGGCAGCTGTTGGATAATAAATTCCCGCTGGTTGCCCGCGCGGTGCGCTCGGTGGGGCTGGATAATTCCAAGGACATGATTCGAGACGTCTTGGCGGAAATCGAGTGGGCTAAGTCCGCGCTGGTCAGCGCCGAGGATTATGAGTCCGTGATCGCCAATACGGACCGCAGTGCGCCGGCCGATCCGGCCAAGGTGGCAGAGGCCTTCCGCCGCTACGAGCAGTCCAAGGCCACGCCGGAGATGATGCATCTGGATTTTGATGACCTGCTCATGCACATTGCAGGTGCCATCGAGAATGTGCCGGCGATTGCGGAGACCTTCCGCGAGCAGTACCGGACCTTCGTCGTCGATGAGTACCAGGACGTTACCCCGCTGCAGCAGCGGGTGCTCAACGCTTGGTTGGGCGAGCGCGATGACCTGACCGTGGTGGGCGATGCTAACCAGACCATCTATTCCTTCAACGGCGCTTCCCCGGACTACCTGCTCAATTTCTCGCGCACGTACCCGGATGGCACCGTGGTGAAGCTGCAGCGCGACTACCGCTCCACACCGCAGGTAACGGACCTGGCCAACCGGGTCATTGGCAAGGCCACCGGCCGCGCGGCGGGCACGCGCTTGGAGCTGCAGGGCATGCGCGAGCCCGGCCCCGAGCCCACCTTCAAGGCCTATGAGTCCGAAGAGATCGAGGCCCAGGAGGTGGCCGGCCAGGTCCTTACCCTGCTGGATCAGGGAGTGCCGGCCTCCGAGATTGCCATCCTTTACCGCATCAATGCCCAGTCGGAGCAGTTTGAGCAAGCGCTTGCCGACGCCGGAGTGGTCTACCAAGTCCGCGGTGGCGAGGGCTTTTTCCGCCGCCCGGAAATCCTGGAGGCTATCCGCGTGCTTATCGCTGCGACCCGCCGCGAGGACCTGCCAGATGATCCGGTGGCGATTGCCCGGGCTGCGTTTGTCGAGCTGGGCTTGAGTTCCAACGAGCCGCAGGGCGCCCAGGCCCGCGAGCGCTGGCAGTCCCTTAATGCACTGGTAGGGCTCATTGAAAAGATTGTGGAATCAACTCCTGGCATCGATCTCAACGGGGTGTTGGGGGAGTTGCGCCGGCGCTCTACCGATAAGCAGGCCCCGGCCATGGAAGGCGTGACGCTGGCTACCGTGCACGCCGCCAAGGGCTTGGAATGGGATGCGGTATTCCTCGTGGGGCTAACGGAAAAGCTCATGCCCATCAACCACGCCATCAAGGCTGGCGATGAACAGGTGGAAGAGGAGCGCCGCCTTTTCTACGTCGGCATTACCCGCGCTCGTGAGCACCTCGCGCTGTCGTGGGCGTTGGCGAAGACTACCGGCTCGCGTGCCTCGCGCGAGCGCACCCGCTTCCTCGATGGCATCGTCCCGGCGGCCGAAGACGCCTCCGGGGGAAGCTCCCGCGCGCGCCGCCCGAAGCGGTGCCGTGTGTGCTCTGGTCCGCTGGGAACACCGGCGGAAAAGGTCATTGGCCGCCATGAAGATTGCGAGGGCGGCGGCGATGAAGAGGTCTTTGCCGCGTTGCGCTCGTGGCGCTCCCAGGTAGCGCGTGAGGAAAAGGTTCCGGCCTATGTCATCTTTTCCGATGCCACCCTGCAGGCGATTTCGGAGGAATTGCCCTCCGATGAGGCAGAGATGCTGTCCATCTCCGGCGTAGAACCTAGCAAGCTGGAGCGCTACGGTGCCCAGGTACTAGAGGTTATTCGTTCGGTTCGTAGCTAGCCAGGTTGGTCTTGCCGCCGAAGCACACCGGGCAGCGTGGATGCGCTATGACGGTGCGCTGCTGGTGGTGTCCGTAGACATCGACCTCCCATTGCTGTCCGGGGCGCGGCTTGGCGGTTGGCGCGCCTGGCGGCAGCGGCCGCCCCATCAGCCGCCGGATGATCACCTGCGTATGCGTCGCAACCGCATCGAGCACCACGGCTTCTGGCGTGCGGCGCACGCGGGTGAGCTGGGTGCTGATGATATTCCAGAGTGGGTCCATGTCCACGCGCGCCAAGTGCGCGCACAATGGGCATGGGCCTTGGCCGCGGATACGTACCGGTCCGATGACGCCACGATTGTCTAGCAAAGATACCGGAATCCACGTGGTTCCTGTGCCCGCGAGTGCATTCGCGCAATCCAGCGGGCAGTGCAGCTGGTCCACGGCGAGGACCGGATACATGCCGTCGAGGTCGTGGATATAGGAAAAGGCATTGTCTTCCTCCAGCGGGATGCGCACCTGGAAACCATCCACCTCAAGGCGCGCGCGAAGGTTGTATGCCAGGGTGGATTCGCCCATGAGGACAATGGTGTCTGTCTTTTCGGCGGACTCCCTGTGCGGCCAGAGGATGCCATAGTCCAGTGCGTCTTCAATGAGGCTCAGCGCCGCCGCCTCCTCAAGCCCTGCGGCACGCAGCCGGTGGGACAGGTCCTCCGGGGACACTGGCTCGCGAGCGGTGTTGAAAGCCGTCGCGACGGCGAGCGCGCTACCAGTTTCCGCAACCCCAACGCGGGTGGCATCCATGCCAAATTGGATCACCGTTTCCTCGCGGCAAAACACTGCGCTGCCGGGTGCTAAGACCACCTGGGTGGCAGAAATCCCCACGCCTTTAACCCCTTCCCCCGAAGTATGTGGTCTCCATTGCACCACAGGTACAATCACCTGTCATGTCGAGCATGCAGCCTACCGCACCGCAGCCCCCAGAGGTCAAAGTCATTCGCTCTGCCAAGCGGAAGAAAACTGTGCAGGCGCGCATGGTATCCGGGGTGCTCGAGGTGCGCATTCCCGCGTGGATGTCCGCGCGCGATGAGCGCGAAGCAGTCGCGGACATGTTGGCGCGGGTGGAAAAGAAACGGGGCAGTGGCCGCCGCACGGACTCCCAGCTTGAGGAACGTGCGCGGCGGCTCAACGCGGCGTATTTAGATGGCCGCGCGACTATTGGCTCTATTCGGTGGGTGAGCAATCAAAATACGCGGTGGGGTAGCTGTACTACCTCCACCGCGGATATTCGGCTGAGCGACCGGCTACAACAGGTGCCGGACTATGTGCTGGATTCAGTGATCATTCACGAGCTCACCCACACCTTCATCCCGCGCCATGGGCGGGATTTTTGGCAGTGGGCGGACAGGGCGCCCCACGCTGAGCGGGCGAAGGGCTATCTTGAGGCCTATCAGCGCTGGGGCTGCTAGTTCTCCTCGTCCTCGTTGCCCTTGTCCTTCTTGTCGTCTTGGTCTTCCGGCTTCTCGGACTCCTTGGACTCGTCGCCCTGCGCCGCAGAGGAATCCTCGCCGTTCTTCAGCATTTCCTCCAGCTTGGCAAACTCTTCTTCAAAGCCTTCATCCGGGCCTTCGTCCAGCAGGGAATCGATAAAGGCGGCCGGATTATCGAGGTGCTCCGCAGTGGGCAGGAAGTCTGGGTGATCCCAGGCCTTATCGCGCTTTTCCGCGCCTACGGCGACGGTGGCGCGGCGCCATAGCTCAGCGGCCTCAGAAACCTTAGGGGCATTGAGTTCGATGCCGACCACCTTGCTAAAGGCCTTCTCGGCGGAACCGCCGGTGCTGCGGCGGTGCGCCCATGCCTGGGTCAGCTTCGAGGTCGACGGGATGCGCTCGCCCAGTGCCTCAGTAACGACGTGCTCGGCCCAGCCTTCCACCAGTGCCAACAGGGTCTCGAGGCGGGATGCGGCCGCAGTGTTCTTGGACGTAATGCGCGGGGAGAGGTCCATGCCCTGCAACTTGCTCATCGCGTCCTGGATTGCCTGCGGATCGCCGGACTCGAGGTTGAGCTCGCGGGTGACTTCCTCTAGGTGGGAGGTATCAATGACCAGGCCAATGGCATATTCCTCTACGGAGGAGACGATGCGCTCTACCAACCACGGCACGTGCTTGAACAGGCGCTGGCGGGCAGCCTCGCGGGCGGCAATATAAACCAGCACCTCCTGGCCAGGAACATTAAGCTCGCGGGCGACCTTTTGGATGGTCTGTGGCAACAGTGCCACGGTATTGGCTGGGGCGATGGGCAGGCCGAAATCGGAACCGGTCAGCGCCTGGGAGGCCAAATCGCCCAAAGCGTGGCCGAGCTGCATGCCAAAGTTCATGCCAGACATTTGGTTCATCATCTTGGTCATGGGGCCCATCATCTCGCGGGCCTCTTCCGGCATGGAGTCCAGCTGAGCATCATTCATGTGCTCTGCCACCGGGGTGACCATGCGCTGCCACGCCGGCATGGTCTCTTCCAACCACTGCTTGGAATCCCAAGCCTTGGCCGTGCCGGAGGCGGTGGGTAAATAAGTGGCGTCGTCAAGCCAGAGCTCCGCCAAGCGGACGGATTCCTCTACGGCCTTGGTATCGTCCGCGCTTACCGCCTTGGACTGCGAGATCTGCTGCAGGGCGATGCGCTTAGCCATGTCGTAATTAACGGGGCCGGAGTTTTCCGGCGAGTTCATGGAAGAGCCCATGCCGGACAGCATCTGACCGAACTGGTTCAGCATGTCACCCAGGCCGCCACCATTAGCGCCGCCGAATGCGCCGAACGGGTTCTGGTCACGACGTCCGTCATTATCGTCGTCATCGTTATTGGGGAAAGAAAAACCGAATCCGTTGCTCATGCGTCCTAATCTACCGGCACCATCCGGCTACTTTCCATGATCCCCGCTACGCTGACAGCGAACACTACGGCAAAGGTTGTAGGGTATTGATCCGTGAATTCTCCTGCTAGCCGTCGCGTCCGCACCATCGCCTGGGGTGCCATCCCCGTCGTCCTCACCGGTGCGTTGGTATCGCTTGACCATATCCCCGGCACCGATGTGTCTTTGACCGTGCCTTATGCCGCCGAGGGCCCAGGTCCCACGGTGGACACGTTGGGGGAGGTCGACGGCACCCAGGTCGTTGATGTTCAGGCGCCGAAAACCTATGACACCGACGGCCACCTCAACATGACCACGGTCTCCGTGCGCACCAATATGACCCTCGCACAGGCGCTGGGCCGCTGGATGATGACCGATGACACCATCGTGCCCATCGATACCGTCATTCCGCAGAATATGAGCGATAAAGAGGTAGAAGAGTCCAATAAGCAGGCCTTTACCCAGTCCGAGTCTGCAGCCACCGTGGCGGCCATGGATTACCTGCACCTGCCGGTAAAGATCACCATCGCGGAAGTTTTGGATGAGGGCGCGGCGCAGGGCACGCTGAAGAAGGACGATGTCATTACCGCAGTAGACGGCAAGGAGGTCTCGGAGCCGGGCGAGGTCCAAGACGTCATCAAGCAGAAAAGCCCTGGCGATAAGGTCACGCTGACCGTCCAGCGGGGCGGCAAGGAGCAAGAAGAAGAAATCGAGCTAGGGGAGAACCCCCACCAAAAGGGGCAGGCAATGCTGGGCATCGCCATGCTCTCGGTTCCGCAAGACGATATAAAGGTCAAATACAACCTGCAGGATATTGGCGGCCCCTCCGCCGGCATGATGTTCACCCTGGCGGTCATCGATAAGCTCAACGAGGAAGATCTCACCGGCGGCAAGTTCGTGGCCGGTACGGGCACAATTCAGGAAGATGGCAAAGTGGGCCCCATTGGCGGCATCCAACATAAAATCGCCGCGGCACACGAGGCGGGCGCGGAGCTCTTCCTCGCGCCGAAGGACAATTGCTCCGAGGCCGCCGCGAGCGACCACGGCGATATGCCCATCGCGGAAGTTTCCACCTTGGATGAGGCAGTGTCCACGATGAAGGACTTCGCGGACGGCAAGGAGATTAAAACCTGCCATTAGCCGGCTTACTTAGCTAGGCCCAGCTCCTTGATCTTCTCTTCCGGGTCTTCCTGGTCGGAGGAGATCATCTGCTGCATAACCATGCCTTCTTTATTGTCCACCACGGTGATGACCGCGGTGGTTCCCAAGGTGGACCAGCCTACGACGCGGTCGCCGTCATCCTCAATGACCTGCGAGCTGCGCAGCTCGGTGAGCACCTGCGTGGTTTGCTTGGCCTTGGAGTGCGAGCGGAAGAACTGGAACTGGCCTACCTCCGGCCCAGAGCAATTATAGGAATCGTCCCCGCCCGTGGAATCGCAGCGGTCGAAGTGCGCGAAGAGCTCCTTGGGCGCTACCGGAGCAAAGATGTCATAGGCCTTGGCTACAGACTTTTCCAATTTTTCGTTGTCGGGCTCCTTGCTTGCCGACGCCCCCTCAGACGCCTCCGAGCTTTCCGCCGCGCTCGATTCCGCGCTGGACTCAACGGTGGAAGAGGAGCTAGAGGCGGTGCTGGTTTCCTCAGCGGTATCCGCCGCAGGGGCGGTGGACTCGGCACCTGCGGTGGTGGTCTCCACGGGGGCGTCGGCAGGCGCGGCATCGTCCGAGGAACAAGCGGCAGTGCTCACGCCTACACCCAGCAGAAGCGCTGCTGCGGTGGCGCGGGTGGAGGTCAGGCGAGTGAGAGTAATGCGTCGCACGGTAGGAAAATGCTCCTTAGTCGCAGGCGAGAATTGTCTTTCCAGTCTAATCTAGTTCATCCGGGTCCTGGCTCAGCCCATAGCGCAGGGCCGCGATAATCCCGGGTGCGACCTGGGGGCCGCCGCGCAGCTGGATGTCATCCTCCGCGAATGGCCCGGCCACTTCCAACTCCTCCTCGGTGGGGCGCAGCTGCAGCAATGTGGTTTCAATCCCTTCCTCACGCAGCGCACCTGAAAACAGGCGCGCCGGGCGAGGAGAGGGGTCCTCGCTGGAGGTATCGCGGAACCTAATCTCTTGGGCCAGGATGACGCCGGCCACCTCCCGCGGCCAGGCCAGGCGGGAGACATAATCGGCCAACTGCTCAGAACCGGGCTCGATGTTTTCAGGCACATTATCCTGCACGATAAGGGTAAGCGGCGCCGCATCTTCCTCATCGAGGGCGGCAAGCTGGTCTGCTACCAAGTGGGTAGGAACGAGCGCGAAGATAGTGGGGCGGGCGTCCCAACCCTCGGCGTGGACGAATTCCACGGCTTCGGTCATCGCGCGGTTTAAAGCTGGCTGTGTTAATTCGGGGGAACTCATAAACATCCTTATTCGTTATCTGTGTATTGCTTCCTTAAGCTGGAAGAAGTCTACAGGTTTTAAATTCGCACTATTTGATTGGAGCTGGCGTTGTCCTTAGGGTCATCCACACCAGCCGCCCCGTTGAAGCGGCCCCCGCGGGTCGCGACAATCATTGCGGCCGTCATTGCCGTCCTCTTGTTCATCGGTCCCATGTTTGTGGGCCTGTACACGGATTGGAGGTGGTTTGGTGCGATTGAATACCGGAACGTTTTCACCACCGCGATTATTGCGCGGATAGTACTCTTTATCATCTTCGGTCTCATCGCCGCTGCCGTGGTGTGGGCCGCGGGCTTCTTTGCCTGGCGCGGGCGTCCGGATTCGCTCGACCTTGGGGACTTGAACTCGCCGGTGTATCAGTACCGCAAGTCCATTGAAAAGTCTATGGGCGTCTTCTTCAAGGTCATCCCCGCCATCGTGGGCATCATTGCCGGTTTCATCGGCCAGGCTAATTGGCGCACGGTCCTGCTATTTTTAAACGGCCAGGAATTCGGCCAACAGGACGCCCAGTTCCACCACGACCTAGGCTTCTATGCCTTCACGTTGCCGGTATTGAAGATGGTGGTCAGCGCCCTATCTATCCTGTTGATCTTGGCGTTTCTCATCGCGCTTTTCGGTCACTATGTGCTGGGTGGCATCCGCATTGGCAATAAGGCCGCAGGAGTTCGCGGCTCCATTTCCCACTCGGCTCGCCTGCAGCTGGCGATTACTGCCGGCCTGTGGATGGTTGTTCAGGTCATCGGCTACTGGTTGGAGCGCTACGAGCTCCTATATACCCAGCACGATCTCTTTACGGGTGGTTCCTATACCGATATTCATGCCTACCTGCCGGCGAAAATCATCTTGATGATCATCGGCGTCTTTGTAGCCGTGGCCTTGTTTATGGCCATCGTCATCAAGGACCTGCGTATCCCCGGCCTGGCCGTGGTACTGATGCTGCTGTCCTCGCTGGTTATCGGCCAGGCATGGCCGCTGCTGATGGAACGCTTTTCCGTGCAGCCTAACCGTCAGGCAAAGGAAGAAGAATCCATTGCCCGCAATATTGAGGCCACGCGCTATGCCTATGGGCTTACCGATGACCATGTCACCTACGAAGACAACTGGGGTGGGGACGAGGTATCTGATGACAAGGTGGCTTCTGATAACGCCACCATCAATAACCTCCGCCTGCTGGATCCGGAGATTCTTTCTCCTACTTTCACCCAGATGCAGCAGCTGAAGAATTTCTACGGCTTCCCAGAGACGCTATCGATGGACCGCTATGAGATCGATGGTAAGAAGCGTGACTTCGTCGTTGCTGCGCGCGAGCTGGATCCAAATGAGTTGCGGGAGAACCAGTCCGACTGGATTAACCGCCACACCGTCTACACCCACGGCAATGGCTTTGTGGCAGCGCAGGCCAATAAGGTCGATGAGGTAGCCCGCGACGCTGGCTCTGCCCGCGGTGGTTTCCCCATCTTCACTGTGTCTGATCTGCAGACCCAGGCCGGTGAGGCCGAAGGCGAGGGCGAAACCCAGGACGCCGAGAAGTCCCTTGGCATCAAGGTAGATCAGCCGCGCATCTACTATGGCCCGGTTATTGCTGGCGCTGCCGATGGCATGGATTACGCCATTACCGGCAAGACTGGCGATAACCCGGTGGAATATGACACCGATAGCTCCACCTATACCTATGACGGCAAGGGTGGCGTCGGCATTGGCAATATCTTTGACCGCACTATGTACGCCGCCAAGTACCGCGAGCTTAACTTCCTGCTTTCTGATCGCGTTGGCAGTGAGTCAAAGCTCCTCTACGACCGCGACCCGCGCGAGCGTGTGGAAAAGGTTGCTCCGTGGCTGACCACCGATTCTGCTACCTACCCGGCCGTGGTGGATGGCCGTCTGAAGTGGATCGTCGATGGCTATACCACTTTGGAATCCTTGCCTTACTCCCAGCGTGCCTCGCTTTCCGACGCCACCCAGGACACCCTCAATCCTGATGGCACCACCCAACGCCTTGTCAATGACAAAGTGGGCTATATCCGTAACTCGGTAAAGGCCACCGTCGATGCCTATGACGGCAGCGTGGATCTCTACGAGTTCGATAAGAATGATCCAGTGCTCAAGGCTTGGGAGGGGGTCTTCCCGGACGTCGTCAAGCCAGAGGCGGAAATCTCCGATGAGCTACGTCAGCACTTCCGCTACCCGGAGGATATGTTCAAGGTGCAGCGTGACCTGCTGGCGCGCTACCACGTGGATGACCCGAATGTATTCTTCAATAACGATGCCTTCTGGTCCGTGCCGAATGACCCCACTGCGGAGGAATCTCGCCAGCTCAACCAGCCGCCTTATTACGTGATGGCTGCAGATCCAGAGACCGGCAAGCCAAGCTTCCAGCTGACTACCTCTTATCGCGGCTTGAACCGCGAGTTCCTTTCTGCACACATGGCTGTCTCCTCCGATCCGGAAACTTATGGCGATATCACCGTGCGGGTGCTGCCGACCAATACGCAGACTCAGGGCCCGAAGCAGGCGCAGGATGCGATGATGTCTTCTGACCAGGTCGCCCGCGACCGCACCCTGTGGGAAGGCACTAATGACTTGCACAACGGTAACCTGCTGGCCCTGCCAGTAGGTGGTGGCGAAATCCTGTACCTCGAGCCGATTTACTCGCAGCGCAAGGACCAGGCCTCTGCCTTCCCGAAGCTGCTGCGCGTACTCGTGTCCTATAAGGGCCGCGTAGGCTACGCCCCAACTATCGGTGATGCCCTTGAACAAGTTGGAATTGACGCCAAGGCCGCTCAGAACATTGAGGAAGTCGACGGCGATTCCGGCGAAAAGACCGACACCAAGGACGACAAGAATAAGAAGGATGCCAAGGAAGACAAGCAGTCGGCCCCAGCCTCCGCTCCTTCCTCTTCCGACCAGGCTGGCGCCATCGATGACATCAATAAGGCTTTGAAGGGCCTAGAGGATGCTCGCGATGGTTCCTTCGAGGAATATGGCCGCGCCCTGGATGAACTCGATAAGGCAGTTGAGTCGTATCAGAAGACGGAAAAGTAGTTCTTTCAGTCTTTAAAAGCGGAGATTAAGGCACCTGCCCAGCGGATTTGGGTAGGTGCCTTTCCCTATGTATAGTTACATGAGTCGCCAGGACAGAGCGAATACACTTAGTGTTAACGTACTGTTCAAGCGCAGATGATGGAAGTCGTCTCGACGCGGGGTGGAGCAGCTCGGTAGCTCGCTGGGCTCATAACCCAGAGGTCGTAGGTTCGAATCCTGCCCCCGCTACCAACTTCCAAGCCCCTACCAGTGGAAACGCTGGTAGGGGCTTTAGTTATTTCTCTTAAGGCGCACGTCCTGGGACTCAAATTGGGACTTTAGCGATGGCATTTTGTCACTTAAGCCGGTTTGGAAGTGATGCTGTCCTGCTGTGGAAGCTTAAAAATAAACGAAGGATCCTTGCTTCCACAGCAGGACAGCATAACCACTCCGGCGCCATCGAAGAACGCAGGAACAAAGACAAAGTTAATAGAGCGCGAAGATGGCAACCAGCTAGTTAGCATTAGTGATGGAGAGGCCCCTTTGGAACTTTCTTTTGAGCTCTCAGATTCCTTTCTTGAAAAGCTTCCAAGCGGACACATTCTAGTACGTCCAGCAGAAGGTGAGGAACCTAGCGCATACATTGAACCTGCCTGGGCCAAAGACGTAGATGGAAACGAGGTAAATACTCATTTTTCAGTTGATGGAGATAAAATAATCCAGCACATCTCGTCGAGCCCTGCCGGCAAGCCGGTTATTTCAGATCCCTATATCCGTGACGTTCATGGCTGGGGAAAGAAAATCGGACAAGAGCTAGTCTTTTCCAAAGACGAGACGAGCGGGATCGCCATAGGAACTGCTTACTGCGCCGGTAAAATAGCAGGAGTTGGCCTAGGCTCTTGGCTAGCGAAAGGTGCGTGCGCAGGCGCTGCCGCAGTAGCAGGTCTCGCCACTAATACTGGTCGATGCCTTACCATCCGAGCCCTTGGAGGAAAGTACTCCCCGAACATCGTATTCCCGTATGCCACTCGATGCTAGAATCAAGAAATACAGTTTCGCTTTTCACCGTGAGTAGACATGGAAAATAGCCAAGTTCTTGTTTTAATTGGAATCACCCTAATTGTTTGGTGTGCGCTATACAGGTACAGAAAAACTACTGCTAAATGGGTTTTTATTGCAGCCTCTTTAAGTACCTGTCTAGCGTTTGTCCTAGGCCTATCAGGATTTTTGGGTCTAGGACATGATTCCATCGATTTGTTGTCTCTAGTAAACGTATTTTTAAACACGTTTATATTGTTGGCCATAGGCCAGTCCCGCAATCGAAGTAAATCGACCCGCATTAAGGATGTATAAATCGATGTCCCCCGATCGCGACATTAACCCGCGCCAATTTTACTAACACACACCTAGCACCTGTTGCCGCCAAGCCAAGGAGATTCTCTGAAAGTATAGGCTTGGATGCAAGTAATATGATCTTTTATAGTTCCTGATTGTGCCCACATAGATTCCGTTCCAAACCTACCGTGTATCGGGCATTGAAGGTGCTATAGGTATACAAATCGTGGTGCTGTTGTAAAGTTGGGTGGAGAGCAGTGAAGACTCAGTTTCTCATTCCCTGATGGCCGCTGCGTGTGGGCGTTGTTAGGCCGTCTCGAAGACCTGGTTGACGATCACCGCGTCCGGGTTCGGTTGCCTGTTGGCGAACATCGTGCCTTGCCCTTTCCGCAATGAGTGCATCGCTTCCATTCCTTTCAACGTCCGATATGCAGATGTCCGGTTCTTAAACGCGCCTTTCGGCCCGAGGATCCGCTTCAGCCGACCATGGTCGCCTTCCAGGATGTTGTTGAGGTATTTCATCTGCCGGTGTTTCACTGTTGGCGGGCAGATTCCCTCTGACTTCAACTCGGCGATTGCCCTGGCAAGGCAGGGTGCTTTATCGGTGTTGATCACTCTGGGATACCCGGCTGACGCATTGGATT
>NZ_JAVBIF010000021.1:0-27512 GCF_032821615.1 Corynebacterium tuberculostearicum | reverse complement strand
ATTCCCCGCCGCAGACGGGGCATCGAGGATGATTTTTACTCATCCCCTCATCGTGAACCTAGGTGCCTAGCACACCGGCATGTCTTTGGCGGTATTTCATGGTCGAAGCTGGAATATCCCTTTGGATAAGTGAAATAGTCCTAATATCAGCACGCCAGACCGGCTAGCCGTACAACCTCGCCAACACATCGTGTCGTTTAGGCCGAAAACTGAAAAAGCCCGAGCGCAAGGCTCGGGCACTTGGGGTGGCTGACGGGACTCGAACCCGCGACACCCAGGATCACAACCTGGTGCTCTACCAGCTGAACTACAGCCACCATCGCTGCGTGAAAGCAACGAGATATAGGTTAACTCACGCCGCCTAAATTACAAAAACGCCTGGTAATCTGCGGTGGTTTCAGCCTTGATTTCCTCCGCCTCGGGGGAGGTGGGGCCTTCGTCGGTGCGGAAGACGCTGCGGCGGTAGAAGTCCAGCTCGCGGATGGATTCGATGATGTCCTGCAGTGCGCGGTGGGCCATGCCCTTATCGGGCTGGTTGAAATAAGCACGCGGGTGCCACCGGCGGGCAAGCTCCTTGATGGTGGAGACGTCGATCATGCGGTAGTGCAGGGCGCTATCGAGCCGCGGCATATAAGTGCGGATGAAGGTGCGATCCGTGGCGATGGAATTGCCGGCCAGGGGAGCGGGGTGCTCGGGATCGCAATGCTCATTGATGAGCGCGAGTACGGCATCCTCGGCTTCTCCGATGGAGATGGTGGACTCGCGGATTTCCTTATCCAGCCCGGACTTAGCGTGCATCTGTGTAACAAAGGAATCCATCTGTGCCAGCTCATCCTCGGTGGCGTGGACGACGAGGTCGATGCCTTCGCCCAGGATGTTGAGGTTGCCATCGGTGATGACGGCGGCGACCTCAACAATGACGTGGCGCTCGGGGTCGAGGCCCGTCATCTCCAAATCGATCCAGACGAGGCGGTCGTGTTTTGCGGCTATCTCGGAATGTGGCATGCGGCCCATTCTACGCCCGCGTGCTTTTACCCCTGTATGGGGTACGAGCCGGGCTGCCCTGGAGGGGCGATTACTACTGGACAACGCCAGCTTTCAGTAAGTGTGGCGCCATACTGCATAAAATTATTCGGTGATTTGCCTCACTCATTGATGTGAGTTAGGGCATACTCTGGTTAATCGCTCTTCATTCGGGAGGTGCGACAGACTTAGGAGAGACCAGATGGCAAACTTCCTCGATGCCCTCAATACCGTAATTTGGTCCCCCGTCTTGGTGTTTTTATGCCTCGGCGCGGGTATTTATTTCACCGTGGTGACACGCGGCCTGCAGGTGCGTTGCATCCCGGACATGCTCAAGCAGATCGTTAACGGAGAAAAGTCCGCCGATGGCGTGTCTTCCTTCCAATCCTTGATGGTTTCGCTCTCTGGCCGCGTGGGCGTGGGCAATATCGCCGGCGTGGCCACAGCCATCGCCTTCGGTGGGCCTGGCGCCGTGTTCTGGATGTGGGCAGTGGCGCTGTTGGGCTCGTCCACCTCGTTCATCGAAAGTACGTTGGCGCAGATTTACAAGGAGAAGGACCAGGACACCGGTGAGTACCGCGGCGGGCCCGCCTATTACATCGAAAAGGCCTACAAGCACACTAAGGCGGCGCCTTTCATGGTGGTCTATGGCATCGTGTTTGCCGTCGCCATGATTTTGGCTACCAGCTACTTCTTGCCTGCCATCCAGGCCAATGCGGTGGCCGCCGCGGCCGATACCGCCTGGGGCATCAACTCCACCTGGGCAGCCGTCGTCTTGGCGGGCATTCTGGCCATCATCATTATTGGCGGCGTGAAGCGCATTGCGACCTTCGCCACCATTGTCGTGCCATTCATGGCGGTCATTTATATCGTGATTTCCGTGGTGGTCATGTGTATGAACTTCTCGCAGATTCCGGAGGTCTTCGGTCTCATCTTCAGGTCCGCATTCAATATGGAAGCCGGATTCTCCGGCATGCTGGGCGCGGCCATCATGTGGGGTGTTAAGCGCGGCATCTACTCCAATGAGGCCGGCCAGGGTACCGGCCCGCAGTCCGCGGCGGCTGCCGAGGTCTCCCACCCCGCTAAGCAGGGCTTCGTGCAGTCCTTCGCGGTGTACGTTGATACACTTTTTGTCTGCTCGGCCACCGCGTTCATGATTATTTCTACGGATATGTACACCGTCTTTCGCGGCAGCTCCGAGGACGGCGAAGTGGTCTACAACGGCTCGCTTCCTGATGGCGTCGAGGTTGGCCCTGGCTACGTGCAGTCCGGCCTCGATAGCGTCTTCGCCGGCTGGGGCCCAACCTTCATTGCCGTCTCCATTGCCTTCTTCGCCTTTACGACGGTCCTGGCGTACTACTACATGTCCGAGGTCAACCTGACCTACTTCAACCGCTGGGTCCGCTCCCGCACGGCCCGCCGTGGTCTGATTTGGGTGCTTCGCGCGCTAATTATTGTTTCTGTCATCGTTGGCGCCACCACCACTCCGGGTGCGGCGTGGGCGCTGGGCGATATCGGCGTCGGCACGACGGCATGGCTCAATATCATCGCCATCCTCTTCCTGCAGGTCCCCGCCATCAAGGCGCTCAAGGACTACGAAAAGCAGAAGAAGGCCGGCAAGGATCCGCAGTTCGACCCAGAAGCTTTGGGCATTAAGAATGCGGACTTCTGGGTAGAGCGCAAACGAGCACGTGGCGAGGGCAGCGTGTTCAAAGACAAAGACAAGGACTTAGAAGGCGCCGGGGCCTAGCCCATCTTGGCGTAGAAGCTGCCTACCAGCGGTGCAATCACCGGGGTGGGCAGCACCTGGCTGAGGGTATTCATCGCCTTAGATAGCGGGCCGGGCACCACGCGGCGCTGATTGCGGCGCATGGCCTCGATGGTTTCTTGGGAGCACGACTGGTAGGTGGTCCACAAAAAGTCCGGTACCACCTTGTCCACGATCGACTGGTCTTCCTCTGCGATGGTGGCCTCGCGCACTGGGCCGGGGGCGAGCAGGGTGCACGAGACGCCGGAGCCCTTCAGCTCATAGTGCAGGGCCTCCGTAAACGCATTGACGCCTGCCTTGGTGAAAACGTAGGTAGCGTTATTGGGGATGGGGATATTGCCCGCGGCAGAGCCGACATTGCAAATGGCGCCGCTGCGGCGAGGCAGCATCTGCTCCAAGGCGGCTCGTGTAAGGCGGTGGACGGCAGTTCCATTGAGCTCGAACTGCGTCGTCTCGTACGACCAGTCTTGATCCATGAAGGGGCCGAAGCTGGCGATGCCGGCGGAGTTGACCAGGATCGACACCTCGCGGGTGGCGATGGTCTCGGCCACGCGGGCGACGTCGTCAGCCACCGCTAGGTCCGCCGGCAGGGCAATGGCCTCGATATTATGGCGCTGCTCGAGCTCGGCGGCGATGGACTCCAGGACCTCGCGGCGGCGGGCCACAAGGATGACGTTATATCCCAGTGCTGCGAAATCCTGCGCCATGGCCTTGCCAATTCCTTGGCTGGCACCCGTAACGAGGGCATAAGACGTGCGGGAAGGGGCGGGAAGTGACATGGTTAAGCCTTTCCGGGGTGGGGCATGGTGAGTCCTAGCGTAAACAAAAAGCCTTGAAGCGGCGAGAAACTCGGCGCCTCAAGGCTTTCGCGCGGTGCCCCCAGCAGGATTCGAACCCGCGACACATGGGGTAGAAACCCACTGCTCTAATCCACTGAGCTATGGGGGCTTACAACGCACTCATAGTAGCCCACGAGGGCGAGGAAACCTAAGCCAGGGTGCGCTGCGGCGAGCGCAGGATGTCCACCAAGTCTTGGGCAGCTGCGGTCAGCTCGCGATCCGTGCGGTAGGCCACGATGGCGTAGTAGCGCGGCAGGTCATCAGCAATGGGGCGGGTGATGATGCCGTGCGGCTGCACAGTAGGTGCGCAATTGGGCACGATGCTGACGCCGAGGCCACTGGAGACCATAGGAATCGCGCTATTGAGGCTGGCGACCTCCTGGGTCTTTTCCGGCTTGAGGCCCGGGCGGCTATTCCATAGGTCTTGATAGAACTCGGCTAGTTCAGGAAGTTCGCGGCTGCGCGGTGGGACTAGCCAAGTTTCCTTCTTCAGGTCAGCGAGGGAGACGGGGGATTCCAATTCGGCGAGGTGCTGGGGAAGGGCGACGGAGTAATCGAACGTGGCCACCTGGTGGACGGTGAGCTCGGGGGAGTAGCGGCGAATGAAGGCCTTCGGATCGGACGTCGGCAAGAGCGCTAGGTCCACCTGGCCATCCAGCAGGTGCTTGATAGCGGTGGCCGGCTCGGCGTCGTCCAGCGAGATATTGGCGGTGGGGTAAATCCGCTTGAGCTCAGCCAGGGCGGCAGGGGTAAATTCCCAGTTCAAGATGGCGCCGGAGGCGAGGGATACGGTGCTGGCCTTGTCGCCGGTGATTTCGCTGATATGGCGCTGGGTTTCGCTGAGCAGCGCATCAACCTTGACGGCCGTTTCGTAGACATAATCGCCAGCGTCAGTGGTGGAGACACCGGAGCGACCGCGCGAAAGCAGCTGGGCGTTCAGCTCTTTTTCTAGCTTCCGGATAGAAAGGCTCAGAGATGGCTGGGTCATATCGAGGGATTCGGCAGCGTGCGTGAAGGAGCCATTGTCTACAACGGCGCGAAAATAAAGAAGTTGACGGGTGTCCATAAGCTCCATAATGGCACATGTAAAGACAAAATGTGTGTTAGGTGAGAAACTAGGTCGCGCTATACAATGCGCACTATGGCAAATGAGCAGGTTAACAGTGTGAACGCGGCGGGTAAGAAGCCCCGCCCTTCCTGGGGAATTTATATCGCAGCGATGCTAATTGCCGGCCTGATCGCCGGTTTTATTTCCCTGTTCCTCCTGGCCGATTCCCTAGCGGCCCTGGGCATTCCGGACCCCGGCCGCATAACCACCTTTGGCCTGCCGCTCTTTCGAGGTGTGGCGTGGATTCTCATGGCTTTGTCCGTGGGCTCATTCTTGGCCTCGTCCTTCCTCATCGCTCCGCGCGGGGACAATGCCGCGCTTATCGATGCCCCCTTGTCCGTCGACGGCCACATCGCCGCGCGCACCGGTACGTGGGCTTCCTTTGGCATGGCGGCCGTGGGGCTCGTGGAAATCCCGCTCATTATGTCCGACCTCACCGGCGCGCCCTTTTCCCAGGTATTCGAGCCTTCCATCATGAAAATGGCGCTGACGGAAATTTCCACCACCATCGTGTGGGCAATCTCCGTGCTCATTGCCCTGGTAGTGGGCATTCTCGGGCTCGTGGGCCGTGGCTGGTCCATGCAGCCGGTCCTGCTTTTCTTGTCCATAATGCAGGTCGTGCCCATTGGCATGGAAGGCCATTCCGCGGCAGGTGGCGACCATGATTACGGCACCAATTCGCTCCTGTGGCACTTGGTCTTTGTCATGCTTTGGGTAGGCGGGCTTATGGCGCTTATCGCCCATGGTCGGCGCCTCGGCCCCAATCTCGCCTTTGCGGTGAAGCGCTACTCCGGCATCGCCTTTATGGCCATTGTGGTGCTTGCTGTCTCGGGCTTGATTAACACGCTCATCCGCATGAATATCTCCGATCTGGTGGATTCCGCGTACGGAATCATTCTGATCACTAAATTCGTGCTGACGATTTTGCTGGGTATTTTCGGCCTCGCTCACCGCGAGCTCACCATCCCGCAGCTGGGCAAGAACCCGCGCCTTTTTGTCCGCATCGCCATCGTGGAAGTAGCGGTCATGGCCGCCACCATTGGCGTAGCCATCACGCTGGGCCGCACCGTGCCGCCCGCACCGCGGGATCCCAACCTCAACTCGATGCAGATTCTGATGGGCTATGAGCTGTTTGAAAAGCCCACGGTGCTCAACGTATGGACCATGTTCCGCTTTGACATCATGTTTGGCACCATTGGCCTGCTGTTGGCTGCGGCCTATGGCTACTGCGTCTACCGCGTACACAAGCGCGGCCTAACCTGGAGCAAGGGGCGTACCGCATGGTTTATGTGCGGAGCGCTAGGCCTGACCCTTGTGATGTCTACCGGCCTAGGCCTGTACATGCCGGCGATGTACTCCATGCACATGTTGGTGCACATGATTTTGTCGATGGCGGTCCCGCTCCTGCTCGTCCTGGGTGCGCCACTGACCCTTCTCATGGAAGCCTTTGAGGCAGGACCGAAGGGGAAGCCCAGCCTGCACGACTATGCGCTGGCGGCCACCCAGTCCAAGATCGTCGCGTTTATTACCAATCCGTTTGTCAACCTCGTGCAGTACCTATTTTTCCTCTACGTGCTGTATTTGTTCCCCGGCCTATATCAATTCGCTATCTCCGAGCACGCCGGCCACCTCATTATGAACTTTGCGTTCATCATCTCCGGCTGCTTCTACTTCTGGGAAATCATCGGGCCGGATCCACTTCCCAAGCGCCACTCCACCCCGTTCCGATTGGCTGTGCTGTTCCTTTCCATGCCATTCCACCTC
Organism: Corynebacterium tuberculostearicum; assembly: GCF_032821615.1. GTDB lineage: Bacteria > Actinomycetota > Actinomycetes > Mycobacteriales > Mycobacteriaceae > Corynebacterium > Corynebacterium tuberculostearicum_H. The sequence continues at coordinate 21,010 of NZ_JAVBIF010000021.1, read as the reverse complement.
TTTGCCGGCGTGTACCTGATGCAGCTGCAAAGCGTGTTGGGCGCAGACTTCTACCAGTATTTGGAGCTGCCGTGGGATCAGGATTTGCTCCAAGACCAACGCGTCGGCGGCGGCATCGCGTGGGGATTTGGTCAGTTCCCGCTGGTTATCGTCTTTGGCAAGCTCTTCCTGGATTGGCTCAGCGATGATCGCGCTACGGCTCGCCGCCACGATATGCAGGCGGATGCGGACGATGATGCCGAATTGGAACGCTATAATGCGATGCTCCAGGATATGGGCCACGGCGATGAATCGAGCTTCCGCGGGCGCTAGCCTGTGGATAACCGGCCCAAAATCGCCCTAAAACCCGATTTTTGTTGACGGGTACAACAAGTTATTCACAAGGTGGGGGTTACCGGCATGGTGTAGATAGCGCGCCGGCATCAGGATGTGGAAGCGAGCGAGGAAAACCGAACTCGCCTATCCAACTATCCAGCAAAGGATTTTCTAGCACCATGTCCCAATACCCAATTACTTTGACCGGTCGCCTTACTCGCGATCCCATCTTGACCAAGACCTCAACTGGGGCCTATAAGGCCAAACTGCGCGTCGCCTCCTCGCGCCGAATTCCGGACCGTCAGGTCGATGCTGGCGCAAATGACCCGGAAGGCAATAACCCCAAGGCCCCGCAGTGGCGCGACGTGGACCACCTCTACATCGACGTCGAAATGTGGAATCAATTCGCCATCAATGTGCGCAAATCCCTAGCCAAGGGCATGCCGTTGATCATCGTGGGCTCCTTAGTTACAGAACAATGGCGCGATGACCAGGGTACCGATCACTTCCGCACGTTCATTAAGGCGCAGTACGTGGGCCTGGATCTAAACCGCCACGTTATCGGTACTAAGCGGCTCGCTCCGCAGTACAACCAAGAAAATATTGCGGTCCCAGAACTGGGGGACAACGCCATCGAACCGGACGTGGACCACAGCCTGCCGCCGCAGCAGGCGGGGCAGGGAGATACCGCTGCCGATACCGCGGCGGACCGCTATCTAGCCGAGCGCGCCGCAGCCGCACGAGGTGGGGAAGAAGATTCCTTCGATGACGCCGAAGTGGAAGAGGAGGCTGCCGAGGCAGAATCCGCCCCAGTAAACGCCTAAGCGTTTCCGCACCGGCTTGATCGCCTCGGGTGTACCTGACCCGAGGCACCTGGGCAGTGGTTCTGATGTAGTGTTTGTGTAGATAAATACGTCTCCCAAATTTTTGCAAAGGGGTAAAAGTGGGCGAATTCATCTACACGATGAAAAACGTGCGCAAGGCAATTGGCGATAAAGTCATCCTTGACGATGTAACAATGGCGTTCTACCCAGGTGCCAAGATTGGTGTGGTCGGCCCTAACGGTGCCGGTAAGTCCTCCATTCTGAAGATTATGGCCGGCCTGGATCAGCCTTCCAACGGCGAGGCCTTCTTGGATCCGGGTGCCACCGTGGGCATCCTGCAGCAGGAGCCGCCACTCAATGACGAGAAGACCGTACGCGGCAACGTCGAAGAGGGCTTGGGCGATATCTTTGAAAAGAAGCAGCGCTTCGAGCAGATCGCCGAAGAAATGGCCACCAACTACAGCGACGAGCTCATGGAAGAAATGGGCAAGCTGCAAGAAGAGCTGGACGCCGCCGATGCTTGGGAGGTTGATTCCAAGATCGAGCAGGCCATGGAAGCTTTGCGCTGCCCGCCTTCCGACGCCCCAGTGACCAACCTCTCTGGTGGCGAGCGCCGTCGTGTAGCGCTGGCTAAGCTCCTGCTCACCGAGCCGGACCTGCTGCTGCTCGACGAGCCTACGAACCACCTGGACGCCGAGTCCGTGCAGTGGCTGGAGAAGCACTTGGCCGATTACCCGGGTGCTGTTTTGGCCGTGACCCACGACCGCTACTTCCTTGACCACGTCGCGGGCTGGATCTGTGAGGTTGACCGCGGCAAGCTCTACCCGTACGAAGGCAACTACTCCACCTACCTGGATAAGAAGCAGGAGCGCCTCGAGGTTGCTGGCAAGAAGGACGCGAAGCTGCGCAAGCGCCTGAAGGACGAGCTGGAGTGGGTACGCTCCGGCTCGAAGGCCCGCCAGGCCAAGAACAAGGCTCGTCTGGAGCGCTACGAGGAGATGGCTGCCGAGGCCGAGAAGTACAAGAAGCTCGACTTCGAAGAGATCCAGATTCCTACTCCGCCGCGCTTGGGCAATAAGGTTGTGGAAGTCAAGGACCTGCAGAAGGGCTTCGATGACCGCGTCCTGATCAAGGACCTCTCCTTCACCCTGCCGCGCAATGGCATCGTGGGCGTTATCGGCCCGAACGGCGTGGGTAAGACCACCCTGTTTAAGACCATCGTTGGCCTGGAACAGCCGGATGCCGGTTCCGTCGAGGTGGGCGATACCGTCAAGCTGTCCTACGTGGACCAGAACCGTGAAAACATCGACCCCGAGGCAACCGTCTGGGAGGTTGTCTCCGGCGGCCTGGATTACATTCACGTTGGTCAAAACGAGATGCCTTCGCGTGCTTACCTGTCCGCGTTCGGCTTCAAGGGCCCGGATCAGCAGAAGCCATCCAAGGTGCTTTCCGGTGGTGAGCGCAACCGCCTGAACTTGGCGCTGACCCTGAAGGAGGGCGGCAACCTGATCCTCCTTGACGAGCCGACCAACGACTTGGACGTGGAAACCCTGGGCTCGCTGGAAAACGCGCTGGAGAAGTTCCCGGGCTGTGCCGTGGTCATTTCCCACGACCGCTGGTTCTTGGACCGCACCTGTACCCACATCTTGGCCTGGGAGGGCAACGTGGAAGAAGGCCAGTGGTTCTGGTTTGAGGGTAACTTCGGCGATTACGAGAAGAATAAGGTCGACCGCCTCGGTGAAGAGGCAGCCCGTCCTTCCCGTGTGACCCACCGCAAGCTGACCCGCTAAGTAGCTAACGCCTTAACTGAGGAGAATGATGGCAACCCCAAGCGTGCACACGTACCGTATTCAAACCCGCTGGTCGGACTTTGATATGTACGGCCACATGATGAACGCAAACTACATCGAGCTCGCCCAGGAAGCGCGTTTGGCCTTTGCGAAGGAACATATCTATTCCAAAGGCCTCGACTTCGTTGCGTTTGTACGCCACCTGGACGTGGACTTCCTGCGCCCGATGGAGTTTAAGGACACCACTACGGTGGAGGTGGAAACTACCATTTCGCAGATTGGTACCACCTCGTTTACCACCACTCAGCAGGTGAAGAACGCCCAGGGCGAGGTCGCGGCAACCGTGGATTGCGTGCAGGTAGTCATTGACCGTCAGCAGCAGACCCCGCGTCCGTTGACGGACCAGGAAAAGGATATTCTGCACAATACCGCTGCCAACTAGCAGCGGGGCAGAGCACAGATTAGAAAGGCAGGGCCCGAAGGCATGGTCACCGAGACTCTAGAAATTGGAAGCGGTGGACCCGGCCTTCGGGCCCTTGTCACGCGCGCAGTCGGCTTGGATGCGGGCGCTTCGGTGCGACTGCGCCAACTGACTGACGACGTCGTCGATGTCTTTGTCACCACCCCCTTCGAGGTGGTTGCCTCCCGCCGCGTCCAAGGCGTCGCGTCCCGCGATGGGGCTGTGGTTTCCGCGGCCACGCTCGCCGAGCAGCTCAAAGAGCATGAATCTAGCGGCACGTTAGATTTGGGTCCTGCCCGCGATCCATCCTGGCCGGGAGCCTTGCCGCCGGCCACGGGTTACAGCGTGGTCGATACCTTGCCGGTTACCGTGGTGCGCGATCTATCCGATAAAGGCCAACAGCTCACCCGGCAATTTTCTGGCCCCATGGGCCCGCCGTCCAGCTTGTTGAATCAAACCGTTGTCACGGTGGAAGGCGATGGCACCACGGTTGAAATCCCCATGCGCATGATCTTTGCCTGCACCAACCTGGGGCTTATTCCTGGATTTTCCGCTCCGATGGATGTGCCGCGGCACCTGCGGGTGGCTCAGTTGGGTCGGTGGGTGCGACTCGACGCCCCCTTTGGCAGCATTTACCGTTCCACCCGCTTGTCCTTGTTCTAGCTTTCGCCGCGGGGGCACGTCCCTCTGGTGTTCAACAATCTCGGCGTACCACCGCCCCACAATGGGCGAGGTTGCCCGAAAAGTAGTCTGCCTTAGGGGTAGGGGGACCCTGACGTGGTAGCCTCCAGGCCCCTGTGAACAGCATGTTTAACGGGGGCTTTGGTGTAGTGCTACCCCCGCAGTGTGAATTAGCTAGCAGACCGCCGCGCGCAAACGTGTCCTGCGTTACTCTTACATGGTCGATGTAATTTCCTGCACCTACAAGGAGACTATGTAATGCGTATTGCTGTGCCAAAAGAAATCATGAACAACGAGAATCGCGTGGCTCTTACCCCGAGCGGCGCGCAGACCCTCGTTCAGGATGGCCATGAGGTCCTTATTGAGACCGGTGCCGGTGAGGGCGCTTCTTTCCCAGACTCCGAGTACGAGGCCGCGGGTGCCAGCATCGTTGGCACTGCGGAAGATACCTGGGCACAGGCAGAGCTGCTGCTGAAGGTGAAGGAGCCGCTCGAAGCTGAGTACCAGTACCTGCGCCCAGACCTCACCGTCTTCACGTACCTGCACCTTGCGGCGGATCGTCCGCTGACTGAGGCACTTGTCGACGCCAATACCACCGCCATCGCCTATGAGACGGTCACCGACCGCCACGGCACCCTGCCGCTTCTTACCCCGATGTCCCAGGTGGCTGGCCGCCTTGCTGCTATCGAAGGCACCCATCACCTGCTGTCCACCCAGGGCGGCCGCGGCCTGCTGGTCTCCGGTGTTCCGGGCACCCAGCCGGCGCGTGTCGTAGTTATCGGCGGTGGCCAGGTTGGTGCATCCGCTGTAGCTATGGCCCACGGCCTGCGCGCCGAGGTGACGGTACTAGACCTCGATCCGCACGTCCTGCAGCGCTTCGATGACCAGTACGCCGGAGGCGTGCGCACCCTGATCTCCGATCCAGCCACCATCGATAAGGAACTGCAGGAGGCCGACCTTGTCATCGGTGCCGTCCTTATCCCGGGTGCCGCCGCGCCGAAGCTGGTGCGTGAGGAGACTGTAAAGAAGATGAAGAAGGGCGCGGTCCTCGTGGACGTAGCCATCGACCAGGGTGGTTGCTTCGAAAACTCCAAGAAGACCTCCCACGATGACCCCACCTTCAAGGTGCATGACACCCTGTTCTACTGCGTGGCGAATATGCCGGGTGCGGTGGCCAATACCTCCACCCGCGCGTTGTCTTCTGCGACCCTGCCGTACATCCGCGCGGTAGCCAATGACAGCCTGGATGCCGCCATCAAGCGCTTCCCAGGTCTGGAAGGCGGCGTCATGACCCGCGGTGGCCGTCTGGTTTCCGAGCCTGTGCGCAAGGCCTTTGATTGGGAAGACTAGTCATCACCCGGCGTAGTCTGCGCTAGATACACCACAAGCCCGGCACCCCGCTAGAAACGGGGACTGGGCTTGAGTTATCTATTTATCTGCGCTGAAGGGGGTGGCGTGGTTACGGGGCCTTGTTAATCATCATGGCGGCCACGCGCTGCATGTGATCCCAAATCATCTCGCGGTAGGCGGGTGGGATGGTTTCCTCGTCGATGTCCGCGAGGGAGTTGCCCATAAGCTCAAGCCACCGGTCGTGCGCGGTGATATCGATGGGGTAGGGGGCGTGGCGCATGCGCAGGCGCGGGTGCCCGCGGTTTTCAGAAAATAGCTGCGGGCCGCCCCAGTATTGGGCCAAGAACCAGGTAAGGCGCTGTTCGGCGCCTTCCCAGTCATTATCGGGGTACATCGGGCCAATGACATCGTCCTCTTTGACCTGGGAATAAAAGCCGTGGACGAGGCGCTCAAAGGTCTCCATGCCGCCGATGGCCTCATAAACAGAATCCATTTACTCTTCTTCTTCCTTGCGGGGATCGGAAATACCGATGCCGTGCGGGTAGGGGGTGGTAATACCTTTAGTGTGCATGACATTGAGCACGCGAGACTGCAAGAAACGCTGCACGTCCCACTGCTTGCCCGGCAAGGTCTTGGTCGAGACACGGAAGGATACATAATCCGGCTCAAAGCCAGACATGCCGTCCACACGGGGTGTGCTGAGGATGAGCTTGCGCACCTTTTCGTCCTGTGCGGCTTCTTTCACTGCGTCCTCAATGATTTCGCCAGCAACCTCTGGGTCATTAGAAAGGCCTACCGGAACCTGGATGCGGGCAACAGAGTACTCATCGGAGTGGTTGGCCACCTGGAGAATCTCACCGTTGCGCACGTACCAGAGGGCGCCATCGATATCGCGGACCGTGGTGATGCGCAGGGAGATGGACTCGACATCACCAAAGACGCCATTGCCCAAATCAACCACGTCACCAATGCCGTACTGGTCCTCAATGAGCATGAAGATGCCAGAAAGGAAGTCCTTCACCAGTGCCTGTGCACCAAAGCCGAGGGCAACGCCGATGACACCGGCGGAAGCGATAAGCGGTGCTACGTTAACTTCTAACTCATCCAGGATGGCGATAACGGCCCACACCCAGACGAAGATGGCGGCGGCGGAACGGGCTACGCCGGCAAGTGTCTTGATGCGGGAGGCGCGCCGGGTCTCGCGGGTTTGGCGCATGGCCTCTTCTTGTTGGCTGAGCTCGGGGCGATTGGCGCGGCCCTTGAATTTCCCGCGCAGGCGCTGCTTATCTAGCCCGGAGGACTTGATGCTATTTTCGGCCACTTTGTTGATAACTCGGTGGAGGAGCCAGTGGGCGATAATGGCCAGGATAAGGATGATAGCGATGCGAATCGGGCGCTCGATAAGCCAGCTTTGTACCTTCTCGTCATTCCAAAAACTGGACACGGACTCGATGGCCGAGTCCGTGGTGGAAGCGGCGGATGCTAAGAATTGCGTATTCATCGTTCTTTCTTAGTCGAGGACAAAATGAACTGCGCCCATTGTAAGGGCAGAGGCTGAAAGTGCGATGAGTCGTGGGTGTCTGAGAGTGTGAAAATAAATACCCATCTCTCGGTTGGAAATGAACAGCTTGGTCTAGACTGTGGTGCTATGACTGAACGCAGCACGCAGAACCTCGCTCAAGGCTTTACGTCCCGTTCCATCCATGGCGGCTATCGCCCGGATCCGCACATGGGCTCTATCAACGTGCCCATCTATGCCTCAACCACGTTTGCACAAGACGGCTTGGCGCAGCTGCGCGGCGGATTCGAATACGGCCGCGTGGCCAATCCAACCGTGCGCTCGCTCGAGCGCACCCTAGCGGCACTGGAGGGTGCGGAGTATGCGCGCGTGTTTTCTTCCGGCATGGCCGCTGCCGATACCTTGATCCGCATCCTGGTGCGCCCAGGAGATCACGTCATTTTGGGCAATGACGCCTACGGTGGTTCCTACCGCCTGCTCAATGATTTCACCGAGTGGGGCGTGGAGATGTCCATCGTGAACACCAGCGATACCGCGGCGGTGGCTGTTGCGGTTCAAGAAAATACCAAGCTCATCTGGCTGGAAACGCCCACTAATCCGGCGCTAAATATCACCGATATTGCCGCGGTGGCCAAGATTAAGGGCAACGCGCAGGTGCTGGTGGACAATACTTTTGCCACGCCCTACCTGCAGAACCCGCTGGAACTCGGCGCCGACCACGTGCTGCACTCGACCACCAAGTATTTGGGCGGGCATTCCGATGTGCTGGGTGGCGCGGTAGTTACTAATGACGCCCACGTGGACGAGCGCCTGCTCTACTTCCAGGGCAATGTGGGTGCGGTGAGCTCGCCTTTCGACGCCTACTTAACCGCCCGCGGCATCAAGACGCTGTCGGTGCGCATGGACCGCCACTGCGCCAATGCGCAGAAGGTAGCAGAATTTCTGCAGAGCCGACCCGAGATCAAGCAGGTGCTCTACCCGGGACTCAAGGAACACCCGGGGCATGAATTGGCGGCACAACAGATGCGTGGCTTCGGCGGCATGATGTCCGTGCGCTTCCACAGCGCGGAGCATGCCAAGCAGATCTGCCTCAATACGCGGCTTATCTGCCTGGCAGAATCGCTGGGCGGGGTGGAATCGCTCATCGAGCACCCAAAGAATATGACGCACGTATCCGCTGAAGGGTCCGAGCTGGTGCCGCCGGAGGATCTGGTGCGCATCTCCATCGGTATCGAAGACATCGATGACCTGCTCGCGGACTTGGAGCAGGCCCTCGACGCTCTATAGGCCGCGGCACTGGGCCCATAGCGCAGGTGCGGTGCCTAGGAGCGCACCACGGCAAGGAGGGAACCGGCGGCCTTGTCGGTTTCCTGCAGCATGAGCGGGTCCGTGCCCGGCATGGGGGAAATGGTGGTGTCCGGCCACTGGGAATAGGTGGGGATGCCCACGATGTGCAGGCGTGCATCCAACTCACCGTCCGGGTGAACGGTGCGACGTGTAGCCCCATCGGTCTCTGGGGAGCCGGTGGGCTGGCCGTGATCGGGGAAGGGGCGCACGCGGGCGGAATCCACCAAGCAGCGCGTCATGGCATCGCCGGCGGTGCGGATATCGGGGCGGTGCATAAAGGCGTCGACAAGCGTGGGCGCCGAAGCCGAGCGCGGGCCGGAGGTCAAGGTGAAGTGATCGGCCTCGATGGACACGGTGGGGTGATCGCCTAAGAAGTGGGCCAGGCCGGCGTCGACAAGCGCGAGCAACTGGCGCACACGGAAGAGCGGCGGGCCGGAGCCGATCATCTGGCCAAAGGACATAACCTGGCCGTAGCGGCCGATGCGGGACTCGCGGGTGTAGCGGCCCTCTGCGCCGAGGATGGAGGCCGGCTTGCGCGATTGCGAAAGCGACCACAGCGCGGCCTTGATGGGGGAGTCATGGCCGGCGGCGGCCTGCCGAATATCGCCTTCCATGGACTGGGCAATGTGCTCGGTGAGCTCAGCGATGTCTCCGGTAAACCCGGCAATCTGGTACATGAGATCGTTCATGTCCCATGGCTCGGTGACCATGGGCGCAATGGCCGCGCCCAGCTCATCGGGGGCGGTGGCGTCGATGACCTCGAGGATTTCCGCGCGCGGGCGCAGGAGGGAATCCGGGCGCACGCGCTCCAAGGTGGTGATATAGGCCTCGTAGCTATCGCGCGCGATGGCAGGCCAGACCTGGGCGTCAAAGTCGATGTCCTGGGTGCCACTGAGCTCCGCAATGACCTCCTGCAGGCGGCGGCGCGGCATGGTCGGCGGCAGCTCACCGTACTCGGACTTGGGGTGGTAGGGGTAGCCGCGGCCGGAGGAAATGATGAAGTTGGGCTCCTGGCCGCAAGGCTCATAGTGCAGGCCGGAACGCGCAGAAGGATCCTCCACGAATTTACCGCCGCGCTCGATGGTGGTCAGCGCCATGATGTCATAAAAGCCCATGCCTAGACCGCGCACCAGCACGTCCTCGCCGCCCGGAATGGCGGCATAGTCCTGCTCTACCGGGTTATTAGGGGCGATCCAGTTCAAACCGGAAGCGGCCAACTGCTTTTCTTGTTCGTTGTATTCCGGAATCATCCAGCCATAGGCCAGCACCGTGGCATCGGCGCGCACCTCTGAGCCATCGGCCAGGTGGAGGACGTCTTGGTGACCGTCCTCATTGATGGTCTCCAACCGGCTGAAGTGATTCACGGTGGAAATGCTCTTGGGCAGGCGCGCAATGACCACGTCATAGACCCAGCGCAGGTACTCGCCATACAGTGCGCGCGAAGGGTTGGACTCGGGGCGGGTAGCCGCGAGCTCTTCGCGGTAGTCCTGGGCAATATGTGCGGCCGGTGGGTGCTGCTCAAAAAGCTCGCGCTTGGCGGCGGAGATATTCTCGCCATCGCCGCGCAGCAGCTGAATCCACTCGTATTGAATGGGGCCCTCGAGCACAGGGGCATCAACGGTGGAGCCGGGCTCGGTAAAGAGGGTGACCGCGCCGGCGCGAGTATTCATGCACAGCGTCTTAGTTTGGTCCGTTTCCCAGATGCGGCCGGCGCCATGTTGGGCGTCATCGATGAGGTGGACGGTAATGGGGTCGCTGGAATCGTCCATGCGGGCAGAGAGGCGTTCCAAGATGGAAATGCCGCGCGGGCCCATGCCGACGATCGCGATTGCTGGAGTAGACATACCTCCTATCGTGCCACATTCAGGCCCTTTCAGGATCATCGGACCTGGCAGTAAGAACAAAATAGACTGTACGGTCTATCGTGGCCTTCTGGTTCCGGCGTTTTGGCAGGTAATATAGTAGACTGGACGGTCTTGTATTTGGGAGTGTGAGTGTGGTCTAATGGGCGAGTACTACTTTAGACTTAAAGGAACTCGAGCTTTTATGAAGCAACTTTCTCGGCTCCTGCGGCCCGTGGCCGCGGTCCTGGCCAGCGGCGCGCTAGCTCTCTCGCTTACCTCGTGCGCCTCTACTTCCCACGCCGCGGAAGATGGCATGGTCACCTATGTCGAGCCCAATATGTTCAACAACCTCTATCCGCCCTCCGGCGGCTATTACCCCAACGGTGGTGTGCTCAATAACATCACGGACCGCCTGCTCTGGCAGGACCCGGATACCCTCGAGCTGCACCCGTGGATTGCGGAGGAAATGCCTAAGGCGAACAAGGACAATACTGAGTTCACCTTCAAGATTCGCAAAGGCGTGACCTACTCTGATGGCTCGCGCTTAGATGCCGCGAACGTGAAGAAGAACTATGACCTTTATGCCTTGGGCGACGAGGACCGCATGCTCACTCCATCGGAGCAGCTGCCCAATTATGAAAAGTCCGAGGTCATCGATGACTACACGGTAAAGTTCTACTTCAGCGAGCCTTCCCCAGGCTTCCCGCAGTCCACCTCCGTGATGAACCAGGGCCTGCTGTCTAATGCCACCCTGGATTTGGATGACACCGGCTTCGCGCCGGGCAACGCCACCGCGATTTCCGGTTCTGGTCCCTTCGTCATTGAGGAAGAAGAGCTGGGCACCAAGCTGGTGCTCAAGAAGCGCGAGGATTATGACTGGGCGCCCCCGGCCCGCAAGGACCACCAGGGCCCGGCCGATATTGAGGGCATCAATATCGTGCTCGCGGCCGAAGACTCCGTGCGCGTGGGCTCGCTTGTAGCCGGCCAGTCCGATGTCGCGCGCCAGATCGAAGCCCCCGATGAGAAGCACCTGAAGGATCAAAACCTGCAGATTTTCGCCGCCCCCACCCGTGGCGTGAACAATAGCTTCCACTTCCATTTCCGCCATCCACTCTTGGAAGACAAGCGCGTGCGCCAGGCCATCATCCACGCCATCGACCGCGATAACATCCTGGACACCCTCTTTTCTGATTCCTACCCCAAGGGCACATCGATCCTGGCTAAGACGGCTATTGGCTATAAGGATCAGTCCGCGAACTATGCCTTCGATCCAGAAGAATCCAAGCGTCTGCTCGATGAGGCCGGTTGGCGCCCAGGAGAAGATGGCATTCGCGAAAAGGACGGCAAGCGCCTGGCCGTGACCTTCAATGAAGCCGTCCCACAGCCGCGCTCTAAAGAGATGTTCACCAAGGCCCAAGAGATGCTCAAGAACGTCGGCATTGAGGCCAACCTCAACCCGGGTGACCGCTCTGCGCAGCAAAAGGCCATGAAGGACCAAGACACCGTGCAGGTACGCCACACCATGACCGGCCGTGCCAATGTGGACACCTTAGCCACGTGGCTGGATGGCACCGGGCGCAATTCTTTCCTCAACTATGACGAGGAGACCGAAAGCTTTGGCGATGAGAAGCTGCAGAAACTGGTGGAGGATTACTTCAACCTCAGCAGCGAAAAGGATCGCCTGGCTATGACTGGCCGCATGCAGGACTACCTGTCCGAACAGGCCTATATCCTGCCCATGTTTGAAGAGCCGCAGGTCTATGGATTCCAGCCCTATATCGAGGGCTTTAGTACCGAGGCCATCGGCCGCCCGTCGTTTTATGCGGTAGATATCAACCCCGCGGAAGGGGAGGACTAAACCATGAGCCTGAAAACTATTGCCCTGCGCATAGGCCAAGCCGTGCTCGTCATCTGGGCAACCTTCACCCTTTCTTTCATCCTTTTGGCGGCACTGCCTGGCGACGCCGTCGCGACCCGTTATGACAACCCCAACTTGGGGCTCAACGCCGAGCAGCTGGCCGCTATCCGCGAGGTTTATGGCGCCGATGAGCCACTCCTGAGCCGCTACTTCAGCGCGCTCGGCGGGTTCCTCACCGGTGATTTCGGCTTTTCGGTTGCCACCGGTACCGCCGTATCGGAGATGCTGGCAGATGCCCTTCCCTCCACGCTGGCGCTGGCAATATTCGCCTTCCTCGTAGGAGTGGTCCTGGCCTTCGTCGTGGCTATTGTCTCCACCTTTGGCCCATTTTCCTGGCTGCGCAGCTTCTTCCGCAGCCTGCCCTCCGTGATGGTTTCCCTGCCCACCTTCTGGATCGGCATCATCTTGATCCAGATATTCTCCTTTGGCTTGGGTTGGGTACCGGTCATCGGCGCGAGCGACGCCCAAAGCCTCATCCTGCCGGTAATTACCCTGGCCATCTTCGTGGCCGCGCCGCTGGCGCAGGTGCTGCTGCGCTCCATCGATGAGGTAATGGATATGTCCTTCGTGCAGGTAGTGCGCGCCAAGGGTGCTAGCGGCGCTTGGTTGCTGTGGCGCAACGTCCTGCGCAACGCGCTGCTGCCGGCGCTGACCATGGCCGGCCTTACCTTTGGTGAGCTCGTCGGCGGCTCCGTGGTGACGGAAGCGGTCTTCGCCCGCCACGGCATCGGTGCGCTCACCGTGGATGCGGTGGCTAACCGCGATACCTCGGTGCTGCTGGCCATTGTGGTGCTTGCCGCCGCCGTCTTTGTCCTTATCAATCTGATTGTGGACCTGCTCTACCCAGTGCTTGACGTGCGCCTGCGCGAGCGCAAGCATGACACGGCATCTGACAATTCCACCGCCACCATCACCGATACCCCCGCAACGAACGAGAAGAAGATCCAAGCATGAAGCTTAAATCCACACAGCTGAAGCTCACCCCGGGCACCATCCTCTCGCTGATTGTGCTGGGCCTGGCGGTGCTCTGCGCGCTGTTCCCCCAACTATTTACCTCCCAGGACCCTAACCAGGGCGGGGACACCACGGCGCTATTGCAGCCCAGTTTCCAGCACTGGTTCGGCACCGATGCCGTCGGCCGTGATCTTTATACCCGCGTGGTCTATGGCGCGCGCCAATCCCTACTTGGCGCGTTGCTGGCCGTACTCTTCGGCCTCATCGTCGGAACCATTTTGGGCATCATCGCCGGAGTGCGCCGCGGCTGGGTCGATGCCGTGATCATGCGCATTGTGGATGTGCTGCTGTCCATCCCCGGACTCTTGCTCTCCCTGTCCGTCATTATCGTGCTCGGACACGGCATCTTCAATGCCGCCATCGCGGTAGGTATCACCTCCGTGGCCACCTTTGCACGCCTTGCACGCTCCCAGGTGCTTAGCGTTGCCGGCTCCGATTTCGTCGAGGCCGCCTACGGCTCCGGCGGTTCTTCCTTCCAGGTGCTCGTGCGCCATATCCTTCCCAATTCACTCACCGCGGTCTTCGCTGTAGCAGCGCTGCAATTTGGCCTGGCCATTTTGCAGCTAGCCACCCTAGGCTTCCTGGGCTATGGCGCACCGCCCCCAACCCCGGAATGGGGCTTGCTCATCTCTGAATCGCGCGACTATATCGCCACGGCCGGCTGGTTGACCATCGCCCCGGGCATTGTCATCGTCGCGGTGGTCCTCGCGGCCAACCACCTCAGCCAGACACTGCGAAAGGCGGCCTAATGTCCCTGCTTAGCATTAGTGATCTATCCATTACCTACCGCACCGCCCATGGTGAGGTAGAAGCGGTAAGTGGCATTGAGTTTGAGGTAAACCCTGGCGAAATGACCGCCATCGTTGGCGAGTCCGGTTCCGGCAAGTCCACCTCGGCCATGGCCGCCATCGGCCTGCTGCCAGACAATGCGTCGATCGTTTCTGGCACCATTACTTTCGACGGCCACGAAGTTACCCAGTATTCCCAAAAGCAATGGCGGGAACTGCGCGGTCGCCGTATTGGACTTATTCCGCAGGATCCCAATAACTCGCTTAACCCGCTCAAGACCATCGGTGCCTCGGTGGAGGAGGGCATGGCCATCCACAGGCAGGGCGATAAGGCCTCCCGGAAAAAGCGTGCACTGGAGCTTTTGGAGCGCGTGGGCATTGATGATCCGCAGCGCCGCTATGACCAGTACCCGCATGAGCTATCCGGCGGCATGAAGCAACGCGTGCTCATTGCCGCGGCCGTGGCATTGGAGCCGGAGCTTATCATCGCCGATGAGCCTACCTCCGCGCTCGATGTCACCGTGCAGAAGATCATCCTGGACCTCCTGGATGAGATGCGCGAAGAGCTCACCATGGGCATCCTTTTCATTACCCATGATCTGGCTGTAGCGGGCGACCGTGCCAATAACATCGTGGTGATGGAAAAGGGCACCGTCCGCGAGTCGGGCGTTGCTGCCCGCGTCCTCACCGATCCCCAGCACGCCTACTCCAAGCGCCTGCTTGCCGACGCCCCTTCGCTCACCGCCCCCACTTCCTCCCAAGCCGCATCTCCTGTGCGGGCCGCCGCGCCCGCGCACCGCGAAACCTTGCTCGAGGTGGAGGGGCTGAGCCAACGCTTCGGGGATTTCACCGCGGTGGAGGACATCAACTTTTCCGTGGCCCGCGGCACCACCCATGCATTGGTGGGGGAGTCTGGCTCCGGTAAGACAACCACCGGCCGCGCCATTTCCTTGTTGAGCACGCCCACCTCCGGCAGCATCCGCTTGGGAGGGGAAGACATTAGCTCCGCCCGTGGCAAGCGCCGTCGTGAGCTGCGCCGTTCGATCCAGATGGTCTACCAAAATCCTTTTGGCTCGCTCGATCCGCGCTTGAGCATTGGCGATACCATCGCCGAACCGGTGCGCAATTTCACCGGCGCTTCCAAGCGTGATGCGCGTGCCAAAGCACGCGAATTTCTTGATTTGGTGGCCTTGGATTCTTCCATGGCTTCCCGCCGCCCCCGCGAGCTCTCCGGTGGCCAACGCCAGCGCGTGGCCATCGCCCGCGCCATGATCATTGAGCCCGATCTCGTGGTGCTTGATGAGGCCGTGTCCGCGCTTGACGTTACCGTACAGGCGCAGATACTGCGCTTGCTCGACGAGCTGCAGCGCGAGCTAGAGCTTACCTATATCTTCATCTCCCACGATCTGGCGGTAGTCAACCAAATTTCCGATACCGTCTCCGTGCTCTCCCACGGCACGCAAGTGGAATCTGGACCTACCGCGCGGGTCTTTGCGCACCCAGAAACCGAGTACACGCGCCAGCTCATTGACGCCATCCCTGGCTCCCGCTATCGTGCCGGAGACTTAAACTTGGGGCTATAACCGCGCCCCAGAAAGGTTGGACTGAGAATATGACCGACATTATTAATGAACTCTCCCATGCCAGCGCCGAGGTGCAACAGCTGCGCCGTGCGCGCCACGATGCGCAGGACAATGCGCAGCTGAGCTTTAGCGCTTTGCTCGAGCCTGCAGAACCAGGCGAGTTCTCCTATACGGAGCGCTATGCCGTAGCGGCTTTTACGGCTGCGATCTACCAGGCGAGCGAGGCGACGGATTTCTACTTCGACCTGCTGGGCGATGAGGCCGACGAGGATCTTGTTGCCGCCGTGCGCGCCGCGAGCCAGCGCGGTATATCCACCGGCCCGTATCACCAGGGTGATTTCCTTATCTTCGGCGATACCGCCGCGGAGGCCGCGCTGGGCACGCGCCTAGCTGCCGCCCTCGATTGGGCGCACCTTCTGGCCTTCCACCCTAAGGATGCCTCCCCGCAGGCGATCGGGCACCTCGATGCCGCAGGATGGTCCGCTACGGATATCGTCAGCCTGTCCCAGCTGGTGGCATTTTTGGCCTTCCAGCTGCGCGTGGTCCACGGCCTGCGCGTGCTTTCTGGTGAGGATTCCGCATCCCACCCTGCAGCCGAGCGCGCCGCCGGCGTGGCCGAACCGGGTTGGGAGGTAACCGCGACTACGTTGCAGCCCGATACTGTGCTGCCGGACCACTTTGTCAACCACTCCCTGGGCTGGAAGCCCTGGGTAGAGGCGCTGGCGAAGGAGGATTTCACTGCGGTGCATACCGATGCCCTCATCAAGCCAGAGCGTATCGATTCCGAGTACTTCCGCTTGCTCGCCCGCGATCCTGCGGCCTTGAAGGCGCGTACGCTGACTGACCTGGATATTTTCTATAACACCGAAGGCGGGCTCTCCCGTGCGGACCGCGAGCTCGCCGCTACTGTGGCTTCGCGCTACAACGGCTGCGAGTACTGTGCCTCTGTGCACCAGGCGCGGTGCGTCCAGGAAGGCGGCGACCGTGAAATCGTAGACCGCCTCTTGGACGAGGGCGTCGATGCCGACCTTGGCTCAAAGGAATGGGACCTTATCCGTCGCGCCGCCGTGGCACTGACAGAAACCCCCTTTGCCTTTGATGCGGCACTATGCGCGGACCTGCGTGGGGCGGGATTCGATGAGCAATCCATCTTGGACCTCATCTACGCTTCCTCCTTCTTCAATTGGGCTAATCGCTTGATGCTCACCTTGGGCCAGCCGGACGTGCCTAAGCGCTTCCGTTAATCGGCTACCGCCGGTGACTGGTCCGGTGCGGCGCTTAAAGCAGAGGATCCCTATGATGGGGCGGCATGACTGATACAAAGAACGCCACCGCACCAGCACGCTCGGAGAGCGAAACCCCGCAGAAGGTCGCTGTCGTCACGGGCGCTACCGGCGGTATGGGCCGCGAAATCATCGCTGACCTGGCCGCTGATTACCATGTGTATGCACTGGGGCGTAGCGCAGCGGATCTGCCCGAATCGGACTTCATTACCCCGGTAGCCATCGACTTGGTTGCCGGCCTCGATGAAGGTATGAAACTGCCGGAGTTGGACCGCGTGGACGTGCTCGTCCACGCTGCTGCACGGGCTACCAAGTACTCCGTGGAGGAGGCCACGCCGGAAAATTGGCGCGCGCACATGGACCTCAACGTGCATGCCCCTGCTGAGCTGACCCGCGCCTTGCTGCCGCAGCTGCGCAAGGCAGAAGGCACCGTGGTCTTTATTAACTCTGGCGCTGGACGCCACAGCTACGGCGATAACGTCATCTACGCGGCGACCAAGCACGCGTTGTATGCACTCGCCGATGGACTGCGCATCTCTGAGCCGGGAATCCGCGTATCCACCGTGGCTCCGGGGCCTACCGATACCCCTATGCTTAAGGGGCTGCAGGATTATGATCCCTCCCAGGTTATTGCCCCGGTTGAGGTGGCTCGTGCCATTCGTACCGTGGTAGAGGCGGGCCCCACCACCCAGCTGACGGAAATCCAGGTCAGGCCGCGAATCGAGCTACATCTACGCAAGCAGGAACGCAAGTAGTGGTAATGGAAATCACACATTAATGGGGTTGGTTTCCAGGGGTGTCCATTACACTCGGGGGCTGTGACTTCCCAAAGCCGAAAACGGCCCGCCTATCTCCGTATCTCGGATGCCCTACGCGACAAGATTGAACGCAATGAATTAGAACCCGGTCAGCGTTTTCCTACCGAACGCGAATTGGTCCGGGAATTCCATGTTGCGCGCATGACCGTGCGCCATGCTTTAGACATTTTGGAAGTAGAAGGCCTCATTGACCGCCGCCGCGGGCGCAGTGGTGGCACTTATGTGCGCACGGTTCCCCCTACACTGAGCCTGACCAATAAGGACAATATTGTCACCCAGCTGCGCGAGCGCGGGCACGACACCGCCGTGCGCGTGGTCTCAGTCAATAAAGCCCACGTGCCCAAGCACGTGGCAGCGGTTCTAGGCGTTAGCGATTCCACCTTTGCGTGGGATATCAAGCGCCTCTATACCGTCGATGGCAAGCCCGTCATCCTTTCGCGCTACACCATCCCGGTAGATATGGCTCCCGATCTCAATCAGCACGATCTGCGCGAGCCCATTATGCAAATCCTGGCTGGCTACGACCTCAAGCCCGTCTTTAAGCGCGAGAGCATGAGTGCCGCTACCGCTCGCACCGAAGAACAAAAACTCCTGCACGTGAGCCGGTCGCACCCGCTGCTTCGGTTCGTGCGGCTGCTAAAGACTAAATCGGGCGCGGTCTTTGCCTATGTTGAAGAGTCGCTGCGCTCTGATATCGCCAACGTCGAGGTGATCTTGGGTGAGGATCCCGCGCCGCGACCCTTACCGGGACAGGGCTACGGCGCGGGAAAGCCGGCTTAGTTAGCGTCTACCTGGCGGTTGCGCAGCGCGCGGGCCACGCGGTCACGCTGCTCGGTGACTGTACGGCGCAGACCACCCGGTAGCTCCTTCTTCAAGAAAGCATCGGCGCGGTCTAGGCCCTTGTGAGTGATATCCCAAGAAGGGAAGAGACCCGTCACGGTGGTCAGTGCCACCTCGGAGGATTGGGAAGACCATACCTTTTCTGCGATATCGAAGAACTCCGCAGTGGGCAGGAATTCATCGCTATGCGGGTAGAGCAGGCCTTCCAGCTTGGAAGTGAGCTCGCGGTTGGTGAGATTTCCCGCCACGATTTCTTCCCATACCGCGCGCTTGTTCTCGGCGGTTGCCACGGCTGCGCGGGCACGCAGGGAAGAGTAGTAGCCGGTGGCGGAATTATCGCGCTCGAGTTGCGCATCCGTGGCAGCAGCGACGTCCTCTACCTCGCCATCGGCGGCGAGTGCCGCCAGTGCGGACCAGCGCAGCCCCGCATCCTCGGAGGACTCGAGCACGCCCTGCAGGTACTCGCGCGCGCCATCATGCAGGCGAATCTTCGCCAGCGCCTGGGTGCAGATGATGGAACGCTGGGCATCGGAACTGTGGGCGCCGTCGAGGAGGGCGTCGGCAAGCAGGGTGCTCTGAGCGGCCCACTGTGGATCGGCATAGTTCTTGAGTGCGCTAGAGGCCTGCAGGACAATGCGCTCGAGCACGGCGAGCTCGGTCTCCGCCTGCATGCCGCGGGCAACCAGCTGGATGAAATCGCGGGCGCGCATCGTGCCGGCGCGGGTCATCTCCCAGGCGGTAGACCAGCACAGGGTGCGGGCCATGGGATCAGCAAACTTATCAATATTATCCAGCAGGAATTGCAGGGAACCCGCGTCCAGCTCGATGAGGCAATAGGTCAGGTCATCGTCATTAGGTAGCAGGAAGTCAATGTCTGCCAACTGACGGCCGATGAGCTCTGGAATCTCGGTGGAAGCGCCATCGATATCCATCTCGATGCGATCGGTGCGCACCACCTTGCCGTCCCGCAGGTTATACAGGCCTACCGCCACGCGGTGGGTGCGCAGGGTATCGCCGCCCTGGGTGAGGTAAGCATGGGTAATTGTGCCGGATTCATCCGCATTGAGTGCCACGCTAAGCGTATTGATGCCCGAGGTCTTGAGCCACTGTTGTGCCCAGAAGGAAAGGTCGCGGCCGGAGGCCTCTTCTAGGTGGCGCAACAGGTCATCAAAGGTGGCATTGCCCCACGCATGGGCGGCGAAGTGGCGGCGCACACCGGCTAGGAAGTTGTCGCGGCCGACATAAGCCTGCAGCTGCTTGAGCACCGAAGCGCCCTTGGCATAGGTGATGCCATCGAAGTTTTGCTCCACTGTTTCGATATCGCTGGCATCGGTGGAAATCGGGTGGGTGGTCGGCAGCTGATCCTGCTGATAGGCCCAGGATTTTTCCACATTGGCAAAGGTCACCCACGCGGTATCGTATTCGGTTTCCTCCGCCTGGGAGATGGCGGCGGACCAAGTGGCGAAGGACTCATTGAGCCACAGATCGTCCCACCACTGCATGGTGACCAAGTCACCGAACCACATATGCGCCAGTTCGTGCAGGACGGTATCGGCGCGGCGCTCATACTTATAGTGCGTGGCCTGGGAGGTAAAGACGTATTCATCGCGGATGGTGACGCAGCCGGCATTTTCCATCGCGCCGGCATTGAACTCCGGCACGAAAATTTGGTCGTATTTGCCAAAGGGGTAGGGGAAACCGAAGTTGCGGTGGTAGAAATCAAAGCCCTGCTTGGTCTCAGTAAATAGACGCTCGGCATCCAGCGCGTGGGCGAGCGAAGCGCGGCAGTAAATGCCAAGTGGCACCTCGAGCTTCTGGGCCGGCTTGCCCTCTGGGTGCGCGGTCAGCTCGCCGCGCCAGGTATCGGTGACCTCATGGTACGGGCCGGCACATAGGGCCACCAGGTAGGTAGATAGTGGATAGTCAATAGCCGTGCTGGCTACATCGCCTTCCCAACTCATCGGGCCATTGCTGATGATGGTCCACTCTTCGGGCGCCTTGAAATGCAGCGCGTAGGTGGCCTTCATATCGGGCTGATCAAAGCAGGCGAATACGCGCTTGGCGTCGGCGGTTTCAAACTGGGTATAAAGGTAGACCTTCTCATCGGCGGGGTCGACAAAGCGATGCAGGCCCTCACCGGTGCGGGAATACGGGATCTTGGCGGTGACTTCCAGCGTGTAATCGGCTACCTGGAGGCCAGACAGTGGAATGCCGTAAGTGGGGTTATAGGAAGCCGTGGGCAGCGGATTGCCGTTGAGGCGTACCTCGTGGAGTTTCTCGGCGCGCAGGTCGATGAAGGTGGAGCCGATCTCGCGCGAGGTAAAGCTCACCTTCGTGGTGGACAGGAAGTGGGTATCTGAATACTTGAGGTCTAAAGTGACATCATAATGGTCCACCTCAATCATTCGGGAGCGCTGATCCGCTTCCTCGCGAGTCAGGTTTATTGAGGTCATAGCCTATATTCTCCTTCTAAGCCGAAAATAGTTCTGCATCCACAGTAGTCGCGCACCTAGGCTGGGGGGGTGTTCCTATATAGGTTGTCAACCTAGCGGGTGGAGAAATTGGGGGCGGATTCTCTCTGCGGGGTTGTTTGGTCGTGTTGTTTTCGGGCATGGCTGCTAGCCGACTGGGATTTT
>NZ_JAVBIF010000020.1:0-27827 GCF_032821615.1 Corynebacterium tuberculostearicum | reverse complement strand
TGAACTACCAGCCCGAACCAACGACGCAAACCGCGCCACGACAACAGAATCCGGAACCCATTTCGACTCCACACAATCACCCAACCCATGTCAGGTGTTTCCACGACCGCTAGAAATCAAGCGGCACTAAAACCAAAAAATTCCCCCGGCCTCCTTTCGGAGTGCCGGGGGAATGCCTCAAGCGCTATTTACTTGAACGGGAAGCCGAGCTCGCGCAGGAGCTTGCGGCCCTCGTCGTCGTTAGTAGCGGTGGTAACGACGGTGATGTCCATACCACGAGGGCGGTCGATCTTGTCGATGTCGATCTCGTAGAACATGGACTGCTCGGACAGGCCGAAGGTGTAGTTGCCGTGGCCGTCGAACTGCTGATCAGACAGACCGCGGAAGTCACGAATACGTGGCAGCGCGATGGTCAGCAGGCGGTCTAGGAACTCCCACATGCGGTCGCCGCGCAGGGTAACGCGTGCGCCAATGGGCATGCCCTCACGAAGCTTGAAGTTCGCGATGGACTTCTTAGCGCGACGCAGCTGCGGCTTCTGACCGGTAATAGCGGTCAGATCCTCGAGTGCGCCGTTGATGACCTTGGAGTCACGTGCGGCTTCGCCAACACCCATGTTGACGACAACCTTGGTGACACCAGGGATCTGCATGACGTTGTCGTACTTGAACTCGTCATTCAGGGTCTTGCGGATTTCCTCGCGGTAGCGAGTCTTCAGACGCGGGGTGTAGTTCTCGCTCATTTTTAGATGTCCTTCCCGTTGCTACGCGCGATACGGACCTTCTTGCCGTTCTCGTCGAAACGGTAGCCCACGCGGGTCGGGTTGCCTTCGGAGTCAACGATCGCAACGTTGGACACGTGGATCGGTGCTTCCTGGGTAACGATTCCGCCGGACTCGGCGCCACGCTCGGCAGCAGAGTTTGCGACGTGCTTCTTGATGCGGTTAACGCCCTCTACGAGGACCTTGTCACGCTTTGGGTATGCCTCGATGACCTTGCCCTTCGCGCCCTTATCTGGGCCCGAAATGACGATCACCATATCTCCCTTATGGATCTTCATAAGACTAGATCACCTCCGGTGCGAGAGAAACGATCTTCATGAAACGCTTGTCACGAAGTTCGCGAGCAACCGGTCCGAAGATACGGGTACCACGGGGCTCGCTATCGCCCTTGAGAACAACTGCAGCGTTCTCGTCGAAGCGAATGTAGGAGCCGTCCGGACGACGGGTCTCCTTCTTGGCGCGGACGATAACGGCCTTTACTACGTCGCCTTCCTTGACGTTGCCGCCTGGAACGGCGTCCTTGACAGTCGCGACGATGACGTCGCCGATGCCAGCGGAGCGTCGGACAGAGCCGCCGAGAACGCGGATGCACAGCAGTTCACGTGCACCAGAGTTGTCGGCGACGCGCAGACGCGATTCTTGCTGAATCACTATGGGTCTCCTGACCTGGATTGATGTGCGGTAAGATTTCCGTCCTTGCCGCACGCGGTCTACAAACTTGCGATGCTCAAGCCTTGACAACGGACTATGCCGAAGGGTCTCGGACCGGCGGTTCGGAAACGCACCACTACGGGCCGACCAGCTTTTGCAACCTATACATTCAACCACACGCCAGCGCCCATACCAAAACACTGCTTAGCGCTTGCCGACGCCCCCTACCTCCACATATGTTTCCGTCAGTACACCCACTTACCCCTCGGCCTCTTATTTCGAATACTACGACACGCATAGGCTCCAAAATCATCGCCACAATCTGCACATATGAACCACACTTTAACAACGCTCAGTGCAAAGTCCATCGCGCAGCCATTCTAATGGTTTGATCTTTCACTGCTGTAACGCATGAGAATTTCAGTTAACTTCTGATTTTCATGCAACAACTGCAAATTCTGTGACTACTGGTATTTGCCCGCGAAAGACGTTTCTTTGCTCTTTCCCATATTTCCCGAAGGAGAAACACATGAAGCGTTTGCCACAGACCCTGACTGCTGCTGTACTGACCGGCGCACTCGCCTTTGGCGGCGCAGCTATTGCCCAGGCTCAGATGCCACTACCGGCTTCCATCGAGACCAATGGCATTACCTACGACAAGCAGCCCGACGGCAGCTACGCACCACGCAACCGCTTTGAGAACCCAGCCGGCGAGGACACCGTACCTACCCTCACTGAGGATCAAGCTCGCGCCATCTGGGAGCGTCAGCAGTCAAAGGATGGTGAAAGCGCTGATCCTGAGACCCCTGGAAACGAGACTGACACTGAAGGCGCAGCCGACGCCGAGGGGACTGACTCCGAGAGCTCCAACAAAGAAGGTATCCCTGCTCCAGCTACGAAGAAGGACGCCGAGGGCAACGAGTGGTACCAGAGCCTGAAGGATCCGAAGGTTTACGTCAACGACCCAGCTCTGGTGAATGAAGAGATCACCGACGAGATGCGCAATTCTTACGCTGAGGCGTTCCTGTCTGAGGATTCGAAGCCTGAATTCGACAAGAATAAGCTGGCTTGGTTGGCACTGCCAGCTGCACTGATCATCGGTGGCATCACCTGGTACCTTTCCCAGGACGGCAAGACCTACGTCAAGGACGAGGCACGCAAGAACCAGGAACCGACCGCTGAGGAAAAGGCTGCTTCCGAGCAGATGCTGAACGCTAACAAGGACGAAGTTATCGCCCAGGTCGGTCAGCTCGCTGAGGGCGACGCTGCTCAGGCTGACGCTCCTTCCGCTCCATCTGCACCAGCTGCTGGCGAGTCCGCAGACTCCGCACGTGGTATGTCCGCTGAGACCGGCTCCAACTCCGTTGCACAGGCTCTGGCTGCTCTGGCCGTAGCTGCAATGGTCGCTGCTGGCGCTTTCGCCGCACGCTGCAAGTTCTTCGCTTAAGCAAGAGCCTTCCTAGTAAATAGGAAACTGAATTGAGACTGGCTGCGCCGGTCGGGCTTCGGCCCGGCCGGCGCAGTTTTGTTTCGTCAAAAACAGGATCCACGTAAACGGAAAACGAAGCCCCTACAAGATTGAAATGCCCGGACGCCGGGTAATTCTTAGTACAGTTTCCAGTATGACCTACACCAAGCGCACCCTGTGGCTGCACTCCGCGCTCTTTATCCTCGCGTTTCTCGCGTTTATCCTGCCCGTAGTCTTTGGCACCTCCGCTCTACTTCCTGTTTGGTTGACCGGCGGGCTGAGTCTGGGGCTAGCGGCTTGCGCGCTTGTCGACGCCGCCTATAAATTCTTCGCCCCTACCTCCCCTCGTAGCCTCCGCCTGCTCTCTGGTCTTGCCGGCCTCGTTCTGCTCATCGGCTGGGGCATCTGGGTCTATATCTACGGCAATATGGCGGCCGTGGGCACAGGTTCCTATCGAATCGGTACCTTTTTGCTCGGCGCGGGAAGCGTGCTCAATCTTTTTGTAGTGGCAATTTCCTTTCTAGATATACAAAGAAAGGTCAACTAGAACGACTGGGCAACAGCCACAATTGGCAGGTTTCCACTAATGCGCCGCTACGACGCGGCGGGGAACAATGATGGGGGCATCGCCCAGCGGATCCTCCCAGGCTTCAGCCTCGATGCCATAGGCCTGCGCCAAGACCTGCGGGGACAGCGCTTGTTTCGGCGCCCCGCGCGCGATAATTTTGCCGGCTTTCATCACCACCATGGAATCAGAATAGTGGCCGGCCAGCATGAGATCGTGCAGGACTACAACCACTGTTTTGCCCGCCTGCGCTTGTGCGCGTGCCAACTCCAGCATGCGCATGGCATGGGCGGGGTCGAGAAAGGTCGTGGGTTCGTCGAGAAGCAGCACAGGCGTATCTTGTGCCAGTGCCAACGCCAGCCAGACGCGTTGGCGCTGCCCACCCGATAGCGAAGCGATATCACGATCGAGGAAGTCCACAATGTCGGTAGCCTCGCAGGCCTGCGCGATAATCTCCCGATCCGTAGCGGAAAGGCCGCGCATCCTCCCCTGATAGGGATGACGCCCGCGCGCGACCAACTCGCCTACCCGCAGCCCATCGGGGGCCACGGGGTGCTGTGGCAGCAGCGCCACCTGCTGCGCGGCATCCTTCGCGGACAGCGCATGTAGGTCAGCTTCCCCGACCATGACGCTGCCCTGCCGCGGGGCCAGGATTTTCGAGAGAGTTTTCAGCAGCGTGGACTTGCCGCAGCCATTGGGCCCAATGAGCGTGGTGACTTCGCCGGCGCGGGCGTGCAAATCGACGCCGGCAAGGATATCCCCACCATCCTTATATCCCGCATGAATGCCGGTGGCGTGGAGGCTGCACCGAGGCTTCGGGGTAGTGGTCTGTTTAGGCTGATTAGGCTGATTATCCTTCATTTCTTTTCCTTCATCCACGTCTGACTGTCTAGCACCATCCGGCGCGATGCTTATCCGTTCCCCTGTTGTGCCGCGGCACAACGTTTAGCTGCGCCCGGCTGCATTCCACACCAATATCACCAAGGCGCAGCCGCCGATGACCGAGGAAACCGCACCCACCGGTGCATTTACCGGGATAGCACCGGCGATCACAGCACACACGGTCAGCAATGCGGAACCCGCGGCTGCCGATGCCAGCGGCGATGGCGTGGGGGTGCGCGCCACCATCCGCGCCAAGTGCGGCGCCAACAGCGCGATAAACCCAATGGGCCCCACCACCGAGACCACCACGGCACTGATACCGGTTGCCGCAATAAGCAGGAGGGCGCGCTGGCGGGAGATGTTCACGCCCAGGGTAGTTGCGGAGGAATCATCATGGGCAAGCAGCGGCAGCTCCCGCGCACACCAGATGCCTATGGCGAGAAACGGCGCTAATGCCACCAGGAGGGGGAGAATGGCCTCCATGCGCACGAAGCCAGTCGATCCCGCGAGCCAAGTTTGCGCCTCCGCAGCGCGCAGGATCTGGGCGCTGCGCATTAAATACGCGACGATGGCTTGAAACATCAGCGATAAGGCAATACCGACGATGACGATGCGGTTGCTCGTACCGATGCCACCCAGAACAGCGAGCAGGATGACAACGAGGAGAGCGCCGATCATCGCCAAGCATGCCCGCCACCAAAACTCCGGGATACCCTCGGCGAAACTGGGACGCGAATGCACGGTACCCAAGACCACCAGCACCGACGCCCCGCCGGTAACGCCTAGAATATCCGGGGAGGCCAGCGGGTTACGAGCCATGGTTTGCGTCCAAGAACCGGCCAAGCCGAGGGCGGCGCCCACGATGACGGTGGCGATGGCAACCGGCAGGCGCAAATCCCACACCACCCTGATGTGGTTCTTGCTGCCGCCTCCGGTGAGGACATCGATGACCTGCCGCGGACTCAATGCCATGGGACCTTGCCCCAGTAACACTAGGTACGCGCCAAGAGCGATGAGGATGAATGCCAGCGTGGAAGCGAGCACGCGCACGTGCCGGCGGCGTTGTTGAGCTTTTAAAATAGTGCCGATTGCGGTCATGCGTTATTGCCCCCATGCTCTGCCTACGCCGCGGTGAGCACCCCAAATGAGGAAAGGTGCACCCACTATCGCGAGGACGATGGACATCTCCAACTCCGAGTTACCCGCGATGAGGCGGCCGGTGATATCAGCGGCAAGCACGGCACAACCGCCCAAGAGCGCGGAGGGCAAAAGCAAGGTGGCAACGCTAGGGCCCACCACCCGCCGCACGATGTGGGGAATGGCAAAACCGACGAAGGCAATGGGGCCCGTTGCTGCCGTTGCGCTGCCGGCCAACACCACGACGCTGAGCGCCGCGCCCACCCGCGCGGTAGTGGGGGACCCACCCAAGGCGAGGGAGGACTCCTCCCCCATGGCCAAAAGGTCGAGGGGTCTAGCCACCATCGCCGCACACGCTACACCAATAACAAGCCCTATGCCCGCGATCGCGACATCTTCTGGGCCGCGGCCAAAGGTCGAGCCGATAGTCCACCGCCGCATGCTATCGAGGACGTCCGTGGAATATAGACCGATGATCGTCGCGCCCGATCCCAAGGCTGCGGAGACGCCGGCACCTACCAGAACGAGCGTCAGGGGATCCTCAAACCGCCGCGATACGGCTAAGACCAGCAGCGTAGTAATACCCGCGCCAACGAGCGCGAGGGCGGTCCGCATACTGGTGGAGGTAGCAATGCCAATGGCCGTGCCTAAGGCAACGAAGAAGGACGCGCCTGCGGTAACGCCAATAAATCCTGGATCCGCTAGCGGGTTTCTGGTCCACGATTGCGCCAGCACACCGGCCACAGCAAGGGCTGCGCCGGCGAAATAAGCCAAGAAGGTGCGCGGCAGGCGCAGGTTCCACACGATATCGCGGATATCCTGCTCCCCTGCCCCGTGCAGGGCAGCGATAACCTCCCCGGGCGGAATCGAGCGGGATCCCACCGCCAAAGACGCCACTGCCAACACCAGGCTGGCGAGGATGAAGACGACAAGGAGCATCTTATGACTCTGTGCCCGCGCCACTACCGGTGCGGGGGTGCCGGTGGTCGTAGGACTATCTGCTGCGGAATCCGACTGGATTTGTTGGCCGTCCATCGTGGTTGTTGACAATTACAGCTTCTCTTCAAATTTATCTACTGCCCAGGGGATGGTCACCGGGTTCGGCATACTCATGGCATTGCCGGTATCCGTATCCAAGTAGCGCACGCGATCATCCTTGACAATGTCGAGGCCTTGGAAGGTCTTATCCTTCTTCAAGGCATCGGAGGAGCCGTTGTAGTCCAGGACAAAGAGGTAATCAACCTGGTTAAGCTTCGCGTAGTTTTCTGGGGCAATGTCGACGAAGAAGCTGCCTCCATCGCCCTGCAATGCATCGGGGATCTCCATGCCAAGGTTCTCGATAAATTGTCCACGCCCATCCTCCTCGGTGTATAGACCAATTTTGCCGTCATAAGGCATGACGATGGCCGCAGACTTATCCTGCAATTCCGCGTGCTCGTGGCGGAATTCCTCGAAGGCCTTTTCGGTGTCATCGATAAGCTTATCGCCTTCGTCTTTTTTGCCCACCGCATCCGCAATGGTCTCTACCTGCTTTTCCCAGGGCACCTGCCAGTCTTCATAGCCGTTCGGCTTGACGGTGGTAGGCGCGATTTCTTCCAGGGATCCCTTCGTGCCTGCATCCACCGCCTGGTTCACCGCAATGATCTGGGTGGGGTCAGCCGCGGTGACCTGCTCAAAGGCATCTGCGGTAAATCCGGTTGCGGTATTATAAATCACCTCAGGCTTTGCCTCGCCCAAGAGTTCCTTTGCCCAGGGGCCAACGCCAGAAGGATCACCATCCCCCTCAGCACCCCACGGCGCCACCGTTACGGGAGTGATCCCCAGGGCAAGCAGCGTGTCGGCATCGCCTAGACCCAGGCTAGCCACGCGCTGCTCGCTGACAGCGTCGGTCGCCTGAGCTGTTTCATCGCCCTCACCACGCGAGCAACCGCCTAAAGCTAAGGCTCCGGCGGAAAGCATTGCTACTGCGCCCATGGTGCGACGGCCGAAAATCTTCATGAGGTTAAGCCTTTCAATAAAGGAGGAAAATAGCCTTGCTTACCTTATAACACATAGGGACGATTAGGCAAGGCTAAACTAAAATAGTAATTTATTAGACACATGAACCCTTCTCTACAATCGGCCCCAATGTCTGCGCACGAACTCATCCCCGTTACTTTGACCGCCAATAGACGGATCCGCCCGCGTCTGCACCGGCTCACGTTTTATGCCGAGGCGTTCCGGACGTACACCCTCTCCGGCCCAGATGAATTCTTTGGACTCGTCATGCCACAAGCCGGACAGGAATTTAGGCCCTTCCCCGTCGACGGCATAAACCTCCGCTCGGCTGTGAGCGCGATCGACGAGGAGAGGCGGCCGGACCTGCGCTGGTATACCATCCGCGCGCTCCATTCGGAGGAAGCCACAGTCGATGTCGACGTGGTGACACACGGTGATTCAGGACCTGGCTCGCGGTGGATTCGCCGCGCACAAGCCGGAGATACAGCGGGATTCTTCACCTGCAACGACCTGTGGCGGCCAACCGAGAAGCCACAACTTCTAGTCGCTGACGCATCATCCTTGCCCGCGCTGCGGCACATCTTGGCCTTCCAAGAAGACCATAACCCGGAAATGCTTCGGGCCACCGACGTTATGGCCGTGGTTACCAGCAACGACGAGGTAGAACCAGGCCTCGCAGCTAGATGGGAGGCGAGCGTACGCAGCCTGCGAATTATTCATACCCAAGCGCACGAGGAAGCGGAGGATGTCGTTGCCGCCCTGAGAGCGGACTATGCTGGTGCGCTGGGGCCAGGGTACGTATGGGCTTCCGGCGAGGGGAGGCTAGCAAAAAGCGTGCGGGGTCTCGCGGTGAATGAATGGGGCCTAGATACCACCGACGTCACGTGGGTACCCTACTGGTTTTATGGAAGGGCCCGGCCGTAAAGAAGTCCTAAAACGGCGAAGGCCCCGCCCCGAACTCTAGGTTCGGTAGCGGGGGCTTAGTGTTGGCTAGGTTTTACTTAGCCTTCTCGATGATCTCAACGAGACGGAAGTGCTTGTCCTTGGACAGCGGGCGGGTCTCAGCGATGCGTACGAGATCGCCGATGCCTGCGGTTTCTTCCTCGTCGTGCGCCTTAACCTTCTTGTTAGAGCGCATGATCTTGCCGTACAGGGCGTGCTGCTTGCGGTCTTCCAGCTCGACAACGATGGTCTTGGTCATCTTGTCGGATACTACGTAGCCGGTGCGAACCTTAGGAGCGCCCTTGACCTTCTCCTTCTTCGGAGTAGGTGCCTTCTTGGAATCAGTCACGTTAGCCTCACTCATGATTAAGCCTCAGCTCCCGGAGCAACGGACAGGCCCAGCTCGCGCTCGCGCAGAACGGTGTAGATGCGGGCAATGTCGCGCTTAACCGTGCCGATGCGGCGGTTGTTGGTCAGCTGGCCGGTGGCCTTCTGGAAGCGGAGGTTGAACAGCTCTTCCTTCGCATCCTTCAGGCGGGACTGCAGCTCAGCGTTGTCGAGCTCACGGAACTCGTGGGCGGGGGTACCGGTTGCCATTAGAACTGGTCCTCCTTCTTGATGATGCGGACCTTGCAAGGAAGCTTCTGGCCTGCGCGGCGCAGAGCCTCAATAGCAACGGCCTCGGTTGGGTAGCTCATCTCGAAAAGTACGCGGCCTGGCTTAACGTTAGCCACCCACTTCTCGACCGGGCCCTTACCGGAACCCATACGAACGCCGAGCGGCTTCTGGGTCAACGGACGGTCCGGGAAGATGTTGATCCACACCTTGCCACCACGCTTGACGTGGCGGTTGATGGCAATACGTGCGGCCTCAATCTGACGGTTGGTGATGTACGCCGGCTCGAGAGCCTGGATTGCGTAATCGCCGAAGTTGATGCGGTTACCGCCCTTGGACACGCCGCGACGGTTCGGGCGGTGCTGACGGCGGTACTTAACACGCTTAGGAATCAGCATGGATTAGCCCTCCTGCTTCTGCTGTGCACGCTGGCGGCGCTGGCCACCGCGGCGGGAGCGACCATTGCGGTCACGGCCACGGCCCTGTGCCGGAGCGTTCAGTTCGGACTCGCGTACGCCACCGACGACGTCACCCTTGTAGATCCACACCTTGATGCCGATGCGGCCGAAGGTGGTGTGGGCCTCTGCGGTGCCGTAGTCGATTTCGGCGCGAAGAGTGTGCAGCGGAACGCGACCCTCGTGGTAGCGCTCAACGCGGGACATTTCTGCACCGCCCAGGCGGCCGGACAGCAGGATCTTGATGCCCTTAACCTGTGGCTGGCGCATAGCGGACTGGATAGCCTTGCGCATTGCACGACGGAATGCGACACGGTTAACCAGCTGCTCCGCGATGGAGTGAGCAACCAGGGTTGCGTTTGCGTCTACCTGCTTGACCTCGAGGATGTTGAGGGCAACCATCTTGCCGGTGAGCTTTTCCAGCTCACGGCGGATGCGGTCAGCCTCAGCACCGCGGCGGCCAATCACGATGCCCGGGCGGGCGGTGTGAATGTCGACGCGGACGCGGTCACGGGTGCGCTCGATGACGACGTCGGCAATGCCGGCGCGGTCGAGGCCCTTGTTGAGGTAGTTACGAATCTTGATGTCTTCGGCTACGTAGTTCGCGTAGTCCTTATCGGCGAACCAGTGGGTCTTCCAGTCGGAAGTGATGCCCAAACGTAGGCCGTGAGGATGGATCTTCTGGCCCATTACTTGGCCCCTTCCTGCTGGCTTTCGACAACCACGGTGATGTGGCTGGTGCGCTTACGAATCATGAATGCACGACCCTGTGCACGCGGCTGGAAACGACGCATGGTCGGACCCTCGTTGGCATATGCCTCGGAGATGACCAGGGTGCGTGGGTCGAGGCCGAAGTTGTTCTCAGCGTTAGCGGCTGCAGAAGCAACGACCTTTGCAACTGGCTTGGAAGCACCCTGCGGTGCGTACTTCAGGATAGCCAGGGCTTCGCTTACGGACTTGCCGCGGACCAGATCGAGCACGCGACGTGCCTTCATCGGGGTGACGCGGACGTAGCGGGCCGTGGCGGATGCGGAGGTGATGGTCTCACTCATCGCTTATCGACGTCCCTTCTTGTCATCCTTGACGTGACCCTTAAAGGTCTTGGTTGGTGCAAACTCGCCCAGCTTGTGGCCGACCATGGAATCCTCGATGAAAACCGGCACGTGCTTGCGGCCGTCGTGGACGGCGAAGGTGTGACCGATGAAATCGGGGAGAATGGTCGAGCGGCGAGACCAGGTCTTGATGACCTGCTTGGTGCCTGCATCGTTCTGAGCATCCACCTTGTTGAGGAGGTGCTCATCGACGAACGGGCCCTTCTTAAGGCTGCGTGGCATTGTTTACCTCCTCTTAGCGCTTCTTGTTCGGGCGACGACGGCGCACGATCATGTTGTTGGAGTAACGGTTCGGGTTGCGGGTGCGACCCTCCTTGTGGCCCCATGGGGACACAGGGTGGCGGCCACCCGAGGTCTTACCCTCACCACCACCGTGTGGGTGGTCAACCGGGTTCATAACGACACCGCGGACGGTCGGGCGTACGCCCTTCCAGCGCATACGGCCGGCCTTGCCCCAGCGGATGTTCATCTGCTCGGCGTTGCCGACCTCACCAACGGTGGCGCGGCAGCGGATGTCCACACGGCGGATTTCGGAAGACGGCATACGCAGAACTGCGTACTTGCCTTCCTTACCCAGCAGCTGGATGGAAGCACCAGCGGAGCGGGCCAGCTTAGCGCCAGCGCCCGGCTTGAGCTCAACAGCGTGGATGGTGGAACCGGTCGGGATGTTGCGCAGCGGCAGGTTGTTGCCAACCTTGATATCTGCGTTCGCGCCGGACTCTACGATGGTGCCCTGCTTCAGGCCCTTAGGAGCGATGATGTAGCGCTTCTCGCCATCAACGTAGTGAAGCAGTGCGATGTTTGCGGTGCGGTTCGGGTCGTACTCGATGTGAGCGACCTTTGCCGGGATGCCGTCCTTGTCGTTACGACGGAAGTCGATCAGACGGTAACGGCGCTTGTGGCCACCGCCGATGTGGCGGGTGGTGATGCGGCCGTAGTTGTTACGGCCACCAGTCTTGCTCAGCGGGCGCAGCAGGGACTTCTCCGGAGTAGAACGAGTGATCTCGTCAAACTCAGAAACGGAGGATGCGCGGCGACCCGGAGTTGTCGGCTTGTACTTACGAATAGCCATAATTCTTCCTTTTCCTTTCGGCTCTCCGGTGGCGCTTAAGCGCCGCCGCCGAAGACGTCGATGGAGTCGCTGCCTTCACGGAGCGTCACGTATGCACGCTTGGTGGACTTACGCTGGCCGTAACCGGTGCGGGTGCGCTTACGCTTACCTGCACGGTTCACGGTGTTCACGGAGTCGACCTTAACGTCAAAGATCTGCTCTACGGCATCTTTAATCTGGGACTTGTTGGAGTCCGTGGAGACGTAGAACGTGTAGACGTTCTGCTCCATCAGACCGTAGGACTTCTCGGATACAACCGGGGCGATGATGATATCGCGTGGGTTAGAAATCTTAGCCATTAGTTCTCCTCCTTATCCGCGCCGGTTGCGCGGTTGATGAAGGTGTGTAGCGCCTCAACGGAGAACACAACGTCATCGGAGTAGAGAACGTCGTAGGTGTTGAGCTGGCCAGCGTCCAGGATCTGGACGTTAGGCAGGTTATTAGCGCTACGACGAGCATTGATGTCCTCGCGGCCGATGACCAGCAGCACGTTCTTGCGCTCGGTCAGGGACTCGAGGAAGGCCTTGGCCGACTTGGTGGAAGGCTTCTGGCCCGGTACGAGCTCTTCGATGACGTGGATGCGCTCGTTGCGAGCACGGTCGGACAGTGCACCGAAGAGAGCAGCCTTGATCATCTTCTTCGGGGTGCGCTGTGCGTAGTCGCGTGGCTGTGGGCCATGGACGGTGCCACCACCGGTGTAGTGCGGTGCGCGGATGGAGCCCTGGCGTGCACGGCCGGTGCCCTTCTGACGGAAAGGCTTGCGACCACCACCGCGGACGTCGCCGCGGGTCTTGGTTGCGTGGGTGCCCTGGCGTGCAGCAGCAAGCTGAGCGTTAACAACCTGGTGCATCAAAGCAATGGATGCCTCGGTGTCAAAGATTTCAGCTGGCAGGTCTACAGAGCCGTTGGTCTTACCCTCGGAAGTGTGGACGTCTAGCTTGAGGTTGCTCATGCGTGTGCACCGCCCTTCACTGCGGTCTTAACGGTGACGAGGCCGCCGCGCGCACCAGGGATAGCACCCTTGATGAGCAGCAGGTTGGACTCGGCATCGATTTTCTGAATCTTCAGGTTCTGGGTGGTCACGCGGTCGTGGCCCATACGGCCAGCCATGCGCTTGCCCTTGAAGACGCGGCCCGGGGTAGCAGCGCCGCCGATGCCGCCAACGCGGCGGTGAGCGGCCTGGTTACCGTGAGCTGCGCCCTGGCCTGCGAAGCCGTGGCGCTTCATGGCGCCGGCGTAGCCGTGGCCCTTGGTCTTGCCGGTGACGTCAACGAAGGTGATGCCCTCGAAGATGTCAACCTTGACCTCTTGGCCAACCTCGTATGCAGAGGTGTCGTCCATGCGGATTTCCGCAACGTGACGGCGCGGGGTTACGCCAGCCTTCTTGAAGTGTCCACCAACCGGCTTGTTTGCCTTGCGTGGGTCGATTTCGCCAAAGGCGATCTGGATGGCGCTGTAGCCATCGGTTTCGGGGGTGCGAATCTGGGTGACAACGCATGGCCCTGCCTCGACGACGGTAACCGGCACAACGCGGTTGTCCTCGTCGAAGACCTGGGTCATGCCGAGCTTCTTGCCCAGAATGCCCTTGATCTCGTTTTCACTCATTATTTGTTCTCCACCAAAGTCGCTTACTGGATGTTCACGTCGACGCTTGCCGGAAGATCGATGCGCATAAGAGCATCAACGGTCTTCGGGGTTGGGTCGAGAATGTCGATCAGGCGCTTGTGAGTGCGCATCTCGAAGTGCTCGCGAGAGTCCTTGTACTTGTGCGGAGAACGAATAACTGCGTATACGTTCTTCTCGGTTGGGAGCGGCACTGGGCCAACTACACGAGCACCGGTACGGGTAACGGTCTCGACGATCTTCTTTGCAGAAGCGTCGATAGCCTCGTGGTCATAGGCCTTCAGCCGAATGCGGATTTTTTGTCCCGCCACGCTTATCCTCTTCCTCGCTTCCCCACTTTCACATTCCCGGCGTTTCCGGGGCGTGAAGCGGTGGGAAATTGCTTCTCGATTTCTCTATAACGTTGTCCGGGCTTGGGGGCCTGACACAACGCCAGTGGTCTGACTGTCATGACGACCAAGAGTTGCGGTACATGGCAAGTGCCAGATCGCAGTGCTCTCGACGGGGTACAAGACCCGTAGTCAAAGTATTGTGAAGAGGACGGTTTTCACGCATTACACGTGGAGAGTGTCCAATTCGTCTACTGCCGCTGTTTATTTGCCATGCCCCTTCTCCGGTCCATCTTCTCGGGGTGTCACTGCTCTAACGCGGACCTAGCCCGATTGGATGACCTTCCAGTCAATGCTTCAGGTTTCCCTGAACCATGGCGACAACGAAGGTGTCATGTTCGCTTTACCAGCTCAGCGTCTCCCCGAGGCTCATGCTTGGCGACGTCCGCCGCCTTCACCGAACCTCGGTTCTCGCTGCCCTGTTAAAGCAACCTTTGTATTTAAGCATGTTGGGCTGCGGTTTTTCAAACCGCGTATTAAACCGTGCCAAAAATCACGTTTTGGAAAATTTTGTTGCCTCGCACCCCACACTCGGCTCAGAAGTATCTAAGCTCGGAGGTAATGGCTGTGGACTCTTTGTCCTGCCTAGATAGTTGAATATCGCGTTCATGCATCACCCAATAGAGAAAGGCTTACTCGCCCATGTCTGAAAACAAGACCCCTGCACAAAACTCTGACAACCAGGTTCCTGCTTCCGAGGAGCGCGAGGTCAATAACAACCTGGAAACCCAGTACGGCACCACCACCATCGATGATGTCGTGGTGTCCAAGATTGCCGGCATCGCTGCCCGCGAGGTTTCCGGCGTGGATGCCCTGGGTGGCGGCGGAGCCCGCATGATTGGCAATATCCGCGAGTCCTTCGGTGCTTCTGAGGACGTTCGCCAGGGTGTGGACGTAGAGGTAGCGGACGGCACCGCTCGCATCGACATTGCCATCACCGCTGAGTACGGCGTGGCCATCCACGAGCTCGCCGAGGCCATCCGCCGCAACATCATGAATGCCGTTGAGCGCATGACGGGCCTGAGCGTCGAGCGCGTCAACGTTGTTGTTCACGACGTAAAGCTGCCAAAGGATGAGTCCGAGGCAGAAGACCAGGCTGCTTTGAACCAGGGTCAGGCTTAAGCCCAATGCCTGAGCCCCGAGCACGTTTCGAGCTCGAGGTAAGCCACGCCCGCGCTATTGCAGAGGCAGTCCAGAAGGTACGCGGTGTCGCCGCGCTCGACGGCGGTTCGTTCGGTTCGGTGAGTTTGTACCTCCCCGGCGAGCGCATCGTCGGCATGCGGCGGCCCGACCCGCGCGATGATCGCCACCTGCAGATCAACATTCGCGTTGATATCAGCGCCGCGCCGGACCTGTATGCCTTGGCAGAAGATATTCGGTCCGCCGCCCGTGGGGCTTGTCCCGAACTGCAGCGCATTGACGTTGAGTTTTCTGACGCCGTAGATGGCTTATCCGCTGCTCCATCGAAGGAATAGATATGAAGAATTACACCACTTTGGGCATCATTTCCGGCCTTATTCTTGCCTTCTTTTTGTACCTAGGCTGGGGTCCTACTTTGCTCGCCGTACTCCTTGCCGCAATCGGCGGCATTGTGGGAGCACACTTTGATGGCCGTATCGATCTCACTTCTGTGTGGAATGGCCTCATTGGTAAGGAGAAAGGCCAAGGTTAATGACAGATAGTTCCACTCAGGGCCACACGCGTATCTCGCTGCGGACCATGGAACGCATCGTTACCGCCGCGATTGCTAGCGTGCCCGGCACCAAGGCTATAGAGGCCAAGCTAGCGGGCATCGGCGGCCGCGGTTTTCCACGGGTCTCGGTCCAAATGGACTCAGAGCGCGAGGTAGCGGCCGTCAACGCCACCATTGGCGTGGTGTGGCCTTCGCCGGTCACCACGGTGGCGGAACATACTCGTGCTGCCATCTCGGAGGCCATCGCGGCGCACACCGGTTATTCCACAACTCGCGTCAATGTCACCGTCGGCGGTTCCGTTCCGGGCGAGCGAGTGACTGCCGCAGAGGTGGAGCAGCGCCAGGTCGCTGCGGCCGTTGCGCCGCACACCAAGCCCTCGCCGGTATGGCAGCCGGTCACTGCAGAGTCGGTGAATGTACGCAGCATTGCCACACCGCAGGAGGCACCGGTGCGCACCATCGCTGCGCCGGCCGCCGGCGTCGCAGTGCAGTCCGTGGATACCCCGCGCGAGACCGAGGTACGCAACATTTCCGCTGACCTCCCAGACCACGAGCCGCGTGAGATTTCGTCCCCAAGCGACCACGCGGTGCGGCCGATCAGAGAACCCAAGCCGGTCCGCGTGCACAGCGTGGCTGCACCTCGCCCAGCCAGGTTGATCCCTAGTGGGCAGGTTCGTCCGCTGGCACGGAAGGTTCAGGTAGCAACTCCTCGGCCGCAGCCGCTACGCGAGGTTGAAATTCGCCACGAGTGGACTCCGCGCCGCGTCGAGGCCCCCAAGTCTGCCCCTGCGCGCACGGTAAAGGCCCCGCGGCCACAACCGCTCAAGCGCATTGAGGTCACGCCAGCAAATCCTCGGCCGTTGCACGTCGATGCGCCACGACCCGAGCCCTTGCGCGCCATTTCCATTAACCCGTATCGCCCACAAGGAGGCAATAATGGCTGATCAGCACATGCCTGAACACTTTGGGCAGCAGCCGAAGGCTTCTCCGGCGGCGCGTACTTGGGCCGTAATCCTTGGGCTCCTACTGCTCGCCGCGGGCGTCGTCGGCGTGCGCGAGACGTGGCTGGTGGGATCCGGCTCCGATGCCCAGTCCTGGGTACAGCCGGTACTTAATCTCATTGCTACTGAAGAGCTGCAGACCTGGATGATCTGGGCCGGCGTTGCCTCCATTGTCGTAGGCCTGATTTTCCTCTTCGCGGCAGTGAAGACGCGCCGCACCACGCACATGCAACTTGCCTCCGATACCGCGTCCATGTGGATGCGACCGGTGGATATCGCCCGCCTCTCGTCGGCTACTGCTCGCCGGGTTCCGGGCGTGGCCTCGGCGCAGACCTCCGCGGATAGCAAGAAGGCCAAGGTCACCGCTAACGGCGATACGGACGATGCGGAGCTGCAGAGCCGAGTGGAGACGGCGGTAACGCGCTGCCTGGCCCACCTCAAGAACCCGCCGCAGGTCACCGTAGCTGTAGAGAAGATTCCGGAGTTGGATAACAATGTCTAGAAAACTTGCTACCTTTGACCGCATCCTGCTGGGCCTGCTGGGAATCATCCTCATCGCTTTGGGCGTGTGGCCCATCTTGATCCACTTCAACGTGGAATTTGCCAAGTACTTAGCCCTGTGGGTGGACCACGATACGTGGAAGAGCTTGGCGGACAATGACTGGTGGGTATGGGCGCTAGCCGGTGGCTCCGCACTGCTACTTATTCTGGGGCTGTGGATTGTGGTGGCTAACCTGCGCCACCGCCGCTTTAATAACGTGGAGTCCGCTTCCTCCAATGACAAGGGCTCTATCACGACGTCGATGAACGCTATCGCCGGCGCCGTGGCTCAAGATTTGGATGGACTCAAGGGAGTAGACCACGTAGAGCGCCTCGTGGCTTATGACCGCGCGCGGCCCACGCTGCAGTACACAGTGACGGCAAATCCAGACACTCCGGTGGAGCGCCTTACCGGTGCGGTTGAAACCAATGAACGCGATTTCCGCGCAGCGTTTCCCGACGCCGATTTGGACACCATTTACAAGCTGCAGTTCAGCAAGGTAGGTCCGATGAAGGACCTATCCGAATAACGGGTTAGGAGTCTCCGCCACCAAGATCTCCTGAACGGTCCCAAGGCGGGCCGACTCGCCGCCCCCGAGGATGATTTCCAGTTCCTCGCCGGGGCGGCATTTTTCTATGCGCTGCCAAGAGTAGTCCTGGCGAGTTACGCGGCGGTTTTCTTTGGCAAATAGGTGTAGCCCATGATCGAGCACACCGATGGCCGCTGCGAAGCGAAGGATGAACACGAAATCACCCAAATCCTGCCGCTTCAGGTCATTAAGGTCTGGGCACTCAGCACTTAGCCGCATGAGACTTGAGACCACGCCAAAGCGGTGTTCAAAGCCCTCGGTATCCCGAATGGTAAATGGGCGGCCAGGGCCCGTGGGACGAATGGACTCATAGGCCCACACCACAGGCTGGGTTTCGGGGCGGCGCACGATGATGTGGGTAGGGGTGGCGGTGATGCGGTAGGTGGGGGCGTCGGCAAGCACGAGCCATTCCCCTGCCGCAATGCGTCCGCCCTCCAAGGGAAGCAAGGGCGGATGCACGTCCGCCTGGCGCTCCAATTCCGCAACGAGTTCGGCGTCGGTGGCACCCCATCCAATGCCTTGATTAGCCAGCATGGCAAAGAAAGTGGGAAGGCTGAGGTCGGGCTGGCCCTCCCAGGCGCGGCGGAGGGACTCAAGCGTGGGATCGATGCGGGTGGGGTCATCCATATCCCTACAGACTATACCGGCCCAAGAATACCGGGCCCATCGCAACCCAAAAGAATTGTACGGACGGCAGGAACACCATATGGGGCGAGCGTGAAATATAGATCAAAAAAATCCGCCCCACCCGAAGGTGGAGCGGACTCTTTAAAGCTCTACTGAGCGGTTACGGGGTGTCGATTACTCGACAACCTTGGTAACGCGGCCAGCGCCGACGGTGCGGGAGCCCTCGCGGATAGCGAAGCGCAGGCCCTCGTCCATAGCGACCGGCTGGATGAGCTCAACGGACATCTCAACGTTGTCGCCAGGCATAACCATCTCGGTGCCCTCTGGCAGGTGAACAACACCGGTAACGTCCGTGGTACGGAAGTAGAACTGCGGACGGTAGTTGTTCATGAACGGGGTGTGGCGGCCGCCTTCTTCCTTCTTCAGGACGTAGACGGAACCCTCGAACTTGGTGTGCGGGGTGTAAGCGCCCGGCTTGATAACAACCTGGCCACGCTCAACGTCCTCACGCTTGGTACCACGCAGAAGCAGACCACAGTTGTCGCCAGCCTCGGTGTAGTCCATCATCTTGCGGAACATCTCGATACCGGTAACGGTGGTGGTCTGGGACTTCTCCTGGATACCGATGATCTCAACGTCCTCGTTGACGTTCAGACGGCCACGCTCAACACGGCCGGTAACAACGGTACCGCGGCCGGTAATGGTGAAGATGTCCTCGATAGGCATCAGGAACGGCTGGTCGGTAGCGCGCTCCGGATCCGGGATGGAGTTGTCGCAGGCTTCCATCAGGTCAACGACGGACTGTACCCACTTGTCATCGCCCTCGAGAGCCTTCAGAGCGGAGATGTGAACGATAGGAGCTTCCTCATCGTAGTCCTGCTCTGCGAGCAGCTCACGGATCTCCATCTCAACGAGCTCGATGATTTCCTCATCATCAACCATGTCGCACTTGTTCAGTGCAACGAGGATGTAAGGAACGCCAACCTGGCGAGCAAGCAGAACGTGCTCGCGGGTCTGCGGCATCGGGCCATCGGTTGCAGCAACAACCAGGATAGCGCCGTCCATCTGAGCAGCGCCGGTAATCATGTTCTTGATGTAGTCGGCGTGGCCCGGAGCGTCAACGTGTGCGTAGTGGCGCTTCGGGGTGGAGTACTCAACGTGGGAGATGTTGATGGTAATACCGCGCTCCTTCTCCTCAGGAGCCTTGTCGATCATGTCGAACGCGAATGCCTCGTTCTCCTCAGGGTACTGGTCAGCCAGAACCTTGGTGATCGCTGCGGTGGTGGTGGTCTTGCCGTGGTCGACGTGTCCGATGGTGCCGATGTTCACATGCGGCTTCGTACGCTCGAACTTCTCCTTTGCCACTGTATGTCCTCCTGGACTATATGGTGGCTACGACCTTCGCAGCCACGTGGTTGACAGTTGTCATTGGCACCCGACCCACAGTATGTGGGGCAAAGCGCTAATGACGCTTTCTTTACGTGCCAGTTACACGATCCTAGATTTATGTCGCGGTTTTTTCAAACCGCCGTTATAGGAGGTAACCCCGCGAAAAATCGCGGCCATTTCCCTCGACAAGAATCTTTTGAAAAGGATCCTGGGAGGGTAACGGCCGGCTCAACTCACAACTTAGAAGACTAAGCTGCAAACTCAGCCCGCCGCTACCCTGGCCCAGTTGTCCCGCCCCGCGGCGGGTCTGGCATCTACTGGCGAAGAGTACCAGCCCGACTAAACCGCGGAGGAGACGGGGGCTAGCGCTTAGTTAGCACCGCCGGTGCGCTCCTCGATGATCTCCTGTGCCACGGAGGAAGGAACCTCTGCGTAGGAATCGAAGACCATGGTGAAGTTTGCGCGGCCTGCGGTGGAAGAACGCAGGTCACCGATGTAACCGAACATCTCGGACAGCGGCACCTTAGCCTTAACAACCTTCGCACCGGAGCGGTCTTCCATAGCGAAGACCTGGCCACGGCGGGAGGAGATGTCACCGTTAACGGTACCCATGTACTCCTCAGGGGTAACAACCTCAACGGCCATCATCGGCTCGAGCAGAACCGGCTTAGCCTTGGCCATTGCTTCCTTGAAGACCTGGGAGCCGGCCAGCTTGAAGGCCATCTCGGAGGAGTCGACGTCGTGGTAAGCGCCGTCTTCCAGGGTGGCCTTGATGTTAACCATCGGGAAGCCAGCCAGGTAGCCGTACTGCATTGCGTCCTGGATACCTGCGTCAACGGACGGGATGTATTCCTTCGGAACGCGGCCACCGGTAACGGCATTGTCGAATGCGTAGGTTGCGGACTCGCCCTCTTCCAGGGTCTCCGGGTCCGGGTTGTACGGCTCGATGGTGCAGATAACCTTTGCGAACTGGCCGGAACCACCGGTCTGCTTCTTGTGGGTGTATTCCATGGACTCAACCTTCTTGCGGATGGTCTCACGGTAGGCAACCTGCGGGTTACCGATGTTTGCCTCGACCTTGAACTCGCGCTTCATGCGGTCAACCAGAACGTCAAGGTGGAGCTCGCCCATGCCGCCGATAACAGTCTGGCCGGTCTCTTCATCCAGCTCAACGGTGAAGGTTGGGTCCTCAGCAGCCAGCTTCTGGATAGCGGTACCCAGCTTCTCCTGGTCGGCCTTGGTCTTCGGCTCGATGGAAACCTTAATAACCGGATCCGGGAAGTCCATGGACTCGAGGATGATCTGGTCATCCTTGTCACACAGAGTGTCACCGGTGGTGGTCTCCTTCAGACCGATAACAGCGTAGATGTTACCGGCATCTGCCTGCTCAACAGGGTTTTCCTTGTTGGCGTGCATCTGGAAGAGCTTACCAATGCGCTCCTTCTTGCCCTTGGTGGAGTTCATAACCTCGGTACCCGGGGTGACCTGGCCGGAGTAAACGCGGGTGAAGGTCAGCTGACCGAAGAATGGGTGAGCAGCAATCTTGAATGCCAGTGCGGAGAACGGGGACTCAACGGAAGGCTTACGGGTGAGCTCCTCGTCCTCGTTTCCTACCGCGTGGCCGATAACCTCGCCGACGTCCAGTGGGCTTGGCAGGAAGTCAACGACGGCGTCGAGCAGTGGCTGTACACCCTTGTTGCGGTATGCAGTACCGCAGTAAACC
Organism: Corynebacterium tuberculostearicum; assembly: GCF_032821615.1. GTDB lineage: Bacteria > Actinomycetota > Actinomycetes > Mycobacteriales > Mycobacteriaceae > Corynebacterium > Corynebacterium tuberculostearicum_H. Next base: position 6,537 of record NZ_JAVBIF010000020.1, on the reverse strand, counting down.
GGGTAAACCTCAGAGTTAATGGTGAGCTTACGGATGCCGGCCTTGAGCTCCTCAATGGTGAGTTCCTCGCCGCCGAAGTACTTTTCCATGAGCTCTTCGTCGGACTCAGCAACGGTCTCAACCAGCTTCTCGCGGTATTCTTCCGCCTTGTCCTTGAGGTCCTCTGGGATTTCCTCGTAGGTAGGCTCAGCGCCGGTCTCAACCTTGCCACGCCAGGTGATTGCCTGCATGTTCAGCAGGTCTACAACGCCGTCGAAGTCATCCTCAGCGCCGATCGGCAGCTGCATAACCAATGGCTTGGCGCCCAGGCGGTCGATGATGGTCTGAACGGTGAAGTAGAAGTCAGCGCCCAGCTTGTCCATCTTGTTAACAAAGCAGATACGCGGAACGTCGTACTTAGCTGCCTGACGCCACACCTGCTCGGACTGCGGCTCAACGCCCTCCTTGCCGTCGAAGACTGCGACGGCGCCGTCGAGAACACGCAGGGAACGCTCGACCTCAACGGTGAAGTCAACGTGACCCGGGGTGTCGATGATGTTGATCTGGTTGTTTTCCCAGAAGCAGGTCACGGCAGCGGAGGTAATGGTGATGCCGCGTTCCTTCTCCTGCTCCATCCAGTCAGTGGTGGACGCACCGTCGTGGGTCTCGCCCACCTTGCGGTTAATACCGGTGTAGAAGAGAATACGCTCGGTGGTGGTCGTCTTACCAGCATCGATGTGGGCCATGATGCCGATGTTGCGGACCTTGTTCAGATCCTTAAGCACTTCTTGTGCCACGTTTATACCCCAACTTAATAGTCGTCGACGCCGTGACCAGGTTTCTGGCTATGACGCCTGCATGGATAAGGTCATGTATATTTTTGCCACTATTGGCCGTCCTCGGAGCATTCTGCCCCTAGACTTCCATCGCTTCAGTGTACTGGACACTCCACGATGCCGCTGGACTGGGCAGGGATACCGCCCAGAGATCACACCCATAAGGGCAAAAAATGGCCCAAGCAAGAGATATGGAGTTTTGTGTTGCCGCGGCAGGAAACCTGCCGGCAGCCAGCGCGAAACTTGTTTCTCGTTGCTTGGGCCATTGATGTGGGTGCTGAAATTACCAGCGGTAGTGGGCGAAGGCGCGGTTGGCCTCTGCCATCTTGTGAGTATCCTCACGACGCTTAACGGAAGCGCCGAGGCCGTTGGAGGCGTCCAGGATCTCGTTTGCGAGACGCTCGATCATGGAGTTCTCGCGACGCTGACGGGTGAAGGTCACCATCCAGCGCAGTGCCAGGGTGTTTGCACGGTCAGGGCGAACCTCAACCGGCACCTGGTAGGTAGCGCCACCGACACGGCGGGAGCGAACCTCGAGGTCTGGGCGGATGTTGCCCAGTGCCTTCTCCAGGGTGCCAACCGGATCGGTACCGGTCTTCTCACGGCAAGCCTCGAGAGCGCCGTAGACGATGCGCTCTGCGGTGGACTTCTTGCCGTCCTGGAGGATCTTGTTGACGAGCATGGTTACCTGCTCGGAGTTGTATACCGGGTCCTTGACTACAGGACGCTTCGGAGCAGCATTCTTACGCATTGTTTATTACTGTCCCTTCTTTGCGCCGTAACGGGAACGTGCCTGCTTACGGTCCTTGACACCCTGGGTATCCAGAGCGCCGCGGATGATCTTGTAACGAACACCAGGAAGGTCCTTCACACGGCCGCCGCGAACGAGGACCATGGAGTGCTCCTGCAGGTTGTGGCCCTCGCCCGGAATGTAGGCGGAAACCTCAATACCGGTGGTCAGGCGAACACGAGCAACCTTACGCAGTGCGGAGTTCGGCTTCTTAGGAGTGGTGGTGTACACGCGGGTGCACACGCCGCGACGCTGCGGGGAACCCTTCAGCGCAGCGGTGGAAACCTCTTTACGCTTATCGTGGCGGCCCTTGCGGACCAGCTGCTGAATAGTTGGCATTTAACAGTCTTTCTGTCGTATCGCACCGTTACCAAAAGAAAGGAACCAAACATGCAAAAATAGGCGCTCTTTCCCGGGGCGCTGCCGCATGTCCAGAACTCTTTCCAAGGCCGGTGCTTTGTAAAGGATCAGACTCTTCACCGCGCGCCTTAGAAAGGCACGCATAGTGAACTGACGTTTAGAGTAGCAAACCGACCGCGCTTTATACAAAACGCGATCGGCGCCTTCCTGCTGCTAGGACCATTTCCAGACCAGGTCCCCCTCGGCGGCCTTGGTAGCAAAGTAGTCCTTTTCCTGTTCTTCCCAGGTTTCAAACCACTGCTCGTAGTCAGGCTCGCGGGCGATGGCGCGTTCGCGGCGTAGGTCGCGGGGGCCATCGATAAGCACGCTTACTACCGCTCCCCTCTCCTTGGCCGCGGCTATATTGGTCGCGGTTACCGAGCCCACGCCTTCTACGATGAGGTCATCGCGCACATCCAAGCTGGCCCAGTCGCCCGGGGCGCCTGCTTCCCAATCCCAGCGCCAGTAGCCGGGGTTCATGGTGCGCAATACCTGCTCGGCCACCATATCCGAGCCTTTATCCAGGCCATGCCAGCCGGGATAAAACTCGTCGAGGTGCACCACCCGCCAATTAGTGCGCTCAGCCAGCGCTGCGGAGGTCCAGGTTTTGCCGGCGCCCGAGGGGCCGTCGACAAGCACGGTCACCGGCTTGAAGGCGCGCTTTCTGGCTGCGGCCAGCTTGACGATGTCCTCTAAAAGGCGCTCTTGTTGGCTATCAAAGTCCATGGTCGCTCAATCACTGCTTTCGCGGTTTATAGGCCGAAGAATCTCCAGGCCCCAGTGAGTACCGAAACTACCACCGGTACAAAAGCGAGGACAGTACCTAGGGCCATGATCCACCCATCGCGGGCTCGCAGCCGCGACTCACGCGCCCACGAGCGCTTCCCACCGCCAGGCGGGGTACGGCCGAAACCGCGCGCCTCCATGGCGGTTGCCAACTTGCCACCGCGGCGCAGCGCAATTACCAGAAGGCCAAACGACATGGTCAGCAAATGCTGCAGCTTGCCGACGTCCGTCAGTCCCCTCGCCCTGCGCGCCATCCCCAACGACTGCCAATCGGACTGGAAGAGCGTCATCATACGCACCCCGGCGACCGCACCAATGACAAAGCGCGAGGGCAGCTTGAGGATCTGCGAGAGCGCATCGCCCAGTTCTGTCGGGTCAATATCGCGAGCCAAGACCACCATGGGCAGCGCCACAGCAAAGACACGCAGTGTAATGGCGATCGCGAGGGTCAGGGAATTTTCGGTGACCTGCACCAGCCACCAACTGAAATACTCTTTACCACCAGGCTCGCCGTACAACAGCATCGAGATGCCAGAAATCGGCGCAATGAGAAACAGGAACCACCCGGATTTAAAAAGCCGCACCCATGACACCCCGCACAGCGGCGCAAGGATCAGGGTAAGCGACAGCGATACCGCGGCCGAGACCCAGTCAATGGAGGCCAATAGTGGGGTAACCCAGATAAACATCAAAAAGATGCGGCTTAGCGGGTTAGCCCCGCGCAAAAGATTAGGCACCGTGAACCTCCACTCGGTGATCCCCCAAGGCCTGGATAAATAGCGGGTCATGGGTAATAGAGGCGATGGTGGTGCCATCATCTGCCAATTGCCGCAGCAAGCGCACCAGCTCCACAAAGGTCTGGGGGTCTTGCCCAAAGGTGGGCTCATCCAAGAGCAGCACCGACGGCGCGGTGACCAAGGCAGTAGCCACCGATAGGCGCCGCTTCTCGCCGCCTGAAAGCGTAAACGGGTTGGCCCCCAAGAGATGCTCCAGCCGGAGTGATTCCACCAGCTGCGCGATCCTCTCCTCCGGCGGGTCCACGCGCATTACCTTGGGCGCAACCCGTAGTTCCTCGGCCACCGTGCGGGCGACGAATTGGTGCTCCGGGTTCTGGAAGACAAAGCCAATGCGGTCCGCCAGCTCGCGCGATTTCCAGCGCAGCGGCGACCCCTTGACCCCGCGACGCACGAAATCGGCCACCCCAATTTCCCCGGATTTAGCCGGCAGCAACCCGGCCATGGTCATCAACCAGGTGGACTTACCCGCGCCATTCGGCCCGGTAATGACCGTCGAGGCTCCCGCCGGCAGCGCAATCGTGCGTGGTGGCCCATAACGCGTGACGAGGTCGGTGCTCCACAGCGCGGCTTCGCGCTGCGCCAGCTCGGCCTCGCCAAGGCGGCGCGCCTGCGGCAGGCCGGAGACCTGGCGGCGCTCGGCCACCTCCGCGAAGGAAGTATCGGCCACGATGCGCCCGCGGTCTAGCTCCACTGCGCGGTCGAGCACACCGTCCCACGCCGCGTGCTGATGTTCTACCACCACCAGTGTCGCGCCGGTTTCTTCCACCAGCCTAGCTACGGCGCGCACCACATCGCGCGCGCCGGCGGGGTCAAGGTTGGCCGTGGGTTCATCAAGAAGCACTACGCCCGCACCCATAGCGATGACACCGGCGAGCGCCAAGCGCTGCTTCTGCCCACCGGAGAGCCGCTCGGTGGGAAAATCCAGATCCACGAATGGGCCAACCAGTTCCTTGGCCGCGGCCACGCGGCGCCAGATTTCCTCGCGCGGATACGCCAGGTTCTCGCAGCCGAAGGCAATGTCATCGCCCACGCGCGCGGAGATCACCTGCGAATCCGGGTCCTGAAGCACCAGCCCCACCGGGATGGTGTGCCCCGGCTCCTCCACCAGGCCGCTGGAATCCTCCAAAAGAAGCTCACCCGTGCGGGTTCCTTCCTCATCGGAGCCCAATACCCCGGCCATAGCCGCAAGGAAGGTGGATTTGCCGGACCCAGAGTCGCCACAGAGAAGCACGCGTTCACCGGGCTCGATGACCACGTCAATATCGGACAGCGCCGGCTCGCTGCGCCCGGCATGGGTCCAACCGAATCCGCGGGCCGTTATCTTGGTGGCGTTTCCCGCCAATGATGCACAATCAGACACGTACGCAACACGCCCTAAGCGCGCTGTTCACGGCCTGCAGCAAAGCGATCCAAGCCACCGGTCTTGGCCAGCGCCTTGACCAGGAAGAAGCCCAGCGCACCAGCCAAGACGGCACCGGAGATACTCAAGGTAACCAAGTAGATGAGGTTGAACTCAAAGGAACGAGCCAGGTTGCCGGAGGTAAACAGCTCCAGGATAAAGGCGCCCCAGCCCGCTGCCATGCCGGACAGAATCGATACTCCCAGGCCAAACTTGCGGTACAGGAAGATCGCCAGGATGATTTCCACACCAATGCCCTGCGCCAGGCCCGAATACAGGGTGCTAATGCCCCACTGGGAGCCCAGCACCGCCGATACGGTGGCGGCCAAAACCTCGACATAGATGGCCGCACCCGGCTTGCGAATAATCAGGCCACCCAGCACACCACCGATAAGCCAAATACCAGTAGCAATGCCTCCCAAGCCCGGGGTCACAGCGTCCATGGCTTCAAACCAGGCATAACCCACTGCATTCCATACCAGGAATAAAACTCCGCAGGCCACGCCCAAAACGGACGCCACCACAATATCGACCACGCGCCAGTTCAGGCTGCGCTTTGGGGCAGCGGACACACGTGTATTAGTAGTCATAATTTCCTCCCTCTCGCCGGCATTACCCGGATCAGGTTCTACGGTTCACCGCGCATCTGGCGGCGTCTCAGCCCATCTCAACTGCGCAATGGCAGCGGACAAGCACCCGTGATGTGTGCAGTTTTCAAACGCTTGCGCCAGGAGTTTAAGACAACCTGACCAAAAGCTGCATTCATCCTAGCAAGCCCTCCCCAACGCACCAGCATTAGTTTCCCCACAAGCCCACGCTTGCCGACGCCCCCTTCTTCCCCTAACCACCCAAGCAGGCCTAAACGACAGGATGTGTTGGTGAGATTATTTGGTTAGTCGGTTTGGCGTGCTGATATTAGGACTATTTCACTTATCCAAAGGGATATTCCAGCTTCAACCATGAAATATCGCCAAAGACATGCCGGTGTGCTAGGCACCTAGGTTCACGATGAGGGGATGAGTAAAAATCATCCTCGATGCCCCGTCTGCGGCGGGACATGCACGAAACACGGAACAACGAGTGCTGGGCGCCAACGATGGCGATGCCGCACCTGCAAGGCCACCTTCACCCGCGTGAATAACGATGCCGTGCACGCCAAATGGTTCCGCCTTTTCATTTTCTGGCTCACCTCCAGCAACAGCCTGGAAGAAACAGCTAAAACCTGCGGTGTTTCAACGCGAACTTTGCAACGACGCTTTAAACCGTTCTGGCTTATCCAACCTCCCCGAAGCGTTGATAAGCAGCGAATCTACGATCAAGTCTTCATCGACGGCACCTACTTCAACACCAAGTGCCTTGTTGTAGCTGCCGACTCCAGCCATGTCATCAATTGGTTCTGGTGCACGAAAGAATCCTCGTGGTCCTGGACTTGGCCCCCGTTAGGTAGACACCTGATATCCAGCCCGGTTGGGTTGGGAAGAAAGGTAATCTACCACCATGCCTAGGTACTCCGAACAGTTCAAACGTGATGCTGTAGCCCTCTACGAAAAC
>NZ_JAVBIF010000019.1:0-29580 GCF_032821615.1 Corynebacterium tuberculostearicum | reverse complement strand
AAACCACGCAAAGCACTCAACTGGCGCACCCCAGCCGAAGTCATGACCAACGCCCTCACACAAACCGGTAGCATCAAACCAAACTAACCATCATCGTTGCAACGACCCCTAGAATCCGCCGACTGGTTTAAGCCTTGACGCCGATAGCCTCAGCCGAGTCAGAATCCATAATGTCCTTGACGCCGTTCTCGGCAGCATCCCAGGTTGCCTTGTCCTGGATGCCGGCGCGCTTAGCCACGATGGTGGCGCACAGCACCTGTCCGGTGACGTTCAGTGCGGTACGGCCCATGTCAATGATCGGCTCGATGGCAAGCAGGAGACCAACACCGGCCAGCGGCAGGCCGAGCGTGGAAAGCGTGAGGGTGAGCATCACCGTTGCGCCGGTGGTGCCTGCGGTAGCGGCGGAACCGATAACGGACACGAAGATGATGAGCAGGTACTGGGTGAAGTCAAGGTCGATGCCATAGAACTGGGAGACGAAGATGGCAGCGATGGCTGGGTATACGGAAGCGCAGCCATCCATCTTGGTAGTTGCGCCCAGCGGAATAGCAAAGGAAGCGTACTCGGAGGGAACGCCCATAGCCTTTTCGCTGAAACGCTCGGTAGCTGGCATGACGCCCATCGAAGAACGGGTGACAAAGCCCAGGGAGGTCACAGGCCATACGCGCTTGAAGAAACCAATGACCGGGATCTTGTTGAACTTCAGCACTGCCGGGTAGACCACGGCAAATACCAGGCCCATGCCGACGTACATGGCCAAGACGAACTTGCCCAGCGAGCCTAGTGCGTCCCAGCCGTAGGTAGCTACGGCCTTACCAATGAGGGCCGCGGTGCCAATCGGGGCAAGGCGAATAATCCACCACAGGATGACCTGAATGACCTTCAGGAAGGACTCGGTAAAGCGCAGGAAAGGCTCAGCAGACTTGCCAGTCTTGACGGCGGCGATACCAATGGCCAGCGAAATGACGAGGAGCTGGAGGGCACCAAAGCTGAGGGATACTTCGCCATCGGAAAGCGAGGCGGAAAGGCCCATGAAGTTCTGGGGCAGAAGCTGCTCAAAGAACGCGGTCCACGAGCCGACGTGGGAAGGATCCTGCGCGGTGGCAGCATCGATGCTCGTGCCGATGCCCGGCTTCATCACGACGGCGACGATGATGCCCGTCAAGACGGAGAAGAATGCGGTGATGGCAAACCACACAAGCGTGGAAATTGCCAGGGACGCGGCGTTGGCGACCTTGCGCAGGTTAGCGACGGAGGTAACAACAGCGGCGAAGATCAGTGGCGGGATCATCACCTTGAGCAGCTGAACGTAGGCGCCGCCGACGCCCGTGAGCAGAGTGGTCAGCCAGCCCGGGTTGTCTGGGTCGGTATCCATGCCAGAGGCGATGAAGCCCAGGATGAGGCCGATGATGAGGCCCGCGATGACCTGAGCACCGAATCCCGTGGCCCAGCCGGGAAGCTTGGAGCGCGAAGATTCTTGTTGAGACATAAAGATTCCTTTGAAAATAAAAATGGACAGATCGGACTATTTTCCAGATACTGTCCTGTTCAACTTCAACATCGCTCAGCTTATTCCTTCTGCGTCCATAGGCACAAAGTGCGAGTTATATGCAGTGGCCGCAACCTCATCCTTCGCGCTCACGGAGAGGTGGTTTTGTGCTTGCTTTTCGACGCCAGTGAGCGCGAAGGGAAGGGACCTTGAACTACCACGTGTGTCCCATTGCTAACTTTAGATAGCTACTCTCTCTATCTTTCTCAGGAGGAACATTCATGGGCTGGGTTAAACCTCTCGTTGGCATTTTCGCAGTTGGCGCAGTGGCTTCCGTTGCTTTAGGCGGCGGTGATGAAGATACTGTGGTGGTCAACCGAGTGATCGATGGCGACACCATTGACGTCGACATAGACGGCGAAAATACCCGCGTCCGGCTACTTAATATTGATACGCCGGAGATCGGCCATAACGGCGAACCGAGTGAGTGCCTCGCGGAGGAAGCGAAGCAGTACCTGGAAGGGCGGCTGCCAAAAGGGACGGAGGTTCGGTTGGAATATGACTCCGAGCGGACCGACAAGTACGGCCGCACTCTTGCCGGTGTCTTTATCGACGATGACTTCATTAACGCGGATGTCGCGGCCGAAGGGTTAGCCACGGCGGTTGTATTTGGCGGAAACGACAAGTTTTATGACGAAGTGCGCAATGCCGAACGCGGCCCTAAAGACGCCGGCGAAGGGATCTTTGGGGTCTCAGACGAGTGCAAGGTTTCCAGCGATAAGAACATGGCCGAGGCGGTTAGCGGCGCTGAAGCTGCAGCGGCAGCATTTGCAGCTTCCGGGGAAGCTGATATTGCAGGGTACGAGGATGTACTGGACAAGTCAGCAGCTGCGAAGGCCGGATTGGCGGTTCTGACTCGCCACAAAGATGATCGAAGCACCTTCCAGAAAGCAGCGTATCCGGATGCTCCCAAGGAGATTGCCGCGAAGAAGGAACGCGAGCTTGAGGGGGAGGAGAAACAAGCCCGCGAAGGGCTCGAGAAGTTGGAGGAGAAAGAGCGGGAGGAAGAGAAGCGTGAAAAGGAGCGCCAGGAAGAAGAACGCCGCCGTGCAGAGCAGCGGCAAGAAGAGATTCATCAGCAGGAGCACTACGCGCCGGAAGTAGAGGTAGCGGAGCAGCCAACGCACGATGAGGTGGCTGACTACCAAGCCCCCGAGCAGCAGCCGGCACCTCAGCCGGCGCCGGTGGTCGATAACTACACCGGGTGCCGAGCTTATGGCGGAAACTATGCCTTGACGTCCGTGGATAAGAAAGGGCGTTCCTACGCGAAGATCGACTGCACTACGAAGCAACAGATTGGTTAGGCAGCCTGCCCTTCGCGCTCACGGGCAGGGCCCTGAGTGCTTTGAGTATGGCTCCCGGTGAGCGCGAGGGGAGTGGGGATTGTGGCCTACGCCCTTGCTGCTCACCGGGGCCAAGGGGAAGCGCCATTTAGGTGCTGCCGGTGAGCGCGAAGGGGGTGGGAGGGCCCGGGGATCTGGAATACTGGCAGCATGAAAATCCTCGTAACCGCATTTGACGCCTTCGGCGGAGAGAGCATCAACCCCACGGAACGAGCGCTTCAGCAACTGCCGGATCGCATTGGAGACGCGGAGCTCATCAAGCTGGTGATCCCGACGAAGTTCGGGGAATCGCTGCGTCGGGCGATCGAGGCCGCGGAGGGCTCGGCGGTCGATGCAATTGTATGTTTGGGCCAGGCCGGTGGGCGGGCGCATATCACCCCGGAGCGGGTCGCGATTAACGTTATGGATGCCGATATTCCTGATAATGCGGGTTATCAGCCGGTGGATGTACCGGTTGTGGAAGGCGGCCCGGCGGCATACTTCTCTACGCTGCTCGTAAAGGAAATGGTTGCGGCAATGGAGGATAGTCCGGCGCGGTTGTCGAATACGGCCGGGACCTTTGTATGCAATCAGCTGCTCTATGGTCTCCTGCACCACTTTGCAGCGACGAGGGTGCGTGCAGGATTTGTCCACGTCCCGTTCATTACAGAGCAGGAGAAAACGGATAAGCCCATGATGGAGCTGGCGGACATCGTTGAGGGGATTAAGCGGGCACTCTGGGCGGTGCAAGCTAGTTAGGGTAGCCTTGGTGGCTTTTTTAATCGGTGAAATATAGATTAAAGGACATGTCTCGCTTTAGCCCTCTCAACTGGCCGGTTGTGCGCCAGCTGCGCAGTGGCGATCCCTTCGGAAGGGACGTCAATACGCAGTCTCAAAAGAGTAAAGATAAGCATGGGCGCACCGTGGAAGCGGACCGCGTAGTGCAGTCGGTGTGCCCGTACTGCGCGGTTGGTTGCTCGCAGCGCGTATATGTCAAAGATGACCGCGTCATTCAGGTGGAGGGCGATCCGGATTCGCCCATTTCTCGTGGACGCCTGTGCCCGAAGGGATCTGCGTCGGAGCAGTTGATTAACTCCGCTACGCGCCTTACCAAGATTAAGTATCGTGCCCCGTACTCGACGGAGTGGCAGGATCTTAATGAAGATACCGCGATGGAGATGATTGCGGATCGTTTCTTGGAGGCCCGCCGCAATGGCTGGCAGGATGTGGACGATGAAGGTCGTGCGCTCAACCGCACGATGGGCATCGCCGGTTTGGGCGGTGCGACCTTGGATAATGAGGAAAATTACCTCATCAAGAAGCTATTTACCGCCGCTGGTGCGATTCAGCTCGAGAACCAGGCGCGCATATGACACTCCGCCACCGTTCCTAGTCTAGGAACTTCGTTTGGCCGCGGCGGCGCAACCCAACCGCTGCAGGATATGGCGAATGCGGACTGCATCGTCATTGAGGGTTCTAACATGGCCGAGTGTCACCCAGTGGGATTCCAGTGGGTGGTGGAAGCCAAGAAGCGTGGTGCCCGCATCATTCACGTGGATCCGCGCTATACGCGCACGTCAGCCTTTGCGAATCGCCACATTGGCATTCGCGGCGGCACGGACGTGGTGCTTTTGGGCGCAGTCATTAACTACCTGCTGGAAAACGAGCTGTACTTCCATGACTACGTGGTGGCGTATACCAATGCGCCGATGATCATCTCGGAGGACTACCAGGACACCGAAGATCTGGACGGCCTGTTCTCTGGTTATGACCCAGAGACCGGTAAGTACGTCACGGATTCGTGGCAGTACGTACAGAAACCGGAGGGTGCGTCGTGGAATGTGGAACGCGATGAGACGCTAGAGCATCCGAATTCGGTTTTCCAGATTCTCAAGCGGCACTACGCGCGCTATACGCCTGAGGTAGTGGAGGAGACCTGCGGTATTGCGCAGGAGGACTTCTATTACCTAGCGGAGTCGATCGCGCAGAATTCTACGCCGGATCGCACCACCTGCTTTGCCTATGCGTTGGGCTTTACCCAGCACACCCTGGGTGCGCAGTTCATTCGTACCGCCGCCATCTTGCAGCTTCTCACCGGCAATGTGGGTCGCCCAGGTTCGGGCATTATGGCGTTGCGCGGTCACGCCTCGATTCAGGGCTCTACCGATATCCCGACGTTGTTCCACTCGTTGCCGGGGTATTTGCCCATGCCGAGCGTCGATAAGCAAAGCTGGCCAGAGTTCGTTGATGGAATCCGTAACGAGTCGCAGAAGGGCTTCTGGCAGATTGGTGAGAACTACGCAGTCTCGCTGATGAAGTCCTATTGGGGCGATGCGGCAACCAAGGACAATGGATGGGGCTATGACCTCATGCCGCGCATTTCTGGTGCGCATTCTACCTATGAAACGCTCATGGCCATGTTGGATCAACAGGTGGAAGGCTACTTTGTCTTTGGCCAGAACCCGGCCGTCGCGCAGTCCAATGGCGGCATGCAGCGCCGCGGCTTGGCGGCGCTGAAGTGGCTGGTCGTACGCGATTTCCAGGAGATTGAGACCGCCTCTTTCTGGAAGGATTCGCCGGAGATTAAAAACGGCGAGCTTAAGACCGAAGACATCGGCACTGAGGTCTTCTTGATGCCGGCGGCTACCCACGTGGAAAAGGCAGGAACCTTTACCCAGACGCAGCGCATGTTGCAGTGGCGTTTCCAGGCAGCCCCGCCGCCAGGCGATGCCAAGAGTGACCTGTGGTTCTTCTACCAGCTGGGCAAAAAGATTAAGGAACGCCTGCGCGATTCCACCGATCCGCGAGATATTCCTCTGCAGAAGGTCACGTGGGACTATGTGGAAACCGAGGAAGGCGAGCCGAATTCTGAGGACGTCCTCAAGGAGATCAACGGCTACTACCTAGAGGGCCCGAAGAAGGGCGAGCTTTTGCCTGCCTTCGTGGAGATGAAGAACGATGGCAGTACCTCCGGTGGTTGCTGGATTTACACCGGCGTGTTTAAGGACGGCATTAATCAGTCCGCGCGCAAGGTTCCGGGTTCGGAGCAAAACGAGGTAGCTCCTGAGTGGGGTTGGGTATGGCCGGCCAACCGCCGCCTGCTCTACAACCGTGCTTCGGCTAAGCCGGACGGCACTCCGTGGTCCGAACGCAAGAAATATGTGTGGTGGGACGCTGACCAGGGTCAATGGGTTGGCGATGACGTGCCGGACTTCCCGGCTACCAAGGCCCCGGACTACAAGGCTCCGGTCGACGCCGTGGGCCCGGACGCCCTCGACGGCACCGATGCCTTCATCATGCAGGCGGATGGCCGCGGTTGGCTCTTTGCACCGACCGGGCTTTCCGACGGCCCATTGCCTACCCACTATGAGCCGCACGAGTCCCCGGTGCACAACGTGCTGTACAAGCAGCAGCAGTCACCGACGCGCCTGACCATTAAGCGCCCAGACAACCTGTCGCGCCCAGAACCTGGTGAGCCGGGCTCCGAGGTGTTCCCGTTTGTCTTTTCCACCTATCGCCTCACCGAGATGTATACCTCGGGTGCGATGTCGCGCCGCCTGCCGTATTTGGCGGAGCTGCAGCCGGGCCTTTTCTGCGAGGTCGATAAGGCCTTGGCAGAAAAGCGTGGCTTGGAAAACGGCAAGTGGGCCACCATCGTCTCGCCGCGCGGCGTGATTGAGGCACAGGTCTTGGTCACTGACCGCATGCAGATGATGAAGATCAATGGCGAGGAGTTCCACCAGATCGGCCTGCCGTATCACTATGGCGAGTCCGATTCCACGGCCGTTGCAGGCGATGGTGCCAATGATTTGCTGGGCCTTACGTTGGAGCCGAACGTATTCATCCAGAATTCCAAGATCGGCGCTTGTGATATCCAGCCGGGGCGTCGCCCGCGTGGTGAGGCCCGTGTGGAGATGCTCAAGGAGTATCAGAAGCGCGCGCACCTGAACCTGGATTCCGGCAATGATCTGCTCACCGTGGATGATTCCTTCACCTATAACCCAGAGCCGCAGCAGCCCGCGGATGCGGATGAGCACGGCGAAAAGGGCGAGGAAAGCGAAGAAGGTAAGTAAATGACAAATCTTCTGACCGAAAACGCCAGCCGGCATGGCTACGACAAGTACCGCCGCATGGCCTTTTTCACCGACACTTCCGTGTGTATCGGGTGTAAGGCCTGCGAGGTGGCGTGCAAGGAGTGGAACCGCAACCCGGTAGAAGGCTATGACGTCACGGGTGATTCCTATGACAACACCGGCGCACTGGGAGCAAATACCTGGCGGCACGTGGCCTTTGTGGAGCAAAACAATGACCGCATCGAGCAGGCCCGCGAGGAGGGCAAGAATCTCATTTCCTTAGGGATGCCTTCGGTAGGGGCGCAGGCCCCGTCGGTTGATACCACCCCGCCGGATACGGATACGTTCCGGTGGCTCATGTCCTCGGACGTGTGTAAGCACTGCACGCATGCGGGCTGCTTGGACGTGTGTCCTACCGGCGCGCTGTTCCGCACCGAGTTTGGCACCGTTGTGGTCCAAGATGATGTGTGCAATGGCTGCGGTACCTGCGTGGCCGGCTGCCCGTTTGGCGTCATCGAGCGCCGCGATGACGGCGGTGTGGCGCTGAAGTACGACAAGACGGCCACGGTGGATTACGTGGATAATTCCCATGCCGGCGTGAACGTGCTGAAAAAGCTTAAGCAGCTTGCCCCGCAGGGGCCGGACCACACGCCAGGCGAGTCGATGCCGATTAAGAATTTGGGTGTGGCCCAAAAGTGCACCATGTGCTACGACCGCCTGAAGCAGGGAGAGCAGCCAGCATGTTCTAAGACCTGTCCTACCGATTCCATTCAGTTCGGCCCGTACGAGGAGATGGTGGCCGCGGCCAAGGAACGCGTGCGTGTATTGCACGAGCAAGGGCTTACCGAGGCCCGCCTTTACGGCGCCAACCAGGACGATGGCGTGGGCGGAACCGGCTCCATCTTCCTGCTTTTGGATTCACCTGAGGTCTACGGTTTGCCGCCGGACCCGCGCGTGCCGACGGCCGATTTACCGCAGATGTATAAGACCGCAGCCAAGGCTATCGGCGGCATGGCGCTGGCCGTGGCCGGTTCCTTCCTGATTGGGGGACGCAAATGAGCAACTTTGATGAATACCGTCCACCGCAGCCGGAGCGCCGCAATCGCTACCGGAAGTTCGATGGTACGAAGCCGAAGAAGAAGCGGAAGCGTCCAGGCGCGGGTGCGCAGGACGGCTCCAAAGAGGAGCGCATGGCGCAGGACTTCGAGTTCTCGTCTTACTACGGCCGACCTGTGGTGAAGGCTCCGCCGTGGGAATGGCCTATCGGCGCCTACTTCTTTCTGGGCGGTGTGAGCGGTGGCTCGGGACTCTTGGCCGCTGGTGCACAGGCCGTGGGCAATGCGCCGCTGCGTCGCACCACGCGGATCTCTGCCTTTGGCGCGGCGGCCGTGGGATCGGTCTTTTTGATTCTGGATTTGGGCCGCCCGGAACGCGCATTGAACATGTTCCGCGTCTTCAAGGTGACCTCGCCAATGTCCATGGGCTCGTGGATTTTGTCGGGCTTTGCCAGCGCGGCCGCGCTGCCTGCCGCCGCGGAAGTGGACGCGGCGACTGGCCACAAGCTGCCGCTGCCGAAATTCGTGCGCACGGCGCTGAAGAAGTCGGCCGGGCCGGCGGGCGCGGTCGCGGGTGTACTCGGTGGTCCGCTCGCAGGCTATACCGCGGTATTGCTGTCCAATACCTCGAACCCGGTGTGGAATGACATGAAAAAGCACCTGCCGTATGTCTTCGTTTCCTCGGCAGGTGCGGCGTCGTCAGGCCTGGCTATGGTGACCACTCCGGTCGAGCACGCGGGACCGGCCCGTGTGTTGGGCATGGCCGCTGCAGCAAGTGATCTGGCAGCGACCAAGGTGCTGGAGGAAGGCATGGAGCCGGAGCCGCGCGAAGCTCTGCACCAGGGTAAGCCGGGCGCGTTGATGAAGGCTTCGGAATACTTCATCGCGGCAGGCGGCCTCGGTAGCGCGGTGGCTGCGGTGACGAAGTCGCGGGCAGTCTCGGTGGCTGCGGGGCTATCGCTCTTGGCAGGCTCGGCGTGCACGCGCTTTGGCGTGCTCAACGCCGGCTTGGAATCGGTGAAGAACCCGGAGACCACCATCGGGCCGCAGAAGCGCCGGGCGGAAAAGCGCCGGCGCGAGCAGGGCCTCGACCACGATGTGGTGAGCCCGGACTAGTCCAGGTCCTGCAGGGCGGGGGCGAGCTCCGCGCCGATGTCTTCCATGCGTTGTTGCTCGGCCGCGGAGCCGCGGCCATCACGGTGGAGGTAGTAGTTCAGCAGCTCTAAGCAGCGCTGTGCCGCCTCGTCGGAGTCATCGGGGCAGACGGGTGCACCCTCGGACGAGCACCCCACCAGCCCTGCCGCCGCAGGGGAGGTGGCGGCAAAGGCTAGGAGATGGGGGTTCCTCGCTGCACTTTAGGCCTTGATATAGGCATCGCCGGTGCGCTCGGTGGTATGGCCGATGACGGGGTAGCCGGGAACCTCGCCGATGAGGAGGAGGCCGCCGGAAGTTTGGGCGTCGGCAAGCAGCACTAGCTCTTCCTCGCTCAAGGAGGTATCGAGGTGTGGGCGCACCCAGTCGAGATTGCGGCGAGAGCCGCCGGGGATGAAGCCCTCTGCCAGCGCTTCCTTTGCGCCTTCGATGGTGGGCACGGCGGAAAAATCGAGCTCCGCGGCGATGCCGGAGGCCCGGCACAGCTTGTATAAGTGGCCGAGCAACCCGAAGCCGGTGACATCCGTGGCGGCACGCACGCCCGCCTCCACCGCGGCGCGGGCGGCCTCACGGTTCAAGGTGGTCATGGAATCGACCGCGGCCTGGGAGACCTCGCCGGTGGCCTTGTGCTTGTTGTTGAGGATGCCCACGCCAATGGGCTTGGTTAGGGTGATGGGCAGGCCGGGTTCGGCGGCGTCGTTGCGCATGAGCTTGTCGGGGGCCACGATGCCGGTAGCTGCCATACCGTACAGGGGCTCGGGCGCGGTGATGGAATGCCCACCTGTTACGGAGATGCCGGCCTCGGTGGCTATATCCATGCCGCCGCGCAGGACCTCGCGCAGCACATCCAGGCCCAGCTTTTCATTGGGCCAGCCCACCAGGTTGATGGCGGTAACCGGGGTGCCACCCATGGCATAGACATCAGAGAGCGCATTGGCCGCGGCCACCCGCCCCCAGTCATAGGGGTCATTGAGCATGGGAGTGAAAAAGTCCGCGGTGGAGATAACCGCCAGGCCATCTTGAATCTTTACGGCTGCGGCATCATCGCCATCGTCCAAGCCGACCAGCACGTTGGGGTCGGCCTTGCCAATGAGGCCTTCGACGGCGGATTCCAGCTGCCCAGCGGGGATCTTGCAGGCGCAGCCGCCACCAGCTGCGAAAGAGGTGAGCTTAATATCTTGGGTCATAGCGCCATTTTACTAGCCCCAGGAAATTGCCTCCGCGCGGTCGAGGCGGTTGAAGGAGGGCACGTGGAAGTGGAACTGTGCCCCGTGGGGATCGCTTGCCGCATGGGCAGGTTCTGTAAAGGAAACCAGTGCGGTGCGATAGGTCTGGCCCACCTTGGGTATCGCAGGGACCTGGCTATATGGGCAGCTTGCCGCGGCGGAGTTGGGCACCTCATTGGCGCGCGAGCCATCAGCTGTAGCTGGTGCGAGGTCTGGAAGGGAGGTCGGTGCGGAGGTATCCGCTGCTCCGAGGTACGTCAGCGATACTGGGAAACAAATGGTGGAGGCGGACTCGGGGAGGGTGAAGTCTTCCGAAGAGCCGGTAGGGCGGATGTTGTCAGCGAGGCGTGGGGCATCTACCCGAACCTTAAAATAACTTATATTTCCCTCGCGAGATTCTGTGAGGACGGAGGCCGTCTCGCCATAGCGCAAGTGGGTGCCAGGCTCGGTGGCAGTGAAGCCATGTGGGGCGCCGGCTGCGTCCTCGGTGAAGGCTTCCAGCTGCTGCGACTCCACCTCTGGTCGGGTCATGTTGGGGGACTCCGCAGGTGGGGAAGTGGCAGGGGAGCACGCGGTGGCGAGAAGGGCGAAGCCGAGTATGCAACCGGCGCCCGCGCGCTGGCCAATCTCTCGCCGCCTTAAACCTGATAGGAACATAAGTGGAATCTTAGCCCGAATCTTAGAAAAACGTTAATTGTACGGAGAATCCCGGGAAATTTCTTCCTCCGTGTAAGGTGAGCACACGGAGGCGTACGTGTCCTGGTGGGCGCCCCGGTCTTCAAAACCGGTGAGGCCGAGCATCTCGGTCTGGCAGGTTCGATTCCTGTCCGTCTCCGCCACCCGCGCGCAAGGAGGAATGCCACAGTGCCCACGCCCACGCCTGCTGCCAGCCCGGATCCCCGCAGGAATATTCCCCGCATGGACGAGCTGCTCCAGCTGCCGGAAGTAGAATCCGCGCGCCAGCGCCTAGCCGAGCACGCCATCCGCGCGATTATCCAGGGCGTAGTCACCCAAGCGCGCCGCGGCCAGCTGCCGGTCAGCGATATACCCGCAGAAATTGCGCAGCGCCTGGAACAAAAGACAGCGCATTCCTTGCAGCCGGTCATTAACGCCACCGGCGTCATCATTCATACGAACCTAGGGCGTGCCCCGCTTCCCAGCGCCGCGGTAGAGGCCCTGCAGGCCGCTGCCTCCTATACGGATGTGGAAATGGACCTGGACTCGGGCAAGCGATCCAGAAATCGCGGTGCCGGCGCCAGGGCCGCACTGCTCGCGGCCTGCCCCGGTGCAGAGGATGCTCTCGTGGTCAATAACGGCGCCAGCGCCTTGCTCCTGGCCACCGCCGCGCTTGCTCCCGGCAAAGAGGTCATCATTTCGCGCGGCGAGCTCATTGAGATCGGAGCTGGCTTTCGCCTGCCCGAGCTCATCGAGTCCACGGCCACGCGCCTCAAAGAAATAGGGGCGACTAACCGCACGCACCTGGCCGATTACGAGCGCGCTCTGGGAGATAACACTGGCGCCATCTTGAAGGTGCATCCTTCCAATTTCCGCATCGAGGGGTTTACCTCCGCAGTCGGGGTAGAGGAACTGCACCGCCTAGCGGTGGAGCACGATACGCGACTCATCGTGGACTTGGGCTCCGGCCTGCTCACCCATGACCCGGCGCTGCCAGAAGAACCAGATATCCAGGCCCAGCTGCGCGCCGGCGCTGATATCGTCATAGCCTCCGGCGATAAGCTGCTTGGCGGTCCGCAGGCAGGAATTTTGCTCGGCACCAAGGAGGCGATTGCCGCGGTGAAGAAGCACCCGCTGGCGCGTGCGGTGCGCATAGATAAGCTGCGCCTCAACGCGCTGGAGGCGGCCATTTCGACGCCCTCGAATGCGGTGCAGGACGCCCTCCACCTCGAACCCCAGACCCACCGCGAGCGCACGGAATCCATCGCGCAGGCAGTCGGGGCAGAAGTGGTGCCTCATGATGGCCGCGTGGGCGGCGGCGGGGCGCCCGAGTACCCGCTGCCGGGCTATGCAGTGAGCTTGCCCGAGCGCTATGCGGACGCGCTGCGCCGCCAAGACCCTCCCGTGGTAGGCCGCGTGCATCAGGGCCGCTGCTTGGTGGATATTCGCTGCGTTCCTGCCGATCATGACGCCACGGTTATTGCCGCTATTAAGGCGGTGGGCTAGGTGTACGTCGTCGCTACTGCCGGTCATGTGGACCACGGCAAGTCCACCCTGGTGCGGGCTCTTACGGAGATGGACCCGGACCGGTGGGAGGAAGAAAAGCGCCGCGGCCTTACCATTGATCTGGGGTTTGCCTGGACCACGCTGCCTTCTGGCGCGGATGTGGCTTTCGTAGATGTGCCCGGGCATGAAAAATTCCTAGGCAATATGCTCGCTGGCGTGGGCCCGGCCCCGGTCGTCCTCTTTGTTGTGGCGGCCGATGAGGGATGGCAGGCCCAGTCCACCGACCACCGCGATGCCTTGCGCGCGCTGGGCGTAGAGCACGGCATTATCGCGCTAACTCGCAGCGACCGCGCCACTGTGGACCGCACCGCAGAAATCCGAACGCAGCTGGCCGGCACCCCGCTTGCCGACGCCCCCATTATCCCCGTATCCGCCCCTACCGGCGACGGCATTGCGGCGCTGCGGCAGGCGCTCGATGAGGTCCTTGCCGCTGTGCCCGCTCCCGATGCGCAGGCACCCGTGCGACTGTGGGTGGACCGCGCCTTTAGCGTGAAGGGCGCGGGCACCGTGGTTACCGGAACGCTTGCCGCGGGCACCCTGCGCGTGGGCGATAGCCTTAAGGTGGCCACGGCTGGTGGGGAAAGGGCCGTGGAGATCCGTGGCCTGCATAGTGAAAATCGCGAGCAGGATTCACTCGGCCCCGTCACTCGTGCGGCCGTCAACCTGCGCGGGGTGGATGCCGCCGATATCCACCGCGGCGACGTGCTGCTTACCCCGGGCACGTGGCGCCTGGTGGACCACCTCGATGTCCGCCGCACCTTTGGCGCGGAGCTCGACGGGCTGCCCGATAACCTCGTCGTGCACACCGGTACCGCCGGGGTGGAGGCCCACCTGCGTCCCTTGTCTGCCGATTTCGCGCGCATCAGCCTGGCACACCCGCTGCCGCTGCGGCTCCTTGATCGTTTCGTAGTGCGCAGCCCTGGCGGCCGGCACGTCGTCGCTGGGGTAGAGGCAGTAGATCTGCGCCCGCCGGAGCTTAACCGGCGCGGTGACGCCCGCCGCCGCGCAGAAGAGCTCAGCGCCCAGGACTCTTTCCGCGATCCCGCCTCCTACCTGCGCCGCGTCGGCTTCGCCCGTGTGGATGACTTAGCCCGCGACGGCTTTATTACCGCAGCGCCGCCGCAAGGCATTATCGCCTTCCGCGACTGGTGGATTGCGGCCTCCCAGGTAACTCGGTGGAAGCACGCGCTTACCGACGCCCTGCAAGCCCACGCTGCTGCACATCCCCTGGCACCGGGAATGCCCCGCAAAGCAGCCTTGGATGCCCTCGGCCTGCAAGAAGAAGGCTTGCTGGGCCTTGCCATCGCGGCTACGAAGGCGGAAAGCAGTGAGGGAGTGTTGCGCTTTCCCGGGCAGCGGGCGGACCTCGGTGCGGCGGAGCGCGGGGTCGCTGCCATCGAGGAAAGGCTTAAGGTAGAACCTTTTGCGGCACCCGAGGCAGATGACCTAACGGAGCTGGGCCTGGGCCCAAAGGCACTTGCCGCCGCCGAGCGCGCCGGGCGCCTCCTGCGCCTCAAGCAGGGAATCGTGCTCTTGCCCTCGGCACCGGAGGAGGCGCGCCGGAGCCTTAGCGTACTGGAGCAACCCTTTACGCTTTCGGCAGCCCGCAAAGCGCTGGGCACCACGCGACGGGTAGCCATCCCGCTGCTGGAATACCTCGACGCCCAGCGGATTACGCGCCGCGGCGACGGGGGCCAGCGCACCCTGCGCTAGCGAGGCCTCTGTGGCCGAGCATCACACCTATTTGCGGTGATTGCCCCCGCGGTGGTGAGACGTGTCGCGTGCCACGCGCCGGGCCCGCACGCGCGCGGATTCGGAGGAAAAGCGGCCCGGTTCTTCGGCTACCGGGAGCGCACGCCAGCTGAAGTTCTGCTCTCCTGGGATAGAGGAGACCAACTCCGCCAGCTTGGCGCTGGCCTGCGGTTGTTGTGCTTGCTCATTGTGCTGCTGAGCTGGCGCATCTGGCTTAGCGGGTGCAGCCGGCTGGGCCTGCGGCCCTTTCGGGCGGCGCGAGCCGCTGGGCAGTGCCGTCACGATGGCTTCGCCGGAAAGCGTGTGCTCCCAGACCTCGGGCTGAGCCGGTGTGGCTGCGCGCGCGGCGGCGGGAATCGCAGGTTGTGGCGCGGGCACGCGCAGTGGCGGAACAGCGGGGGAGAAGAGCTCCGCGGTGGTGGCCTCATCGGCGGGGATATCGACGGCAAGCATGCCGTGGCTCGCGTAGGCGCGGGCAGAAAGCCCCGCCCCAGAACCGTGTGCCGCAGCGAATGCGGCGCGCAGTCCAGGGAGCGCGGCACTGTCGCCGAGGGGACCGAGAACCGTATCGTCGCAGGTCGCCACCGCGGTGCCGGCAAGGTCTTCCAGCGTGACGAAGAATTGCTGCGAGCCCATGCCATCAAGCTGGGCGGGCGATAGGTCGCCGGCGGCGGCATCGATGAGCACGCCTTGCCCACCGGAGAGCAGTGCGGTTCCTTGCGTTTGGTCATTGACCGGCACCATCCACGGCCACAGGCCCAGTGACACGGCAACTTCAACCTCGCCGTCCACGACCTCCACGGTGGCGATCGTCTGCGGCTGTGCAGAGGAGGCCTTCAATCGCTCCAAGGCGGGATACTCCGCCGCCTCGACCTCGTCCAGAAACCCTAAGAAGCCGAAGTCCGAGCGAACGCGCCAGCCGTTGGTGTAGGTATCGGGTTCTAGGGAGACGTCGACAAGCGCAGCGTGCTTCGCCACGCCGGGGATACTCAATGCGGTGCCCAGCACTGGGTGATCGAGGACCGCAACATGCTCCACGCCGAAGTAACTAGTCGCGAGCGGGTAAAGCGCCATAGAACGTCACTCCCAAGGTTAAAGGCCGGTAAACAATGCGTAGCTCATTTTACGCATAAGGGGGATAGGGCTGACGCCAGCTTTATATCCTGCGAGTTTTTATTAATGTATAGACAGCTCTCTTAAAAGTGAAACCCGGAAAACAGAATAGGAGTAGAACCATCTCTTCTTCATCGTCTTCCTCATCCCGCCCTGTGCGTGGGGTGAATAATTCGGAGGAAAGCAAAAAGCGCACCCGCAATGCCAAGCGCATCTTAAAGGACATTATGTACCCGCATAATATCCACCCCGCGCTGGTGCCGGGCGTCTCCATTGAGGACCAGAAGGTCAAGTACGGCGTGGATAAACCGATCCTCTTTGTGGTCGGCGGACTGGTCGTCGCCTTCGTAGTCTGGGGTGTGATTGCGCCCGAGCAGGTCTTCGATGCTTCTTCGACAGCGCTCGATTGGGTGATGCGTAACTTGGGCTGGATCTTTACCGCCCTGGCGACGTTCCTGATGTTTTTGCTCATCATCTTGGCTTTTTCAAAGTACGGCAAAATTCCTCTCGGGCTAGATGGGGAGAAGCCGGAATTTTCCACGGTGAGCTGGGCCGCGATGCTCTTTGGTGCCGGCATTGGCATCGGCATTATCTTCTTCGGCCCCTTCGAGCCGCTGAGCTACTACCTTTCGCCGCGCCCTGGTGCCTATGAGGCTGCGAGCGATGAAGCGGTGCTGGGTGCGATGGCACAGGCCGCCATGCACTGGGGCATTAATGCCTGGGCAATTTACGCCATCGTGGGCCTGTGCGTGGCCTACGTGTCCTTCCGCCGCGGCCGCGTGCCGCTGATGAGTTCCATCCTGATGCCGCTTTTTGGCAATCGCTCCACTGACTCCCTGCCCGCGCGCATCATCGATGGCCTAGCCATTATCGCTACGCTCTTTGGCACCGCCGCCACGCTGGGCATCGGTGCGCTGCAGATCGGCCGCGGCGTGGAATTGGTCAGCGGCTGGTCCACCACCGGCAATGCCGCGGCGCTGGTGATCATCGTGGTGTTATCCATGGGAACGATCTTCTCCGCAGTCTCCGGTGTGGCCAAGGGCATTCGGTGGCTCTCCAATATCAACCTGGTGCTGGCCATGGCGCTGGCCCTGTTCTTCTTCGTCGTGGGGCCGACCGCCTTCTTGGCCAATATGCTGCCGGCCGTGGTGATTGAATATCTCGATGAAATGCCACAGATGCTCTCGGCCAACATGGGCGAGGGGGAAGACATGGTAGCCTTCCTGTCCTCTTGGACCACCTTCTACTGGGCCTGGTGGGTATCCTGGTCGCCGTTCGTGGGCGTCTTCGTAGCCAAGATTTCGCGCGGGCGTACCATCCGCCAGTTCGTGCTTGGTGTGCTGCTTATTCCCTCCGCCATCATTGTTGCCGCTTTTACCATCCTGGGCGGTACCACCATTTGGCTGCAGCGCCGCGATGGCGATATCGCCCCAGATGGCACTATTGATTCCATGCCGGCGGCAGAAGACATCTTTTTCAAGGTCTTGGACCACTTCCCAGGAGCGGAGTGGATGGCGCCCATCGTCATCATCATGCTGGTGGTCTTCTTCATTACCACGGCTGACTCCGCGTCCATTGTGAATTCGCAGCTCACCCAGCGCGGCAACCCCAAGCCCAACCCGGCAGTAACGGTCTTTTGGGTGGTATGTATGGCTGGCATTGCCGTGGTCATTTTGCTTGCCGGTGGCCGTAATGCGCTGCAGGGCCTGCAGAACCTTATTACGGTGACGGCCCTGCCTTTCGCGGTCATCATCGTGCTCATGTGCATCGCGTTGGTGCGTGAGCTGCGCCATGATCCTGCCTCCATCCGTCATTTCTACGAGGACGAAGCGGTCTCTAATGCGATCGTGCGGGGCGTGCGCGATTATGGCGATAACTTTGCCCTGTCTATCGAGCCGACAGACGGCGACTACGCAACGGGCGCGCACTTTAACTCCACTGCAGCAGAGGTGACCGATTGGTACGCGCGCACGGACGAAGAGGGCCGCGCCGTGGGCTATGACTATGAGGCAGGCGAGTATGTGGACAACGATCCATCTATCAAGAATGGCGAGTTCATCTCTCCGGTACCGGAAGATAAGGAAGAAAATTAATACTTGACAATTATTGGCTGGTAGGGTGCCAGCTATGACTTTTAGTACCTTTGCCTTTGCCTTCGCCTTGGTGCTGCTGTCGGGTCTATCGACCTCGATTGGCGGCGCTTTGGCGGTGGGAAGGCGCGAGCCGGGGCCGGCTTTTATGGCCGCTGCACTGGGGCTTTCGGCCGGCGTGATGCTGTATGTCTCCTTTATGGAGATCCTGCCGGAAGGCATTGCGCAGCTTTCCGACGCCCTCGGCGAGGAAACCACCGGCACCTGGGCCGCCGTCGGGGCGTTCTTTGCTGGCATCGCCGTCATCGCCATCATTGACCGGCTCGTGCCGGAGGAGATTAACCCCCATGAGCCGGCCACCACGGCCGAAGAAGCCCGCCGCAAGAAGCTAATGAAAACCGGCGTATTTACCGCCTGCGCGCTGGGCCTGCACAATTTCCCCGAGGGGTTTGCCACCTTCCTATCCGGCCTGGATTCTAAGGAAGTTGCGGTGCCGGTGGCGGTGGCCATCGCCATTCACAATATCCCGGAAGGCATTGCGGTGGCTGTTCCGCTGCGCGAGGCCACTGGCTCCCGCAAGAAGGCCTTTTGGTGGGCCACCTTGTCTGGCCTGGCTGAGCCGCTCGGCGCGCTCATCGGCTTCGGCCTTCTCTTGCCGGTTATTGGGCCGGCGACGATGGGCATTAGCTTCGCCGCCATCGCCGGCATTATGGTCTTCATCTCGCTGGATGAGCTATTGCCCACCGCTGAGGAGACCGGCGAGCACCATCACGCTATCTACGGTTTGATTGCCGGCATGGCCGTGATGGCGGTTTCGCTGATGCTATTTATGTAGCCGGCTATGCAGCCGGGCTACGGAGCGTTAAGCTTCCGCCGGCTCGGCAGAAGTGGCCGAAGTCTTGCCAAAGGAGGCCTTAACCGCCATCACGATGGTGGCAACGACTACGCCAAGCACCAGGCCGCAGACCATGGACATGCCGGTATCTGCCAGCCATGCCAGGGCGCCATTGGAGATATTCTCGGTCGTGGACGCGATGAATTCGTGGGGCTGATCCATGCCGAACTCGTGCAGGCCCTTGACCACGATATGGCCGCCTACCCACAGCATGGCGGCGGTACCAATGACGCCGATGATATCGAGAACGATCGGCATGCCCTTGACCAAGGCGTTGCCCACCGTGGACTTGCCATCGTGGCGCTTATTAAGGGCCATGCCAATATCGTCCATCTTGACCAAGAGGCCTACGGCGCCGTAGACACCCAGGGTCAGCAAGATACCGACGAAGATGAGGGCACCCAGGCGCATCCAGAATGGCTCGTTGATGACCTCATTTAGGGAAATGACCATGATCTCGGCAGACAAGATGAGGTCAGTGGTAATCGCGGACTTGACCAAGCTATCTTCGGCGTCTGCGCCCTTTTCCTGGACTGATTCAGTTTCCTTCTCTCGGTGGGGGAGAACGTGGTGCAGGATTTTTTCCGCGCCTTCAAAGCATAGATAGGTACCGCCGCACATCAAGATGGGAGTAAGCGCCCACGGCGCGATCCAAGAGAGGATCATCGCGATGGGCAAGATGATGACGAGCTTATTGATAAGCGAGCCCTTGGTGATGCGCCAGATCATCGGCAACTCGCGCTGGGGCTTAATCCCCTCCACATATTGCGGGGTTACGGCCGCATCATCGACGACCACACCTGCGGCCTTCACGGAGGTCTTGCCCGCAAGGGCGGCCACATCGTCAACGCTAGAGGCAGCGGAGCGGGCGATCAGGGCGACGTCGTCAAGCAGGGCAAAAAGGCCACCGGCCATAAATTATCCTTCTGGGGTTAGGGTGATGTTATCGGACCACGTTAAGTGTATCCCCTGATGCGCCAACCAAGCCATCGCATCATCACCGCTGCGAGTAATGCCCTCGACCGCGGCAAGTGTAGTGTCGATCGCTTTCTCGGCGTCCTCGGCAGAAATCAAGCCGGCGGAGGTCGCGGCAGAGAGCTCATCAATATCGAGCACGGAAATGGGCTTGCCGCGGGTGGCAACAAGATCCACATAAAGATCGCGGGTGGTCCACACCGCGCCATCGCGCTGGATTTCGGCCACATCAATATAAAAGTCCTGGTGGACGTCTACACCGGGGCGGAAATGGAAGATATTGGCGCGCAGGTTGAGATCGGGAAGCAGCCACGATTCCAGGTAACCAAAGCGCGGGTGATCGGCGCCGCGAGCCATGTAGAGGCCGAAATCCGTCTCGGTGTACGTGTCGACCTCGCGCAGGAATCCCTTGGGATCGGTATTGGTGTACTCGGCGGTATTAAAGGTCTCACGCTTGACCGGATGGAGATCCACCGGCATCTACTTCACCTCAAGGAAGGCGGCGGTGGGGGCAAAATTGCAGCGGGATTCCTGAGTGTTCACGCCGCCAGAAAGCAGCGCGATGACGGTGCCCTTGCCAGTCTGGGCGGTGCCGGACAAGGTGGTAGGGCCGTCCTGATTGATGCCGTTGTTATTCAGTGGGGTGACACCGCTGCGCAGGGTGTCTAGGTTGAACCACTGCACGTTCATCCTGCCTTGTTCGCGCGCGGCAGGTGGGGTGCCGAGGGCGGTGAAGAGGAAGACGGTTTCGCCGGACTTTGCCCCCGGTGCCGGCATTTCGGTGGGGCCAGGAACGGCAATGGCCGAGCCCATGGCATCGCTGGTGCCGCCGATGCAGTGTGCGGAGACCGTGGGCCAGTAAAACTGGCGGAAGTTCGGGTTATTGCCTTCCGGCATGGCTACGCCGCCCTTGCCATCGCCGCCGCCGGCGAAGAACGCGAGGCCAGAGAGGATAGCGTTGCGAACATCCTCGGGAATCCACGGTTGTGCCGCAAAAGCGCGGATGCGGTCCTGGGTTTCCTGGTTGGGGCGGCCAAGCTCGTCCAGTGGGCTATGGGAGGACGCCTGCTGCACCAAGGAAGAAAGATCTGGTGCGGAAGCCTGCGCTGGGGCGACGAGGGGAGAGGCGAGGCCGATGAGCGCGGCCGTGGCAGCGGCGATATAACCGGTGCGGCCGGACAGGTGCCAGGTGGTGCGGGCGTGGCTCACGTTATCAATTCCTTGGGTGCGGTCTCGGGAAGGGCGGTTAAACCCCAGTTGTCACATTTGTAACAATATTACCTACAGTAACGATAGTGATGGCTGGGGGAGTGTCAAGTGCTCTGGCAATCTATAAGATTTTTCGCCCGTTCTATACGGTGCGCTACGGGGTAAAGCCATCCCCAATGCTGCACTTGGCCCTTTAAGGGGGTATCGTGGGAGCTCGTTCAAGATCAATTTCGCGCGCGCAAGCGCTGTAGATCCTCCGAAGGAGAACCCCACTAGTGAGTAATACCGAGTTCCGTAATGTTGCCATCGTCGCGCACGTTGACCATGGCAAGACCACCCTGGTCAACGGCATGCTGGAGCAGTCCGGCGCCTTTGGTGACCACGGTGAACACACGGACCGCGTCATGGACTCCAATGATCAGGAGCGCGAGCGCGGCATTACCATTCTGGCCAAGAATACGGCCATCCACCGCAAGGGCCTGGGCAAGGACGGCCAAGACCTGATTATCAACGTTATCGACACCCCGGGCCACGCCGACTTCGGTGGCGAGGTCGAGCGCGGTATTTCCATGGTGGATGGCGTTGTCTTGCTCGTCGATGCCTCCGAGGGTCCGCTGCCGCAGACCCGCTTCGTGCTCACCAAGGCACTGGAAGCCAAGCTGCCGGTTATCATCTGCGTGAACAAGACTGACCGCCCGGATGCCCGCATCGACGAGGTTGTCTCCGAGTCCCAGGACCTGCTGCTGGAAATCGCCGCCGGCCTGGAGGACGAGGAAGCCGCGGCCGCCGCCGAGGAGCTGCTGGACCTTCCGGTTCTCTACGCTTCCGGCCGCGCCGGCGTTGCCTCCACCGAGAACCCAGGCGATGGCAACGTCCCTGAGGGCGACGATTTGCAGCCGCTTTTCGACGTCATCTACAACGTCCTCCCAGAGCCCTCCGCTACCGTCGACGCCCCGCTGCAGGCGCACGTGACCAACCTGGACGCCTCCGACTTCCTGGGCCGTATCGCGCTGCTGCGCATCTACGCCGGCCGCATCAAGAAGGGCCAGCAGGTGGCCTGGATCCACTACGACGAGGATGGCAACCAGCACACCAAGACCGTGAAGGTCGCCGAGCTGCTGCGCACCGTTGGCTTCGAGCGCCAGCCCGCTGAGGAGGCCATCGCCGGTGACATCGTTGCTATCTCCGGCATCTCTGACGTCATGATTGGTGACACCATCGCCGATCCAGAGCACCCAGAGGCCCTGCCGCGCATCACCGTGGACGAGCCGGCCATCTCCATGACCATCGGCGTTAATACCTCCCCGATGGCAGGCCAGGGCGGCGGCGATAAGCTCACCGCACGTATGGTCAAGGCCCGTCTGGAGCAGGAGCTTATCGGTAACGTTTCCCTGCGCGTGCTGCCTACCGAGCGCCCCGATGCTTGGGAGGTCCAGGGCCGTGGCGAGATGGCGCTGTCCGTGCTCATTGAGTCCATGCGCCGCGAGGGCTTCGAGCTGACCATCGGCAAGCCGCAGGTTGTGACCAAGGAAATCGACGGCAAGACCTACGAGCCATACGAAATCCTCACCATTGACTCCCCGTCCGAGCACCAGGGTGCTATCACCCAGCTGCTGGCCGCCCGCAAGGGCCAGATGCAGGCCATGGACGTGCGCGAGGGCGACTGGGTACGCATGATCTTCCGCGTCCCTGCCCGCGGCCTCATCGGCTTCCGCACCCAGTTCATGACCGAGACCCGCGGTGCCGGCATCGCTAACTCCATCTCTGACGGCCTGGATGTCTGGGCCGGCGAGATCAAGTCCCGCCCGACCGGCTCCCTGGTGGCTGACCGCACCGGCCAGATCACCCAGTACGCGCTGATGCAGCTGGCTGACCGCGGCAACTTCTTCGTCGAGCCGGGCGCCGAGGCTTATGAGGGCATGGTCGTTGGTGCCAATAACCGCGATGAGGATATTGACATCAACATCACCAAGGAAAAGAAGCTGACCAATATGCGCTCCGCCACCGCGGATGCCACGGTCACCCTGGCTAAGGCACACACCCTGTCTCTGGAAGAGGCACTGGAATTCTGTGGCAACGACGAGTGCGTCGAGGTCGCCCCAGACGTCCTGCGCGTGCGCAAGGTGGAGCTTTCCGCTACCGACCGCAAGCGTGCCGCCGCCCGCGCCAAGCAGATGAATAAGTAGTCAGCATCACTCTAGGTGGTGGTGATTGCCGCTGACGTGGCCACCATCGCCGCAACCGCTGCCGCCTCCTCGACTACGGCCTTGACCGCAGAGGAGGCGGTTTTGTCATACTCGACCTCTTTTTTGATTTCCTGAATGCGCGCCCGCATCTCCCGGCGCTTCATTCCCTCCGCATCGTTTTTCAGCAGGGTATAGGCCCCGCTGACCTCGCGGAGAATGTCGAGAATAATGACGTCATTGACCTCGGCTGGGCGCTGCGCCTCCAGGACTGCAACCAACCGCTCGCGCAGTTCCTTTTCCAGCTCCAGGTCCGTCATGATGTAGCGGTCG
Source organism: Corynebacterium tuberculostearicum (assembly GCF_032821615.1). Lineage (GTDB taxonomy): Bacteria > Actinomycetota > Actinomycetes > Mycobacteriales > Mycobacteriaceae > Corynebacterium > Corynebacterium tuberculostearicum_H. Next base: position 6,412 of record NZ_JAVBIF010000019.1, on the reverse strand, counting down.
CCGCTTATCTGCCACCACTTGGCCTTCTCCACGTCGAGCTGTCCATTCGCGTGGAAATCCAAAGCGATGATTTCCCGCGGGGTAAACCACGAAGCCTCCAAGAGGCTCTGCATGCTGGTGGCCTTGTGCTGGTGCAGCTTCTCCCAAGCCCATGCCAAGACGGGGTGCTCCGGGCGCTGTGGAGTAGTCTCCACCCTTTTCTTCTCACCGAGCTCTACGTGCCCGCCCAGCAGCAGGTCCGCGAGTACGGTGGCGCGCAAGGCGGCCTCATTATTGGACACCCAGTCTTCCTGCTTGCCGTTGTCCTTGGTTAGTAGAAGGAACATTTCTTGGCAGATGAGCATTGGGGCCTCCTTAAAAGTTGCGGTCTATGGCCGAGTCTAGCGCCAATAATCTTCGTTTCGGCGGGGTAGAGGGACTAAAGTAGTCCGCGATGAAAAAGAATCCGGCTTCACCAAGGCGCGCGGCGTCGGCAATCGCAGCGGTACTCAGCACCGCCAGCCTTGCAATACTTAGCGCCTGCGCGGCTAACCCCGGCCCACCACCGGTGGTGGAGGAAAATGCCTCCGTGCTGCAAGAAGATCAGACCACCACCACGCCTACCCCGGAAGAAGAGCAGCCGCAGGATGCCGACTCCGCCAAGCGCCCCACCATCTCGGTGGGCGTGGACCCCTTGCGCGCGGGATTGAACCCGCATCTGGTGGCCAATAACTCCGAGCTGGTCGACCAGATTGCCGAACTGGTGCTGCCCTCAGCGTTCCACAACGGGCAAAGGGACGCCGATATCCTCGAATCCGCCTCTGAGGTCACCGCGCCTAAGGGCGTGGCGCAGCGGGTGCGCTACGTCATTGCCTCGCCCGCACAATGGTCCGATGGCACACCCATTTCCGGCGCGGACTTTAGCTACCTGTGGAAGCAGATGACCACCACCGCCGGTGTGCGCGATCCCGCCGGCTACCACGCCATATCGGCCGTCAATACCTCCGATGGCGGCCGCGTAGTCACCGTGGACTTTTCCCAGAAGGTGAAAGATTGGCACCTGCTTTTTCATAATTTGCTGCCTTCCCACCTGCTGCAGGACGATAGCTTTGGCTCTGCTTTAGCCGATAAGATTCCGGCATCGGCCGGGCGCTTCCTCGTCGACAGCGTGGACCGCGGCCGCGGAGTCATTACCTTGAACCGGAACGACCGCTTCTGGGGTGCTAATCCGGCGCAGGTGGACGTCATCCAGCTGCGCGAGGTGCGTGATAGCACCCAGGCGCTTAATATGCTGCGCTCCGGGCAGATTGGTTTCGCGGACTTCACGCCTGGCCAAACCTCGCAGGAGGCACTGGGCCTTTTGGGGCATGTTTCCGATAAGACACTGACCCGCCCGCGCCAGCTGCGACTGCACATGTCCACCGCGGATGGAGCACTGGAAGAAAGGGCAGCGCGCCGCGGATTGGCCTCGCTGATTGATACGGACCAGATCGCGCGTTTGGCCACCGGCCGCGCTTCCAGCCTTGAGCCGGGGAATAACCCTATAAGTAAGGACACGGATCTCACTGCGCTGCGCACCCGCGCTAGTAAGAAGCCGATTCGTTTTGCGGTAGACCCCACCAGCCCCACGGCCTTGGCCGCGGCCAATACGCTCTATGACGTCCTCGAAGCCCACGGGATCGCCGCCGAAGTGGTGTCCGAGCGCCTGACCACGATCACCTCCAAGCTGCTGCCCGAAGGCGAGGTGGATGCCGTGGTGACCTGGGAGGATATCTCCCTGAACTCGGTGGCTGCGGCTAATATCTTCAGCTGCGATGACAAGCAACCGCTGGCCGGAGACCTGTCGGGAATCTGCCCGGAGAACGCGGAGGAGATTCGCGAGGAGATTTTGTCCGGCGCTCTGAGCCCGAAGGAAGCACTCGGACGCATTCGCGATGTGAACTCTAAAGAAGCCCTCTACGTGCCTTTGGTGGATGAGACGCGTATCCACGCGCTCGGGGAGGGTATTGTAGGCCCCGGCCAAAGCATTGATGATTGGGACGAGGGTCTTATCACCGCGCCCCGCTGGAGGATAGATGAAGACTAAGGACCTAACCGGCTACCGCGTGGTGGCAGTGCACGCCCACCCGGATGATGAAACCCTCTTTATGGGTGGCACCCTGGCAACCCTAGCCGCACGCGGCGCTGAGGTTATCGTCATTACGCTTACCTTGGGCGAGGACGGCGAGGTCATCGGCGAGCCTTACCAAGGCTTGGCCGATCATGATCAGCTCGGCGGTTTCCGCGCCCGCGAATTAGCCAATGCCCTCGATGCCCTGGGTGTCAAGGGGATCCAGCTGGGCGGGTTCGGCCACTTCCATGACTCCGGCATGGCAGGCTCTCCCTCGCACGAGAACCCGCGTGCACTGGTCAATCGCATCGAGGAAGCGGCCGATTTCCTGAGCGACGAGCTCGAGGCCATCCAGCCCCACGCCATCTTGACCTACGGGCCCGATGGTGGCTACGGGCACCCAGACCACATTGCGGTGCATAAGGCGGTGATGAAGGCGGCGTCGCCAAGCACGCGCATTTGGTACGGCATTTTTGAACGCGCCGCCAATTATGCCGGCCTGGACACCCTGGATGCGCCGGCCGGGTGGACCGAGCCCAGCCAAGAGTACTTGGACAATTTCACTAACGAGGGCGCCGATGTCACCGTCGCTCTTTCCGACGCCGCCCTGGACGCCAAGCGCTGCGCCATGCGCGCCCACGCCTCCCAAATCTGGGTGGCCGATGGCACCACCACCCGCACTAACCCCGAGGCCGCCGTGGCCGCGTTGCACGAACCCGAGCACGTGCCCGGAGCCTATGGTCTATCCAACCTGCTGGTCATGCCCCTGCTGCGCGCCGAGTACTTCCAGCTGGGCCAAGGCGAGCCGGCCGATGATCTGCTGGGCGGCCTGTAATGCGCACGGATTTTAGCCGCGGCGAGCAGGTCACCGGACTGGTGTGGCTGGCCATCGGCGCGTTGCTCTCGGTCTTCCTCGAGGTGATCTACCTCACCGCCCGCATTCCGCTATCCAATGGGGCGAGTGTGGCTTTTCCCATCACCATCCTGCTTGCGTGGTGGTTTAACTCCGTGCTCACCCGCACCGCCCGGTTATGGAGCCCCGCGCCGATGGTCGGCGCCATCCCGCTCATCGTCTGGTGCTTGGGCTTTTTCGCCTTCATGCTCCTCGTACCGATGACAGGAGACATGCTCTTGGCCAATAATATTCTCAGCCTGCTCCTGCTTTTGGCCGGGATAGGCGGGGGCGTTTGGCCATTTTTCAAGCAGAAGTGACATACTGTTAAACATCCCAAATCCGAGAAATCAGGAAGCTTCAAGGAATCTCCATGACTTATACGATCGCACAGCCTTGCGTTGACGTAATGGACCGCGGCTGCGTTGAGGAATGCCCTGTTGACTGCATCTACGAGGGCAAGCGCATGCTCTACATCCACCCGGATGAGTGCGTGGACTGCGGCGCCTGCGAGCCGGCTTGCCCAGTCGAGGCCATCTTCTACGAGGATGACGTTCCCGATGAGTGGCTGGACTACAACGACGCCAACGCCGCCTTCTTCGACGACCTAGGCTCCCCAGGCGGCGCGGCGGCCCTCGGCCCGCAGGACTTTGACGTCCCGATGATTGCCGCGCTTCCGCCACAGAATCAGGAGTAAGACATGGCACGCACACCGCTAGGAAAGACGCTTCCAGACTTCCCCTGGGATTCGCTGGCCGGCGCCAAGAAGAAGGCCCAGGCCCACCCGGGTGGAATCGTTGACCTCTCGGTGGGCAACCCCGTTGACCCTGTGTCCCCAGGCGTGCAGCTGGCGTTGACCGCAGCCGCGCAGAACCCCGGTTACCCGCAGACCGCCGGCACCCCGGAGCTGCGCGAGGCCATCGCCGCCGCGCTTACCCGCCGCTATAACATGCAGGTTGACCGCGTCCTGCCGGTGGTCGGCACCAAGGAGGCCATCGCTTGGCTGCCCACGCTTCTGGGCATGCGCGGCGAGACCGTCGCCTTCCCCTCGGTGGCCTATCCCACCTATGAGGTGGGCGCCCTGCTCGCCGGTGCTAAGCCGCTGCGCGCGGATTCCGATTTCCAGGATGCCTCCCTGGTCTTTTTGAATTCGCCGTCCAATCCCACCGGCCGCGTCCTTGGCGTGGAGGAGCTGCGCCGCATCGTGGCGTGGGCGCGCGAGACCGGCGCCATCATCGCCTCCGATGAGTGCTATATGAGCTTGGGCTGGAACGACGAAAATCCACCGGTATCCATCCTCGATCCGCGTGTGACCGATGGCGATAACACCGGGCTTATTGCCATGCATTCGCTGTCCAAGACCGCGAATATGGCCTCTTACCGCGCCGGTTTCTTCGCGGGCGATAACGATCTCATCGCCGAGCTGCTTCAGCTGCGCAAGCACGCCGGCCTCATCGTTCCCGGTCCCATCCAAGCCGCCATGGTCGCCGCGCTCAACGACGACGACACCGAGGCCCTCCAGCGCAACCGCTACGCTTCCCGCCGTGCGGTGCTTATGCACGCGCTTGTCGACGCCGGCTTTACCATCGACTACTCCGATGCCGGCATGTACCTGTGGGCCACCCGGGGCGAGAATTGCCGCGAGACCATCGACTGGCTGGCTGAGCGCGGCATCCTCGCGGCCCCGGGTGACTTTTACGGCCCAGCCGGCGAGAAGCACGTGCGCATTGGTCTCAACGGCACCGATGAGCGCATCGATGCCGCCGTCGACCGCCTCGCCGGTGCCTAATTCCGGCAGGCCTTCCGCCCGCGCAGGCATTTCGCCGCGCAAAACGGTCCTGCGTGGCCGCGTGCCGGAGGAAGGGGAGTACTTCGCCGCCCGTGCCGGCGACTCTCCCTTCCCGGCTGGCACCGTACTGCCGCCCGGCGCCGCGCTTCCGCACCCCGTGCCCGCCTGGTACCACCCCTCCGTTCCTCCGGAACGCCCGATTCCTTTCGACTACTCCGTGGTCCACGCCGACCGCGACCTCATCGTGGCCGATAAGCCGCACTTCCTGCCCACGACCACCAACGGTCGCCTCCAGCGCGAAACGCTGCAAACCCGCCTGCGCGTGGATTTTGGCGAAGACGACATCGTACCCCTGCACCGCTTGGACCGCCTGACCGCTGGGCTTGTCATCTGCTCCCGCAATCCCGCAACCCGCGCCGCCTACCAGCGCATCTTCCTGGAAGGGAGTGCGGTGAAGAAGTATCGGGGCGTCGTCAAGCAGCCGCTTTTCGTGGACCAGGAAATTGCCCTGCGCATGCACAAGCCCCGCGGGTCGCGCCAGGTGTTCGTGGCCCCCGAAGGTACGCTGACCTCCACATATGTGCGCGCCGCCGGCCGGGAGGTGACCATGTGGCCGCGCACCGGCCATACCCACCAGTTGCGCGTGCTGCTCAATCACCTCGGCCACCCACTGCTTGGCGACGATATCTATCCCACCCCGCGCGAGCTCGACCTCTATGACTTCCGAACCCCGCTCGCGCTCCTTCACGAGGCTATAACTTTTATAGATCCTCTATCACATTCCGAGCGTCAATTTTTCAGTTCCCAGGCTTTAAGAACTACAATCGAGTAGTTATTTAATCACTGGCTAGAAAGGCGGCCCATGGCAGACCTCAGCGTCGCGCGCTTTGTGTCCAATTTTGGGCAGTTTCTCAAATTCGGCATTGTTGGCGGCTCGGGTACCGCGGTTAATCTCTTTGTGGTCTATTTGTGCAGAAAGATTACTTGGTGGTCCGGCGGCATTGATGCGGACGATCCATTTATCAACCTCTTTGGTTCCGTTTTTCATATCCGCTGGTATCACGTGTTCCTGACTATCGCCTTCTTGGTCGCGAACACTTGGAACTACCAACTCAACCGAATGTGGACCTTCCGCTCAGTCACGAAAGTGTCCTGGCTGCGTGGCTTCTTCCCATTCCTGCTCGCTGGCGTTGGAGCTTTCCTCGTAAGCCAAGTCGTGGCGACATTGTTGATGAACCCGACTTCGCCGCTGCATTTGCCCTCAGACATTCTGGATGATTCAACCGGTCTGCGTACAAAGGTGTATTGGGCATCGGCAATTTCCATCATTGTTGCCATGCCGATCAATTTCATTTTGAATAAGCTGTGGACCTTCCGCTCGAAGCCCAAGACGCCGCAGGTTATTCACGAAACCGAGCCTGCCTAGCCTGGCCCTCTGTCAAGCTTCGCCCCACCCCATCGCCCTTCGCGCTCACCAGCGCACGGCGATGGGGCCTTTTCTTGCCTGCCGGTGAGCGCGACAGGGGCGTCGGCAAGCAATGCTCCCGTCGCGGTCACCGGCATGCCTTCGACGACGGTGAGTGGGCCTCTCGGTGAGCGCGAGGGGGCGGTACCTCCCCACGCGCTCACTGGGGAAGAAAAA
>NZ_JAVBIF010000018.1:0-30107 GCF_032821615.1 Corynebacterium tuberculostearicum | reverse complement strand
CACACCGTGGATTTACGGTCCCAAGGCCAGATATACGCTCCCAAAGCGTATATTTGACGCTAACCTAGAGGTCAGGGCCTAAAAATCCCCGATCCCAGACACACTTTCTGACCCTTAACCCTTGTTTGGGCTATTTTTTGCCCCGGTTGCGGGCGCGCTGTAAGGCGGTATGGTTTTGGGTGTCCGCAGCGCGCTTCCCCCGGCGCATAGTCGGACGGAAGGAAAATAAAAAGCCACGACTCCCGCACCCCCGCAGGTGGCTTCTCCCCAGTGCTTCCAACGACGAGAAGCACTGGGGAGTTTCCTTTATTGTGCGCTTTCCAGTCGTTCTTTGAGACTGGTGGCTAAGTTTAGAAGTTCATCTGGATTATCTGCGGGGCGTTGCTGAGGCAGATTTCTCTGTGCTGCGCGAAAGCAAACATAGAATTAAAGGGTGGATTCGCCGCAGTCAAGAACTTAGCCAGAGACCTAGCGGCCAACAATCCTTTCAATAACACGACTCTCGAGGGATTCGATAAGACTGCCCCAGGCGTCAGGCCCCCTGTCAACCTTTTCATCACTTTCTGCGAGGGTGTCATCTATCAGAGTGTTTGCTACTTTTACCCAAGTATCGCAATCTGCACCGTTCGGCACGGAGACTTGTTTTACCGTCCGGGCAGTGTCCCAGTCCGGACTCCTTTCAGGCACATATTTATTTGGAAATTCCGGACCGTACACCCTACATTCCAAGAAGTTATGGTCTGCTTCACGTAGAGCTTTCAGCTCAAGCCGAGGGGAAAATAGATCAAATCCAGGGTCCCCGTTCATCTCCGATCTCTCTATCAAATTAATTACGCGAGAATTATCATTTTTACTGCTATCAATATGCATACCGTCAACAGTATCTAGTTCACGATCCTCCTACCATTGATCGCCCCTTTGAGGTAAACCCCTCGAATCGTAAAGGACAATCATGAAAAACTACGCCAACCTTTTTGAGTACACTGCACAGCCAGCAGACAGTCAACGCATCCTTGAATTTGAAAGCAAGCTTGGCAAAAAGCTACCTGATGATTACAAGATGCTGCTTTCAGAAACTGGAGGCGGCATCCTCAACCTAGAAAAATGCTTCCTTACAGATATTTCCCTGCCTGATGGGGACACCTTGGAGGTCGTTGTTGAAGATATCTTCGGCAACGGCACAGCAAGCAATGGCGCTCATGTTGATTTGATTGACTACGCAACCTTCCTCATGGATGAGTGGGAGATTCCCGAAGAAGTCCTTCTCTTGGCTGCTAGCGAAGACGGAATGCATCAATGCTTTGTCATTAACTACGGCTTGCCAGATTTCCCAGAAGGCGCCGTATTGTACGTGGATACCGATCCCGATGGGATCATCATGCCCGTTGCAGAATCAGTCGACGCATTCTTGTCTAAGCTAGGCCCCTACCCAGACCAAGAAGAAACGGTTGAAGATGCAGAGCCGGATAACATCGGGATCAATGGTGTTCGATATGGATCCCTTTCTGAACCTCTCCGAAAGGCGATATCTGCCACTCCAACACCAGGAATCGAAAAGCTTTTAAAACAGGCCACAGAGCTCATCACCAAAGATTTAAATCCAATAATCACCGAGAATAGCCCTGAAAGTCGAACCTTTTACGACGTTGTGTACTGGATTGTTCAGCATATTGAGCCCCAACACGATCCTGAAACATTTGCCAACGGAGGCCGAGAAGGACAAATACTAACCTTCCCAGAACTCATGAAGAACTCATTTATAGTTCCTGGTCAGAAATACGAACTCGGCTACACGCTCGCATCCTTAATCATGTGGTGGGATCGCAGAGTCAAAGAAGGAGTTCTCAAAGAAACCGACAACGGTTTCATCCTCGACGAGAATTACGCCGGTAGCGTCTTCGATCGGCTTCGCCAAGGAGAGATCCAAAACTAGCTTTTCCAGAATTGTTGTCCCCGCGCCCAGCATTTGAAAGCAATCGCCCAAAGTAGAGGACACCATTACTAAACAATGGGGTACACCCAGTGCGACAGATGTGTCGCAAAAATGGCGAGACCGAGCCTATTGGCAACAGCAAACTACTGCGCCGTAACTGTCCCGCTGGGGTGCCCCTGTATGGCACTGACTCGACGAGGCCGCGAACGAGCAGCCTCTTGAGAAGGCGAAAGGCAGCGGCAGCGAACCTGGATCGGTTCAGATCTGCGAGATGGATGCGCTCATCGGTTCGCCGCGTTGCTCGAGGTTCCGGCTGCGTCCGCAACGGAGTGGGCGAGGTGCTCTGCCAGCGCGGCGCGCAGTTCGGGCGGAAGGGGGGCGGCTCCGACGGATTCGCTAAGCCAGAGTCCGTCGGCGGCAAGGTACGCGACCATCTTCTGCAGCGCCCGAGGGTCAGTCGGGTCAATCTCGGCAGGGTCGGGTATCCATCGGGAGATGACCCTTCTCCACGGCTTGTTGAGCTCGCTGTCGGTGCTCGCCTCGAGCATGAACAGCAGCTCGGGGCCAGTGGCGCTGCGAGCGCTCACGCGGGCGTAGGCGGCGACGCGCTCGTCCTGCGTTGCCTCGTCTGGGTCCTTGCCCAGGACGTTGATCATCTCGTGGTCCCAGCGCTCGGCAAGATGCTCGTGCAGCGCGAGCACCAGGGCGTCCTTCGAGGGGAAGTGGTAGAGCAGCCCACCTTTGGTGAGTCCGGAGGCGGCGGCCACCGATTCGTACGTGACGGCCGTGACGCCGTCGGTTTCGACAACGTGGAGGGCGGCTTGGAGGATGGAGTCTCGTTTGCTGGTCCGCATGAGCGGTCCTTTCGTGGTCAGTGCTCGGAGTGCAGCTGCGACTGCGTGCCAGGCAGGTACCGACGCAGCAGCACTCCCGTGATGACAGTGGCCGCTGCCAGGACGCCGGCAACGACTAGCATCACGACGAGGTACGCGGAGTCGAAGGCCGTGGAGGCCGCCTGAATGATGGCGGCGTCTCCCTGCGCCGCCTCCAGTGCCTCAGCGATACCGTCACCAGCCGCCGCCGGTGCGCCGTTGGGGAGGACAACACTGGCGGTATAGATGGCCGTGAGCAGGCTTCCGAGCACGGACACGGCGATGAGGCTGCCGAACTCGTAGGAGACCTCTTCGAGGGAAGCGGCCATGCCTGCACGGCGCACCGGCACGTTCCCGATGATGGCGGTGGAGGCGACCGACAAGGCAGCTCCGAAACCGGCACCCGTCACCAGAAGGCCGAGAACCAGCACGCCGAAGGATGATTGGAACCCGACTACCGTCACCACGACGCCGCCGGTGGCGACGGCGAGACCACCGGTGATCAGCGCGAGCAGCCCGACACGGTGCAAGAAGGCACCACCCAGGAGCGCTGTCGGCAACGCGCCCACGGCAATCACGGCAACCAAAAGCCCAGCCTCCAGCGGACTGAAGCCGACGACCAGCTGGAACCGTTGCGTGGTGACAAGCTGGATGCCACCGATGGCGAACATCGCGAACGCCGCGGCGAGCACGCCAGCACTGAACGCCGGGTTGAGGAAGATGGAGAACTCCAGCAGCGGATTCTCCAGGCGCCGCTGACGGCGCACGAAGAGCCAGAACCCGATGGCAGCAACGAGCAGCGCAACAACAATGGTCGCGACAGACGGGGGCGCGTGGCCGATCTCCTTGATGGCCACCACCGTTCCGACGAGCCCGATCATCACCAGTATCGAAGACACGGCATCCCAGCGCTTCGAAGGATCCGGGTCATTGGCCGGGCGGATCAACCAGGTAGCAACCAGCGCCAGCGCCACTACGGGCACGTTCACCAGGAACACCGAGCCCCACCAGAAGTTCTCGAGCAAAGTTCCGCCGAGGATGGGGCCCAGCGCGGCACCCACCACGGAGAGGCTGCCCCAGATCGCGATCGCGAGGTTCCGCTCGCGCTCGACCGTGAAGTACGTGCGGATCAGTGCCAGGGTTGCCGGCATCATCGCTGCCGCACCGACAGCGAGCACAGCGCGTGCACCGATCAGCACCTCGGGCGACGGCGCCAACGCTGCGAGCAGGGACGCCAACCCGAAGATCACCAGGCCGACGACGAACATCTGCGTGTGGCCGATGCGATCACCGAGGGTCCCGCTACCGAGCAGCAGGCCCGCCATCACCAGGGGGTAGGCGTTGATGATCCACAGGCTCTGGGTGCTTGATGCCTGAAGGTCCTCGGTCAGTGTCGGCAATGCCGTGTACAGGATCGAGTTGTCGAGGGTGATCAGTAGGAGCCCCGCTCCGACAGTCACCAGCAGCGACCAGCGTCGCCGTTTCGTCATCGTGGACATGCGCGTCTCCTTAATCGTTTAATCGTGAACAACGTAAGTGTACCGGATGGATGGTGTAGTTATGTCTACTGCGAGAGAGATCCGCGTCACTCCCTGTTCACGGCGCCTAAGGCCAGTGACTACGAGCGTGGCGCTCATTTGGGTACACCCTATTGTTACGCCGCTTTGGAGCAGAATGTTTCCTGTAAATAGAGCCGTTCCTAGCATTGTTTTACACGCGTCTAGTGGGGTCTAGGCCTTATGTTTACAGAAAGTGGTGAGTGTGGTGTTATCGCCTGACGGTTTCCATAGGTTGCATCCCTCAGTGTGGTGTAACGCTTGCTGATGGTCACTGACATCTTGCGCCACTTGAAGAGTGTGAGACGGCAAAAACTAATCCAACTGGTCCACAGCGAGGTCCCAATACCCGCTGGGTAGTTTGCCTCTAAAAGGCAGCGGAACTTAGACCCCAACCCCGCACCCTACGTGACGGCGGTAACTATAGTTCGTAGATATGACCGCACCACAAAATAAGACGCAGCACGAGTTGCTCCAAGAACGCGCAGCAGCGGTGGACCTGCGCGCCTATCACCTCCACCTCGATCTCTCGGAAGTACTCGATAGCCCCACCTACCGCGTGACTACCCGCCTCGAGCTCAGCAGCAGCGAACCCGAGCTTTTCCTTGATTACCTGGGCGAATCCGTCGCGGAGGTCAAGATCAATGGCACCCCGCAGGAGGTGGATTTTGATGGCAGCATCATCCGATTGCACGGCCTGCCGGTAGGGGAGGAGCTCGCCATCGAGGTCACCGGCCACTCGCGCTATTCGCGCACCGGCCAGGGTCTGCATCGGATGCACGATCAGGCCGATGACGCGACCTACCTGTATTCACACCTCGAGCCTTCCGACGCCCGTCGCATCTTCCCCTGCCTGGAGCAGCCGGACCTCAAGGCCGTCTTCCACGTGCGCATGACCGCACCGAAAAAGTGGCAGATCCTTTCCAACCAACCGGAAGTCGAACGCAGCGAGGAGGGCGATCTCGCCACCGTTACCTTCGCGCCGACCCCGCCGCTGTCGACGTACCTGACTTCTTTCGCCGCTGGCCCCTACCAGTACCAAGAGCGCACCTGGACCGCCCCGGATGGCAGCCACTCGGCACAGCTGCGCGCCTTTGCGCGCGCGTCCATGTTTGAGCACCTAGACGACGAAATCCTAGGACTTACCGCCCAAGGCATGGACTTTTTCCACCAGAACTTTGGCTATCCCTATCCGTGGGGCAAGTACGATTCCATCTTCGTACCCGAATACAACCTCGGCGCGATGGAAAATCCCGGCCTGGTGACGTTTACGGAGAACTACATCTTCCGCTCCCACGCTACCCGCGCGCAGCATGCCGGCCGTGCAAATACCATCCTGCACGAGATGTCCCATATGTGGTTCGGTGATCTGGTCACTCCGCAGTGGTGGGATGACCTGTGGCTCAAAGAGTCCTTCGCGGAATTTATGGGCGCGGATTCTTCCGTCCACGGCACCGACTACGCCGCGGCCTGGGCCAATTTTGCCGGCGCCCGCAAGAATTGGGCCTACCTGCAGGATCAGCTGCCCACCACGCACCCCATCAAGGCGGAAATCCCGGACGTGGATGCCGCGCGCCAGAACTTCGATGGCATCACCTATGCCAAGGGAGCGGCGGTGCTCAAACAGCTGGTGCACTACGTCGGCCGCGATAATTTCTACGCCGGTGCGCGCGACTACTTCCAGGAACACGCCTTTGCCGCCGCCACCTTTGATGACCTCCTGCAGGCGCTCAAGAAGCACACGGACCGCGATCTTGATGCTTGGTCCCAAGCCTGGCTGCGCACCTGGGGCCCGGATACCCTCACCCCGGAGTTGCACACCGAAGGCGAGAAAATTGCGGAGCTGGCCATCAGTGCAGACGCCGAGGACGTCACCCGACCGCACCGCCTGACCGCTTCGCTCTTTGATGCATCCCTGCACAAGTACCGCGAGATCGACATCGATCTCCCCGCCGGCGATGGCACCACCCGCACCATCATCGATGAGGCGGCCGGCCTTCCGGCCCCGGCATTGCTGCTGCTTAACGACGCCGACCATACCTACGCCAAGATCCGCTTCGACGAGGCCTCCCTAGACACAGCGAGTGAGCGCCTGACCGACATCGAGGATGAATTGACCCGCGCGGTAATCTGGACCGCCCTGTGGAACCTCACCCGCGATGGGGAAATGTCGGCGATTGACTATGTGGGGGTCGTCGTCAAGCACGAAGCCTACGAGACCAACACGACGCTGCTGGCTGCTGCCTGCGCCAATGCCAACTTTGCGATTGCCCACTATGTTGCAGACGCCGACCGCGAGCAGGTCCGCACCGACTATGCCGAGGCGATCTGGGGCCACCTGGACGAGGCCGAACCAGCCTCGGACGCGCAGCTTGTGCTCGCTCGCGCCGCCATCCGCGCACTCGCCGCAACGCCGGAGGAATCAGGTACCGCGCGCCTTAAGGCCCTGCTCTCCGGTGGCATTGCCGGCCTTCGCGTGGACCCCGAAATCCGCTGGTCGATCTTGCGCGCCCTCGCGGCCCGCAATGCCGTAACCCCGGCCGAGCTCGAAGAGGAAAAGCAGCGCGATAATACGCTGACCGGCGCTACCGAATTCCTCGGCGCCAGCCACGCCTTCCCCACGCCGGAGACCAAGCGCTCCGCGTTCGATAAGGCACTTACGCCCGGCGCATATTCCAATGCCGAGGTGGACGCACTGGTCGCCGGTTTCAATGCCCCGCGCTCAGCTAGCCTGCAGGAGGCCTTTGCGGAGGAGTTCTTCTCCCGCGTGGAAGACATCTGGGCCGCGCACCCGATTGAGATTGCTAACCGCCTCATCCGCGGCTTCTACCCGGAGTTGCCGATGGCCGATGCCGCCACCACGCGCCTGCTGCACCGAAAGCTGCCAGGAGCGCTGCGCCGTATCCTGCTGGAATGCCGCGATAACCTGCGGCGCACCCTCCGCGTGCGGGCTGGTCAATAAACTGTACAGCCTAGCGCTCGCGCCCTAGTTCCCCTCGGGTCACACTGTGTATAACAGTTGTTGATCCGGGGGGAATCTACATATGACGCTCAGTCATGACCGCAGTGACGAAGAACTAGTTGATGCTTTTATTGAGGGGGACAATAAGGCCTTTTCCGCCATCGTGGAACGCCACCGCACGCGGCTGACCACGGTAGCGCGGCGCTACACCAGAAACGATCACGATGCCCAAGATGTGGTCCAGGAAGCCTTCCTGCGCGCCAGCTGCAACCTGCACTCCTATCGCCGCGAGTCTGCGCTATCGACCTGGCTGCACCGGCTGGTGAAAAACTCTGGCTATGACTACTTGAACCACCGTTCTAACAGGGAAAATGCTTCATTAGATGCGGAGGACTTTGATGACGATCGCAACCCGCTGCTCGCGCATAACCCTTCCGAAAACCTAGCGGAGCAGCTGGTGGTGCGCGAGGCAATGCAGTTGCTGCGGGAGGATCAGCGCGAGGCGCTGGTGCTTACCGACGTCGCCGGATTCCGCGTCGGCGAAGTTGCCACCGCCCAAGGGGTAAAGCCCGGCACCATCAAATCCCGCCGCGCCCGAGCGAGGGAAGTCCTACGCGCCGCCATGGGGTGAGTTTGCTAATACCGACGTTTGTCAGCGCGGCGGGTAGACTCAGGGCGTTACGCGAAACCACACTCTGATTTAAGGGAGTTAGCAATGACCGTCCACGATGTTGCCATCGTAGGTTCCGGCCCTGCCGGTTACACCGCCGCGCTGTACGCGGCACGCGCCGAGCTCAACCCGATTGTCTTCGAGGGCTTCGAGTACGGCGGCGAGCTTATGAATACCACCGAGGTAGAAAACTACCCCGGCTTCCAAAAGGGCATCATGGGCCCAGAGCTCATGGAAGAAATGCGCGCCCAGGCCATCCGCTTCGGTGCGGATCTCCGCATGGAGGTCGTTGACTCCGTAGAGCTGGAAGGCGATATTAAAAAGCTGCACGTGGGTGACGAGCTCTTTGAGGCCCGCACCGTTATCCTCGCCACCGGCGCCGCCCCGCGCCACCTCGGCGTTCCCGGTGAGGAAGAACTCTCCGGCCGTGGCGTATCCACTTGCGCTACGTGCGATGGATTCTTCTTCAAGGGCCACAATATCGCGGTTATCGGCGGCGGCGACTCTGCCATGGAGGAGGCTACCTTCCTCACCAAGTTCGCGGACTCTGTCACCATTGTGAACCGCTCCGAGAACTTCCGCGCCTCCAAGATCATGCTGGAGCGCGCCCAGGCCAACGAAAAGATCAAGTGGGAGACCAATAAGGTCGTCGAAGAAGTTATTGAAACCGATGGCAAGGTCGGCGGACTCAAACTCAAGGACGTCACCAACGGCGAGACTTCCACCTTGGACGTCACTGCCATGTTCGTAGCAATTGGCCATGATCCGCGTTCTTCCTTCCTCAATAATCAGGTCAAGCTCAATGACAACGGCTATGTTGTAGTTGAACAACCCACCACCAAGACCTCCCTGCCAGGCGTTTTCGCCTGCGGTGACTTGGTGGATGACCACTACCAGCAGGCAATTACCGCGGCCGGCTCCGGTTGCCGCGCGGCAATTGATGCGGAACATTTCCTCGCAGAAAGCCGTTAATTCAGTATGAGCAACGTCAAGAAAGTAACCACCGATACGTTCCGTAAGGACGTCATCGAGTCCGATAAGCCCGTCATCGTCGACTTCTGGGCCGAGTGGTGTGGCCCGTGCAAGAAGCTTTCCCCCATCCTGGAAGAGGTAGCGGAGGAGTTGGACGGCCAAGTCACCGTCGCCAAGGTTAACGTCGATGAAGAGCGCAACCTAGGCGCCATGTTCCAGATCATGTCCATCCCCAATGTGCTGATTTTCAACCACGGCGAGAAGGTAGACGAATTTGTGGGTCTGCGTTCTAAAGATGACATCGTGGCGCAAGTGAAAAAGCAGCTTTAACTGTTAATCTAATTCCTATTAGATTAAGCGTGTAGAAATTCTGGAATGCGGCCCTAACTAAAGCGGGCTGTGAAAGGGGTATAAGGCGTGAATCGCGTTCTTCGAGTCGGCGATACAAGCGTGCGTGTAGCTGAGGCTCGCGCTACCTTGGCCCGTCTCGGCCTCTTGTCAGATTTCAAGGGGGAACTTTCTGCGTGGAAGAAGCAGAAGTACTCCGAGAGCGACAAGAGCTTTGATGCCAATTTGTCTGAGGTCCTCAAGGCCTTCCAGCAATCCCGCGGTATCGTGCCCACGGGCGAAATCGACGATCTCACCCTGCGCGAACTGCGCCAAGCCTCATACACGCTCGGCAGCCGCGTCCTTAGCTACGAGCCTGCGAATGAGCTGGTGGGTGACGATATCTCACAGCTCCAGCAGCAGCTGCAGGAGCTCGGCTTCTACCAGCAGCGGGTGGACGGCCACTTCGGTACCAATACCCACGCGGCGCTGAAGGAATACCAGCACAACTGCGGCCTGCAAGAAGATGGTGTGTGCGGCCCCGCCACCATCCGCGCCCTTGGGCTGCTTGGCCGCCGCATCACCGGCGGTTCCGCGCACAATATCCAAGAGCGTGAGCGCGTCCGCAACGCCGGCCCAAAGCTGGCGGGCAAGCGCGTTGTCATCGATCCGGCCTTGAGCGGCGGCGACGCCGGCCAGTTGGTCAAGGGTCGCTTCGGTGATATTTCCGAGCAGGAAATCCTGTGGGATCTCACCCAGCGCATCGAGGGGCGCATGATTGCCGCAGGCATGGAAACCATCATCTCCCGTCCTCGGACCTCCGATGCGGACGTCAAGTCCCGCGCCGAACTGGCTAACGCCTTCGATGCGGACATGGTCATTTCCCTAGCCTGCGATTCCTACCCCAATGAGAAGGCCAATGGTGTTGCCACCTTCTACTTCGGTTCCGAATCCGGCAACTCCTCACTCATTGGTGAGACCCTTTCCGGTTTCATCCAGCGCGAGATTGTCGCGCGCACTGAGCTGCTGGACTGCGGCAACCACGGCCGCACCTGGGACCTGCTGCGCTTGACCCAGATGCCGGTCATCCAGATCGTACTGGGCTACCTGACCAACCCAGAGGACATAAAGATCCTCACCAACCCGTCCCGCCGCGATGACATTGCGGAGGCGATCGTGATTGCCGTAAAGCGCATGTACCTCATGGAGCAGGACACCGCTGTAACCGGCACCTATAAGTTCTCCGAGCTGCTCCAGGCCGAGCAGGCCTAGGCCTAGAATCTAGGCCAAGGCGCGGGCTAAAAGGTCTTCGGCAGCTGCCGCGCTGAGCATATCGTGCTCGGGCGGCAGCTCGAGCCGCAAGCGGGGGAGTACTGGGTGATCCGCGGCCACCTCAAAGCCGGCGGAGCGCAAAGTCTCATAAGACATCAGCCCGATATAGGCCGGTTTGTGGCCCAAGAAATCCGCCGCAGCGGCCGGATCACCGTAATAGCCAAAGGCCTCCACGGCGGTGCTGCCGCGGTTAGTGAGGTGCATAATGGCGGCGTCGACAAGCACTGCTTCAATGCCACGCCCCATTAAATGTGCCTTAACGAAGAGCGAGGTAATGATCTCCGCATCGTTTGAAATGGGGGCGGTGGGAAGCTTGGCGGCGCCGGCAGCATCCTCGCGGGAGCAAAAGAGAATGGTGGCGTCCTCACCCACAGTAAAGCCACACTGACCAAAGGAGAGCAGGGTAGTAGCCAGCCACGCTTCCTTTTCAAAGGCGGGATCGACCACGGAGGCCTCCAGCTCCCAAAAGGTGCTGCGCGCGGCCTGGCGGTGAATGCGCGTGCCTTCGCGTACCGGCTCGAGGATCATCGCCCCGGTTTAGTGCTGGCCCTCAATGAGCGTCATGATGCGCTCGAAATCTTCTTGGTCACCAAATTCCACGACCATCTTGCCCTTGCGCTTGCCCATGGTCACGGTGACCTTGGTATCGAAGCGATCGGACAGGCGCTCAGCGGAATCGGTAAAGTACTGCGGCTGCGGTGCCGGCTGCTTCTTCTTGGATTCGGCCGGCTTACCATCGCGCTTGTAGAGGGTGACTGCCTCCTCGGTGGCGCGTACGGACAGGCCCTCCGCGATGATGCGGTTGGCAATGTATTCCATGGCCTCGGTGTCATCCAAGGACAATAGGGCACGCGCGTGGCCGGCAGATAAGGTACCAGCAGCTACGCGCTTTTGTACCTCTACCGGCAGCTTGAGCAGGCGCAGCATATTGGTCACCTGTGGGCGCGAACGGCCAATGCGGTCCGCCAGCTCGTTCTGGGTAACGCCGAACTCTTCCAGCAGCTGCTGGTAGGCATGTGCTTCTTCCAAGGGGTTGAGCTGTACGCGGTGGATGTTCTCCAGCAGGGCATCGCGCAACAGGTTGTCATCCTTGGTATCGCGCACGATGGCTGGAATCGTGGCCAAGCCCGCCTTGGAGGAAGCGCGCCAACGACGCTCACCCATGATGAGCTCAAAGCCGCCTTCCTCGGAAGGACGAACGACCACAGGCTGCAACAGGCCAAACTCGCGGATCGAGTGGACGAGCTCGCCGAGTTCATCCTCGTCGAAGACCGTGCGCGGCTGCTTCGGGTTGGGGATGATATCCCCAATGGAAATCTCGCGGTAGGTCGCACCGATAGGAGCCGGGGTGGCCTGGCGCTTCTTGGAGGACTTAGAGCCAGAACCCTGCTGAATGGTGGGAGCACCCTTTACGCGCTTGCCTTCACCACCCTTCCGGCCCGGCTGCGGGGTGGAATTACCCAAAATAATATCCGCGGCGGAATCGCCCAAGCGCGGCTTGCGGGTAGGAGCATCAGGACCGGACGGGATGAGTGCGGCTAGGCCTTTGCCAAGGCCACCTTGCTTCTGTTCTGCCATGAGTTCCTATCCTTCCAATTCCGCGTAAATCTCTGGGCTCACGCCAATCGCCCCGGTGGTCGGGTGCGGGCGATAATCGCCACGCCGGTCAAGCTCGCGCGCGGCCGCAAGGTAGGCGCGGGCACCGGTGGACGAGGGAGCGTAATCAATAACCGTAGTACCGTACCCCGGTGCCTCGGAAACGCGCACGGAGCGCGGGATAACATTGGCCAGCACCACGGCGCCAAACTGTTCGCGGACGTTATCGGCCACGTCCTCGGCCAAGCGCGTGCGGGCGTCATACATGGTCAGCAACACGGCGGAAATATGCAGATCCTCGTTGAGGTGCTCGCGAATCATGGAGATATTGCCCAGCAGCTGGCCCACGCCCTCCAGGGCGTAATACTCGCATTGAATCGGGATGATGACCTCCTCAGCGCAGGTCATCGCGTTAATGGTGAGCAAACCCAGCGATGGCGGGCAATCAATGAAGACATATTCGAAGCCATGCTCTTCAAGGAAGCCATTATGCAGGGCGTCATAGAGCCGAAATTCGCGACGCACCAAGGAGACCATTTCAATCTCTGCGCCAGCCAGATCAATGGTGGCGGGGATGCAGAAGAGGTTCTCGTTGTGCGAGGAAGCCTGCATGGCCTTCTCGGCGGTGCAGTCCCCAAGGAGCACCTCATAGCTGGAATCGGTGCCGGAATTATGTTCCGCGCCCATGGCCGTGGAGGCGTTTCCCTGCGGGTCAAGATCGATCACCAGCACTTTTTTGCCCTCTGTGGCTAGCGCTGCGGCCAAGTTGGCGGCGGAGGTGGTTTTGCCTACGCCGCCTTTCTGGTTAGCAATGGTGATAAGGCGCGGATTAGTCATGCCGTCTACTTTAGTTCACGCGCGGGACACGAATGATCGTGGTTCCCTCGATGGTGCTGACCTCGGCCTTTCCACCGCCGGCCTTCTTAATGTCGGCGGCATCGCGTTCCAGTTCCTCGTGTACCGAAGAACCCTTCAGCGCGATCATCTCGCCACCCTTGCGCACGAGCGGCAGCGACCATTTCGCCAGCTTGCCCAGCGGTGCGACGGCGCGGGAGGTGACCACGTCTGCTCCCGCCACGGCCTTTTTAATCGGGCCTTCCTCGGCACGGCCGCGCAGCACCGTCACGTTGTCTAGGCCCAGCTCTTCTACGACCTCGTTGAGGTAGTTATAGCGCTTGAGCAGCGGCTCGATCAGGGTGATCTGCAGGTCCGGGCGCGCGATGGCCAGCGGAATGCCGGGCAGCCCAGCACCCGAGCCGACGTCGATAACCGTGGCGCCCTCCGGGATTGCCTGCTTGACGACGGCGCAGTTAATAATGTGCCTGTCCCACAGGCGTGGCACCTCGCGGGGGCCTATAAAACCACGAGTGGACCCGTCTGTAGCGAGCGAATCATGGTAAGCCTGCGCGAGGGGCAAGCGGGAGCCGAATACTACTGACGGGTCCATCTCGGACACGATGGGGTTCTCCTCCGTGTTTATTTGTTTTTGCGCTGTTTCTTGGTGCGGTTGTCCTTCTTGCGGGCACCCGGCTTAGGCGCGGAAGTGCGCTTGGCCTCTACCTTAGCGGCTTCCTCTTCTTCTTCCTCGCGGTCCATCTTGGCATAGACGATGCGGGTTTGGAAGAAGGTCCAGACCGTATTGGCCATCATGTAGAACAGCAAGCCAATCGGCCAGATGAAGCCGGAGAAGACCAGCATGGCCGGCATGACCCACAGCATCATCTTGGACATCATGGCCATTTGCTGCTGCATCATTTCCGCATTTTGCCCCTGCGGCGCTTGGGTCTTGCCAGCAGCACGGCGCTTTTCCTGGCGGTTCAGGCTCATGCGGGCGTTGAAGTGCGTCATAACCGCAATGACGGCGATCATCGGAACGATGATGACGGCTGCCTGGGTAGTGGTTACGCCCTCCACAATCGGCGAGTTCAAGCGCAGGTTGGTCACCAGCGGAACATCAAAGATCTTGGCATCCAAGAACTGCTGGACCAGGTCCGGCTTAAAGATGTAGTTCGCGGTGTTGGCGTTATCCTCAACGGACATAGGGTCACCACTGGGATGTCCAATGCCACCGGCTACCGCAACGGTGCGGTCGAAGGACCGCAGCACGTGGAACAAA
Source organism: Corynebacterium tuberculostearicum (assembly GCF_032821615.1). Lineage (GTDB taxonomy): Bacteria > Actinomycetota > Actinomycetes > Mycobacteriales > Mycobacteriaceae > Corynebacterium > Corynebacterium tuberculostearicum_H. Next base: position 15,771 of record NZ_JAVBIF010000018.1, on the reverse strand, counting down.
CCAACGAACATTGGAATCTGCACGAAGACCGGCAGGCAGCCGGCCATCGGGCGAACGCCGGACTCCTTGTAGACCTTCTGCATTTCCTGCGCGGCCTTGGTTTGGTCATTGCCGTACTTCGCGCGGATTTCCTGCACCTTAGGCTGGATTTCCTGCATCTTGCGCGAGGAACGAATCTGGCTGATGGTCGGCTTGACCATTAGTGCCTTTAGCGTCCAGGTCAGCAGCACAATGGCCAGAATCCAGGTAATGCCCCAGGTAGGGTCCATTACGAGGGACAGCAGCCAGTGCCAGAACCACAAAACGGCCGAAATTGGCCAGTAAATGATATTAAGCACGAGTGTTTAATCCTCAATTGTTGTTGGTACCCGGGACCGGATCGAATCCGCCCGGATGCCAGGGGCCGCATTTGCAGACCCTGGCTATTGCCATCGCCGTACCCTTGATTGCGCCGTGTTGAGAAAGCGCCTCTAGGGCGTAAGCACTGCATGTCGGCTCGAACCGACAGGTCGATACCATCTTAAGGCCAGAGACATGTTTTTGGTAGAAACGAACCACTTTGACCATTGGTTTGGCCAATCCTCTGGCTGGGGGAATTTCCTCCCCGCGGGAATTTAGATATCCCATTGCTTGCGCAGTGCTTTGGCAAGATCTTTTTCTAATTGCTCACTGCTAGCAGTGGCGCTGGCGGGCAAGGCACGGATAACAACGTCCACGCTGGCGGGCAGCTTGGGAATGAATGTCATACACACATGGCGAAGCCGCCGGGAGGTGCGGTGGCGAACCACTGCATTCCCGACGGCTTTCGAAACAATCAGCCCAAATCGCGGCCCAGTGGCGGCGATATCGGCTGCTTTGTCCGTACCTGCGTTGTCGCGCGCATGCACGACGACCGTACGAGTGCCCGCCCGGCGACTACCCTTCATCGTGCGCCGAAATTGCGTCGGCGACGTGAGCTTGTGCTGGGCTGGAAGCATAACTTATGCAGTCAGCTTTGCGCGGCCCTTCTTGCGACGAGCTGCAACAATGGCGCGACCTGCACGGGTGCTCATGCGGGTGCGGAAGCCGTGCTTGCGAGCACGACGACGGTTGTTCGGCTGGAACGTGCGCTTACCCTTTGCCACGTTAATTCTCCTTGAAGTTGTGCGTAGGCACACCACCGCAATGCAGCGGCACGCCCACTGATGAATAGATTCCATGAACCTGACGCATCACAGTCTCTCCGGTGCACGGCGAGCCGACGGGCCCAGCCGGTGCGAGGTGACGCTGTCACTTTCACGCGCAACTCTTTGTTGCAATAGACCATGCCAGATTACGTGATTTCTGCCGCTGGGAACAAATCGACACCCGGGTACACCCGAAATTACATAAATGTTTTTTCCTGCAGCTAGAGGGCCAGATTCTGCGCTCTTACTGCACCTAATCCATCACGCAGTAAGACCCACCCCAACCCACACCCGAGTGGTGAATTTTTCTCGCTAGACACACCCGCCATTTCGGCGGTAGAACAGAAGAATCAAATTCCACAGCCCAACCGGTCATGTGGATAACTCTAAATCAACGCTTGAGACTTTTGCAGTTTCCGCAGCATAGGGCCATAAATTGACCAATGAAGAGTTATCCACAGTCATGAACTAAGCTGTGAATAACTATTTCATCCACACCTGTGGATAACTCTGTGGAGATCGAGGTGACTCGATAAAAACCGATGTGAAAACCACGGTGGAATCCGCAGTGAAAATTGTTATTCAATGTCCACCCGTCCCCGACTAAATTCCACAAAGGTAGCCTGTTGTGACTGACCCACAAGCGAACCTGCATGCCGTTTGGCGCGCGGTCGTTGATGACCTGCTCGCACAATCCGAGCAACCCAATTCCGAGGTCCCCAGTTTTTCGCACTCACAGCGCCTTTACCTCCAACTGGTTCGCCCCATCATGATGGTTGAGGGCTACACCCTCGTTGCCGCCGAAAACCTGGATGCCAAAAATGTGGTCGAAAATGAGTTGGGCGAGCACATTGCCAAGGCATTAACCCGCCACCTAGGCCGGCCGTGTTCCTTTGCTGTTACCCTTGCCACCCCGCAAGAGCCACAGCCGCCGGCCGCGGAGCCTGCACCACAGCCAACGCCCCCTCAACAACAGCAACCGCCTCAAGCGCAACCGCCGCAGAACACGGAAGCTACCCAGAACTACATTCCGCGCCCGCAGCAAACGGATGCCGCTGCACAGCAGGCCCCTTCCCAGAACAATTGGCAGTCGAGTCACGCCCCTGCAAGCCTGGATGAGCTGGCCCAGCACTATAACCAACAGCAGGCAGAATCCGCGGGAAATTTCTCCGGTGCTGCCACCAATTCTGCCCGCATCCCGCGCGAGGCCCCGGCGCACGATCCCAACCGTGAGACTTCCCTCAATCCGAAGCACACCTTCGATAGCTTCGTGATCGGTTCTTCGAATCGTTTTGCCAATGGTGCCGCCGTGGCTGTGGCCGAGAATCCCGCCCGTGCGTACAACCCACTATTTATCTGGGGTGGCTCTGGTCTGGGTAAAACGCATCTTTTGCATGCCGCCGGCAACTACGCCCAAGTACTGCATCCGGGTCTGCGCGTAAAGTATGTGTCTTCGGAAGAATTCACGAATGACTATATTAATTCCCTGCGCGATGACCGTCAGGAATCATTCAAGCGGCGCTACCGCAATCTCGACATTTTGATGGTCGATGACATCCAGTTCTTGGAAGGCAAAGAATCCACCCAGGAAGAGTTCTTCCATACTTTCAATGCGCTGCACCAAGCCAATAAGCAGATCATTTTGTCTTCGGACCGCCCACCGAAGCAGCTAACCACGCTGGAAGATCGCCTCCGCACCCGCTTTGAAGGCGGTCTTATCACCGATATTCAGCCGCCAGATCTAGAAACGCGTATCGCGATTTTGATGAAGAAGGCGGCCAATGACGGCACCGAAGTGGATCGCTCCGTGCTTGAGCTCATTGCCTCTCGTTTTGAGTCATCTATTCGTGAGCTCGAGGGCGCACTGATCCGCGTTTCGGCCTATTCCTCCTTGGTGAATGAGCCAATCAACGTGGAGATGGCAGAAATCGCGTTGCGCGATTTGGCCCCAGATTCCGCCGATAGGCAAATCACCGCTACCTCGATCATGGAGGTCACTGCAGAATTCTTCGATATTGATGTAGAGACTCTGCGCGGCGCTGGCAAAAAGCGTGCGGTGGCACATGCACGCCAGTTAGCTATGTATCTGTGCCGCGAGCTCACGGAGCTATCCCTTCCCAAGATCGGTGAACAGTTCGGCGGCAAAGACCACACCACCGTCATTTACGCGGATCGCAAGATCCGCAAAGAGATGACTGAAAAGCGCAATACCTACGACGAGATCCAGGCGCTTACCCAGCGCATCAAGAATCGCGGCCGCGCCTAAATTTCTCTACCGCTGGTTCAGCGCCTTCCTTATATAAAGGAGGGCGCTTTTGTCTGCCCTTTGTCACTTCGGGGATTCTGCTCGCACTACTTAAAGGTGAGACCAGAACTACCAGATCAGAGATTCTTGACTGAGACGCCGAAACCTGGTTCAAACCGTCCACACAGCCGCCTACACCTTCGTGTAATTCCACAAAGAACCCAGAAGGTCCGCGAAAAGTACTCTCTTAACTGCGAAAAGAGTTATCCACAGCGTTATTCACACTTGTGTAATTCCATCTTTGTAATTCGTAGATCTTACTCACAGTTTTAAATTCCACAGGCTCTATGCTGGGAGAACTACCCTGTGATCAGCACTGTGTGTAGATCGGTGATCAAATGACAAAACCTGTGGATAAACCGGCGATCCCGTTAGTTGTCCACATTTCGCCCCGATTGATCACAGCAAGATCACAAGAATTGGCACACCCCGGATCTGTGTCCTGAACTTGTCGTTTACCTAGTTACCCACAGATCCCACAGCGCTTATTACTACTACTAAATTATTTCTCTGATCTGTATAGAAGAAAGAGGGTGTGTGGAATTCGGCCCGGCCTGCCTTCGGCCAAGCGCGGATCGGACAGGCAAAGATGGAATTACACGTTGTGGCGCACCGTGCCCGATGCGGTAAGTTGGAAGCCAGTCTTTTGTAAGTAACAAATTTCCTACTTGCCCCAGAGGAGCTCTTCGCACCATGGATGAAGCCGTGTCATTTCGCGTGGCCAAAGATGACCTTGCCAACGCCGTAGCGTGGGTTGCTCGTAGCCTGCCGTCCAAGGTCACCCAGCCTGTGCTCCGCGCGATGCTGATCACCGCGGATGACAATGGTCTTGAGTTCACTGGCTTCGATTACGAGGTGTCCACCCGCGTCCGAATCGCCGGAATGGTGGATGAGCCCGGACAGATCGCGGTAGCCGGCAAGCTCCTCTCTGACATCGTCGCTTCCCTGCCCAACAAGGAAGTGGAGATCTCCCAGGTAGATTCCAAGGCTCTGGTTACTTGTGGTTCTTCCCGCTTTGAGCTGCCACTGATTCCTCTGGATGATTACCCGCAGCTCCCGGTCCTGCCGGAGGTTACCGGCACCATTCAGCCACAGCTATTCGTCGAGGCCATCCATCAGGTCGCCGCTGCGGCCGGCAAGGATGACACCTTGCCCATGCTCACCGGTGTGCACATGGATATCCGTGGCAAGGACATTGAGATGACGGCAACGGACCGCTTCCGCCTGGCCATGCGCACCTTGGAATGGGAGCCGAAGTCGCCGGATGTAGAAGCGAAACTCTTGGTGCCTGCGAAGACCCTGCAGGAAACTGGTCGTTCCTTGGATCCGCACCTGAATATCCCAGTCGAAATCGCTGTGGGAACCGATGACAATATTGGTGCCGATGGTCTCTTTGGCCTGCACGCGGATAATCGCGAGACCACCACGCGCATGCTGGATGCGGACTTCCCTAATGTGCAACCCCTGCTGCCGAAGAATCACACCAATATTGCCTCCATTGAGGTCGCCCCGCTGCAGGAAGCAATTCGCCGCGTGTCTTTGCTGACGGATCGCAACGCACAGATTCGGATGGAATTCGCCGATGGCCAGGTGACCCTTTCCGCCGGTGCGGATGCTGGTAACGCGACCGAGACCCTGCCGTGTGCGTTCCATGGCCGCGATGAATTCCTCATCGCCTTCAATCCGGGCTACCTCAAGGATGGCTTGGGCGTCATCAATACCGACCGCGTGGTCTTCGGCTTTACCGAGCCTTCGCGCCCAGCCATCATGATCCCAGAACCGGAAGAGCTGCCTGAGGCCGATGAAGATGGCAACTTCCCCACGCCGGAGACCAACTTCACCTACCTGCTCATGCCGGTTCGCCTGCCGGGCTAATGTACGTCAGGGATCTCGATGTTCGGGATTTTCGCTCGTGGCCCGAACTTAATGTGCAGCTAGGGCCGGGGATCACCCTTTTTGTCGGTCGCAATGGCTTTGGCAAGACCAATATCGTTGAGGCCATTGGCTATACCGCTCACCTTTCCTCCCACCGCGTTTCCTACGATGCACCGCTGGTGCGCCAAGGCGCGGATAGCGCGCGGGTATCCATTACCGCGGTGAACCAGGGCCGCGAGCTTACTACCCATTTGCTGATTAAGCCCCATGCGGCCAACCAGGCGCAGATTAATCGCACCCGCCTGCGCAGCCCTCGTGAGCTGCTGGGCGTGGTAAAAACTGTGCTCTTCTCCCCGGAGGACTTGGCCCTGGTGCGCGGGGAGCCGGCTGGGCGCCGCGCCTACCTCGATAGCATCATTGCCTCGCGGACTCCGCGCTTAGCGGGTGTGAAGGCCGACTACGACAAGGTGCTCAAGCAACGCAATGCCCTGCTGAAATCGGCCTCCGCCAGCCTGCGCCGCGGCTATTCCAATAGCGATGGCGCCGCTGCGTTGGCCACCTTGGATACCTGGGATGCGCAGCTTGCCCGGCTTGGCGCCCAGGTGATCGCCGCACGCCTTGCGCTTGTCGACGCCCTCTTGGACCACATCCCCGCCGCCTATTCCGGCCTGGCGCCAGAATCGCGACCAGCGCACGTGGAGTATAAGTCCACGATCGATACCTCCGATCGCGAGGTGCTAGAGGCCGTGCTGCTCACCGAGTTGGCCGCCGCCCGGCAGCGCGAGATCGAACGCGGCATTTCCCTGGTGGGTCCGCACCGCGATGATCTGGTGCTCAACCTGGGCGATCAGCCGGCCAAGGGCTTTGCTAGCCACGGCGAGACGTGGTCTTATGCCATCGCGCTGCGCCTGGCGGAATTCAACCTCCTGCGCCAGGAGGGAGGATCCGATCCGGTGCTCATCTTGGATGATGTCTTTGCCGAGCTCGATGCCAAGCGCCGCAAGCAGCTGGTCCACTTGGCCGCCGAGGCCGAACAGGTGCTCATTACGGCGGCCGTGGATGAGGATCTGCCCGGAAACTTGGAACCCATCGTGCGCTACCGCGTGAGCGTAGAAGATACCGAGACCGGCCGCATTTCCAAGCTCAGCGCCGAAGATTCTGCCGAAGATCGTGCTCAAGATGCCGCTGAGGAAGGTGAGGGGAATGAGTGAGGATCAAGGGGGCGTCGGCAAGCAGCGCATCGATCCCGTCACCCAGTACTTCAAGCTGGTTCGGTCCACCTCCAAAAACCCGCCGAAGCTGACCCGCCCGGTGCCGAAGATGCCGGTGCCTTCGCTGGAGAAGGCGCAAAAGCAGGGGTATATGGGCTATCAACGGGGCATTCCCACAGGACCAGATGGCAGGAAGAAACGGCGCACGCTGGCCGTGCCGAGCCTGGGGTCCCAAATTAACCGCGAGGTGGTCAATCGTGGGTGGGAGCATGATCTGGCTAATGGCTGGGTGATGGGCAATTGGGAGCATCTGGTGGGCGAGCGCATTGCCGCGCATACGCAGCCGCAGCGGATTAAGGACAAGATTGTCTATGTATCCTGCGATAACTCCACGTGGGCAACGGAGCTGCGCTACCTGCAGCGGCAAATCCTGCGCAAAATCTCTGACCGCCTAGGCCCGGATGTCATTGTGGAACTGCGGATTCACGGGCCGAAGCAAAGGCGCAATTATGAAGGGCGGCAGTGGGTCAAACCGCAAGGATCACAAGATACCTACGGCTAATAGGCTGAGGTTTACTCAGACCTGCACAATGTAAAGAACCTCAGAGCGCGCCAGATTCCTATCTCTCACGGGTGTGGGGTGTCTTTCAGTAGGGGGTATCCGTGTAGAATAGTCAAGGTCTTAGAATTAGCTATAGCCAAAAGGAGAGCACGAATCCGTGGCTGAAGAACACGCATATGATGCCGGGTCAATTACGATCCTGGAGGGCCTCGAGGCCGTCCGTAAGCGCCCCGGCATGTACATTGGTTCGACCGGTTCGCGCGGCCTGCACCACCTCATTTGGGAGATCGTTGATAACTCCGTCGATGAGGCCATGGCCGGCTACGCCGATAAGGTTACCGTCAAGCTGCTGGAGGATGGCGGCGTCGAGGTCATCGATAATGGCCGTGGCATCCCGGTAGAAATGCACGCCTCTGGTGCGCCTACCGTCCAGGTGGTCATGACCCAGCTGCACGCTGGCGGTAAGTTCGACTCCGACTCCTATGCCGTTTCTGGCGGCCTGCACGGTGTCGGTATTTCCGTGGTGAACGCGCTGTCTACCCGCGTGGAGGCGGAGATTAAGCGCGACGGCAAGCACTGGTACCAAAACTTCCAGAACGCCATCCCAGACGAGCTCGTTGAGGGCGGCAATGCCCGCGGCACGGGCACCAAGATCCGCTTCTGGGCGGACCCGGAAGTTTTTGAAACTACCGAGTACGATTACGACACCATTGCCCGCCGCCTGCAGGAAATGGCCTTCCTGAATAAGGGCCTGAGCATTGAGCTCATTGATGAGCGCGTCACCGAAGAGCAGATCGAGCTGGAAGAGATCGCCGATGCAGAATCTGGCGAAACCAGCGCGGATGAGACGTCCTTCGATGATGCCCCGGACGCCGGCGATACCTTTAATGAAGAATCCGGCGAGGCGAAGGACGCTGCGGCGGATAAGAAGCGCCGCAAGAAGGTAACCTTCCACTACCCGGATGGCTTGACCGACTACGTCAAGTACCTCAATAAGTCCAAGACCGCGATCCACCCGACCATCGTTTCCTTCGATGCGAAGGGCGAGGATCACGAGGTAGAGGTAGCGCTGCAGTGGAACCAGGGCTATAAGCAGTCCGTTCACACCTTTGCCAATACCATCAACACCCACGAGGGCGGCACGCACGAAGAGGGTTTCCGTGCGGCCCTGACCTCTCTAATGAACCGCTACGCTAAGGAGCATAAGCTCCTCAAGGAAAAGGACGGCAACCTTTCCGGCGATGACTGCCGCGAAGGCTTGGCGGCTGTTATTTCCGTCAAGGTGGGCGATCCGCAGTTCGAGGGTCAGACCAAGACCAAGCTGGGCAATTCCGAGATCAAGGGCTTTGTCCAGCGCGCGGTCAATGAGCACGTCAATGACTGGTTCGACGCCAACCCGGCAGAGGCTAAGGCCATTATCAATAAGGCTGTGTCCTCCGCGCATGCTCGCATGGCTGCCCGCAAGGCTCGCGAGATGGTGCGCCGTAAGTCCGCCACCGACCTCGGCGGCCTGCCAGGCAAGCTTGCAGACTGCCGCTCGAAGGATCCGAAGATTTCCGAGCTCTACATCGTGGAGGGTGACTCTGCAGGTGGCTCCGCTAAGGGCGGCCGCGATTCCATGTTCCAGGCCATCCTGCCGCTGCGCGGCAAGATCCTGAACGTGGAGAAGGCCCGCATGGATAAGGTGCTCAAGAATGCCGAGGTCCAGGCGATTATTACCGCGCTGGGTACCGGCATCCACGAGGAATTCGATATCAAGAAGCTGCGCTACGACAAGATCGTGCTCATGGCCGATGCCGACGTGGACGGCCAGCACATTGCCACGCTGCTTCTGACCTTGCTCTTCCGCTTTATGCCGCAGCTGGTTGAGGATGGCCACGTGTTCCTGGCCAACCCGCCGCTGTACAAGCTCAAGTGGTCTAAGGGTACTCCGGGCTATGCTTTTTCCGACGCCGAGCGCGATAAGCTGCTGGCCGAGGGCTTGGAGCAAAACCGTAAGATCAACAAAGATGATGGCATCCAGCGCTACAAGGGCTTGGGCGAGATGAACGCCTCCGAGCTGTGGGAGACCACGCTTGACCCGAGCACCCGCATCCTGCGCCGTGTGGATCTGGAAGACGCGCAGCGCGCCGATGAGCTCTTCTCCATCCTCATGGGTGATGATGTCTCGGCTCGCCGTTCCTTCATTACCCGCCGCGCGAAGGACGTCCGCTTCCTGGATATCTAAAGCGCAGCATGAAGCCCACCGTGGAATTACCGCGGTGGGCTTTAATTGTGGCGTCGGAAAGCGCTGGGCCTAGGCCTGGGAGCTGCGCTGATCCGCTACGGCGAATCCTAGGGAAGCGAGGCACATGGCGAGGATGACGCCGAAGCCGGCAATGATGGACAGCGGCCAGTCCGCGCTTGTGCCGTGCAAGGTGGCAAAAACGATGGCCGTAATAACGGCAAGCCCAATGGCCGTACCGATGCGCTGGCCGGTTTGGAGGACGGCGCCGGACGATCCGGCGTAGGCCTGTGGAACATGCGCCAAGGTGAGCGTTTGGTTGGGGGAGATGACCGAGCCTTGGCCGCCGCCAACAAGGGCCAGCGAAAGGACCATCCACCATTCGCTGGCACCCCATTGCTCAGTGGCCCAGATAAGCGCAATGGTGGCAATGAGGCCGGAGATGGTCACGAGCATGCCCAGCACCACGACTTTGCGGCCGTGGACGGATACGGATCGGCCGGCCAGCGTGGCAGATATGGAACTCAACAAGGCAGCCGGAATGCCTACGGAGCCGGCAGCCAGGGCGGAGTGTCCGAGTCCGCTTTGGAAGTAGAGTGCTACGAGCACCCAAATGCTGGTAATGCCCATAAACCACAAGGTGGCGATGATGGTGCCATTGCGAAAACTCGGGGTGGCGAAGATAGTGAGATCCACCATTGGCGGATGGCCGGTGGCCTTGTGGCGGCGCTCCCATAGCACCCAACCCACAAGGAGGACGGCGCCCAACAGTAGGAGCCACCACACCGCCGGGGAAGCGGAGGATTCCATGAAGGGGAAGAGGATGGCCCATACGGCAGCGCCGAGGATCAGCGCGCCGATGGGATCCAGGGTGGCGAGGGCCTTGAAGATGCCCAATTTATTGCCGGCGTCATCGCGTACGCGAGAGAACAGCGGCCGGGGAAACCACAGCAATCCTAAGATGATGGCAATAAGGCCGACGGGGAAATTGACCAGCATGGTCAGCCGCCAACCTAGGTCCGCGCCGCCGAGGCGAATGAGAAGGCCGCCCAGTACCGGTCCGATAGCCACAGCGATGCCCACCGTGGAGCCAAAGTAGCCGAAGGCGCGGGCGCGTTCCGGACCGCGGAAGTACTGCTGGATCATTCCCACGCCCTGCGGATTGAGCAGCCCAGCGCCTAGGCCTTGGATAAAGCGGGCGGCGTTGAGTGCCTCCGCATTGGGGGCAAAGCCGGCGACCGCAGCACTGATGGAATAAATAGCGATGCCCGCTAGAAAAATGCCGCCGCGGCCGACGAGATCTCCCGCGCGGCCGGCCGCCACGAGGATAATGCCGAAGGTGAGCGCATAGCCGGAGAGCACCCATTGCACATCAGACTCAGAGGCTCCCAGGCCCGATTGAATCGAGGGCAGGGCTACGTTCACGATCGACACGCTCAGCAGGGACATGAAGAGTGCCGTGAGCAAAACGATAAGTACCCGCCAGCGGGCGGGATCCTGGCCGGCGGGGTACTCGGTTTGGTTAGCTGCGGAAGTAGTCACTTCCACACTTATACTCTGCGGCTTGTTCTAGGTTCAACCGCGCGGAAATTACATGTGTTTTTGCAGCACGCGGCCGAAATCCGGCACCGCGGGGGTGAGGAATTTCGAGGCCTTGCCGCGCAAGGAGTTATAAGGCTTAGACAGCGCGGGAGAGTTAATCTGCTCGGCATGCTTATCGGCCACCGACATGATGGAATCGCTCACCTGGGCGCTGCGCGGCTCCAGGAAGGAACCGAAATCCTGCTCGGAACTTTCCGAAAATTCCTGCCAGTGCGGATCCAGGGCATCCAGGACATCCGGCAACACGCGGCCTAGGGCCTTGGTGATGATGGCGGAGTCGACCTTCTTCGCGGCGGCGACGGCGCCCTTGAGCGCCATGCCGGTAATGCCCGATTGCTTGGCGACGACCCCCTCAACCAGCTCGCCGCAATCGCTAATCACCGCAGTGCGCTGCGGACCTGACATAAGTTCAGAAAGATGTGCCATGCTGCACCACCTTACGCGAATTAGGCGGGCTGGCCCGGCAGGCCAGGGAGGGTGGCCTGAATGGCAGCAATCTGATCAGCAATCTGGCCCAGGCCGGCATCGCGTGCAGCCTTCTCCACATCGACATTAGGGGAGTACAGCGCCACGGCGCTGGCCAGCGCGGTGACGCCAGCGGCCGCTGCGGTGATAATCAGGGTGAGATCCAGCTGGGAAGAACCGGTAGAGGAACCACCGGCCTCGCCCGGCTGAAAATCCGGATTTACGTTGTCCTGCCAGGAATCGGCATCAGCGGCGGTGGCGGTAGGAGCAGTGACGGTGGTGGCAGCTAGCGCCACGGCGGTCAGGCTCGAGGCGGCGATCTTTTTGAAGTGGGACATGGTGGTAGTTCCTTTCTTGGGTCACTATCCCCAGTAACTTAGGTAACTTCTTTAACACTAAGGTAGACGCGCGCGCTGAACTTTGCGAACTCTGCGTTATACCCGTTAAGCGCTGGCACGCGGGCTAATACCTCCGCCATGGCGCGGGCGGCATCGCGGTGGTTGTCATGAATGGCTATTCCTTCCACCTTGGCGGTGCTGGCAGCCGCCGCGGCCGCCAGGGCGGCGAAGTTGATGATGCGGACGTTATAACGTGCGCAAAACTCGCGTGCCAAGAGGTAGAGCTGTTCGGTGCTCATGCTTACCTAGGACTGTGCGGGCCGGGCGCGGCGGATTTCCGCCTCCAGCTCAGCGCGGCCGGGGAGGAGGGCGCGGGCGGTGGACTGCACGTGGGCGTCGGCAAGCGTGCGGGCTGCCGCCGCAACAACGGCGCGCACCACCGCCTCGTGCTTGGAGGTGCCCTGCGCGGAAGCCAGTAGCGTGAGCGCGTGATCCTGTTCGGCCGTAAGCCGCAATGTCATTGCCATGCCTCAGTGATACCACGGTGATACCACCCGTGCGGCAATTCGAGTTCTGAAAGGCTCTAGAGGGTAGAATTTGGCGTTATGAGTGACAATAACGACGATCTTTTTGATCGCATATTTCCCATTGACATTAATGAGGAGATGGAGTCGAGCTACATCGACTACGCCATGTCCGTCATCGTCGGCCGTGCCCTGCCGGAGGTGCGCGATGGCCTGAAGCCGGTGCACCGCCGTATCCTCTACGCGATGTTCGATTCCGGTTACCGCCCGGAGCGCGGCTACGTGAAGTCCGCCCGTCCGGTTTCGGACACCATGGGTCAGTTCCACCCGCACGGTGACATCGCCATCTATGACACCTTGGTGCGTCTGGCTCAGTCCTGGAACATGCGCTACCCACTGGTGGATGGCCAGGGTAACTTCGGTTCCCGCGGTAACGACGGCCCGGCAGCAATGCGTTATACGGAGTGTAAGCTCACCCCGTTGGCCATGGAGATGGTGCGCGATATCCGCGAGAACACCGTGGACTTCTCGCCCAACTACGATGGTAAGACCAGCGAGCCAGACGTCCTGCCATCCCGCGTTCCGAACCTGCTCATGAACGGTTCTGGTGGTATTGCCGTGGGTATGGCCACCAATATCCCGCCGCATAACCTCAACGAGCTGGCCGAGGCTATCTACTGGATGCTGGATAACCCGGATGCAGACGAAGAGACTGCGCTGGAAGCCTGCATGGAACGCGTCAAGGGCCCAGATTTCCCCACCGCCGGCCTCATTGTGGGCGATCAGGGCATCAAGGATGCCTATACCACCGGCCGCGGCTCCATCCGCATGCGCGGTGTGACCTCCATCGAGGAGTCTGGCTCCCGTCAGACCATCGTGATTACCGAGCTGCCGTTCCAGGTCAACCCGGATAACCTCATCTCTAATATCGCGGAGTCCGTGGCCAGCGGCAAGATTGCAGGCATCTCCAAGATTGAGGATGAGTCCTCCGACCGCGTGGGCATGCGCATCGTGGTCACCCTGAAGCGCGACGCCGTGGCTCGCGTGGTGCTCAATAACCTCTACAAGCACTCCCAGCTGCAGACCTCCTTCGGCGCCAACATGCTCTCCATTGTTGACGGCGTGCCGCGCACCCTCCGCCTGGATCAAATGCTGCGCTACTACGTGGAGCACCAGATCGAGGTCATCGTTCGCCGTACCCAGTACCGCTTGAACGAGGCCGAGAAGCGCGCCCACATCTTGCGCGGCTTGGTCAAGGCCCTGGACATGCTCGATGAGGTCATCGCCCTTATCCGCCGTTCTCCCACCGTGGACGAGGCGCGCGAAGGCTTGAAGGAGCTTCTCGACGTCGACGATATCCAGGCCGATGCCATCCTGGCCATGCAGCTGCGCAAGCTGGCTGCTCTGGAGCGCCAGAAGATTATCGACGAGTTGGCCGAGATCGAGCGCGAGATCGCTGATCTGAAGGACATCCTCGCCCGCGAGGAGCGTCAGCGCCAGATTGTCCACGATGAGCTGGCAGAGATCGTCGATAAGTATGGCGATGAACGCCGCACCGAAATCATCCCGGCAACCGGCGATGTCACCGATGAGGATCTCATTGCCCGCGAGAACGTCGTGGTCACCATTACCTCTACTGGCTACGCTAAGCGCACCAAGGTGGATTCCTATAAGGCACAGAAGCGTGGCGGCAAGGGCGTGCGCGGCGCTGAGCTCAAGCAGGACGATATTGTGAAGAACTTCTTCGTCTGCTCCACGCACGACTGGATCTTGTTCTTTACCAACTTCGGCCGCGTCTACCGTCTTAAGGCCTATGAGCTGCCCGAGGGCGGTCGCGCCGCACGCGGCCAGCACGTGGCTAACCTGTTGGAATTCCAGCCGGAAGAAAAGATCGCACAGGTCATCCAGATTCAGTCCTACGAGGACGCTCCTTACTTGGTCCTCGCCACCCAGCAGGGCCGCGTGAAGAAGTCCCGCCTGACCGATTACGAGTCCGCGCGTTCCGCTGGCCTTATCGCCATCAACCTCAACGAGGGCGATGCGCTCATCGGCGCACAGCTCGTCTCCGAGGGCGATGACATCCTGCTTACCTCCGAGCAGGGCCAAGCTATCCGCTTTACTGCCGACGACGACCAGCTGCGCCCCATGGGCCGCGCTACCGCCGGTGTGAAGGGCATGCGCTTCCGTGGCGATGACCAGCTGCTATCCATGTCCGTGGTCCACGATGGCGAGTTCCTTTTGGTAGCCACCTCTGGCGGCTACGGCAAGCGCACCGCCATCGAGGAATACACCCCGCAGGGCCGCGGTGGCTTGGGTGTTATGACCTTCAAGTACACCCCGAAGCGCGGCAAGCTCATCGGCGCCATCTCCGTCGATGAGGATGACGAGATCTTCGCCATCACCTCCGCCGGCGGCGTCATCCGCACCGAGGTGGACCAGATTCGTCCGTCCTCCCGTGCGACCATGGGCGTGCGCTTGGTGAACTTGGCTGACGATGTCGAACTGCTTGCCATCGACCGCAACGTCGAAGAAGATGGTGAGGAAGACGCTCAGGCTGTAGCCAAGGGTGAAAAGACCGTGGATGAGGTCCAGCAGGAGCACAAGGCTGGCGATGCTTCCAAGGATGAGGAGTAATTAATGGCACGACGAGACGTAACGATTACGCGAATCTCGCCCACCTCCGCCTTCCGCGTTGGTCTGGCGCTGTCACTCGTCGGACTCATCGCCTGGATGCTGGCCGTATGCCTGCTCTACATCGGCCTGAACCAGGTGGGCATCTGGGAATCGCTCAATAGCCTCGTCGGCGGCGTGGGCGGCGGATTCGAGGTCACCTTCGGTGTCGTCATCTCCGCCTCCGCGCTCATCGGCGTTATTTTCGCCGTTCTCCTTACATTGCTGGCGCCTCTGATGGCGGTTATTTATAACGCCATCGTGGACGTCTTTGGCGGCCTGCGAGTCGACCTAGACAACCGCTAGCGCCTCTCTCGCCATAGCGGATGCCGGCACCTTCGGGTGCCGGCATTTTCCTTTCTTCAGCAGGAATCTTTCTCCTTTGTTTGATGGCGTAAAATGCTCATTGAGCAGGCGATTTGTATAAATCCGGGGATAGTATGTAGAGTTAATTCTCGTTCCGCACAAGGGCCTATAGCTCAGTCGGTTAGAGCGCATCGCTGATAACGATGAGGTCGCTGGTTCGATTCCAGCTAGGCCCACCACGGAACAATGGGGCATTAGCTCAATTGGTAGAGCATCTGCTTTGCAAGCAGAAGGTCAGGAGTTCGATTCTCCTATGCTCCACAGCATGAAGTCCGGCTTCCTCTTCGGAGGGGCCGGACATTTTTTATTTCCGCGGTCGTTCCCAAGCGCTCTGAGAAGTGAGGGTTAAGGGTCAAAATGTGTGTCTGGCTCGGCGTGTCGCTGGGGTTAGATTTGGCCTTTTTGGATGCCGATTGAATGGGTGTAGTTGGTGTCGATAGCGTTGTCGTAGAGGGCTGGTCGT
>NZ_JAVBIF010000017.1:0-30108 GCF_032821615.1 Corynebacterium tuberculostearicum | reverse complement strand
TGAACTACCAGCCCGAACCAACGACGCAAACCGCGCCACGACAACAGAATCCGGAACCCATTTCGACTCCACACAATCACCCAACCCATGTCAGGTGTTTCCACGACCGCTAGAAATCAAGGTTCACGGCCGAAAATATAACCTAGGGGACATGTTGAAAGTCCGTCTCGCCGCAACGCTTCTCGTCGCTGCTTTTCTCAGCGGCTGCGCTGCCCACGAGTCGAACCCCACCACCATGGCCGCGTCTGCGGATAACTCCCAGCTCAATCCGTTGGGCCAGGCCAATATGGAGATGAAAACCCTCCGGCCGCAGGCGCCCTCCGAGCTCACGGTGACCGACGTGCGCATCGGCCGGCACGAGGGTTTTGAGCGCGTCGTCTTCGAGCTCGACGGCGGCGGCGCTCCCGGCTGGTTCGTGGATTACGCCGATACACCCACACAGCAGGGTTCCGGCAAGACCATTGACCACTCCGGAGAGACCGCGCTCAATGTCAATATCGACGGCGTGGTCTATCCCTTCGAGGCAGGCAAGGACGATCCCCGCATCGGCGTGGTGGATGCCCCTACGGAAGGAATAGTCACCCAAGTGGTCAATGGCGGCACCTACGAGGGCCGCTGCCAATTTGTCATCGGCATGACCTCTCGCAAGCCTTATTCCGTGCAGGTGCTCGATAACCCCACCCGTCTCGTGGTCGATATTCGCGATTAATAGGTCGCCTCAACCCGCCAGCGGCCGCCGGACCATACCAAGAGCCAGGCCCGCTGATGCTCTTCGTGGTCGGCCTGGCCCACCACCTGGAGGCGCGCCACGCGCTGCGGGGTATCGGTCCACCACTGCGTATCCACCGGCCACGGCCCGGCCCAGCCCAGCACGCGGAAGCGATGCGCGCCCCAGCTCAAGGCCACCGGCACCCCGGACAGGAGGGCCTCGGCGGTGACGAAGACGGGGCGCCCGGCGGCGTCGATAAGCCGAATGCGCGCGGCCGGGTGATTCGGCCCACCGCCCAGCCGCGCAGGCAAGGGCGCGGGAATGCGGCCGGGCCACTCGCCGTCCGGCGGGGCGTCGCGCTGCTCGCCATAGGGCACATACTCGATACGCTCGGCCACCCCGCGGCCGCCCACCGACCGCGGCTGCAGCACACGATCCACTCCCAGCTGCGATTGCACGCGCGCGATCACGCGTTTGACCTGCTCCTGTGATCCCTCCCCGCCCCATAGGCCGGTGGCGGACGGGGCGGCAACCTCCACCGGCTCTAACGCTAGGCGGCGAATAGCCGCGCCCCCACCAGTAGCGCGTGTGAGCCAACCATCGAGCTGCCAGCGCACCCGGTCCGCGGTAGCCTGCTCCGTCAGCGCCTCCTGCGTGCGCCACACCCGCGCCAGCTCCTCACCGGTGCCAAACTCCGCCACCACGCGCAGCCGCAGGCACACCTTGCCGGCCTCCTCCAAGCGGGCATGCAGCCGGGCCGCGAGTTGGCGGGCCGCGAAGGCGGCCGCGTCCACACGCTCGATGCGCTCTTCCATTTCCACGGCCAGGTCTGGGCGCGCCATTTCTGGAGCTACGCGCCTATCCGCACGGGCTTGGGCCAACTCGTGCGCGCGACGCCCGGGCTCACCGAAACGGGTAGCTACCTGCTTAAACGGCAGTGCGGCTAAGTCACCCAGGCGCCGCACACCCAGCTTATCCAGTTGTGCGATAAAGCCAGCCTCAAAGCCCAAGGCCTCATCGGCCGCCAGCACGCCTATGGGCTGGGTAGCCAAAAACTCCCGCGAGCCACCTTCTGGCACCACCGCGCCCACACCACGGTGCCGGGCCGCGATGACGGCCGTGGCAATCTCATCGGCCACGCCGAGGGTGGAGTCGAAGCCGGCGTACGAAGAGGCGTCGACAAGCATCTCTAGTGCTTTCTCCCCGTGGTAGCGCAGCGCCGCGCCCGCATCCACAATCGCCAGGCCCGGGCGCAGCACCTCCACCGAGGACGCCACCGCATCTAAGCCGGCCGCAACCTCCGCAAAGGCCGCTCCATCCCGGTCTGGATTGGCCTCCACCACTGCGGCCTCGGGGCACAGCGCTTGGGCCTGACGCAAGCGCATCCCGCGCCGCACGCCCGCCCGGCGCGCCTTCCTATCGCACACCACCACCGCGTGATTGCGCGCAATAACCATAGGGCCCTGCCCGCCGGCGGCCTGGATGGGCCAATCCGGAAACCACACGGCCGCTACCCTCATACGGCCTCCAACCGACGGCGCTGCCCTACCGTGAGCACCCCGCGCGAGGCCCCCTGCTTCGAGGTCACCTTCACGTCCATGTCCACGCCGCGAATGCGCCCGCTGCCCTTGCCGACGCCCCGATAGGCACTCACCCGCGCCCCTATCCCCACCGCCGTGCCCGGCAGGCGCGTGCCCACCGTAAGCACCGCCGCGCGCCCACCGCGCACCTTCGCCAGCACCGGCCGAGCCTTGGTAGGGCTCACCTCGCCGGGCGGCCCATGGTGGATAACGAGGTCCAACCCCTCCGCCAATACTCCCGTCACCATCCAGGATTCCAGGCCCGGATCCGGCACGGTTACCACGCGTTCGATAGCGCCTTCCTCGGCCACTTGTGCGAGTAGCAAATCCGGCCACCCCACCACTCCCACATACCCGCCACGGGCGGTGAGGTGACAGATAAGCTCCACCACCAGCGCCGGGCAGCTCGCACAGTGCGCCACCTGCCGGCGCGCCAGCCCACCTGCGGGAAGCAAGCGCGCCAGGCCAGGGAGCGTATCTACCAGCTCTTCTTCCGGGCCGCGCTCCATAGCGCGCATGCGGGTACGCAGCATCGCCACGCGGTCCGACCTACTTAGCCCGGCCACCGCTTTTTCTAGGCGAACGCTCGTTTGACTCACTCGAATAGTATGAACCCTCACCCGGACACATGCAAGTGTATGTTCGAATGGTAGCCTTAGCGGCATGAACTTCAACGCTGCCTACGGCGCCATGCGCGAGCACACCACTCCCATCCCTACCCCACCTTGGGTGCGCTTGGGCTCGTCCATCCTCATCGGTGCGGCCGTGGCACTCTTGGCAAGCCGCGCGCATATCTTTGCCGCACTGGTTGGGGCGCTCGTATGCCTCGTGGCGGCCTTCGTCCTCGTCTTTGCCCACCCCTACCGCCGCGCGATGCGTGCCTATGCCGACAAGCGCAATGTCGCTCTAGTTCCTACCATCGCACAGCTCGTGCCACTGATGATTCTGTGGCTTATGGTGATGCTCGCGCCCATCGTGGCCCTGCCCGCGTGGGGCGCCGGGCTGGTGTGGCTAGTGGTCTTTGGGCTGAGCTTTTTCGCCTTCCCCCACGTGGATGGCACGCGCCGGCTCGCGTTTGCCTAATCTATACGACGCTTTTCGGGGTTATCCACAGCTTTTTCGGCCCGCGGCGGGTGTGCGGGCCGGGTTATCCACAGAATCGGCCGTAGCGGTTGCGCCGGCCGTGCGCCGGTGTGGGTGCGCGCCGTAGCGTTGCAGGCATGAACGCACTCGAGACCTACCTCACCGCCTTGGGCCCTGGCATGGACATCATCGCCGGGTGCCAAGGCATGTCTGGGTCCGAGCTCATGGACCGCGGCGCGCCCGATGCCATCGCCGCCGATCTGCTGCTTTTGTGCGAAAGCTACTTCGGCCGCACCAAATTTACGCGCCTGCAGCGCCGCGCTATTGCCGACGCCCGCCGCAACACCCACTCCATCGCCACCCTTGCTGCCCTAGAACGCATTGTTAACCGCGCGCCCAGCAAAAAGCAGGCCTGGCAGCTGCGCGCAGAATGCTGCGCGATGACCGACTCGATGAGCCACATCCTTAAGCACGCCCGACGGCGCCTGCGGGAGATGAAAGACGACACCGTAAGCCCAGGCGTACGCACCTACCGACGCCCCAATGATTACTGGACGCTTGCCATCACCGGAACCTCTAGTTTCATCGCGGATCTCAACGCCGCGCTAGCCGCGACTGGAAAGCAATCGCTCGAGGCGGTAGAAAAGATTTTCTTTGACCAAGCTGCGGCCGCGCGGACAGAAGTGGTGACCAATGCCATCGTGCCGTTAGACAAATTCATCCGCATCCGCGACGGCCATGGTGATGATATCGAGCTTGATCTGACCAATGGCGCCACCATCACCGGCACCGAATATCTGCGCCGCGTGCTCAACGACGTCGGCTTTTCTGGCGATAAAGAAACCGGCTACGTCACGCTCGTGCACCCCGAGGAAGGTCCGGTCAATCTCTACCGCACGGCGCGCGTGGCCAATGACAAGCAGCGCATTATGGCCGCTGCAGAAAATCCACGCTGCGCCTGGCCGGGCTGCAACCAGCCGGCCGACCTCTCCCAAGTTCACCACCTTAAAGCGTGGAGCAATGGCGGGGAGACGAATATGAAAAACCTGGTCATGTGCTGCGCCTACCATAATGGCGTCAACGACGATGACCCCAACGCCCCACCTCGGCGCGGCTGCCTCGAGCGGGTGGGCGGACGCGTTGTGTGGCGGCCACCGTTTACCCCGCGCGAGTAAGCGCCGCCCGCTGAAACGAGCGAAAAGGCGCTCAGCACTAGACTGAGCGCCTTCTACGCATGCCGTTTTACTCCCACTCGATGGTTCCTGGTGGCTTGGAGGTGCAGTCCAAGACCACGCGGTTGACGTCCTTCACCTCGTTGGTGATGCGGGTAGAAATCTTCTCCAGCACCTCGTACGGCAGGCGGGTCCAGTCCGCGGTCATGGCGTCCTCCGAGGACACTGGACGCAGCACAATCGGGTGGCCATAGGTACGGCCGTCGCCCTGCACGCCGACGGAGCGGACATCGGCCAGCAGTACTACCGGGCACTGCCAAATCTGGTCATCCAGGCCGGCATTGGTCAGCTCGGTGCGGGCAATGAGGTCTGCCTCGCGCAGCGTCTCCAAGCGCTCCTCGGTCACCTCACCGATAATGCGGATGCCCAAGCCAGGGCCGGGGAATGGCTGACGGCTAACGATCTCTTCCGGCAGACCCAGCTCGCGGCCGACGGCACGCACCTCGTCCTTAAACAGGAGGCGCAGCGGCTCGACCAGTTCGAACTCCACGTCATCCGGCAAACCGCCGACATTGTGGTGAGACTTAATATTCGCCGTGCCATCGCCGCCGCCAGACTCGACGACGTCCGGGTACAGCGTTCCCTGGACGAGGTAGTCGACGGTGGAGCCTGCAGGGGCGTCGTCAAGCACGCCTGCAACCGCGCGCTCAAAGGAACGGATAAACTCCGCGCCGATAGCCTTGCGCTTGGCTTCTGGGTCGCTAACGCCTGCCAGCTTATCCAGGAAGGCGGCGCGCTCATCGGCAGTCACCAGCTTCGCGCCGGTGGAGGCGACAAAGTCCTTTTCTACCTGCTCACGCTCGCCGGCACGCAGCAGGCCGTGGTCAACAAAAACACAGGTGAGCCGATCGCCAATGGCGCGCTGCACCAGCGCGGCCGCTACAGCGGAGTCCACACCGCCGGACAGGGCGCAAATAGCGCGGCCTTCCTCGCCCACCTGTGCGCGGACATCCGCGATGAGCTGCTCGGCGATATTATCGGCCGTCCAGTTCTGCTCTAGGCCAGCAATCTCAGTGAGGAAGCGGGTAAGCACCTCCTGGCCATGCGGCGAGTGCTGTACCTCAGGGTGGTACTGCACGCCGGCCATCTTCTTGTCTAGGCACTCCATCGCTGCAACCGGAGCACCGGCCGACGTGGCCGTAACCTCAAAGCCTTCGGGAGCAGCAGATACGGCATCGCCGTGAGACATCCACACCTTGTGAGTAGCCTCCAGGCCTTCGTGAAGTACGCCGCCCTTAACATTCATATCGGTACGGCCGTACTCACGCTCGCCGGTGGAAGAGACAGTGCCACCAAGCGCATGGTTCATAGCTTGGAAGCCGTAGCAAATGCCGAAAACCGGAATGCCGAGCTCAAGTAGCTCCGGCTTGAGGGCCGGGGCGCCATCGGCATATACGGAAGATGGTCCACCCGACAAAATGAGAGCGGCTGGATCCTTTGCTTTAATTTCCTCTACAGAAGCGGAGTTGGGGACAACCTCGGAGTAAATCTTGGCCTCGCGCACGCGGCGGGCAATAAGCTGCGCGTACTGAGCGCCAAAGTCCACAACGAGGACGGGGCGCGGGGTAGTATTTGGCTTAGTCACGCCCCATAGTCTAACCCACTAAACTGATAGCTTATGAAGCGCTTGGCTATTGTGCTCGCCGCGAGCCTGTTGTTGTGCGGTTGTGACGCCACCCCAACTACGGCCGCGGTGGCGTCTGCGCTGGATGAACAAGGCCCGCAACAGGTAACACTTCCGGCCGCGGAAATCTTTGGAAGCGAGTGGGATGAGTGGGTTCCCTTGTGTGGCACTCGACAGGCAGAGCGTGTGGGTCATCCAGAAGTTGCGCATAATTCGGTGGTTCTACGCGCGAGCGGTGAAGAAAAGGTTGTAGAGCTCAATCCCTCGGGAGTACGCGTGTGCCCGGTCCACAACGCAGGGCAATGGCGGCCGATGACAGGCAAGACCACGTGGAGGCGTGAGGGCGGCTGGCAATTGGTTTCCTAAACCACTCTCCTACCTCGCCAACTGGTATCTGTTCGGCGGCGAAGGAAGCCCTGAGACAAAGAAACGCGGCTGCGCCAAGAAGGCACAGCCGCGTCAGGACTCTCGCGCGGATTAGTAGCGGACGGCGAGTTCGACCTTCTGGAAGGACTTCAGGTCGGTGTAGCCGCACTTGGCCATGGAACGGCGCAGCGCGCCGACCAGGTTGGTGCGGCCGAAGGGCTCGCTGGAGGGACCGTGCAGCACGGTTTCCAGCGACGGGGCGGCCGATTCTTCTGTGGCTTCGGCCGGGGTACCGGTGGTGAGGAAATCGACGTCCAAGTCGGTATCGGCCCCGGAGAACTGGACGAAGCCGCGTGGGAAACGCGGGTGGCCGGCCGTGGCGGGCCAGTACCAGCCCTTGCCGCCGGCCTCGCGGGCCTGGGCAAGCAGTGGGCCGAGAGCAACACCGTCAGCGCCGCAGGCGAAAGCCTTGGCAATATTGCCGGAGTTTTCAAACTCGGTATCGGCGATGATGTGCACGTAGCGGCCGCCGGTCTCGTCGAGGTAGTCGCGGCGGGCTGCGGCGGCGTCGGCAATCGCGGTGCCCATGGCCGAGTCGATGCCAACGGTCTCGGCGTTGGTGGTCACACCCGCGCCTACGATGACGCCGGCCGCGCCGGTGCGCATCAGGTGTAGCGCGGTGGTGTAGTCGGTAACTCCGCCGGCAATGACGGGAACGTCAAGGGAACCAATGAACTCCTTGAGGTTCAGCGGCTCGCCGCCGGTAGCTACGTGCTCGGCCGAGACTAGGGTGCCCTGGATAAACAGCAACTCGGCACCGGCCGCGATGACCTTCGGGGCCATCTCGCGAGCATTTTGGGGGGATACGCGCACAGCAACGGTAACTCCGGAGTCGCGGACTTGGGAGATGCGCTCGGTAAGGAGGGCGTCGTCAAGCGGGGCGGCGTGCAGCTCCTGGATGATGGAGTTATCGCCCGGCTGCGAGTAAATGCGGGCTAGGGCGCCCTCGAGGTCCTTGTGGCGGCCCCACAGGCCCTCGGCATTAATGACGCCCAGGCCGCCCTGCTTGCCCATCTCGATGATGAACTCGGGGGTGGCGAGCGCATCAGTGGGGTGGGACACGAAGGGGATGTCGAAGGTATAGGCGTCGATGTGCCAGGTGGTGTCCACGTCCTTGGAGGAACGGGTACGGCGCTGCGGCACGATGGATAGTTGCTCTAGATCGAAGGTACGACGGGCCTCGCGGCCGATGCCAATTTCGGCGTATTCACGCATGATATTCCTAGCGGTAGTTTGGTGCTTCTGCGATTTGCTGCAGGTGGTGCGGGTGGGATTCCTTTAGGCCCGCGGCGGTGATTTGAACGAAGCGCTTGGTCTTCAGCTCGGCCAGGGTGGCGGAGCCGGTATAGCCCATGGAAGCGCGCAGGCCGCCGATAATCTGGTGCACGATGGCATCGATATCGCCGCGGAAGGGCACGCGGCCCTCGACGCCTTCCGGAACCAGCTTGTCCTCGCTGCGGACGTCGGCCTGGAAATAGCGGTCCTTGGAGTAGGAGCGCTTCTCGCCGGAAAGGCCACGGCCCTGCATGGCGCCCATGGAGCCCATGCCGCGGTAGCGCTTGTACTGCTTGCCCTGGTAGACCACGATGTCACCGGGGGCTTCGGTGGTGCCGGCAAACATGGAGCCCAGCATGACGGTATCGGCGCCGGCCGCCAGGGCCTTGGCGACGTCGCCGGAGTACTGCATGCCACCATCGCCGATAACCGGCACACCGGCCGGGCCAGCTACTGCGGCGGCCTCCATCAGGGCCGTAATCTGCGGCGCGCCCACGCCGGCGACGACGCGGGTGGTGCAAATGGAGCCCGGGCCGATGCCGACCTTGATGGCGTCGGCGCCGGCATCGATCATCGCCTGCGCGGCCTCGCGGGTGGCGAGGTTACCGCCGATGACATCGACCTTGGAACCGAAATCCTTTTGCACGCGGGAGACCATTTCCAGCACGCGGTTGTTGTGGGCGTGGGCGGAGTCGACGACGAGGGCGTCCACGCCGGCGTCGACAAGCGCGGCGGCGCGCTGGTAGGACTCTTCCCCGGTACCGATGCCGGCCGCAACCAACAGGCGGCCGGCCGAGTCCTTGGACGCGTTAGGGTACTGCTCGGTCTTGACAAAGTCCTTGACGGTAATCAGGCCGGTGAGCTTATTATCCGCATCGACGATGGGCAGCTTTTCCACCTTATTGGCCGAGAGCAGTTCGAGGGCTTCCTTCTTAGATACACCCTCGCGCGCAACAACAAGCGGCATGGCCGTCATGACCTCGCTGACCTTGCGGTCAAAGTCAGGCTCGAAGCGCATATCGCGATTGGTGCAAATGCCCAACAGGGTGCCGTCCTCGTCTACCACCGGCAGGCCGGAGATACGGAAGCGGGCGCACAGCGCGTCTACTTCCCCGATGGTCATATCCGGGCGGGCGGTGATGGGGTCAGTAACCATGCCGGACTCGGAGCGCTTCACAATTTCTACCTGCTCGGCCTGGTCCTCGGTGGACAGGTTGCGGTGCAGCACGCCGATACCGCCCTGGCGGGCCATGGCAATGGCCATGCGGGCCTCGGTCACGGTATCCATGGCGGCCGAGGCAAGCGGGACGCCGAGGCGGATATTGCGGGTAAATTGCGCGCCGGTATCGACCTCGGAAGGCACGATATTGGATTCGGCGGGCAAAAGGAGCACATCATCAAAGGTCAGGCCGCGCAGGGCTACCTTGTTCGGGTCATCTCCACCAGTATGAATACGGTTCTCGCTCATCGAGGTCTCTCCTTAACAGGTTTAGCGGCTAACCCAACTGTAGTGCGTTGCCGGCCGACGACACCATTTGGGCAGGGGGTAAATTGCCTCGGGAGGGTAAGTTCAATAGGCTCGCAGGCGTGAACTTCTTCGCCAATATGCCCCGCGATCCTTTCGCCGATGATCCGAATGACCCCGCCTCCTTCCTAGAGGAAGACGAGCAGGTCATGCCGCTTACCGACGACGACCGGATCGCCATCATCCACGACCTCGCGCTGGTGCAGAAATTCGCGTCCATCCTCGGCCCGCGTGGCATCGATGGCATCTTCTTCCTGTGCGAGGATTGCCAAGAAAACCACTTTTATGAGTGGG
This sequence comes from Corynebacterium tuberculostearicum, assembly GCF_032821615.1. Classification (GTDB taxonomy): domain Bacteria; phylum Actinomycetota; class Actinomycetes; order Mycobacteriales; family Mycobacteriaceae; genus Corynebacterium; species Corynebacterium tuberculostearicum_H. The sequence goes on along the minus strand of NZ_JAVBIF010000017.1, from coordinate 20,360 downwards.
ACATTATGGCCGCTAATATGCGCGCCACCCTTGAAGGCGAGCTAGCGCCGGTACATGAGCCAGGCGCCGAGCCAGATCCCTCCCGCTACGTGCCTTGGGACTACGCCTTGGGTTACTTGGATGGCCTAGAGGGCCGCTAGCTTCTACTGCTGCTGGCCCAACTCGATGGTGGTCGTCGGCTCATCCTCAACGTTGGGGTTGGGCTGCGGGTTTGGCTGCACTTGTTCCGTGACCACCACGGTTTCGGTGGCGTATTGAGTTTCGGTCACGGTGACCTGCTCCGGCTGTTGCTCCGGTTGCGAAGCTTCTTCCGCCACGGTTTCGGTGGCAGTCTCCGTCACGGTGTGCGGGGTGGGCTTCGGGTGCGCAGAGCGTTTTTGATCGGCCTCACGGTTGGCGGCGATGGCCTTTTCTTCTTTGCCTTCGGCCTCATCCAGCTTGGCGCGGGCGTCCTTCATCAGTTCGCGAGCGCCTTCAATATCACCTTCGGCCGCGCGAGATTCCATCTCTTCCAGCGTGCCGGCCAGCTCTACGTTGCGGGTCTTATCGCCCTTATCAAAGGTTCCGGCGTGCAGCATGGCTCCACCGGCTCCAGCGATGACTAGCGTTGCGGCCGCCGCACCGATGAGCCCATGTACGAACGGGCCGCCGCGGCGGCGCTTGCGGGCCTGGCCTAGGTCGATGACCTCAGGCTCAGCTTCGGCGCCTTCTACCAGCGGGGCTGGAGGCATCTGCTTATCGACGTCCCCCTTTAACTCCAGCAGCAGCTCCGCCAGGTCATCCTGGCCGTCGGAAGGGTTAGTTCCCTTCGAAAGCTCGGTGAGGAATGCATCATCATCTATCAAGGGCTGGAGCTGGTCCGCCAGGCCGTCATTTTCGCCGTGGTGCTTCGGTGTCATGATGGTGTCTCTCCCCCTTCCTTTCTGTTAAGAGATATCTGCTGTAAGAGTCGGCCGCTAGGCCCTTAGCGCGCAGTTTCCTGGGCAGCTTGGAGGGTCTTTCGCAATTGAGCGAGTGCTCGGTGTTGTGCGACACGAACCGCGCCTGGGGTGGAACCCACAATTTCCGCGGTCTCTTCTGCCGACAAACCGTTGAACACGCGCAGAATCACGATGTTTTTCGCCTTGTCACTTAACGTATCGAGCAAGGCGCGCATTCTGTTACTACCGTCGGCCTCTAGCGCCCACTCTTCTGGGGTAGCTTCGTGCGCGGAGTCTTCTGGAATTTCTTCGGTAGGGGTGGACTTATCGCGCCCCATGGCGCGGTGGGCATCGGTGACCTTGTTGAACGCAATGCCGTAGACATAGGCCATAAACGGGCGGCCCTTGTCCTCGTAGGAGCCAATGGAGGTGGCCACTGCAAGACAGATCTCTTGGGCTACATCCTCCGCGGTGGGTTGGCGGCCGCCACCGATGCGGGCGCGGCAGTAGCGCAGCACCTGCGGGTGAATGATCCGCAGAACTTCTTGCAGCGCTCGACGGCTGCCGTCGACGGCATGCGGGACGAGATCCGCTAGCTCCTGTTCCTTATCACTCACGTATGCACCCTCTGACATGTTTTAAACCGGTAACTAACCATATTGGCACACGGGAAGATTATGCAAAGGCAACGCGCGGCCCCAGCGCGTGCGCAACCCGAGCGGCAGAAAATTCACAAACCGTTAACCTTCGTTGTTTCCGCTGGTAAACCGTAGTGCCGGAGGGGTGAACTGGGGAAGAATACCTAAAAGTCAAAAATAGGTAACCCATCGTTAACCCACGCGCGAAACACTACGTGAGGTTGCTTCCCGCGACACTGCGGAAGCCGCACTAGAATTCTCGCCCTTACAAAGGAGCTAAGTAACGTGTCTCAGCCTCATTTGCTTCCCGGTCCCACCGCTGACCTGTGGGATTGGCAGCTACAAGGCGCCTGCCGCGGAGAAAACTCGGACGTGTTTTATCACCCAGATGGCGAGCGCGGTCGTGCCCGCGCCCAGCGCGAGAACCGCGCCAAGGCCATCTGCAATTCCTGCCCGGTCATTGATTTGTGCCGCGAGCATGCTCTGCAATCCGCCGAGCCTTACGGCGTCTGGGGCGGAATGAGCGAATCCGAGCGCGTCGTTGCGCTGCGCCAACGCCGCCGCGCGGCCGCGCCGGTCAACGCTTAAGGCAGAAGATTAGGGGGAGACGAGGGCGTCGGCAAGAAAGCGCCCCGTCACCGAGTCTTTCTGCTCGGCTAACTCGGCTGGGGTGCCACGAAAGACCAGCTGGCCGCCGGCCGAACCGGCGCCGGGGACCAAGTCGATGGCGTGATCCGCATGCGCGAGAACAGCCAGATTGTGGTCGATGCAGATGACGGTGTGGCCGGAGTCCACCCGCTCATCACGCCTTGCTCCACGTAGACCGCACCCACACCGCTGCGCTTGGAGCAGGCACCCTCGGAATGCGCGGAAAAGAGTGCGGGTTTGATGCCATTGGCCTTGGCGAAGGCCTTGCGAATGGGGTCGGTATCAGCGGTGCCTTGATGTATTCCACGGCCCTAGCTAGGTACAACAAAACCCGCCGCGCGGAAAGCGGGGCGGGTGATGTTGGGAAGGTTTAGTGCTGGTGGCCGTGGCCGGCGTCAGCAGGCTGCTCTTCCTGTGGCTTTTCCACCACGGAGGCCTCGGTGGTCAGAACCATGCGGGCCACGGAGGTGGCGTTGACCACGGCGGAGTGGGTGACCTTCACCGGGTCGATGATGCCGTTATCGATGAGGTTGCCGTACTCGAGAGTATTGGCGTTGAAGCCCTCACCGTTGGACATCTCGGCGACGCGGGAGACGACGACGGCGCCGTCGAGGCCAGCGTTTTCGGCGATCCAGAACGCCGGGCGGGTCAGGGCGCGGGCGACGGCGAGAACGCCGACCTTAGCCTCGCCCTCGAAGCCCTCGGCGAAGGACTCGAGTTCCTTGGAAATCTGGACCAGCACGGAGCCGCCGCCGGCGATAACGCCCTCTTCTACGGCCGCGCGGGCCGCGTTGATGGCGTCTTCGACGCGCAGCTTGCGCTCGTTAACCTCGGTCTCGGTAGCCGCACCGACGCGGATGACGGCCACGCCGCCGGAGAGCTTAGCCAGGCGCTCCTCGAGCTTTTCCTTATCCCAGGTGGAATCGGTGCGCTCGATGTCGCGGCGAATGTGCTCGCGGCGCTCCTCTACTGCTTCAGCGGTGCCGCCGCCATCGACGATGACAGTGTCATCCTTGGTGATGGTCACGCGGCGGGCAGAACCGAGCACGTCGAGGCCAGCCTCGTTGAGGTTGACGCCCACCTCTGGGTCGATGACGGTAGCGCCGGTAACGACGGCCAGGTCATCCATGAATCCCTTGCGACGCTCGCCAAAGTACGGAGCCTTCACGGCCGCGACCTTGAGCACCTTGCGGATGGAGTTGACGACGAGCGCCTGCAGCGGCTCGCCCTCGATGTCCTCCGCGATGATGAGGGTCGGGCGGTTGGTCTCGGCGATCTTCTCCAGCAGCGGCAGGAAGTCCGGCAGGGAGGAGATCTTGTTGCGGACGAGCAATACTGCGGCGTCATCCAGCACGGCGTGGTAGGTCTCTTCCTCCGTAGCGAAGTACGGGGAAAGGTAGCCCTTGTCAAAGGAAATACCCTCGGTGACATCGACGGCGGAGTCGATGGTCTGGGATTCCTCGACGGTGACCACACCGTCCTTGCCCACCTTGTCCATGGCGCCGGCAACCATCTCGCCGACCTCCGGGTCGCGGGAGGAGACGGTGGCTACCTGGGCGATTTCAGAGGAGGAGTTGACCGCGGTGGCGCGGGCCTTAAGCTCCTCGACGGCCTTTTCGGCCGCCGCCGCGATGCCGCGGTTGAGCTCGATCGGGTTGGCGCCGGCCGCCACGTTGCGCAGGCCCTCGAAGATGAGCGCCTGGGCCAGCAAGGTAGCGGTGGTGGTGCCGTCGCCTGCGGTGTCATTGGTCTTGACCGCAACGGACTTGACCAGCTGCGCGCCAAGGTTCTCGAAGGGCTCCTCGATGTCGATATCGCGGGCGATGGTCACGCCGTCATTGGTGACGGTGGGGCCACCGAAAGCCTTGGAAAGCACGACGTTGCGGCCGCGCGGGCCGAGGGTGACCTTGACGGCATCAGCCAGCGTATCGACGCCGCGCTGGATTCCCTCGCGGGCTTCTTGGTCGAATGCAATGAGCTTTGCCATAAGTGGGCCTACTTCTCGATGACGGCGAGCAGGTCACGGGAGGACAGCAGCAGGTACTCCTCGCCGTTGTACTTCAGCTCGGTGCCGCCGTACTTGGAAAAGACCACGGTATCGCCTTCGTTGACGCCTACCGGGGTGACCTCACCCTTGTCGTTGGTGCGGCCTGGGCCTACTGCAACGACGGTAGCTTCCTGTGGCTTTTCCTTGGCGGAATCCGGGATGACCAGGCCGGAAGCGGTGGTGGTTTCAGCTTCTACGATCTGTACGAGGACGCGGTCCTCGAGAGGCTTAATGTTTGCCATGATGTTTCCTCCGTAGTGTTCGTATGCGCGCCGGTATGGCGCGCGCGTGCCGGTTGTGGATGTCCAGCACAGCCGTCGTCGCGGGTGAACAACTGTGGGTCAAACAACCTGATTAGCACTCTACCCTCGTGACTGCTAACCCTCAACAATGACCCGGCCCACATTCCGACACCCTCAGCGATCCCTTCAGCGCTCCCGTTGCCCGGCGCGCACGAAGCCGGCCAGCGCCAGCTTGACGACGCCCACAGCAATAAACATGGCACCAAAAATCACGGCAAAGGCCGACCACCACAGCTCGTCTACCAGCGTTCGGCCGAAGGAAGCCTGTGGGGTGAGCAGGTGGTGGAGAGGGAGGAGCGTCGCCAAGCACAGCGCGCACACCACGCCGGCCGCAGTCAGGGTGAGGCACGCCGCCTCCCCTACTTGCACGCGCGCCCAGGCCGAGGGAGTGGCGCCAGCCAGCGTGAGGCCGCGGATATCGGAGGCGATGCGCCCGCGCATGAGCAGTGAGGTAAGCACGGCGCCCACGATGCTGGGGGCAAAGACCGGCCCTAAAAGGGCGACAAAGACCTGCCACGAGGACAAGGTGCCGCCGACGCCTGCATCGTTTCCAAAGCGCAGGCCCGAGCCGACGGCGACGATAAAGCCGCCGAGGAGCACCCACGGCACGATGTGTGGGGTGGAAAAGTGCCGGCGCACCCGCACGTTGGCCCCAGCGATGCCGGCCGCGCGGGTCCATTGGTCGATACCGGGCATGAGCCAAGGTAAGAAGAGGGCGACGAGGATGACGAGCCCCATCTCGGCCGACAAGAGGTCACCCGGGTCATCGATGTGCAGGCACCCGTAGACCGTGCCGCCGATAGCCGCGGCCGCAAGCAGGAATTTCACCAGAAGCCACATCGGGTGTGCGGGAGTACGCGGCCGGAACACGCGGCGCAGCGGAGGCAGCGCACCAACCAGGGCCGCGGACGTGCAGACGGATACCGCAATGGCGGTGACCTGGCCGGTAACGGCGATATCCGGCATGGGGATGCCGTCGCTGCGCAGGGCGCGCACGCACGGGTCAAGCAGAGGTCGGGCCGGCAGCACGCCGAGAAATCCGGCAGCCGCGCTGACCGCTGCGACTTGGCCCAGAATGAAGGCAACAATCATCCACCCGGGCATGCCCACCATGCGCCAAGAACGGTAGACCGGCTCGCGCTCGGCGATGATAAGGCGCATCTGCGATAGTGTCACCAACACCACCACGCACAGGGCCATGCCCAGCACCGTGCCACCCAGCGGGCCGGCGGGATTTTCTTCGGCCCCGGAGGAGGCAACCAGCATGGCCAGCGCCAGGGTGCACGAGGTGGAAGACACCACCAGGGTCAGCGCCACGGCCAGCCACGATAGCCAATTGGACTGTAAGTCCTTAAGCCACACCAGCATGGGCCACCTCCTCTAAGGAGATGATCCTGTCGGCCGCCTCAGCGGCGAGGTGCGAGTGGGTCACCATGACCACGCTGGCGCCATCGCGGGCGGCGGCGCGCAGGTGGGAAAGGACGGTGGATGCGGTGGCGTCGTCAAGCGCGCCCGTAGGCTCGTCGGCGAAGATATAGGGCGCCTGGGCCAGCAGTGCCCGGGCGACGGCCACACGTTGCTGCTGCCCGCCGGAAAGCTGCGCGGGCAGGCGGCGCTCCAACCCGCTAAGGCCGAGCGAGTCAAAGACCTCCGCCACCTTGCCGCGTGTAGGGCGCCGGCCGGAAAAGCGCGCGGTCAAGGTGGCATTGCGCTGGGCGTTGAGGGATTCCAGCAGGTTATAGTCCTGGAAAACAAAGGCTCGCTGCTTGCGCCCCGGCGCATTGACTCGGCCGGAGGTGGGCTTATCGAGCCCGGATAGCAGGTTCAACAGCGTGGTTTTTCCGCTGCCGGAAGGTCCCATGATGGCGACGAATTCGCTCGGGGCGATGGACACAGTGACGCGATTGAGCACAGTGCGGCGGCCGTAGCGCTTGCTGAGGTTATCTGCTTTTAACATGCCTTTGATTCCACTCGGCCGCGCAGAAGAAAGACATGGAGTGGGCCGCCCAGAAAATGGTAGAGCTAGCTCTACTGCCCCACCCTGGGTAAGGCGGCTAGGCTCATGGGTTATGCGAACCCTCAAAGCCTGCGCGTGGAGCCTCGTCCTCGGCGCGCTATTTATCCCGGCGTTGGTGGTTTCGGTGCTGATGCTGCCGTGGATTCCGCTGGTGGGACGCGCCGCGGAATTTGTCGGCCGGTTGGGTGCGCGGTGGATGGGCGTGGAGATCCCACCTCGGCGCGCAGGCCGGTGGTTTGATTGGCAGCAGTTTTATCACCTTATTGTGCAGCTATTGATTTCGGCTGCCTGCTTTGCCGCGTGGACTGCCGTGGGCTTTTCGGCGGGCGTGCTGGCAATTGCGCCGTTCGTGCCAAATACCGAATTCTTCTTTGGTGGGTGGTCTACCTCCAACCGGCCGCTCATTTTCTTTACCTGCTGGCTCACCGCGGCGCTGCTGGTGGCTTTATTGGTAGGACTTAACCGCCTCTTGGTCTTGGCGTCAACCTCGCTAACCCGGCTGGCGTTGAGCCCTTCGGCCGAGGAGTTGGCGGCCTCGCGCGCCACGCTTATCGATGCCTTTTCCGGCGAGCGCCGCCGCATCGAACGCGAGCTGCACGATGGCCCGCAGCAGTACCTCACTGCGCTCAAGCTCAACTTGGCCGCGGCGAAATTGCAGGCCCCTCCTGAGGCGCAACCGGCCTTGGCCGATGCGGAACATAATGCCTCTTTGGCCTTGGCCTCCCTGCGGGCGACGGTGCGCGGCATCGCCCCGCAGGTGCTTTTCGACGCCGGACTTATCCCCGCCCTCGACGAACTCCTCGCCCACTCCGGGCTGGAGACCGAACTACACGTCGAAGGCGCCGAACGCTCAGTGGATGAAACCACTGCCCTGCTGGCTTACCACGCGGTGGCCGAGGCGCTTACCAATGCTTCCAAGCATGGCGCAGCCGCCCAGGCGACGGTAACAGTTGCTTTTGGGGGCACACTGCGCTTAGACATCATTGATAATGGCACCGGACCCTGCCCCGGCCCCGGAGCTGACCTCGGTCCCACGGCCAAGGAGCCAGGTGAGCCGGGCACCGGTCTCGCCGGGCTGCGCGAACGCGCCGCCGCACTGGGCGGAACGGTGAACTTTTCGGCAGCAGATGACGCGGCTGCGCGCGAACGCGGTGGCCGACTGCAGGTCGAATTACCGCTGAAGGAGGCGGAATGAAACTACTACTGGCGGAAGATTCCGCGCTATTGCGCGCGGGGCTCGAGCAGCTACTTAGCGCCTTGGGCCACAGCGTTACGGCGGCCACGGATGCCGAAGAACTGCGCGCTATTGCCGGGCAGGAAGATTTTGACCTGATTATCAGCGATGTGCGCATGCCACCGACCATGACCGACGATGGTCTGCGCGCCGTGCATGACCTGCGTGCCGCCAATCCCACCCAGCCGGTGGTGGTGTTGAGCCAATACGTAGCGGCAAGCTACCTCGACCGACTCTTGGAACACGGCGGCTTTGGCTACCTGCTCAAGGAGCGCGTTTCTGATGTAGAAGAATTCGTGCGCACGCTAGACGAGGTCGCCCGCGGCGGCACCGTGGTGGACCCAGAGGTCGTAACTGCGCTGCTGTCGGCGCGGCGTACCGGCCTATCCCAGCTCACCGCCCGCGAGCGGGAGGTGCTGGGGCTTATGGCCCAAGGATTGAGCAATAAAGAAATTGAAGACACGCTCGTTCTTACCGCCGGAGCGGTAAGCAAGCATGTCTCCAATGTGTTTATGAAGCTCGGGTTTCGGCCCGAGGATTCCAACCGGCGGGTCAAGGCCGTATTAGCGTGGCTGCGCCATACAGAGCGCTAGCCAATGGGGCGACGCTAGCTACTTCTTCGAGCTGAGCCCGCCGAAAATATCGCTGGAACTCAGGGAGCTGCCGCCCTCCGGATCCTTGGGCGTCTCAGGGGTATCCGGGTCGGCGGATCCGGTGGACTCGGTGGAGTCTGCGGGGTCGGTGGCGTCGTCGGCAGGCGCAGCGCCGCGATCCTTCTTCTTGAGGGAAACCTTGTCCACCAGCGTGTTATCGCCTTCGTTGAAGGTGGTGAAGGTGAGCTTGTCATCGGAGACGTCTACGCGCATGTAGTCCTCGGTGTAATCCTGGCGCCACATGGCGGTGGACTCGTGGGCGAGCTTCGGATCGATGGTCTCCATGCGCGCGCCCTTGTGCTTTTTGTTATTCACGTCGGTGAAGTCGTAGTACTTGCCACCGCCCGCGGTGGTGGTGGTCAGGTACAGCGCCTCGCCATCCTTGGGCTCGAGCACGTCGCCGCGCTGCGGCTTCTTTTCAGGCAGGACCGGCTTGTTGTTCTTCATCAAGTGGCTGCGGGTGTAGATGTGGTCGTGGCCGGAGAGCACGGCATCGACGTTGAGCTCAGAGAGCACCGGGGTGAGCTTCTCGCGCAGGTTGGTGACGTCCTTATCAAAGTGATGCGAGCCCTGGGAGTACGGGCCGTGGTGCATGCCGACGACGATCCAGTCATTATCCGCGCCGCGGGATTCGATGGCCTCGCGCAGGAACTGCTCGTGGCGGGCGATATCGGCGTCGGAAGAAGCATTGGAGTCCAGGCCGATGAAGAGTACGTTATTGCGCTCGAAGTAGTGGTCGCGGATATCGTCCGCCTGATGCGGGTTGGAGAAATGCTCATCATGATGCTTCATGGTGAGGTTATAAGTCTCGTGATTGCCCGGGACCGTGTTGGTAGGGATGTGACGAATCTCCGGGGCGGAGAAGTACGCATCGTACTGCGGTACCTGCGCACCCCAGCCCTCAACCTGGTCACCCAGCGACCAGATCATGCTGGCATTCGGCACGTGGGAAGCCGCGTGACCAATGGTCTTGCGCCACTGTTCGGCTTGGTCATCCACCTTGAGGTCCACGCCGATCTGCGGGTCGGCGACGGTAAGGAAGGACCAGTCATCGCCATTGGAGCCGGTGTTAAAAGTCTCTGGTTCGGACCAGCCGCCTTCCTCGGAACCAACGCGGTAGGAATATTCGGTATCCGGCTGCAGGTTGGTAGCGGTGGCGAACTGGGACTTGTACAGCAAGGCGCCAAAGTCGCGCTCGTCGGCGCGGAAGGTCGTGGTGCCTTCTGGGCCGGTGACCTCGAGGACCTCGTCTGCCTTGGACTTCGTGCGCCAAGTGACCATGACCTGGGATTCATCTTCGCCCGGCTGCAGGATGGTGCGGTAGATGGGCGAGTCAGCAGCCAGCGCCGGGGTGGCGGGCACGAGGGCGGCGGCGCCACCCACAGCGAGGGCGGTGGCGAAGGAGGCGACGAAGCGCGATGAACGAAGCATACAGTTTTCACCTTTGGAGTCTTAGAAGAAGCGGTACGGCTCCCTAGAACACCATAAGAATGTGAACACCGTATTACGGGCGCGCGAAAAGCGCTTGAACCCTACCTGTGAGGGGCTGGGGTTTAAAGGCTCTTATCGGAGTTGATAACGGCCGCGCGCCAGAGGGTGTATTCCTCCGGGTTATCTTCGCGGTAGTTCTTCACTGCGCGAATACCCTGCTCCACAGACTCGATAACGGCATCGATGGTGGTGTCTTCGCCCTCGGCGTCAACGAAAATGACGGGACCGCAGATGGAGCGGATGGGGTCCTGCAGGAAAGCGGCGTTGCCGGTGGCGGCTGCGTTGCGTGCCAGGGAGGCTACCGGGTTCGGCTCGGCGCCTTCGGCCTTAGCTTCTGGGTTGTAGAGTGCGGCGTAGGTGGTGCCGTCTTCCTGGAAAACAACGGAGACGCGATCCTCGGTGGTGCCGCCCAGGAACTGGTTGGCGTGCTCCAGCTCGAACTCGAGCTTGCGGCGGGTGAGATCAGGGTTGACAAGGAAACCGACGGTCATGAGAGAAAGCTCCTTCAGAAAGCCAAGAGGGCATGAACGCTCTTTAGAGTACCGGCCCACTGCCCCGCCTGCAGCGCGAGCGAGAAGAACTTTAGGTTAACTGCGGCTCTTCTACATCCAGCTGGGTATCGGTGCCTACGCCGAGACCAGAGGGCTGGGCGCCTTCGTGGATGAGCTGCGCGCCGATGGCCGCGATCATCACGCCGTTATCGGTGCACAGGGAAAAGCGCGGCACGCGCAGTTCCACCCCGGCGGCGGCGCAGCGCTCGGCGGCCAGCTCGCGCAGGCGGGAATTAGCGGCCACGCCGCCTCCCAATAACAGCACGCGGGCGCCGGTGTCCTCGCAGGCACGCACGGCCTTGGCAGTCAGGACATCGGCCACGGCTTCTTGGAAACTGGCGCATACATCTTCCACGCTGATGGTCTCCCCTGCCTTTTCGGCGCGTTCCACGTAGCGGGCCACGGAGGTCTTGAGCCCGGAGAAGGAAAAGTCGTGGCGGTGTGGGCCGCGCAGATCCTCGGCGCGGGACATGCCGCGTGGGAAGTCGATGGTGGCCTCGCCGCGGGCAGCGAGCTTATCAATCACCGGGCCGCCCGGGTAGCCCAAACCAAGGAGGCGGGAGACTTTGTCGTAGGCTTCACCGGCGGCGTCGTCAAGCGTAGAGCCCAACTCGCGCATGGGCTTGCCGACGGCCTCTACTTCCAACAGCTGCGTATGCCCGCCCGAGACCAAGAGGGCCACCGAGTGCGGCAGCTCTTCGCCTTCCAGGTTGGCCACCGCAACGTGGCCGCCGAGGTGGTTAACGCCGTAGAAAGGCACGCCCCAGGCCGCGGCATAGGCCTTGGCGGCCGAGGCTCCCACCAGCAAGGCACCGGCCAGGCCAGGTCCCACGGTGGCGGCGATGGCATCCGGCTTTTCGATGCCCGCCTCATTCAGCGCCGCTTGCATGACCTGCGGCATGGCCTCAAGGTGGGCACGGGAGGCGATTTCCGGGACGACGCCGCCGAAACGCGCATGCTGCTCCATGGAGGAAGCAACGGCGTTAGCGAGGATTTCCATGTGGCCGTCCTCGCGCAGCTCGACGATGCCCACGCCGGTTTCATCGCAGGAGGATTCGATGCCCATGATATTCATGACTGCTCCTTAATCTTCTGGGCGCTCGGACTGGCGCGGGCGCACCATCACGTGCGCATCCGCCCCGGAAGGTTGGTAATAGTTCTTGCGGATCCCCTGCTTGGCAAAGCCGTAGCGCTCATACAGGCCAATAGCGGGATCATTGCCCACGCGAACCTCGAGGAAGACCGGGGCGTCCTTGAGATCCGCGATATGGCAGATATTGTCCATCATCATCCGCGCGATGCCGCGGCGCTGCGCGGCGGGGTCGACGCCAATGGTGTGGATTTCAAACTCCGGGTCCGCGGCCGGGCCCATCATGCCGATGCCCGCATAGCCCAACAGCTTTACGGGCGTTGGTTCCTCGATCGCGCCTTCCACCCCGAGATAGAAGTTGAAGGGCTGGGCCATTTCTTCCCGGAAGATCCGGCTGGACCACGGAGTTTCGCCTGGAAAAAGGACCTCTTCCAGCTCGGCGCACCGGGGTGCATCGGCCGGGGTTAGCTCGCGCAGCCTCACAGCTCGACCTTCGGGATGGCGGCAGAAAGCTGTTGCTGCTTTGGCGGGACCGCATCTGGGCGGCGCAGGTACAGCGGCACGACGGGAGCCGGTTCTGCCTCGAGGTCGGCCGCGGCAACGAGGGCCGACGCGGTCGGATGGGCCGCGCGGTGCGGGAGGGCGGCGAATCGCTCGGGAAGTTGCCCAGCAAGGCGGTCAGGAATGATGACCTCGGCGGTGGAGGCAAGTTCCACCTCGAGTTCGGCCGGTTTCGTCACCGCAGGACCAGAAATGCGCTGCACGCCGGAGTCGGTAGCGCGGTAAGTGGCCCAGTAGATCTCTTTGCGGCGGGCGTCGGTAGCCACCAAGGCGGTCGCCTCGTCGGCCGCGGCGGCAGGTTCTACGTGGAGGTCGGCGGCGGCCGCGATGGCATCGTGGGTACAGATGCCGTGGAGGGGGATAGAAAGGGCGTCGGCAAGCGCGGAGGCCGTCGCCATACCCACGCGCAACCCGGTAAATGGTCCCGGGCCCACGCCGGTGACCACCGCATCGAGGTCGGAATATTCCATGCCCGCCTCTGCGAGGACCTCGGTGATGGTAGGAATGAGCAGCTCATTATGCGCGCGGGTATCCTCCAACACGCGCCCGGTGGTCTGCCCGGTGACGGTATCCACCACCCCGGTAACCAGGGCGGTGGTGGCCGTGTCGATCGCGAGGACGCGCATTAGGCAACCATCTTCCAGGTGCCATCCTCGCGCTGGAAGCCCAGCGGCTGGGTGCCCTGGATCATGGGAACGCCGCCATCAAGGCTCTGGCCCTGCTGCTCCATGGCCTTGACCTGCATGTCAATCATCTCGCACACCTCCACCTTTTTCGGATCCAGCTCTTCGATGAAGGGCTTAGCGCTCTGGGAAATGGCTACCGCGTAGCTCTTGCCTTCCGGCACCGCACCATCTTCAAAGGTGATGTTCTCGGTATCGATCTGTGCCTCTTTGACCTTGTCTTCGCGCATGCCCGGGCAGATGAAACCAATGGCGGGGTACTCCTCGCCATAGACGTCGGTGGGCATGACGGTCATGACCTCCAAGTTATTTGGCGCCTTGGCCAGCGTGGAGGAGAGGTTGCCCTCCAGGTGGTTTTCCTCGCGCAGCGTGGAGGAGGCAAGAAGAACCATCATGACAACGATAAAGATGGCGATGATGACGGCAGTGAAGTTGCGAGCGAATTTAGTCATGGGGTGAGTATGGCTCCTTGAAAAATGTTTAAGTTTCAGGCGGGCGGCGGTAATTCTGGCAACCGATGCTACCTGGTTCACCGCAACACAAAACCCACAGGGTAGTGCCTGCCAGTGTAGGCGGGCGACCCTGTGGGTGAGTAATTAACGCGAGATATTGCCGCTATAGCAACAGCAAGAGCAATACCTGCGAGGCAATAATCTTGCCGATAATTGTGGTGGGATAGACCGTGGCCCATCCGCGGCCGGCCAACTCGGTGCCGGTTTGATCACGAATGTAGGCAAAGACTGCGGGGTTGGTGGTCATGCCGGCCGCACAACCCATGGCCTCGTCCCACTTCAGCTTGAGCACCAGCATGCCGATGACGCCGATCAAGATGGCGGAGACCAGCGTGATGATAAGGCCCACGCCCATGATGGTCAGGGAGGATGGATCCGTCAGGGCATCGCGGAAGGAGGCGCCGGCCGAGGTGCCCACGCCGGCCAGGAACAAGGTAAGGCCCATATTGGACAAGGTCTCACGGGTGTGGAATGGCATCTGCCAGTTCAACGGGCCGGTACGGTTGAGGTAGCCCAAGAGCAGGCCAACGACCACGGGGCCGCCACCGAAGCCCAGCTGCAGGGTGGAACCACCCGGCATTGGAATCGGAATGAGGCCAAGCAGCATACCCAAGGTCAGTCCGATGGCCATGGACAGCAGGTCCGCGTTACCCAATGCGGCCTCAGAGTCACCGAGGTATTTGCGCACGTACGGCAGGCGGCTCGGGCTGGTGACCACGCGAACGCGATCCGAGTAGTTGAGCACAGTGTCCGGGTGCGGCACGAGGTCCTTATCACCCTTGCGGATACGAGCGATGATAAAGCCGTGGTCGAGGGCCTTGATCTCGCGGATGGACTTACCGGCAATTTCCGGGTTGGACACGGTAACGCGGGTGTATTTAAGCCCAGCGTCCTCGGTCAGCTCCACCGGGTGTTCCTCACCCAAGACCTCAATGGCCTTATCGACGGCCTCTTCGGAGCCGTTGAGCAGGTAGGCCTCCCCCTCGCACAGTGGCATTTCCGGGACGGCGAGGCGGTGGCGCTCCTCGTCGGAGATGATACGAGTAGCCACTACGGTCTGGCCGGTAACGCGGTAGATATGCCCAGCGGTGTCATTGAAGTTCTTGGTCAGGCGCACGCCTTTGGCCACGAGCTCGGCGGGAATCATGCCCTCTGCGCGGGCATCTTCCTCATGGTTCACCTTGACAACCTTGGCGCCGATGGCGGCGACGAGAATCGCGCCGATTACCGCACCTGGGTAGGCCAAGGAGTAACCGACGACCGGGGTGGAATCGCCCACCATTTCCACCACGGCGGCCATGCCCGGCGTGGAGGAGAGCGAACCGGCGAACATGCCGACGGCTTCTGGCACGCTCAGGCCAAAGCCACGGATGAGGCCATAGCCAACGGCGACCAAAACAACCAACATGCCCAGCATGAAGACGGTGAGCTTCCAGCCGCGGGTTTTAAACTCGCGGACGAAGGAAGGCCCGAAGTTGAGGCCAATGGCATAAACGAAGATCGCCAGGCCAAATTGATAGACCAGCGGCGGAATTTGGATATCCGGATTAGCAGTAGAAAGACCCAGTGCCACGAACATCGCAGCCGCGGCACCGAGAGAGATGCCGAAGATCTTGATCTTGCCAATCGCTAGACCCACCGCCATGATGACGAAGAGAGATAGCAAAGGACTTGAGGCGAGAAAATTCAACACCTTAATAGAATTACGTAGTGGTTATACCCGGATCAAGTTTGCTTTCTAGGATATTCATCACTTAACCCCCTATAAGGCGGAACGATGTACTATGCACCACTTTTCCAAGACCATGTGAAGCGGCGAACATCCTCTTCTGCGCCGGCATAGTCCACCGGCTCACGGTCGATGCTGATAAATAGGTAGCGCTCCGCAATCTGTTCCACCAGTCCCCCGCCCCATTCGGCGATAATCACGGCATCTTCCAGCTCCGTGTCCAAGTCCAAGGCGTCCAGTTCCCCTAGCGGGTCCCCGGAATTAGCGCCGCCTTCATCGAGCAGGCGGTAGGCATCCACATGCACAAGGTCTGGCCCACCCACCGTGGAGCGGTGCACGCGGGCGATAACGAAGGTTGGCGAGGTAACGCGGCCTTTAACCTGCATGCCCTTGGCGACGCCCTGCGTCAGCGTCGTCTTTCCAGCCCCCAACGGCCCATCCAGGATCACTACATCGCCGGCTTCAAGCGCCGCACCTAGCTCTTCACCAAAGGCATAGGTGTCTTCCACCGTGGATAGGTCGCGGCTGCCGGATTCGGGAAAGCTATTGCGCATTTTCTTCTCCTATATATTCGCGTTCGGTGCGGCCATCGGGCAGGCACACCACCTCATAGTTGATGGTGCCTGCTGCCGCGGCGAGATCCGTGGCCGATACTCCCCCGTTGCCAAAGATCACGGCATCTTGCCCCGTGTCCACGCCATGCGGGTTCTCACCTAAGTCCACCACGATCTGATCCATGCAGATTCTTCCTACTTGCGGGTAGAGGTGCCCACCAATGCCCACGTGCAAGTCGCCCTGATAGCCGCGCGGCAGGCCATCGGCATAGCCACAGTCCACCGTGGCCAAAAATCCCGGCTTATCCGCCTTCCATGTGAGTCCATAGCACGTGCCCTCACCCGCTTGAATGGGCTTGACGTTAAAAATCTGACCGGACCAGGTCATGGCCGGGCGCAGGCCATGCTCGCGCCCCTCGATGGGCTCCAAGCCATAGCAAGCGGCGCCGACGCGCACCTGCTCGAAATAAGAGGACGGACGTGTCAGCACTGCGGGCGAATTGGCCAGGTGATTGACCGGGCATTCCAAGCCAATCTCACGCGCGAGCTGCAGGGCCGTGCGGAACGCTTCCTCTTGGGCGTCATTGTGCGGATTATCCGGCTCATCGGCGCACGCAAAGTGGGACATGAGCCCAAGCACCTTGATGTGTGGGGCATCGCGCAGCACCTTAAAGGTCTCTGCCCAATCCCCTTCGTCCACACCGGAGCGGTGCATGCCGGTTTCCACCTTGACGTATACCTCGGCAGGAAAATCGGCCTTGACCAGCTTATGCGCCTGCTCAAGGGAGTTGACCGCTACCTCGATTCCATTGGCCAAGGCTTCTTCGAGGATTTCATCTGTTTGCCAAATCCACGCCACGATGGGCGCATCCACGCCCGCGCGGCGCAGGTTCACGGCTTCCCGCAGGGTGGCCACGCCAAAGCAATCCGCGCCGGCGCGCGCCATCACCGGCACAACCTTGGCCGCGCCGTGCCCATAAGCATCGGCCTTGACCACGCACATCAGCTTGACCTCCGGACCCACCTTTTCCTTGATGAGGCGGACGTTGTGCGCAATGGCGGAGAGATCAATCGTGGTTTTCAGCATGCCCACCATTGTGCCACTGCTCACCCTTGGGCTGAATTCGGGCAAGGTGTGCCGCACTGACTCGCGATACCTCCACCTTGGAGTCGGCTCATCCAATGTCCTCTATAGAAACTTGCCTCGTAAGTTTGATCCGCGAGCAGAAATCTTCATCATGGCTAACCACTAGCAATGCGCCCCGATAGTTTTTCAAAACTGAGACCAACCAATCAACAGTTGAAATATCAATGTTGTTAGTCGGCTCATCGAGCATTAGCAATTGCGGCGCCGGATCCGCTAAGAGCACTCTGGCGAATTCCGCCCTAAATCTTTCGCCTCCCGAGAGGGTCCCTGTCAACGCATGAACCGAGTCAGATTGAAACAACAACTGAGCTAGCTGATCACGGATGAACTGCGGATCCTCTCGTGGATTCGCGTTGGTAACCACGTCCCATACGCTTAGAGAAGGATCTAATCCAATTCGTTGACGCAAATACCCCGAGTTGCCGATCACGTAGCCCGCCTCACCGGAGTTAATTCGGTTTAAGAGCGTGGTCTTGCCACTTCCATTTGGTCCTGACAAGCGCACCCGTTCTGGGCCGACAATCGTCAGCCCAGGAATCGAAATAACCCGCTTTCCTTCCGGCAGCTCAGTTTGTGGCAGCTCGATATAGACCGAATCATCATCTCGTATGTTTCGCTCAGCTCGAGCTAAAGAGCGTTGGGCCGCTTCAACTGCGCCTGAATGGATTTGCGCTCTGCGTGATGCCGTCTTTTCGGATCGCTGCTTATCAAGCTTCATCGTCATGCCTGGTTTGCGCTTCGACTCCGCGAACTTCTTTCCACGGCGCGCATCACGCGCAATTCGTGTTTGCATTGCTTGTTGTTCGCGGAGTTGCTGCTTATAAGTCGCCTTGGCGGTAGATACTGCTTTCTGAGCTACTTCCTGTTCTGCATTAATCGTGGCTAGGTAGTCGGAATAGTTGCCTTGGAAGAAGCGTAGGTTCCCATCCCTTAATTCCGCTACCTCGGAAACTACATCCAACAGGTCTTTGTCATGGCTTACCACTAGCACCGGCGCCGCGGCATTTACCAACATATCTTTCAGATGCTTCTTAGCAGTTCCGTCGAGGTTATTGGTCGGTTCATCGAGGATAATGAAATCCGGCTCGGACAAGAACACCGCCACCAAAGCGACGCGGACCGCTTCACCTCCAGAGAGGCTTTTGATAGGGCGGTCCAACGGGATATCCAATCCGGCGGCGGAAAGGGCAGCGGCAATGCGCTCACCGACGTCCCATTGCTCCCCAATTAACTCATAGAGTTCTGGTTCATACTCACCGGCTTCGACTGCGGAAATCGCCGTGAGCACTTGGGTGACACCGAAGATGTCTGCTACTACATCATTTTCATTCCAAGCAAGGTCTTGTGGCAGGTACGCTATCGATTCCGGCTTTTCCACCGTTCCAGCAGTAGGCAAGATTTTGCCAAGGATGACGTTTAACAGAGATGTCTTTCCTGCACCATTATCCCCAATCAGCGCAGTTAAAGGGCCAGAAAAGGCACCGTTTAGGCCACTGAAGCAGGTTGTGCCATCGGGCCATACTAGGGAAAGGTCGTTCAATAAAATAGGCATGCTTAAATCCGTTCTTCCTTTAGTGTTTTACGCAAAAACACGACGGATGAGCACTGCCTACTCCTTTCACCGACAACAATTGCTCCCAATAGCATAACAGTTTCAAGCCTTGAGTTCAGAGGGTCGTTGCAACACTTTCCCTTAGGAGGGTGTTGTTGTGTCTGGGGTTGTCGGCCCGTTTCATTCGTTGTCTGAGTCGGATCGTCGTGGCTTAGTTGCCTTGGTTGGCAGTGGGCGTAGTGTCCGTTCGGCGGCTGGTGAGCTTGGTTGTCATTACGGGCATGCTTTGAATTCTTGCCATGCCTTTGGATTGCCAGTCGTGTTTAAAGCCAAACGAGTTGATCGCCGCGGCAGCCAGGCTTTCCAGCTTGTGGAGCTAGTCCGAAGCGGACTGTCAGTACACCAAGCCGCCAAAAGATGTGGGATGCATCTGACTGCGGCTTATGCCGTAGCTACGGAAGCTGGGTGCCATATCCGGTTAAGTGAGAGTGTCCGATTGTTTGTGTGCGGGGGTGGTTTACAAGTAGTCCGCGAATCGGTCGGGGTAAGCCACGGCTAGTTGGTTGATGGCTTGTTTCCACCCGGTGGCTTTCGCTCCTTCAATATAGCCGTTGCACTCAATGTTGCGCTTTGCTTTCTTCGCTCGCTGGGCGGCACGCTTGTTCGATGTTGCAGATCATCAGCCACAGCGTTTTCTGCGCCGCGGTATCGTTCGGGAATTGGCCCCTGTTGCGGGTAGCTTTACGCAGTTCAGCATTCAGCGACTCGATTGAATTGGTGGTGTAGAGCACCCGGCGTGCCGCCGGCGGAAACTGCAGAAACGGCACGAACCGCTCCCAAGCGTCGCGCCAGACTTTGACCGACTGCGGGTATTTCCGGCCCAGTTCACTGGCTTCGAACGCATCCAAGGCGGCACGGGCGGTGTCCTCGTTTGCGGCCGTGTAGACCTCACGCAGCGCCCGGGAGACACCTTTGCGGTCCTGATACGACACCCACCGGTTCGCAGCCCGAATCAGGTGCACAATACAGGTCTGCACCATGGAATTCGGCCAGGTTGCCTCCACGGCTTCCGGCAAGCCTTTGAGCCCGTCGCAGCACACAATGAACACGTCTTGGACACCGCGGTTAGCCAGATCCGCACACACCGATGCCCAGAATGCGGCTCCTTCATTGTCGGCGATCCACAGTCCCAGGATGTGCTTGATGCCGTCCATGTCGACACCAACCGCCATGTAGCAAGCCTTGTTGACCACGCGGTGGCCGTCACGGATTTTCACGCGTAGCGCGTCGAGGAAGATCACCGGGTAAAACTCGTCGAGCTGGCGGTTTTGCCAGATCATGACCTCGTCTAACACCGCATCGGTAATGGTGCTGATCGTATCCGGGCTCATATCCACCCCAAGGGTGGTCGCGAGGTGATGCTGGATATCGCGCACGGTCATCCCACCGGCGTAGAGCGAGATAATCATGTCGTCGAGTTCTGTGAGCCGACGTGCACCCTTGGGCACCATCCGGGGAGTAAACGTGCCGGCACGATCCCTGGGCACGGTCACCTCAACTGCGCCGTAGCCAGAATTGACGGTCTTGGTGTACGACCCGTTACGGTGATTATTCTCCTGTGCGGTTTCGACCTGGGATTTCGCTTTGCGGTCGGAATGGCCGTAGCCCAAGTGCGCATCCATCTCCGCCTTAAGGCCAGCGTTGATTGATGCTTGCAGCAGGCCTTTGACCAGCTCGCTTGCATCATCAGCGGAGCTCGACAGCTCGCTAATCAAGCTGGCGATTTCAGAATTTTCCATCAGCTTCTCGCTGATCTCGTTGACCCTCGCCGGGTCATGGTTTTCTTCGGTGACACCGTAGTCATTATCGGTGAAACTCCTTCTAGATCAGAGCCTCACACACAAACTTCCTGACGCTGATAATGGGAATACAGGATCGGAACCACGTGGAATGACCCACTTCTTGACTGGCCATGATCTCCTCATGTGCCTTCAGCGTGATCTGTCTTCCATGTTAGTTCCGACCCTGTAC
>NZ_JAVBIF010000016.1:0-42714 GCF_032821615.1 Corynebacterium tuberculostearicum | reverse complement strand
GGGTTGGGGCGGGATTGGACGAAGGGCGCCGAGGCCTAGGCCTCTACGGTGCCCTCACCGTTGCCGGAAGCGGTAGCAGCGGATTCGCCGGCCTGCTCCTCTTCCTGCTGCTTGAACTGCTTGCGCAGCATAAACAGCTGGCGGACGGTCTCTTCCTTCACGCCATCGTTCATGGCGTTGAACATCTCGCCGCCCTCCTTCTGGTACTCCACCAGCGGATCGCGCTGCGCCATCGCGCGCAGGCCGATGCCCTCCTTGAGGTAGTCCATCTCATAGAGATGCTCGCGCCACTTCTGGTCGATGATAGGCAGGATGACCATGCGCTCGGTATTGCGCATCTGCTGCTCGCCGCCGATGGCGGTCACAGACTCTTCGAGCTTGTCGTACTCATTATTGGCGTCCTGCACCAGGGCGTCGCGAAGCTGCTCAGCAGAGAGCTCGCCTGGGGAACCATACTCGGAGCCTTCCACCAGCTCCTCATGGGAAATGGTGGGGCCGTAGAGGGAATCCAGCGCATTCCACAGCGCGTCCAAATCCCAGTCCTCCACGTAACCGGTGGCGGTAGCGCCAGCGACATACGCGGACACGGTGTCATCGATCATGCCGCGGATATTGTCCTGAATATCTCCGGCATCAAGGATGTCGTGACGGGTAGCGTAGACCACCTTGCGCTGCTCGTTGAGCACCTCGTCGTACTTGAGGACGTTTTTGCGCATCTCAAAGTTCTGGTTCTCCACCTGCGCCTGGGCACCCTTGATGGAGTTGGAAACCATCTTGGCCTCGATGGGGACATCGTCCGGCACGTTGAGGCGGTTCATCATGTTTTCCATGGACTGGCCCACAAAGCGCACCATCAACTCATCGCGCATGGACAGGTAGAAGCGGGTCTCACCCGGGTCACCCTGGCGGCCGGTACGACCACGCAGCTGGTTATCAATGCGGCGGGACTCGTGACGCTCAGTGCCCAGCACGTAGAGGCCACCGGCCTCGCGCACCTGGTCACCCAGCTTCTTGGAGCGCTCCCTCTCGGAATCGATTTCTGCTTCCCAGGCCTCCTGGTACTTCTCTTCATCCTCGAATGGGTCTAGGCCGCGCTCGCGCAGCTTCTCATCGAGGATGACCTCGGGGTTGCCACCGAGCACGATATCGGTACCACGGCCGGCCATGTTGGTAGCCACGGTGACGGTGCCGGGGCGTCCCGCACGGGCGATGATCTGGCCCTCTTCCTCGTGGTGCTTAGCGTTAAGCACGTTGTGCTTGATGCCGCGCTTAGACAGCAGCTGGGACAGGTACTCGGAGCGCTCCACGGAGGTGGTACCGACCAGAACCGGCTGGCCGGACTCGACGTGCTCGGCAATATCGTCCACTACGGCAGCGAACTTAGCTTCCTGCGTCTTGTAGATGCGGTCAGAGTGGTCGGCACGCTGATTCGGCTTATTGGTAGGAATCGGCACCACATCCAAGTCATAGATGGAGTGCAGCTCGGCGGCCTCGGTTTCTGCCGTACCGGTCATGCCGGAGATCTTCTCGTACAGGCGGAAGTAGTTCTGCAGGGTAACGGTAGCCAGGGTCTGGTTCTCGTTCTTGATCTCCACCTGCTCCTTGGCCTCAATGGCCTGGTGCATGCCCTCGTTGTAGCGGCGGCCGGCCAGCACGCGGCCTGTGAAGCCGTCCACGATCATGACTTCACCATTGCGGACGATGTAGTCCTTATCGCGGGTGAAAAGCTCCTTAGCCTTCAAGGCATTGTTCAGGTAGGACACCAGCTGGGAGTGCTCGGGGGCGTAGAGGTTATCGATGCCGAGCTGATCCTCGACGTATTCCACGCCCTCTTCCAGCACGCCGATGGTGCGCTTCTTGTGGTCCACCTCGTAGTGGATACCCTCGCGCATGCGCGGGGCCAGCTGCGCGAAGACGCTGTAGAACTGGGAGGAACCATCTACCGGGCCGGAGATGATGAGCGGGGTACGGGCTTCATCGATAAGAATCGAGTCGACCTCGTCCACGATGCAGAAGTTGTGGCCGCGCTGCACCACATCATTGAGGGAGCGGACCATGTTATCGCGCAGGTAGTCAAAGCCCAGCTCGTTATTGGTGCCGTAGGTAATGTCGCAATCGTAGGCGGCCTTGCGCTCTGGCGGGCGCATCTCGGACAGGATGACGCCCACGGACAGGCCGAGCCAGCGGTGGACACGGCCCATCATCTCGGCGTCGCGCTTTGCCAGGTAATCGTTAACGGTCACGATGTGGACGCCCTTGCCGTCAAGGGCATTGAGGTAGGCCGGCAGCAGCGAGGTCAGGGTCTTGCCCTCACCGGTGCGCATCTCGGCGACGTTGCCGAAGTGCAGGGCCGCACCGCCCATGATCTGCACGCGGTAGTGCTTCTGATCGAGGACGCGCCAGGCAGCCTCACGGACGGTGGCAAAGGCCTCGAGCAAGATGTCATTCATCTCTTCGCCGTCTCGCAGGCGAGTCTTGAACTCGTCGGTCTTCGCCTTAAGCTCGTCGTCCGAAAGCTCCGCGTACTTATCCTCAAGGGCAATTACATCGTCTGCCATTTTGCCCAGGCGCTTGACCGTACGGCCCTCGCCCGCGCGCAGCAGCTTGGAAAGTCCAAACACGGTTAGTTAGTCCTTCTAGTCGCGACAATAAAGTTAACTCGTCGCTATTGTACTCACTCGCTTTCACAAAGCATCTCCCGCCTAGCACAAAGGGCAGGCGGACAGCCTCCGTTCAGCCTGTATATCCCCCGCAACCTGCTTGCCGACGCCCCCTCCCCTAACCACACATTCGACCCCGCTGCATACTCGCAGCAGGGTCGTTAGCTAAGAGATGTATGAGCTCCTTTAAGCTTCAGCGTCTTCCGACAGGGAGATAATGCCGTAGTCGTAGGCGTGGCGGCGGTAGACCACGGACGGCTTATTGTTCTCCTCGTTGACAAAGAGGAAGAAGTCGTGGCCCACCAGCTCCATCTCGCTCAAGGCATCATCCACGCTCATCGGGGTAGCCGGGTGCTCCTTGGTACGCACGATCTGGCCGGGGCGAACGTCCTCCACGGTCTCAGCATAGGGGTCAACGTAGCGCTCTTCCTTGGCGCGCTCCGCTTCAGCTTGGGCCACCATCTCAGCGGCAATCTCGCCGGTACCCTTTTGTGCACGGTGACCGCCCTTGACGTTTTCGCGGCGCACCTTCACCTTGCGCAGGGAACGCTCCATCTTGCCCAAGGCGGTTTCGAGCGCTGCGTAGAAGGAATCTTCCTTGGCTTCAGCGCGGGCGATATGTCCCTTGCCCGTAGCGGTGATCTGAAGACGCTCCGCTTCGGAGTCACGGCGCGGGTTTGGTTCGTGCTGCAGCTCCACGTGGAAGAAGGTCAGGGTGGGGTCAAGGCGTTCAATCTTGGCCAGCTTGTCATTAACTCGCTCTTGGAAGTGCTCGGGGACCTCGACGTTGCGGCCCGTAATCGTTACCTGAGCTTTGTTTGGCTGGGACATTGAGATGCCTCCCTTGAGTAGTGGGGACTAGAATCAATCACAGTAACTATCTCTCTGTGACACTCCTCATGGTAGCACTGGTTATGACCTTTGCGGGAAATTTTTAAGCAACTCCCCTACCTCGAGGGTGGGCGCCACCCCTATCTAGGCATCCGCAAAGACCAATGCCCCGCAGACTTCCACACCCGCGGCCTGCAGGGCGGCGATGCTCGCGGCGAGGGTGGCACCGGTGGTAATGACGTCGTCGGCAAGCAATGCAGGGCTCTGCGCAATTGGGGCGCGCACGCGGACTCGGCCCTGCAGGTTTGCCCACCTATCCTGGGCATTGAGCTCGGACTGGTCCGCGGTGGACTGGCCCATTGTGAGCGCCGCGCACACGCCCACGCGCTGGTGCTGCGCCGCGGCGTGACACACAGCGGACACCGGATCGCCGCCGCGTGCCCGCGCCGAACGCGGCCGAGTAGGCGCGGGAACGAGGGTGTACTCGCGCGGGATATCGCCGCGGGCGCTCAAATGAGCCAGCCCGGCCGCGAAGACGGCCCCCACATACTCGCGCACCGGCCGATTGCCACGCTCCTTCATGCCAATGATGATGCGGCGGCGAATATCGGAATAGGGGCCGAGAGCATAGACAGGCGCGCCCAGCAGCCGGGGCCGTGCCACCATGTAGGGCGGCTGCCGCAGGTGATCGCGGCACGGTGGGCACAAGACCTCACCCGGCGCGCCGCACCCAGCGCACGCACGCGGAAAAATAAGCTCCCCCAAGCCCATAATCGCCTCTCCCCAGCCGCGCAGGCCCTCTGGCGGCTAATTAGAAACGATAGGGGAAGAACGCCGACCCTGCAGGCCGGAGACCTCGCGCCAGTTGGTTTCGTCCATCACGGTGGAAGGAAGCTCCAGCATGGCGTGCGAATCAGTAATAAAGAGCTTGGTAGGCGAGGTTGCCACGGCCACCACGGGGGCGGTGATATTGCCGGTGGGCATGGTCGAGGCTGAGGAACCATCCTGCTCGATGCGCCATACGGGCGACTGGCTCGAGGAAGTACCCACGATAAGCGAGCCATCCGCATTCCAGTCCAGCGATAGTGCCGAGCCAGATACTTCGGGGCCTACCTCGCGGGCATTGACGATGCGCTTATCGCCGCTGCTGGATTGGGCAACGGCCGCAATGTACACGTGGCCATCAATAATCATGGCCACGCGCGCACCGCTATGGGACAAGCGGATAACGGAGATTTCGCCCTCAATATCGTCGATGCTGCGGGCATCCACCTCGGATTCGGAGATGCGGCCCGTGGTCTTGGAGCGCACCACGCGCACGATGCGATCGCCATCGACCACGGTCCAGGCGGCTTGCCCGTTGTACTCGAAGGTCGGCCGTGCCAGCGTGGGTCCGTCCACCGAATCCTGCAGCTGGCCGTCAAGCTCGCCTATCTGCAGCGAGAAGTCATTATTGGATTTGCGGCGCACTGCCGCAACGAGGCCGCTATCGGCAACATCGACGGATTGCACGTCACCGCTGCTGCCCAGCGTGGATTTCACGTGCTCGGCCACACCATCGTCTACCTCGAGCAGGTTGCCCTCATTGAGGGCGTAGAGCTTAGACAAAGAGGTGCTGCTTTCCTCCGGGTTATAGTCCGCGAAGTCATCCACGCTCAGGCTATCCATACCCTCCACCAGGTCACCGCCATCGGCCTTGACCTTAAAGGGGCCGGTATGGCCGGCTTCCGTGAGCGTCCACACTAGCTGGGCTGCAAAGAGGGTGCGATCTTGGGCGTCTAGGTCAGCAAGGCCCTCGAATTGGTAGCCCTGTTCGCGGTCATAGCCGGCGAAAGTGACATTCTCCCCCGCTGCCCGCCGGGTAGCGGGCGCAATGCTAGCTGAAGGTCCCTCCATCAACAGCGTAAGGAGCGTCGACTCCGATTGTTCGCCGCCCTTATACAGCCAGCGGCGGTCTGGAACCAGCACATCGTTGCTCTGCTTAAAGAAGTACAGCGATTGCGGGGTGTAGTGATTGCGCATTTCATTGCGCTCCATTACTACCCCTGCCGGCAAGCCATCGACGCGCCACCTATCGTCTTGCATCTTCATGTAGATGACGGCCTCGTAGCCCTCATTTTCCGGCACGTACGCACCGCCGGATTTCAGGCGGCCGATGATGGTGCCGCGCACCGTGAAGGCGCGCTCATTATCCCTCGAGCTTTGCTTACTAGCGGGCGCGGTAACGATGTCCAAGCTATCGACCACCATCACATCGCCGCTGGCGTCCCAGGCTTCCCGGGCGTTATCCGTCAAAAAGCCGCGCGCGACCTCATGGTCGTTTCCCGGCACGGCGGAAGCCTGGTAGAAATCGCGCAACGTCAAGTCCGGGTCATCGCCGGGTTGCGGTGCAATGACTTCTTCCGGGCCATCCGGTTGCTGCTGGTAGGTACCGACTACTTGCGGACCGGTGTTATTCGGCAGGGTGGAACAGCCGCTGACAAAAAGCACGGCCGCTGCGGTGCCGACAACTGCGGTCTTGCGATACTTCGCTCTCAACACGCTTATTTCCTCCTACCCTCAAAGTCCGGGGCCTTATAGGCGCGCCTGTCCGGGGTGGCCGCGCCGCGGTTAAGCTCACGTTCCGAAGGCCAGAGGATGCCATCGCCCTCCGTCTCGCCATCGGTGCCTTTTTCGCTCTTGTCGACGTGCGGTGAGCTCATGCCCGAGGAAATGGCCGGCGTTGCAGCGGCAGGCCCTGCATCCGGTGCGGCGGCGCCAGTATCCTGTGCTTCTGAAGTTTCAACTTCGGGTTCTGCCAGCTCACTACCATCCGCAGTGCTGGTGACGGGTGCGCCGGGAATCTCCACAGCGATGGGAGCCTCACCCACCTCGGTATTCGGGGTGCGCGGAATAATGAGGCGGAAGCGAGAACCAAATCCCTCGTAGCCGGTGGCATCTAGCGTGCCGCCGTGCAAGACGGCATCCTCGCGGGCGATAGCCAAGCCCAAACCGGTGCCGCCAGAATGGCGTTTGCGGGAAGAATCCGCACGCCAGAAGCGGTTGAATACCAGCTCTTCCTGGCCAGGTTTTAAGCCCACGCCGTGGTCCGTAACGGTAACGCCCACCGCAGTGTCTGTGGCTGCGACGTCAACCGCCACCAGATTGCCCTCCGAGTGATCAATGGCATTGGCCAGAAGGTTGCGCAAGATGCGCTCAAGGCGGCGGGAATCGGCCTCGACTCCGATGCGCTCCTCCGGCAGGTTGAGCTGGACCTCCACGTCGAGCTCGCGGGCTAAATGCTCCACCTGTCCGTAGGCCGCCTCCACACACGAGCGCAGATCAATGGCTGCCGTAGACAAATCCGCCACACCAGCATCGTGGCGAGAAATCTCCAGCAAGTCCGCGAGCAATTCCTCGAAGCGGTCGAGCTCGCTCGACATGAGGCGGGAAGCGCGCTGGGCACCGTGCGGCAGGCTATCGCTTTCCGCCTCAATCATGTCCGCGGCCATGCGCACGGTGGTCAATGGGGTGCGCAGCTCATGGGAGACGTCAGAAGTAAACTGCCGCTGCAAATCGCCGTACTCCTCCAGCTGTGCAATTTGGGAGGAAAGCTTATCGGCCATGTTATTGAAGGACGCGGCCAAGCGACCCATCTCATCATCGCTATCGACGGCCATGCGCTCCTTCAAATGACCCGCCGCCAAGCGCTGCGCAATGCGCGAGGCCGAGCGAATTGGCGTAATTACCTGCTGGGTAGCTAGCCAGGCAATGCCCACCAGCAGCACCACGACGACCACACCGGCCGCCGAAAGCAGACCGCGCATCAACGCCATGGTGGATTCTTCCGATTCCATGGACAACGCCAGGTAGACCTGCGTACGGGGAATATCGGTATCGGTAGGCGTGCCTACGAGCAAGGCGTTGTAGTGATCACCATTTTCGCGTGGAGCCGGGAAATACTGCTGCGCAATCTGGCCTTGATCCACCATCTCCCGCAGCTGATCCGGCACGGGGAAGTCCTCGGGCGAAGTGGTAACAGAGCCATCCTGGTTTTCCACCACGATGACTGGTTCATAGACCGCCTGGGCATCGCCCTGTTGGGCGGAGAGCTGGCCCAACGCAGCACGCGCAGAGTTGATGCGTACCTGGACGGAGTTAGCGGAACTGGTGGCATCGATCTGCTGTTCCACGGCCGTGCGGGCGCGCTCCAGCTCCTGCTGGGCTACGTCCTCTTTTTGGCTGACCAGGCGCTGGGTAAGCACGGACACCAGCGCGTAGGCCAAGATGATCATGACCACCGAGGAGGCGACCAAGATCATGCCAATGACGCGCGCCTGCAAAGAGGTGCGCCACGTTGTAATGAAGGCGTCTCGAATGCGCCTTAGACGCTCAATGATGCCGATGGTCCTTACTCCCCGGCGCCGGCCTTGCCGGTCTTATACCCCACGCCGCGCACGGTCAGCACGATCTGCGGGTCTTCCGGATCGTGCTCGATCTTGGCGCGCAGGCGCTGGACGTGCACATTTACCAAGCGGGTATCAGAAGCATTGCGATAGCCCCACACGGATTCCAACAGCGATTCACGCGTGTGTACCTGGCCGGGGCGGCGCGCCATCTCCAGCAGCAGGTCAAACTCCAGCGGGGTCAGGTTCAGCTCGGTACCATCGGTGCGGCGCACGGTATGTTCCGGCACATCAATGACAAGGTCCGCAACCTCCAGGATTTCAGATTCCGCAGAATCGGTGCGACGCAGGCGCGCACGGATGCGAGCGATGAGTTCCTTGGGCTTGAATGGCTTGGTGATGTAATCATCCGCGCCGGATTCAAGGCCGAGTACCACATCAACCGTATCGGTCTTGGCGGTCAGCATAACGATGGGCACAGAGGATTCACGGCGGATGGCACGGCAAATATCTACGCCGTTCATGCCCGGAAGCATGAGGTCCAACAGGATGAGGTCCGGCTCGTGCTGCTCAAAGGCAGGCACGGCGTCATTGCCGTCCATGACCGGAATGGGCTTGAGTCCCTCGGACTCGAGCACTATGGTCAGCATCTCTGAGATAGCCGGATCGTCATCGACAACCAAAATCTTGGGCGCCACGTTTTATTCTCCTACAAGGTCTTTTATCGCTGAAATAATAATATCCGCATCGGCGGTAGCGATCCAGCGTCCACCCCAGCCCGCATCTGCTAGGCGCCGGTAGGCCGCGGCGGTGCGTTCTTGCAACCCGCCATCGCGTTCGTAGCGGTCGCGTTCCCGGCTGGCGTCCGCGTGGGCTCGTGCCTGCGCTCTTTCCGACGCCACCTCTACCGCCGTATCCAAATACACCTGCAGGTCCGCCTGCGGCAGGCTGAGGGTGCCAAATTCCAGATCGTGCACCCACTCCATCACCGCATCGTCTTCGAGCCGCGCCGCCGAATACGCCGCATTGGAGGCCACGTAACGATCCAGGAGCACCACAGTGTCGGATTCCTTGGCGCGCTGCAGCTGGTCCTTAACCCCATAGCGATCCAACGCGAATAGCGTCGCCATGGCATATGCCGAATCCGTGAGGTCGCCCATTTTTCCATAGAGTGCCTTCTGCGCTAGCTGCGCGTGAATCGAGTCTGCATAGCGCGGAAAGGCGATAACCTCCACGGGCCGGTCCAACGACTCCTTGAGTGCGGAGACCAACGTATTTTTACCGGCACCGTCGATGCCTTCGATGCTAATCAGCATAGGTGTGGGCTATCTTCCCTTCTGTTATTTCACCCGCGGGGCCGCTCTCGCGCGGCCGCTGCCGCGGGCAGCAGGTTCGGCTTAGGACAGGGCCTCAATGAATGGTTCGAGGTCATATTCTTCCTCGACGTTTTCGAGCACCTCGAGCGCATTTTCCGTCAAGGTCTCGCTGCCAGAGCCCACCAGTTCCCTAATATAGGGGTAGTCTTCGACAACTTCGCCCGCGCTAAACGGCGCACCAGCCCAAATGGCAGCAATGGTGGCCGCCGCTTGAGCATTCTGCTCTTCTTCTTCGCTGAGTTTTGGCTTGCTGTGTGCGACCTCGCAGGCATCCTCGACGGCGCGAATTACCCCTTCTTCATCGAGGTTTGCCATCTCATCCAAGAAATCGATGTTGAGGTCCGTGCTGAAAATATTTTCGTCCCAAGTACTCACTTTTGACTCCTTCGGTGCTTTCAGCGCCATTTATACACGCTTTCTTGATGAAAGAAAGCAGACGATGAAAAGGTTTGCATGGCCTTCTACGCCCGTGAACTGCCTTTTTGTTTACTTATCACAGAAACGCGACGCCGTCGCAATGTTTCCTAAACATGATAGCCTCGTTACCAACTTGTTACCGGGGCACTGTATCGCCCTCCCCCTTGGGCTGAAACCGCCCGCCTCATAGAAAGGACAGCCACGATGAAGCCAGATTCGCGCCGCGTCTACGTGTTCATTGTGGCCGGACTGATCGCCGCGGTCGTCGTCGGAGTCGCCGTCTGGCGCATGAGCTCGCCGAGCGCCAACTATTCCAATGCCGCGGATCAGTCCGCGACCACCTCCGTCTCCCCGACCCACACCGCAGCCGAGGAGACCACCACTTCTTCCACGGACCATTCCCCCTCGAAGAAGCACTCCTCGCGCACCACGAGTTCTACCGCCTCGTCCGGCGATGCCAAGCACCAGCAGCCGCACAACAACGATCCGTTTCTCGCCCCTAATGCGGTAGTGCGCCCACAGGCAGCAACCCAGCCCACCAAGGTCTACCGTCCAGAAAACATCTCCCCGCAGGGCACCGCCTCGCAGGGCAATACCACCACCCAAGGTGGTCAAGGTACCGGCCAGGGCAATCAGCGTCTGACACCCGATTACCCGAGCAACCAGAACGGCTCGCAGTCTACTGGCGCTCCACAGAACAACCAGGGCGGCACCACCCCGCCGGCCACCTCTGGTCCGTCCACTCCACAGCCCTCACCTGAGGCACCTGCCGCGCAAGATAACTCGGGCAAGGCTTCCGACGCACCGGCCCAGGAACCAGCTGGTACGGAGCGACCCGAGGCCGAGAAGGCGGAGCAGGAACAGCTCACCGGCCATGCCGCTGCAGAGCGACCCTCCGCCGATCAGAACCAGGAGCCTACCGACTTGGTGCCAACTAAGCAGGCACCGGCCACGGCCCAGCAGGCTCCGAGGGAAGCGACGCCTTCGCGCTAATCCGGAGCCGGTTCTCGGCGTAGACGAACAAAAACAAGCACGTTACCTCGATCCTGAAGGCAGAAATCGGGGAAACGTGCTTGTTTTGCATGCGCAGGAATGCGGCAATTGCGACGCAGCCACGATGTGCGCCAAGAATTGGGCGGAGCAAGCCACAACGCGGCCGTAGTGAAGACGGAAAAGCACGCTTCGCCTGAAACCGGAGAACGGCGGCGAAGCGTGCTTGTGTGGGCTAAACGCGGACTAGGCGCGGGCGACGAAGAGGTCGGCGGCGTCGGATGCCGCAGTAGCGGTAACGAGCCTCTCGGAGGCTGGCAGCCAGACGGCCTGGCCTGGGGTCGCGGTGAGGGTCTTGCCCGCAGCATCGGTAAAGGTTACGGAACCTGCGGTGCACAGGGCGATGGTCGGGCCATCGTAATCGAGATCCACAGAAGACGAATCGGTGAGCTCCACGCGGTCAAGCAGGAATTCCTCGATGGGTACCGGGTAGGACCATGCGGCGGCATCGTGCACGTTGCCCTGGGCGGACTTATCTTGTTGTTGCACTCGCGGCTCGTCGGCAGCGGCGTAAGTCAAGACCTTGACCAGCTCTGGAACGTCCACGAACTTAGGAGTCAGGCCACCGCGCAACACGTTATCGGAATTAGCCATGATCTCCACGCCGAGGCCGGAGACATAGGCGTGGAGCTGGCCGGCATCCAAGTAGACGGCCTCGCCGGGCGAGAGCTCGATGTGGTTGAGTAGCAAGGCGCCCAGCACACCAATATCGCCTGGGTAGCGCTGGTTAAGATCCAGCACCGTGGACATGACGCGGGACTTCCAATCGGCCGGGTC
This sequence comes from Corynebacterium tuberculostearicum, assembly GCF_032821615.1. GTDB lineage: Bacteria > Actinomycetota > Actinomycetes > Mycobacteriales > Mycobacteriaceae > Corynebacterium > Corynebacterium tuberculostearicum_H. Next base: position 31,218 of record NZ_JAVBIF010000016.1, on the reverse strand, counting down.
GGCGGCGATCAGGCGCTCGCCGGCGGCCACAATGGCGGAAATGAGCTCCTTGCGCTTGGCAGACGGAATGGTAATCCACGTGGTGAAAAGGACGCGCAGGTTGGCGGACTCGGTGGTTGCCGAGGGGTCGTCGTCAAGCATGGCAACGTAGTGATCCAGCTCAGGGCACTCGAGGGCGGCAAAAAGCTCGCGGGTGCGCGCCAAGGGGCGGAAGCCGGCCATGGCATAGAAATCCGTGAGCGCGACGATGAGCTCGGGCTTGTGGTTATCGTCCTTGTAATTGCGATTGGACGCGGTGAGCTCGATACCGGCGGCGTTTTCGCGGGCAAAGCCCTCTTCCGCCTGCGTCTTTGACGGGTGAGCCTGCAAGGACAGCGGCTCCTCGGCCGCAAGCACCTTGAGCAGGAAGGGCAGGCGCTCGCCGTACTCGGCAGATACGCGGCTGCCTAGCTGCCCTGCCGGATCCTCTGCAATGACCTCGTTGAGCAGGCGGCCATCCACCGTGGAAGGGTCGCCGGGGTGGGCACCGAACCACAGCTCGGCGACGGGCTTATCAGCATCGGGCTGCCCCTTGAGGTGTGGGATGAGGGTACGCGAGCCCCAGGAATAGTTGCGGGTAGCGCTGTGCAACAGCTGCATGTGTTTCTATCCTTTAGAAATCTCGTAGGCGGTCGCGGCAAAACTCCGCGTAATAAGCTGCAGTGAGCGGGCAAGATGCCCCAGGCCCGGTTCCGGGTCGATGCTGCGGACTGCAAGCGAGTTGGGCAGGTTCGCCTCTTCCTGCCCCCAGAAAATCACCTTCAAGGGTACCAAAGCGCCCCCGGCACCATCGCCATCAATGAAGGGGTCATAGAAGAGATCAGTGGCCGGGGAACTATCGGAGTCGCGGTCGAGCGCGCGGCGCAATTCGGCTGGGTCCACATATGCGCTCGGCAGGCCGTGTACGGCCCAGATGGTCGCGGCCATGCGGGCCACGAGGGCGTCGAGCTGCACGTGCTCGCGACGCTCGGAATAGGAATACGGGTCGAACACGCAGGAATGGATGACGCGGGCGCCGTCAATAAACTCGCGCAATTGGCGGCCCGGATTGGTAGTGGCATCGCGCTCGGGAGAAAGCTGTGCAAGCTCGCGGTCCACAGCCGCAGCGAGGTCCTCGAGGGTCTCCTTCACCGCGGTCGGCCCCTGATAGAGCAGGCAGCACAGCGCATGCAGGGCGGCAATGCTGCGCGCGGGCGAGCTACCCTCGGCCGTCGGCAGGCAAGGTGCGACGAGCGTATCCTCCGAGCAGTCCTCCACCAGCGGGCCCTTGGCCGGCCCGATGAGCACGGTGGTGGCACCGCGCTGGCTGGCAGTAATGAGGGCGCGCGACGCCCAGTCGCATTCGCCAGGCTCGCCGACGACCACGACCAGGTCCAGCGCCCCCACGTAGCGCGGGAGCGATTCGGTCACCACAATCGGGATCCGCAGCGGCTCGGCTAAGCCAACGCCTAGGTGGGCAGCTTGGCGGGCAATCGCGTCGGTGGGAATAATGACAAGCGAGCGGGGATTGAGCCCGCTGAGCGCCTCGCCCCAGCGCTCCACTTCTCCGGCCACAAGGCGGATTTGGGCGCCTTCGTGCGCGACATCAAAAAAGCGCACGGTTTCGGCATCGTAATTACCGGTATCCATGTGGCCCAAGCATAGTCGGGCGCCCACTAAGATGAAGTCCTATGACTTCCGCACAGATTCATCCCGTAACCCTGATTGGCGGCGGCCCCGGCGCGTGGGACCTTATTACCGTGCGCGGCATGCGCGCCCTGCAGGATGCAGAGGTTATTCTTGCCGATCACCTGGGACCTACGGCGCAGCTCGATAAGCTGTGTGATATTTCTTCCAAAGAGCTTATTGACGTCTCTAAGCTCCCCTATAAGAAGTCAATCTCGCAGGAAAAGATCAACGAGCTACTCATCGAACACGCCCGTGCCGGCCGCAAGGTGGCCCGCCTTAAGGGGGGCGATCCCTTCGTCTTTGGGCGCGGCTTTGAAGAGGTGCAAGCGCTGGCGGAAGCGTCCATTCCCACCACGGTCATTCCGGGCGTGACCTCAGCCATTTCCGTTCCTGCGGTCGTCGGCATCCCGGTAACCCAGCGCGGCATTGTCCACGGATTCACGGTGGTTTCCGGCCACCTGCCGCCCGGCCATGAGAAGTCCTTGGTCGACTGGGCAGCGCTCGCCCGCTCCGGCGCCACGCTCGCAGTCATTATGGGTGTGAAGAATGCCCCGGCGATTGCCACTGCGCTTATCGACGCCTCCCTCTCCCCCTCCACTCCTTGCGCCATCATCCAAGAGGGCACGCTTTCTACCGAGCGCGCCTATCGCTGCACCTTGGGTACCTTGGCGCAGACGATGGCCGAGCATGAGATTTCCGCGCCGGCGGTCTACGTCATCGGCGAGGTGGCCGGGCTCTAGCACCCCTCGAGGCCTTCAGGAACCGCGAGGCCAACTTGCGGCCGCGCTCTACCCCACCGCAGTTAGGGTTTGGCCCGTATCGTGGCTAAAGGTCGCGGCAGAAGGGCTACGCGCGGTCAGCGGCGGGGCTTTCGGGCGCCTTATCCTGCACGATGGTTACGGCAGACCTGCGCGAACCGTGGACGCGGTGGGCGGCAGCGACACGCTCCGGATAGTCCGGGGCATGGAAATCAGCATGGGCAGCTTCCTCGGCGTTTTCGGCTTCCAATTCCGCCGCACGCGCGCGCCTGGTGCGCAGCGCGCCACGGACGGTGGCGGCTACACCAGCTACGACCACGACTGCGATGGCAACCGGAGTAACTGCTGCAGGAACTGCCCAGCCAAAGTACGTCTCGGCAGCGCCGATGACCTTGCTGATATTCAGGCCCACGATGGCCGTGCCCACCAGTCCGCCGAGCAGAACCGGGTTGATGCGAGAGATAAGCCACGCGGCAATGGGCGCGGTGATAGCGCCACCGATGAGCAGGGCAACGACTGCGGCCAAGTTGGCGACGATATCGTGCCAGAGACCGACGATAAAGCCTGCGGTGGCGCCGAAGGTCACCAGGAACTCAGCGGCGTTGACCGTACCCACGATGCGGCGCGGCTGCTCGCGGCCGATGGCCATGAGCGTGGAAGTCGACACCGGGCCCCAACCGCCGCCACCGGTGGAATCGACGAATCCGCCCACAAGGCCCAGTCCGGCCAGAAACGGCGTGGAGTGAGTGCGCTTATAGGCGGAGCCACGGCGGCGTGGTTGGGAGAAACGCCAAATGAGGTTGGCGCCGATGCCCACCAGGATGAGTGCGGTCACCGGCGCGGCCGCCGCGGTGGAGATATTCGACAACAACGTAGCGCCCAAAAAGGCGGCGATCCCGCCCGGCACGCCGAGACGGACCACGGTTTTCCAATCCACGTTGCCAAAGCGCGCGTGGCTCAATCCGGAGATGGCCGTGGTACCAAGCTCAGCGGTATGGACGACGGCCGACGCCTGCGCGGGACCGAGGCCTGCCAGCAACAACATCGTGGTAGACGTGACGCCGAAGCCCATGCCGATGCCACCGTCCACGAGGTTGGCGGCCGCACCGGCGAGCGCGATGAGGATGAGGGTTAGCATGGCGCGAACACCTCCTGTGCGGCTCGGCGGGCGTGGCGAAAGCGATCTGCGACGAGGCCCGCGAGGTCGGTGCCTAGCGGACGGTCGACGGTCGCGGGAACGCCCGCCAGCCGGTCAAGGAGCAGGCCCTCGGTCACGAAGAGCGGAATCACGCGCACGCGAGAGGGGTCTTGATGCTCGCGGCACAGGGACACGATCCCTTCGCGACCACCGCGGGTGGCAAATTCCACCGCCGTGGGCACGCCGGTGAGCGCGAAGGTGCGGTGGGCGAGCTCACGGATGGCATCGTTGGCCGCGGTATCGGAGGAACCGACGGAGTAAATGACCACATGGGCATCGTCAGGCCGGGTACGGGAGGCGAGCACGCGGGCGAGGTCCTCGCCGGTGCCGAGCCCAGGGGCAAGGTGGAGGGAAAGGTGGGAGGTTTGGGCGGCGTCGGCAAGCGCGCGTGGGACGTCCACGCGTTGGTGGTAGCCCTGGGTAAAAAGCAGCGGAACCACAACGGCCTCGGTCTCCCCTAGCTGGGCGAGCTCGAGCGCGGCCGTGGTGAGGTCGGGCTCGTTGAATTCCAGGTGCGCCGCGCGGGCTGGGCGCAGACCCGTGGCCTGGGTCAGGCGCTCAATGCCGGCCGCGGCGCCCGGGTGCCGCGAACCGTGGGACAGGGTAATAAGTGCGGGCATGGGGCGCATCCTTAAGCCTGCGGTGCCGTGGAGTGTCCGCGGCGGGCAAGCGAGCGCTTCAATGCCTCGTTGGAGGACACGGCCGGTGCGGGGGCTACCGGGGAATCGTCTTGGCCGTGAAAGCGCACGGAGAAAATCCGCAGGCACTCCTGGCACTTCCAGGCAAAGTCATCTTCCTCATCCGGGAAGAGGTCAGTGCCGGCGCAATACGGGCAGAAGCTGGGATGGTTGCGGTTAGGGTTGGGCTGGCGGCGAAAATTCACTGCAAGTCCTCCTCCTTGGCACGCAAGACCCAGTGGCGGAATTGCTCGCCGTCCTCGCGCTGCTCCTTGTATTTATTGACCAAACGAATGACGTACTCGGGCACCTCATCGGCCACGACCTTATGGCCGCGCAGCTTACGGCCCCAGTCCGGCGACAGGCCAAGGGCGCCACCTAGGTGAACCTGGAAGCCCTCCACGCGGTTGCCCTCGGAATCGGTAACAATCTGGCCCTTCAGGCCGATGTCCGATACCTGCGAACGCGCACAGGCGTTGGGGCAGCCATTGAGCGCGATGGAAATCGGCACGTCCAGATCGCCCAAGGTGTCTTCCAAAATGTCTACCAACTCGATGGCGCGGGCCTTCGTAGTCACGTGCGCGAGCTTGCAGAACTCCAGGCCGGTGCAGGAAATGACGCCGCGGCGGAATTCGGACGGCTGGGAGTATAGACCGGTCTCATCGAGCGCGCGGGAGAGCGCCGGAATGTCTTCTTCCTCCACATCGAGGAAGAGCAATTCCTTCATCGGAGTGGTGCGGATGCGGCTGATACCGAACTTCTCGGCCACGTCCGCGATGGCGATGAGCTGCTCGCCGGTGGCGTGGCCCACGGTGGGTTTTACGCCGACGTAGAACTTGCCATCCTTCTGGCGGTGCACGCCAAGATGATCGCGGGAGCCAGGCTCGACCTCCAGAGGGATGCCATCCAGCAGCGGCTTGTCTAGGTATTCTTCCTCCAGCACTTGGCGGAACTTTTCGATGCCCCACTTGGCTACCAAGAATTTCAGGCGGGCACGGTTGCGATTGCGGCGGAAGCCGTAGTCACGGAAGATGCCGACCACGCCGGCCCAGACCTCAGGCACGCGCTCTAGGGGAACCCAGGCGCCGAGGGACTGCGAGAGCATCGGGTTGGTGGACAGGCCGCCGCCGACGAAGCAATCGAATCCCGGGCCGTATTCGGGGTGGTTCACACCCACGAAGGCAACGTCTTGAATCTCGTGCGTAACGTCCTGGCGGGAGTTGCCGGAGATAGCGGTCTTGAATTTGCGCGGCAGGTTATGGAATTCCTCGCGCGGCAGGTAGTTATTCTTGATTTCTTCGATGGCTGGGGTGGCATCGATAATCTCGTCCTCGGCCACGCCGGCAACCGGAGAGCCCAAAATGACGCGCGGCACGTCGCCGCAGCCCATGAGCGTGCTCAAACCTACCGACTCGAGCTTGTCCCAAATGGTGGGCACATCCTCGATTTGAATCCAGTGCAGCTGGATATTCTGGCGGTCCGTAAAGTCCGCCGTGGAGCGGGCATAATCGCGCGAGATCTCACCGACAGCGCGCAGTTTGGCGGGATCGGCACGGCCACCGTCGAAGCGCACGCGCATCATGAAGTACTCGTCTTGCAGCTCGGCGTTGGACAGCTTGGAGGTCATCTCGCCGCCCAAGTTCTGGTTGCGCTGAGTATAAAGGCCCAGCCACTTGAAGCGAGGGGCTAGGTCATCGGCCGGGATAGAGGAAAATCCCTGCTTGGAGTAGATATCGATGACGCGCTGCTTGGCAGAAAGCCCGCCGTCTTCCTGCTTAATTACCTCATCGTTATTGAGGGGCTCGGTGCCGTCAATCTTCCATTGGCCTTCGGGCTTTTTGGCGCGGGGTGTGCGCTTGGTATTAGTCGCGGTGGTCATGGTGTAGATCTCAACCTGCCTTTCCTAAGTATTGGAAGACAACCTACCCGTCTAAAATGAGCAGACAAAGCGGTCTTTTTTATTTTCAAGTCAAAAATCGCCCTGAACTGGCCAGAAGGGAGAATATTTTTAGAATCTAATTCAACTCCTTGCCGCAAACTAGACTAAACGGTTCAATTGCCAGAAAGATAAGCCACAAAAATGAACCTAGCGGTCTAGATCCCGCGATTAAGAGAAAGGCATTCACACAGCATGAATCAGCCCTTGAAGGTAGCCGTCATCGGCGCAGGTCCGGCCGGCATCTATGCCTCCGATATCTTGGTAAAAAAGACCGGCGGCGAGGTACAGATTGACCTCATCGAACAGATGCCCGCGCCCTTCGGCCTCATCCGCTACGGCGTAGCGCCGGACCACCCGCGCATTAAGGGCATTATCAAGTCCCTGCACCGCGTGCTCGATACCGAGCAGATTCGCCTGTTGACCAACGTGCACATCGGGCGTGACATCACCGTCGACGAACTGCAGCAGCACTACGATGCCGTGGTCTTTGCCACCGGCGCCGTGGGCGACCGCCACCGCGATATCCCTGGCGCGGACTTGGACGGCGTGCATGGCGCCGGCGAGTTCGTCGGCTTCTACGATGGCAACCCGCACTTTGAGCGCGACTGGGATCTCTCCGCCAAGGAGGTGGCAGTCATTGGCGTAGGCAATGTGGGCCTTGACGTCTCCCGCATCTTGGCCAAGACCGGCGATGAGCTCAAGGTCACCGAGATCCCCGATAATGTCTACGAGTCCCTAGCCAAGAACCAGGCTGAGACCGTGCGCGTCTTCGGCCGCCGCGGCCCGGCGCAGGCCAAGTTCACCCCGCAGGAGCTCAAGGAACTGGACCATTCCGAGTCCATTAATGTTGTGGTCTCCCCCGAGGACATCGACTATGACGAGGCCTCGCTGGCCGCGCGCCAGGAGAGCAAGTCCACCGACTTGGTGTGCCAGGTGCTCGAGCAGTATGCCATCCGCGATCCCAAGGAGGCGCCGCACACGCTGCAGATCCACCTCTTTGAGCAGCCGGTAGAGATTTTGGGCGAGGACGGCAAGGTCAGCGGAATCAAGACCGAGCGCACCGCTCTCAATGGCGATGGCAGCGTGCACGGCACCGGCAAATTCACCGAATGGCCGGTGCAGGCGGTCTACTTCGCCACCGGTTACCGCTCCGATGCGGTCGATGGCGTGCCATTTAATCAGGACAAGAACGTCATCAATAACGATGGCGGCCATGTTATCGATGCGGCCGGCGCGGTAGTGCCGGGCCTCTACACCACCGGGTGGATTAAGCGCGGCCCAGTGGGCCTGATTGGCAATACCAAGTCCGATGCCACGGAGACGATTGGCATGCTGCTTGCCGACGCCGCTTCTGGCACCCTCCCCTCCCCCTCCAGCGCCGCGGATATCACCGAAGTCTTTGCCGAGCGCGGTATCGATTATCTGACGTGGCAGGATTGGCAGCGCTTGGACGCGGCCGAGCGCGCCCTAGGCGAGCGCGAGGGCCGCGAGCGTAAGAAGTTTGTGGAGTGGGAGGACATGGTCTCCCACTCGCGCGCCGAAAATTAGCGGCGAATGATGGCAAGGACCTCGTCGACGATGGACTGCACCTCGTCGGTGGTCTTTGCCTCTACGTTAAGGCGCAGCAGCGGCTCCGTATTGGACGCGCGCACGTTGAACCATGCCTCGGTTCCCTTGAGCTCGACGGTCACGCCATCGAGTTCATCGACGGACTCAATCTTATCCGCCAGCTCATCCAGTACTGCCTGGGTAGCGGCCTTCTGGTCCTCCACGGTGGAGTTAATCTCGCCGGAGGCCTCGTAGCGGGAGTATTCCGCCATGAGCTCGCTCAGCGGCTTGTCGGACTGGCCCAGTGCGGCCAGCACGTGCATCGCAGCAAGCATGCCGGAATCAGCGTTCCAGAATTCCTGGAAGTAGTAGTGCGCGGAGTGCTCGCCACCGAAGGCAGCCTTGTGCTCGGCCATCTGCGCCTTGATGAAGGAGTGGCCCACACGGGTGCGCACCGGGGTACCGCCCTTTTCCTTAATGAGCTCCGGCACGGTCTTGGAGGTAATCAGGTTGTGGATGATGGTAGCGCCGGGGAACTTCTCCAGGTAACGCTCAGCCACCAGCGCACAGATGGCAGAAGGAGAAACCGGCTGGCCCTTTTCATCCACCACGAAGCAGCGGTCCGCATCGCCGTCGAAGGCCAAGCCAATATCGGCCTTCTGATCCACGGTGAACTTCTGCAGGTCTACGAGGTTCTTCGGGTCCAAGGGGTTAGCCTCGTGGTTCGGGAAAGTGCCATCGAGCTCGAAGTACAAATCGCGGACGTCGAAAGGCAAGCCATTGAAGACGGCCGGCACGGTGTGGCCACCCATGCCATTGGCGGCATCGACAGCTACGACGAGCGGTTTGGAATCCTCTAGCGGTACCAGCTTGCGCAGGAAGTCGGCGTAGCCGGCCAGAATCTCCTGTTCGGCAATTGCGCCCTCGGTGCCGGTGAACTCCGGGGTGCCGTCGATAAGCATCTGCTTAATCTGCTCCAAGCCGGTCTCCTGACCCACCGGTACCGCGCCGGCGCGGCAGAGCTTAATGCCGTTGTACTTGGCTGGGTTGTGGGAGGCGGTAAACATAGCGCCAGCACACTCCAAGGAGCCGGCGGCGTAGTAGAGCTCGTCGGTAGAGGTTAGCCCCAGCAAGGTCACGTTGAGGCCCTGGGAGGTCACACCCTCAGCAAAAGCGCGCGCCAGAGACGGCGAGGACGGGCGCATATCGTGGCCGACTGCTACGGTATTTTCGCCTTCTTCCCGCAAGATGGCGGCAAACGCGGCGCCCGTATCGCGCACGAAGTTCTCATCGATATCTTCGCCCACCACGCCACGGACGTCATAGGCCTTAATTACTGCATCAAGATGCTCACGAGTTCGCATAACCTGCAATAGTACCCCCGCCGACTGGGAAACTACCGCACCACGGGGTTCGTGTCAGTCCTGTTCCGGTTCCGCGGGCGTCGTTTCATCGGGCACGACCGAAAGGTGCGCGCGGCGCGCCTTTTTGGCATAAGCCACGCGACGGGTGCGAAAGACCGGGTGATTCGAATTGGCAGGATCCGCTCCATCAAAGGTCGCGGAATAGTCGATAGGGTCTGCACCGGATCCGGCGCTGCGGTCATCGACCAAGCCGGTGGTCACGCGGCCGTCTTCCTTGACCGCCTCTGCCAGGGCCATCAGGTCATCTTCCTCATCCAGCTCGATGCGGTCCACACGCACCAGCTCCCAACCCACTGGGGCGGAGATGCGATCGCGGTGGGTGGCGCACAGATCCCAGCTATGTGGGTTCTCCTCTTCCGCCAGCGGCCCAACGACGGCCGTCTGGTCCGCGTAAGCGTAGGTCAATGTCGCCACGGCGGGGCGGCCGCAGCCTGGGCGGGAGCAATGGCGAGAAATAGTCACAGCGCATAAGTCTAAACCCTTAGTTGAGATTTAGATAGTCTTCGCCCCGGCGTGGCTCCGCTAAAACCAGCCCGCCAGGACCCTAGAATCAAGGTCATGACCGCCGCTCGCCCGCATATCCGCCCCGCCCGCGACCGCCACGGCCACGGCATGCGCGGACCTCTCCTCCCCCAGCAGACCCCGCGCTACCGCAGCGCGCGCGAGCACTTCGACATGGCCGTATTGGAGGCCTATGCCCCCATCCAAAACGCCTTCGCGCCACAATTGCGGGGCCTCGACTTGGCTGTAGACACCATCCCGCGCATGCGGCTTTCGCCCGATATGACCGTGCTACCGGATGAGATTATCGCCGATGGTCCAGTTCCCCTCGGCCGCGTGGTTCCCGCCGGCGTAGATTCCGAGGGCCAGCCCACCCGCGCACGCTTGGTCATTTTCCGCATGCCCATCGAGCAACGCGCCTCCACCCCGTCCGAGCGCTCCGAGCTCCTGGGTACCGTTATCACCGCGCTGGTGGCCAACTACCTCAACTTGGACCCCGAAGAAGTGGACCCGCGCTATAGCTGGTAGCCCCGGTAAATTTCGCGGCGCAGCAGAAAAGCCCCTGGCCGCACATTGCGTGCTAGCCAGGGGCCTTACTGGACACCTTAATTATCCAATCTCGCGTTTGAGGCGGCGGCGCTCACGGTCAGATAGCCCGCCCCAAATACCGAAGCGCTCATCGTGCTCCAGCGCGTACTCCAAGCATTCATCGCGCACCGCGCAGGCCTGGCAAATGCGCTTGGCCTCACGGGTAGAGCCTCCCTTTTCAGGGAAGAATGCTTCAGGGTCGGTCTGCGCGCACAGCGCCTGGTCCTGCCACTCCTGCTCGACGGCACCGAAGAGTTCATCGAGCGACATCTCTGCAGCAGCACCGCCACGGAGAATGGCGTTGTTATTAGCCATTTTGTCCACGCCTTTTCCTTTCTCCGAGGTTGGGTAATTCTCATCAGTGCGACCGACTGTACACCACATTCCCCTTGGGTAACCCCGCCGGGATGGTGTGGAAGTAACGGCGCCGGCCGCTGTTTCTTTCACTGATGTAATTTCACACCGGATCACTAAATATCGTCAACCCGAATTGGCGGCTTCTTCGCGCTTTCCGGCAAAAACGCAGCACACGATCCCCATCCGTCACATCCGTAACAACTGATCCCCTGTGGGGGTATAGGTAGGGGGTACTACATGTAGTGGTACCCCGTTTTTCTGTCAACAATTTTCAGGAAATCCCGGCGTGTCGCGCGCACAACCCCGCAAAGAAGGGATCCATGCGCTTCACATCTATGAAGATTCCGCACCATGTCGGCCGGTTCGGCTAGGCGCAGCGACTGGCCCCATAAAAGAAAGGCCGAACCGAGGCTCAATCTTCCTCAGTTCGGCCTATCCCATCTGGACCTAGTGCAGTGCCCAGACCACTGCACAAGCGTTAAGCATCGGAGCTAAAACGCACGCCGGCATCGGGGATGGAAACGCCAGGGAAGACACGCATGCCGTCGAGAAGCTCGCAGCGTGCACCGATGTGGGCGCCTTCACCAATGACGCAGTTCTCAATGACCGCGTTGGCGCCAATGTGGGCACCGGAGGCAATGATCGAGTTGTGGATGATGGCGCCTGGCTCAATGCGCACGCCGTCGAAGACAACGGTGCCCTCCAGGCGGGAGCCCGCGCCCACCTCGGAGCCACGGCCCACGGCAGTACCGGACAGCAGCAGCACGCCCCCGGCGATGCCGGCGGAGGGATCCACCAAGGATTCACCGGTCTTGCCCTCAATCAGCGGGGACGGCGCGATGCCGCGTACCAAGTCGGAGGAACCGCGGGTGAAGTCATCCGGGCGGCCCATATCGCGCCAGTAGGAGTTGTCTACGTGGCCGACGACCAGGCGGCCTTCTGCTAGGAGCCCTGGGAAGGTTTCGCGTTCCACGGAAACAACGCGGTTGGCCGGAATGGACTCGATGACCGAGCGCTTGAATACATAGCAACCGGCGTTGATCTGGTTGGTGGGCGGATCCTCGGTCTTTTCTAGGAACGCAGTAACACGGCCGTTGGAGTCGGTCGGCACGCAACCAAACGCACGCGGGTCGGCCACGTTGAGCAGGTGCATCGTGACATCGGCATCCTTGTCATGGTGCGTGGTGAGGATGCCTTCCAGATCCATGCCGGAGAGCACATCGCCATTGAAGACCATGACCGTGTCATTGCGCAGTTTGTCGTAGACGTTGCGGATGCCGCCGCCGGTGCCCAGCGCAGTCTCTTCCACTACGTACTCGATCTCCAGGCCCAGCTCGGAGCCATCACCGAAGTACTCCTCAAAGACCTCGGCCTTATAGGAGGTAGACATGACGACGTGCTCAATGCCGGCGGCCTTGATGCGGGCGAGCAGGTGCTGCAGGAACGGGTAATTTGCCGTCGGCAGCATCGGCTTCGGCGTACCGATGGTTAGAGGGCGCAGGCGGGTGCCGCGGCCGCCGACGAGAATCACTGCATCCGTGCTGGCACCGTGGGTGGTGGCTGCTTCAGTCATAGTCTTCCTTATGTATGCGGACAGTTTTATTCTGTGATTTTCTGAGGGACAGTGTAGAGCGTAGGGAGCGCAATCCAGGTCAACGGCACGCGCACTGGACGTTAAGAACGTGCCGAGGCTGAGGCAATCAGCCCGCGGACTCGCAGTCCCAGCCACAACGCGCCACGCAGCGGGGCCTGCCACCATGCGGGGTGGCGGTCTGCTTGGAAGCGATAGGCGGAGTTGTGGTGGGCGCGCAGCATCGCTCCGGCGTGCGCTTGGGTGGAATGCCCCTTAGCGTGGCTGATGACGGCCTCTGGGCAAAAGATGTTCTGGTAGCCGGCGCGCGTGAAGCGATCTCCTAGATCCACATCTTCGAGGTACATGAAATAGCGCTCATCAAACCCGCCAATGGCCTCGAAGGCCTCCCATCGCACAAGAAGGCAGGAGCCGGATAACCATCCGGCTGGGCGCTGGGCGGTCATATCGGATTCATCGCGGTAGGCGCGCGACCATGGATTGGACGGCCAGATCGAAGAAAAGAGTGCGTGCCCAATGCCGGTAGCCACGGTGGGCACGGCGCGGGCCGAGGGATAATTGCTACCATCCGGTTCCACGATGCGCGGGCCCACGGCCGCAGCATCCGGCCACTGGCGGGCGCACTCGATGAGCTGGTCAATAGATCCCGGGGTAAAGGTGACATCGGGATTAGAGATAAGGAAAAATTCCTCATCCACGCCACCGTGCTCGCGGGCGAAGCGGGCACCCGCGTTCATGCCAGCGCCGTAGCCGATATTTCCGCCGGTATCGAGAAAGTCCACCCCGGCGCGTTCGCGGGCCGCGGCCTCGGGCACGCCGTCGATGGAGCCATTATCCGCAAGCACGACCTTGGTGCCGCGGGCGCAGGCGCCCGGCAGGGAGTCCAAAAAACTACCGAGGTATTCACCGGGACTATAGGTCACGGTGATCACGGCCAGCGGGGATTGATTTGGTGTAGTCACAATGGCCCCGAGCTTAGTCACAGGCGCTCCTCGCACTGGGCAGGGACACTGCCCGAACACGCGAAATCGGACGCGGATCACTAATTTTTGCCCGTTCTGCCCTAAACTGTCTCCAGATCCCCACCAATCTAGAAAGCCTCCACTTGTGACTTCTGAGAACACTCGCCGGGCGCGCACCATCCAGCCGGCGCCCTCTGCCGCTAGTGCGGTAAAGCAAAAAGGTTCCACGGCCATTAAGGCGATCGTGGCACTCCTGTCTGCCTTGATCCTGGTCGTATCTGGCGTGGGTTATGCCACCGTGGGTCGGCTGGATAATGGCATGTCTTCGGCCACGGACTTGTCCCTGGACGGCCAAGGCTTGTCCGGTGACTCGCTCGATGGCGCGGTGGATATCTTGCTGGTGGGCAAGGATTCGCGTACCGATGCCAAGGGCGACCCCCTCTCTGAGAAGGAATTGGCGGACTTGCACGCCGGCGTGGCCGATGGTGAGGAAAATACCGACACCATGATGCTCATCCGCGTTCCGGAGGACGGTTCCCGCGCTACCGCCGTATCCATTCCGCGCGATACCTATGTCAAGGATCCGGACTACGGCAATATGAAGATGAATGCCGTCTTCGCCTCCCACAAGAACGCCAAGGTGGAAGAGCTGGAGCAGGAGAATGCCGAGGCCGAGGCCAAGGGCAAAAAGAAGCCGCACTCGGATAAGGACATCGAAAAGCAGGGCGTCGAAGCCGGGCGCGAAGGATTGCTGGCGATGGTGCGCACTCTGACTGGTGTGTCCATCGATCACTACGCCGAGGTAGGCCTGTTGGGCTTTACCCTGCTAACCGACGCCGTCGATGGCGTAGATGTCTGCCTCAACGATGACGTTGATGATGACATGTCGGGCGCTAAGTTCAGCAAGGGCAAGCAGACCCTCGACGGCGCCAAGGCGCTAGCCTTCGTGCGCCAGCGCTATAACCTCCCGCGCGGCGACCTCGACCGCATCGTGCGCCAGCAGGCCTACATGGCGTCCCTGGTCAATAAGATCCTGGACAATGACACCCTGGCTAATCCTTCCAAGCTGTCTAAGATTGCCAAGGCCGTGGAGCGCTCCGTAGTCATCGATGATGGCTGGGACATCATGGGCTTTGTCACCCAGCTCGCAGGCCTGGCCGGCGGCAATGTCACCTTCACCACTATCCCGGTGACCTCCATCGACGGCCAGGGCGATTATGGCGAATCCATCGTCACCATCGATGCCGCCGAGGTCCACCGCTTCATGGATGACCTGGCCAAGCCCCACGATGAAGCCACCGATGAGTCCAAGGCCGAAGATAAGGACAAGCAAGAAAAGGCGGACAAGGACAAGGACGTCGATCCGAATATCAATATTCACGTCCTCAACGCCGGCAATATTGATGGCTTGGCATCAGGCATCGGCTCTTGGCTGGAAGGCAAGGGCTACACGGTGGAGCGCTCCGCGAACGCACAGCCGGGCATCTACAGCGAGTCGCAGGTCGTCGCCGCCGATCCGACGAGCGAGGATGCTAAGGCCCTGGCCAAGAAGCTGGGCGGGTTGCCGGTGGCAGAGAATCCGCAGCTCGACGATGACACCCTCATCGTGGTTGCTACCGATGATTACCAGGGACCTTCCGATAAGGAAGCCAGCGACGAGCAGCCGGAAGAAGACACCTCCAGCCAGCCGGTTGGCACCCCGGGCAATGATTTCGGTACCGCCAAGGTTTCCCCGGAGATTGACGCTGGTGGCGACGGCCCGCGCTGCGTGAACTAGCACTTCTCCCCTACGATGGGCGGGTATGGAACTACTCGCCCATCTTTTGCGTGCCGACGCCGCCTCCCCGCGGCTAACCGTATATAACGAGTCCACCGGTGCGCGCATGGATTTTTCCGCGCAAACGCTCGACAATTGGGTAGCCAAGATCGCCAATATGTTGGAAGAAGAGCTCGACCTAGAGGCGGATTCCACCATCGCTATCGATCTCCCTTCCTCGTGGCAGGCGGCTGTTGTGGCCTTGGGCGCGCTCGCCGCCGGCCCTTCCTATAGCTTTGGCGAGTCTGCCGCGCTTGCCGACGTCGTCTTTACCTCCCCCTCCCGCTACGCGGCCGCCCACGAGCGCCAGCCCCAGGCCGACATCGTGCTCATTAGCGAGGACCCCTTTGGCCGCGGCGTCGTCGAGTCCGGCGGGGAGCTGCCCACCGGCGCCATCGATTTTGGACCCACCGTGCGCTTCTACGGTGATCAGTACTTCGGCGAAACCCAACCACTGCCCCAGCTTGTCGATGCCCCCGCATCTGCCGAGCGCCTGCTTTCTACCGGCTGGTCCGATAATGAGTCTTTCTCCCGCGCCGTACTCGAGCCCCTAGCCGCTGGCGGTTCCGCGGTTATCGTTGCCGGCATGTGCCCGGCCGAGCGCTTGGAGGAAATCGCCGCCAATGAGAAGGCCACCGCCCGCCTCTAATAGTTTCAGAATGCAGACTGGGCCCAGATACACTTAGCCCTCGTTATGTTTCTGGGAATCTCTGTAGACGCATGGTCCTCTATCTTCATCGGCGTCCTCATCCTCGCTGGCACCATTACTCAGGGCACCATCGGTTTTGGCTTAGGCACCATTGCCACGCCCATCATCGCGCTCATTCGTCCTGAGCTCGTGCCCACGCTCATTCTGTTGCTCGCGCTGTGCATTTCCAGCTATACGCTCGCGCGCACCTACCGCGAGACGTCCTGGCGCGTTGTGGGCATTTCCTCCCTCGCCCGCATTCCCGGTTCCCTGGTGGGCGCTTGGGCGATAGCCAGCCTCTCCCCTGATGGGCTGTCCATCTTTATCGGTTGCGCCGTACTCCTTGCTATGACGCTATCCAGCTTGGGATGGAGCCCTCGCCCCACCACCGCCAATACGCTCATCGCTGGCGTAGCCTCCGGCATCCTGGGCACCTCGACCTCCATCGGCGGCCCGCCCATGGCGCTGATCATGAAGCGTTTTGATCCCAACCGCACACGCGGCACCTTAGCGGGCACCTTTGTCCTCGGTACCTTAATTTCTCTTATAATTCTGACGTTCAATGGGCAGATCAGCGGCACCCAGGTCACCACCGCGGCGGCCTATTTCCCCCTAGTCGTCGTTGGGCTCATTGCCGCCAACTACCTCAATCGATTTATAGATAGGCAGCTCCTCAACCGCATCGTCATCATCGTTGCCTTCTGTGCGGCCCTCATGCTGATTGTCGAATCAGCCCTACTCTAGCCCCACGCGCCACCCCTCAGCAGAAGGCCCCAACAGGTTCCTGTTGCGAAACGCACCAACCTCTGTCATGTAAACGCCTATAACTTATGTCACGTAACATTCATGACAAAGCATTTTATAACCTTTCCCCACCCGCTTAAATGCAGCGTATGACGCATATTGTGACGTGTCCACAACCTTTTAACGGGACCCCAAACCCCTTCCAGGGGCCGCCAAATCACCCCCACATAGGGGCCCACTCCCTTCGTGTCGATTCTCGATTGTATAGACAATCATCCATCAATATTTTTGCACGTACTATCAGCCGCTTAGCGGGAACAAACACCAATAAACAGGTTGGTCTATATAAAAAATACCCACCCGCCGGGGTGGCAAATATATAGACATCTAAGAGATGAATTAATTCTGAGCCTGTTTTAGCGTTTTCTTAGCGCAACATTGAGAGTTGCTGGATTTCATTCATAAGTTCATTCATTTTCTACCTACCTAGGAGAAGTTCTATATGTCGATTCGTCGTCGCATGACCGGCCTGACCGCCGGCCTCATCGTCGCCGGCACCGCATTCGCGGCACCGCTGGCTGGCGCAGCTACCCAGACCGAGTCCTACCCGGAGACCCCGGCCCTGAACCCGGACCTGCCAATCATCCACACCACCCACGGTTCCGACCACATGAAGGCGAACGTCCTGAACCCTCGCCCGGTATGTAACCCGTGGGAGGACCACCGCACCGTGGTCTACAAGGTCTCCGATCGCTTCCTGCCGGCCGGCACCATCTCCACCACCAACCAGACCAAGAAGGACATCCCGCTGCAGCAGGATCTGTCCAAGTCTCAGTCCATCTCCCTTTCCGTCAACGGTGACCGCACCGAGACCACGTCCATGAACCTGGGCGGCAAGGGCTCCAAGAAGGGCGCTGAAGGCTCCTTCGGCATCTCTCACGAGATCGCCACCAAGATTGGTGCTAGCGCTTCCTACTCCCTGTCTTGGGATGCTGGCCAGTCCATCGGACCTTACGACGTTCCGCCAAACCACACCGGTGAAGCTACCTACGGCTTCCGCGTGCTGAACATGACCGGCACCCAGCAGTACTGCAAGCCAAACGGCACCTGGTCCACCCCGACCGCATGGAACGCAATGCAGCCGGTAAAGAACGAGGTTCGCGTCAAGCTGTACGATAAGCTTTCTGACTCCTACGCTCCTAACAAGGACGCTCAGAACACCACCGATGTCAACGACCCGAAGGTTGTTGAAGAGGACAAGAACCTCGAGGCTGACGCAGAGGTCGTCAAGGAGTCCGAGGGCAACGCCAAGGAAGCAACCGAGAAGGTCTCCGAGGCAGAGGGCAAGAACGAAGAGGCTGCTGACAAGAAGAAGCAGGAAGAGGTTGATGCCAAGGAGGACAAGAAGGACTCCAAGCACAAGCTCGACCTCGAGCCTTACCTGACCGTTTCCGGCGCTAAGCACGCTGGCTTCGCAGGCACCGTTGCTCTGCGCGCTAAGAACGTTGGCTCCGAGCGCTACTACGGCGAGTTCCCAGCTACCCAGTTCCGCGTTGACGTGAAGACCGCTAAGGGCCCGAAGGGCGTTGACCGCCTCATCACCCCGCGTTCCTCCAACGGCGCTCACATCCGTGACCTGGGCTTCAACGAGAAGACCTCCACCCGCTCCTTCGAGGTAACCCTGGCTAACCCGATTAACGCTGGCGAAGAGGCTCGCATCGCAAACCTGGACTTCGGCGATGGCAACACCAAGGAAGGCCGCATCATCAACAACATCGAGGTAACCCAGACCTCCCGCATCAAGGGTGATGACTCCAAGCACAACGACCAGAACGTTGACTCCCGCGAGCACACCATGAAGGACACCGGCAAGAAGGCTGAGGGCCTGTTCTAAGAACTCCCCACTTCTGTCCTAGGGACACAGTTTCCTAGCCAGTCACTTCAAAAGGCCGCTGCACCATCAAACGGTGCAGCGGCCTTCCTTCATGTTCCCCCTCCCCATACACGTCATCACTCCGCTCCAGATGCTCCCACCGAGGCCCTGGACGAGCACCCAGAAATTGCAGAGCTCTTCGCTCCCCTTTCGCAGCTGCTTACCGACGAAAAGATGCAGGCACTTAACGCCCGCGTCGACGTCGATGGCGAGGACTACACCACCGTGGCGCTCGACTTCCTGAAGGAAGAAAACCTGATCGCGGACTAGCTGCGGCACCTTAGCAAGATTCCCAAAGACCGCTGCACCACCCTTGGTGCGGCGGTCTTTTGCATTTATTTAACTTAGATCACAAATTTGCTTTCGTTCGACAAAACCTTCAGATAGATTGTTTATGTTAGCTCATTCACAAGTACTGAAGGATGAATTCTATGTCTCACACGACTGCGAATGCGCCTGCTTCACCGGCGAGTTCACCCGCTACCGGCGGCGCAGACACCCCCAACAGCAGCCAGGTGACCACCAATAAGGCCGTCAATAGCCAGTGGACAATCACGCTCTTCGGCACTGCCGTGGGCGCAGGTATCCTCTTCTTGCCGATTTCTGCCGGCAGCTTCGGCTTCATCCCGCTGCTGGTGGCTACCCTGCTCATCTTCCCGATGACCTACCTGGCCCACCGCGCGTTCTCCTGGATCATTAGCTACTCGCCGCTACACGGCGAAGATGTCCTCGCTGTACTCACCCACTTCTTCGGCCGCGGCAACGGCATCATCCTCGCCATCATCTACTGGTTCACCATCTTCCCGGTGGTACTTATCTACGGCGTATCGATTACGAATACGGTCGATAGCTTCATCGTCAACCAGCTGGGTGGCCCGGAAATCTCCCGCTACATCCTGGCGCCGCTGTGCGTGGGCCTCATGACGCTCGCACTAGCTTTTGGCAACGCCATCATGCTCAAGATTGCACAGTTCGTGGTCTACCCACTCATCGTGGCGCTCGCAGCAGTATCGCTCTACCTCATCCCGCAATGGGACTTGGGTTCCTTCATGGAAGCCGGCGATCACAGCGCCGGCGGTGTGCTCAAGGCCATCATCCTCATCCTTCCAGTCTTGGTCTTCTCCTTCTCCTTCGTTGCCGCCATCTCCCAATTCTCCCTGGGTATGGAAAAAGAATACGGCGATGACCACCACGCCCAGTCCGATAAGATCATCCGCAATGCAGCCATCCTGCTGACCATTTTCACCATGTTCTTCGTCTGGTCCTGCGCCCTGGCCATGGGCGCGGACGGCATGCAGGAGGCTAATGACAAGAACCTGCCGGTACTCTCCTACTTCGCCAACGAAACCGGCACCCCGTTTATGGCCTACATGGCGCCCATTGTCGTGATCTGTGCGGTGGCGTCCTCCTACTTCGGCCACGCCCTTGGCACCATCGAGGGCACCCAGTACCTTTTCAACCTGGCCGCGCCTAAGGCCACGAAGAAGATGTCTACGCGCACGCTCGACCTGTGGACCTACCTCTTCATCTTTGTCGCGACCTCTCTGGTGGGCATTTTCAACCCCTCCATCCTGGATATGATTTCCGTCGTGGGCGGCGTCTTCTTCGCCTTCATGACCTACCTGCTGCCCATCTGGGTCATCTACCGCGTGGAGGCACTGGCGCGCTTCCGCAGCAACAAGACCAACTATTTCGTGGCGATCATGGGGCTTATCGTACTCTTCGCCACCATCTGGGGAATGTTCCAATAATCCCACAAAAACATGGTTCAACAAGGCCTTTTCCTCTCTGGCAGGGTGGGAGACATCATGTCAGAACAGGAAAAGGATCCCGACCTAAAGATTAAGCTCGGGCAGAACAACGAAATCAAAATTAAAAACAAATACGAGACGTTTTCCATCGCCAATGACATCGCCATCTCCGTGGTCTTCATCCTTGGCTCGGTGCTAACACTTGCCGGCATGTCAATGGTCGCCACCGTCTTCTACCTTCTCGGCAGCCTGGGCATGGCAGCCCGCCCGGCCATCCGCTTGAAGCGACGTACACACCTGCAGCGCATTGGGGCAGATGCCAATACCGCCGAAAGCTACGACTACTAGGCGCAATGGGTAGACGCGGCTAACAGTAAACTTTCAGCAACTGGCAGCGACCTATCAGGCGCAATCCATCGCAGTAGCAGCCCCGTACCCCATACTTAAATCATGCGTTTGAGAGAGCGCATACGAGAGAGATAGAGAGAACCCCTCAGTTTCCAGAGGGCGGCTTTAAGCCGATACATGGAAACACCTTGTAGAGAGACGCCTGCGGCCCTCGGAACCATTTAGGTTCCGAGGGCCGCAGGCGTTTTGGACTACCGCAAGGTACTACTCGTGCAACTTATTCTTCTTTGAGGCGAAGAGAACCGCGATGCCGGTCACCAGTGCTGCGGCCACCAAGTAGAAAGCGGGGGCGAGCTGCAGACCAGTGACGTCGATAAGCCAGGTGGCAATCATCGGTGCGGTACCACCGAATACGGCGTTGGCGGTATTAAACGTCAGCGCGAAGCCAGACAGCCGCACATGCGTGGGGAATTGCTCGGAAAGGAAGGAGGGCAGGACGCCGTCGTTAAGCGCCAGCACCCCACCCAGGCAGACCTGGATGATAATGACGAGGAAGAGCCCGGCGCCATCGAGAAGCATGAAGGCCGGAATGATGGTCGCGCCCATGAAGGCGGCCGCGCACAGCATCGTCGTGCGGCGACCAAGACGATCCGAAAGCATGCCGGTGAGCAAGGCAAAGCCCACATAGAATGCGGACGCCACCGAGGACGCAATAAACGCCGGCGTCGCGGCCATGCCCAGCTCCTCCGACAGGTAAGTGGGCAGGTAGGTCAAAATGACGTAGAAGCCAATGGCGTTGAGCACCGCGCCCGCAAAGGCAATGGCCAGGGCTTTGGGGTACTTCAGAACCTCGCGCAGCGGGGACTCCTCTGGCTCGTCCTGGTCCTCAAAGTGGGAGGACTCTTCCGTGTTGCGGCGAATCCACAGGCCGTATAGACCCAAAGGCAGCGCAATCAGGAATGGCACGCGCCAGCCCCAGGAATCCAGGGCGGCATCATCAAGCACACCCGTCAGCAATGCCGCAATGAGCGAGCCCAAGAGCAAGCCCGAGGCCGTCGCGGACGGCACCACCGCCGAATAGATGCCACGCTTGCCGGCCGGGGCAATCTCAGCCAGGTGCGTGGCCGCGCCCGCATACTCACCGGCTGCGGAAAAGCCCTGCACCATGCGACACAGCAATAGCAAGATGGAGGCGGCAAAGCCGATGGTGGCATAGCCCGGCAGGAAACCAATGCACGCTGTTGCCACCGACATCATCACAATAGACACCGTCAGTGTATGGATGCGCCCGTATTTATCACCAAAGTGGCCCCACACGATGCCACCCACCGGCCGCACCAGGAACGACAGCGCGAAGAGCGCAAACGTCATAATCAGCGCGCGGCGTCCTTCCATCTCTGGAAAGAACACCCGGGAGATAATCGCGGACATGTAAATATAGGCCGCATAGTCGAACCACTCGATGAAGGTGCCAATAAACGCCGCCTTAATGGCCGAGCGATGTTGGTGCCTGGTTTCCTCCGTATCCTCGACCTGCGCCGCCGCGGCGTCACTGGCTGGGGGTTGGGCTGTGAGAGGAGACATGCTCCTCACCTCGATTCTGTAGCTCTACAAGCAGGTGAAACGGCGCAGCCTGACTGCGCACATATCTTCCACCCTACAGAAACACACTATGTTCTACGTCACTTGCGCGCTTCAATGTTGCACACCTCTACCACTGCCCCGCTTTCCGACGCCCTCCCCACCCAATTCCCAGCCACTAACAGCAACCCAACAGCCGGACCCCATGGCCGCTACAGCCCAGTGCCCCATACTGAGATTGTGCGTTTGAGAGAGCGCATATGAGAGAGATAGAGAGAACCCCTGGCAGTTTCCACAGGGCGGCAGATGCCGATACATGGAAACGACATGAGAGACGCCTGTGGCCCCCAGCTCCGAAAGGAACCGGGGCCACAGGCGTTTCCCTAGCTAAAGTCTCGGCATCATGCGGAAGAAGGCCGTTGCGGAAGCTTTTTATCAAAATCAATGAGGCGGCCCAAGGCCCAATCCTTATCAGTAAGCAGGCGAGAAAAGACCAAACCGGCACCAATAGATCCAACTACCATCATTCCGGTCGCGACATTGGCCAATGCTTGATCCATTTGACCATCATTCAAATAAAACACCGCCCGGAACATTGTCACCCCTGGGATCATAATCACCGCGGCCGGAACGGTGGTTGTGATACGAGGAAGACGCGCCCTTTTGGAAGCTACTGCCCCCAGCAACCCGATGAGCAATCCACCCACAAAGGCTGCAAAGAAAATGGTTGTTCCCGCGTGAATTAGAATCAAACGAAGCTCATTTGCCACGGTTCCAACACACGCCGCTACTAAGACCATGCGGCGGGAAGAGTTAAAAAGAAAAGCAAACCCAGCAATGCCCAGAAAACTTGCCAGCGGCGCCAACAGAAACCATTGCATATCCTGTGCAGGTGCAGGCGGGTCGGGGCTAAGTTTAGTCAGCCAGCTAACCATAGAGACCGTGAAAGCGGCCGTAAATATAACGGTAAAAGCATACCCCAGCCTGACAATACCCGCATCAAGATCAAATCGCGCTATGTCAATCAAAGCAGAGAAAAGTGGAAACCCGGGAATCAGGAATAAAACGGCCGCCACAAAACCCGAGGACAGTTCACTCGGTTCCACCGAGCCTATAGCCCCGAAAAATTCCGTCAACAAGAAGAAAACTATGCTTGCCGTCGCACCACCAGCAATCACTCCTCCAATTTGATGAACGTGACGGTGGAGAACTGTATAACGAACAAACTGGCCGGCAAACGCCGCCAAAGCAACCAACCCCACTGCTTCCAGCGGGAAAAAATTAAGATACGCAAACGCCGCACATGCGATCGCGGCAGCGAAAGAAAGAGTTAGACCGCCCCAGCGCTTTTTGACATTATGCTCAATAGTATCCAGCATCGCCGCTAATTCCTGAGCGGTGATCCCTGCGTAGAGGCGATTGTGGGTTAAATCTTCCAAAGCTTCAATCCGAGAGGCATCAACTGCAGGCGAATGTTGCCGAGCAATGACCGTCCGGAAGTATTCGCCGCGGTGAAACGTACAGGTAATCTGCGTCAGACCCACTGTGGCATCTAGATGGTCAAACCCCAATGCTCGCGCACTCCGTTTCATCCCTCTAAGTACGCGATAACCAGAGGTGCCGGCACCCATTAGGAGCATTCCCACCCGCAATACAACGTCCGCCTCGACGCCCATTTGCCGATGCATCTCTGGATCAAATTGTTGTGCCATATCTCCTCCTCTGACATTGCTCTTGGCGCACAATTAAAGACTTATCGACCCCAACCCGATAGCGCGCTTGTAGCATTCCTAGAATCTTACGCAAAAGAAGCCTCTTGTGAATCATGTTCAGCAATCCAAAAGCCTCCACCTTTATACCCGTAAGCTGATTGAGCCATTTTTACCCTCCGCCAAATGATTGCCACAATATTCACAGACAAATACCAGACCTATGGCAGCCTAGCGCGTTATCTTTAATTTACGTGTTCGAGAGAACGCAAGAGAGATAGAGAGAACCAGTTCCAGCGCCCTGTGGCCCCAAGCGAGGCCCGGGCGTTGGAGTTGTTTTAGGGGTCTGCAGGTTGGGGCGTGGAGGAAGGAGAAGACGTCGGAAAGCGGTGCATGCCTCAGATTCGCGGTTATTGATCCTGCGGACTACTCCCCCGCCACCTCATACAGCGCGCATGCCAAAAGGAATGGCCGCACGCACCATGGGACCGTGCGGCCGAATGCTGCGTATCGGTTAGCTGTTTCCTAGGTAGCTCATCGCAGCAGCGATAAGGGCTTCTGTGCCGGTACGCAGGGTGGGCTGAAGCAGCGGGGCGAAGTGTGGGCTGTGGTTGGGGACGTCTTTTTCTTCTTCGCGGCCGGAAAATACCCAGAAACAGTAGGGAACGCCGAAGGCGCGGGCGATGGTGGAAAAGTCTTCAGAGGCCGTGAGGGGCTCAGCGTCGAGAACACGGTCGGGGCCGAAGTGGGACGTGAAGGCTTCCTTAAGGCGTGCCGTGATGGCCGCATCGTTGCTGGTAAGCGGATAGGAATCGTGGTAGGTGAACTCAGCGGGGTGCGGACTGCCGGCGGCCTGACACTCGGCAGTGACGATGCGCTCGATGGCGCCGGTGATTTTATCGCGCACCTGCTCGCTATAGGCGCGCACATTGATCTTCAGGTTGGCTTCGAAGGGGATAATATTGGCCTTCGAGCCGGCGTTGATAGCGCCGACGGTCAGCACGCCGAACTCGGAGGGGTTGAGTTCGCGGGAGATGACCGTCTGTAAGCGCATGACAATCGAGCTGGCCAGTACAACGGGATCGACGCTGAGGTGCGGCATGGAGCCGTGCGAACCCTGACCATAAACCTTGACGTCCATGCTGACCGCGGTGGACATGAATGGGCCGGAGGCCAGCGCCACGGTGCCGGCGGGAAAGTTGCTGGCAAAGACGTGCTGGCCAAGTACTACGTCGGGCGTGGCGACCTTGTCCACAAGTCCGTCATCCACCACGGACTGGGCACCGGCGGCAATCTCCTCGCCCGGTTGGAAAATGAGCTGTAGGGTGCCGGACCACTGGTCGGTGGCCTGCGCCATGAGCGCGCCCATGCCCAGCAGGCTGGCGACATGGGAATCGTGACCGCAGGCGTGCATGACGGGGACCGTGTTTCCTTCCTGGTCAACGGCGGTATCGGTGGAGGCATAATCCAGGCCGGTGGCCTCCTTAACTGGTAGGCCATCGAAATCCGCGCGCAGCATGACGGTTGGCCCGGCACCGTTTTCTAAAACACCGACCACCCCGCCGCCTACTTCAATGTGGTGGAAGCCGAGATCGGCAAGCTTGTCCTTGATGATGCCCAGCGTGCGCTCTTCCTGCATGGATAGCTCCGGGTGCTGGTGCAGATCCTTATACAGCGGCTCCTGCCAGGCTTTGACGGAGTCATAGTTGCTGCAAACGGTACGGACAGACATGCTTCCTCCTAGTGGGGTCGCGGTGGATTGTAGGGGCCAGTGTAGTGGGGTGGGAGGAAGGTGGGCGTCGGCAAGCGGGGCTTCTTTGTAATGCCGGACAAAGTTAGGCGGTGGAGCGACCAGCGCCATAGGGGGCTGCGCTGCGGCTTTATAGAATCTTTGATGACGCGTCTACCTTTAACTCATTGGCCTTTTATTATTCATCAATTGTTTGTTTTCTGTGTAGCTGGGCGTCACCTGCCCGCCCTAGATTGACCGAGTGACTTTTCAGGAAGACTCTTCCGGTGCCGGTGGCGCCGGCACTACAACCGCATCTCCCGCACGCGCGGAAAGCCCCGGTGATTCCGCGGCGCTTGTCCGCAAGGCCAAGCGCAACCGCCATAAAGAATGGTTGCTGGCCGCGGCGCTCTTAGCGCCGAACCTTATCTTGCTGGCCGTCTTTACCTACCGGCCGCTGCTGGACAATATCCGCCTTTCCTTTTTCAATTGGAATATCTCCAGCCCCAACTCCACCTTCGTGGGCATGGATAACTATGTGGAGTGGTTTAGCCGCGATGACACGAAGACCATCGTGCTCAACACCCTGGTCTTTACCTTCTTTGCGGTGATTGGCTCCATGGTTATCGGCCTAGCGCTGGCCTTGCTGCTGAACCAAAACATTAAGGGCCGCAACTTTGCGCGCTCGGTGGTCTTTGCCCCCTATGCCATCTCCGGCGCGGCCATTGGCATTGCCTTCCAATTCGTCTTCGACCCTAACTTTGGCCTTATCCAGGAAATCCTGGGCTGGTTCGGCGTGGACTCCCCCAACTTCTACGCCGTACCGGGCTGGGCCATGTTCATGGTGACCTTCACCTTTGTGTGGAAAAACCTGGGTTATACCTTCGTCATCTACTTGGCGGCGCTGCAGGGCCTGGACAAGGAATTGGATGAAGCTGCCGCTATCGACGGCACCGGCCGCTGGCGCAAATTCTGGCGCGTGACCATGCCGCAGCTGCGCAATACCACCTTCTTCCTGTCCATTACGGTGCTGCTTAATTCCGTGCAGGTCTTCGACATCATCAACGTCATGACCCGCGGCGGCCCGCAGGGCAATGGCACGCAGACGCTGGTCTTTCAGATCTACAACGAGACCTTCGTCAACTTCCGCGCCGGCTACGGTGCGACTGCCGCCACCATCTTGTTCCTCATCCTGCTCATCATCACCCTGATCCAGGTCCGCATCATGGATAAGCGAGGTTAACCCAACATGGCTACTTCTACCCTTCACATGGTCACGGATGAATCTCCCACCGCCCGCCGCGCGAAGCTCATCGGCGGCTACCTGGGCATCCTAGCGGTCCTGCTGCTCATTGGCCTGCCGCTGTTTTGGATCCTGATGACCTCGTTTAAGGCCAAGGGCGATATTTATACCGACCCGGTCAATTGGCTTCCGCCGGTGTGGGAGACCGAGAACTACTCCGATGCCACCACCCGTGTGCCGTTCTGGACCTACCTGCGCAACTCGGTGTTCATTACCGCGGTGCTGTCCATCATCAAGATTGTGCTGGGTGTCATCTCCGCCTATGCGCTGGCTATCCTGCGCTTCCCGGGTCGCCACCTGGTATTCCTGCTGGTCATTTCCTCGCTCATGGTGCCGAGTGAAATCACCGTCATTTCCAACTACGCCCTGGTCAATTCCTTGGGCTGGCGCAATACCTTCGTGGGCATCATCGTGCCGCTAGCCGGCGTGGCCTTCGGTACCTTCTTGATGCGCAACCACTTCCTGTCCCTGCCCTATGAGCTGGTGGAAGCCGCCCGCATGGACGGCGCCGGCCCCATCCGCTTGCTGACCAAGGTGCTGTTACCGGTTTCGTGGCCCACGCTGACTGCATTTTCCGTCATCACCATGGTCAATGAATGGAATACCTACCTGTGGCCCTTCCTCATGGCGGATACGGAGGACGTCGCCCCGCTGCAGGTGGGCCTGACCATGCTGCAAAACAACGATGGCGTGACCAACTGGGGTCCGGTAATGGCCGCCACCATCCTCACCATCATCCCGATGGTCATCATCTTCCTAGCCTTGCAAAAGTACATGATTCAAGGCCTCACCACTGGCGCCGTGAAGGGTTAGAAGGCTTCTTCCCCACCCACGCTCGCCGTTTCCGCTTGCTTTATTTTCCACCCCTTAACCACGCTTTTTAAGGAGAACTACATGCTACGCCGCAAATTCCTCGCCCTGGCCTCCACGGCCGCTTCTGCTACCGCACTTGCCGCTTGTGCCGGCACCTCGTCCACCAACCCGCAGGGTGGCAACGACAAGGGCGGCGACGGTGAAGTCACCGAGCTGACCTGGTGGTCCAACCACCCGGGCACCTCCAAGGACATTGAAAAGGAGATCATCTCCCGCTTTGAAAAGGAGAACCCGGACATCAAGGTCAACCTCGTTGATGCTGGCAAGAACTACGAAGAAGCAGCACAGAAGTTCAACGCTGCGCTCACCGGCCAGGACCTGCCGGACATCGTGGTGCTGTCTGACGTCTGGTGGTACAACTTCGCCATCAACGGCCAGATTGCCAACGTGGACGACCTTGCCAAGGAAGCAGACATCGACCTGTCCACCTACGTGCAGCCGCTCTACGAGGACTACAACTACGACGGCGGCCACTTTGCCCTCCCCTTCGCTCGTTCTACGCCGCTGTTCTTCTACAACAAGGACGCGTGGAAGAAGGCTGGGCTGCCGGACCGCGGTCCCAAGTCCTGGGATGAGATGGATGAGTGGTCCAAGAAGCTGGCTGAGGCCGATTCCAAGATGAAGCCCTTTGGCTGGGGCGATGCCGTGGATTACCTGGGTTGGATCTTCCAGGGCCCACTG
Organism: Corynebacterium tuberculostearicum; assembly: GCF_032821615.1. GTDB lineage: Bacteria > Actinomycetota > Actinomycetes > Mycobacteriales > Mycobacteriaceae > Corynebacterium > Corynebacterium tuberculostearicum_H. The sequence goes on along the minus strand of NZ_JAVBIF010000016.1, from coordinate 2,812 downwards.
TGGTCCAAGGGCGGCGCTTACTCCGATGACTGGGATCTGAAGTTCACCGATGACAAGACCATCAAGGCCGTCGAGTGGCTCAAGGACATCACCGATGAGAAGAAGGGCTACTCCTACGTGGGCAATGACATGGCCATGGAGTTCGGCACCGGCCGCGCCGCCGCCACCGTCCTGTCCACCGGTGACCTGGCGGGTCTGACCGATACCGCCAAGTTCGAGCTCGGCACCGCCTTCTTGCCTAACCCGACTGGCGACGGCGCCTGCCCCACCGGTGGTGCCGGCCTTGCCATCCCGGCTGGCATCAGCAAGAACCGCCAGCTGGCTGCTATCAAGCTCATTGACTTCATCACCAATGAGGAAAACACCTGCTACTGGTCCCAGAACGTGGGCTACATGCCGGTGCGCTCCACCGCGGTAGACAACGAGGACCAGAAGAAGTTCATGGAAGAAAACCCGAACTTCGAAACGGCTATCAAGCAGCTGCCAGAAACTCGCCCGCAGGACAATGCCCGCGTATTCCTGCCCGGCGCGGACCAGGAAATCGGCGGCGCCTTCGAAAAGATCGTCACCAACCGCGATGACGTCACCAAGGTGCTGACCGATCTACAAAAGACCCTGCAGTCCATCTACGACAACCAGGTTAAGACCGTCATCAATAAGTAGGCTCTCGCAGCCACTCCCCTTCCCCACTAGTTTCTGAAAGGTAACCATGGCTACTGTCACCTTCGATGGCGCAAGCCGCATCTACTCTAAGGACGCGGAACGCCCCGCCGTTGACCGCCTCAACCTGGATATTGCCGATGGCGAATTCTTGGTCCTCGTTGGCCCATCCGGGTGCGGCAAGTCCACCAGCCTGCGCATGCTGGCAGGTCTCGAGCCCACCGACCGCGGCTCCATCCGCATCGGCGGCAGGGACGTCACCGGGGTTAGCCCATCGGACCGCGACGTGGCCATGGTCTTTCAGAACTATGCCCTCTACCCCAATATGTCCGTGGCGCAGAATATGTCCTTCGCGCTAGAAAACCGCAAGGTTCCGAAGAACGAGATTAAGTCCCGCGTGCACGAGGCCGCGAAGATCCTGCAGATGGAAGACCTGTTGGACCGCAAGCCGGCTAATCTTTCCGGTGGCCAGCGCCAGCGCGTGGCCATGGGACGCGCCATCGTCCGCGAACCGGCCGTATTCTGCATGGACGAGCCGCTGTCCAACCTGGATGCTAAGCTGCGCGTTTCCACCCGCGCGCAGATTTCTAACCTGCAGCGCCGCCTTGGTACCACCACCGTATATGTCACCCACGACCAAACCGAGGCGATGACCATGGGTGACCGCGTCGCCGTCCTCAATGCCGGCGTCTTACAGCAGGTGGATACCACCCGCACCATTTATGACCGCCCGCAGAACGTCTTCGTCGCCGGTTTCATCGGATCCCCGGCGATGAATATCTACGACCTCACCCATAACTCTTCCGAGCTCACCATCGGCTCTACCCGCATCAATCTGGCCAACTACAATTTTGAGGGCGTGGAGACCGTTACCGTGGGCGTCCGGCCCGAGGACTGGCAGCTCAGCGATACCGGCAACGGCGGGGCAAAGTTCACCGTCGCGCACGTCGAGGAGCTGGGCAACCAGACCTATGTCTATGGCGAGCTTAACGACGCCGCCGGCAACAGCTCCGCCGACGGCGTCCTCAAGTCCTCGACCCGGATGGGCGGCCAGACCGGCATCCTGGTCGATGCCCGCGGCCGCTATGCAGTGGGCGATACTTTCTACGTTTCCCCCGACCCAGACCGCGTGCATTTGTTTAGCACCACCACTGGGGAGCGATTGAACTAGAAGGCTGCAAAGAGGCAGTAAGCTCCCCAGTTTCTTATTTTTCCCTTTGCAGACAATAAGAAACTGATATATGCTCGCACGCATAAGAGACCCGCACAATGCCGTTTACCACGGATATTGCTGGAAAATACACACTCTGTGAACCTTAAAATCAACCGAAAGGTAACTCACTGCCTATGCCTTCTTTCAAGAAGCTTTCTGCCGCCACCCTGGCCGCTTCCGCCATCCTCGGCACCGTCGCCGCACCGGCCGCTAGCGCCAAGAGCGATCCGGTTCGCTCCCTCATCTCCCCGGGCACCTGCAAGACCATCACCAAGCTGGCCAACGATGGCAAGCCGGTCCCGGATCCATCCATCCTCCACGACGAGGACTCTGTAAAGCCGTACTTCCAGGACGGCGTGCTGGAGTACAAGGTGGTCGACGGCTTCCCGTACCGCAAGCAGCTGGATGCCGCGGTTGCCGAGTGGAACAAGGCCCTCAAGGGCAAGGCCTCCCTGAAGGAAGTTAAGCCTTCTGAGGCTGACGATGACACCGTCGCCATCATCTTCAAGCCTGACCCAAATGGCTACGTCCAGGGCGCCGCCTACCCGGATCACAAGATGGTCTTCATCAAGATTCCTAATGCCCAGTACCCAGAGGCAGTCCAGGGCACCATCGCCCACGAGCTGGGCCACATGATGGGCGCGGGCCACTCCTGCGCCGGCGCGCTCATGGCCGGCGCTAACCAGAACCCCATCTCCTACCACGTGACCCCGCTGGATGCGGCGGCTGTCATCCAAGGCCAGTTCGACTAAACTGCCTGCACCCTCCCCTAGGTTCCTGCACCGGCGCCTAGGGGATTTTTATATACCCAGCCCCATCTTGAGTTCAGAGGGTCGTTGCAACACTTTCCCTTAGGAGGGTGTTGTTGTGTCTGGGGTTGTTGGCCCGTTTCATTCGTTGTCTGAATCGGATCGTCGTGGCTTAGTTGCCTTGGTTGGC
>NZ_JAVBIF010000015.1:0-46821 GCF_032821615.1 Corynebacterium tuberculostearicum | reverse complement strand
GGAAGACCTAGCCGCCTAGACACTAAGAGTAAAGATAGCCGACCGGGTAAAATCCCAGTCGGCTAGCAGCCATGCCCGAAAACAACACGACCAAACAACCCCGCAGAGAGAATCCGCCCCCGATTTCTCCACCCTCGAGGTTGACAACCTATATAGGAACACCCCCCTTCATCTTAAAACTGAGCATAAAATTAAACTCCTCAAGTCGAATGTGAAAGCCTTCGGCCCGCCTGCCACCGATACGTGCGATCCTGCAACGCAGCGGTCAAAGCCGGAACCTATAAAAATCAACATACTTGAAAGTAATTTGCAGCAAGTAAAATGGCGGTAAAACTCTATTAACTTTTTAGTTAACGCTCAGCCCACCCTGCGGCGAAGCAAAGCATCTGCCGAGCGTTGCCTCTCCCGATCTCACGCCTGTTTCGACAGCACTTGGCAGTTTCTAATCAAGACCTCGAATTTTGATCGGCGAATTTTGCTGCTACCTCGGCGCAATCTGGCCGGCCGCAGTGCTGCGTTTCTACATGTTGGATGCAGTCATCACAGATGAGCACCTGCTGGCGGCAGGTATCTTCATTGATGCAATTGTGGAAGGTATTCGTGCCCTTACCGCAGTGCACGCAGTGGCCCAGCTGAATGAAGCCTGGGTCTTGCAGTCCCTGGCCAAACTCGTGGTGCATGCGCTTGTCAAAGACATACATGGAGCCTTCCCACAGGCCATCATTGCCGTACTTTTCGCCATAGCGCACGATGCCGCCATCGATCTGGTAGACCTCTTTGAAGCCGCGGTTCTTCATCAACGAGGACAGGATCTCGCAGCGAATGCCACCGGTGCAGTAGGACACCACCGGCTTATCCTTCATCCAGTCATACTTGCCGGACTCGATTTCCTCGATGAAATCATGCGTGGTTTTCACATCGGGCACGACGGCATTTTTGAACTTGCCAATCTCCGCTTCCATGGCGTTGCGGCCGTCAAAGAAGACGACCTCCTCGCCACGTTCTTCTACCAGCTTATTTACCTCTTCTGGCTTGAGGTGCACGCCGCCGCCAACGACGCCGTTTTCATCCACCTTCAACTCGCCCGGCGCGCCAAAGGCCACGATTTCATCGCGCACCTTGACCGAAAGCCGCGGGAAGTCATCCGCGCCGCCTTCGGACCACTTAAACTGCATGCGCTTAAAGCCGGGGTATTCCTTGGTCTGGCGGACATAGCGCTTGCAGGCTTCCATATCGCCGCCAACGGTGCCGTTGATGCCGTGCTCGGAAATGAGGATGCGCCCCTTGAGCCCCAGGGACTCGCACAGGGTGCGCTGCCACAGCATGATTGCGGTGGGATCTTCGATGGGGGTAAAGCAGTAATATAGGAGAACTTTGCCAATAGTCACGCCCTAATCTTAGGCCCGCAGCTGCGCAGATCCCCAATCTTGTAGCTCTCCCTTATATGACTGCGGCCCCTCCAGCACAAGCTGAAAGGGCCGACTCTCTAATACGCAGAACCTAGCGCTTCTGGTACAGCGCCTTCTTGCGGGCAAAGACTGGGTCAGAGGTCACGAGCACGCCAAGGTTGCGGAAGATTCCCTCATCCACAGAACCCAGGATGGTGGTGGTGTGGACGTCGCAACCAGCAAGTTCCTTGATCTGCTCCAGCGCCTTGCGGGCATTGTCATCCTTCGCCGCAGACACGGACAAGGCGATCAGCACCTCGTCGGTATGCAGGCGTGGATTCTTGGAACCCAAGTGCTTGGTCTTGAGCGTTTGAATCGGCTCGATGGACTCGGGCGACAGCAGGTGGATATCGTCATCGATGCCCGCCAGGTGCTTCAGCGCGTTGAGCAACATCGCCGCCGAGCAGCCCAGCAGGGGCGCGGTGCGGCCGGTGATTATGGTGCCGTCGTGCAGCTGCATAGCGGAGGCGGGTTCACCGGTTTCTTCCGCGCGCTGGCGCGCAGGCGCCACCACGGGCCGATCTTCTACCTTGATGCCGGCCTTGGCCATGATGACGGCGGCTCGCTCGGACTGCTCGGTGCCCAAGCCGGCACGCGCCTCTTCCACCTGCGCCTTGAAGTAGCGGCGGATGATTTCTTGTTGGGCGGCGGCACGGCACACGGCGTCATCAGTAATGCAGAATCCGGCCATGTTCACGCCCATGTCCGTTGGAGACTGGTATGGGGTGGTGCCGGTGAGCTTTTCCAAAAGCGTGCGTAGCAGCGGGAATGCTTCCACATCGCGGTTGTAGTTCACGGTGGATTCGCCGTGGGCGGACAGGTGGAAGTGGTCAATAATATTGGAATCGTTGAGGTCCACCGTGGCGGCCTCATAGGCCAAGTTCACGGGGTGTTCCAGGGGGAGATTCCAGATAGGGAAAGTTTCAAACTTGGCGTAGCCGGCATTATTGCCGCGCTGGTGCTCGTGGTAGACCTGCGAAAGCGCAGTAGCCAGCTTGCCGGAGCCAGGGCCCGGCGCGGTGACCACGACGAGGTCGCGGGAGGTTTCCGCAAACTCATTGCGGCCAAAGCCCTCTTCGGACACGATAAGATCCGTATTGGTGGGGTATCCAGGGATAACGCGGTGGCGCGCCACCTTGAGGCCGAGGCGCTCTGCCTTGTCGATGAAGGCTTCCGCCTGGGAGTTGCCTTCCTCCAGCTGGGTCATGACGATGTTTTCTACCAAGAATCCGCGGCTGCGGAATACGTCCACCAGGCGCAGCAGGTCATCTTCATAAAGAATGCCCAGGTCCGCGCGCACCTTCTGGCGGGAGATGTCCTTCGCATTGATGCAAATGAGGATCTCTACGTCCTCTTTGATGCGCTCCAGCATCGCGATTTTATTGTCCGGAGTGAATCCGGGCAGCACGCGGGAGGCGTGCATATCGTCAAAAAGCTTGCCGCCCATCTCCAAGTAGAGTTTGCCGCCGATTTCCTCGCGGCGGGCGTGGATGTGCTTCGACTGCAGCTCGATGTATTTCTCGCGGTCAAAGCCGATTTTTTGCGTCATGATTTGAAAGCCTTCCCCTGAGTTAAATCATTCCGCATTTCGAGTTTACGCTATTGTCACCCCGTAAATAAGTGAGCAGGTTAGCGCCCGGTTTTGCCGAAAATTCTTCCCGATTAGACTGGATTCCATGCCTGAAGGTCACGTCATTCACCGCCTAGCTAATAAATTCAACGCCGATTTTCGCGGCATGCCGCTGCGCGTGACCAGTCCGCAGGGTCGCTTCGCAGCGGAGGCGGAGCTTCTCGATGGCGAGCGCATCGAGCTGGCAGAGACCTACGGCAAGCACCTTTTCGTGCACTTTAGCGCCCAGGATCCGCGCCATATCCTCTATATTCACTTAGGCCTGATTGGCAAGCTGCGCTTCGAGCCCCGCGCGGAAGTAGGCGGACAGATCCGGGTGCGCATTGATAATGGCGCCGAGGCCGCTAACCTGCGCGGGCCGCAGTTTTGCCGCCTGCTCACTGAAGAGGAATTCCGCGCCCAGCTAGCCAAGGTAGGCCAAGACCCGCTGCGCACGGACGCTGACGTGGAGGCGCTCTGGGCCAAAGTGCATAAATCGCGGCGCAGCATCGGCTCCCTCATGATGGATCAGCACCTTTATGCCGGCGTGGGCAATATCTACCGGGCGGAGACCCTCTTTCGCCACGGCCTCTCCCCTTTCCTGCCTGGCCGCGACGTTTCCCGTGAAACCTTTGACGCCACGTGGACCGACCTAGTGGATCTGATGGAGTACGGGGTGCAACACGGCCGCATTGATACGGTGCGGCCCGAGCATTCCCCCGAAGCCATGGGGCGCGAACCGCGTAAAGACGACCATGGCGGGGAGGTTTATGTCTATCGCCGCGCCGGTTTGCCCTGCTATGTGTGCGGCACCCCAGTGGCGGAAAGAGTCATGGAGGGACGCAACCTATTCTGGTGTCCGACCTGCCAGCCGGCTCCTTAAAGGCCTATCCTGGCGGGCATGCGATATGCCTATAGCGTTACTGCCGTCCGCGCGGCGGAGCGTTCCCTTCTAGCCCAGCAGAACTTTGACGATGAGCTCATGCGTTTGGCCGCACGAGGCGTGGCGGCCACGGCCGCGAGCATGCTCGGCTCTTATCGGCGCGTAACTATCCTTGTCGGGCCAGGCGGAAACGGCGGCGATGGCCTCTATGCTGGCGCTTTCTTGGCGGAGGAAGGCTATTCAGTAGTGGCTATCCTCGCGGCGGATGCCGCACACGAACCCGCGCTAGACGCATTTGCCGCGGCCGGCGGAACCAGTGCGCACGGCCTAGGAGACGCCGATCTGCTTATCGACGCCGTCGCCGGCCTCGCCTCCACCCGCGGCCTTTCCGGTGCCCCATTGAGGGCCTATACCGAGGCCAAGGAGCGTGGGGTGCCGGTATTAGCGGTGGACATTCCTTCGGGAATTAGCGCCGATACCGGCGTAGCCGCAGCCGATGCCGTAGAGGCAGACGTGACCATTAGCTTTGGCTGGGCTCGTGCCGGACATATCTTTGCCCCGGCATGCGGTGCGGTGGTGCTCTGCGATCTGCTACTGCCCGGCGCCGCGCGCTCCTTTGCAGAAGAGCTTTCCGCTACCGCGGAGCCGGTGGGCTATATCGCCAATGAACCCACTATTACCTTGCCCTACCAGTGGCCGACTGAGCCGGTGCTTTCGGGAGAACAAGGCCTGGTCACCGCCCCGAAGCCGGTGGGCTGCACGGGGCCGATTCTGGATCCGACTCCGGGGGCGACAAACACCAAGTACACCGGCGGGGTGACCGCGGTCTGTGCTGGCAGCAGCGCCTATCCCGGCGCGGGCATCCTCGCCGCCACGGGAGCGGTGCGCGCCACGCCGTCCATGGTTCGCGTCGTGGGCAATGACTCCGTGGTCACGAGCCTGCCGGAGGTAGTGCCTCATGCCAGTGCCCAAGAAAAAGTCCACGCCCAAGCCTGGGTCGTAGGCCCTGGGCGAGGCACCGGACCGGAGGCGGCCGCGGAATTGCGCGCCGTGCTAGAACGCGGGCTGCCCACCATTATCGACGCCGATGCGCTGACCGTGCTCTCGACCGACGGCGATCTACGCGAACTCGTGCGCGATCATCCCTGCGCCGTCCTGACCCCGCATGCCGGGGAGTTTGCGCGGCTCTACGCGGCAACTCTCGGCCGCGAACTTGATCTTTCGGAGGGGCTCGGGGTGCGCCTGCGAGAGCTTTCCGATGCCCTCGACTGCTTCATCCTGCACAAGGGCCGGATCACCACGGTCACGGCCCCAGGCCAGAAGATTTATGGCATGAACGCAGGGCATTCCTACGCGGCCACCGCCGGTTCTGGTGACGTGCTCTCTGGCATCCTCGGAGCGACGCTCGCGCAACTGGATGCCGCCGAGGCGGATGTGGAGGCGATAATTATGGAAATCCTGCACGCGGCAGCCATCCACCAACACGCGGCGGCCATTGCCGCCCACACCCCGGACGGCTTTGGGATTTGCTCCGCCTCCCAGATTGCCGCATCCGTGCCGCAGGCAATCGCACGGCTACTCCTCATGCAGCGCTAGCTGAGGCTAGCTGAGCGCAGAAACCTTCTCCTGCTCAGAGACGTGGCCATCCTTGACCTCCACCACGCGGTCAACGAAGTTCAGCAGGGAGCGGTCGTGGGTCACCAGCACGGTGGCGGTGTTCATCTCCTGGGTGACATCGCGCAAGAGGCGGATGATTTCCTGCGAGAGGTGGGAATCGAGCGCGGAGGTGGGCTCATCGGCCAAGAGCAGGTCCGGCTGCTCCATGAGCGCTCGGGCGATATTGACGCGCTGGCGCTGGCCACCGGATAACTGACCCATGCGGCGGTTTCCCATCCCCGCTAGGCCAACAAACTCCAATAGCTCATCAGCGCGCTGTGGGCGCAGCTTGCGGCCAGCGATATGGTCCATGATCACCAACTGGTCGCGCACATTGAGCGAAGACAGCAGGTTGGCCTGCTGGAAGATGATGGAGCGGGTACCGTCCACGTGCACGGATCCGGAGTCTGGGGTGATGAGGCCTGCGGCTACGGACAGCAACGTGGACTTGCCGGACCCGGACTCACCCACGATGGCGGTAAGGGTAGTGGATTCGGCGATGAGGGAGGCGTCGGCAAGCGCGGTGGTCGTAGTCTCACCGTCCTGGTAGGTCACGGTGGCGTTGCGGATATCAAGAATGGTGGACATGTTAAGCATTTCCTCCAAGGGCATCGAGTGGGTTGGCTTTAGCTACGCGGCGGGTAGCAATAAGGGCGCCGGCCATGCCGAGGGCCCAGATGCCAACCGCGGGAACGGCGATGGTGCGCAGGGAAACATCGAAGGGCACGGTGCCGGAAGCAAGCGCGCCGAGCACCCACCCAACGACGGCACCCGCAATGGTGCCGGCGGCCAAAATGATGGCCGCTTGCGCCAGGACATCGCGCAGGAGATAGCGCACGGTGGCGCCGAGCGCGCGCAGGATGGACAGGTCGCGGGTGCGCTGGATGGTCCATACGGTCAAGAAAGCGACGGTGACCAGCGCGGAGATGCCGTACAAGAAGCCCTGCATGGTAAGCAGCGAGCCGCGCTCAGACTGATAGGCCGCTAGGCCGGAAAAGGACGTGGACACCTTCACGGAGCCTGGAACCTCGTACTTATACAGCGCTGCGGTGCCGATAACGTCTTGCGGAGCGTGGCTAATCTGCTGCCAGGACTCGGTGGAAGCCCACACCACCTCGGAGTGGGAGTACATGGTCTCTGGGACGGTGCCCTCCACCGAAAAGTCGGCGCCGCCTAGGGTGACGGTACCGGCCGCGTCGATGGACTCTGGCAGGAGCACGCCCTGCTCCGGGATGGTCTTATCGCTACCCGGAACCTGAGTTCCGGCCGGCAGGCTGAGGACGGCAACGCCGCCGTGCCCCTCCAGCTTGGTCTGGGCCGCACCGAAGGGAATGCCATCGCTAGCGACATCGCCGGCGTGCATCTCGGATTCGCTAAAGGAAGGGTCCTCGGTGGAAAAGGAAATATATGGGTATTCCTTTTCTAGGGACTCCAACGCGGAAGTATTTTGCTTGGACAGGCCCTCCGTGAGGCCGGAGAGCATCACGAGCAGAAGGGTAATGAGCGCAACCGTGCCGCCGATGAGCGCGAAGCGACCGCGCGCTGTGGTGATTTCTCTGATTGCTAGGAACATAGTTCTATGTTCGCTTTATGCAGGTCAGAAGTAATCGGCCAGCTCGCTGAACCTCGAGTCAACCAAGTGGTTGATTCACGGTCCACCGGTGCGCGGATATCCTGGGTGGTTGTGTTTAAAGGACAAAAATTATGGGTTTATGGCCTCCACGCCATGTTCGCGTTTCTGCTGGTCTTCGGCGTGACGCGCGCCTATGTGGATGACCGGCTTGACGCCCGGGTGATCGGCTTAGCCATCGCCCTCGCCGTGGTGTATGCCGCACAGCGTTGGCTGCCCACGTGGTTATGGCTGGGCGGACTATGCCTCCTGTGGCTGGGCCTGATGGTGCATGCGCAGGATTTCATGTGGCTGGAATTCCCGCTCATTTTTGTCTTTCTGCGTGCTTTGCCCACCGTGCCTGGGTTGGTTTCCATCGCCGTGCTGTGGGCAGCAGCGGCATTCATTCCCGCCTGGCTGCACCCCGAGGGCTGGTCCATCGCTGCGGCCGTGGGACCGCTTATCGGTACCGCCTTTGCGGCCACGGTCTTTTTCATCCAGCGGCGGCTGCAGGCAGAGGCGGCGCACCACAGGGACATCGCCAAGCAGCTGCGCGAAACCCAAGCCGAGCTGGCCGCCAGCGAGCACCAAGCCGGCCGGCTGGAGGAGCGCGAGCGCCTCTCTCGCGAGATCCATGACACCGTCGCGCAAGGCCTCAGCTCTATCTTGCTGCTCTCCCGCGCGGCCCGCGGCACCGATGATCCAGCGACCAAAGAGGAGCAGTTGGCGGTCATTGAGGATGTCGCGAGCGAGAACCTGGCTGAGGCCCGCCGCTTCGTCCGCGAGCTTGCCGGCCCCGATGAGCGGCTGGAAACCCAGCTCACTTCCCTACTGTCCCAGATGCGCAGCCGCGTGAAAGCCTTGGGGGAAGAGACCACCTTTGAGCTGGTGGTTTCCGGCAGCGGCAAGGTGCCCGAACGCATCAAAGAGGTCATCGTGCGCGCCGCCCAAGAGGGCCTGAATAACGTCATCAAACACGCCCACGCCTCGCGCGCCGTGGTCACGCTCGGCCTCTTCGAGGATGCGGTGACCTTGGACGTCGTTGATAATGGACGCGGACTATCCGCCTCCCCTGGCCCCGATGGCGGGGATCATGGTTTCGGGCTTACCGGCCTGCGCGGCCGCGTGGAAGCTGTGGGCGGCACCATGAACCTGGAATCCGGCGAAGGCACTGCCCTAGCCGTCCGTATCCCGCTGAAGGAGAAAAGCAATGGTTAATGTCATGCTGATTGATGATCACCCAGTGGTCCGGGCCGGCCTGCGCGCCATCCTCAATACCTTCTCCGATGTCGAGGTAGTAATGGAAGGCTCCACCGGCGCGGATGTGGATAAGCTTTTTACTGATGATGCCCCGCAGGTAGACGCCGTGGTCTGCGATATCCAGATGCCCGGCATGGATGGCATCGCCGCCACCAAGCGGGTAGTAGAAGCCGACGGCCCACCCGTGCTCATCCTGACCACCTATGACACGCAGGCCGATATCCTTGCCGCCGTGGAGGCCGGCGCGATGGGCTATCTGCTTAAAGATTCCCCCGAGCAGGCGCTGCACGAGGCCGTGCTCAATACCGCCGCGCACCGCCGCACCTTGGCACCGGAGGTAGTGGACCTCCTGGCCCAGCGCGTGGGCCGGCCGCAGGAATCGCTATCCACCCGCGAGCTAGAAATCCTCCGGGCGCTGTCTACTGGTTCCTCCAATAAGGAGCTGGCCAAGCAACTCTTCATCTCTGAGGCCACGGTCAAGACCCACCTCATCCACATTTTTCAGAAGTTGGGTGTGGAAACTCGCACCGCCGCGGTGACCGTGGCGCGGGAGAGGAAGCTCATTTAATGCTGGACTGCATAGTCATTGGCGCCGGTCAGGCGGGTCTTGCGGTGGGCTACTACCTGCGCAAGAAGGGGCTGGATTTTGTCATTCTGGACGCTGAACCCGGCCCCGGCGCGGCCTGGCGCCACACCTGGCCTTCGCTGACGCTCTTTAGCAATTCCGCCTCCTCTAACCTGCCGGGATGGCCCATGCCCCACCACGAGGGCTTTCCGCCGGCCAGCCACGTCATCGACTATTTTGCGCGCTACGAGCAGCGCTATGAACTGCCCATTCGCCGGCCAGTCAAAGTGGATGAGGTGACCCATGATGGCGCGTGCTTCCACGTCTTTGCCGGTACAGAGCATCTGACCGCGCGCACGGTCGTGGCGGCCACGGGCACGTGGTCCGCGCCCTTTATCCCCTACTACCCCGGCGACTTTAGCGGAAAGCAATGGCATTCGGCCTTCTACCCGGGCCCGGAGGACTTTGCCGGGTCCACCGTGGCGGTCGTGGGCGCGGCCAATTCCGGTGCCCAGATCGCGGCCGAGCTCCTGCTCTCCGGCGTGGAGACCACCTGGTATACCCGCAACTCCCCGCGGTGGATGCCCGATGATGTTGACGGCCGCGTGCTCTTTCAGCGCAATCGCGCCCGCCTCAACGCTATGCTGCGTGGCGAGCCAGACCCCGGCGCGGATTCCAACCTGGGCGATATTGTGATGGTCCCACCAGTCCTACGCGCGCGGAATTCAGGGCTTTTGCAGGCCACCCCCATGTTTTCTTCGCTTGAAGAAGTCACCGCAGACCACCTCATCTGGTGCACCGGTTTCCGGCCTGCCCTCCGGCCCATCCGCAGGCTCCTTGATGGCACCTCCCCCACCGTCGACGGCCTCTTCCTCGTGGGTTACGGCACGTGGACCGGCCCCGGCTCCGCAACCATTACCGGGGTAAGCCCCTTTGCCAAGCAGACCGCGAACGATGTAGCGAATATATGTGACTAAAGCTATAGGTTAGTCCCAGCTAATTCGACTACACTGCCTTCACGCAGAGAGTGCGACACAATTTGGGAAAGCTGGTTTATACATGTCTGCCTGGGATCTCTACGATGACCTCATCGATGCCATTCCCCGTGACATAGTGGTCTCCCGCGCCGCCCAAGGCCCGCGGTGGACCAGGGTATACACCGAAAGTCCTAGCTGCGGCATGGCCATGACTATGTCAGCAACTTCTCGCCCGGCCCAGATGCGCGCCGAGTACTCCGGCGTTCCTTTACGCGCCATAGCCCAGCTGGCCAAGAGCTGGAATTTTTCGGAGGCTTCCTTCGGCATGGCCGCGCTAAATTCCTACTACGCCACACCTTCCGTGGCCGGTGAGCATGGCTTTGCGCTTGCCGACGCCCCCTGGCCCCACATCTTCGATCCCTTCCGCAACGCCGTCGCCGGGAAGAAGGTAGCGGTAATCGGCCACTTCCCTTTTGCACCCAAGGCACTCAACCAGGCTGCGGATTTTTATATGTTGGAGCGCTCGCTCAATGAGGGCGACTATCCCGATTCCGCCGCCGAATACATCCTGCCCGAGTGCGATTATGTCTTTATTACCGGCTCTGCCTTTGTCAATAAAACCGCTCCCCGCCTGCTCGAGCTCTCCCGCGAGTCCTTCAATGTCGTCCTGGGCCCATCAACTCCCTTAGCCCCGGTACTGCTTGAAAACTACGGCGTATCGCAGGTCACCGGAATGGTTCCCACCTCTCCCCTCGCTATGTTCGAGGGCTTAAGCGGCACCGATGCCGGCACCACCATGTTTGAATGGGGCCACCGAGTGGAATTATTCGCCTAAGGCCGCGCCCCCAAAATCGCCTCGCAGGCCGCTGCATAGATTTCTGCGAGCTCATCGATGGTTTTCTCCCGCACATAGGGAACGAGAATCACGTTGCGCGTAATCGCAACGCCAACCAGCATGGCGCCAATAAAGGGAATGCGTTCCCGCTTTTCTGGCGTATCGAATACCGTCGCACTCAATTTAGATTGGGATACTAGCTCCAAGAATTGCTCGTCCATATATTGCCGCAATACTCCGGAAGCATGGGAAGAGCCCACCCCGGCGCGCAATACCGCCTTCAACCTCGACCCCATGTCTTCTGCTTCCCAAAGCTGCAAGTACTGGGCGATGAAGCCTTTTACGTCTGCTACATCTTCCAACCGCCCAGGGAGTTCTTGCAGGCTTGAGACAACTGCGTCAAAAAGGCCTTGCTTGTTTTTGAAGTAGTGCATCACCAGCGCAGGGTCTACCTCGGCCTCTGCTGCCACGCTGCGAATTGTGGTGGCCTCAAAGCCTACATCGCCAAAACGCGTACACGCTGCGGCCAGGATCTTTTCTCGAGTCTCCTCATTGCCGGGCCGTCGTCCTGCATGTTTGTTCTCCATGCTGGGTATTTTACCTTTACCCTCTCTAAGATTTTCAACACCTGTTGAATTTCAACGGTTGTTGAATTAGCATGTTCAACGTTCGTTGAATTGCGGTTGACGGACTACCCACACGAACCGAAAGCAGGTACCCCATGCGCAACGTAAAGAAGGCGCTAGTCGTCGGGGCTCTCGCCCCCTTAGCGCTAACACTCTTCCTTCTAGCCTTCCTGTGGCCGATGGCCACGATGGAACCCCGCGATATTTCCACCGCCGTGGTCGGTGAACCTCAGCAAGTTGCACAGATTCAAAAGGCTCTCGATGAAAAGAAGCCCGGCCTATTCAAGACGCAACCCGCCTCGGACCGGGCCGAAGCCGAACGGCTGGTTCAACAACGTGAGGTTTCAGGCGCAATCGTCCTTGGCCAAGAGCCCGAGGTTCTCTACTCCTCGGCAGCGGGATTGCCCCAGGCAAACATCATCAAAAACCTGTCACAGCCATTGAGCGAGATGGCAAATCACCAAGCCAAGGCCGCCGCTCAAGCTAGGGGTCTTCCTGAACACAAAGTTCCCTCCGTCGATGTCAAAGCAAGAGATTTAGCCCCCTTGGATAGCCGTGATCCACAAGGAGCGGGCATCAACTTCTCTATCCTGCCCGTAGCTTTCGGCGGCATGATCGGTGCGGCACTGATCTCCTTTGTATTGCAGAAAAACACTCAGCGTCTTCTCGCATTCGCTGTATACGCACCACTCGGAGGCCTCCTCGTTTCCTGGGTCTACAGCGGGGTATTCGATCTACTGCCGGCTGGCTTCTGGACTTCAGCGGGCGTGTTCACCCTTGGCATCGCCGCCTCCTCATCCTTCATTGTTGGACTCCGTGCCTTGTTCGGAACTCCAGGATTCGGGCTCGGCGCACTTGCCATAATGCTGATTGGCAACCCCCTAGCCGGAACGATGGCCCCCAAGGAGTTCATTGCCTCACCGTGGGGAGCCCTTGGCCAACTATTCCCCAATGCAGCCACCGCTTCCCTAACCCGCTCGGTAAATTACTTCCCGCTGGCTTCCATTAGCACTGAGGTGTGGACGCTCCTGGCTTGGATAGCGGTTGGTCTGTGCGCCCTGGCGGCGGGCATTGTTAAAGAACGCAAGCAATCACAGCACGAAAATCCCGCCGCAGAAGAGTCCACTCAGCCGCAACCAGCCTAAGGCCCACCGCTCGAGACCTAGTTTCTAGAGAACTACCCCGGCCATAACGGCAAGAAGTAATGCACCCAAGCTCAATGCCGCAAGCCATCCGATGACGCGTACGGTCCGCAGCTGTCCCTTGGCGCTGCTGCGGCTTACCAAGAACGCGCCCACAGACGCACCGAGGGTGTTGAAAACGAGGTCATCGACGTCGCTAAATCCCAACGAGAATACGTATTGGGTAATTTCGATACCCAGGCTGAGCGCCATCGCCAGAAGGATAGTTCCACCGCGGCCGAAGCGGACGCGCCGCGAATTCTGTCCCAGCACCACCAGACACGCCCCGAGCGGCATAAACAGCGCGATATTGCCAAAGGTATTGGTCCACGGACCCCACCACGGATGAGGGTTATTAAAGCCGTTGAACATTTGCAGATCGAGGCTGCGGCGGGCATGCGCACTGGCATCGATCACGCCGGGAATATCAATAAATGGCTTGCCCACCGTAGCTACGGCAATCGCCATCAAAACGACCACGCAGGCGACACCGGCATTGCGCCACTGGGTGGGCCGGGCAGGCACGCCCCGCGCCCCAACCTGACGCGAGATGCGGGTGGATGTCGTGATCATCGTCATGTTGTTCAAGTTAACAAGCGAGCCTGAAAAATCCCCGTGAGATTCGCTGTTAAATCTCTGCATCACATTTAACGTACGATGGTGAGCATGAGCACGCTACTAGTAACTCGCAACGAAGATAAGTCCGTTACGACCTCCTTCGAAGAGGGAGAGTTCCTCGGCGAGGGCGACCTTACCGTCGATGTTTCTTATTCTTCCCTGAACTACAAAGACGCCATGGCTATCGCAGGTGACCGCGGCGTCATGCGTACCAGCCCGCTGGTTCCGGGCATCGACGTGGTCGGCACGGTTTCTGAATCTAGCGTCGAGCGCCTTCCAGTTGGCACCTTGGTATCTTCCTTCGGCGATGGCCTCGGCGAATTCCGCCACGGCGGCTACACTCCGAAGCAGCGCGTTAACTCCCAAGCAACCGTCGCCCTGCCCGCGGACTTCACCGCAGAGCAGGCGGCCGCTGTTGGCACCGCAGGCTACACTGCCGCACTGTGTGTTAATTCTCTGCGCGGGCTGCCCGATGGTCCGGTCCTGGTCACCGGCGCCACCGGTGGCGTAGGCTCCATCGCCGTGAACCTCCTTTCCAATGCCGGCTACGAGGTTCACGCGATGACCGGCCGCCCGGATGACTACTCCCAGTACCTCCACGAGCTAGGCGCCCACACCATTGTGGACCGCGCCGAGTTCGCCGAGTCCGGAAAGCCACTACAAAAGGCTAGCTATGCCGGTGCCGTCGACACCTCCGGCTCCCACGTCCTGGCCAATGTATTGGCCCGCACCGTGTGGGGCGGCACCGTCGCCTCCACCGGTATGGCCGCTGGCCCAGACCTGCCCACCACCGTCTTGCCTTTCATTCTGCGCAACGTACACCTGGCCGGTGTTAACTCTGTTGACGCCCCGCTCCACTACCGCCAGAACGCATGGCAGTTGCTCGCACGCAAGCTGGACCGATCCATCCTTGAGTCCCTGACCAATACGATTCCACTGTCGGAAGTTGTCGAGGAATCCAAGTCCCTCCTCGAGGGCACCCACCACGGACGCACCGTCCTCAAGATTTCCTAGACCACTCCTAGACAATCTTTCGCGGCACCCGCCATTTCGGCGGGTGCCTTTTTGTATGCACGGTTTACCAGCCGAGCGCTAGCTTTCCGACTTCTCCTCTTGGACTACCCCGCGTAGCAACGTGCGGGAAATCCTGCCCAACGTTTGTAGGTCTTCATCACTAAGGGTGCCCACCACGATTTCCTCGACTGCGGCGGTATGTCGCGCAATCGCTGCACTGAAAGCGGCGCTGCCCTTTTCCGTCACAGTGACTTCAACTGCACGGGTTCCTAACTCCGGTGCCTCGCGCCTGGAAACCAACTTTCGGGACTCCATGCGCACTAACTGCCGATGCAGCCGCGACTTCTCCCACCGGAGTTCCGCCGCCAGTTCATGCGGGCGTGTAGAAATCTGGCGCCGACGATACAGGACCGCCAAGACCGCGTAGTCCGCCTCGCTCAAACTAGAGCCACTCTGCAGCTCTCCAGAAAGCCGCGCGTGGAGCGCTTCCTGCATGGCGACAAAGTCACCCCACGCTGCACTCTGCTCCACGCGCATCGCATTCCTCCTTTGGTTCTCCTTCTTTCACAAGTCTATACTGCACAGTTGATCTAGCAACTCATTGGCCTGCGTTGAGTTGATACACCAACTCCCACTACTGCACAGAGATGTGGGTCTACGAGAACCACAATTTCACAAACCAATACCTTTTCCACCAAAAGCACTTTAATTTTCCTTTTGAATACCTATCTGCTGAAACTCACCATTGTTTGAGTAGATATGTTCTTGACGTGAAAATTAAATAGTGAAGCAAATACTCGCGACAAGGATGCGAGTGCGAACGCAATGACCGCTCCGGCAGAGAAGACCGCAGCGTTTAGAATGGCAAGCATGGATAAGCTATTTAGCACGTGCGGTTTCGACTTCGCGGATATGCAAGAACTCATTGCGGAGCTGCCTACCGACCACGACATGTGGGAGGCGCCCGGATTTGATCGAGTGCTATTCCACGCCGACCCGTCTGGCATGGCGGTTACAGGTATGGAGTACGAAGGGGAGTGGGCCGCAGTTCCCTCCTACCGGGGTGGGGAAGAGGCACCGGGCACGATATATCGCGCAACGCCCTATATCGGCATTGTGGAAACTGGTGATCTTAAGTTCGCGGCGCTGGCGGATGCGCCCTTTGCCCTGCCGGCAGGCAACCCAGTCGGAGGAGAAAAGCTCCAGGGACAGGTGCGGCCGGCGGTTGTGGCTTTGAATTACCAGGTAGGGGAACCGGAAGAGTTTTCCTTAACTTCGCCCGCTACCGAGCGCTTCTACCGGAACTTCAAGCCCAGCATGCTTAACCCGCAGGTAGAGGTAGCGGGGACTATCGGGGGCGTCGCCAAGCACAGCAATGAGCTGGGCTTGGGGGAGTTTTGGGTATGCGACCTCGACGGCCTCCCGCTCATCGTGAACGAGAAGCTGGAGGTCGGCCAGGGGATCCGGGCACACGGCATTGCGCTGTGCGCCACGGAATTTTGGGACGAGTAACTACTTGACCACGAGGTTGACCATGCGGCCCGGAACGTAGATCTTCTTCACCACGTCCTTTCCGCTGGTCAAATCAGCAATCTTCGCGTCGGCGAGGGCAACATCGAAGACCGCATCCTGGTTCGCATCAGCGGCCACGTTGATCCGGGCCTTAACCTTGCCATTGATCTGAACCGGCACCTCGATTTCGTCGTCTACCAGGTACTTTTCCTCAAAAGTGGGGAAGGGCTGATAGGTGATGGTCTCGTCATGACCAAAGCGCTGCCACAGTTCCTCCGCGATATGCGGGGCAATGGGGGAGACCAACTGTGCGATCGGCTCCACGGCGGCGCGCGGGGCCTCGGTGCGGTAGGTCTTGGTCAGGTAGTTGACGTACTCGATGAGCTTGGCCACCACGGTATTGAGCCGCAGGTTCTCGTAATCATCGCGCACGCCTGCGATGGTGCGGTGGAGCTGCTTGAGGTCATCCTCGCTCAAGGCGGCGTCGGTAGTGGCCAGCTCACCGGTGTCCTCGTTGACGGCTAGGCGCCACAGGCGCTGCAAGAAGCGCTGGGAGCCTACGACATCCTTGGTAGCCCACGGGCGAGACGTATCCAGCGGACCCATGGACATCTCGTAAACGCGCAGGGTATCGGCACCGAAGTCGCGGCAAATATCGTCCGGAGCCACGGCATTCTTGAGGGACTTGCCCATCTTGCCGTACTCCTGATTGACCTCTTCGCCGTTGTAGTAGAACTTGCCGTCCTTTT
The DNA here is from genome assembly GCF_032821615.1 of Corynebacterium tuberculostearicum. GTDB lineage: Bacteria > Actinomycetota > Actinomycetes > Mycobacteriales > Mycobacteriaceae > Corynebacterium > Corynebacterium tuberculostearicum_H. Next base: position 30,279 of record NZ_JAVBIF010000015.1, on the reverse strand, counting down.
CCTCTACTTCAGCGGCCGGAACGTACACGCCGCGGGAATCCGTGTAGGCATAGGCCTGGATATAACCCTGGTTGTACAGGCGGCGGTAAGGCTCTTGGGAGCTAACAAAGCCCAAGTCAAAGAGCACCTTATGCCAGAAGCGGGAGTAGAGCAGATGCAGCACCGCGTGCTCAACGCCGCCGACGTAGAGGTCCACGCCGCCCGGGTCCTGCGGGCCATGCTGCTCTGGACGCGGGCCGGTCCAGTAGCGCTCGTTCTCGATATCGCAGAATGCCTCATTATTGCGGGGATCGATATAGCGCAGCTGGTACCAAGAAGAACCCGCCCACTGCGGCATAACGTTGGTATCGCGGAAATAGGTCTGTGGGCCATCGCCCAAATCGAGCTCTACCTCGACCCAATCGCGCACCTTTGCCAGCGGTGGTTGTGGCTCGGAATCCTTGTCCTCTGGATCAAAGGAAACGGGCTTATAGTCTTCCACCTCTGGCAGCTCTACCGGCAGCATGGATTCCGGCAGAGCGTGGGCAAAACCGTCCTTGTCGTAGACGATGGGGAAGGGCTCGCCCCAGTAACGCTGGCGGGCGAAGAGCCAATCGCGCAGTTTGTACTGCACCTTTTCGCGGCCGGAGCCGTCCTTTTCCAGCCATTCGATGGCCGCGGCAATGGCCTCGGCCTTGTTCAGGCCGTTGAGATCCAGGCCCTTGCCGTTCGAGGAATTAACCAGCGCGCCGTCTTCGGTCCAGGCTTCTTCCTCCACGTTTCCGCCAGAGACAACCTCCGTAATTGGTAGGCCGAAAGCCTGGGCGAACTCGTAGTCACGGGTGTCGTGCGCCGGAACTGCCATGATGGCGCCAGTGCCGTAGCCGGTCAGCACATAGTCCGCGATGAAGATCGGGACCTTCTTGCCAGAGACCGGGTTGGTGGCATAAGTACCCAGGAAGACGCCGGTCTTTTCCTTGTTCTCCTGGCGCTCCAAGTCGGACTTGGCGGCAATATCGGTGCGGTAGGACTCCACAGCCTCCTTCGGATCATCGTGGCCATAGGTCCAACGCTCATCCACGTCATCGTCATAAGGGATGGGGGAGAGGAGGGCGTCGACAAGCTCATGCTCTGGGGCCAGCACCACGTACTCGGCACCGAAGAGGGTATCCGGGCGGGTGGTAAAGACCTCGATCTCGTAGCCCTCGGCAGGGAAGGAAACCTCTGCGCCGCGGGAACGGCCGATCCAATTGCGCTGCATGGACTTCACCTTGTCCGGCCAATCCAAAAGCTCCAGGTCATCCAGCAAGCGATCGGAGTAGGCGGTAATGCGCATCATCCACTGCGAGAGGTTCTTGCGGAAGACGGGGAAATTGCCGCGCTCGGACTTACCCTCAGCGGTGACCTCCTCGTTTGCCAGCACGGTACCCAAGCCCGGGCACCAGTTCACCGTGGAATTAGACAGGTAGACTAGGCGGAATTCATCGATGGCCGCGGCCTTTTCCTCTTCGGTGAGGTCCTCGTAGTAGCGGCCGTCCTTAGTGGTGCGCTTATTGGCCTCTAGCTCCTTGATGAGCTCTGCAATCGGGCGCGCCTTCTGCTGCTCCTCATCGAACCAAGAGTTATAAATCTGCAGGAAAATCCACTGCGTCCACTTGAAGAACTCCGGATCGGTTGATTCCACGGAGCGGCGCGGATCATGGCCCAGGCCCAACATGCCCAGCTGGCGGCGCATGTTTTCAATATTCGCCTCAGTGGTGGTGCGCGGGTGGGTACCGGTCTGGATGGCGTACTGCTCGGCCGGCAGGCCGAAGGCGTCGTAGCCCAAGGTGTGCAGCACGTTCTTGCCCAGCATGCGGTTATAGCGGGCGTAAGTATCGGTGGCGATATATCCCAGTGGGTGTCCCACGTGCAGGCCCGCACCGGAAGGGTAGGGGAACATATCCTGCACATTGAGCTTTTCCTTAGGCAACTCGCCCGCATCGGTGGCGAGCTCGCCTACCGGGTTCGGGGCATTAAAGGTGCCATTGTCTTTCCAGTACTGCTGCCAGGTCTTCTCGATCTGGTTCGCCAGCTCCGGGGTATAGCGGTACGAAGTGGAATCGCTCTGGGTAGTCATAATCACACAGTGTAATAGCCGCATCCCGGAGCGGGGTAGTTCACTACGCTTTCCGCGTTCCGCAGGGCACGCACACCCAAAATCCCCGCCGTAATCGCCCCCGGTTTTCGCGTCATTTCCGCCGCTCGCAGCCAAAATGCAGATCTGCATGAAAATGTTCTAGGCTGGAGTAAATGAGCCAGGAGAAGTTTCGCAGCCAGCTATCATCTTTTGCAGACGCAGCGGTATTTCAGGGGATCCCGCACCTGCGCCTCTCTCCAGCTACCGACACATTGGAGCTGTACCTACCGGCCGTAACCGCAGGTTATGAGCCAGAAGATCCCCAGTGGACCGTGACCGCACAGCTGCTCGACGGCAGCGAGGACACCCGCAAGTTCTACTACGTTGAGGGCGAAGAGCCCGGCTTGTGGATCAGCATGCCGCGTGCCTTTAGCCACCTCAGCGTCTCCTTTGAGGAGCACACCGTGGAATTCGCCGGCGTGGCCAATGGCGGATTGCTGCTCGATTCCACCCATCGCCCAATCGATACCACCACCGCGGTGGCTAAGGGTTCTTATACCTTTATCGCCCCGGCCGGCACGGAGCTGGCCAAGGCCAAGGTCGGCGAGTCCCGTCCCCACGGCGCATGGGAGGGCTGGACCATCACCCCAATAGAGGTCAGCCAGTCTTTCACCGTGGAGGTTCCGCGCCAAGAATCCGCGACCATCAAGGTGTCCGGCAGCCCTGATTTTGCCTGGGACATGGCCGTCAAGACGCTACCCAATGCCCATGGCCTCGATGGCGAACTGGTCTATACCCAGTCCCCGCGGGTCATCGCCAATACGGAACTCAGCATGGAGCTGGCCTATGTCCCCATTGGTGGGGAAGAGGAGGCCGTGCTGGAGGACGAGCTGCCGGAGGGTATTCACGAGGTGCTTCCCGCAGACGCCTTCGAGGATCCCTGGGTAGGCCGCTACCGCTTCACCCTGTACAAGGACGAGGAACTGGTGGATATCCAGTACCTCAATTTTGCGGAGTCGCTGCACATGCGTGCCAAGAACGAGGGCCCGCGCGGCACCAACTTCCGCTTTATCGATGCCCTGGGCAACCTTTCGCCGTTTAGCTATGCCTTGGCTTCTGCGCCGGGCAAGGCTATCCAGATGGAAAAGGGCCAGCGCGTCTTTGGCGAGGACGAAAGCGTGCGCGAGGAGACCGTCGGCAGTGAGGCCGGCTATGAGCTGACCTTCCAGGTGGAACCGGCGACGATTCGTACTCGCGTGAAGCGCACCGCGGCCGAGCCCGTGGATTACCTGGATAAGCAGGTCATCCTGGCGGACCAGCTCGATGCGGATGCACTTTTTACCATCCACTCACCGGAGCCACTGCCGCTGGCAAAGTTCGTGGTCATTGACAAGAACCAGAAGATTAGGGACCTGGTCACCGCCAATGGCTCTACGGAGGCCGCCACCAGCCTGTCCGTACCAAACCGCGCGCTGAAGTCGGCGCTGACGAAGAAGACCTCGCTGGAGCTCTACCTCCTGTGGTCCACGTTGTCCTATGAGGAATACCTCGAAGGACTGCCGGAAAAGGAGCGCGCAGCGCACCAAAAGCGCAGCTTTGAGCGTCGCGTCATGGAATATGAGGCCACCGCGGCCAGCGACCTCATTTATGCCGCCATCGCCACCGTGCGCAAGGCACCGTTGGTCGCCCGCGCAACCATTGAGGACGGCATCCTCATCCCCGAGCAGGCACACGAGGAAGAGGTAGAGCTATTGGCTTGGGCGTGGCCGCTGGGCAATCCTGCAGGTGAGCCGCTGCCGCTGGAGCCCACTGAGGAAGGCTTTGAGCTGCCCGAGGAGCTGCTGGACGCCGGCCACCTCATCGTGGACTTCCGCGAGGATGAGCCGGCCAGCGACTTGGCCGCGCCGCAGTACCCGCCGGCGAGCGCACTCATCATCTTCCACGACGGTGAAACCGAAAACACCGAGGGCCTGTGGCCTACCTACGCGGCCATGCGCCGCCTCGCGCCCAAGGCCAAGGAAACCTTCGAGGGAATCATCAAGGAGATTGAGGCCGATCCGCGCGCCAGCATGGATGCCCTTATGGCCGCGGACTTTGAGCCGGGGCAGCGCATGCGCGCCTTTGTCCGCACCGGCCTGGTCTCCCGCACCTTCCGCCGCGAGGAGCCGGCCGGCGAGCCTTCCTCGCTGTTGGCCGCGCTTGCCGACGCCGCCTATGACTATGTCGAAGCCCACGGCTCCGCCTCCCTCGCGCGCGTGCCGTCCACCGGAGTCGACGATGTCACCCGCCCCATGCTGTTGATGAGCGCCACGGGCGAGGCACCTACGCCGGCAACGGACAGCGACCAGCTCTGCGATGATGCCCACCGCATCGCCGCACTGCGCGAGTGCTTTGCCAATGACCTTGCACTCACCCGCCTGGGCACCATTTCCAATCTGCGTAGCACCGCAATGCAGCTGCGGGTGACGCTGCAACAGCTGGGCGTCGATAAGTCCGTCCTACATACCCTGCTCGCGCTGGACGCCTTTGGCGATGGCAATTCGGAGCTCGGTGATTCCGCGTGGATGCCGTTTATTTCCTATGTCTTTGCCATCACGGCGCGCGGTGTGGCCAATGGCAAGCTGGCGGACCCTGCTTTCGCCGCCACGCTTGACGACGCCCTCCCGCAGCTCGCCGAGGCCGTCTCCCTCGCCCCGCAGCTTTTCTACCGCGATATTCTCACCGCGGAGGCGCTCACGCTCAGCTAGGGTGACAGGCATGCAGGTCGTCTCCACCAATGTCGCCGTCCGCCGGCCGGACCCGAGCGGGCGGCATGAGTTCTCGGGCATCGACAAAAAGCCGCAAGACTTTATCGATCTGGCAGCACCCGGACCCCATTATGGCGATGGGTCCGGCGTGCGCGGCGATATAATTGGTGACACCCAACATCACGGCGGCAACGATAAGGCCGTCTATGCCTACTCCCGTGAGGAACTGGATTACTGGCAATCCGAACTTTCCCGCCCGCTGGCCTCCGGCGGCTTTGGCGAAAATCTCACCACGCAGGGCATCGATCTGTCTGCTCTGCTCATCAATCAGCGCGTGTGCATTGGCACCGCCGTGCTTGAGGTATCCGTGCCCCGCCAACCGTGTGCCACCTTCGCCGGCTGGCTAGGGGAGCGCGGCTGGCTCAAGCGCTGGACCGCGCGTGGCGGCTGCGGCACCTACCTGCGCATCATTTCCCCCGGCCGCATTCGCCCCGGCGACGCCATTGAGCTGGAGACCCCGCCCAGCCACGGCATCACCATGCGCATGGCCTTTGCCGCCAAGATGGGAGACCGCGCCCTCGCCCGGCGCGTTATCGATGCTGGCTGCCTGCCCGCACACCAACAGAACTCGCTTCGAACCTAGTTACACAAGCGCTCTTAGCCCGCTATGTCGAGCTCATCAATGCCCGTCGTTCCGCCCGCACTCGATAAGCCGAAACATCCAGTAGGCAACGGGACCGCTAATTAACACATCCATGCGCAGCGGATGTCGACGCATACTCTACTTCCGGAACCGCAGGCTGTGTCAGCGCCTTTAGCTTACCGGCGAGGCCAGCACACTCTTTTTGCCCGTTGTGCGGACAAAACAAAAGCACGCCAGCGCTTAGCGCTGGCGTGCTTTTCATGCTGAGTGCGAAGGAGGGGAAGTGGCTGTGTTACTTGCCCGCTTCAAAGCTCAGATGGTGCCCCTTCGCCTTAGGGAAGCGGCCGTGCACAAAGAAGTAGTAGATAGCGGCGATGACCACGAGACCCGCGAGAATGAGATACATCGTGTCAAAGCCAGTTGCCGCAACGATGGGGCCCAAGCCAAACGGGGCCAGGCCAATGCCGAGGTCCATGAGCAGGAACATGGTGGAGATACCGGCGCCCAACTGCGCGGCAGACACCGAGCGCACGGAGATGGCTTGGCAGGCGGGGCTGAGGGTGCCGAAACCCAAGCCGGTGCAGGCGCCCGCGACCACCAGCATGACGTCATTGGTGGGGAAGCCCATGATCAGCAGGGCCACGACAAAGGCGGCCAAGCCGAGGTACATTACGGCATTATCACCCTTATGGTCCTGGATACGGCCCAAGAAGAAGCGCATGATGAGCATCGTGACCGCATAGCCGATAAAGAAGAGCCCTGCGCCGGTGGCCAGGTCTTCCTTGCGGGCGTAGGCGTTGAGGTAGGTCACCACGCCGGAGTAGGCGATGCCGACTAGGAGCATGAATAGACCGATAGGAACCACGTTGGGGTGCACGGCATTGCGCAGACTAAAGGCCGGCTTTTCGGAGGAAACCTCGGCCGGATAGCGCAGCACCAAGGCCAGGATCAGGGAAACAATATTTGCACCAAGGGCGACAGCAAAAAGCGTGGTGTAGCCGATGTTATTAGCCAATAGCAGGCCGATAGCTGGACCAAACGCGGTTGCCAGGGTAGTACCCAGGGCGAAGTATCCGGTGCCTTCCGCACGGCGTTCGTGTGGGATAACGGACTGCGCCACCGCCATAAGTGCGGTGGAGGTCAAGGCATAGGCCGCGCCGTGCACCATTCGCACGATAATCAAGACCGCAACATTATGCGCAAAAAAGTACGCCACAGCTACAAGTGTGACGAAGGCCAGGGAGGTCAAGGCCGCCTTCTTGTGGCCCACGCGGTCCACGATCCAGCCGGAGAACACGCGCATGCACGTCGCGCCCAGAACAAAGGCACTGGAGGCGAAACCGCCCACGGTATCCGATGCCCCGAAACTCTCTACCGCGTAGAGGGCCATGGTGGTTACGAACAGGTAAAAGACCAAGAACTGACAAAAATTAGCCACCCACGCGAGGACAAACGTAGGCGTAATCAGCTGCGGCTTAGCCGCTGAAGGTTCTGTAGGTTCTGTAGGCGTCATTTACTCACTCCAAATAACAAAAAGAAAATTCCCTCTCCACGCGCTGGCCATAAGGCCGCGCATCGCAGACGAAGGAAATAGAAATTGGATTATACGGAGAGGCACTATACGCCCCGCAGGCTACAAAGGTTAATTGAAAAACTTTCCAGGCCCCTATCGAAGCCGCCCGTAGACGGGCGGCTATCGGCAACCGCTACCCCTTGAACTGGAAAAATGCTCCGCACTGGGTAGGTAGCGTTGACTTATTCACGCTTAAGAAAAGTTCTTGAATCCTAGGCGCCGGCATAAGGATCACGGATGCCCAAGTACTGCACCGAGGTATATTCCTCAATACCTTCGGCGCCGCCTTCGCGTCCTAAACCAGATTGCTTGACGCCACCGAATGGGGCAGCGGCATTGGAGATGACACCGGCATTGAATCCCATCAAGCCAAACTCGAGGCCGTCGGCAACGCGCCAGAGGCGATCGGAATCCTCCGTATATACATAGGAGGCAAGTCCGTACTCCGTATCGTTCGCAATCTCTAGCGCTTCCGATTCATCCTTGAAGGTAAGGATGGGCGCGACCGGTCCAAAAATTTCTTCCTGAGCCACGCGAGTTTCACGTGAAACATTGCTCAGGATTGTGGGCGCATAGAAGTGGCCCGCGCCCTCGCCGCGGGTGCCACCGGTGACAACGGTCGCACCCTTGTCCACCGCATCCTCAACCAGGGAGGCGACATTGTCGAGCGCCTTAGCCTCAATCAGCGGACCACACGTCACGCCTTCGTCCATGCCATTGCCGACGACGAGCTTCTCAAACTCTGCTGCCAGCTTCTGCGTAAACTCTTCCGCCACGGACTCGTGCACCACGAAGCGGTTGGCCGCGGTGCAAGCCTCGCCAATATTGCGCATCTTCGCGCCCATGGCTCCCGCAACCGCTTGGTCGATATCCGCATCCTCGAAAACAATGAACGGTGCATTACCGCCTAGCTCCATAGAGGTGCGCAAGACATTATCCGCGGCACCCTTGAGAAGGGTTTTGCCCACTGGAGTAGAACCGGTGAAGGAGAGCTTGCGCAAGCGGGCGTCGGCAAGCAAGGGCTCCGAAATCGCCGAAGCGGAGCTGCCGGAGACAACATTGAGCACACCCTGTGGCAGGCCGGCATCGAGCATGGTTTGCGCGAAGTACTGCGCGGTGAGCGGCGTCAGCTTGGCCGGCTTCAGGACCATGGTGCAGCCCGCTGCAACGGCTGGGGCAACCTTTCGGGTGGCCATGGCGAGGGGGAAGTTCCACGGAGTAATCAACAGGCACGGACCCACGGGCTTGCGGCGGGTAACCATGCGCAAGGTGCCTTCTGGGACAGGGGAGTAGCGGCCATAATCGCGCGTGGCTTCCTCACTAAACCACCGCAAATATTCCGCACCATAGGTGACCTCACCTTGGGACTCAGCAAAAGGCTTTCCCATTTCAAGGGTCATTAGGGTGGCGAATTCATCGGCGCGCTCGTGTAACAACTCAAAGGCGCGGCGGAGAATATCGGCGCGCTCGCGCGGGGTGGTGCGCGCCCACTCATCTTGTACCGCACAGGCAGCATCGAGGGCAGCCACCGCATCATCAGAATTCGCCGACGACAGCGTGGCGATGGTCGCGCCCGTTGCCGGATTTTCTACGTCAAAGGTCTCGCTGGAAGACGCGTCGCGCCACTGTCCGCCAATCAATAGCTGGGTGGGGACCTTCGCTAGTAGTTCCTTCTGATCGATGCTCATATTCATCACCTTTCTCCATTGCGTGAATGCACCCCACAGTACCGCGAATCGATATTCGGTCTTCTTGGTCCTGCGCCAGGCACGGCAACATAGGGGAGTGGGCGAATATTTTTATCAATTACCTTCCAAGCTATAGAAATATAGGTTAGTATGACCGACATGAAGAAGATGACTACTGCTTGGTGGTGGCGCGCGTAACCCGCGGGCCTTATTCCACCTCCCATTTTTAGGCTCGCATTCTGCGGGCCTTTTGGCGTTTTAGTGCCTCTGCTCGCGGAAGCCCATTATCCGTTTCCCCGTTCCCCACACCCACCGAAAGGGCACTGCAATGCCACACACCGCTACTCGCGATATCTCCTACGGCAGCGATGCGGCCGCAATCTTTGACGCCCTCGCACAACCGCACGACTCTCTATTGCTCGAGAGCGCGGACATTGAGACGAAGAAGAATCTCAATTGCCTCGCCGTACTCAAGGCGGCCCTGAAAGTAACGTGCCACGGCCAGAGGGTCGAGGTACGCGCTCTCACGGAAGCGGGGGAGTCGCTCCTTCCTTCCCTGGAGGAGCGGTTCCACCATCGCTTAGTTTCACGTGAAACTACCACCGCGGCTTTCGAGTTCTCGCTGTCCACACACCCCGACGAGCGGGAGCGGCTTCTTGCCGAATCTACCGCTGATATTCTGCGGTTCCTGCAATTAGAAGCCAACTATTCCTCTCCTTTATTGCCGTTCCTTGGGGGCGGATTCGCTTATGACTACCTCGCTACTTTTGAAGAACTGCCCGAGGTTGAGCCCGGGGCCAACACCTACCCGGACTTTGAATTCTTGGTAGCCCAAACGGTCCTCGCAGTGGACCACCTACAAGGAACTGCACACCTAGAAGGCTGGGACATCGACGACAAGCGCCTGCGGGAAGAGTTGGATTCTCTTGCCTTACTGCCGGTGGCTGCTCGTCCCACGGCGCCGCAAAGGGAAAGGATCCGGGCGGTGGCCGATGTGAATGATGCGGGGTTTCGGGCGGACGTCGACAAGCTTAAAGGCAATATTCACGCCGGCGATATCTACCAAGTAGTGCCCGCGCGCGCCTTCACCGTGGAATGCCCCAACGCCCTGGCTGCCTACCGGGCGCTGCGCGAGACTAACCCCTCGCCCTATATGTTCTACGTCCGCGGTGCCGCCTATGAGCTCTTCGGCGCCTCGCCAGAATCAAATCTCAAATTCACGCCAGAAGATAGGCAGATTCAGCTCTATCCCATCGCCGGAACTCGGCCACGCGGGCTCAACCCGGATGGCAGCATCAACCATGAACTAGATATTCGCAACGAGCTAGAAATGCGTACAGACCAGAAAGAGATTGCGGAGCACACAATGCTGGTGGACTTAGCACGCAATGACCTCGCTCGCGTGGCCGTGCCCCGCAGCCGGCAAGTGGCAGAACTCCTGCACGTTGACCGCTACTCACGGGTCATGCACCTAGTCTCCCGCGTCACGGCGACGCTCCACCCGGACTTCGATGCGCTCGATGCCTACCGCGCGTGCATGAACATGGGAACGCTTACGGGAGCGCCCAAACTTCGCGCCACCGAACTGATACGCCGCACGGAAGGAAAGCGCCGCGGCTCCTATGGCAGGGCGGTGGGATACCTGCGCGGCGATGGAGCCATGGATAACTGCATCGTCATCCGCTCGGCCTACGTCCAGGACGGCACCGCAGTGGTGCAGGCCGGCGCCGGCGTGGTCAAGGATTCAGTGCCGCAAGCCGAGGCCGATGAAACGGTGCATAAGGCCTACGCCGTCCTCCATGCCATCGCCATGGCACACGGAGCCGAATTGGAGGTACAGCGATGAGCTCGCCGCATATTGTCCTTCTGGATAACCACGATTCTTTTGTCTACAACCTCGTCGATGCCCTCGCTGGGTTCGATACCACCGTTTTTCGAAATACCGTAGCGGTGCACGACGTGCTGCGCGCGCAGCCCGACATTATTGTGCTTTCCCCGGGCCCCGGCCATCCACGGGACGCCGGCTGCATGATGGAGCTTATCGACGCCACCCTAGGCACCATCCCCATCCTCGGCGTGTGCCTCGGCTTCCAAGCGCTACTCGAGCACCACGGCGGCGCGGTCGAACCGTGCGGGCCCGTACACGGGAAATCCGTCCCGATGACTCTTACCGAGGCCGGGGTAACGCACCCCGTCTTTCAGGACCTTGCCACTGATACCGAGCCGGACCAACCGGGTCACCTCGGTACGCAAGTTCCGGTGGCGCGCTATCACTCCCTTGGATGCGCGGACCTCCCTCAGGGGATGCGTTGTCTCGCGCGTACGTCCACGGACATCGGAGAGGTAGCCATGGCGGCCGAAACGGATGACGGTAGCGCCCTCGGCGTCCAGTTCCACCCCGAGTCCATCCTCACGCCCCGCGGCCCCCTCATGCTCGAGCGTTGCATTCATCAATTATATACGCACACCACTATGGATACGGAGAACTAAAAATGAACCACCACCCCCTGCGTACCTTGCAAGCCTTCCTGAATAACCCGCAGCCCACCATCGAAGAAGCCATGGAGGTATTTACCCCCTTGGCCGTGGGCGACTACGACGATATTCATATCGCGGCGCTGCTTACCCATATCCGCACCCGCAGCGAGACCTTCGCAGACATTGCCGGCGCGGCCAAAGCATTTTTGAAGGTGGGCTATCCATTCCCCATCACCGGAGAAGGACTCATGGATTCGGCCGGCACTGGTGGCGATGGCGCGAATACCATCAATATCACTACGGGAGCCTCCCTCGTTGCCGCCGCCGGGGGAGTGAAGATGATCAAGCATGGCAACCGTTCGGTCTCTTCCAAGTCCGGATCGGCCGATGTTCTCGAAGCCATGAATATCCCACTGGACCTAGACACCGCCCGAGCAGTGCGCCAATTTAACGCTTCCAACTTCACCTTCCTATTCGCCCCGGCCTACAACCCAGCAGTCGCCCACGTACAACCAGTGCGCAAGGCGCTAGGTATCCCCACCATCTTCAATACGCTAGGACCGCTCCTGTCCCCAGGACGCCCCTCTCTCCAAATCATGGGCATCGCCAACCCAGCCCAAGGCCAACTCATCGCGGAAGTCTTCCGAGAACTCGGCCGAAAGCGCGCCTTGGTCGTCCATGGCGCTGGCACGGATGAGATCGCTACCCACGGCACGACACAGGCCTGGGAGCTCAACGACGGCGAGATTGTCTCTTATGAGCTTACTCCAGAAGACCTCGGCATCAAGCGCCACGAACTAGCGGACCTAGCCGGCGGCGACGGCGCCGCCAATGCCCAAGCCCTTCGTGCTGTCTTTGCCGGCCGTGGCGAGCCCGCCCATTGTGACGCCATTGCCGCCACCGCCGGCGCGATGTTTTACCTCAACGGGACCACGGAAACTATCGCGGCGGGAGTCACTCACGCGAAGGAACTGATTAGCAGCGGCACTGTTGAAGATTGGCTCGCACTCCACGAGAACACCAACTATGCCGTAGGGGAGGAGAGCTAATGTCGGAGAATACTTTGCCTACGGTGCTCGAGAAGATCGTCGCCCCGCGCCGCACTCACCTGCCCGCACTCCGGGAGCGGCTATCCCACGTGGACTTAGCTAGCGTGCCACGTTCGGAGCGTTCGCTTGCCGACGCCCTCCGTGGCACCAACCGCTTCATCATGGAGTGCAAGTCCGCCTCGCCGTCCCTCGGCATGATCCGTGAAGACTATCGGCCCGGTGATATCGCCCGGATCTACTCCCGTTACGCCTCCGCCATCTCGGTGTTGTGTGAGCCCGATCGGTTTGGCGGCGACTACGACCACTTGCAGACCGTCGCGCTATCAACGCATGTGCCGGTGCTGTGCAAGGACTTTATTGTCGATCCCATCCAGGTCTATGCCGCGCGTTACTACGGCGCCGATGCCATCTTGCTCATGATGTCTATCGTGGACGATGACACCTACGGTGAGCTCAAGGCACTGGCAGACAAACTCGGCCTAGACGTCTTGACCGAAGCCATCACCGAGGACGAGGTGGATCGCGCGGTGAATTTTGGCGTGGATATCATCGGCATCAACAACCGCAATCTCCACGATCTCAGCATTGATCTAGGCCGCACCGAACGCCTAGCCCGCCATGTTCCAGACGGAAAGGTGATCGTTTCCGAATCTGGAATCCGCGATAATGCCACCGTCCGCCGGTTAGGAGCCCACGCGCACGCCTTCCTTGTAGGCTCCCAGCTCACCTCCCAGGAGGACATCGATCGGGCGGCGCGCGACCTCGTCTATGGTGCCAACAAAGTATGCGGCCTTACCACCGCCTCCTCCGCACAAGCAGCGCGCGCTGCTGGAGCCCGATACGGGGGACTCATCTTCGCGCCGAATTCGCCCCGCAATGTTTCACGTGAAACCGCACAAAGCATTATCTCCGCGGAACCAGAGTTGGAGTACGTAGCCGTGACGCGGTCTACGGATTTGGAGACGCTAGGAAGCCTAGCCAGGATCCCCGGCCTCAAAGTTCTCCAGCTTCACGCCCCATTCCAAGGGAGTAGGGAAGCAGAGCTGGAATTCCTTCACGATGTTCGGGGCGTCGCTGACGGTCTTCACCTTTGGCGAGCCATCGACATGAATAACTCTGAATTCGCTGCCTTAACGCCGGACCTAGTACCAGAAGTAGAGGCCCTCGTCCTCGACTCCGGCAGTGGAGGGACGGGAACCACTTTTGAATGGCGGACGATCCCCGATGAAGTGAAGGAGAAATCCCTCCTCGCCGGAGGGCTCCGGCTTGACAACCTCGAAGAGGCACTGTCAATCGGCACGGCGGGACTCGACCTCAATTCAGGTCTGGAATATGCACCTGGGCGCAAGGACTCCTCACTGATCGCCCAAGCCTTTAGCACCATCCGGAACTACACACACCCATAGAAAGAAGAGAACGATGACAGTTTCACGTGAAACGCTCCTTCCGGCATACTTTGGCGAATTCGGCGGACAGTTCGTCCCCGAATCCCTCATCCCGGCGCTCGACCAACTTGAGGAGGCCTTTGTCGACGCACAAAACGACCCCGCATTTCGCAAAGAGCTAAGCACGCTATTGCGTGATTATCTCGGCCGTCCCACACCAATTACAGAGGCGAAGAACCTCGGGGGTAAAGCGCGCATTTTCCTCAAGCGTGAGGACCTCGTACACGGTGGGGCACACAAGACGAACCAGGTCCTTGGTCAGGCACTGCTAGCAAAGCGGATGGGGAAGACACGCATTATTGCGGAGACCGGAGCGGGCCAGCACGGCACCGCTACTGCACTTGCGTGCGCATTGCTGGATCTCGAGTGTGTGATCTACATGGGTGCGAAAGATGTGGCCCGACAGCAGCCAAACGTATTCCGTATGGAGCTGATGGGAGCGAAGGTCGTCGCCGTCGACACCGGATCCGGAACTCTTAAGGACGCGGTGAATGAAGCCCTCCGTGATTGGACCGCCACTTTCCATGAATCCCACTATCTCCTCGGTACCGCGGCCGGACCTCATCCATTCCCAACCATCGTCCGAGAGTTCCACAAGGTCATCTCCGAAGAGGCTAAAGCGCAAATGCTTGAGCGCACCGGTGGGCTACCGGATGTAGTCGTAGCGTGTGTCGGAGGCGGCTCCAATGCAATCGGCATGTTCGCAGACTTCATTGAGGAAGAGGAAGTGGAACTCGTCGGCGCCGAACCTGGCGGCGAAGGTCTAGACTCCGGCAAGCACGGTGCCACCATCAACAACGGTACGGTTGGCATCCTCCACGGCGCGCGCAGCTACCTCATGCGCAACGCGGACGGCCAAGTGGAAGAATCCTATTCTATTTCCGCCGGACTCGACTACCCAGGTGTAGGACCACAGCACGCGCACTTACACGCCAGTGGCCGCGCGCACTATGTCGGCATTACTGACGTCGAAGCACTGGAAGCATTCCAGCTTCTTTCCACTAAGGAAGGCATCATTCCCGCTCTCGAATCCTCTCACGCGTTGGCCTACGCCTTGAAGCGGAAGGATGAGGACATCAACATCTTGGTCTCCCTTTCCGGCCGCGGCGATAAGGATATCGACCACGTTCGCCACACCCTTGAGAACCACCCAGAATTTAAGCTCCAGGAGAAGAACTAATGAGCACCCGATACGAAGACCTATTCCGCTCACTACGCAACAGGGGAGAGGGTGCTTTCGTCCCATTCCTCATGTTGGGCGATCCCACGCCAGAGCACACGCTGGCCATCGTGCGAACCGTCGTCGCGGCCGGAGCCGATGCATTGGAGCTCGGTGTTCCATTTTCTGACCCAGTGGCCGACGGCCCCACCATTCAGGCCTCCCACCTTCGCGCGATCGATGGCGGCGCCACCGTAGATTCCGCCTTGGAACAGGTGCGAACAATACGCGCGGAATTTCCCGAGCTTCCCATCGGCATGCTCATCTACGGCAATGTGGCGTTCACTCGCGGTTTCGACCGGTTCTACGCCGAGTTTGCAGAAGCGGGTGCGGACAGCATCTTGCTTCCCGACGTCCCTGTGCGCGAAGGCGCTCCATTTATCACCGCAGCAGAGAAAGCCGGTATTGACCCAATCTTTATCGCCCCGGCCCGCGCGACTGCGCACACCCTCGAGGGCGTCGCTCAAAGCTCACGCGGCTACATCTACGCAGTATCGAGAGATGGAGTTACCGGTGCCGAAAAGCAATCAGAAACAATTGGCCTCGAAGAAGTCGTCGCTAACATCAAGAAGTTTGACGGACCTCCGGTACTGCTCGGATTCGGCATTTCCGAGCCTGAACACGTGCGCGATGCCGTAGCCGCTGGGGCAGCGGGGGCCATTACAGGATCCGCAATCACCAAGATTATCGATCGCCACGTTTCACGTGAAACAGACGCGGAAGGCAGGCCAGTGGAAGGAACTCCAGGCCGCATTTCCGACGAGAGAGCATTGCATAAGGAACTCGCCGAGTATGTAACTCGCATGAAGGCAGCGACTCAAGAGTAGTCCTGAAGACGCGAAGAACCCTCCTCAGCTCTCGGCAGCTGAGGAGGGTTCCCTATAAAAAGCCTCTACGCGGTTGCTTCTGCAGATTCCTCTTCGGTGTGGTCCTTCTTGGAGCCCGCGAACTTATCCACGATCATCGCGATAGCGCCGTCGCCAGTAACGTTGGCAGCCGTGCCGACCGAGTCAATGGCGATGTAGGCCGCGATCATCAGCGCCACCATGCCATCGTCAAAGCCCATCATATCCGCCAGTAGTCCAGCTGCGACCATAACCGCGCCGCCAGGCACACCTGGTGCCGCAATCATCATGATTCCCAACAGGAAGATGAAACCAAGGCCGGTGCTCGTACTAATATCCAGGTTCGCCATGTACACAATCGCAAAGGCATAGAGCGTCAGCTTAATCATGGAACCAGAGAGGTGAATGGTCGCACACAGTGGGATAACGAAGCTTGCCACCGGCTTCGAAATGCCATTCTTCAAGGTGGACTCCATAGACACCGGGATGGTGGCGGCAGAAGAAGAGGTTCCCAGTGCGGTGAAATATGCCGGCACCATATTGCGCAATGCCTTGAAAGGATTCTTACCGGTGATGGCACCAGCGATGATGTACTGGAGCACCAGGTAAACCAGAGTCATGACAACCGCCAGGATCAGGACCTTCGCGAAGGCCGAGAGTACTGAGCCCAAATTGCCATTCATGCCCAAGCCCAAGAACATGCCGAAGATATAGAAGGGCAGAATTGGCACTACAAAGCCCCAAATGACCTTGACTACTACGCTCTCCAATTCCTTTGTGACCGCATACAAGGTATCGGACTTCACTGTAGTCATCGCTACACCGATGCAGAATGACAACAAGAGAGCCGTCATAACCTCAAAAGGCGGCGCCATTTCCACCTCGAAGTACGGAGTGAGTGCCCCCTCATCAATATCGGAGACATTTGTAATCAGATCCTGACCACTGAGTATGGTGGGGTAGAGCCAGTGCGCAAGTACGTAGGCAAGAAGACCCGCAACAATCGTTGAGCCGTAGGCAATGCCTGCAGTAATACCCAACCATTTTCCGGCCCCTCGTCCCAGACCAGCAATCGACGGGGCGATAAGCGCGAAGATGAGGACCGGAATAAAGAAATTGAGGAAGTTACTAAAGAGTCCATTGAAGGTGGCGAATACGCGGCCAAACCATTCTGGCGCGAATTGGCTCACCACCACGCCAAGGATGATGGCGACGATGATGCGGAACAACAGAGATTCCGAGAGTTTCTTGAAATTCATGTACTTACAATCAAATCGGGTGTTTCGCCCCTTGGTAAAAGTTCCAGAGTGAAACAGCGCGGTACAGAGGCAACGGCCGCTTCAATATCTATCGATCGACCTTAAAGGCATACTACCCGACTGGAGGCATAGTCAGAACACTCACCCCAGCGACGATTTTCATCTTGGCGCTACAAGGTTAAACTAAGTACATGATCGCTGTGGGAATCATCTTTTTAATCCTCGCCGTCTTTCTTATCGTCGTGGGAGCCTTGGCCTCAACCAAGCGCCTACCTGGAAACAGCTATATCGGCTTGCGCCTACAGGAAATTCGCAAGTCTCGTGAAGCATGGGACAATGCCCATCGCGTCGCCGGCCCATTCTGGATACTCAGCGGCGTCTGCCTAGTTTTTGGCGGCATCGTCGCGCTCCGCGCTGAGGGCTGGATGTGGCTCATCCCGGTTCTTACTTTTGTGGCCGCTGTTCTAGCCCTCTCCATCGGTTCTAACCTCGGCTCACGTGCCGCGTTCCTCTACGAACAAGCACACGCGGATGAGGAGGGTTGCGGAGAATCCTGTAATTGTGGTTCCGACGGTTGCGGTGGGGAAGAGGTCACCGCAGCATCCGCTCCCCAAGTTGATGTAGACGCGCTCCGTCACGCCGCTCGCGAATCCGACAGGTAGGCACGCACTGCTGCGCAACCAACCCCTTCTGGAGAAAGATTCATCTTCCGTCCAGAAGGGGAATTTTTGTAGCTATCCCATGTGCATAGGAAGCATCCGCAAGCACTTAGGTTTAGTAACCGTGACGGTATTAAGGAGGGCCGGGCGTTGTGCGTTTTTAGTAACTGTCGAATTTCTCAATCTTCCGTTTTCTTGATTGCCCCCATACTTGCACAAACAAATAGTTGATTTATCTTTGCTATCCTGTTTCTGCGAGAGAGGATAGAGGTTACGTAAAGGTGCCATGGAAGCCTGGCAGGCAAAAGCGCAACCAGCCCCCTGAAGGGCAGAATATAGTGCATGAAGAAAAGTACCGCCCTGGCGGCCATCGCCGCTTCAACTTTTGTGATCGGCGCTTACGCTGAGCAAGACCACAAGGTAACGACGTCCGTAGCAGAAGCACACGAACAGCAATCTGCACAGAGCATCGTTGATGATTTAGGAATTGAGTCCGGCACCTATGAACTTAGCGCTACCTCCGATGGCTCTCCGGAGACGTGGGAGGGACTCCTGGCTGACTAAGTTCAGAGTTTCACGTGAAACTATAATTTCAACCGGGCAAACGGGAATAACACATTACGCGAGATCAACGGACTAGAGTAGAGACATGATTAAGTGCTCTCGTCGAATGTTCTTGCTTGGAACCGCCACCACATTTGCAGGCGCCTACGCCGCGGCCTGTGGCTCCTCTCCGTCCGCAGAAGTTGCGGCGACCGAGATTCCGATAGGCTCCGCGAAGATTGTCGATGGCGTGATCTTCACCCAGCCCAAGGAAGGCGAGTTTAAGGCCTACTCCCAGACCTGTCCCCACCAGCGCAATCCAATCACCGAGATCGATGGCATGACGGCAACCTGCACGGCACACAACACCTCCTACAATCTCAGCGATGGAAGCGTAATCTCCGGCCCGGGGCGCGATCCATTGGAAGAATACGAAGTTAAACAAGACGGCTCTAACGTCACTACGGCCTAAAGTGCATTTCCCGTGTGGTTTCACGTGAAACTACACGGATTGTGTTTTCTTGGCCCGAGTATCTGCAGCATGTGAAGACGAATCGGGTTTAAACTCTTAGCATGCTGCAGCGTTTGAAGAAGCCCGACCCGCTTATTGTCCTCATTATCCTGGCGGTCATCATTGCGATAATCGCACCAGCCCGTGGGAACTTTGCCGACATATTTGGCCAATTAACAAACGTAGCCATCGCGCTACTCTTCTTTTTGTATGGCGCGAGGCTTTCCACTCAAGAAGCCCTCAACGGACTAAAACACTGGCGGCTACACCTCACAATTCTCGCCTTTACCTTTGTGGTTTATCCGCTAATAGGCATAGCACTGCGGCCACTCACCGCTGTCATATCGCACGACATGTACTTAGGTATCTTATTCCTCACGCTGGTTCCATCCACGGTGCAGTCTTCGGTTGCCTTCACCTCAATCGCGAAAGGAAACGTGGCGGGTGCAATCGTATCGGCTTCCGCCTCAAACTTGGTGGGAGTAATCATCACTCCATTGCTCGTCATGCTCCTGATGGGAACGGGGGGAGGAGTTCACATCGATACGTCAGTATTCGGCGAAATCGCCCTGCTGTTGTTGGCGCCATTTGTTTTAGGTCAGCTTACTCGGCGCTGGGTGGGGAAGGTTGCGCAAAGCAAGGCCACTAAAGTCGTGGACCGCGGCTCAATCGCGATGGTGGTATATTCCGCTTTTTCTAAGGGGGTGGTGGACGGAATTTGGTCCTCTATTTCCCTGTGGGATCTGGCTTTCCTACTTGTGTTCGCTGCTGCCTTCGTCGCCTTCATGCTGTGGCTCACCAGAAAAGCAAGTCAAAAAATGGGATTCAATCGCGCCGACACCATTGCAATCGAGTTCTGTGGATCGAAAAAGTCTTTAGCCACGGGCCTGCCAATGGCGTCGGTAATCTTCGCTTCTGGCGGCGCATCCCTTGGCCTACTAATCCTCCCGTTGATGATTTATCACCAGGTTCAGCTGATGATGTGCTCGTGGCTAGCGGCCCGCTACGCGCAGCGTCCTAGCACGTAGCTACACTTAGAAGCCATGACGAACTACCTGTATGTACGAACAGAACTGAACGTGCCCGGCGTAGGCTCAGCGATCCACATGGCGGAAATGGAAGAGCGCGATGCAAGCAGCTGCCGCATGGCGCGCATGATTGCACTGGATCCCTCGGATGCCATCGTCGGGGTAGCGACACCGACTAGTTCCACGGGAAACGTAGATCAGCCGCAAGAGGTTGTCCCTCACCCGGATACCTATGATGATTTTCCGGACATTAGTGCGCAGTACGTGGACCAGTCTCGGTTCGACGCCCTGTGGTCCGAAGCCACCGCCAAGTTCGGCCTATAAGAGTCGCAAGGGCTAAAAGACTACGTTGACGAGGAGCATATAGAAGGCGGTTCCGCCGAAGATGGACAGCGCTGAGTCCCGCTTCCACAGGTGAAACAGGAAGGTGACCACCACGCCAAGGAGAGCCGCCCAGATACCACCGGGGGCGCCGGCCTGCCCGTAGACGGTATACACCACCAAAATAGTCATCACTCCGACAGGCATCATCATGCCGAGCAAAGATAAGAACTGACTCTCCTTCATCCATTTCACAAAGGAGAAAGGAAGTTGGCGTAGTACAGCGGTAATTAGGCCGACGGGAACCAGGACGGCCGCAATAGAAGCAAGGGTAACTCCAGCGGGCATTTAGCGCTCCTCCCGGAATCGCTTCAGGTCGCCTCGCCTACGCAAGCTAAAACCGGCATCAACGCGTGGGGATAGGTGCCGAATAATAAGCAAGATGAAGTAGGCGCTGAGAGCCACCATGAGGAGTTGTCCAGGAGCAAAGGCAGCCGCGAGGATTCCCACCATCGCCGCGCTTAAGGGCAAAGAAAAATCCTGGTTATTGCGGAAGGAGTCCATCGCCAGCACGACAAAGAGCGCCACTAGGGCGAATTCCATGCCCTGCACGGAAGAGGGAATAACCTGACCGGCGAGAGCACCGACAATGCCACCGCCTACCCACAGAGCTTGACAAAAAATTTGGATGGTGAGGATCCGAGTCCCAGTCGGTCGGTCATCGGTGGGGAGGGAGGAGACGATGGCATAGGTTTCGTCGGTAAGCGCATAGGTGGAATAAGCCCTGCCTAGGCGCGAGTGAATGCGGTGGCGGGGAAAGGTGAGGCCATAGAAAATATGGCGGAAGTTCACCATGAAACCGGTGACCAGAGAAGCCACGGCTGTGGCGCCGCCGGTGACCATGGAAATGGCGAGGAACTCCATGGAGCCGGCGTAGATGACGGTGGAGAAAATAGGCGTCCACCACCAACTGAAGCCGGATTGGACCATGAGCAGGCCGAAGGCTAGGCCGAGGGGAATGAGGCCGATGGCGGCGACCCTAGTATCCCGCACGCCTTGTGCAATATCCTCACGCATGCGGGCTAGTGTAGCCCACTGCCTGCAGAGCGATAGGAATTAATTGTCTTCCACGTTCACAGGATAGGTGGAATACAGCGGCAATGGCATGGGTTGGCGCTTCATAACATCGGACCAGAGGTCGGCCGGGCCCGGCGTAATAACATCTTGGGCGAGGGCAGGGGAGACGAACCATTCGCCGGCCTCGATTTCCTCCTCCAGCTGGCCTGGGCCCCACTCGGCGTAGCCGGCAAACATGCGCATGCCCGAGACCAAGGGTTCTATCTCTTCTGGGTCGGCACGCAGGTCCACATGCGCAAGGCGCGGGGCGAGGCGGGTGAGTCGGTCGTGCTTGTCCGGATCGACGCCCTGGTTGGTCTGCGCGAGCCCTACGACGGATTGCTGATTGAGCGGGCCGCCGATGTACAGCGCCTGCGGCTTGGCCACAACGGGAAGCCATTCTGGCAGCACATTGAAAATCGCCACCTCGGAGCGCTTGGTCAGATCCACGCCGAAGGTCATCATGTCATTGTGCTCAATGACGAGAATGACGGAACGGGCGAATTCCGGCGAAAGCATGCCCGGAGCGGCGATGAGCAGCTGGCCGGGGGCGGGGTCATTGCGCTCGAGGGCGTTGAATAATCTATCGGCAAACATCACTGTTTAGAATCCCACCACTCGCGCAACTTCGCAATCGCGTCCTCGCGCTCGAGGGGTCCATGCTCGAGGCGCAGCTCCTTGAGATAGGACCACGCCTGGCCCACCTCAGGGCCGGGCTGGAGGCCTAAGATCTCCATGATCTCGTTGCCGTCGAGGTCTGGACGCACGCGCGCCAGGTCCTCCTTGCGGCCGATCTCTTCGATGCGCTCTTCCAGCTGATCGTAGGTGCGCTGGAGGCGACGGGCCTTCTTGGCATTGCGGGTGGTGCAATCGGCGCGCACCAGCTTGTGCAATCGGGGAAGGAGATCGCCGGCGTCGGTGACATAGCGGCGCACGGCGGAATCAGTCCACTGATTTTCCCCAAACCCATGGAAGCGCATGTGCAAATAAACCAACTGGCCGATGGACTCCGTGGTGGCCTTGGGGTATTTCAACTTCCGCAGGCGCTTGCGGGCGAGCTTGGCGCCCACCACCTCGTGGTGGTGGAAGGAGACCTTGCCATCGGTGTTATCAAAGGTATCCGGCTTGCCAATATCGTGCAGCAGCGCCGCCCAGCGCAGGACAAGATCAGGACCATCTTCCTCTTGATCCATGGCCTGGCTTAGCACCTTGAGCGAGTGGGCATAGACGTCCTTGTGCTGCGCGTGTTCGTCCGCGGTCATGCGTAGCGCGGGGATCTCCGGGAAGATATAGTCCGCGATTCCCGTAGATACCAGTAGATCAATGCCATCCCACGGGGCCGTGCCGCAGATGAGCTTATCCAGCTCCACCTGCACGCGCTCGACGGTGATGCGCTGGATCTCGCCAGCCATATCCCGCATGGCCTCCACGACGCGATCGGCCACGCGAAATTCTAGCTGAGAGGCAAACCGAGCCGCACGCAGCATGCGGAGCGGATCATCATGGAAGGAGATCTCCGGCTTATCCGGGGTATCGAGCACCCGGTCAGCTATGTCGTGGAGGCCGTGGAGGGGATCGTGGAACTTAAAGGAGGCGTCGGCAAGCAGCTCAATGGCCATCGCATTGGCCTTGAAGTCGCGCCGGACAAGATCGCCTTCCAAGGTGTCACCGTAAACCACCTCAGGATTGCGGGACTGGCCGTCATAAGAATCGGAACGGAAGGTAGTGATCTCAATCTGCTGGCCCTTGTAGGCCGCGGAGACGGTACCGAAGTCTATGCCGGTATCCCACACGGTTTCGGCCCACTCATCGAGGATCTCCTTGACCACCTCGGGGCGGGCCGGGGTAGTAAAGTCCAGGTCATTTCCCAAGCGACCCAAAAGCGCATCGCGCACAGAGCCGCCCACGAGGTAGAGCGAGTAGCCCCGCGCGGCAAATTTCTCCACCAGTCCGCCCAGCAGGCTGCTGAGGGAGGAGACGGTGGATTCCGCGCGGGCAAGAACGCCGATTAGCTGAGTGTCCTGAAAATTCACGGGTGAGAGTCTACTACGATTGGCAGGGATGACTAACCAAGAACAGGGCCCCTCCAAGGGAGGCGGCCGCAACCGCAACCGGTCTCGGCGCAGGCGGCGCCGCCGGCCGGATAATCGCGCGCGCCGCACCACTCAGCAGCGCAAGCCCTACCGCGGTGGCAATGGCCAATCCACGGCCATGGAAACCCGCGATGAAACCTCCGCGGGCGGCCTCGTTGTCTCCGGCTTGGCGGAGTGCGTCGATGCCAATGGCAATGTCGACCTTTCCCGGCTCTATGTGGCGCTCATTGGCCGCCTTGACCGCCGCGGGCGCCTGCTGTGGTCCATGCCCAAGGGCCACGTGGAAAATGGCGAGGCCAAGGAGGTTACCGCTGAACGCGAGGTATGGGAAGAAACCGGCATTTCTGGTGAGGTTTTTGCGGACCTCGGCATGATTGATTACTGGTTCGTCTCTGATGGGGTGCGCATCCATAAGACCGTGCACCACCACTTGCTGCGTTTTGTAGACGGCATTATGAACGATGAGGATCCAGAGGTCACTGAGGTCTCGTGGATCCCCGTCTCTGAACTCATCGAGCACTTGGCCTACGCCGATGAGCGCAAGCTGGCGCGCATCGCGCATGATCTCCTTCCCGATCTCGCACGAAAGGAAGCCGCGGCGGGGAAAGTGACCCCACGGTAATGCGCCAGCGCCTGAAGTCTTGGGCCGTCGTGGGCGGCTGCATGGCGGTAGCGGGGTGGGGCGCGTGCCTGCCGCTACCAGAGGCCGCCGCGCAGATGGACTCGGCCGCCGAAAAGCAGCAGGATATCCAGGCATGGTTGGGCGCGCGCGGGCCGGAGCGGGCCACTCTTGATCTCCTTGCGGCCGAGCCCTTTACCGTGGGCAAGGACCTGAAACTGACCTTCCGGCTGCACAATCCCACCGACGAAACCATGGAGGATCTCCAACTCACGAGCCGCCGCGGCGATGCCGTGCAGGACACCGCGCAGGCCCGCACGCAGCTGGCCACCGGCGAATTCCCGTATTACGGCCCCAGCACTACCACCGCACCCCTGCAGCCGGGCGAATCCCGGGAGGTCACCTTCCAGGTTCCCACCTCCCTGCACGGCGAGCAGACCCTGGCCATCGAAGAGCCCGGCTCCTATCCGCTGCTCTTTACCCTCACCGGCACTGTAGGCGGCGAGGCGGTCAGCTTTGCGGAGGAACGCCTTGTGGGCCAGGTGAAGGGGAAGGAGCAGGCGCTTGGCGATGCCCCCTCGGATCCCACACCCCACGATCTCACCGTGGTCTATCCCATCAGCGCCGATATTGACTCGGTACCAGGCGGCGCTGGGGGAGAGGACCTTATCCTCTCCTCTGATGAGCTGGCCGGTGAGCTGGCGGAGGGTGGCCGGCTCGATCGCTTGGTCAGCACGTATGCCAACCATGATCTGCGCGGGGCAGGCTGCGTAGCCATCGATCCCGCCCTTTTGGATACGGTCAACCGCATGGCGGAGGGCTATAAGGTAGGTTCGGCCCGCCCACCTCAAGCCGAGCGCCCTAAGCGCCTGCGCGATTCGTGGTTTACTAACGAGGACGATGTGCACCTCGAACCCGGCACGGGGAAAGAGGATGCTGCCCGCTGGCTCAAGCGCCTGCGCGAGCTCGATTGCTTTATGTCTATGCCGTGGGCGAACGCCAATGCTTCCTCCGTGGCCAAGGCGAATAATCCCTTCCTTACTTATGAGGGGCTACAACGCGGCAATCACACCATCGAGCGAATCCTCGGTGCCAAGCCGGCCACCACCGTGCTCGCGGTCGGCTCCGGCTATGTGGATCAGCAACTGCCCCTGCCCGCGTTGGTGGCGGATAATACTTCGTGGCCCGGCCGCGCCGTGACTTTCGACGCCTCCCTGGGCGCCCTCCTCGCCCAAACCGGCTCCAAGCCACAGACGGTGGGCTATTCCAACCCGGAGCTGCGCTACGATTACTCGCTCGATTCCGATCTTTCTCGTGCCATCACCGGCGGCGCCGCACTGAGCTTGGCCGCGAGCGATGACACCGTGGCGCGCTTGCCCAATTACTTGGATCCCAGCGCGGCCGAGTACGCACTCGACTCTGCCGAGGCACTCATCGCTTCCGGTAAGTCCCATCCGCGCACCGTCGGCAGCCTAAAGCAGGAGACCGCGGAGCCCGGTTCACTGCCCGGCAGCCCCTTTAGCGATCCCGCCGCCTTTGCCGAATCCGATATCGTCCGCGTGGAGCAGCAGGCCCGCTATACCGATGAGCTGATGAATATCATGGTCGATGATCCAGATATCGCGCTCACTCGCTATGAATTCGTCCTGCCTTTGCGCCGGGATCTGCTCGCCGCCCTCTCGCTGACCAACCGCGATAGCTTGGGAAGCAATGCAGAGGCACGGCGCCGGTTCACTCACACGATGGATGTGCATTCCGATACGCTGCGGGACCTGCGTTCTTCTGTGGCTCTTATCCCACCGGGCAATGTCTATACCCGCGTATCCGAGTCATCGCCGCTGCTCATCGTGGC
Organism: Corynebacterium tuberculostearicum; assembly: GCF_032821615.1. GTDB lineage: Bacteria > Actinomycetota > Actinomycetes > Mycobacteriales > Mycobacteriaceae > Corynebacterium > Corynebacterium tuberculostearicum_H. The sequence goes on along the minus strand of NZ_JAVBIF010000015.1, from coordinate 4,493 downwards.
AGAAAATGGCCTGCCACTACCGGTGGAGGCCAAGCTGCAATACGATGCCCCCGATGGCGCGCGCCTCAACACACCCAAGAGCGTCCGTATTCCGGCCAAGGGCTCTATTACTGTATCCATGACCGCCGATATGCCTAAGGACGCCGATCGCACGGACATTGGCCTATGGCTTGCTACCCCAGAAAAGCAAACCATCTCCGAGCCCATCAATATCGCTGTGCAAACGCGTGCCGGTATCGTAAGCGTGTATGGCGTCGGCATAGCCGGCGCCCTTGCGCTGGTCTTAGCCACGCTCTTCCGGCTAGGCCGCCATCGGCGCAAAAAATCACAAAGGCTTAAAAAGTAAGTTGAAGTTGTATCCTCTATGACTGATAAGACTGGCCGCGAGGCCGAACACGTGGAGAAGTCACCTGCGGGTGTAGTTGACCCGAAGGATGCCGCCGTGCCGGCAGAGCACCCCGCCCCGGCGGGTGCCCGCGGCCGCATCGTCCAGGCCTCTCCTCCCGCTCCGGTACCAGAAAAGCGCCCCACCCCAGCGGTGAAGGACACCACCGTTCCTCCTGAGGAGGATAAGTCCGCGCTCACTGGACGCAACGCGGACAATGAATCATCCAATCAGGATGTCATCCGCGCAACAGGCACGATGGCCATCGCGACGCTGCTGTCCCGCATCACCGGCTTCTTGCGCCAGATGCTCATCGGCGCCACGCTCGGCGCCACGGTGGGAACTGCGTTTAGTAGCGCCAACCAGATCCCCAACCTCGTCACCGAGATCGTTTTGGGTGCGGTGTTGACCTCTCTGGTCGTCCCCGTCCTCGTGCGCGCCGAAAAGGAAGACACGGACCGCGGCGAGACCTTTGTCCGGCGGCTATTTACCCTGGCCTTTTCCATCCTGGGCATAGTCACCATCGCCTCCGTGGTGCTCGCGCCCTTCTTAACCAGGATGATGCTGCCGGAGGATTCCAAGGCCAATGCCGTGCAGGCAACTTCCTTGGCCTTCTTGCTGCTGCCGCAGATTCTTTTCTACGGCCTCTTCGCCCTTTTCCAGGCCGTCCTCAATACCAAGAATATCTTTGGTCCGGGCGCCTGGGCGCCGGTGATCAATAACTTCATCTCCATTGGTGTGCTGCTGGCTTATCGCTTCCTGCCCGGCCAGCTAGACCCGCATGAGCCCACGCCGGTGGCCGATCCGCACGTCATGCTCTTGGGCCTGGGCACCACCACGGCGGTGATGGTGCAGTGCCTCATCCTATTGCCATACCTGAAGAAGGCCGGCATTAACCTGCGCCCCAAGTGGGGCTTGGATGCGCGCATCAAGCAATTCGGCGGCATGGCACTGGCCATCATTACCTACGTAGCCATCTCCCAGCTGGGCTACGTGGTCACCTCCCGCGTGGCCGCATACGCGGATGCGGGCGCACCGCTGGTCTATCAGAATGCCTGGCTCATGCTGCAGGTGCCTTATGGCGTTATCGGCGTGACGCTCCTGACGGCGATTATGCCGCGCCTGTCCCGCAACGCCGCCGACGGCGATGTAGATGCCGTGGTCCGCGATCTCACCTTGGGCTCCAAGCTGACCTTCATCGCGCTTATCCCCATCGTCATCTTCATGACCGGCTTCGGCGTTCCTATCGCCCGCGCCCTCTTCCAGTACGGTGCCTACGGCGCCGAGAGCGCCGAGCAGCTCGGCCTGACCATCAGCTTCTCCGCCTTCACACTCATCCCGTATGCCTTGGTGCTGCTGCACCTGCGCGTATTCTATGCCCGCGAGGAAGCCTGGACGCCTACCTTCATCATCGCCGGCATCACGCTGACCAAGATCGTCCTCACGCTCTTGGCGCCATTGATGACCTCCAACCCGGACCGCGTGGTGATTCTGCTCGGTACGGCCAATGGCTTTGGCTTCGTCTCCGGTGCGGTCATTGGCGGCTTCCTGCTCAAACGCAAGCTCGGCAGCCTCGGCGGCAAGGCCGTTACCCAGACCGTGCTGTGGGCTTCCGGCTCCGGCCTAGTGGGCTTGGTCGTCTCCTGGGTGCTGTACTGGGGCGTGAATTTCCTCCTCCCGGAGAATCTGCCGTCCATCGTCTCGCTGATCAAGGTCGCGGTGCTCGGCATCATCTTCCTCATCGCCACCGGCCTGGTGCTGTCCAAGTCCTCCTTGCCAGAGGTCCAAAACCTGGCCCGCGCCCTGCAGCGCATCCCGGGCATGTCCCGCTTCATCAAGGTCGATTCTTCCAAGGCCATCGAGTTGGAAGAGCCCGACGTGCCGGAAATCCGGCCGGTATTCTCCCAGGACGCCTTCAACGCCACCCTGGTGCCGCCGCCGATGTCCGCCGGTATCGTCCGCGGACCACGCCTCGTGCCGGGTGCCCCGGTATCGGATGGTCGCTTCCGCCTGCTCCAAGATCACGGTGCGGTCACTGGTGCACAATTCTGGCAGGCGCGCGAACAGTCCACCGGTCGCCTGGTCGCCTTGACGTTCGTCGATACCAATAGCCTGGCGCCAATTGCGCCGGCGACGCCGGGAGTTGCAGCCCGTCGCTCCGCGGAGATTTCGCGCAATACCCGCCGCCTTGCCGAGCTGGAGCTCGATACCGTGGCGGATAATATCCAAGTTCTGTCCTACCGCACCGGCTGCCTGGTGGTTGCGGATTGGTTTGAGGGCACCTCCCTCAAGCAGGTAGCGGAGGCCGATAACCTCGATCCCCATTCCGTCGCACGAGCTACTGCGCCGCTTTTTGCTGACGCCGCCGCTGTCCATGACGCCGGCCTCACCCTCGGCGTGGAGCACCGCGACCGTTTCCGCGTTTCTACCGATGGAGTGGTCAAGGTTGCCTTCCCCGCCGTGCTGGACGGCACCTCCGCCGCTACCGACCGCGAGGCTCTAAGCTCCGCCCTGGAGCTGCTCGTAGAGTCCACGGAGCCTTCGCCAAAGAAGCTGCGCGATATTTCTGAGGACGCCAACCTTCCTGCGGATGAGGCCGCCCAGCGCGTCGAAGATGCGCACTACGCGCTCGATAGTGCCGACGAAGACAGCCGCGAGGAAAAGATGGAGGAGCTGCAAGAGGCAAAGGCCCTGACCTTGGCCGGCATCGCCCAGCGCCTGCGCGACTTCGCACCGGAGGAACCAGAAGAAGCACCTGAAGCCCTGCCGGTGAAGGCACAGGTAGAACCGGACCAAGAGGATGACCCGGCGCAAGAACCCGGCTTTGGCGGCCGCGGTTATTCCGGTTCCGGCGTCATCGTCATCGGCATCTTCGCCACCATCTTCGTCGTAGCAATGGCCGCGCTCACCACCTGGATCATGTCCTTGCTCAGCAATGTGGAGGCATCCAACCCGGTCAGCGAGACCATCCACGGCAGCACGGACATTCCGGATACCCCGCCGGTGCGTCTCCAGCCTTCCTCTGCGGTTACCGTCCCTGATAACGAGGACTATGCAGCGCTTATCGACGGCAAAACGGCCTCCACTTGGTCCACCGAAGAGGAGGACACCGGCGTCCTCGTCACCTTGGATACGCCAACGCACCTTGCGGTCCTGCCGGTGGTGCAGTCCAACTCCACTGGGGCGAAGTACGCCGTCTATGGCGTAAATCAGGACAGCTTCAATCCGGAAAACCCACAAGCTGGCTCCCTGCACCAACTGGCCAGGGGCAAGTTCGAAAGCGGCAAGGAAGATATCGAGCTGGAGGAAACCACCGAGCAATTCGACGGCCTCCTCCTCATGATCACCGAGCTGCCCAAGTCCGATAAGGCAACCATCGCAGACATTGGTCTCGTCGGGCAGCCCTAGGCACAACCCACACCGCTATCGGATTCGTCGCCAAGCATGCAATGGTCACCAAGGTTCGCGGTAACTTCGCAGACTTCGAAGGCACCATTACCGTGGCCGAGAACATCGCTGAGTCCGCTGCTAAGGCCACTATCCGCACCGCTTCCATCACCACCGGCAACGATGACCGCGATGCACACGTAAAGAACGAGGACTTCTTCGCAGTAGAGCAGTACCCGGAAATCACCTTCAAGGCCACCAACCTCAACGTTGATGAGAATGGCAACGGCACCGTCACCGGTGACCTCACCATTAAGGACACCACCAAGTCCGTTGACCTCGACGTTGAAGACGTTGCTACCGCTGAGGACCCCTTTGGCAATACCCGCTTGGGCTTCGAGGCAACCACCAAGATCAACCGCAAGGACTTCGGCATCGACTTCAACGCTCCGCTGAAGACCGGCGGCGTGCTGGTCTCCGAGGAGATCAAGATTGAGCTCGAGGTTTCTGCTATCAAGCAGTAGACCCATAACCCCAGACACACTAGAAGCATTGAGCTTCCCCAAGCCCGCAGCCACCTTTGGCTGTGGGCTTTTTCTTGGTGCTGTTGCAAAGTTGGGCGGAGAGCCGAGACGACCCAGTTTCTCATTTCCTGATGGCCGCTGCGTGCCGGCGTTCTCAGGCCGTCTCGAAGACCCGGTTGACGATCACCGCGTCCGGA
>NZ_JAVBIF010000014.1:0-52492 GCF_032821615.1 Corynebacterium tuberculostearicum | reverse complement strand
CATGCAACTCAACCGCCGCCCCCGCAAAACCCTGGGCTTTCAAACACCAGCCGAGAAAATGGCAGCACTGATAAACTCAACCGAAACATAGGAAGTGTTTCCACGACCACTAGAATCCGCCCCGTCGGTGAAGCCACGCAGCCGCGCCTACAAGGAAGATAGTGGCGCACACGATGGCAATGATGGGAGACATACTTTGGCCGAGGGAATTGCCCAACGGCGTGGTTTCGCCCAAGTACCAGGGAAAAAGGAGCGCCAGCAACGACAGGGGGAGCGCAATTCCCGCAGATGCCTTCGAGTCCAGTGCGCTACGCAGCGTTAACGCGACGCCAACCGCAGCGAGACAGAAAAGGATCGTGGATGCTGAATGAATAGGTACTACCCCAATGAATAATCCGAATCCGAACACAGCGGTCCACGCTGCGGTAGCTGCACCCAACAAGGCAGTTTTCTCCTTGCGTAGCGAACGGGCCGTGCTCGTGGCCTCGTATTTCTCATCCCATGAACTATTCAGCAACGCCAGTATGGAGCCTGCGACGAGCAGTGGCAGCAGATTGAAAACGAATACGGGACGGTTCAGTGGCGCTCCGAAGAGCTGTGGAACGGCCAAGTTATCCAGGAACTGCGCTACCACGCCAAGGCTGAGGATTAAAAAGAACTCCGGCCAACGGCGAAGTCTCAGGTAGGGACTCATTGTGCAACCCCCAGCGGTGGTAGCTCGGAGCTGCACGTCTGCATGGTGTGAATAAAGGGAGCCAGAGCCACGGCTTGCTCTGCGGGCGAACGGTGAGAAAGCTCGTTTTCAATCCAGGCGCGCGCAGGAGTAGTTGAACTTTGTGCGCTGAGGGTAGTAAACCTGTCGTCCTCCGCTCTGAACGCATACGTGGCCCAGTCCGAAAGTACCTGGTGTGCGTTGCGAGAGGCAGAAGTTTCTTCGCAGGGGGCGCTGAGCGCGCAGCGCCGCAGCTTGAGCCTCATAAACCCGCGTGTACAGGGCCGCTGGGCTGGCCACTGTGTGGGACAACTCCGTGGCGTGATCGGAGCCGGGTTGACCGTATGTGCCGGTGAGGGGAGGAAGGCCGGCGTCGACAAGCATCTGCGTGAATTCCTGCCAGTGCGCGTCTGCGGCTACGACGAGTTCGTGATCTTCTGGCCAACTGCAGTATCGCTGTTTGTTCGCATCCCGGGTGCAGCTTGCCGACGCCTCCGTGGTGTCCTGTGCCCGCGTACCTTGGGGTCCCACTGCGGCGGAGCCAACAGCGGCGATGGTGATGATGGCGAGGAGAGTCAGCGCGGTGTAACGCGGGGCAGGGTGGTGGCGTGTCAGTGCGGCAAGGACACAGGCGCTTAAGGCCGCTACCATGACGGCAGAAATTGCGACCGAAGCCACCCGTCGCTGCCGTGCTATCAGCTCGTACCCATTGCCGGGGAAGAAAAGAAAGCGTAGGGAAGCCGGCGTGGAATCCGCACACGCCGATACCACGCACAAAGCTAGCGTGAGCAGTGCTGCGAGTAACGCGGCGAGAAGCCGGCGCCGGACAAAGACACCCAAACCCGCACCGAGAACCGCACACAACACAACCCACACAAGGCTGCTAATGATGACGAGGAACCATGGCGAGCTGCCCACGGGTGCGGTATAGACAAACCCTGCCAGGATCATGAAGTCGATAAGAATGCTGGCCAGTCCCCATGCCAGCGCCAGGCCGACGAGAAGTACTGCTGTGCGGGCGCGCGAGGTGGATGTGGAGCGTAGAAACGTGGCGTCCTGGCTTCCTGCGTCCCATGCAGCAATACTTTCGAGAAGTACGCCCGTAGCCGCGGCGACAACCGCGCAGATTGCGGTGGCCTCTGGCCAGGAACCGGCGACGTTACTGCCCCGCGCAGAGGCAAAACTCAGCAGTGCGGTGAAGAGTACAACAGGAATGAAGCGAACGTGTCTCACAAAGCAGCCCCTCCCCGTGCCCCGTCGGTAGCTTGTTCGGTGACGGCGCAGAATCCTTGTTCTACGGAGCCGTACCTTTCGATGAAATCTGCAACAGAAGAATCGACTGCGATGCACCTACGATGAAGAATGAGCGTGCGATCGGCGGAGTCCATATCAGCCGCGACGTGCGTAGACATGAGGACAGTGGTGCCGTTCGAGGCCATGTCACGCAGTGCGCGGATGAGTGAGGATCGTTGGTGTGGGTCGAGACCTGCGGTGGGTTCGTCGAGAAGCAGTAAATCTGGCTCGTGGACAATGGCCCGCCGCGACCATGGCGCGGCGCTGCATTCCACCGGACATCGCGCGCAGGCGGGTAGTGCTGTGGTCCTCCAAGCCAATTATCCGCAAGGCATTTACCGCGTGCTGGCGTGCTGTCGCGCGGTCTAGTCCGCGCAGCCAGCCAACGTCTGCTACGAAATCCACTGCGCGTTGCGCCGGATCAAACACACTGCGTTGCGGAACCCAGCCGACACGTTGCCGCCACGAGTCGGAACGGCGGACGTCTTCACCGCCCACGAAGATGGTTCCTGTTGGCGGGCGTAGCTCACCGGCGATGAGCTGCATGAGCGTGCTTTTCCCCGCGCCATTTGCGCCGAGAAGGACGGTGAGCCCTGGGGCGAGGTCGAAGGATATATCGCGAACAACCTTAGTGCGGGCGGAGTAGCCGTAGCTGAGGTGCTGGACAGACAGGAAGGGTGTCATTCCCGCCAGTTTTTCTTAAGTGAAAAGTGATTGCAATTGGTTGCTGAAGATCAGGGATTCACCTGCGGTGCGTGCGGCGGAGTACGATACAAAGGTCTCTGAAATCTGAACCGTACGAGGTACTTGATGTCCTTGAATGATGCTGCCGCAGCAGCCGTGACGAAGAAGGTCACGCTCCTAGAGCAATCTTTCTCCCGCTTTGCTGTCCGTTCTACTTTGGCCGGCGTGTACCTGGCGATCGGTACGGCATTTGCTGCGGTGATGGGTATGGGCGTCGAGAAGCATGTGGAAGGCCTCGGTTCTCTGGTCTTTGCCTGCCTGTTCGGTTTGGGCCTTTTTGCCATCGTCATTCTGGGCGCGGACCTAGCCACCGGCAACATGATGTACATGGTCTACGGCGCCGTGAAGAAGCAGGTGGGCTGGGGAAAGGCGCTGTGGCTCCTCGCAGTCACCACGCTATTCAACCTAGTTGGCGCCGTGCTTTTCGCCGCAGCCATGGGTATGTCCGCCAAGCTCGGCGGCATCGACCCAAATCACCTTATCGTCGACCTCGCGATGGGCAAGCTCCTCAAAGGACCAGGCGGCATGTTCGTGGAGGCCATACTGGCCAACTTCGTGGTCAACATGGCGATTATCGGCGCTATCTTTGCCAAAGACATTGCCTCCAAGTTCTTCGTCATCGTGCCGATCATCGCCTGCTTCGTGGGCTTGGGCCTCGAGCACGTCATCGCCAATTTCTGCCTGATGACCCTGACCTTCTTCTGCGCCAGCCCGCTACCGGAAGGTTTTACCCTTTGGGTGGTGTTGGCCAATTGGTCCATCGTGTGGGTAGGAAACCTCATCGGTGGTGGCTTCCTAATTGGTGGCGTGTACGCCTGGCTTAACTCTGGCCCGGAAGCGTATCGCGACTAAGCTGCGGCGTAGTACGCGAGAAGGCCAACCCCGCACGAGCGGGGTTGGCCTTTACTTATCGCGCCGTCGATTCTGGAGAATGCAACGGGTTGTCCATGTCCCCGGCGTAGATGAGCGAGGACTCCTGGTCGCCCAAGTTCACCATCGATAACGGGTTGCGTAACTGCAAGCGGTTGAGGCACGAGTGCTTGAACTGCGGCGCGAGCACCGGAAGTTTCTCCAGCGTGCCGGGGAAGCGGCGTTCGTAATCCAGTACGACTTCACGGCAGGTGAGCCAAAATTCGGTCTCAGTGAGCAATCCTTCCCGGTCGAAGAGCGCGGCGAGGTGGCGCAGCACGCCGTCGAGGACGTCGGTGTGGATAGATAGCGCGCGCTGGGCACCGGTGAAGTCGCCGTGATCGACCTGCAGGCGCTCTAGTCCCGCAGGCATGTCCACGCGGGCGTCAACGACCGCGGCCTCTTCCCCCAGGTCCTTGAAAAACGCGCCGACGGGCGCGCCGTTGTCGAGCTCGAGGATGACATTCTCGCTGTGCGGCATGAACACGATTCCGTACTGGGCGAGCGCGTGGAGGACTGGGACAAGGTACACGTCGAGCAGCTGACGCAGCCATTCTTGCGGCGGTAGACTCGATTGCGCGATCCACTCGGCGGCGAGTGACTCTCCTGCCGGGTCGACGTAGAGGCAGCCCGCCAGGGTCACGGCCACGCTCGTGGCGGATAGCTGCGGCACGGGCGAGTCGCGCCACAGCGCGGAGAGCATTTTCTCTCGCCCGCTTGTTGAGTCCGCGGGCAGCGGGTGGCGGTGGTAGGTGTCGCCGCGGTAGCCTACGGCGACGATTTCTTTGAGCAGACGCACGTTGCAGGCCCGGAATTCCGGATCGACATTGAGCTGTTGGGCTAACCAATCGTTGATGGCGGGCGTGGTTTCCATGTACGCCGGCGAGAGCCCGCGGACGAACCCCATGTTGCGAATGCCCACGGCAGTCTTGACATAGGGCAGCGCCGGGCGCGAGTGGTTGAAGAACGTCCGCAGCGACTGCTGGGGGCGAAATAGGTCGCTGCTGGTGCCGATGTACACCAGATCCCGGGAAATGAGCTGGGCGAAAAAGATCGTGGAGATGCAGTTGTCCCACTGCCACGGGTGCAGCGGCAGCGGCACATAGTCATCCGGGTCGCAGCCCAATTCTGCGAGCGCCTGCTCATAGCGCGGCTCGAGGTCTCCGAGCTGTTCGGCGAAGAACCCGGCTAGGTCCGCGACGTCTTCTGATGCCGCCACCACGCAGTGCTCCCGCTTGGCGGCGAGCCACACGATGTGTACGTCGGCTCCCGCCTCCGGCGCGTAGGCGCGTAGCTCGGTAAGGCTCATCCCGCCGCGCCCCGAATTCGCGAGGAACCCGGGGTGCCCCTCATACATTGCTGACTCAGCGGAGACGAGATAGTCCGCCTGGGCATTCGCGCGCTCCTGGGCGCTGGCGGCGAGCTGCGGTGCGCGCAAGCTTTGCGCGGCGGGGCGAGTCGCGAGGGCGCGGGCACGGCCGGCGAGGGTCGCCTGAATTTCTTCGATGTAGGTGTGCAGGAACCCCGTTTCTATGCCCAGCTGTTCTGCGGCCCCGGCGATGAGCTCGGCCAGGTGCAGCGGGGCGGCATCGGCAGCTTCGATGCTTTCGGGGACGACTTCGAGATGCTCCAGCCCGTACTGGTGGGCCGAAAAGCTCAGCTCCCGCGGCCCCAAGTGGACCGACCATCGTTCTGAGTCCGGGTGAAAGCTCGGCGTCAGCAGTCTTTCATGGCTAAATTCGCGGATGGCCTTGGCGATGAGCTGGCGCTCAGCGGTCTCGGCCGCGCACAGCGCATTCGCCACCGGCGACAGCGAGGCGCGCGCGGCAGCCGCTGAGGAATAGAAGTCTGAGGCAGTACAACGCTGCACCCGTGCCGTCTTCGTGTGCCCGCCTTGAAGCAGGCGGACCTCGTTAAGTCCCGGCACATCAAGGAAGCCGGCCTCGGCGTTCTTGCGGTGAATTGCGCCATTGGCTACGTCGGGCTCCACGAGGAGTTCGCGGAAACCCCGGCAGTCGATGAGCCAGCGGATGACCGCGGCGAAAAGGCTGCTGGTTAGCCCAGAAACGTGGGCACCGGCCGGCGGGGCGACGAGGAAGTGCAGTCCGCGTATTGGCTCTTCCAGCGTCAACTCCCTGACACCAGCAGCCTCCGAGCTAGCAGCCCCGGCCAACACCGAGTCCAGAACCACGCGGCGCGGGTCGTAGTCCTCGACGATGCCCATCGGTCTGCGCGGGGCGGCAGGGTACGGGCGCAGCTCGAGGATCCAGGCTTCTTCGTGCGGGGAGGCGCGGAGCCGGTCGTATTCGACGGCGACGTCGTTGACGCTGGCCTGTTGCATGCCCCAGAACGCGCAGTGAGGATCGGTGAGCCACCCGTGAACGAGCTCGGTGTCGCCGGGGGTGAGCGGGCGAAGGCGCACCGTGCCGTGGGGAGTGAAGATTTCGTCACGTTCGGTATTGAGCATTACTGACCCCCGAAGGTCTGGAAGGCGACGGAACGCTCGATGGGATAGTACTCGCGGCCGGTGATGGCCTTGAGAATAATGGAGTTCCTCCACGGTCCCATCCCGAGATCCGGCGCGATGAGCGAATGAAGGTGTTCCTCGGCGTTTTGGACGAAGAGCGACTGGGCGGCGTCGATGGCGAACTCGGGATCGATGGCCAGGCGCCCGGCCGTGTCGAACTGGACTTCTTCGCGTGCGGTCTCCAGGAAGCTGGGGAAGAGCGGGGCCTTGTAGCCGGTGGCGAGCACCAGCGCGTTTGTCGCGTGCGTGCGGGTTTCGCCGGTCTCGCCGTGGGTCAACGTCAGCTGGAACGGGGCGGACGCGTCTGCGTCGCATAGCGCCGCGCTCCAGCCGGCTAGGAGCGTCGAGGCGAATGGGCGCGGCAGGCCCTTCGTGATGGACAACCGGTAGTAGGTGTCGTAGATGTGATTGACGAGCTGGCCGGAGATTCCCTTGTAAAGATTGCGCTGCTCGCGGTTGAGCCGGTCGCGCGTCGCGGCGTCCAGGCCGCGGAAGAACTGCGCGTACTCGGGGCTAGTCATCTCGAGGGTGAGCTTGGTGTATTCCATGGGGAAGAAGCGCCCCGAGCGGGTGACCCAGTCCAGCCGCGTGCCTTGGTACGCGGCAGGTTCCATGAGATTGGCGTAAATCTCGGCCGCGGACTGCCCCGACCCGATGATGGTGACGGACTCCTGGGCGAGCAACTCCTCCTTGTGCTCAAGATAGTCCGCCGAGTGTACGGCGAGCCCGGCTTCCGGCGCAGCCCGCAGCTCGGCGGGAATAAACGGTATGGTGCCCACTCCGACCACGACGTTGCGGCTGAGCACCGTGCAGGTGTCCCGTGGCCCGTTGACGGTGACCTCCCACAGATCGTCGACGCGGCGCACCGACGTCACCGTGGAGTTCCACTCGAGCGTGCTCAGCTGCTGGGAGACCCAGGTGCAGTAATCGGAGTATTCCTCGCGCAGCGGGTTGAAATCCTCCTTGATGTAGAACTGGTGGATGCGCCCTTGCTGCTTGCAGTAGTTGAGGAAACTGTACGGGCTCGTGGGGTCGGCGAGGGTGACCAGATCGGCCATGAACGGAACCTGGATCGTCGTCCCAGGAATCATCATCCCGGGGTGCCAGCAAAATTCCGCGCGCGAATCGAAGAACGCCGCGCGCAGCGCGCCGCCGTCAACCAGCGGCTGGCTCAGCGCCGCCAGGCCCAGGTTGAACGGCCCGATCCCGATGCCCACCAGGTCATAGGGCTTAATGCTAGATTCGGCATCAGCGGCGGCGGTAGTGCGGGCGGTGGTGGAAGAAGACATTACAAACTCCTGTTTTAAGTTTCTGTGGGTCGTGGTCTAGCGCGCGGGTTGTACCGCGAGAGCGCTGGGACTCGGTTGAGCGTTGGCTTGGTCGACGGCGTCCATCTCGCGCTCGATGAGCCCGAGGATCGCGTCGATATCTGTGCCACGCAGCTGCGGATCGAGAATGGTGAACTTCCAGCACGGCGCGCCCTCGAAGGTGGTGGTCGCGACAATCACGTCGCCCCGCTCGAGCAAGCGCTGGCGGACGATGTGGACGAGGCTGGCGGGGGCATCGGCAGGCGTAAACAGCACTGTGGAAAGCTCCGGTGTGGCGCGCAGTGCAAAGCGTGGATGGGCGTCGACGCGCCGGGCGGCATCGCGGGCCGCGGCGCAGCAGGCGTCGAAGGCCTCCCCGAGGGCGTCGGAGCCGTGGGTGCGCAGCGTCATCCAGAGCTTGAGCGCGTCGAAGCGACGCGTGGTTTGGAGCGAGAAGTCTGCGAGATTGTGGTCGGTGGCGTCTTCGGGGTTGAGGTAGTCCGCGTGCCACGACACGAGGGCGCAGTCGGCGGGATCGCGCAAAAGAATCGCGCTGCAGGCCACCGGCTGGAAGTAGCCCTTGTGGAAGTCGACGGTGACGCTATCGGCCGCATCCATGCCGCGCAAACGGTGCCGTTGCGTGGGTGAGAGCAGCAGGATGCCTCCGTACGCGGCGTCGACATGCAAGTGCACCCCTGCGTGGCGGCAGACCTTGGCGATGCTCTCTAGCGGATCGATGGTGCCGCGGTCGGTTGCCCCAGCGGTGGCCACGACGGCCATCGGCGTGTAGCCGTCCGCCACGTCGGCCGCGATGCGCCGGGCGAGATCAGCCGCGTCGAGTCGGTGTTCGGCATCCGATTCGATAGTGATGACGGCGGTGTCCGCGAGCCCAAGGAGGTGGGCGGCGCGCAACACGGAGTAGTGGGCGTGGCTGCTGGTGTAGAGGCGCAACTGGGAAAGTCCCTGCACGCCTTGGGCGCCCAGCGCCTTTTCGCGCGCAATGTAGAGCGCCTGCAGATTGGATTGCGTACCACCGGACGTAAAGACCCCGCGGGTGCGGGAATGCGGGTCTTCCGGCCAGCGCAGCTTGCGCGCGAAGAACTCGAGGAGGTGGCCTTCGATTGCGGCGGCGCTCGAGGCCTGATCCCAGCTTTCGACCGCGGTGTTAACTGTGGTGGCGAGCAGATCCGCGCCCACGGCGGTGGCGGTGATCGGACAGTTGAGGTGGGCGATGTAGCGCGGGTGGTGGTACCACACGGCGTGGTCGAGCCAGAGTTCGCAAAGCTCAGCCAACGCGGCGTCGAATGTACCAATTGGGTGCTCGAGGTCAACGCGTGTGACGGCCGCTGCTGTCTCATGGGCGTTGCGACCGGAGCGTGGCGCGTCGCCCTCGGCGAGATACTGCGTGAGGGTGTGCTGGCTGTGGTGGATGATTGTGTTTAATGCAGTCGGATCGGCTCTTACGAAGGAATCGACGAAAGGGGCCGGTCTCTCGTGACGAATTTTGTGCATGTTAGGATACCCTAACATAGAGTAGGCTACGGTAAAAGTATTTAATGGAAAGTGGTGCCGCGCGCGGGCACGCTGCGGTGATCCGTGGTCACGGCGGGATGTATTTGCTGCACCGGCTCGGGGAAGGGTGCGAAAGCACTGGTCTGATGCGCAGTGCGCGGGGTCGACGGCTGAGGTCTCGGGCATAGCAGGAGCGGCACAGGGGCGAGTAGAAGGAATGGGCGTGCGGTGCATTTCTACGGGTTGGTTGCGGGCGCAGGACGTGGCGAGGGTGGGATGTGGAAAAGCGTCTTTCACTTCGGACAAGGCCGAGGCGGGATAAATCAATTCTTGTAGACCTTTTGTGTGGCGGTGGCCATACAACAAACCGTGTGGCCGCGAGCCAGAAGGCCCAGGCTAAAAAACATGAAGACAGCATTGCTTGTAGGTGGCGGCCTGATCGGTTTCTCGTTTGCCCAGCGCTTCGTCGACGCGGGGTGGCAGGTGCGCATGACAGACGTGCGCGCAGAACTCGCGGACGCGGTGGCGCAGGAGTTCGGGGACAAGGTTCGGTTCTCGACAAACCTGGAGGATCTCACGGACAGCGTCGATTTCGTCCAGGAAGCAGGGCTGGAGTCGCTGGAGTTCAAGCACAAGATCTTCGCACGGCTGGCGGGACTTACCGATGCCGCCATCCTCGCCAGCTCGACCTCAGCCATCCTTCCTTCCAAGAGCGCGGCAGACAATCCCGCAGCCGAGCGGATCGTCATCGGTCACCCGTTCACCCGCCGGCACTCATGCCGGTTCTCGAAGTCGTGCCGGGACCGGAGACCGCGCCGGAGACGGTCGAACGCGCGCTGGAGGTCTACCGAGAGCTCGGCTTCGAGCCCAGCGCGATGAAGAAGGAAATCCCCGGATTCGTGGGCAACCGCATTCAAAAGGTCGACATGTGGGAGGCGATTTCACTCGTGCAACAGGGGGTCATTGACGCGAAGGACCTCGACACGATTTTGCGCAACTCGCTGGGGCTGCGCTACGCGGCCACAGGCCCGTTCGAGTCCAACCGTTTGGGCGGCGGCCCCGAGGGCATCAAGTCGACTATCGAACATATCGCGGGAGCCTGGGAGACCGAGCCTGTCGCCGGAGTGCCCGACATGTCGCATCTCGACGAGGTGTACGCGCAAGTCGATGTCCCTACGACAACTACGCCGAGACCTTCGAGTCCGGCACCCGCCGCCGCAATGCGCTGCTGCGCGGCTTCCTCGACGTGCGCGCTGCACACTAGCGCTTACTCGGCGCGCGGAGTTATTCGGGGCGCAGGATGCGCTGGGCGACCTCGACATCAGGGTTCGCCGCGCGCAGGGCGTCGAGGATGTCATCTGCCGCCAGGCGCAGATCGTCGTCCGTGAGCGGATCCAAGGCCTCGAGGATATAGAGCACGCTGGTGGTCTCCGGCGTGGGCTGGACTCGGTGCTCGGGCCGGAAGCGCCGCGCGGCACTACCCGCGGCATCGCGCACCGTAGCGGTGCCTACCTCGATGCGCACTAGGCCCGCGAAGCCATCGAGGGCGAACGCCGTGACAGGCAGCTCGAAACGGCGGGCGACGGCGTTGCCGAGGGCAACTATGGGGGCATCGGAAGGCTGGGCGCCCAGATCAAAAAGCGCGGGATCGAGCCCGGCGTTCTGCCACGCCGTGCGCCACGCGGCGACATGGGGCTGGAATGCTGACGGGGCGGCGGGGGTTTCGGCAACCGGGGAAGTGACGTTGCGTGCGGCGATGAGCAGCGCGCGGTAGTCGGGGCGCGGGGTGTCCAGCTCGACGTTGACAAGGAAATCGATAAGGCTCATTTCAGGTCTCCCGAGTAAAGGTTGAAGCGGTCGCCGCGTGCGAAACCGACGAGTGCCATGCCGGTTTTGCGGGCAGTGTCGACGGCGAGCGAGGAGGCTGCCGATACTGCCACGAGCTGGCAGAAGCCCGCCATCGCAGCCTTCTGCACGAGCTCGAAGCTGGCGCGCGAGCTCATCACGAGGATGAGATCGCTGGCCGGAAGCAAGCCCTCCATGAGCAGGTGGCCGATGACCTTGTCCGCGGCGTTGTGGCGGCCGACGTCTTCTCGGATGACGATGGGCTCGCCACCCAGCGTGAAGGCGCCAGCGGCGTGGATGCCGCCGGTCTTGCGGAACTGCTTCTGGCCCTCGCGCAGCCTATCCGGCAGCTGGGCGATAACGAGCGGGTCGACCGGCACGTGGGGGATGGGGTAACGGGTCTTCTTGGCTAGCTCCTCGATGGACGAGGTACCGCACACGCCGCACGCGGAGTTGGTGAGTGTTAGGCGCAGCTCTTTGAGCGAGATGACGTTGTCGTCGCGCATCTCAATGTCGAGGAGGTTGTAGGTGTTGACACCGTCGCGGGTGGTGCCCTCGCAGTACTTGGCGGACTCGATGTCGCGGGCGGCCTGGATGTGGCCCTCGGAATGGAGGAATCCATGGGCGAGCTCAACGTCGTGGCCCGGGGTGCGCATGGTCGTGGTGAGAGTCTGGCCATCGACGCGGATTTCGAGCGGCTCCTCGCCAGCGACGGTATCGGCGCGGGTATCGACCTGGGTGACCTGCGTGCGCTCCTCGTTGAGGCGGACCTTGGTGACCGCGAACTTGGAGGTGGTGCGGCCCGCCACTACTGCACGGCTTCCTTGAGCTTGGCGATGTTGGCGCGGGCTTCCTCGACGTCTTTGCTGGCCAGACCGACCACGAAGGCGGTGAGCGGGGCGGCCGGGCGGGAGCGATTGTGCGCGACGTCCTTGGTGAGATCGAGCAGCTCGCGCACCAGCGCCGTGGCGTCGTGCGGATCGAGATCCAGCGTCGTTGCGACCTCTTCAAGCCACTCGTGCGCGGTCTGGATGGGGTCTTTGTCTTCAGTCATGAACTCAACTGTAGTCGCGGCCCTGCCTACAACCGCGAAAGTCCCGCTCGCGACGGGACTAACGGGGGTGCGGCGACTTAGAAGTCGTTCGCGTTCTTGCCGGTCGGTTCCAGACGGACAATGAGGGACTTGGAAACGGGAGTCTCGGAGTCCTTAGTCATCTCTTCCACAGGCACGAGGATGTTGAGCTCAGGGAAGTAGCCGCCCACGTAATCCTTGGCGATGTCGTACTCGACCAGGCGGAAGTTCGGCGCGACGCGGCGGCCCGAGGCGTACTCGGAGACAACGTCGACGATGTCGCCGTCCTTGAGCCCGCGTTCGGCCAGGTCCTTCTTGCGGATGAAGATGACACGGCGTCCACCGCGCACACCGCGGTAGCGGTCAACCAGGCCATAGGAGATGGTGTTGTACTGGTCGTGGCTGCGCACCGTGGTCAGCAGCAGCTGGTCGCCCTCAAGCTCGATGGTGTCGGTGGCATTGATGGTCAGCTGGGCCTTGCCGTCCGAGGTGTTGAAGATGCGTTCGCGGGCCGCGTGCGGGAGCATGAAGCCGCTGGGGCGTTTGAGGTGCTCGTTGTAGTTCTCAAAACCAGGGATGACGTTCGCGATGTGATCACGGATGACATCGTAGTTGTCCATCATCGGGCGCTAGAAGGCGTCGCCGAATGCACGCTCGCCGATGCCGCAGATGATCTGCATTTGGGAGTGGAGATTCAGGTCGCGGTTTCCGCGGCGCTTCGGGAAGGACGCGGAAACCTTGGAGTCCGATGCCTCGACAGAGACCTTCTGCGGGCCCGAGGCCTGAATGTCGACATCGGTGCGGGAGCGCACCGGCAAGATAAGCGACTTCTCACCCAGCCACGCACACGTGCGGTTGAGCTTGGTGAGCATGTGGGCCGACTGCTAGGTGGCAGAAATGCCGTCTTCAAGCGCCGTCGTGTCCGACATCGCGCGGATGTAGTTTCCGCCCAGTGACAGGAAGAAATCGACGTTCTTTTCGCGCAGCTGGATACCCGCGCCAGTGGAAGAAACGCCGTGCTCGCGCGGAACGTCGAAGCCAAATTTTTCTTCCATGTTGGCCAGGAACCACTCCGGCATCTTCTACGAGATGCCCATCGTGCGGTCACCCTGGACATTGGAGTGGCCACTGAACGGGCCGGAGCCCGCGCCGGGCTTGCCGTAGTTGCCGGTGAGCAGTAGGAAGTTCATCATTTCCTGGATGGTGGCCACCGCGTTGCGGTGCTGGGACACGCCCAGCGTCCACGCGAGAACAACCGTCTCGGACTTCTCCACGTAGTCGACGATGTTCTTGACCTCGGCCTGGGAGACTCCGGATCCGCGGGAAAGGGCGGCATCGTCAAGCGAATTAAGGTGCGCGATGGTCTCGTCGACGTTGGAACAGAACTCCTCCAAGAACTTGCGGTCGAGCAAGTCGCGGCGAATGACCTCGCGGTTGATCTGCTGGAACAGCGCGCGGTCGCCGTCGAGGCGAACCTGGACGTACTCGTCGCTAATCTTGTCGGCCACGCCGAGGGCGCCCTTGACGGACTGCGGCTCCTTGAACTTCATTAAACCAGTCTCCGGCATGGGATTGATAATGATGAACCTGCCGCCGTTTTCCTTCTGCTTCTTAAAGGCGGTCAGCGAGCGCGGGTGGTTGATACCCGGGTTCTGGCCCACGGAGATGATGTGTTCCGTGTTGTATATGTCTTGCATGACGATGGAGCCCTTGCCCACGCCCACGGTCTTGGCGAGCGCGACACCCGTGGAGTCGTGACAGAGGTTCGCGCAGTCCGGCAGGTTATTGGAGCCGTGGCGGCGGCCCAGCACACCGAAGATGAAGGCGGACTCGTTGACGGCCGTGCCGGAGGTATAGAAGATGGCGCGGTTCGGGTCCGTGGCCTTGAGCTGCTCCGCGATGAGGTCGTAGGCCTCGTCCCAGGAGACGGGGTGGTACTTCTCGTCGCCGAGCGAGCGGTCGCAGAGCATGGGCTCGGTGAGACGGCCGAGCTGGTTGAGCTCCTAGTCCGGCATCTCGCGCACCTGCCGGACGGTGGTGTTGGCGAAGAACTCGCGGGACACGCGCTTGGACGTGGTCTCCTGGGCGATGGCCTTGGCGCCGTTCTCACAGAACTCGACGAAGTTGATGTCGCCCTGCCCCGGCTCCGGCCAGGCGCAGCCGGGGCAGTCAACGCCTCCATGCTGGTTCATTTTCAGCAGCGGCACGAGGCCGTGGTTCGGGATTGCCTTCTCCATCGCGTGGTATACGCCGCCCACGCCTGCAGGCGCGGTGACGCGGTGGCCGATGCGTGGGTTGTCGAAGCGGTTAGCGACGGGATTGGCACGAGAAACTGTAACGTTTGGGGTCATGCCGGCAAGCTTGCCGATAAGCAGGGAGAATTTTGGAAAAGGTCAGGTCGACGTGTAATGTAAATGCTCGGACTCGTGCCCGCACGCTGTTTATGCAGCTCACATGGGGGATGAGTACCCGCAATTCAAGAATTTCATTTCAACTTTGTTGTAGGCCCCTCGCCGTAGATAGCGGACCGTTGTCTGAATTAAAGGGTGGCGAGCGCCTCACGGTACTGACCGTGGGGAGCGTGAGTAGCCCGAAATCACACGGAGAACGCTTTGGTGAGCACGGGAACCGCAACGAGAAAGGTACACGGTCACTCATATGACTATGACTGATCCTATTGCCGACATGCTGTCGCGCGTGCGCAACGCAAGTAATGCGCACCATGACACCGTGTCGATGCCTACCTCCAAGCTGAAGGCAAATATTGCCGACATCTTGAAGCAGGAAGGCTACATCGCTGACTACACCGTCGAGGGCCACACCCTGTCCCTCGAGCTGAAGTACAACAACCGCGAGCGCTCCCTGTCTGGCCTGCGTCGCGTGTCTAAGCCGGGTCTGCGTGTGTACGCAAAGTCCACCGAATTGCCGCAGGTTTTGGGCGGCCTGGGCGTGGCTATTATTTCCACGTCCCACGGCGTGCTGACTGACCGTCAGGCTGAGGAGAAGGGCGTAGGCGGAGAAGTTCTCGCCTACGTCTGGTAAAGGGAGGTTTGACACATGTCTCGAGTCGGTCTAGCACCAATCGCCGTACCAAACGGCGTCGAAATCAAGATCAACGGCCAAGACGTTGAGGTTAAGGGCCCAAAGGGCGCCCAGAGCGTTAACGTTCCAGAGCCTATCGCCATCAACCTGGAAGACGGCGTACTGTCCGTCTCCCGCCCTGATGACCACCGCAAGAACCGTGCTCTGCACGGTCTGTCCCGCTCCCTGCTGAACAACGCTGTTATCGGCGTGACCGAGGGCTACACCATCAAGATGGAAATCTTCGGTGTCGGCTACCGTGTCCAGCAGAAGGGCAAGGACCTGGAATTCAGCCTGGGCTACTCCCACCCGATCCTCATCGAGGCTCCGGAGGGAATTACCTTCGCAGTGGACGGCGCAACCAAGCTGTCCATTACCGGTATTGACAAGCAACTAGTCGGACAGATCGCCGCTAATATCCGTCGTCTGCGTAAGGACGATCCTTATAAGGGCAAGGGTATTCGCTACGAAGGCGAGCAGATCCGTCGCAAGGTCGGAAAGACGGGTAAGTAAGCAATGGCAAACACTGAAAACACCAAGCGCACTCCAGTCGGCAAGGACATCTCCTCCCGTCGTCGCGAAGCACGCGCACGCCGTCACTTCCGTATCCGTAAGACCCTGCGCGGCACCCCTGAGGCACCGCGTCTGGTTCTTCACCGCTCCTCCCGTCACATGCACGTCCAGGTCATTGATGACCTGGCAGGCCACACCCTGGTCTCCGCATCCTCCATGGAGGCGGACGTTCGTGCACTCGAGGGCGATAAGAAGGCCAAGGCTGCCAAGGTAGGCGAGCTGGTTGCCGAGCGCGCAAAGGCCGCTGGCATCGAGCACGTCGTATTTGACCGCGCAGGCTACAAGTACCACGGCCGCGTCGCTGCGCTGGCTGACGCCGCACGTGAAGGTGGTCTGAAGTTCTAATGATCATCGTCAACGGAAACATCAACGGAAGGAACGCCTAATGTCGGACCGTGAACAGCGTGACGGCGGACGCTCCGCCGAGAACAACAAGAACAACCGCGGTGGCAACGGCCGCCGCAACGATCGTCGTAACCACCAGGACAACGAGCGCGATAAGTACATCGAGCGCGTTGTGACCATCAACCGCGTCTCCAAGACCGTTAAGGGTGGCCGCAACATGTCCTTCACCGCTCTCGTCGTCGTTGGTGACGGCCAGGGTCAGGTTGGCGTTGGCTACGGCAAGGCCAAGGAAGTCCCGGCCGCAATCCAGAAGGGTGCTGAAGAGGCTCGCAAGAACTTCTTCCGCGTTCCGATGATTGCCGGCACCATCACCCACCCGGTTGAGGGTCGCGACGCAGCTGGCATCGTTATGATGAAGCCTGCCGCACCTGGTACCGGTGTTATCGCCGGTGGTGCTGCTCGTCCAGTGCTTGAATGCGCTGGCGTGCAGGACATCCTGTCGAAGTCCCTGGGCTCCGACAATGCACTCAACGTCGTCCGCGCTACCGTGGACGGCCTCAAGCAGCTGGTCCGCCCTGAAGAGGTTGCCGCACGTCGTGGCAAGTCCATCGAAGAGGTCACCCCGGCCCGTATGCTGCGCAAGCGCGCAGGTCAGGAGGCATAAGCAATGGCTCTGAAGATTACACAGGTAAAGGGCCTGGTGGGCACCAAGCCGAACCACCGCAAGAACATTGAGGCCCTCGGCCTCAAGCGCATCGGTCAGTCCGTAGTTAAGCAGGACACCCCGATCGTTCGCGGTATGGTTCACAAGGTTCGCCACCTGGTCACCGTCGAAGAAGTGGCAGGGGAGTAAACCATGGCTGATATCATCAAGCTGCACGACCTGCGCCCAACCGCAGGAGCAAATAAGCCTAAGACCCGCGTTGGCCGCGGTGAGGCATCCAAGGGTAAGACCGCTGGTCGCGGTACCAAGGGCACCGGTGCTCGTAAGCAGGTTTCCGCTGCTTTCGAGGGTGGCCAGATGCCGATCCACATGCGTCTGCCTAAGTTGAAGGGCTTCAAGAACCCGAACCATGTTGAGTACCAGGTAGTCAACGTTGCTGACCTGGCTGAGAAGTTCGCAGATGGCGGCGACATCACCGTTGCTGACATCGCAGCTGCTGGCCTGGTCCGCGCTAATAAGCCGGTCAAGGTTCTGGGCAACGGCGACATCAACGTTAAGTTGAACGTCACCGCTGACAAGTTCTCCAAGTCTGCTGTTGAGAAGATCGAGGCTGCTGGCGGATCCGCCAACACCAAGTAATCTCTTTCAAGTAGATTTTCGTCCCCCTCTCCGCACCAGCGGAGCAGGGGGACGATTTCGTTTGGTAAGCGCCCTGGTGCCGGTATAGAGCGCAGTACCTTGGTTATGGACACAATTGGTGCTGGAAATAGCTGACAGGAAACCTTTATTAATAAATAAGGTTGCCGGTATGGCGATATATATTCATGAGTGTTAAAGTCAATCTTAGTTGAAAATCATCTACCGTTAAGGAGACTCTTATGTCGTCTATTTCTTCGCTGCTCGCAACCGCAGTCGCTGCCATCATGCCATTTGCCGGCTCTACCGGCCCAGTCGACGCCCAGGAACAGCTCTCCCAGCCGGATCCTGCTGAGACCACTCAGACCGCGCCTGCCGAAGTTGGCGAGCAGAACGCTCAGGACCAGCAGCCCGGCGCTCACGCTGAGAAGGGCCGTATCACCGGTGACAAGGAAGACGTCATCAACGGTGACGCAGAGGGTGCCGAAGAGGTCGATCCAGGGTTCAACGGTGGCAACCTGCAGAGCGGTAAGCTGGCCGTGCAGCGTGAGCTGGCCCTAGCTACCCAGGAGGCCGGCCACGAGTTCATGAACATCGAGTTTAAGGATGACCACTCTGCTCACCTGACCTTCCCGGAGACCTATAACCCGGAGAAGGATGAGGCAGCTGTGCAGCGCGTCATGGACGCCCTGAAGATCAACGGCTACGACAACATCACCGCGGCCTACTAAAGCGCGAGTGTCCCAAGACTTCGGGACGAAAAAAGAGGGTGGAACGCTCGGGGAGGGCGTTCCACCCTTTATGCTTTTCCAACCAGGGTAGGCGCGGGGGAGGGAAGGCCTAGGCCTCGTCTACGGTTTTTTCGTACAGGCCAGGGAAGCGGTCATCCGGATCGGTAACCGCTTTGATGGTGGCGGGAAGGTTGCCACCGTAGAGTTCTTCGAATTTTTCCCGGGAATAGAATGCCTCTGAGTAGAGGGACTTGTGCCCGCCCAGCTCGTTGACCTTGGCTTCGATAACGCGGTTGAACGCGCCATTATTCGGAGCGGAGGGATCCACATGATCCCCGTCCACGCCGGACCAAAAGCCAACGTTGACCCAGGTTTGTCCGGGGCGAAGCGGATACAGCGGCCATGGGTCAGCGGAGTCAGAGGCAATGTCGCCAGTGCCAACAAGTTCGTTTACGCCATCGCGCAGTCGGATAGGGCACAGCCACACCGGTTGAATATCGGAGGCGTTAAAGAACCAGTGGAGGAATTCCGGCAGGTTCTCCGGTGTGACCTCAATATCCTGCACCACGCGCTCGGCGCGCGGCTTGCCGTGCGGCTTTTTGATGAAGTTATATTCCAGCTCGTACTTGCGGTCGAGGCGGACCAGCTTCCAGTAGAAAGAGCTGCGGCGAAGCTCGCGCGGCCACACCTTACGCACCTTCGGGTTCTGCGCACCAAAAGCGCGCGAGCACCAGAACCAGTCGGTATCCCAGCGCCAGATGTAATCGCGGATGGTGAGGCGATCGCGGCGGATACCAGAGGCGTGCTGAAGGCTGCGGTAGTAAATCTTGTCCCGCGTGTAATCGGAGGTTGGGCCCTCTTCATCGGTAAAGCGGGCGAAGACGAGGTAGGCCTCATCTTCGGAAAAGACCACGCCGTCGAGGCCGTGGACGGGCTCGCCGCGGTGGGTGTGGGAAGAGGCGACGTCGGCAAGCACGCGGCTTGCTTCCTCCACGGTGTGGAAACGCTCTTCGCGGAGCTCTACAAAGGCGGGCACGGGTTCCAGCTCAATCTTGAGGCGCACCGCGTAGCCCAGCGAGCCATAGGAGTTGGGGAACAGGCGGAAGAGATCAACGTTCTCTTCGCGGGAGCAGGTGAGAATCTCGCCGGTGCCGGTGAGGACATCCATCTCCAACACGGATTCGTGCGGGAGACCATTGCGGAAGCTGGTGGATTCCACGCCCATGCCGGTAACCGCACCGCCCAAAGTAATGGTCTTAAGCTGCGGGACGACGAAGGGCATGAGGCCATGGGGCAGGGTGGCATCGACTAAGTCCTCATAGGTGCACATGCCTTGCACATCGGCCGTGCCGGCAACTGGGTCGACCTCAATGACGCCGCTAAGGCCGGACACATCGAGGCCCTCCTGCTCCTCGCTGCGGCTGCGGAAGAGGTTGGAGGTCTTCTTGGCGAGGCGTACGCGCTTTCCGGCCGGGACGGCACGGAAGCTTGCCAGCAGCTTATCGACGCCCTCCTGGTGCGCCTGCCACCCCACCGGCTCAATGGGCATGGCATCCACCGGCCGCGGCTGGGCGGCGGCGAGCCGTTCGCGCAGGTTATCAATGAGAGTCATGGCACCCCTCCTTAAAAGCGGCTATCTTCCCACCAGCGGCGTTCAGGCACGCCGGCGCGGGAGCCGGCCTCGCCCAGCTTGACGCCGAGGAAGTGATACAGGTTGATGATATTGCGCTCAAAGCCCCACTCGGATCCGGCCATATAAATGCCATAGAGGCGGGCGGTGGGCAGGCCCACGGTTGCGCAGGCCTCGTCCCAATTCTCCTTCAGGTTCTCGCACCAGTCATGCAGCGTGCGCATGTAGTCAAAGCGAAGGGACTCGGTGTGGATGACTTCGAAGCCATTGTCTTGCATCGCCTTGGTGACATTGCCGGAGCCGGTGAGCTCGCCGTCCGGGAAGATATAGCGGTCAATGAAGCCGCCCTTGGGGGTCTTGTGATTATCCGGGTAGGTGATGTTGTGGTTGAGCATCAGGCCGCCGACCTTCAACTTGCCGTGCAGGAATTTGAAGAAGTCGTTGTAGTTCTTCACGCCAATGTGCTCAATAATGCCGATGGCGGAGATAGCATCGAAGCCCTCTTCGGTGATATCGCGGTAATCCATGAAGCGGACCTCCGCCAAGTCTTGGAGGCCTTCCTCCTCAATCTTGCGCTGGCCCCACTCGGCCTGTTCCTTGGATAGGGTGACGCCGATGGACTTCACGCCGCGGCGCGCCGCGTAGCGCACCATGCCGCCCCAGCCGCAGCCCACATCCAAGTGGCGGTCGCCTTCCTTGAGGCGCAGCTTGTCAAAGATGAGGCGGTACTTATTCTCCTGCGCTTCCTCCAGGGTGGCATCCGGGGAAGGGTAGTAGGCGCAGGTGTAGGTCATCGAATCGCCCAAGAAGAGCTCGTAGAAATCATTGCCAACGTCATAGTGATCAGAAATGACATCGGCATCGCGCTGCTTCGAGTGCTTGGAAAGGCCGTCGTGTAGCTTGCGGCGCAACCAGGAAGCGCGCTCCACCTCAGGGACCGGCTGGATCTGGAAGGCGCCCATGGAAGCTAGGGAACGAACAACGCGGGCCAGGGTCTTGGCGTCCGGCTTTTGGAATTTGTCATACATGGCATGCAGCGCGTCAAAAATGCCATAGGGGTGGGCCGGGTGATCGCCATGCACCGTAATGCCGTCCGTGACATAAGCTCGCGCAAATCCCACGTCGCCGGGGTGGGTAGCGATAAAGGAGAGGCCCTCGAGGCTATTAATAGTCACCTTGTACTGGGCGTCTTCCGGTCCGGTCGCGGACCCATCGAAGGCCTCCCAGCGGAAGGGGTTGGGGCTAGGGACAAAAACGTCGATGATCTCAGCAACGGTCATCGGCGTGAATTTCTTGCTCATAAGTACTTCTTTCGAAACATTTGGTTCACACCAATAACGGCCTCGGAGCGCATAGCGCTGTGAGGTCGGAGATATTTCAGGAGAATTGCGTGTGCGCAATACCCCCTCATGGTAAACCCCGGATGCAAAACGCGCGAAAGGACAAGCAATCATGGTCACACTATTGGGGCTTAATGTGGCTATGCGGAGCAAGGCTGGTAGGGTAATGGGGTCATAAGTGTTCAACCGTCCCTGAAGGAAACCTGAATTTCCCCTAAGCTTTCTGGCGCAGGGGGGTGCGGTTTCCTAGGGGTAGATGAGTTTCCACCTCCGTGAATGAATGCGAAACCCTCCCTAGATTTCGCGTTCGGCAGCGGTAGGCCAGGAGGATTTTGTAGTGTCCGCCATTGTCCAGGCTTTTAAGGATGCCGACCTACGTAAGAAGATCATCTTCACCATCGTGATGATCATCGCGTACCGCGTCGGTGCACAGATCCCGTCCCCGGGTGTTGACTATGCGTCTATTGCTGGCCGCTTGCGCCAGTTGACCGAGCAGTCCGGTGACCTTTACTCCGTCATCAACCTCTTCTCGGGTGGTGCGCTGTTGCAGCTGTCGATCTTCGCCATCGGCATCATGCCGTACATTACGGCGTCGATTATTGTGCAGCTGCTGACCGTGGTCATTCCCCGCTTTGAGGAATTGAAGAAGGAAGGCCAGTCCGGTCAGGCCAAGATGACCCAGTACACCCGCTACCTGACCCTCGCGTTGGCGTTGCTGCAATCCTCCGGCATTGTCGCGCTGGCAGACCGCGAGCAGCTGCTGGGTCAGGGTGTACAGGTCCTGGCAGCTGATCGTAACTTCTTTACCCTCATCGTCTTGGTTATCACCATGACCTCCGGCGCTGTGCTGGTGATGTGGATGGGTGAGCTCATCACCGAAAAGGGCATCGGTAACGGCATGTCCCTGCTCATCTTCGCTGGTATCGCAACCCGCCTGCCAACCGATGGTGTAAGCATCCTGCAGAACAATGGTGGACTCGTCTTCGCCATGGTCGTAGCCGGCTTGGTCGTCTTGGTTGTTGGCATTACCTTCATCGAGCAGGGCCAGCGCCGCATTCCGGTTCAGTACGCAAAGCGCATGGTCGGCCGCCGCCAGTACGGTGGTTCCTCTACCTACCTGCCGCTGAAGGTCAACCAGGCCGGCGTTATCCCGGTCATCTTCGCTTCCTCCCTTATCTACATGCCGGTCCTCATTACCCAGATTGTGAACTCTGGCTCTCCCGGCACGCCAGATAACTGGTGGCAGCGCAATGTCATCGCGCACCTGCAGGCACCTTCCTCCTGGCAGTACATCGTGCTGTACTTCGTCCTGACCATCTTCTTCGCTTACTTCTATGTCTCGGTTCAGTACGATCCGGCAGAGCAGGCGGATAATATGAAGAAGTACGGCGGCTTTATTCCGGGTATTCGCCCGGGCCGTCCGACCGCGGAGTACCTTGGTTATGTGATGAACCGTCTGCTGTGCGTGGGCGCCCTGTACCTGGCAGTTATTGCCATCCTGCCGAATATCCTCTTGGATCTCGGCGTGGGCCGCTCCTCCGCCAGCGGCACGTCCGCCTTTGGTGGTACGGCCATCCTGATTATGGTCTCCGTCGCTTTGACTACGGTCAAGCAGATCGAGTCCCAGCTACTGCAATCCAACTACGAAGGACTACTTAAGTAATGCGTCTTGTACTTCTAGGACCTCCCGGTGCCGGCAAGGGCACCCAGGCAGCTATCCTCAGCGAGAAGCTAAACGTTCCGCACATCTCCACCGGCGACCTGTTCCGCGCCAATATCGGCGAGGGCACCCCGTTGGGTGTAGAGGCAAAGTCCTACATCGATGCAGGCAAGCTGGTACCTACCGACGTCACTGCCCGCATGGTCGAGGACCGCCTTAACCAGGATGACGCCAAGAATGGCTTCCTGCTGGACGGCTTCCCACGTACCACCGAGCAAGCAGACATCCTGGAGGAGCTGCTGGCTAAGAAGGGCGAGAAGCTCGACGGAGTTCTCAACTTCGAGGTCTCTGAGGATGTTGTGGTTGAGCGCATGATGGCCCGTGGCCGCGCCGACGACAACGAGGAGACCATCCGCACCCGCCTCGGTGTCTACCGCGAGGAAACCTTCCCGCTTATCGAGCACTACGGCGATGCCATCATCTCCATTAAGGCCGAAGGCACCGTGGAGGAAATCAACGCCCGTGCGATGGAAGCACTGGGTAAGTAAGCATGGCTTTTCGACGCCGCAGTAAGCGCATCCCAGCCCGCACCCCGGGCGAGCTAGACGCCATGCAGGCCGCCGGCGAAATTGTTGGCAAGGCACTGCAGGAAGTCCGCGCTGCTGCGGCGTCTGGCGTATCTACCCTCGAACTGGATGCGGTGGCTGAGCAGACCATTCGCGATGCCGGCGCCTATCCCACCTTCAAGGGGTACGAGGGCTTCCCGGGCTCCATTTGTGCTTCCGTTAATGACGTCATCGTGCACGGCATTCCGGATAAGGAAACCATCCTGGCAGAAGGCGACTTGGTGTCCATCGATTGCGGTGCCACGCTGGACGGTTGGGTAGGCGATAGTGCCTGGTCCTTTGCAGTAGGCGAGCTGGATGCTGATGTCGCGGCCCTCAACAAGGCCACCGAGTATGTCCTTATGGAGGGCATGCAGGCTATGGTTCCGGGCAATCTGCTTACCGACGTCTCCCATGCCCTAGAGCAAGCCACCCGCCGGGCCGAGCAGAAGTTCGGCGTGGATCTATTCATCGTGGATGGCTACGGCGGTCACGGCATCGGGCGAACCATGCACGAGGATCCTTACCTGGCCAATGAGGGACGCCCGGGCCGTGGCCCGCTGATCCAAGAAGGCTCTGTGCTGGCCATTGAACCCATGCTAACTTTGGGCACAGAGGATTCCGCCGTGCTAGAGGATGACTGGACGGTCGTTACCCTCGATGGCTCCTTTGCCGCTCACTGGGAGCATACGGTGGCCGCGACCGCCGATGGTCCCCGTATTCTTACCCGCCGCTACTGACATTTATTCCCCGATATTGCCTGTTGCACTAGGCATATGCCCCTGAAAGGTTTATACTCACAGCCATGTCTAAATTTAGCTTCCGCAAGATCCGTGCCACGGTTGCAGCGCCCGCAGTCGCTGGCGTGATGGCCTTGAGCACCACCGTTGCGGCTCCTGCCGCTTCCGCCCAGGAGATTCCGAACCTGGATCAGCTCAGCTCCAAGGCAAATTCCGACCTCGCTCAGTTCTCTTCCCAGTCCGGCTTGGACCAGCTCACCGCTGAGGCAAAGAAGCAGCTGGATAACTTCTACGGCCAATCCCGCGAGCAGGCCTGGAATACCCGTAACCAGATCCTGGACCAAGCAGAGAAGTTCTCCCCGGAGCTGGCACCTAGCGTTCAGACCGCTGTGGACGGCGCCGTAGAATTCCTCTTCCCAGGCTTGATCGCCCAGAAGAATGAGGAAGCACGCAAGGCCCGCGAGGCCGCTGCTCGCGCCAACGCTGAGCGCGTCGCTGCTGAGAAGGCTCGTTCTGAGGCTGCGGCACGCAAGGCGGAAGCACAGCGTCGTGCTAACCAGTTCGACCGTGGCCCGTGCCCGGCCGATGCGAAGGTTTGTGTCGACCTCAATGGCCGACGCACCTGGCTGCAGGATGGCGGCAAGGTGTCCTACGTGTCCCCGGCAATGTCCGCCGGCATGCGCGGTCAGGAAACCCCACGCGGTACTTTCCATGTGACCCGCAAGGTAGAGCATGAGATTTCCCGCGAGTTCAATAACGCACCGATGCCGTACTCCATCTACTTCACCAATAACGGTCACGCCTTCCACCTGGATGACCCGGCCGTTGATTCCAATGGCTGCGTTCACCTTCCGCCAGACGCTGCAAAGCGCTACTGGGATAATGTACAGGTTGGCGATAAGGTCTTCATCTACTAAGGCCCGCGCTTAAGCGAAAGCCTCATCCCCCGAACCGGCTCCCGAGAAGGAGAATCGGTTCGGGGGATTTTGCTGGCTTAGGGTGAGTTGCGGGCGAGTGAGTAGAGCGTCGGAAAGCGCAGCGGTTTGGAAAACGTGTCGCTGCAGCGTATGCTGTTAAGTCGGTGTATAGCGTCAGCGAGGCTGGCGCGGATACGCCACCGCAGTAGACAACAAACATGCAGGTGACGGCGCACTTGTCCGTCGCCAGAAAAGTAGAGGTTATGGCTAAGGAAGGCGCAATCGAGGTAGAAGGCCGCATTATCGAGCCTTTGCCCAACGCAATGTTCCGTGTCGAGCTCGACAATGGACACAAGGTTCTTGCACACATTTCTGGCAAGATGCGTCAGCACTACATTCGCATCCTCCCAGAGGACCGCGTGGTTGTAGAGCTGTCTCCTTATGACCTGACCCGCGGACGCATCGTCTACCGCTACAAGTAAAGACAGTAAGCCTCCTCACCCAAGGGTGAACCTGTAGGTTCACCCTGTCCACCTCAGGCTACGGTGGCCTGAGCCCGCACTGGTAAGCAACCCAAGGATTCCCGGCACGGTCCGGGCGAAGCGTTGCATGGAGCGGGACGGATGGGGAGAAAACCGCCGTAACAACCCGAAAGGACACGCCATATGGCACGTCTAGCTGGTGTTGACCTCCCCCGCAATAAGCGCATGGAGGTCGCTCTCACCTACATCTACGGCATCGGTCCAACCCGTGCCAAGGAACTGCTAGAAAAGACTGGCATTTCTCCTGACCTGCGCACTGACAACCTGGATGATGACCAGCTGTCGGCGCTCCGTGACGCAATTGAGGCTACCTGGAAGGTTGAGGGTGACCTCCGCCGTCAGGTTCAGGCTGATATCCGCCGCAAGATTGAAATCGGAAGCTACAAGGGTCTGCGCCACCGTCGTGGCCTGCCTGTACGTGGCCAGCGCACCAAGACCAATGCGCGCACTCGTAAGGGTCCGAAGAAGACGATCGCAGGAAAGAAGAAGTAATTCATGCCTCCAAAGACTCGTTCCGGCGCGCGCCGTTCCGGCCGTCGCGTCGTAAAGAAGAATGTGGCCCTCGGCCACGCATACATCAAGTCCACCTTCAATAACACCATCGTCTCGATCACCGATCAGACCGGTGCTGTTATCTCTTGGGCATCCTCCGGCCACGTTGGCTTCAAGGGTTCCCGTAAGTCCACTCCGTTCGCCGCTCAGATGGCAGCCGAGAACGCTGCACGCAAGGCAATGGATCATGGCATGAAGAAGGTTGACGTATTCGTCAAGGGTCCGGGCTCCGGCCGCGAGACCGCCATCCGTTCCCTGCAGGCTGCAGGCCTCGAGGTTTCCTCGATCACGGATGCAACCCCACAGCCGCACAACGGCTGCCGTCCGACCAAGCGCCGCAAGGTTTAAGGGAAAGGAAGAGGTAAGAAAATGGCTCGTTACACTGGCCCCGCTACCCGCGTATCCCGCCGTCTTCGCGTCGACTTGGTCGGCGGCGATATGGCATTCGAGCGCCGCCCGTACCCACCGGGACAGGCTGGCCGCAACCGCATCAAGGAATCTGAGTACCTGCTGCAGCTCCAGGAGAAGCAGAAGGCAAAGTACACCTACGGTGTGCTGGAGCGTCAGTTCCGTCGCTACTACGCAGAGGCTAACCGCCTCCCGGGCAAGACCGGCGATAACCTGGTTATCCTGCTCGAGTCCCGCCTGGACAACGTAGTTTACCGTGCAGGTCTGGCACGCACCCGCCGCCAGGCTCGCCAGCTTGTCTCCCACGGTCACTTCACCGTGAACGGCAAGAACATCAACGTTCCTTCCTACAAGGTCACTCAGTACGACATCATCGATGTCCGTGACCGCTCCAAGAAGATGGAATGGTTCGAAGATGCTCAGGACGCCCTCATCGATGCCAACGTACCGGCATGGCTGCAGGTTGTTCCTGATACCCTGCGCATCCTCGTGCACCAGCTGCCCGAGCGCGCTCAGATCGACATTCCGCTGCAGGAGCAGCTCATCGTCGAGCTTTACTCGAAGTAAACTGTTATACCGCACGGCCTGTGAAGGCCTGGCGGATAACCAGGAATCTTCAATCCCGAAGATTTTTACCCCTCTACCGGCGTCAAATAGCGGTCGCCGAAAAGGAGAATTTCAATGCTCATTTCCCAGCGTCCTCAGCTCACCGAGGAATTCATCGACTCGTCTCGTTCCAAGTTCGTCATCGAACCGCTCGAGCCGGGCTTTGGCTACACCCTCGGTAACTCGCTGCGTCGTACCCTGCTGTCCTCCATTCCGGGTGCAGCGGTAACCTCCATCAAGATCGATGGTGTTCTCCACGAGTTCACCACCATCAACGGTGTGAAGGAAGACGTTTCCGAGATCATCTTGAACATCAAGAGCATGGTGCTTTCTTCCGACTCCGATGAGCCGGTTGTTATGTACCTGAGCAAGGAAGGCCCGGGCGATGTCACCGCGGGCGATATCCAGCCGCCGGCTGGCGTGGAGATCCACAACCCGGATCTGCACATCGCTTCCCTGAATGACACCGCTAAGCTGGACATTGAGCTCGTCGTCGAGCGCGGCCGTGGCTACGTCCCAGCCGCTCCTACCTCCGGTGAGATCGGCCGCATCCCGGTCGACCAGATTTACTCCCCGGTTCTCAAGGTCTCCTACAAGGTCGAGGCAACTCGTGTTGAGCAGCGCACCGACTTTGACAAGCTGACCATCGACGTCGAAACCAAGAACTCGATTTCTGCCCGCGATGCCCTGGCTTCCGCCGGCGGCACCCTGGTCGAGCTTTTCGGCTTGGCTCGCGAGCTGAATAACGCTGCCGAAGGCATCGAGATCGGACCCTCCCCGCAGGAGACCGAGTACATCGCTGCTTATGGCATGCCGATCGAGGACCTGAACTTCTCCGTCCGCTCTTATAACTGCCTGAAGCGTCAGGAGATCCACACCGTGGGCGAGCTCGCTGAATGCACCGAGTCCGACCTGCTGGATATCCGCAACTTCGGCCAGAAGTCGATCAATGAGGTAAAGATCAAGCTGGCTAACTTGGGCCTGGCTCTCAAGGACACCCCTGAGGACTTCGACCCGACCCAGCTCGAGGGCTACGACGCAGAAACCGGTGACTTCAAGGATCCGGCTGCCGAGGATTCCGAGTAAAGAACCCCGCTGACTTGCGGCAATGACCTAATTGCCGCGCGCTCAACTTTTACCGCATACGAGGAGTACACAATGCCAACCCCTAAGAAGGGTGCCCGTCTCGGCGGCTCCGCCAAGCAGCAGGCTCACATGCTGAGCAACTTGGCAGCCAGCCTGATCGAGCACGGCGCTATCAAGACCACCGATGCCAAGGCGAAGGTTCTTCGCCCGTACATCGAAAAGATCATCACCAAGGCTAAGTCCGGCACCATTGCTGACCGCCGCGCAGTTCTGAAGCTCATCCCGCGCAAGGATGTTGTTTCTTACCTGTTCGACGAGGTTGCCCCGAAGTTTGAGAACCGTGAGGGTGGCTACACCCGCACCATCAAGCTGGACAACCGCGCCGGTGACAACGCCCCGATGTCCCAGATCTCCCTCGTTCTCGAGGAGACCGTGACCTCCGAGGCTAACCGCGCTACCCGCGCTGCCGCATCCAAGGCCGCTGAGGCTGAGGAAGCTAAGGCAGACGAGGCTGCTGAGACCGAGGCACCTGCCGAGGAGACCGCAGCTGAGGAGTCCGAGGAGAAGTAATTTCCCTTCGGCCCTAGCGCTTCGCCGCCGCCTTTCCCCATTTGTGGGAGGGGCGGCGGCTTTTTCATGTCCGCATCCCAGTAAGGGGGCGTTGCACGGCCGACCCAGCGCCGGTGGGGAGAAGATGCTCCGGTAGCATGAAGCCCACTATGACAGATGCAGCATCGACTTCCCCCGAAGGGCCGGCCGACGGGTTCGTTCGCCTGCGTTTGGACTTGGCTTATGACGGCACGGACTTTCATGGCTGGGCCAAGCAGAAGGGCGGTCTGCGCACGGTGCAGGGGGTACTGGAAGAGAAGCTGGCGATGATTGCGCGCACGGAGGTGCCGCTTACGGTCGCTGGCCGGACGGATGCCGGTGTTCACGCTCGTGGCCAGGTGGCGCACGTGGACGTTCCCACGGAGATGCTGGCGCAGCGCTCGGTGGCGGGGGAGCCGGGGAAGCTGGTGCGTCGGCTAGCAAAGCTTCTGCCAGAAGACGTTCGGGTACACGGGTGCGAGTTCGCACCCGCGGGCTTTGATGCGCGGTTCTCGGCGCTGCGGCGCCACTACGTCTATCGGATTACCACCAATCCGCGCGGCGCGCTGCCAACCCGTGCGCGGGATACGGCCGAGTGGATTAAGCCGGTGGATATCGATGCCATGCAAGAAGCCGCTACCGCCCTGGTGGGCCTGCACGATTTTGCGGCCTTTTGTAAGGCCAAGCCGAACGCCACGACCATCCGTGAATTGCAGGAATTTTCCTGGCGCGATGTTTCTACGCCCGAAGAACCGGAGCTTTATGAGGCCCGCGTGAGTGCCGATGCTTTTTGCTGGTCGATGGTGCGCTCGTTGGTGGGTTGTTGCCTGCGCGTGGGCGAGGGGCGGCGCGATACCGACTTCGCCGCGGCACTGCTGCAGGAGACGAAGCGCTCTTCCAGCATCCCCGTGGCCCCGGCAAAGGGACTCTCGCTCGTCGCCGTTGATTACCCAGCGGCGGACAAGCTAGCCGCGCGCGCCGAGGTCACCCGCGAAAGGCGCAGCGCTGACTAACGCCCAAGTGGCAGCGGTCGCCTACCTGGGATAGCCTGTGTGCTGGGTGTACACAGACTTTTCGGGGGAAAATCATGGCACGTCCGCTGCCTACTACCAAGGCCCAGGTATCGGGTCATAAATTCTTGCGCCGCCGCGTCGAGCATGGGCTCGTCTTAGGCGATATCCGCATGATTCACGATCCTTTGGCTAGGCGCCGCAAAGCGCTCCTTTTCGGCGGGGTCGGCGTCGCCTTCCTTGCGGTGGGCTCTGGCATGTTGGCCTGGCTGCAGCCGAGCCCGCAGCCGGGTGATGCGCCGATTGTGCGCTCGGAGCAGGGCCAGCTCTTTGTGGATGTCAATGACACCTACCACCCGGTTTTCAACCTGGCTTCGGCGCGCATTATCGCCGGGCAGGCGGCCGAGGCGCAGACCATTGGGGATGAGCACCTGCAAGAAGCGCTACTGGGCTCACCGGTGGGTATCTCGGATGCCCCTGGGTACCTCGCGGCGGCAGGCGAGAATCCCCAAGAGCGATGGGCAGCGTGTTTGGCCGGCAAGGATGAGGCGCCGTCTACAGATAACCCGACCAGCATTGGCGGTCACCAGGTAGCGTCGCAGGAGGTTATTGTCCTTGCCGAGCCCGAGCAGAAAAGCCTCGGTGAGGAGCGCGCCGCACTGGTGGAATCCGAGGGCACGCAGTGGCTTGTCACCCAGGAAGGCCGCGTGGCGCTGCCAGATCCCTCCAGCACCGAAGGGCGTGTCGTGCGTCGGGCGGTGGGCGTGGACGATAGTACCCACACTTGGCCCGTGCCACCCGAGCTGCTCAATGCCTTTGCGGAGCTGCCACCGCTGAACTTTCCGGCCGAACCACCCGAGGTCGTCGATACCGGCCAAGGTTTGTGGGCGCGTACGTCCGAGGGCGTAGCTGAGCTCACGCCTACGCAGGCGGAGATACTCACAGGCGTGGGTGCCAAGGAGACAACAGCCACGCCGCAGGAGATTGCTGCGCTTGCCGACGCCCCCTTAAACCTCAACCTTCCCTCCACGTCCTTCCGCTTCCTAAGCCCGGACGATGGCTGGATGTGTGCTGCTAACGAGGGCGGCGGGGTAGTGGTACCTGCCCAAGCGGGCACTGTCGCCTTGGCAGGTGAGTCGGTGGCCCATCGCTTTGGTGGGCTCAACGCTGGTGGCGTAGGCGTAGACAGCGGCCATGGCTATCACGTGGTCTCACCCACGGGGCAGCGGCACGAGGTCAAGGACAAAGAGACTTTGGAAGCCCTTGGCACCGGAGTGGGCGCGCAGGTGCCGTGGGAGATCCTGCGGTTGCTGCCGGAAGGCTCCGCGCTCAACCGTGAGCAGGCGCTGCAGGTTAGTTCTTAGGCCGCAGCCCGCGCCACACCGCCCACGCAGCAAGCGCCAGCGCTAACCCACCCAGCACCCAGGCACTGCGTGTGGGGGCGCGCGAGTCGACTTCGTCGGCGGGGTGGATGGTCATAGCTCGGGTATCGACGCCCGGGCCCGCTTCCACGTGGGTGAGCACGGTGAGCGGGTCGATGAAGCCGTGTCCTGGCTCCGCGGCGTCCTCCAAGCGTTTGCGGAGGGCGGCCGGGCTATCGTCTGGAAAGCGCTGTGCCAAGAGGGCAGCGGTGCCGCTGACCACCGGCGCGGCAAAGGAGGTGCCATGGAACTGCGCCGTTCCGTCCGTGCCTTCCTTACCATCGGCCCATCCACCCGCGGGGTTGAGCGCTAGCGGAATGAATCCTTGCGCAGCAAGCTGGGGGCCATCGGCCGAATTCAGAGAGTAGTCAGCGAGTTCGTGCGAATCCGCTTGGGCGCTCACCGAGAGCACCGTGGGCGAATCCGCCGGAAAGACGCGGTCACCCATCTCACAGCTGCCAGAGGACGCATTGCCGGATGCTGCAATCACCACGGCGCCGGAGTCTTCCGCATGCGCCAAAGCACGGTCCAATCGGGAAGTATCGACCTGCGCGGCCACATCCGGCGGGACACAGGAGACGACGGAGATGTTGATGACGCGGGCACCGGCAGCGGCGGCGTCATCGATGGCGCGGGCCAAGGTGTCCAGCGAGCCGGTGGTACTGTCCTCCGCTTCCTGGCGATAGTGCGCGCTGGTCTGACGCACAGCGTAAATCTCTGCTCGCGGGGCGATACCGATATCGTGTCCGGCGATGACACCGGCCACGACGGTGCCGTGCAGGTCGCAATCGCGATGCGGCTCTGGGGACTCCGGCGCGACAAGATCCGCGCCACTGCTGAGATGCCGCAGTTGGTCGTGACGGGCAACGCCAGTATCGATAACGGCTACTTTGACGCCTTCCCCGGTAGCAAAGGAATGTAAACGGGCCCGGTAGTCTAGCTGCTCCTCGCTTGGTTGGGGCGAAAGCGGTGAGGAATGTGCGGCGGCGCATTCGCGGTCCGGTTCGCGCGCGGCCGCGTAGGGAGCAGCAGTCAGTCCTGCAGCGAATGCAACTACTAAAGCGGTCGGTAGCACGCGCATTATCCAAGCCCTCTAATGAGCACGAAGACACCGGCTAGGTGCGCGGCCAGCGGCAAACTAGCGGCAATGGCGAGGGATTCTATGCGTTCAAACCACGCGATGGTGGTGGGCTCGAGCCCGTCCACCTTGGGCGCCCACAGCGGGGCGCTCAGCATGGCGAGGAGAACCAGGCAGGCAACAAGTATTGGTGCCCAGGCATCGGCAATCCCGGAATTCGCCACCGCGTGGGTAGCGCACAAGCATGTAGCGAGACAGGCGGTCATCGCCAGCAGCATCAGGGCCCAGCTAGCCAGCGCACGACCGTGCCGGGCGGCATGCAGGACGACGGCACCCGCGGTGGTCACGCAGAGTGCTTGGACGAATCCCGCGCCGGTGTGCTCAGCCCCAAAAAGCACCGCAACGTACTCGGCGAGAGAATCAGTGGCGCCGCTCGTCGGCGCCAAGACCGGACCACTGCCCGTCAGCGAGAGTGCGATCAGGGCCGGAATGAGACAGAGCGCCAGCCCACAGCACATTCCCTCATAGGCGCTGCCGGCGCGCCGGGCACGGATATCGACATCCGGCTGGACGGCATCCGAAACCGCGAGGTCTTGGCCGGCCGTGGGCAGCTGCGGGACTTTGAGCCCAGCGGTGGCAACGGTTAGCGCAGGAGCTGCGGCCAACAGGATAATGCCGGCGATCACCACGCAGGCGGCAGCCGCCGTACCGTGGCTGCCCTGGAGACCCGTCCCTGGTCCGGGCAGCAGGTAGCCCAAAGCCGCGACCAACAACAGCACCGAGACGGTGAGTGCCACGGCAGTAGTGCGAACCGTGCTCAACCCGGTGACGTGGCAGGCAAGCAGCGCGATGAGGAGGGCGACGCAGGCGGTGAGTGCGGCAAAGGGGGCTTCGCCAAGCGAGGGCGAAATCACCACCCAGCCACACGCCATGCCGGCCACCAGGCTAAGGTGCACCAGCGATAGGGCCCGAGTCCACAAGGCGAGCAACAGGGCACCAGCGGTCAACGCCGCCCACGCCGCGAGGGGAAGGGAGCTAACCCACACGAGGGCGAAGGCGGCAAGCATTCCTGCCCATGCCCAGACGGTGGGAAGGGCAGCGGTGGTATCCTCCTCGGCCGCGGCGGCGAGCGATTCCGCCGCATCCCGAATCACCGGTGCAGGCCGGCGCTCGCGCGGACTAATAACCAGGATGGAGCCTTCCGTGAGCGCAGTGGCAGCCAATGGGGCGGTGAGATCGATGGCGCGGCCGGAGGCTGTGCTCGCGCGCCAAGGCTCAGAAATGGTGGGCGCATCCACCAAGTCAGTGATTTCCGCCAAAAGCTCGCCCACGCTGGAGCTTAGCGGTAGCGCCACGTCCGCCTCCTTGTGGAAGGTGCCGGCATGAATGCGAACGGTAAGGCGCAGATGATGCGCCGTTGCAGTAGTCATGATGTCCCCCGAAAAATGTATGGATTGTGGGCGTCCCCCTTGCCCAATGCCACATATTGTGGCTTACTAGTGGCGACGTGTCCACCGCAGCGCGGGGAATCTTGGCAGGGGGCCAAGGGCGCTTGGCGCGTGGCTCGGGGGAGGTTATTTAGGCATGCTTGGGATCGGGGATACCCGCGTCATTGAGCCGTTGACCATGCCACTACGGGATGCTGCGCCGCCGCTGCCCACCGGCAGCATCGAGGCCGAGGAGGTCCCAGAGGCGGTGCGTCCACAACCGGTGCCGCTGGTGCGGCTGCTGCTGCCGGTGGTGATGATTGCGGCGATGCTCGGCATGGTCGCCCTCATGGTGTTAGGCGCTGGGGATTCCCGGCAGATTAGCCCGATGGCCTTGATGTTTCCATTGATGATGCTGGCGAGTATGGCCATGATGTTTGGGCCCAATAACAGCGGGCAGGATCCGGATGAAACCCGGCGTACCTACCTGCGCCACATCAAAGCCTTGCGGGAAAAGGCGCTGCGCAATGCCTCGGCGCAGCGTGCACATGAAAGTTATCGCCACCCGGCACCGGTGGAACTCAGCACTCTAGTCGGCTCGCGCCGCATGTGGGAGCGTGGCCCGGATGACTCGGACGCCCTCGAGGTACGCGTGGGAACTGGACCAACGACGTTGTGCACTCCCATCAACGTGCCGGATTCCGGCGCCACTGAAGACCTGGACCCGGTGTGTGCGGTAAGCATGCGCCAGACCATTAAGGCGGTGGGCACCGTTCCCGATATGCCGGTGGTTATCCAACTGCAGGCCTTTCGCTTCTTGTCCGTGTCCGGAATGGCGTCGACTCGGGGCGAAGAGCCCGCAGATCCCTCCCGCGATATGGTGCGCGCAATGGTGCTGCAGATGGCGTTGGCGCATGGCCCGGAAACCTGCGGGATCGAGGCCATCGGTGGCCAGTGGGAGTGGCTGAAGTGGCTGCCCCATGCGCGCACACCGGAAAAGGCCCGCTTTCGCATCCTCATAGTCGATGGCGTGCTGACCACGGGCACCGAGGACTTCTTCCATGATGATTCCTATACCACCATCATTGAGGTCGGTGGGGCGCCGTCTTCGGCGCTGGGGGTACGCGCCGAGCACGAAGGACTAAGCCTCGTGGCAGGGGAGCAGCTGCAGGTGGTCACCGCGGCAGGGGTGGAAGACCTCGGTTCTCCCGACGGAATGAGTACGGCCGGCGCGACCTTGCTTGCGCGCAGTATGGCCTCCTACCGCCGCCCCGATAGCACTTCTGGCAGGCGCGGCAGTGACCTTATGGGCCTTCTGGGCTATCGCGATGTGGAAGAGCTAGCGGCCAGTGGCATGTGGCATGGCCGGGAGGGCTCGGCACGTCTTATGGTGCCCATCGGCATCGATACGGTGGGCCAGCCCGTCACAGTAGATCTCAAGGAATCTGCCCACGGCGGTATGGGCCCGCACGGCCTGTGCATCGGTGCGACTGGCAGCGGAAAGTCGGAGCTGCTGCGCACGCTTGTCACCGCGCTGGCGGCTACCCATAGTCCGGACGAGCTTAACCTCGTGCTCGTGGACTTCAAGGGCGGCGCGACATTCTTAGGATGCGATCGCCTGCCGCATACTTCCGCGGTGATTACCAACCTGGAAGAGGAATCTACGCTGGTAGAGCGCATGTATGATGCCATCTCCGGCGAGATGAACCGACGCCAAGAGCTGCTGCGCACCGCCGGAAACTTTGCCAATGTCAGTGAGTACAACGCTTCTGCCACCGCCGTGCGTGAGCACGGGCCCTTGCCGGCCTTGGTTATCGTCGTCGATGAGTTCTCGGAGCTTTTGGGCCAGCACCCGGACTTCGCGGAACTCTTCGTCGCCGTCGGCCGCTTGGGGCGCAGTCTCCACGTGCACCTGCTTTTGGCCTCCCAAAGGCTCGAAGAAGGCCGCTTGCGGGGGCTAGATTCCCACTTGTCCTACCGAATCGGCCTGAAAACCTTCTCCTCGGCGGAATCCCGCCAAGTATTGGGCGTGACCGATGCCTACCACCTGCCCGGCCAGCCCGGCGCAGGCTACCTCAAATCCGATGCCGAGGCCTTGACCCGCTTCCAAGCTTCCTATGTGTCTGGGCCCCTGCCGCGCCGGGCGCTTGCCGAGGCTTCCGTGGACCACCCCGCCCCAACCCGCGGCCGCGTGCAGCTCTTTCATGGCTGGTCCCAGGAAGAGGACAATACTAGCGCTGCGGTGGTTCTCGATGACTCCACCACTGTGCTTACCGAGGTCGTTCGCGCCGCGGCGGAAGAAGCCCAGTTGCGCGATCAATCGGCGCACCGCATCTGGCTGCCGCCGCTACCGCCGGTCATTGAACTATCCGCGCTGCCAGGGCTTTCCGGTGTACATGCCGCGGGTGCAGTCTCGCCCGCAGCGGACCAAAGGCAGCTGTGCGCGCCCATCGGCATTATCGATAGGCCGTATTACCAACGTCAGGATGAGCTGATTATTGATTTCACCCAGCACGGCGGGCACATGGCACTGTGCGGTGGCCCGCAGTCCGGTAAATCGAGTGCGCTGCGCACGATCGTCTCTGCGCTAGCTCTACGGCATGACCCGCAGACGGCGCGCTTCTACGTCATCGATCTTGGCGGTGGTCAGCTAGCGTCCCTGGAGCGCTTGCCCCACGTGGCCGGAGTTGCCGGGCGCGAGGAGGGCGAAAAGGTACGGCGCATCGTCGACGAAGTAGCTGGGTTTATCCGCCGCCCAGAACGGTGCGCAACCTTCCTTGTCATTGATGGCTGGCACCACATTGGTACCTCTAACGCCGAGTTTGAAGACATAGCGGAGAAGGTCACCGAGATCGTTGCCGATGGCGCCTCCGCCCACGTACATGTCGTCAT
This sequence comes from Corynebacterium tuberculostearicum, assembly GCF_032821615.1. Classification (GTDB taxonomy): domain Bacteria; phylum Actinomycetota; class Actinomycetes; order Mycobacteriales; family Mycobacteriaceae; genus Corynebacterium; species Corynebacterium tuberculostearicum_H. The sequence goes on along the minus strand of NZ_JAVBIF010000014.1, from coordinate 16,039 downwards.
TGCCACTTCGCGGTGGACCACGATGCGCCCGGCTATCCGCGACCTCATTGCTAATCGCCTCGAGCTGCGCCTGGGTGAGGCCTTGGATTCGCTCATCGACCGCAAACTCCAGCAAAAGCTCCCCAGCGCGCCGGGCCGCGGGCTCACATTGGCCGGTGAAAATATGCTCTTAGCTCGCACCTCCAACCAGGACATCGCTCACATCTGCCGCGTGCATGCTGCGGCTGACCCAGTTCCACAGCTCAAGATGCTGCCCGCCGTGCTTACCCCGGCCGCACTCGCAGCTCAAGGGGATGTGCCCGCCGGCGAGATCGCCTGGGGCATTGGCGGGCGCGACCTCGATACGCTGACCTGGAATCCGTCTCGTGAGCCGCACCTTGTGGCCATAGGCGCGCAAGGCTGCGGCAAATCCACCTTCTTGGCGCAGATCATGCGCGGCATTAGCGCCTTTGCGCGGGAAGACGCTCGGCTCGTGGTCATCGACCAGCGCCGAGCCCACCTGGGAACCTTGGACCAGAACATGGTTGCTGCCTACGCCGCGACGCAGTCGAGTGCGCAAGAGACCATTGTCGATACAGTCCGGACCCTGGAATCTCGCTTGCCTGGCCCGGACATCACCCCGGCGCAGCTCGCCGCACGAGATTGGTGGCAGGGCCCAGACATTTACCTAGTCATCGATGATGCGGACCTGCTGAGCGATATTGCCCTCTCGCCACTGCTGGAATTGCTCCCACATGCCCGCGACATTGGCCTGCACCTTGTTATCGCTCGCAAATCCGGCGGCATCGGCCGTGCCCTCTTTGGCCAATTCTTTTCCGCGGTGCGCGATCTGCAGCCGGCGCTGTTGCTTTTCGACGCCGACCGCGACGAAGGAACCATCTTCGGACTCAAGCCCTGCCACCAACCACCCGGCCGCGGTCAGTGGAGCATCCGCGGTGAAAACCTCGGCGTCGCCCAAGCGGTGTACCTAGAAGGAGAGAAGTAAATGACCACCAATCTCAGCGCGCATACGCCAACCGACACCCCTATCCCCACCGGTGGGGAGACCACCGCAATCCCCATTACCGTTACCATCCTGGATGCGGCCACCATCTTTGAAGGGCCCGAAACGGTTTACCGCTACGACCTGCCGGGAACCGGCATTGTGGAAGGCTGGGCCTTGGGCCAAGTCATGGATCAGATATCCAAGATGGCGGGGCCGTCTTGGCCCGACGTGGAAGCCTGCGTGGTGGCAGACTCTTCCGGTACGGACATTGCGCAGGAAGCCACCTCCATCATCTGCCGGCAATTGGAAGTCACCGGGGTGCGCCTCATCGATCCAGAACCAACCATCTCCTCGCTAGCGGCCCCGGACCCACTCGGTCCGCCTCCTCACCCGGTTCCTGAAGTCACGGATTCGGCACCTCCCACTACGATGATGGAGGCGCCTGCCTACGACGAGCCGGTAACGCCACGCTGGACCGACCGCCTGCGCGGTTGGCTCGGAGCCATCGATATCTTTCATGTCGCAATCGCGGTGGTCATCATCGCCGTAGCCGGAGCTTCCTGGTGGGCTATCGGTGCCCAAGCTTCAGACGATGACGACGCCGCTTCGGATGCATCGCACCCGCAACCCCGCGCTGCCGAGCCAAGCGGCGATGGTGCGGCGGAGTCCGCGCCGGCCTCGCCGCCACCGGGTACGACGGATGCGCCGGAATCCGGCAGCGAGGAATTGAACCCAGGTGAAAAGCGCTTAGACGTGGAGGGAATGTCAGTAGTCGTCCCCAGTGGGTTCCACACCAAGGTGGAAGATGGTCTGGTCACCGCCACCGGCGAAGACCCGAACCTACGCATCCTGTTGGCGGCAGATGAGATGTTTAACGTGCCGGCGGATGCCCTGTTTAAAGAAATTCACGCGCAGGTCGACGAAGATCCGGCGCTTCGCGATGCCACCGATGAGGCCGGGCGACTGACCTATACCGAAGACCCTGGGGACGGCTCCTTGGTGGAATGGACCACCTGGGAAGACCGTGGGCACCAGATGTCCGTGGGATGCCATACCCGGCATAACTCCAACGCCGTTCAAAAGGCGGCCTGCCGCATGGCCACGGAAAGCCTGGTCAAAAAATAGTCTCAAAAACTTTGCCCCAGCCGGGAACCGTTTGGCGGAAAGTTCAGTCCAATAAAAGTGAGAAAGCACAGATGCGAAGCACAGCTGCTTTTTCGGGGGAAATACACACAATCTCATCCGCCCTAAGGAGGGGCGCACTCTTATGTCTCAGACTTTCAAGACACAAGCCGATGTCATGGTTGCCACCGCTGGCAAAGTCGATAACACCAATGATGAAGTCCAGGGCGAGCTCACCCGCCTGCAGGGCGTCGTCGACTCTGTCCGTGGCAGCTGGGTTGGCCAGGCCCAGGTCTCCTTTGACGACCTGATGCAGCGCTACAACACCTCTGCACAGCAGCTGCGTGAGGCCTTGGCCTCTATCTCTGACAATATCCGCAGCAACGCCCACAACTTCGACAACGTGGAAGCAGAAAACACCCAGGCCTTCTCCAACGTGGGCGGCGGCCTCGCCCTCTAAACCGCACTGCACACTTCACTACTCCGCAGCCCAAAAGCTATAGATTCACAGAAGGGAATCAACCACCACATGTCCGAGATCAAGTACGAATTCGGTGCCATTTCTTCCGCCGCAGCCGACATCAACGCCACCTCTGGTCGCATCAACAGCACCTTGGCAGACCTGAAGGCGCGCCTACAGCCGATGGTGAGCACCTGGGAGGGCGAGTCCGCCGTGGCTTATAACCAAGCGCAGGCCAAGTGGGATAAGGCATCGCAGGAACTCAACACCGTGCTGGCCACCATCTCCAAGACCGTTTCGCAAGGCAACGATGCAATGAGCGACGTCAACCGTCGCGCCGCCGCAAGCTGGGGCTAAATCCATACCCTGATTGCACGGTTCCACGCGGTCCCCGTCAGGGCTGCGGTGCCACTGACCACACCCGCGTGGCAGGAGGCGGACGCAGCCGCAGCCTTGGCCAAGAAACCAGCGTGGCTATTCCTTTTCTAGTCCGTACCCACGAGCCGGCACCTCCCGTTTGAGCCGCGGAAGGTGCCGGTTTCGGTGTTTTGGTCTTTGGGCAGGTGAGCAAGTAGGGTAGGAAACCTATGTGTTCGCTCGTCGGCAAGCAGCTGGCGAAGCGCTCCCTGCAGGTCTCCACCGGCCGCTGTACGGGAGTGAATGGATGCTTAGCGCTGGCCGGCAGTTCCGAGACAGACTTTCAAGGAGTCAAATTGTCTACTTTCCACCCAAAGAGCGGTGACATCACCCGCAAGTGGTACGTCATCGACGCTACTGATGTGGTGCTGGGCAAGCTCGCTTCCACCGTTGCAGACCTGCTGCGCGGCAAGCACAAGCCACAGTTCGCACCGAACGTTGACGCTGGTGACCACGTCATCATCATCAACGCTGACAAGATCCACGTTTCTTCCACCAAGCGCGGCCGCGAGATGCGCTACCGCCACTCCGGTTACCCGGGCGGCCTGAAGTCCATGACCCTGGGTCAGTCTTTGGACGCCAACCCGGTTCGCGTTATCGAAGAATCCGTTGCCGGCATGATGCCGCACAACAAGCTCTCCCGCGCTTCCATCAAGAAGCTGCACGTCTTCGCAGGCGAAGAGCACCCGTACGCCGGCCAGAAGCCGGAAACCTTCGAGTTTAAGCAGGTGGCACAGTAATGTCTGAGCAGAACATCGACAACAACGTAGCCGACGCTGCTGACATCGCTGCAGCAAGCGCCGCTACCGAAGAGTTCACCAACACCATCGGTGATTCCATCGCACCGGCCGAGACCGAAGAGGTCGAGGCTGCCGCTCCGGTACACGAGGGCCCGATCCAGACCGTCGGTCGCCGTAAGCGCGCCGTCGCACGTGTTCGCCTCGTTGCTGGCTCCGGCCAGATTGTGGTTAACGGCCGCGAGTTCGGCGAGTACTTCCCGAACAAGCTGCACCAGCAGGATATCCTCACTCCGCTGACCCTGCTGGAGCGCGAGAACCAGTTCGACCTCAAGGTCACCGTCAACGGTGGCGGCCCGACCGGTCAGGCTGGCGCCCTGCGTCTGGCTATCGCTCGTGCACTGAACATCTACAACCCGGCTGACCGCACCGCCCTCAAGAAGGCTGGTCTGCTCACCCGAGATGCTCGTGCAGTTGAGCGTAAGAAGGCTGGTCTGCACAAGGCACGTCGCGCACCGCAGTACTCCAAGCGTTAATCTCGCTTCTACTGCGCGCGCAAGCGCTACGCAAAGCCGCTGCTTCCTTTGGGAGGCGGCGGCTTTCGTCGTTTTGAGCTTCGGCAGAGGATAATGACACCTCTGCATAGTAGTACTATATGTGGTACTGATTAATTGTGGGTAGCAGCGTAGAAGAAATCTTGGCCAACAAGAAAAGAAGTCCAGCAAAAGCCACCTTTTCGGAACTTCTTCAAGCTGTACAAATGCTTCAAACCGAGCAAGAAGGAAGATAAAAATGGACGTCAGCAAATACACCTATCAAGTCTTCTGGTCTGAAGAGGACAATGAGTTCGTGGCGACGGTTGCCGAGTTTCCTTCACTATCGTGGCTGGATTCTGACCGTAGCTGTGCAGAGCAGGAACTTCTGAAGTTGGTTGCGGAAGTAGTAGAAGATATGCAGATTTCAGGGGAAGTCATTCCACAACCGTTGGGGGCTCGGTCATATTCGGGAAAATTCAACGTTCGAACCTCTCCGTCGCTGCATCGCAAGCTAGTGATGGAAGCAAGGACGGAAGGAATTTCACTCAACGCATTGATAAACCAGAAGCTTGCCTCCGCCTAAACCGCCCCAACATGCAATCGATGGGCACAGGAGTGCATAATTGACTGCATGACTCGACTTTTTGGAACCGATGGCGTTCGCGGCCTCGCGAACAAGAAGCTGACCCCAATTCTGGCCTTGCAACTAGGCCAGGCCGCTGCGGAGGTATTTACCGCTAAGCGTGAATCCTACGAGCGCCAGCCGCTGGCCATTATTGGCCGCGACCCGCGTGTATCTGGCGAGATGCTGGATGCAGCGATTGCGTCCGGGCTGGCTTCCCGCGGCGTGGACGTGGTGCGCGTGGGCGTGCTGCCGACGCCGGCGATTGCCTACCTGACGGATGACTATGGTGCGGATTTGGGCGTGATGATTTCCGCTTCCCACAACCCGATGCCAGACAACGGCATCAAGTTCTTCTCCGCAGGTGGTAAGAAGCTGCCGGACGAGGTAGAAGATCAGATTCAGGCCACCATGGAAAACCTCACCGAGGATGGCCCGACCGGCACCAAGTTGGGCCGCATCATCTCGGAGGCCCCGGATGGACGCGAGCGCTACCTTAACCACTTGAAGGAAGTGGTCTCCACCGACCTGGGCGGCATCAAGGTGGTCGTAGACACCGCCAATGGTGCGGCCTCCAAGGTTGCTCCGATCGCCTATGAGGCGGCTGGTGCAGAGGTTATTGCTATCCACAACAAGCCGAATGCCTTCAATATCAATGAGGACTGCGGTTCGACGCACATTGAAAAGGCACAGGCGGCCGTCGTCGAGCATGGCGCCGATCTGGGCCTAGCCCACGATGGCGACGCCGACCGTTGCCTGGCTGTGGATGCCGAGGGCAATGTTGTTGACGGTGACCAGATTATGGCACTGCTGGCCGTAGGCATGAAGGAGGATAATGACCTGCGCTATAACACTCTGGTAGCAACCGTCATGTCTAACCTGGGCCTGAAGCTAGCCATGCAGGAGCAAGGCATCGAGGTGCGCCACACCGCAGTAGGCGACCGCTACGTGCTGGAAGAGCTCAACCGCGGCGATTTCTCCTTGGGCGGCGAGCAGTCTGGCCACGTCGTGTTGCTAGATGATTGCACGACTGGCGACGGCACGCTTACTGGCCTGTCCATCATGGCGCGCATGGCCAAGTCCGGAAAGTCCCTGAAGGAATTGGCATCGGTGATGACCGTGCTGCCACAGGTGCTCATTAATGTGCCGGTTTCTGATAAGGGTGTCATCATGGACGCCCCCGAAGTACAAGAAGCCATTGCCCAGGCCGAGGAAGAACTCGGCGAAACCGGCCGCGTCCTGTTGCGTCCCTCCGGCACTGAGGAGGTTTTCCGCGTCATGGTGGAGGCCGCCGATAAGGAGCAGGCACGCAAGGTCGCCGGCAGGCTTTCCGCCATCGTTTCCTCGGTCTAGCGCAACCGCCGGGTGCGGAAGATTTTTGGCATCCTAGGGAACCATTTGGTGCAATCCCCAGTCCAATGAAGGTGAGAACTTTTACCGCATATGGATTTGGGGGAATACACCAGTGTCTGAGGTTTTTCTTCGCCCCTCGGAGGCGATGTCCGCACTACGGCAGGTCGTAGCCGATAACGACGAACAACGCGATGCCCACCAGGCCGAGGTGCCGGATTTTCCGGTGGCCGCGGCTGGACGCAACTTTGGCGGCCACGGTGAGCGCATTCGTGATGTCTTGGCGCGCATCCATGAGCGCGGAGGTCGGAGGTTGGATAATCTATCCGCCACCGCCCATGCCGCTCATGAACAGGTGCGCGCCTTTGCCGATTTTGATGAGTCTTTCGGCAGCTCCTTTGCGCGCGGCGGGGAGGCGAACAAGTGAGTACGCTGACCAAATCCTTGTTGGGGGACTATTCCAACGCGATTTCCCAATTCCAATTCGCATGCTTGGGAAGCTACGCGGGCCCCAGCATGCCGATGAACCTCCTGGGGGAGTTAGTCGGTGCGGTCGATGGCATCGCGCCCGAAAACCTGGTGAAAAACACCGTCGCGGCGGTGGGCGGCAACCGCCCGAAGGGAGGCGGTGCTGGACTAGCGAGCTATTTGCAGCAGGATGATTCCGAGGTTGCTCAGGGCGCCATGCGTGAGCACCTGTGCGGCGTGCAGGAAGATTTCGACATTGACCGCCAAGATGCCGCTCATCTCACCAGCTCGGCGGAGCAGTGCTCAGGCGCTATTGCCGACGTCGTCGATGTCTCCGACACTGCCCTTACCGAGCTCATCTCTGCGGTCATCCCACTGCTGAATATCTTGTCCATGGTGGCTACCAAGCACCCCCTGGCCAGGTTTATCATCCCGATTCTTTCCACCATCGGCGGGCGCGTTATCGAAGAGACGAATCACAATATCGCTAGCACCTGCCGTGACCGCGATGATGCGATTGAGTCCTGCTATAACGAGTTTGAATCGCGCTGCGAATGCGTCTGCGAGCGCCCAATGCCGGAAGAATGCCCGACGCCGGCTAAACCTACAGATAATGCCTGCCCCGCACCGGTAGAACAATGCCCGGAGACTCCTACTCCCACTAAGCCGATGCCGAAGGAAGAATGCCCACCTCCGCCCTCGCAGCCCACCGAGCCAGCCCAGGTGGAGTGTCCGCCAGAGCCAACGCCTATGCCGGAGCCTGAATCAAAGCAAGAATCGAGCCAGACGACTTCCGCGCCGCCACAGCCGACGCCTCCTTCGCCACCACCCGTCCCGCCAAAGGAATGCCCCGAGCCCGAGCCGGAGCAATCCTCCAAGACGGAAGTGCACACGGAGACCACTGCAGAACACGGTCTCGGCTGCCACTGCAATGAGTGCACCGAGCAACCATTTACCGAGCGACCAGCGCAGTCCCAGCGCGAAGTAGAGATAACCAAGCCGGCACAGGCAGAGATCATTCCGCCGCAGGAGCCGCCAGAACAGCCACAGCAAGTAGAAGAACCGTGCCCGGAACCTGAACCTCAGCCTGAGCCGAAACCTAAACCAGACATGGATACAGAACCCGCTTCTGACTCGGGCGCAGGGGAGGAAACACTCTGCCCTGAAAATACCGCGGGAAATACCGAAGAATGTGTGGAAACGACCCAAACCAGCTCAGAAGGCTGTGGAATTGAATCCTCCTGCAGTGGCAGTCTCGGCCTGGTAGGGGCCGGAATCGCTTTAGTAGGCGTGGGCCTCATTGTGGAAGGCGCCGCGCAGTGCCTGGAGAACATGTCCGACGCGGATTGCCCGGTGCAAGAGCCTGAACCGGACCCCGTCCCTGAACCTGAGCCAGAACCAGAACCTGATCCCTGCCCGGAACCTGAGCCCGAACCCGAGCCGGAGCCGGAGCCATGCCCCGAACCCGAGCCAGCTAGTGATGATGGCGTTATGGCGCCGCCTCCTGAGCTGTCTCAGGTAGAGGAGCCAACGCCGCCACCAGAAAAGGTGGCACACCTCCAGGCGGCCGGTCCAGCAGAGGCACCGTCACCAGCCCCAGCTCCGGCTCCTGAACCAGCACCGGCACCGGAACCGGCCCCGGCACCGCAGCCGGCTCCAGAAGAAGCGCCAGCACCGGCACCAGCGCCGCAGCAGGAGGCGGCGCCCGCGCCAGAAGAACCAACCATTAAGGCACGAAAGGCAGGTCAGTGGTAATGAATAACGACTTCGCAGAATTTGCGCAGGGCTTTCGGGAAAGGACGGCTAAACGCCTGCTGGAATTTGAAAAAACGCTGGCGAAAGCGCAAGACGAGCTAGAAAAGTCCGCGGATAAGGCCATGCAGGAGGCGCGATGGGAGAAGGGGCAGGTGGGGCGTCGGCAAGCGGCGACGGCGCCAAGGCCTCGATATGGCGCTGCCCCGGCACGCTCAAGGAACGCGTCGGGGCAGGTGCAATCTGTGCTGCGGCGGGGCTAATACCTTAGGCGTCGCGGGTGACGCCGGCGCGCTCGGCCAAGTCCTCGCCTACGAGGCTTTCGACCTTCTTGGCGCTCGCCTCTGGATCCGCAAAGGCGTCATAGGTGGAATCGCCATTGAGGGTAGCCAGCAGGAAGCCGGTGACCAAGCCGCGGGCGATTTCGGTAGGGCCGGACTGGAAGGCGGCGGTGCCGATGGCCAACTTGCGCAGGCGATCTTCGGTAAAGCCGGCGTGGCTGCCCTTATCGATGGCGCGGAAGCAGACCGGGCCATTCCAGTTATGGGCCAGCTTGGCGGGGTTGCCGGCATTGAAAATATCTTCCTGGCCGGCGCCAATGACCAAGCCCGGGGTAGTAATGCGGCGGGCCGCCTGCACCGCAGATGGCGCGGTGATGGAAGGGTAAATCGCGGCGACGGCGGCGACCTTCTGGTTATCTAAGGCACCCAGCACGGCCGTGCCACCGCCCATGCCGTGGCCAATCATGCCGAGCTTGCCCGGGGAGACCGTAATATTGCCAGCGCCAAGCTTCACCCCAGCGGCAATCTGCAGCGCGGATTCCATATCCGCGGCCAGGTTGCGGTGGTTGGGGAAGGGGCCGGTCTCGGAATCGGGGGCTACCACGACGATGCCCCAGCTAGCCAGGTGGCGCAGAGTGGCGTGGTAATCCTTAATCTTGTGCATCCAGTCATGGCCAAAGGCCACAGCGGGCAGGCTTTGGCCCTCCGCAGGGGTATAAACCTTGCCGGTGATTCCGGCATAGTCAAGGTCGCCAACCAAAACTCGGTTGCGACCGCGCTTCGACAACGTTGCTAGATGTTTATTCAAATTCGCAGACACGCATTCCAGGATAGAGGAAGATCACCCGCCAGGCGGGAAAGGGTGCGGGTTTATCTGAGAAATGTCTGCGTAGTATCCAGCCGAGCCGCGGGTGTAGTCGAAAGGCCTTCCTAAGCCCCTCCTAACTTGCGCCCCTGTGGGTAGGGGAGTGCAATGTGTGGGCAACTACATACTCTATTTTCTGGGAAGGCGGGCTGCGGTACATGACTACCGGCGTCGTTGATGCGGAAGAACTTTCTACTCGTTATGGGATGGAGGTAAAGACCGAGGTCATTGACCGCGTGGCACATGCCTCCGATGCCTCGCACTACCTGTACACCCCCAAGGCAGTCATCGAGGCCCGCTCGGCCGAGCACGTGGCCGCCATCTTCCGCGCGGGCCGGCAGCAGAATGTTCCGGTCGCCCTGCGCTCCGGTGGTACCTCCCTTGCCGGCCAGGCCTCCGGCGATGGCTACCTGGTGGACGTGCGCAAGCACTTCCGCGGCATCGAGGTGCTGGATGAGGGCAAGCGCGTGCGCGTCCAGCCCGGCGCCACGGTGCGCCAGGTCAACGCCCGCCTAGGCCTGCGCAATCGCAAGCTTGGCCCAGATCCGGCTAGTGAATCTGCCTGCACCATCGGTGGCGTGGTGGCCAATAACTCCTCCGGTATGGCCTGCGGTACCGAGCTCAATACGTATAACACTCTGGAATCGCTAACCTTCGTGCTGCCTACCGGCACCGTGATCAATACCGCCGATGCGGATGCAGACCGGCAGTTCCAAGAGCAGGAACCGGAGCTGGTGGAAACACTTACCCGCCTGCAGCGCCGCGTGCGCGATAACCAGGAGTCCGTGGATATTATCCGCCGCCATTTCCAGCTGAAAAACACGATGGGCTATGGCCTCAATTCCTTCCTGGATTTTGATAGCCCGGTCAAGCTCTTTGAGCACCTGCTCATCGGCTCGGAGGGAACCCTGGCCTTCATTGCAGAAGCGGTATTCCGCACGGTGCCGATTTCCAAGCTGACCACCACTACGGTGGCTGTATTTGATGACCTCACCGCCGCCACCAAGTCCCTGCCGGCCCTGCTAGATACCGGGGCGGCCACCCTGGAGTTGATGGACTCTGCCTCGATCCGCGTAGGCCAAGGCTTTGATAAGGTTCCGCAGGCCATCACCGGTTTCGATGCGGACAAGCAGGCCGCACTGCTCATTGAGTACCACGCTGACGCGGAAGAAGAACTGCGGGAGAAGGAGGGCAAGGGCTCGCAGCTTCTGCGCGAGCTGCCGCTGCAATCGCCAGCCGCCTTCTCGGCCGATGCCGCTTCGCGCAATACCGCATGGAGCTTCCGCAAGGGCCTGTACGCCCAGGTTGCTGAGGCGCGCCCGTCCGGTACAACCGCGCTTTTGGAAGATATCGTCGTGCCCGTGGGGGATTTGGCTGATACCTGCTCTTCCCTGCAGGAACTCTTTGCCCGCTATGGCTATGACGACGCCGTTATCTTCGGCCACGCAAAGGACGGCAATATCCACTTCCTGCTCACGGACCGCTTTGAAGGCGATGATGCCATCGGCCGCTATAACGACTTCAACGAGGGCATGGTGGACTTGGTTCTCTCGGCCGAGGGCAACCTCAAGGCCGAGCACGGCACCGGCCGCGCCATGGCGCCGTATGTGCGCCGCCAGTATGGCGACGAACTCTACGCGGTCATGCAAGAACTCAAGCGGGCCTGCGATCCCACCAACACCATGAACCCGGGCGTCATCTTGGACGATGACCCCGATGCGCACATCAAGAACATCAAGCTCAACCCCACCGTGGAAGAGGAAGTGGACCGCTGCGTGGAGTGCGGCTACTGCGAGCCGGTCTGCCCGTCGCGCGATCTCACGCTGACCCCACGCCAACGCATCGTCGTGCGCCGCGCCCGCAAGCGCGCGGAAGAAGTCGGCGATAGCCAGCTCGTAGCCGAGCTGGATGAGGCCTATGAATACATGGGCATCGAGACCTGCGCGGTGGATTCCATGTGCCGCACCGCCTGCCCGGTAGGTATCGATACCGGCAAGTTCATCAAGCGCCTGCGCAGCGAGGAGGCCCAGCCGGCGCAGCAGAAGCTGTGGGGCGCTGCCGCCAAGAATTGGCAGGTCGTTAGCCAAGGAGCCGGGCTGGCGCTTACCGGCGCGCACCTACTGCCCACTGAGTTGGTCAAGAAGGTCACCGACGTGGGCCGCAGCCTCATCGGCACCGATAACCTGCCGCAGTACCAGCCGGAGCTGGGCAAGGGCGGCAAGTCCCGCGGCCGCTTGGCCGGGCGCGTGGGTGACCGCTACGCGCAGACCACCGGCATTTACCTTCCTGCCTGCGTGAACACCATGTTTGGCCCGCAGGGTGGTGGCAAGGGCACTACCGATTCCTTCGTGGTTCTCTTGGAGCGCGCCGGGGTAGCGCTGGAGGTTCCGGAGGGCATCGACAAGCTCTGCTGTGGCACCCCATGGGCGTCCAAGGGCATGCAGGCCGGCCACGATGCGATGGAGCAGCGCGTGCGCGATATCGTCATGGAGGCCACCGATGGTGCGCGCCTGCCGGTCATCGTGGACGCCAGCAGCTGTACCGCCGGATTTAAGGACATGCTGGAGTCGGTAGGCATTACCGTCATCGACGCCATTAGCTTTACGGCCGATACCCTCCTGCCGCAGCTTGCGGTCAAGAACCCCGCGGCCTCCGTGACCGTGCACCCCACCTGCTCTGCCTTCCAGCTGGGCATGATGGAAGACGTGGAGAAGGTAGCCCGCGCCGCAGCGGCCGAGGTACACATTCCCACTGACTGGAATTGCTGTGGCTATGCCGGCGATCGCGGCATGCTCCACCCGGAGCTAACCGACGCCGCAACGCGCGCCGAAGCAGCGCAAGTCAAGGAAATCGGGGCGCAGTATCACGCCTCGACCAACCGCACCTGCGAGCTCGGCTTGACCCGTGCTACCGGCGAGGATTATCACCACATTCTGGAACTTTTGGAGCAGGCGACGCGCTAGTTTTCCCAGCGCACTAGCGGGCGGGGCGCTATGCCCCCGCTTGCCGACGCCCCGCCCGCCTAGAGGTTTCTTCCCCGTGCTGTAAAATCAGCAACCATGTGTGGAATTGTTGGATATATTGGTCACGCTGGTGGTGACCGTGATTACTTCGCCCTCGACGTAGTCTTGGAAGGGCTGCGCCGTTTGGAATACCGCGGCTATGACTCCGCTGGCGTAGCAATGTACGCCGATGGGGACATTAGCTGGCGCAAGAAGGCCGGTAAGGTCGCTGCGCTGGATGCTGAGATTGAGGCCCGCCCGTTGCCAGACTCCGTGCTGGGCATTGGCCATACCCGCTGGGCTACCCATGGTGGCCCTACCGACCTGAATGCGCACCCGCACGTGGTCGATGGCGGCAAGCTGGCCGTGGTGCACAACGGCATCATTGAGAACTTTGCCGAGCTCAAGTCCGAGCTTTTGAACAAGGGCTACAACTTCGTTTCCGAGACCGACACTGAGGTTGCCGCTACGTTGCTGGGCGATGTCTTCCACAACGAGGCCGCTGGTGACCTCACCAAGGCAATGCAGCTGACCTGCTCCCGCCTCGAGGGCGCATTCACCCTGCTGGCCATCCACGCCGAGCAGGCCGATCGCATCGTTGCCGCTCGCCGCGACTCGCCGCTGGTTATCGGCCTGGGCGAGGGCGAGAACTTCCTCGGCTCCGACGTATCTGGCTTCATCGATTACACCAAGTCCGCCGTGGAGATGGACAACGACCAGGTCGTGACCATCACCGCCGACGAGGTAGAAATCACCGATTATGCGGGCAACCCTGCACAGGGCAAGCCTTTTGAAATCAAGTGGGATGCCGCCGCTGCCGAAAAGGGTGGCTTCGATTCCTTCATGGAAAAGGAAATCCACGACCAGCCCGCCGCTGTGCGCGATACCCTGCTCGGCCGCTTCGATGAACAGGGCCAGCTGGCTCTCGATGATCTGCGCATCGATGAGACCGTGTTGAAGTCCATCGACAAGATCATCGTCATCGCTTGCGGTACCGCCGCCTACGCCGGCCACGTGGCACGCTATGCCATCGAGCACTGGTGCCGCATTCCTACCGAGGTCGAGCTCGCCCACGAGTTCCGCTACCGCGATCCGATCGTGAACGAAAAGACCTTGGTTGTCGCCCTGTCTCAGTCCGGTGAGACCATGGATACCCTGATGGCCGTGCGTCACGCCCGCCAGCAGGGCGCCAAGGTTATTGCCATCTGTAATACCCAGGGCTCGTCCATCCCGCGCGAATCCGATGCCGCGCTCTACACCCACGCCGGTCCGGAAATCGCCGTAGCCTCCACCAAGGCCTTCCTGGCGCAGATTACCGCCACCTACCTGCTTGGCCTCTACCTGGCCCAGCTGCGCGGCAACATGTTCGCCGATGAAATCCAGAGCGTTCTTGCTGAGCTGCGCCACATGCCGGACAAGGTCCAAAACGTCATCGATGAAGAGGACCAGGTGGCCAACCTGGCCAACTCCATGAAGGATGCGGAATCCGTGCTCTTCCTGGGCCGCCACGTCGGCTTCCCTGTAGCTCTTGAAGGCGCGCTCAAGCTCAAGGAGATCGCCTACCTGCACGCCGAGGGCTTTGCCGCCGGCGAGCTCAAGCACGGCCCGATTGCACTGATTGAGGAAGGCCAGCCGGTCTTCGTTATCGTGCCGTCCCCGCGCGGCCGCGACTCCCTGCACTCCAAGGTCGTTTCCAATATTCAGGAGATCCGCGCCCGCGGTGCCATCACCATCGTGATTGCGGAAGAAGGCGATACCGCCGTGGAGGATTACGCTAACCACGTCATCCGCATCCCGAAGGCGCCGACCCTCATGCAGCCGCTGCTGGCCACCGTGCCGCTGCAGATCTTTGCCGCCCATGTAGCAAAGTCCAAGGGTTACGACGTGGACCAGCCGCGTAACCTGGCCAAGTCCGTGACCGTGGAGTAATCCACGCCGAACGGTACTAGTTAAGCCCCCTTACTTGCCGCGTTTCTTGCGTGGGAGGTAAGGGGGCTTTTGCATTTCATTGAAGCTTGGCGAATACCTAGGCCGCGCCGGATGGCCGCCCTCGGACCGCGACGCTGCGGCTGGCGAGGGAGCGGACCAGGGTCAGACCGAGGAGAGCGCCCTTGCCTTGATCTGGTCGAACTCCTGCTGGGTAATCGCTCCCGAGTCGAGAAGGGCCTTCGCCGAGGCGATCTCATCGGTCGGGCTCGATCCGGCGGAGCCGCCGGCGACGGACTTGATGTACTCATCCTGCCGCTGCTGGAGCTCCTGGCGCGCCTCGACCGCGCGGTCGGTCATCCCCCGACCTCGAACAAGCAGGTACGCGAGCATTCCGATGAACGGCAGCGCGAGGATGAACACCACCCACAGCGCCTTTGCGAAGCCGCCGAGGTCCTTGCTGCGGAAGAGATCTCCGAAGATCCACCACAGGGACATGAACCATGCGAAGAAGATGAAGAACTCGAACATGGCGAGTAGGAATGAGCCGTTGTCGTCGAACATTTGCTGACTGCCTCCTGACTGGATGGGCGCTGGCCGAGCGGTCCACGCGGACCCCAGCGCACGACGGTTAGGAATAAGGACGTGCCCGGGCCGTCGCCGAACCATGTTAGCAGCTTTTCCTCACCAAGCGTGGTAGCCGGGTTGCGACGCGCTGACCGGGTTGGGCTGGTGAAGACGGGCCTGGGACTCCACGATTCGTAGCGACCAAGCAACGGATCGAGAGGAGTCCCAGGTGGGTGTTGAGGCTACCGTCCTGCCCGCTGCGATGCTCGGCATCTCGGGGTTGGTGGTGCTTGCCGTCGGTGAGTACGGCGGTGAGCTGGAGCTGTTGGTGGAGACCTCCGAGTCGGTGACCGGGTGCCCGCGGTGCGGGGTGGTCGCGGTGGCCCACGGCCGGCGTGAGCATCTGGTGCGTGACATCCCCTCGGCGGGGCGGCCGGTGCTGCTGGTGTGGCGCAAGCGGCTGTGGCGGTGCGCCGAACCGGCGTGCCCGCAACGTACCCGGTCAGTACACCTAATAAAGCGACGTCAGTACGTTCGCTAATGCTCGAGCTGATCTTTCATCGCTCGTACCTCTTGGCTGCCAGCGTGGTCACTTATTCGCAACCGCCCACCGTGCGTTCTCTACACCCCTCACCGTTGCACTCATGTGAGACATTTGAACGCGCTGTGGCCTTATCCGTCCCCGCGGATTGCTCCTCGCCTGTCATTCCTGAAGGGTGATGCTCCTATGTTGTGTCAAGCTGATTTGAGAAGTTCTTCATAAGCCAACCTCAACTCCGGCAAAGGGCGCTTGCCGGTTTCGATATCACTGATTCTCGCCGGGGCACGCCCGAGTTTTTCAGCAACCTGGGCTTGCGATAACTGCCTCTCGATCCGTCGAGCTTTGAGTTCATCAACCTCTACCTGGCCCGTTGGAAGAACGGCCTGACCCAAGCACAACACCCGGTAG
>NZ_JAVBIF010000013.1:0-54881 GCF_032821615.1 Corynebacterium tuberculostearicum | reverse complement strand
GGCGCATCCGCTTAGCCACAGTCTTGCGATTCAGGGTGATCCGGTAACGCTCGGTAAGTTCTGCGGTGATCCGGGGAGCACCATAAACCTCATCGGAGTCTTTCCAGATCTGATGAATCTTGCGGTCAACGTCATCGTAAAATGTTGCACGATTATCTTTTCCGGATAGTCGTTTCTGCTGCGTATCAGCCCATTTGTAGTATCCAGACCGAGACACTTTTAATAGCCGTGCCATGCGTTTGATGCTGTAGTTTGCCTTCTCCTGCTGCATCAATTCGAACTTTTCTGCTCGCGTTGCTTCGCGGCGAAGAAGGCTGTCGCTTTTGACAAAAACTCATTATCCATCTTGGCTTCCGCCAACTCACGGCGCAGACGAGCATTCTCAGCACGAAGATCCGCCTCACTCATCCCATCCGAGGCCCCTCGGCGTTCACGCTCGAGTTTGACCCACCGGCCTAAAAGCCCGGCGGAGACGCCAATCTCCTTAGCCACATGAGCGATCGGGCGCTCTGACTCGATTACCAAGTTCGCGGCTTCACGCCGGTACTCCGGCGTGTACTTCTTGCGCTGTTGACTCACAATGAACATCCTCTCCTACGGACACAGGATCCGTACAAATAGGGTGTCCACTAAACGAGGGTAACCTCAGAAGGCGCAGTGAACTCACAAATTAAGCAACTTATGCACACCCACCGCGGACTGCGCGACGAACAACAACGCATCGCCTGCGACTGGTGGCTATACCTCCACACACAACTGCCTGACGACCCTGTAGAGATCGCCAGGCAGCAAAACTGGGGCCAGGACGCACTCGCCAAAGCACAAACCCTAGCCAACCAGCAAAAACAAGCCACCAGCGGCCACGAAGACGGCCAACCAGCAACCTACGACAATGCCATCGACACTGCCTACAACCACTCTATGGGAATACGCAAAGGCCACATACGCTAACCCCACCAACACAAAATGTCGTTTAGCCTGACACGCCGCAAAACAACACATTCTGTCGTTTAGGCCCCCAAGCAGGCCAGGACATAAATGAGCCCCGCCGCGGCCTCTTACTTCCGCGACGGGGCTCCATGGATCCTCAAGTCAAAGGTTCTAAGGAAAGGAAAAATACCTCAGGAGAATCCAAGCTCAGTGAAATCGCTAAACCGCGGGGACGGCTTAACACTCTCGGCATAATCTTAACATAGAGGTTTACACCAGAAACTTTTGAAGGCTTTAGCCAGATCCAGAACTAAACACAGGGGACAAACCCCGAAGGGAAAAGAACTGCGGGAACCTAACTTTTTGTAGTTCAAGCGCATAACGAGTTCCGGACCGTATCTTTTCCAGCGACGAACGCGCGCAGCCGTGCGCAACTTCCGTGGGGCGATCCGAGGCCGGGACATAAGACAACACCCCGCCCTCCTGATTAGTTCAGGACAGCGGGGTGTCTGATGCGCTCTATTTAGCGCCTAACCCTCCATGCTTAGAAGGTGAAGTCCTCATCCAGCGGGACGGAAGCACCGGTGAATTCACCGAAGCCGTCATCGCCGTAGATGGAATCGCCGTAAGTCGGAATCGAGTATGCAGCGTTGCGTGCAGCCTCGGTCGGCTTGACGGAGATGTTGCGGTAGCGAGAGATACCGGTACCGGCCGGGATCAGCTTACCGATGATGACGTTCTCCTTGAGGCCAATGAGCTTATCGGAGCGCTTGTTAATAGCGGCGTCGGTAAGCACGCGAGTGGTCTCCTGGAACGATGCAGCGGACAGCCAGGACTCGGTAGCCAAGGAAGCCTTGGTAATACCCATGATTTCAGAGCGCAGCTGAGCCGGCTCGCCGCCTTCTGCAACCTGGGCAGCGTTGAGCTGCTTGGCCTCAGAGAGGTCGATGAGGTTACCCGGCAGCAAGTCCGTGGTACCCGCATCGATGACGGTGCCGCGGCGCAGCATCTGGCGGATGATGATCTCGATGTGCTTATCGTGGATAGCCACACCCTGGGTACGGTACACAGCCTGAACCTCGTTGATGAGGTGCTGCTCCACGCCACGGCGGCCGAGGACCTCGAGCACGTCGTGCGGGTCAGCCGCACCACGCATCAGGCGGTCACCAGTCTCAACATGGTCGCCGTCCTTGAGGGAACGCTCAATCATGGCGTCCGGGTTGGACTCCATCGGGCGACGAACCTGAGCCAAGCCCTGACGCTTGGAGAGCTTCTCATAGACCACGTCATCAGAGCCGTCATCCGGGGTGATGGTCAGGGTCCAGAAGTTGCCCTCATCGGACAGGGATACGGTGCCGTCAACAGAGGCGATAGGAGCGCGGTTCTTCGGGTTACGGGCCTCGAAGAGCTCCTGAACACGCGGCAGACCGCCGGTAATATCGCCACCGACACCACCCTGGTGGAACGTACGCATGGTCAGCTGGGTACCCGGCTCACCAATAGACTGTGCAGCCACGATGCCAACGGCCTCGCCGATATCGACGAGCTGGCCGGAGGCCATGGACTTGCCGTAGCACTTGGCGCACACGCCAGCCGGGGTCTGGCAGGTCAGCACGGAGCGAACCTTAACCTCGGTGACCTTAGCGTCAAGCAGCTTCTGGGTGAGCTCCTCGGTGAGGTCGGAGCCGGCCTCGGCCACGACCTCGCCGTTGGCGTCCTTGACGTCGGTTGCGATAACGCGGCCGGATGCGGAGGTCTCCCACAGCTCGGAGAGAACAACCTTGTCGCCGGATTCCTCGCCGATTGGGACGCGCACGCCCTGGCGGGTGCCACAGTCCTCTTCGCGCACGATGACGTCCTGAGCCACGTCCACCAGACGACGGGTGAGGTAGCCGGAGTCAGCGGTACGCAGTGCGGTATCGGCCAGACCCTTACGGGAACCGTGGGAGTTGTTGAAGTACTCCAGCACGGACAGGCCTTCGCGGAAGGAGGTCTTAATCGGACGGGTGATGTAATCACCGTGCGAGTTCACAACCATGCCCTTCATACCGGCCAGCGTCCAGATCTGACGCATGTTACCGGCCGCACCAGACTTCACAATCATCGGAATCGGATTGTGGTCCGGGTACATGTTCTCGACGGCCTCACCGACGGTATCGGTAGCGTCCTTCCACAGCTCAACCAGGCGGTCGTAGCGCTCGCGCTCGGTCAGGGCACCCTGCTCCCAGTACTTGCGCTCGATGCGCTCTGCTTCCTTCTCATAAGACTCGAGGATCTCGGTCTTATTCGGCAGAACCAGAACGTCAGACATGGTGATGGTCACGCCGGAACGGGTTGCCCAGTAGAAGCCGGCATCCTTCATGTTGTCCAGCACCTGAGCCACGGTGATCATCGGGTACTTATTGGCCAAGTCATTGACCACGTCACCGATGAGAACCTTGTTGCCGGAGCCGCCGCCCTTACGGACCATGATGCCCTCGAGGTACGGGTAGTTCCATGGCAGCAGCTCGTTGAACATGACGCGGCCGATGGTGGTGTAGCCCATCCATGCCTGGCCCTTGGTCCAGCCATCCGGGAACTGCTCTTCCTCGATCTCCTTCGGCGGGCGGAGGTGATCGATGCGGACCTTGATCGGAGCCTGCAGACCAACGGTGCCGCGATCGTAGGCCATGAGGGCCTCAGCGTAGGAGGAGAAGACGCCGGTAGCCGGCTTGTCCTTCTCTGCCTCGCGGAAGCGACCATTGCCACCGATCTCGTCCTCGGACTTGTCCATGGTCAGGTAGTACAGGCCGGTAACCATGTCCAGACGTGGCATGGCCAACGGCTTACCCGATGCCGGGGACAGAATGTTATTGGACGCCAACATCAGGACGCGGGCCTCAGCCTGTGCCTCAGCGGACAGCGGCAGGTGGACTGCCATCTGGTCGCCGTCGAAGTCGGCGTTGAAAGCCTCACAAGCCAGCGGGTGAAGCTGAATAGCCTTACCCTCAACCAGCTTCGGCTCGAAGGCCTGAATACCCAGGCGGTGCAGCGTAGGTGCG
The DNA here is from genome assembly GCF_032821615.1 of Corynebacterium tuberculostearicum. Lineage (GTDB taxonomy): Bacteria > Actinomycetota > Actinomycetes > Mycobacteriales > Mycobacteriaceae > Corynebacterium > Corynebacterium tuberculostearicum_H. The sequence goes on along the minus strand of NZ_JAVBIF010000013.1, from coordinate 50,910 downwards.
CGGTTAAGCATCACCGGGTGCTCAGAAATGGCCTGTTCCAGAACGTCCCACACCTCTGGGCGCTGGCGCTCAACCATGCGCTTGGCGGACTTGATGTTCTGGGCGTAGTCATTTTCTACCAGGCGCTTCATGACGAACGGCTTGAACAGCTCGAGCGCCATGAGCTTCGGCAGACCACATTCGTGCAGCTTCAGCTGCGGACCAACGATAATAACGGAACGACCGGAGTAGTCCACGCGCTTACCCAGCAGGTTCTGGCGGAAGCGACCCTGCTTGCCCTTGAGCAGGTCAGACAGGGACTTCAGCGGACGGTTGCCCGGGCCGGTAACCGGACGGCCGCGGCGGCCGTTATCGAAGAGCGCGTCCACAGACTCCTGCAGCATGCGCTTCTCGTTGTTCACGATGATCTCTGGAGCACCCAGGTCGATCATGCGCTTCAAACGGTTATTGCGGTTGATTACGCGGCGGTAGAGGTCGTTCAGGTCGGAGGTAGCGAAGCGGCCACCGTCCAGCTGCACCATCGGGCGCAGCTCTGGCGGGATAACCGGGATGGCGTCCAGCACCATGCCTGCCGGATCGTTGCCGGAGCGCAGGAAGGCAGCAACGACCTTCAGGCGCTTCAGGGCACGCATCTTCTTCTGGCCCTTGCCGTTGTTGATGATCTCGCGCAGTTCCTCGGCCTCAGCCTCGAGGTCGAAGTTGCGGACCAGGGTCTGGATGGCTTCTGCACCCATGCCGCCGGTGAAGTAATCCTCGTAGCGGTCAACCAGCTCTTCGTAGATGGTCTCATCAATGATCATCTGCTTCGGAGCCAGCTTGATGAAGGTGTTCCAGATTTCATCCAGGCGGGCGATTTCGCGCTCGCCGCGCTCACGGATGTGCTGCATCTCCTTATCGGCAGCGTTTTGTACCTTCTTGCGGGCATCTGCCTTGGCACCGGCTGCTTCCAGCTCAGCCAGGTCAGACTCCAGCTTGGAGGCGCGCTCTGCGATCTCGGACTCGGTATCGTCCTCAACGTCCTTCTTCTCCAGAAGCATCTCTGCTTCCAGAGTGGACTGGTCGTTGTGGCGGGCCTCTTCATCCACGGAGGTGATGATGTTGGCTGCGAAGTAGATGATGCGCTCGAGATCCTTCGGAGCCAGGTCCAGCAGGTAGCCCAGGCGGGAAGGAACGCCCTTGAAGTACCAGATGTGGGTTACCGGAGCAGCCAGCTCGATGTGGCCCATGCGCTCACGGCGAACCTTGGACTTGGTCACCTCAACGCCACAGCGCTCACAGATGATGCCCTTGTAGCGGACGCGCTTGTACTTGCCACAAGCGCACTCCCAGTCACGGGTGGGGCCGAAGATGCGCTCGCAGAAGAGGCCGTCCTTCTCCGGCTTCAGGGTGCGGTAGTTAATGGTCTCGGGCTTTTTGACCTCGCCCTTGGACCAGCGACGAATATCGTCTGCGGTGGCCAGACCGATGCGGAGCTCGTCGAAGAGATTTACGTCAAACACGTAATGTCTCCCTTTCATCCTCGTTGTCGAGGAATTGATGGCTTTCTATGAATGAAACGTTTATGCCCTGCCGCGGGGATTTTCCCGCGGTGGACCAAGAAACTAACTAGGCGATGTCAGCGGAAGAACCCTCATCGCGGGACAGGTTAATGCCAAGCGATGGGCTATCCATGTCATCGTCATCAGAGCCAGACAGCTCCATCGGCGTGCCGTCGGTGGAGAGAACCTCCACGTTCAGGCACAGGGACTGCAGCTCCTTGAGCAACACCTTGAAGGACTCAGGGATGCCCGGATCTGGAATATTGTCGCCCTTAACAATGGCTTCGTAGACCTTCACACGGCCGACGACGTCATCGGACTTGATGGTCAGCAGCTCCTGCAGGGTGTAGGCAGCGCCGTATGCCTGCATTGCCCACACCTCCATCTCGCCGAAGCGCTGGCCACCGAACTGGGCCTTACCACCCAGCGGCTGCTGGGTAATCATGGAGTAAGGACCGGTGGAACGGGCGTGAATCTTCTCATCGACCAAGTGGTGCAGCTTGAGCATGTACATGTAGCCGACAGAGATCGGGTACTTGTATGGCTCGCCCGAGCGGCCGTCGAAAAGCGTGGCCTTGCCATGCTCATCCACCAGCACATCGCCGTCGCGGTTAGGACGGGAAGAAGCCAGCAGGCGCTCGATCTCATGGTTGGTAGCACCGTCGAAGACCGGGGTCGCCGTCAAGGAATCCGCAGGAACGTCATAGAGCTCTTCCGGCAGGGTCTTGAGCAGCTCGGCGTTCTTTGGATCCTCGGTATCGACCTTCCAGCCAGCGTGTGCCAGCCAGCCCAAGTGAACCTCAAGGACCTGGCCAATGTTCATACGACGCGGCACACCGTGGGTGTTCAGCAGGATGTCGACCGGGGTGCCGTCTTCCATGAACGGCATATCCTCTGGCGGTAGAATCTTGCCCACAACACCCTTGTTGCCGTGGCGGCCGGCCATCTTATCGCCGTCCTGGATCTTGCGCTTCTGGGCAACGTAGACACGAATCATCTCGTTGACGCCAGGGGCCAGATCGTCATCATCGTCGCGGGAGAAGCGAGCAACGCCAATGACCTTGCCTACCTCACCGTGCGGCACCTTCATGGAGGTATCGCGGACCTCGCGGGCCTTCTCGCCGAAGATGGCGCGCAGCAGGCGCTCCTCCGGGGTCAGCTCGGTCTCGCCCTTCGGGGTGACCTTACCCACCAGGATGTCGCCGGCGCGGACGTCGGCACCGATGCGGATGATGCCGCGCTCGTCCAGGTCGCTCAGGACGTCCTCGGAGACGTTCGGGATCTCGCGGGTAATTTCCTCGGCGCCCAACTTGGTATCGCGAGCATCGATCTCGTGCTCCTCGATGTGGACGGAGGTCAGGATGTCCTCTTCCACGATGCGCTGGTTGAGGATGATGGCGTCCTCGTAGTTGTGGCCTTCCCACGGCATGAAGGCAACCAGCAGGTTGCGGCCGAGGGACATCTCACCGTTGTGGGTACCCGGGCCATCGGCCAGAACCTGGCCGGCCTCTACGCGCTCGCCCATGGAAACCAGCGGGGTCTGGTTGTAGTTGGTGCCCTGGTTGGTGCGCTCGAACTTACGCAGGATGTAGGTATCGCGCTGGCCCTCATCATCCATGATGGTGATGACATCAGCGGTGACGTTTTCGACCACACCGGCCTTCGGGGTGATGACAACGTCGCCAGCGTCGTACGCAGCGCGCTGCTCCATGCCGGTACCAACCAGCGGGGCCTCGGAGCGCACCAGCGGCACTGCCTGCTTCTGCATGTTCGCACCCATCAGGGCACGGTTAGCATCGTCGTGCTCCAAGAACGGAATCATGGCGGTACCCACGGAAACCATCTGGCGCGGGGAGACGTCAACGTAGTCCACACCGGCGGCGTCGGTAAGCCCGATGTCGCCGTCCTTCAGGCGGACCTCAATACGCTCGCCGGTGAGGTTGCCCTCTGCGTCCTGCTCGACCTCGGCCTGAGCAATAGCGAAGCGGTCCTCTTCATCGGCGGTGAGGTACTCCACCTGGTCGGTGATCTTGCCGTCCACAACCTTGCGGTACGGAGTCTCAATGAAGCCGAAAGCATTCACGCGGGCGTAGGACGCCAGCGCACCAATCAGGCCAATGTTCGGGCCCTCAGGGGTCTCGATCGGGCACATACGGCCGTAGTGAGAAGCGTGAACGTCTCGCACCTCAATGCCGGCGCGCTCACGAGACAGACCGCCCGGGCCCAGCGCGGACAGGCGGCGCTTGTGGGTCAGGCCGGACAACGAGTTGTTGTGGTCCATGAACTGGGACAGCTGCGAGGTACCGAAGAACTCGCGGATAGCAGCAGAGACCGGGCGCACGTTAATCAGGGAGGTCGGAGTGATGGACTCCGCGTCCTGGGTGGTCATGCGCTCGCGCACAACGCGCTCCATACGGGACAGGCCGACGCGGACCTGGTTCTGGATGAGCTCACCCACGGTACGCAGGCGACGGTTACCAAAGTGGTCGATGTCGTCTGTGTGCAGGGCGATCATCTCACCGTTCGGCGCCTTCATCTCGCGCTCGCCTACGTGCAGGCGGACCAGGTACTCGAGGGTGACGGCAATGTCTTCCTCGGTCAGGGTCATCAGACCATCGTGATCGCCGCCGAGCCCCAGCTTGCGGTTGACCTTGTAGCGGCCGACCTTAGCCAGGTCGTAACGCTTTGCACGGAAGAAGGAGTTATCCAGCAAGGACTGAGCCAGCTCGCGGGTGGGCTGCTCGCCTGGGCGCTGCTTGCGGTAAATCTCCAGCAGTGCCTCATCGGTGTTCGCTACACCGTCAGACTCCAGGGTGGACATCATGAGCTCGGAGAAGCCGAAGCGATCCTTGATCTGCTCCTCGCTCCAGCCCAATGCCTTAAGCAGCACGGTTACCGGCTGGCGGCGCTTGCGGTCAATGCGCACGCCGACGGTGTCGCGCTTGTCGACGTCGAACTCCAACCATGCACCGCGGGAAGGGATAACCTTCACGGAGTGCAGCGGGCGCTCGGTGGACTTATCGATCGAGCGATCGAAGTAGACGCCCGGGGAGCGCACCAGCTGAGAGACGACGACGCGCTCGGTACCGTTCACGATGAACGTGCCCATATCCGTCATGATCGGGAAATCGCCGATGAAGACGGTCTGCGACTTAATCTCTTGGGTGTCGTTATTAATAAACTCTGCGGTCACGTACAGCGGCGCGGAGTAGTTGATGTCCTTTTCCTTGCACTCATCCACGGTGTTCTTCACCGGTTCAAAGCGCGGCTCCGACAAGGACAGGGACATATTGCCCGAGTAGTCCTCAATCGGCGAGAGCTCTTCGAGGATGTCCTCGAGGCCGCTCGTCACGCGGGCGTCATCGCCGCGCTCAGCCTGCTCGCGCTCGCGCCACTCCGGCGCGCCAACGAGCCAATCAAAGGAATCAAGTTGTACGTCAAGGAGACCCGGCAGGGCGATAGGCTCGCTGATTTTTGCAAACGAGTATCGCTTCGGGGCTCCGGGGATATTGGCCACTGACTTGGTCTGGCGGGAGACTGCCAAGATGGGTCCTTCCAGCACCTCACGCGGATTGCCTGCTCGCCCTGGCCGACGAGCCGCAAAACCGCTGGTAATTCTAGCATTCGGTCTGCTGTGGAGTGTCTGGGTTCAGAATGCACAAAATCACCTTGTCAAGTCGGTTTTGCCATCACCGGCCTGAAAGGCTAAATGTGCACCGAAGATCCAGATTCCAGCGCAACGAAACAGCTTATAGGAAAAGACCTGCCATGTAAAGACACACCACTCTTGGGGCGTGTCGCTACCGCGCTAGGGGGCAAGCTCGTGCTCGCCGCGGCGCTAACGCGTCCACGTCGCGCGACTGTGCGCGACAACCACCGAGCACCCTACCACTAAAATCTCAATACACCGCAACCCCGGCGGCGATTTTGTTTTCCAGCTGCGCTTTTACCGGCTCGCCGGCACCGCGCTTCCACCGATGCGCCCACGGTTATGCCGCGAGCGGCCATGCTTATTCTTGCCGCCAATTAGGCCCAATGCGCCAATGATTCCGAGCAGGGTCAACAGTGCGCCGAGGCCGATGGCACCCCACCGCACGATCTCCGCCACGCGGTCGCGCGGGAAATCTGCCGCCTCTTTGAGCAGCGCCTGCTGGTCCTCTTCGGAGGTAGAGCCATTAAAGACGAAGGCGCGCTCGCGGCCCACGCCCTCGCGGTCCGCGTAGTAATCATCGATATCCATATCCATGCCCACCACGAGGCCGGTTTGTTGGTCCACATAGAAGTCGCGGCTGCCGGAGTGGGTCAGGTAGCCCTGCTCCTCGCCGCCGTCTTTCTTGGGCAAGCTGGTGGTATTGCCATCGGCCGCAAAAAGCTGCGCGACGTTCGTCGGCTCAATTTCTTGGTGGTAGCGGTAGACCGTGCGGCCGTCCATCGTGGTTTCTTCTTCAAAGACTGCATCGACGGCCTTGCGCAGGGTCGGGTCAAAGACCGGATAGTTAGTCTTCTCTGCGTCTGCTGGGAACTTAAGCCAGTAGCCATCCACCGTGACTTTATCCGAAGGCGTCGCAAGCGTATGGCTAAGCGACGCCTCCCCCGCGGCCTCGCCGCTCAGGCGGTCCACGGGATAGGTCCACACTTGGGCCTGGCTTAGGTCATTGAGGCCCTCCCCTTCGCCACGCATGCGGGTCTCACCGATGCGCACGGTGGCCTTCTCCTCGTCCGAGGGCTCCTGGATATCCATGTTGATTTGGTACGTCATAGGGCCCGAATACGGCGTGGTGCCGTCCTTGGACAGCTGCTGCGAATCCGCGGAATCATCGTGCAGTGTCCACGTACTGTTTTTCAGGTTCAGCGGCAGCCGCGGGGAGTAATCCAAAAACGCCGGCGCCACAATACCGGCGGCGATGAGCGCGACGCCGAGGCCTAGGAGCAGGACGGAAATAATGCGGGACTTGGGCAGCATGGGGGCTAATTCTACAACCCGTGGCGGCGATTCCCTGTTTCTACAGGCCGCCCCGCCACGCCGGATTGGTTTTAGGCCGTCTGCGTATTCCAAGCGATGATGCTGCTCGTATCCGTGGTCTGCCGCGCGCACCAGAGATCAAACTCTTCTTGCAGCCCCAGCCAAAACTCCGCCGAATTACCAAAATAGGCGGAAAGACGTAGCGCCATTTCCGCACTAATCCCAATGCGCCCACGCACCAGCTTGGAAATTTGGGACTTGGAGCTAAAAATATCCTTGGCTAAGCGGTATTGAGTAAGTCCGAGCGGCTCCAGAAACTCCTCGCGCAGGACCTCCCCAGGGTGTGGAACGGGGACGATATCCGAGGCTTCCTCTCCCTCATTTGTGATAATCGATGAAGTCAACGTCCACAGCTCCTTTCCCTGTCCATCGAAAAACTACTCTCCACTGCGCATTAACACGGATGGAATAAAATCCGTCCCACTGCCCTTTCAACCTCTCTAAGTGATTCGCTGGTGGAATCCTCAAATCAGCAAGAGAGGCTGCTCGGTCAATCATGATGAGTTTGCGACGCAGTATCCTTCGCAGTTCAGGGGGCACGTACTTTGGCGCCTTACCATCTGTGTGAAAGCGCTCTAAGCTACCCCTCCTGAACTCCACAATGCCATAGTGTCACACTTTGACACTACTGGCCATTGCTGTACTACCCGCATAGCGCCCGCGAGCATAAAACGAGGAAACCCCCAGCTCCCACCGCGCGGCGGTAAGAGTGGGGGTTTGAAAGCGTAAAGCTCAGTGAAATTACTTGAGCTCGACGGAAGCGCCAGCCTCTTCCAGCTTAGCCTTAGCAGCCTCAGCGTCGTCCTTGGAAGCGCCCTCGAGGATAGCCTTAGGAGCACCCTCGACCATTTCCTTAGCTTCCTTCAGGCCCAGGCCGGAGACGATCTCGCGGACAGCCTTAATAACGCCAATCTTCTTAGCGCCAGCGTCGGTCAGAACGACGTCGAACTCGGTCTTCTCCTCAGCGGCACCAGCGCCGCCCTCAGCCGGAGCGCCAGCTGCAACAGCAGCAACCGGAGCAGCAGCCTCAACGTCGAATACCTCTTCAAATTCCTTAACGAACTCGGACAGTTCGATGAGGGTCATTTCCTTGAAAGCTTCAATGAGCTCGTCCTTGGTGAGCTTAGCCATGATGGCAAGTCCTTTCTGTGTTGTGTGTGCGCTGCGCGTAATTTATGCCGCGCACACGGTGTTGTAATTGTGCGTCTTTTGTGACGACTTAAGCTTCTGCTTCCTTCTTGTCCTGCAGAGCTGCGACGGTGCGTACAGCCTTGGTTGCAGGAGCGTTGAAGAGAGCGGCTGCCTTCGCCATAGAACCCTTCATAGCGCCAGCCAGCTTTGCGAGGGTGGTCTCGCGGTTGTCCAGCTTGGCGATGGCCTCAACCTGGTCGGCAGACAGTGCGTTGCCGTCCATGTAGCCACCCTTGATGATGAGTGCCTTGTTGTCATCAGCGAACTTGGTGATGACCTTCGCAGCATCCACTGCCTCGCCCTTGATGAACGCAATTGCGGTCGGGCCAGTCAGCAAATCATCAAGACCTTCGATGCCAGCTTCCTTGGCAGCGATCTTGAAAAGGGTGTTCTTGGCGACGGAGTATTCAACGTCAAAGCCCAGATCATTACGCAGCTCCTGCAGCTGGGATACGGTCAGGCCGCGGTACTCGGTCAATACAACAGAGTTAGCGCCAGCCAGCTTCTCCTTCAGCTCTGCCAGGTCTGCAGTGTTCTTTGGGTTTGCCATTGTCTCTCGCCTCCTTCCAAAACATCTCTTTTATTATTCCGCCGGGGCCTTCCTCGCTTCGGTTGCCCGAAACAACAAAAGCCCCGTGCAAGAGCACAGGGCGCGCGACATAAGAGAATGCCGCGAAAAATCGCAAAGTGTCTCCTGCGTGGGCCGCCTCCTAGGATGGAGAACCTTCGATCCAAATGGATGACCAACGGTCTTCGGTGAACTTTGACTCGGCCGTGAAGTGGCCGTTCAAACTTCGTGGAAAACACTACCTCCCCACCCGCGGTTTCTCCAAATCGCCGTTTCCGCCGCGTAGGATGGCCGCCATGACCGGCCTCATGTGGTTTCGCGATGACCTGCGCCTGCACGATAACCAGGCCCTTTCCCGCGCGGCCGAGGCCGCCGCGCTTGGCGACGCCCCCTTGGTCGCCGTCGTCCTCGACGAGCCTGCCTATCCCGGCACCCGCCCACTGGGCGGCGCGAGCACGTGGTGGCGCGAGCGTTCCCTCTACGCCCTCGCCCGCGACCTTGCCGGCCGCGGCGTAGAACTCATTCGCGCCGCCGGCGATGCCCGCGAGGAAATCCCCCGCCTAGCCGCAGAACTGGGAGCCACCACCGTCACGTGGACCCGCCGCTACCACGGCCCCTTGCGCGAGGTCGATGCGAGCGTCAAGGAAACCCTAACCTCCCAGGGCACTACTGCCACCTCCTTGCCCGGCTTCACCTTGGTCGAACCCTGGGAGGTCACCAATGGCCAAGGCCAGCCCTATAAGGTCTTTACTCCCTTCTCCAAGGCCGCCGCCTCCCAGGTGGCGGGAGATGAACCGGAGGGGGTGCCGGAGATGGGGGCGTCGGCAAGCAGTGCATCTGCCTGGCCCCAGCCCACCGAACCGGCATGGGCGGCATCGCTGGCCGAGCACTGGACGCCCGGCGAGGCCGGCGCGCGCGAGCGACTAGCCCAGCTGGACCTAGCCAACTATGCCGAGGAGCGCGATATCCCCGCGCTCAATGCCACCTCCCTACTCTCGCCCCACCTGCGCTTTGGCGAAGTCTCCCCGCGCGAGGTGTGGTTCGCCGCGGCCGAGGAGCCAGAGGCCGCCAAGTTCCACTCCGAGCTGCTGTGGCGCGACTTTGCCTGGCACCGCCTCTACTACCTGCCCAATCTCGCGACCGAAAACGTGCGGGAGAAATTCGACCGCTTCGACTGGTCCTGGGATGACCCGCGACTCAAGGACTGGCAGGCCGGCGCTACCGGCATTCCGCTTGTCGACGCCGGAATGCGCGAACTATGGGCCACCGGGTACATGCACAATCGCGTGCGCATGGTGGTGGGCTCCTTCCTCACCAAGAACCTGGGCATCCACTGGCGCCTGGGCGAGGAATGGTTCTGGGACACGTTGGTGGACGCCGATGCCGCCTCCAACCCGTTTAATTGGCAGTGGGTGGCCGGCTGCGGCGATGACGCCGCGCCCTTCTTCCGCATCTTCAACCCCGAAACGCAGGCCCAGCGCTTCGACCCCGACGGCGAGTACGTGCGCCGCTGGGCACCGGCGCTGTCCGCCCCGCCCATCGTGGATCTAAAGGAATCACGCCAAGCCGCGCTCGATGCCTATGCGGAGATCAAGGACTAAGCCGGCGGAAAAGGTGGACGTAAAGGTCTACCATGGGGCCAATGATGAGCCCTAGGATTCATTCTCAAGCGCATCCGCCCATTGGCAATACCCCACTCATGCGAGTGGAGGCGATTAGTCCCCGGCCGGATGTCCACCTCTATCTCAAACTCGAACAATTCAACCTCGGCGGTTCTGCAAAAGACCGGACGGCGCGAGCGCTTATCCAGGCGGCGCTTGCTGCCGGCGATATTCGCCCAGGTTCGACGCTAGTGGAATCTTCCTCCGGCAACCTGGGCATGGCTCTAGCTCGCCAAGCCCCGCTCCAGGGGATGAAGTTCCATTGCGTGGTGGATCCGCGGGTCAACGCCTCCACGGTGGCTACCATGCGGGCCTACGGAGCACACGTGGAATTGCTCGACCACCCCGATCCAGAAACCGGCGATTGGCTCACCGCCCGCCGCACCCGCGTGGCCGAGCTTTTGGAAGAGATCCCCGATTCTTTCAACCTCAACCAGTATTCCAATGAAGCCGCCTTCCACGCCCACGCGGAAGGCACCATGACTGAAATCCTGGACCAGCTCGGCCAGGCACCCAGCCATCTGCTCGTGGCCATGAGCACCACCGGAACCCTTGGCGGCTGCGTACGCAAGCTCTCCGAGCTGGGCGCCGACACCCACACAATCGGCGTTGATGCAGAAGGCTCCGTGCTTTTTGGCGGTGAGCGCGGCACCCGCATGCTGCCTGGCTATGGCGCCGGAATCGTCACCGAGTTATCCACCAAGTTTTCGCCTTCTTCCGTGGAGAGGGTTCCGGATCTCGATGCCATCGTTGCCGCCCGACAGCTCGCTCAAGCAGAGGGCCTGCTGCCTGGCGCTTCCGGCGGTGCCGTCATCGCCGCCTTCCAACGCCTCGCGCCCTCCCTGCCGGCAGGGGCCGAAGTGGTTGCCGTGCTGCACGACGCCGGCCAGCCTTACCTCGACACCATCTATAACGACTCCTGGGTGTGCGAAAACTTCGACATTTCGCCCGCTGAACTTGCCGCGCGCATCGAGGGGTCGGCGCAGTGACTTCTTCTCGTCCTGCCCGCCGCATTGCCATCATTGGAGGTGGACCGCGTGGACTTTGGGCCGTCGAGGAGCTCCTCGAGCGCGCCCGCGTTCCACTCGATGTCACCGTCTTTGACCCCTACCCCGCCGGTGCGGGCGCCGTCTACCGTCCGCAGCAGCCGCTACAGTGGCGCCTCAACGTCAACTGCGCCATCGTCACTACGGCCCACGATAATTTCAACGCCTGGCGCACCCGCCGCGGCGAAGACACCACCGATGCCTTCCCACCGCGGGCCCAGGTGGGCCAATTCCTCGCCGATACCTGGTCCGCCGCAGTACGCCGCGCGCCGGCCCACGTTCGCCTTCGCCACCTGCCGCACCGCGTGACCGCGGTAAGCGCCGAAGGAGAAGGGTTCTTGGTCGATGGCGCCCCCTTCGACGAAGTCCTAGTCTGCACCGGCCACGACCATCTCCACGCTGGGTCCTTGGCCTATGAGGCCTCTTGCGTACCGCTCACCGGTCTCTACTTCGGTGCCGATCTCCCGAGCTCCGCACGGCGGATCGGCGTACGCGGTGCTGCCTTGAGCTTCATCGATGTGTGCCTGCTGTATGGCGATACCGCCGAAACCATCTACCCGGTTAGCCGCAGCGGGCGCTTCATGGAGGTAAAGCCCTCCCCAGAGACACCGCTGCCGGAGGTATCACCGCGGTGGCGGCAGGCCTGCGCGCATATCGACAACGCTGCGGAGCTGCGTGAGATCCTCATCGGGGCTGCAGGCGAGTTCGGTGACTTCTCAACTGCGGACCTCGCCTCAGTTATCGACGGTCAGGATTTCACTGGCGATGCCGTCGCTGAGCTCGAGGCTTCCCTACGTGCGGCCGAAGGTACCGGTCCGCTCACCCCGGCCGCGGCCGTGGGCGCAGCGTTTCGTGGGGTATTCCAAGAATGCGTCGATTGGCACAAGGTGCATGGCCCCATGCCCGGCTTTCGCGAGCTTTCACGCACCCTTGAGCGCGTGGCTTTTGGTCCGCCACCGGTCACAGCTAGGCGTCTGCTCGAGTTGATCCACTCCGGTGTGGTGAATACCGACTACCTAGGCATGCCTGGGCAGATAGATTCTTGGCGGGAAAAGGGCGGCGTGGACCTGCTTATCGACGCCACCGTTGCTCCCCAAGCCACCCCCTCCCCCTTCCACGACGTTGCTGGCGTGGTGGAAATTGGCCGGATGAATGAGCTCTCCCTGCCCGGCCATGACTCCCTTAACCGTTCCGTGCACGATGACATCCCCCGCTGGGCGGAGAAAGTAGGAAACCCATGACCACCACCCCTGTAGAACCCCTATCCGTCCACGGCACCGTCCCCTTGCGAGCCCGGTGGGAACGGTGGATGCGTGAGCTTGTCGAAAACCCGCAGCACGTCAGCGCATTGACCTCGCGCTACGGTTCGCCGGTGAACGTGTTGAATTCCGCGCCGTTGCGCCACAATGCCCAGGAGTTGCTCGATGCGGGCGCTTCCCACGGCGTGGCGACTCAGGTATTTTTCGCACGCAAAGCCAATAAGGCGCTGTGTTTTGTCGATGCTGCGCGCGATGCCGGGCTCGGGGTGGATGTAGCCAGCGAGAACGAGCTCCGCCAAGTGCTCGACCGCGGTGTCGCCCCAGAGCGCATCATCCTCAGCGCCGCTATCAAAACAGATGGCTTGCTCCGCCTCGCGGTTTCGCGGGGAGTTACTATCTCTTGTGATTCTCGCGCCGAGTCCCGCCGCATCGCCGCCATCGCGCAGGCATTAGACACCACCGCCCACGTGGCGCCACGCCTGGCTCCAGATCCGGACTCCCTACCTCCCACCCGCTTCGGCGAGAGGCTGCCGGCATGGCGGCAAGCCGAGTGGCCACAGGAACTTCGTGTTGCGGGCGTCCACGTGCACCTGCATGGCTATAGCGAGGCCGACCGCCGAACCGCCCTTGCAGAGGCAATTGCCTTGATCGAGCATGTACGCGCATTGGGCCAGCCCGCAGGTTTCATCGATATCGGCGGCGGGGTGCCCATGAGCTACCTGGAATCCCGCGAGCAGTGGGAGAATTACCTCGAGCGCATCGCCTCCCAACGCGCTGGTACCGGTGAACCGTTCACGTGGAAAGCGGATCCGCTCTCCAATACTTACCCCTTCTGGCAGGAGCCAACGCGCGGTCAGTGGCTGGACCAGCTCCTCTCCGGTGATGTCCCCGTCTACGGCACCGCTGGCACGGCGCTGCGCGAGCGGGACATCGCCCTGCATCTAGAGCCGGGCCGCAGCCTCCTCGACGGCTGCGGAGTCATCCTCACCGAGGTGAGCTTCCTCAAAGAACGCTCCGATGGCCTGCCCCTTATCGGCGTGGCGATGAATCGCACCCAATGCCGGACCGCCGCAGATGACATCCTGCTCGACCCCCTCCTGGTACCCACGGCCGGCCCGGCAAAGGAAATCTCCCGCGAGCCACGCACCGGCTTTGTGGTGGGTGCCTATTGCATTGAAGACGAGGTTATCCTGCGCCGCGAACTGGACTTCCCGGATGGCATTGCCGTGGGAGATACCCTCGCCATTCCGAATACAGCCGGGTATTTTATGCACATCCTGGAGTCTTCTTCCCACCAAATTCCTTTGGCGCGCAACGTCTACTCCGACGGCGACGATTGGGTGCCAGACGATATTGACGCCGTGTAGCTGCAGGCGGGCTAAGACATAGAAAAAGGGCTTCGAGGAATTCCTCGAAGCCCTTTAGCTTTAAGCGCAGTGCGCTAAACCGATTTACTCGGTGTAGCCCTTAACCACGGAGCCGTCAACCGGGATGCCCGGGCCGGAGGTGGTGGAGATGGTAGCGCGCTTAATGTAGATGCCCTTGGCGGAAGAAGGCTTCAGGCGCTGGATCTCGTCCATGAGGGCGCCGTAGTTCTCAGCCAGCTTCTCAGCATCGAAGGATGCCTTGCCGATGATGGCGTGCAGGTTAGCAGCCTTATCAACGCGGAAGGAGATCTTGCCGCCCTTAACCTCAGCGATTGCCTTAGCAACATCTGCGGTAACGGTGCCGGTCTTCGGGTTCGGCATCAGACCACGCGGGCCCAGGACGCGAGCAACGCGGCCAACCTTGGCCATCTGATCCGGGGTAGCGATAGCAACGTCGAAATCGATGTTGCCCTCGTTGATCTGCTCGATCAGTTCAGCGGTGCCAACGATGTCAGCGCCAGCTTCCTGAGCGGCGGTAGCCTTCTCGCCCTCAGCGAAGACAGCAACGCGAACGTCCTTACCGGTGCCGTTAGGCAGGGAAACGGTGCCGCGAACCAGCTGGTCAGCCTTGCGCGGATCAACGCCCAGACGGAAGACGACGTCAACGGTGGCGTCGAAGTTCTTGGAGGAGGTCTCCTTGGCCAGCTTGGTAGCCTCGATCGGACGGTACAGGCGGGACTTATCTACCAGTTCCGCAGCGGCCTTATAAGCCTTAGACTTGGTGCTCATTTAACAATTCCTTTTCTGGATTGGTGTGGTGTTCGGCGGGCCGTAGCTGGCCCTACCACATAAAGTTTTTACTTCTCCGGTGCGCCATCAACGGTGATGCCCATGGAGCGGGCGGTACCGGCGATGATGCGAGCGCCGTTCTCGATGTCACGTGCGTTCAGGTCCGCAAACTTGGTCTCTGCGATTTCCTTGCACTGATCCCAAGACACAGAGCCGACCTTGTCGGTGTGTGGGACGCCGGAGCCCTTCTTGATGCCAGCGGCCTTCAGCAGCAGCTTAGCTGCCGGCGGGGTCTTCAGCTTGAAGTCGAAGGAACGGTCCTCGTAGACGGTGATCTCAACCGGAACCACGTTGCCACGCTGGTTCTCGGTAGCGGCGTTATAAGCCTTGCAGAACTCCATGATGTTGACGCCGTGGGCACCCAGTGCCGGGCCAACTGGCGGTGCCGGGTTAGCGGCGCCTGCCTCGATCTGCAGCTTGATGAAGCCGGATACCTTCTTCTTAGGAGCCATCGAATTACCTCTTTCCTGTGTTACCGGGATGTCCGCCACGATGAATAACGGGATCCCGTCCGGATGCTCACCTTCAGTGGGCCACCGGAGGATGAAACGTTTTCTTATACGCACGCCAAAGGCGCACGGCGTTCCAGTTTAGAACACCGTGCGCCCTGCACAAAATCACTTTTAGGAGATGCGCTCGATCTCGGTCGGCGACAGCTCCACCGGGGTCTCGCGGCCAAAGATGGACACCAAGCCCTGCATCTTGCCGGTCTCTGGGTCAATCTCGGAAATGGTCGCAGATACGGCGGCCAGCGGGCCGGACAGGATAGTCACTGCCTCGCCCACCTCGAAGTCGTGCGCGTACTTCTTGGCCTCTTCCTTCTCCGGCATAGCCACAACCTGCTCGCCCTCTGCCTCGTTCGGTGCAGCATCGCCCTTGGTGGACGGCGCCTCGTTGGGCATCAGGAACTTAGCCACGTCGCGAGTCTTGACCGGGGTGGCGTTACCCTCGTTGCCCACGAAGGAGGTCACGCCTGGGGTTTCGCGGATGACGGACCATGCGGCGTCGTTAAGCTCAGCGCGAACCAGGACGTAGCCCGGTAGCAGCTTGCGCTTCACAATCTTCTTCTTGCCGTCCTTGTTCTCCAGGACCTGCTCAATAGGTACAACGACCTCGAAGATGGAATCTTCTACCTCGAGGGTCTGGGCACGCATGTCCAGGTTGGTCTTTACCTTGTTTTCGTAGCCGGAGTAGCACTGAATGATGTACCACTGGCCCGGCTGCTTCTTCAGTTCGCGGGTAAAGGCGCGCAGGCGCTTGCGGTAGGCGGCATCCTCGGACTCGTCTTCGCTGGCCTCAGGGGCTGTGCCCTCGGCCTCTGCTTCGGTCGCTGCCGGTTCCGCCGCGTTGGTGGACTCGGCGGACTCGCCTGCAGCGTCAGTGGACTCGGCCGTTCCTTCAGCTTCTTCCGCTGCCGGAGCGGCTGGGGTAGCGTCCTCCTGCTGTGCTTCTTCTACGGAGCTAGCGTGCTCTGCCGCCTGCTCCTGCACGTTGGACTGCATTGCCTCTTCCAGGGAGGTGCCTACGGTTTCGACGTTGTTCTCGTCGCTCATAATTCTTTCTCCAAAAATTCCTCGGCGCGTTGCGTAGGACCAGCCTACCCGCCCGCGTATGGGCAAAAAGTATCCCGCCGTTCCTTTAAGCGGAAACAGCGGGATAAAAGATTATGCGCTTATCTTACTAATCTGAGAGAACCTGCTCAACTCCGAGACCTGCCAGGGTGTCAACGCCCCAGACCAAAACGGTCAGCACGATAAGGAACGCAAAGGTAATGAGGGTGTACTGCAGCATCTCCTTAGCGGTAGGCCACACCACCTTCTTCATCTCGGATGCTACCTCGCCCGGGAAGGCGGCTACGCCACCACCTGGGGTGTCATCGTGGTTCTTATCCTCGACGCGGACGACGTGCTTATCGGCGTAGTCCGCGGAGGACGTGGTAGCCGCACCAGAGAGCTGACGCTTACCGGTCGGGCGCGATGCACCCGAATTCTTCGGCTGCTGCTCATCGCTCACAGCTAACCCTCCTTGGGAACTAAATCTAATAGGGCGCTTAGCGCGCACCTCCATAACTTTGTCAACCCTAGCAAAGCTTGCACAGCATGAAAAGCTGACCACGGCATTTGCAAGGCGTGGCTTTGATAACAAGTGGGCGGGCCAAGCGCCGAGAGGAAAATAGGGCATGAAGAAACCCCGCCATCTGAGGTGACGGGGTTCACTGTGCAGGGGCGACAGGACTCGAACCTGCAACCTACGGTTTTGGAGACCGTTGCGCTACCAATTGCGCCACGCCCCTATTCTTTTATTCCTTGATGCCTAAGCATCAAGCGTTGAAGACCTTACCAGAGCCATAGTTCCAATCCGAAACTAGGCACAGCCTGGGCCGTCTTCAGCGCGGTAATAAAAAAGCGCCCTGCGGGCGCCTTTCTTTCCCGGTAGCGATGGCGAGAATTGAACTCGCGACACAGCGATTATGAGTCGCTTGCTCTACCACTGAGCTACACCGCCATATTCACCTTGGGGGAATTTCTTCCTCCGAACATGAATGGAGCCCCCTGACAGAATCGAACTGTCGACCTTTTCCTTACCATGGAAACGCTCTGCCGACTGAGCTAAGGGGGCACATCCTAGCGTTGAACACATCGCTATTTCGTTGTGCTCTCCGTTGCGGACTCCAATAATCTAACCCGCTTTCTACGTTTTACACAAATCGCCACGTCAGAGCGCAAAAATGCATAGCTCCTGTGACACCTTTTCGCGCCTTTTAAAGGCAGTTAGACAAACGGCATGGCTGCCCACCCCTGCGGGCCGCTCGGCCACGTCTCCTACCGTGCCCCGACAGAAGTGTGAAGGCATGTGGATTGGGCGGTTGTGGGAAAAAGGGGCGTCGGCAAGCGTGGCAATGCTCACCGCCGGCAGTGACCCCTCGGCACGCACGCTGGTGGCTGAGTCCAGTGAGGCTTTCCGCAGTTGTTGAAAGGCCGCACACAAGGCCATTGATTCGGGGCCCTGAGGGTTTAAGCTTGGTCTGTAAAATCCCCCACCCGATACCGAGGAGCGCAGATATGTCCGCTACCGATATTGCCACCCCACACATCAATCCGCAGGGCGCGCCCATTGCGGAAACCATCCTCCTGCCCGGTGACCCACTGCGGGCGAAGTTCATCGCCGAGAACTTCCTGGAAGATACCGTCCAGTTCAACGGTGTGCGCAATATGCTGGGGTTTACCGGAACTTTTAACGGCAAGCCCATCTCCGTCATGGGCTCCGGCATGGGCATTCCCTCCATCGGCATCTACTCCTGGGAGCTCATCCACAACTACGGCGTAAAGAAGCTCATCCGTGTCGGCTCCATTGGCGCCATGCAGGAAGACATTGAGCTGCACGATGTCATCGTCGCCTCGTCTGCATCCACCGATTCCAACTTCTTGAGCCAATACAACCTGCCGGGTAGCTACGCCCCCACCGCCTCGTGGAAGCTCCTCAAGGCCTTGGTGGATCAGGCCGAAAAGCAGCAGGCCCACATCCACGTGGGCAATATTTTGAGCTCGGATATCTTCTACAACTTTGACCAGAGCGTTAACGAGCGCTGGGCGCACATGGGTGTGCTCGGCGTAGAGATGGAATCCGCAGCGCTTTATGCCACCGCGGCTGAGGCCGGCGTCGATGCGCTGGGACTTTTCACCGTCTCCGACAACCTGGTGCACGATACCCACCTCTCCGCGGAAGAGCGCCAGACCGCCTTCCGCACCATGATTGAACTCGCGCTTCCGCTCAACGCGCTCGACTAAAAGGATCCTCTCCCCCGTGACTTCCACCCACCCCACCGCTTCCCCGCAGGACAAGCGGACAGGCTCCGCGGTAAACCCCAAGGTTGCCGTACCTATCCTGCTCTTTGTCTTCGTCTTCTCGCTGGTCATTGATAACGGCTTTAAGACGATGACCATGCCGATCGCCCAGGCGCTGGACATCTCCGTTAAAACCGCCTCCCTCCAGGCTTCCCTCGCCGGCGTGATCATCGGCATCGGCGCCGTAGTCTACGCCGCGCTGGCGGATTCCATCTCCATCCGCAAGCTCATGCTCACCGGCGTTGTCCTCATCGCCGTGGGCTCGCTTTTGGCCTTCGCCTTTTCCAGCTTTTGGCCCATGGTGCTCACCGGCCGCCTCATCCAAACCGCCGGCCTTGCCGCTGCGGAAACGCTTTATGTCATTTACGTGACCAAGCACTTGAGCGAGGCCGACCAGAAGACCTACCTCGGCTTTTCCACCGCCGCCTTCCAGGCCGGCCTGCTCATCGGAGCGCTGACCTCCGGCTTTATTTCCACCTATGTCTCTTGGACGGCGATGTTCCTCATCCCGCTCATCCTCATCCTGGCCATCCCGCCGATTATCAAGCTGGTGCCAGAAGATGAAGCCGTGGAAGGCCACCTCGACGCCCTAGGCCTGTTTTTCATCGCGGTCTTTGCCACCGGCCTGACCATGTTCATGCAAGAATTTAACTGGGCATGGCTCATCTTTGCCGCCCTTGGCGTCGTAGACTTCATCATCCACATCGGCGACGCCAAACACCCCGTGGTCACCCCGGAGTTCTTTACTAACGGCCGCTACGTGTGGACCATCCTCATGGTCTTCTTCGTCTACTCCACCCAGATGGGTTTTATCTTCCTGCTGCCATTTGCCGCACATGACCTGCACGGCATGAACATCGATAAGGCCTCCCTGCTGATGATCCCGGGCTATATTTGCGCCATCCTCATCGGCATTTTCTCCGGCAAGATCGGTGCCGTTTTGTCCTCTCGCGCCACCATCTACACCGCCTTCGCCCTAGTTGCCGGCGCGCTGGTGGCGGCCGCGCTCTTTGTGCAGCTTCACGTCGCCGTACTCATTCTCGCCATCGTGGCCTTTGCCTCCGGCTTTGCGCTGATGTACGCCCCGCTGGTCAATACCGCGCTGCGCAATATCGCCGCCGCCAAGTCCGGCATCGCCATCGGCTTTTATAACCTGACCATCAATATCGCCATCCCGCTGGGCATTGCCTATACGGCAAAGCTGCAGGACCTCACCAGCTATAACACCGTGCTGTGGATCCTCGCGGCCGTCGCCGCCATCGGCATTGCCCTGTATATCGTCTCTGACCTCAAGATGGCCCGTTCCGAATCCCGCCTAACCCGCTAAGGAGAACAATTATGACTTCCCGCACCGACGTTGCTTCCATCATCGACCACACCCTGCTCAAGCCGGAGGCCACCCCGGATCAGTTCCTCGCCTTGGTGAATGAGGCGGCCGAGCTGGGCACCTACTCCGTCTGCGTTTCCCCGTCCGCCCTGCCCATCGAGGTTCCAGAATCCTTGCACATTGCCACCGTCGTGGGCTTTCCTTCCGGCGCCGTGAAGCCGGAGATTAAGGCCGCTGAGGCGGCCCGCGCGGTTGCCGATGGCGCCGAAGAGGTGGACATGGTCATCAATATCCCACTGGCCATCGAAGGCCGCGCCGAGGATCTGCAGGCCGAAATCCAGGCCGTGCGCGATGCCATCCCAGGCAAGGTACTCAAGGTCATCATCGAGTCTGCCGCGCTTTCCGACGACGCCATTGTCCTCGCCTGCAAGGCCGCCGCAGCCGCCCAGGCGGACTTTGTCAAGACCTCCACTGGTTTCCACCCGGCCGGCGGCGCCTCCGTACACGCCGTTAAGCTCATGCGCGAGACCGTAGGCGACAAGCTAGGCGTCAAGGCCTCTGGCGGCATCCGCACCGCCAAGGATGCCTTGGCCATGATTGAGGCCGGCGCAACCCGCCTGGGCCTGTCTTCCTCCGCCAAGATCCTCGAGGAGCTCTAAGCCATGTCGAAGGCCGCCGCCGTGGATTATGACTACGCCCGCACCTGGGCCGAGCACGACCCCGATCCGGACACCGCCCGCCAAGTGATGACCTGGATTGAAGAGGGCAATACTGACGAGCTCGCCGCCGCCTTCGCCGGTCCCCTCGCCTTCGGCACCGCAGGCCTGCGCGCCGCCGTGGGCCCGGGCGAGTCTCGCATGAATCGCGCCGTAGTCATCCGCACCACCTATGGGCTTATCGCCTGGCTCAAGCAGCACGTGGACGCCCCAGTGGTAGCCATTGGTTGCGATGCCCGCCACGGCTCCGCGCAGTTCCAGCGCGATGCTGCACAGGTCATCTCCGCGGCCGGTGGCAAGGCCTTGGTTCTGCCAGCGCAGAACCCCACTCCGCTGACCGCCTTCACGGTCCGCTCGCTCAAGGCGGATGCCGGAATTATGGTCACTGCCTCGCATAACCCGCCGGCCGATAATGGCTACAAGGTCTACCTGGGCGGCCGCATCGCCACCGGCCCGGCTGAAGGCGTACAGCTGATTTCACCCGCCGATGCCGAAATCGCCGCCGCCATTGCCGCGGCACCCCATGCCGATGAAGTCCCGCTATCCACCGAGAACATCGCGGACGTCGATACCCGCGCCGAGTACCTCGACCGCGCCGCGCAGCTCGTGGGCGCACAAACCGATGTCACCATCGCGCTGACCGCCATGCACGGCGTCGGTGCTGCCTTGGGCGAAAAGCTGCTGACCCGCTGTGGGTTCCGCGTCTCGCTGGTTCCTGAGCAGGCCCAACCGGATCCCGATTTCCCCACCGTCTCCTTCCCCAACCCGGAAGAGCCCGGTGCCCTCGACCTAGGCATCCGCCACGCTGAGGAGATCGGCGCCGATATTCTTATCGCTTATGACCCGGATGCGGATCGCTGCGCCGCCGCCGTGCCCACGTCCTCAGGCACGTGGCGCCAGCTCACCGGCGATGAAACCGGCGCCCTTTTGGGCGACTATCTTGCCCGCCAGGGTGCGACAGGCAACTTCGCCAACTCGCTCGTCTCCTCCCGCCTGCTCGGGCGCATCGCCGCCCACTATGGCCTCGGCCACGAGGAGACGCTCACCGGTTTCAAGTGGATCGCCCGCACCCCGGACCTCGCGTTTGGTTATGAGGAAGCCATTGGTTTCTGCCCCGACCCCACCGCTGTCCGCGACAAGGACGGCGTTGCTACCTCCGTAGTGCTCGCCAGCCTCGCGGCCGAGTGCAAGGCCGCAGGAACCACTGTGCTAGAGCGCCTGGAAGGCATCTACGCCACCGTGGGTGCCCTCTACACCCAGCCGCTGACCTTCCGCGTCGATGACCTCAGCATCATCGCCCAAGCGATGGATAAGGTCGCTTCCACCCCGCCCACGGAACTGGCCGGTTCCCCCGTGGCAAAGGTAGAGAAATTCGCCCAAGGCTCCAAGTTCTTCACCAACAACGATGACCGCGTCATCGTGCGCCCTTCCGGCACCGAGCCGAAGCTGAAGTGCTACCTCGAATCCCCCGACGCCGACCGCCTCGATGCCATCGCGGCCGACCTGCGCGCCTACTTTGGGATTTAAACCCCTCCCCGCTCCGCGCTCTCTAACTGGTCCTTTCGAGATTGCTTAGGGCCAATGAGGGTGCGGACTAGTGGGCTCGCTGCCGCCAGTCCCACGACAACGGGGCATCAAGGTTAGAAAGGCTATTTACGCCAGGGAGCGCTCCTCCAACTGGTGGGAAATCGCTGCGTTTATTTTCCGGTGCGCCCGATAACTGCGAGTCCGATTGCGCAGATGCGCTTGCTGCGCGGCCTGCGCTACTCGCTGGCTTTGAAATAGGTGAATCTCGTTTACCCCGTCCAGCATCGTTCGGATCTTCTTCATATCCCATATCCTATCGCTAAACCCCGTACCTTCATCTCTACAGTGACTTTCTGCGACTGATGGTATGGCTACCGAGCACGCCTGTTGGTACACAGCGCCTCAGAACGGTGTAGTTTGCTGGTCCTGAAGACCAAGATGAGAGGAATTAGATGAGTACAGAACCCCACCATTCATCCTTAACAGTTTTGCTAAAGATTGCAGTTGGTATTTCATTATTGCTCTGCCTCGGCTATTTCATTGGCGGTTTGAATGCGGTATACGTGGCCAAGGCTCTGGCGGAATCGGATTCCACCTCATTGCCAGATATTTCTCGTAGGTTAGGAAATGGATTTTTCTACTTCAAGATCGGCGGGGTATTCCTAGCTGTATTCCTCGTCGGTGCCTATGCGGTGTTCCACAAGGCTCAAAGATCCCGCAGACAGGCGCCCTTCCGATAGCACCCGCCACAGCCCCAGGTACGACGGAACCCCGCAAGCTTTTGCTTGCGGGGTTCATTCTGTGCCAGGTAGAAGATTCGAACTTCTGAAGGCAATGCCGGCGGATTTACAGTCCGCTCCCTTTGGCCGCTCGGGCAACCTGGCATGCACTGTGTGGTGCGAGTAAGTACTTTACTACGAACCACCCTCCCACCTACAAATCGCCAGCGTAGTAGGGGCGAATGGGGCGGGAATAAGGGGGCATCGCCAAGCAGCTAGCCCACGCGGCGCACCGTGTAATCCGCCAATTGACGCAAGGCCTGGCTCGCGGAGTTCTCCGGTAGCACGGCGAGCTGCTCCTCCACCGTGCGCAGGTAGGCCTTGATGTCCTCCAGCGCCTTCTGACGGCCACCAGACTGGTGCAGGAGCTCGATGGCGCGCTCCACCTCGGCGTCGGAATGCAGCGGTCCAGTAAGCAGCTCACGCAGCTTATCGCCCACTTCGCCCTCTTCCTCCAAGGCGTAGAGAACCGGCAGGGTAAATACGCCCTCGCGCAGGTCCGTGCCCGGGGTCTTGCCGGACTCCTTTGGGTCAGAGAAGATGTCGATGACATCGTCCACAATCTGGAAGATCATGCCGATGGCACCACCAATGCGGTGCAAGGCTGCGGCATGCTCGGCCGAGGCGCCAGAGTGGTAGGCGCCCAGGTAGCCCGCAGAGGCGATGAGCACCGCGGTCTTTTCACGGATAACGGCCGTGTAGTGCTCCACGGCATTGGCCTCACCCGCCCCGATGGTCTCGCGCATCTGGCCGGTCACCAGCTCTTCAAAGGTATCGGCAAAGTGGCCCACCGTGTGGGTATCCAGCTCACTCATCAGGCGGGAAGCATGCGCCAGGAGCGCATCGCCGGCGAGGATGGCCACGGAATTATTCCACCGCGAATTGGCAGATTCCACGCCGCGGCGGCGGTCCGCCTCATCCATGACATCGTCATGATAAAGCGTGGCTACGTGCACCATCTCCACGACGGTGGCGGCCTTAACCACCTCTTCGCAGCCCGGACGCGGACCATACTCGGAGGCCAGCAGCGCCATCATGGGGCGAAAGCGCTTGCCACCGGCCTTAGACAAGTGGCTGACCTTGTCCTTCAAGAAGTCCTGGCCGCGGTCGATTTCACTGCGCAGCTTGTCTTCTACTGCTTCCATGCCCGCACCAATGCGCTCGTTGAGCTGCGGATCACCAAGATCCACGTGCGTGGCATGCGATTGACCGTGAGTCATTAAATAGTGTTCCTTGCAACTAAAAGCCAGAGATAATCGATTACCTACCGTAGTCCAAACTGCGCCCCTAAACACACTCGAGGGGTCGAACTCATGCAATGATAGTCCTCATGTCGGAGCAGATCGATTCCCAAACCTATGTCGAGGTCGCCATCATTGGCGCTGGGCCGGCCGGAGCCGCCGCCGCGATCCATGCCGCACGCGCCGGCTATGACACCCTCCTTATTGATTCCGCGACGTTTCCCCGCGATAAAACCTGCGGCGACGGGCTTACCCCGCGCGCGATGCACCAGCTCAATGAGCTCGGCATTGCGGTCAACGCCTCCTATCGCAATCGCGGCCTGAAGCTGCACGGATACGGCGGCGATATTACCGCGCCTTGGCCGGAGACCTATCCCTCCCAAGCGGGCACGGCCCTGCCGCGCTTCCGCTTTGATGCCCTGCTTGCCGACGCCGCCCGGGAAGCCGGCGCCACCCTCCTCACCGGCACCCCCGCCACCGATCCCGTGCTCGAGGGCAACCGCGTGACCTCCTTCCGCGTGGGAGAGGCCACCGTACATGCCAAGTGGGTCATCGTGGCCGATGGCGTGCGCTCTACCTTTGGTAAGAAGCTCGGCCGCACCTGGCACCGCGAGGAGGTCTATGGCATTGCCGCGCGCTCCTATGCTTCCTCTACGCATGCCACTGAGCCCTGGATGCACTCCCACGTTGAGCTCAAGGACGAAGAAGGCGAGGTGCAGCCCGGCTACGGTTGGATCTTCCCGCTCGGCCCCGAGCTTGGCCAGGTCAACATCGGCCTCGGCGCGCTGTCGACCGCGCAGCGCCCCGCCAAGATCAACACCAAGAAGCTGCTCGAGTTCTACGCCGCCCAACAGCGCCCCGAGTGGGGACTCGGGGAAATTGAGCACGTTACCTCTGCCTTACTGCCCATGGGCGGCGCGGTGTCTAACGTGGCCGGCGCCAATTGGATGATCATTGGTGATGCCGCGGCCTGCATCAATCCCCTCAACGGCGAGGGCATCGACTACGGCTTGGAGACGGCTGCGCTGGCCGTAGCCCTGCTCGGCCCGAAGGATTTTACCCTGGCCTGGCCGGCCGTCTTGCGCGAACACTACGGCGAGTCCTTCCTCTTGGCCCGCACGGCCGCGCGCTTGCTTACTTATCCGCAGTTCCTACCGCTGGCCGGTCCGCTGGCCCTGCGCGGGCCCATCGGCCGCATGCTCATGCCGGCCGCTGCGCGCCTGATGGGCAACCTCATTACTGACGATGACCGCGACCTCATCGCACGCACCTGGCGCGCCGCCGGCCGCACGGTCTCGGCCCTTCGCCGCGATACGCCCCTTTGGGATTCGACCGCGGCATAGCCTCCCCGCCGCAGTCCTCTAGGCGCGGGCGGAGCAGCGCCTAGGCTGGCTTTACCGCCGAGTGCAGCGCCACGATGCCGAAGGTAAGGTTCTGCCAGCCGGCCTCGGCCCAACCATTGCGATTGATAACCGCGGCAAGCTCCTCCTGCCCCGGCCACGCACGAATGGATTCCGCGAGGTAAATATATGCCTCCGGATTAGAAGAAACCAGGCGCGCTACCGGCGGGAGCAGACGCATCAAGTATTCCTTGTACACGGTGCCAAAAATCGGTACCACCGGGGTGGAAAATTCCGCCACCGCAAGGCGCCCGCCCGGCTTGGTCACGCGCGCCATTTCGCGCAGGCCGAGTTCAAAGTCGTGGATATTGCGCAGGCCATAAGAGATGGTCACGGCGTCAAAGGTGTTATCCGCAAACGGCAGCTGCATGCCATCGCCAGCCACCTTGGGCACGTCGCGCTCACGGCCGGCGGCCAGCATGCCACGGGAGAAATCACACGCCACGCACCACGCACCGGACTTGGAAAGTTCAACGGTGGACACGGCGGTACCCGCTGCAAGGTCCAGGACCTTCTCGCCCGGCTTCAGGTTCAAACGCTCGCGGGTGCGCTTGCGCCAGTGCGCGTCCTGCCCAAAGGACAGCACGGTATTGGTGAGGTCGTATTTCTCGCCCACGGCGTCAAACATGCGCGCCACATCGAAGGGCTTTTTATCCAGATCTGCCTTAGACACAAATGATCAGTCTAGGCTACGCGGGCGCCAAGAGCACGAGCCGCCCATCGCGGCAGCTCCGGACGCTGGCCCAAAATGGTCAGCGGCACCCGGCGAGTATCCTCCAGTACCTCTTCGTAATAGCCCACGAGCTGCTCGCACAGCGCCTTCCACGTCTTGGAGGAAATGGACTCGCGAGCATTGTCCCGCATCTCCTGGTGAATCTCCGGATTGAGCAGAGCGTCCACCGCATTGGGGAGGTCTTCCACAAAGGTCTTTACCTCCAGCAGCAGTCCGTTATAGCCCTCGTCGATGAGGTCTACCGGGCCACCGGCCCGCGGCCCGATGGTCGGCACGCCGGAGGCCTGCGCCTCCTGGATGGACTGGCAGAAGGTCTCGAACTCGCCGGCGTGGACGAAGACGTCCAAGGAGGCATAGGCGGCAGCGAGGTCTTCGCCGGACAGCGCACCGGTAAAGACGGCACCGGGCAGCTGGGCTTCCAACAGCGGGCGCTCCGGCCCATCGCCCACGATGACCAGCTGGATATCCTCGCGCCCGTTGAGCGCCGAGAGGCGGTGCACGCCCTTTTCCGCGGCGAGACGACCAACGAATCCCACCACATTCTTGGTGCCGCTCGGATCCCAGCTGCGGCGCAGCTCGTCAGAGCGCTTGGAGGGATGGAAAAGTTCTGCGTTCACGCCACGACCCCAGTGGCGCACATTCTTGATGTGGTGTTTTTCCAAGTCCCGGATGGTCAGCGAGGACGGTGCCAGCGTCATCTGGCAAGAGTTATGAATCGTGCGCAGCCACTCCCACACGCCATAGGCCAGCGCGGAGGCATGGTACTTGGTGGCAAATCCGGCAACATCGGTCTGATACAACGCCACGGCCGGCACGCGCTGCTGGCGGGCGGAGAAAGCGCCCGCCGCGCCGAGGACGAAGGGGCTGGCCAGGTGGATGATATCCGGCTTGAAGTCGCGCAAGGCCTCATCGACCGCCGTGGTAGGAACGCCCACCGGCAGCGAATCCACCAGCGGCACGCGCACGGTGGGCACACGGTAGATGGGGAATCCTAGGTAGTCCGGGATTTCTTCTTGTCCCTCACGGGCACCCGGCGCGATGACGATGGCCTCTTGGCCGGTCTCGTGCAGGTGCTCTAAAACACGCAGCACGGAGTTGGTCACACCATTGACATTGGGGAGGAAGGATTCAGCCACGATCGCAACACGCATGCCACCATCATGGCCCATCTTCTTAAGTTTATGGTGAAGCCAGCGGAAAATCTTGGTTAATTATTTCTCCGCGCGGCGGGTAAAGAAGCTAATCAGCTTCCACAGCACGGCCGCAATGAGCGTGGCAACCACCCCTACCGAGAGCGCCGGGATGATGGCCAGCGTCCATTCACGGCCTTCGACCTTGACCAGGTCTGGGTCGTCCTGGGCGTAGTGCACCCACACCTGCTGACCCTCACCTAGCCCACTGGGATAGAGCAGCCCGTGCTGTGGGGTGTGGTAAATCCCTTCACTGTCTTGGAAATCCACCGTGGTGCGCAGCATGCCCACATCCTTGACCGTGGCCAAAGCGCGCGCGGGGTGGCTGGCGATGGCGTGGTCATTC
This sequence comes from Corynebacterium tuberculostearicum, assembly GCF_032821615.1. Classification (GTDB taxonomy): domain Bacteria; phylum Actinomycetota; class Actinomycetes; order Mycobacteriales; family Mycobacteriaceae; genus Corynebacterium; species Corynebacterium tuberculostearicum_H. Next base: position 23,304 of record NZ_JAVBIF010000013.1, on the reverse strand, counting down.
AGCGCCGGCCCGATGACCATGCCCACCACACCCACCAGCGCGGCCAGGTACAGCGCCAGCGTCAGCTGGTGCAGGCGGCGGCGATAGACCGCGGGCGTATAGCGCGGCACCACGGCCGCGTGCGGCTTATGCTGCGGCGGGGCCACTTACTGGCCTACCTTTGCGGTGAGCTTCTCATTGAGAGCCCGGCGCGTGGCACGGGTGGTCTTGGCCTCCACGACGGTAATCCCGGTGGAGTATTCCTTCAGCTCCGCCAGCGTATCCAATAGCTCCTGCGGGGTGGTCACCTCGCGGTAGTCTGCTTCATAGGCTTCTGCCAGCTTGCCGACGTCCACCCCATGCGGCGTTCCAAACGCCGGCTCGAAGGACTCGCGCAGCGCATCGGCGCCTTGTTCCAGGGTCTCGAAGATGCCGCCGCCATTGTCATTGGCCACCACGATGGTGAGGTTTTCCGGTCGCGCCTGGTCTTCCGGGATGAGCAGGCTATTAGCGTCATGCAAGAAGGTGACATCCCCCATGAGCGCCATAACGCGCGGGGCGCGCCAGTTGGTGGGATCTAGCGATTGCGTGGCCAGGGAAATGCCGATGGCTTGGGCGATGGTGCCGTCGATGCCGGCCGCCCCGCGCGGCGAGTACGTATCCACGCCGTCGAAAGGCAGGCCCACCATGGAGGCGTCACGCACCGGATTCGAAGCGCCGAGCACCAGGGTGTCATTGACGGAGAGCGTATCGCCCACCGCGGCCGCCACGTGTAGCCCGGTGAATCCCAGTTCCTCATCCTCGAGGGTCTCGCGCACCGCTTGTCCAGCCATATCGGTTGCCCCTTCGCAGATCTTCATCCACTCGCGGCTCGGCTCACCGGTGACCTTGACGGTGGTGCCAAGCCGGGCCTCTTCGCCACGCTGGTTGGTGAAGTCCTTGGTGCGTGAGAGCACCACCAGCTCAATATCCGGATCATTCATCAGCGCTAGCACGCCACGGTGCAGCGTCGGATGCCCCACGACGATGACCTGCTCTACCTTGGTGTTGACCACATAATCGTTCGCGGAGACCTGCGGCTTGCGGAAGATATGCGCCGCCGCTGGATGCACCGGATGATACGGGCCCGGCGCGCTCGGCTCCGCGATGGTTGGCACGTCTTGGAGGCCTTCTACCTCCCAGGCCTCATCACCCGCAATAACCAAGGTATTCTTGCCCAAGTCCACGGCCACTTCACCGTGGTCCACAAAGGCCGGTGCTGGCTCGCGCACGCCGTCGCCGGAGGTGTGGTCTGGCAGGGTGTCGTCGACAAGCGGGGCATCAAAGGCCACATTGATGTGTACCTGCAGGTCCTCGCGGAAGCGCTGGGCCATCGCCGCGATATCATCCGCGCCAGTGACCTGGGTGGTATCCGCATAGACGCCGAAGATGCCCTGCTGCTCGATGGTCTGCGACGCCCCCGTGCCCACCAGGCGCTCCGGCCGATCCGCGCTAATGATGGCCAGCGGCGTGTGGGAATAGTGTGCCTCCACCACGGCCGGCAAAGTATTGGCCACCGCAGTTCCCGAGGTCATCACCACGCCCACGTGGCGGCGCTGCACCCGCGCCATGCCCAGGGCGGTAAACGCTCCCCCGCGCTCGTCTAGGCGGGTGTGTACGCGGATATCATCACGCGCCAGCAGCGCCAGCGACAGCGGCGCGTTGCGCGAACCAGGGCACAAGACGACATCCGTGAGGTGGCGCGCCAGTTGGGCGGCTACCTTCTCAGCCAACTGCATCGATTCATTCATGCCGCCCGATTTTACCTGTCCGCGCACCATTTCCCTTACCGGGCAGGTGCTGGGCGCTTAGTTCTGGCTGGCCGGCTGCTCGCCGCCGCCCAGGAGGTCATTGAGGAGGCCCTCAATGTCCACGTCGCTGCCCTTATCTAGCTGGTCTTGTACCTCTGGTGGCAGCTCGGTCGGGATATCGGACGGCAGGTCATTTTGGAAGTCCGGCAGCTTCGGCAGATTATTGGAGTTCTCATCCTGCGAATCCGGCTCTTCGGTCTGGGTCACGGTGGTGGGAACTTCCGTGGTCAGCGTTTCCGTCACCGGCTGTGGGTCCGGCTTATCCGCCTCGTCCGCGGCATTGCGCCACAGGAAAAACAGGACCGCCGCAGCCAGTACTGCAAGTACCGCGATGGCCGCGAAGACGCCGGCCATGGCGCCACCGCCGCTGCTCTTCTTCTTGCGCTTTTCTGGCTGATCCGGATCATAGTTCGACGGCACCGGCTCGTACTCGGGCTGCTGCGCGTACTGCTGGCCATATGCCTGCCCGGCCGGCTGCTGATAGTTCTGGCTATAGCTTTGCTGCTGGCCGTAGCCCTGCTGATAGCCAGAGCCCTGCTGGTAGCCGGCGGCCGCATCGAATTGACGAGTCTCATTCTGCGGCTGCTGCTCGCCTGGGAAGTACTGCTTGGGGTGCTCGCGGCGCGCTTGGTCGCGGCTGGGGCCGGCGGCTTTATCGGGCACGCGGCCTATCTGGCGCGTGGCATCATCCGCCGGGCTAGACCAGCTGCGGGTTTCATTATTATCGCCATGAGGGCCTTTAGTAGTCATACCCTCTACCTCTACCCCATTTTGCTGTGAGATCCCAGAGAGGTCTCCCACAGCTAACGGGCAGCGAAGGCTCGCCGCTTAGTGCGCTTGGCGTGCGCTCAAGGCACGGCCGGTGGCGGTATCCTCTGCGGCGACCTGCGCCGGAGTGGCGTCCGCGATGATGCGGCCGCCATCTTCGCCAGCGCCCGGGCCCATCTCAATGATGCGGTCCGCATGCGCCATGACCGAAGGATCATGCTCGACGACGATTACCGTATGTCCCGCATCCGCCAGCTTGTGCAGCTCGGTATTGAGCAGGTCGATATCGGCTGGGTGCAGGCCCGTGGTGGGCTCGTCCAGCAGGTAGACCGTATGGCCGCGACGCGAGTTGCGGGAGCGCTGCAGCTCCGTGGCCAGCTTGATGCGCTGGGCCTCGCCGCCGGACAGCTCCGGCGCACCCTGCCCCAGGCGGAGGTAGCCCAGGCCGACGGCCTGCAGCGTGGCGATGGCGCGGTAAATCTTTTCTTCCTCGGCGAAGACCTCCGCGGCCTCATCCACGGTCAGCTCCAAGATGTCCGCGATGGTGCGGCCCTGCCAGGTCACCTCCAGGGTCTCGTCGTTGAAGCGGGCGCCGCCGCATTCTGGACATGTGGTGTACGAGCCCGGCAAGAAGACCAGCTCCACCTCGATCTTGCCTGCGCCGCCGCAGGTGGGGCACTGGCCTTGTTTTACGTTGTAGGAAAAGCGCGAGACCGTCCATTTACGCTGCTTAGCCTCATCGGTGGAGGCGAAGAGCTTGCGCACATTATCGAAAAGCCCGGTATAGGTTGCCAGCGTGGAACGCGGGGTGCGGCCAATGGGCTTCTGGGTAATCTGCACGACGCGCTTGACTCGGTCAAAGCCTTCCGTGCTCTCTACGGACCAGCCCTTCTCCTCGGTCTCTTCCTCATCGGAAACGGCCGTAGCGGATTGGCGCAGTAGGCCGGCGAGCACCGTGCTGACCAGGGTGGACTTGCCCGATCCGGAGACACCGGCGACCGCCGTGAATTGGCCCAAGCCAAAGTCCACATCCAAGTTGTCGATGCTGCGTGCGTTGATGCCGCGGAGGGCGAGGTGGGAGGAGGGGGTACGGGGGTCGTCGGCAAGCGTGAGCGTGCGGTGAGCCAGCGCGTTGGCGGTAGGGGTGTCCGCGTCATAATCTTCGACCGGGCCCGAATAGACCACGTTGCCGCCGCGCTCGCCGGCCAGCGGACCGACGTCAACGAGCCAGTCCGCCTGCGCGACCAAATCCATGTCATGCTCCACCAAGAGCACGGAGTTGCCGGCCGCGATGAAACGGCGGCACATATCCATGACCGCGTCGCGCTCATCGGGGTGCAGGCCGGCCGAGGGCTCGTCGAGCACATAGGCCACGCCGAAGAGGCCGGAGCGCAGCTGCGCCGCCAACCGGATGCGCTGCATCTCGCCGCCGGACAGGCTCTGCGTCGGCCGATCCAGGCTGAGGTGCGCCAAGCCGAGCTCCAGCGCCGAGGTCAACGCCGGCAGAATCTGCCGCAGGAGCAAATCCTCGGCCGAATTCTCCTCCGGGTTCTGCTTGCTGAGCACCTCATGCACCCTATCCAGCGGCAGCGCGCCCAGCTCATCAATCGGCATGCCCGCATAGGTGACCTTCAGCGCGGCCGGGTTGAGGCGGCGGCCGCCACAAGTCTCGCACTCGCGCGATTCCATATAGGACAGGGTGCGCTTGCGCAGGGTATCCGATTGGGTCTCCGCAAGCGTCTTATTGAGGTAGCTGGCCACCGAGCGCCACGTGCCCTCATAGTTGCGCTGAATCTGATCTTTTCCGCGCAAGGGCTTGACCGTGACTACGGGGCGCTCTTCCGTGAAGAGGATCCAGTCGCGGTCTTCTTGCGGCAGCTCTTGCCAGGGCGAATCCAGGTCATAGCCCAAGTTCATCAAAATGTCGTGGAAGTTCTTGCCGGCCCAGGCGCCCGGCCAGGCTTGGATGGCTCCTTCCTCGATGGAGAGGGTGGGATCCGGGACCATCGAGTCCTCGGTCGGCTCATGCACCACGCCTGTGCCGTGGCACTGCGGACACATTCCCTCCGGGGTATTGGGCGAGAAGGAATCGGAGTATAGGCCCTCCGGGTTATCCCCGGCGCGCGAATAAAGCAGGCGCACGCTATTGGAGAGCGCGGACACCGTGCCCACCGTAGAGCGCGCTCCGCCGCCGGAGGTCGATTGCTGCAGTGCGACCGTCGGCGGTAGGCCCTCTACCTGGCTGACCTGTGGGTCGACGGCCGAGCTAATGAGGCGGCGTGCGAAGGGTGCTACCGATTCAAGGTAGCGGCGTTGGCCTTCGCCGTGAATCGTACCGAACGCCAGCGAAGATTTGCCCGAACCAGACACACCTGTGACCGCGACGAGCTTGCCGCGGGGCATATCGACGTCGACATTGCGCAGATTGTGCAGGTGAGCATCGCGGACCTTGATAGTAGACATGTCCTCCAGCGTACTCACAGGTGGCAGGTTGGGCAGTCTCAAGCCTGACAGCAGTTTTTTAACGGTTCTCTCTAGCGGTTCACCGGCTTTCAACGATTTCGTCCACCCATATGGCGAAAACCGTCGACGGTTTAGGTGTTCTAGATGGACGAAATCGTTGAAACTAGGAAGGTGGAACCTTTCCGGAAGATTTCCAGTCCAATGAGTCATGTGGACGAGAAATGAATTACTAGATTTAGGCCTTACTGACTATCAAATCCGCAGCAGGATTAGTGGGGGAACACTTTTGCGCTTGCGGCGCAACTGTTATATCGCTGCAGAGGCGAGCGCGAAAGATAAAGTAGCCGCGGTGGCGCAGCTTTATCCGGATGCGGTGTTTTCGGGGACGGCGGCGCTCGCGGCCTATGGCTTATGCGAGGTGCAGCTGCCGGCGGTGATCCGGGTGGATAAAAACTGCCGGATTCGAGCGGATGATGTGGTGTATACGGTGAGGTCGCGGCCGGTGCCGGCGAATCGGATAAAGGGTGTAAGGATGGCGTTGCCGGCACAGGCGGTAGCAGATGCATTGAGCTTCGAGCGCTGCAGCGAGTGGCTGCTGAAAGAAGCGCTGGCGCAGGCGTATCGCGGGCTCAACGGAAGGGGGAGGTTCGCGGCCGATTTAGAGCTGGTGATCAGTAAGAAAAGGGACGCGGTGCGCGAGTTGGCGGAGCAGGCGCCGGTGGGGACGGCGTCGAAATGGGAGCAGCGGATGTACCACGAGATGCGGCGGGTGGGGCTCAAGCCGGTGCCAAATTTCCGGCTTGGGCCGTATACCTGGGATTTAGGCTTCGAAGCGGGGACGATGGTGGTGGACTTGGACTCGCTTTATTATCACGCGCCGGAGAATAATCACCGGGAATTCCTCATCGGGACGTGGAAGACCAATCACGCGGTGCAGCACGGATGGGCGCCGCTGAAGTTTACGGATGAGTGCACCGACTACCACCTCAAACTAGTGGTGGAGACGGTGCAGGAAACGGTGGCGCATCGGCGCAGCGTGCGCGGGCTAAAGAGCAGTCCGCAAAAGGTGCGGCGGGCGTTGGTGACTCCGGCATGGCGGTTTCACCAAAGCTTGCTCTAGGGCCTAGTCAGACAGGTGCGGCCAACAGGCGCGAAGGCGGTCGAACCACCAGTCGCGGCGGTCGGCGGGGGCGGCGAGTGCGGCGAGGCGGTCTGGGTCGGGGGCGAGGATATCGGCGGGAAGGTGGCCATCGATAAGCGGGCGCGGGGCGGTGACGTCCTCTTCAAAAAGGGAGCCGGTGGCAAGGCCGGCGGCGGCCGGGGTGACGTCGATGTCCTCGTCGTCGTAGATGCGCGGGAGGGCGGCGACGGCCGCCAAGCCCATATTGATGCCAATGGAGGTATCGAGCGCGGAGGCCACCGTGATATCCATATGGCGCTGGCGCAGGTGCTGGGCCACCTCGAGGACGCGGCGCACGCCACCGAGTGGGGCGGGCTTAACCACGGCGACGTCCGCGGCCTGCAGCTCGGCGACGCGATAGGGGTCGGCGACCTTACGAATGGACTCATCGGCGGCCACGCGTACGAAGATGCCGGCGCGCATGAGACGGCCGCGCACCTGGGCGAGCTCCTCAGTGGTAGCGCATGGCTGTTCCATATAATCCAGCGGCATCATCATCTGCGCGGCCTCGACCGCCTCATCGACGCTCCAGCCGCCGTTGGCATCCACGCGCAGAATAGGGATATCGCCGCGTTGGGTGACGGCGTCGCGGACGGCGCGGACGCGAGCGGCGTCGTCGGCAAGCGTGTGCCCCTTCTCCGCCACCTTGATTTTGAAGGTGCGGCAGCCGGGGTAGCGCTCCACCACGGCCGGGACCTCGCTGGCGGATACGGCCGGGATGGTGGCGTTGACCTCGATGGAATCGCGTACCGGCTCTGGAAAGCCCTCGTAGGCGGCCTCGAGCCCGGCGCGCAGCCACGCGGCGGACTCGGCCGGGCCGTATTCCAGGAAGGGCGCGAACTCGCCCCAGCCGGCCGGGCCCTCGATGAGCAGGGCCTCCCTCGTGGTGATGCCGCGGAAACGCACGGCAAGCGGGAGGGAGACTACGTGGGCGCGGTCAAGGACGTCATCGATATGCATGGCCTTCATGGTAGCGCCCGCCGGCCATTGACCCCTCCCCCGCTCTGCGCTATTTTGGGAACCTATACCAATAAAGGAGGAAATATGCTGCTAGCTGAGGCATTGGCGGAGCGCGCGCAGGCGCAGGAGCGCCTCAATAGCCTGCACGAGCGGCTGCTGACCGTGGCCCGCGTGCAGGAGGGTGATACCCCGGATGAGGATCCGCAGGAGCTGCTGCGCGAGCTCGACGGCGTGGCCGGGCGCATCGATGAGCTGGTGCAGGCCATTAATGCGACGAATATCGCCACCGCCTTTGATGAGAAGAGGAACCTGATGGAAGCCCTCGCGCTTCGCGACGGCCTCTTGCGCAAGCGCCGCATCTACCACGACCTGGCGCAGCGGGCGGGTACGCGCTCGGATCGCTATTCCCGCACCGAGATTAAGTTTGTCTCCACCATCCCGGTGGCGGATCTGCGCAAGCGCGTCGATGATTTGTCTAAGCAGTACCGCGAGCTGGATACCCGCATCCAGCAGCTGAACTGGAATACCGAACTGAAAAACGGATAGTCATCTCGCGCGCTGCTTAAAGCGCGCGATGGTAGCCCACACACCTGCAGCGAGCAGGCCCCCACCCTGGAGGGGAAAATCCTGGGACACTGGCCCCCTTTAGCGCTTTAAGGGGCGGGGAGTTCGAGTCTCCCCATGGCATGGAGTACCGCGCTGGTATGGCGTACACGGGTATTATGCGGGGCAACAACCTCGCAGTATCGCGTATTGATTATTACCGGCCTGCTGGGCAGTGTGTGGGTGAGGGTTGGGAATGGGGACTATTCTTCTTTTGCCACTAAGCTGGCCATCATGAGCGAGCAGAGAAAATACAGCACCGATAATCCGTTCCGCCCGGAATTGTGGCATGCCGTAGAAGGTTTTGAGGACCTGACGGATATCACCTATCACCGGCTCAACGGCGAGGGCCGCAAGAACGGCATCGTGCGCATCGCCTTCGACCGCCCGGAGGTGCGCAATGCGTTTCGCCCGCATACCGTAGACGAGCTCTACCGCGCCCTCGACCACGCCCGCCGCACGCCGGATGTGGGAACGATTTTGCTCACCGGCAATGGTCCTTCCGACAAGGATGGCGGCTGGGCTTTTTGTTCGGGCGGCGACCAGCGCATTCGCGGCCGCTCCGGGTACCGCTACGCCACCGAGCACGCCCATGATGACGCCACCGCGGATGAATCCACCGTGGACACCGCCCGCGAGAAGGTGGAAGGCGGCCGCCTACATATCCTCGAGGTCCAACGCCTTATCCGCACCATGCCCAAGGTGGTTATCGCCGTGGTCAATGGTTGGGCGGCCGGCGGCGGACACTCGCTGCACGTGGTCTGCGATATGACGGTCGCCTCCCGCCAGGAGGCGCGCTTCAAGCAGACGGACGCGGACGTGGGTTCCTTCGATGCCGGCTATGGTTCGGCCTACCTAGCTAAGATGGTGGGCCAGAAATTCGCCCGCGAGATTTTCTTCTTGGGCCGCACCTACGATGCCCAGCGCATGTATGAGATGGGTGCGGTCAATGAGGTTGTCGATCACGCCGACTTGGAAGACGCCGCAATCCAGATGGGCCGCGAAATCAACGGCAAGTCCCCAACAGCCCAGCGCATGCTGAAGTTCGCTTTCAACCTGACCGATGATGGCCTGATGGGCCAGCAGGTCTTCGCCGGCGAGGCCACCCGCCTGGCTTATATGACCGACGAGGCCGTCGAGGGCAAAGAAGCATTCCTCGAAAAGCGCGACCCGCAGTGGGAGCAGTTCCCGTATTACTACTAGCCAGGAGTTAGCACGATGTGGATTTTCGCCATCGGCTTGGCCACACTTGCACTGGCGGGCGTCATCGTCTCGCGAGTGTGGATGCTCAAGCGTATCAAGGATGCGCAGGACAGCGGGGAGCGTCCCTTCGATCAGGAGGACACCCCGCGCAATCCATACATGTAGCGGAGTAAATGGCGTGGGACGCCCTCGGACCGGAGTGAGACATCTCAAGCAATTGTGGACATGCCCATAGTTAATACTTAAAGTGTCGAACATGAAACTCTGCAACTCATTCGTCATGCTCGCAGCACGCGTCGCCCTGGGCGTAATTCTCATCGCCCAGGGCTGGCAAAAGTTCTCCGAATGGACCGTCGCCGTCGCGGGCCTGATGCTCGCCGCCGGCCCCGGCATACGCTCCCTGGATCAGCTCCCCTTCAGCAAAAAGGCAAAAGTAGCCAAATAAGGCCACCGCTTCCTAGCCTCTCACTTCACTCATTGAAGTGAGAGGCATTTTTAAATTTTGGCAGCTTAAGGAAGAGATAGGACCACCTAAGTTCATTACGTTGAACAATCTAGTTCAAGGGTGCTAGTGTTTGTTGAGTTCACTTCTCCTAATACAAAGGAAGTTCATTATGAACTCAAATCACAGCACCCCACGCCGGCCCCTACAGCGCATTCTCGCAGGCACCTGCGCCCTCGCACTCGGCGCCAGCCTCGCCGCTTGCAGCGCCTCGAAGGAATCCATCGACGCTGCAAAGCCGAAGGACGGCGACACCGTCAAGGCCGTGGCCACGACTACCCAGATCTGCGACTACCTCACCCAGATAGCCGCCGGCGGCGTCAAGCTCCACAAGGTCGACTCCCAAGGTGCAGAGACCACCTCCGGCGAGGGCCCAGTGACCCTCGACCTCACCTGTTTGCTCGCCCCCAACGCCAGCGCCCACGAGCACGAGATGACCCCACAGCAGATGCAGGCGCTCTCCCAGGCCGACTACATGTTCGTCAACGGAGTCGACCTCGAGCACTTCCTCGACCAAGCCGTGGACTCCTCCGGCTTCCACGGCGTCATGGCCGTGACCTCGGGCGTCAAGAGCGAAGGTATGGGCGATGGCAACGGCAAGTACACCATCGACGAGGGCATCGAACACGTGAGCCCGCGCCCGTGGCCTTTCCCGGGGGAGGACGGCGAGGCCCCAGAATTCAAGTACGACCCGCACGTGTGGACCTCCCCGAAGCAGGCCAAGATTCAGGTCGACAACATCGTCAACACGTTGTCCCAGGCCTCCCCGCAGGCCAAGGACGCCTTCACCGCCGCCGGCAAGAAGTACACCGACCAGCTGGAGGACCTCGACAAGTGGGCCAGCGATTCCATGTCCGCAGTTCCTGAGCAAGACCGCGTGCTCTTCTCTTCCCACGACGCCTTCGGCTACTTCTCTAACGAGTATGGCGTGAAATTCATCGGCTCCGCACTGTCTGACTTCAACCACCAGCAGGACGCCACCTCGAGCCACATCGATGAGCAGGTAAAGAAGGTCCGCGAGTCCGGCGCCAAGGCCATCTTTGCGGAGAATTCCAACAACTCGAAGTCCATCGAGGCCATCGCCCGCGCCGCAGGCGTCAAGGCGGTTACATCCGACGACGCTTTGTACGGCGACTCGCTAGGTGTGCCAGGCAGTGAGGGCGAGACCTACATCGGATCCATCGTCCACAACATCAACACCCTGGTCAGCGCCTGGGACTCCAAGCAGCAACCGTTGCCAGAATCGCTGCAGGAATTCGACTTCGCCAAGCGCAAGTAGCTCTTTATGTCTTCCCCATTAGTCACTCTGCACAATGCCACCTGCGGCTATGGCGCCCGGGATATCCTCACCGACGTTGACCTTGAGATCCGCGCGGGCGAGGCCGTGGCGCTCCTAGGTTCCAACGGCGCGGGCAAGTCTACGCTGCTCAAGGCAATCACTGGCCTGGCTGCCTTGCGCGGCATGGCCACCATCGACGCCTCGCTCGGCTACGTCCCGCAGTACCAAGACTCCGACCTGAGTTTTCCCGTCACGGCTTACAAGGTCGTGGAAATGGGCCTTTTGCCATCAGTGAGCTGGTGGCATAGGTGCACGAGCATGCGTAGCTATCGCGGCCATGTACTCAATGCCCTGCGACAAGTGGGGATGGAGCACCTCGCCGAGACGCGGTTTGGCCAGCTCTCGGGAGGGCAGCGCCAGCGCGTGCTCATCGCGCGCGCGTTGGTTTCGGCCCCGGAGCTGGTGCTTCTCGACGAACCCTTCAACGGGCTTGATCAAGAAAGCCGCCGAATCCTGATTCAGATCATTGCGGATCTCAAGGAAGCAGGAATCGCCCTGCTCGTCTCCACTCACGACCCCATCTTGGCGCAGCACACCTGCGACTGGGCGGCGTTTGTGATCGACGGCAAGGTCCGCACCATGGGAACCGAGGAAGCAGTGGAAACCTATATGGAGCAAGGCGCGCGACTGTGATAGAGCAGATTCTCTTCGCCCCGTACCTGCGCAATGCTTTCCTCTTCCTGCTGTGCCTATCGATTGCGGGAGCTGCCATTAGCGTCCTCGTTAATCTCCGCCGCATGGAATTTACGGTGGAAGCCCTCGTGCACTCGGTTTTTCCGGGCATCGTGGTAGGGCTCATCGTGGGCGGCATCCCGGGCATCGTGCCGGGTGCGGCCGCGGTGGCCACGGTGACGGTGCTGGTGCTGGCTTCTCTGGGTTCTGGGCAGGGCCAGTCAGCGCAGAAGCTGGATATGGAAGCCGGAACGGCCGTGGTGCTGACCTTTATGTACGGCATCGGCGTGGTCATCAGTTTGGCCTATGGCGACAAGTCCGGGCAGCTGGAGGCCCTCATGTTTGGCCGGCTTCTCGACGTCACGCAGTCCAGGCTGGCAACCTCCGTCACGCTCTGCGTGATTGCGGCACTACTCATCCTGACAACCTGGCGCATGCAGATTCTCGTCGCTTTCGATACCACAGCGGCCCGCGCCATGGGCATCAACGTGGCGGCTTATGAGCTCATTGCGAATATCGCGGTTGGCCTAATCGTGGTGGCGGCTAGCTCGGCAGTGGGTGTGTTGCTGGTTATCGGTTTTATTGTCATTCCAGGCCTCTCGGCGCGCTTGATCGCAGGATCCCCGCGCAGCATGTGCTTCTGGGCTGCGGGTTTGTCCACGCTGGCAGTGGTGGTTGGATTTGCCATCATGCTGTCCCAAACCACGCACCAGATTTCGCCGCAGGCAATCGTCAGCTTGATGCTGGTTGCCACCGTGCCGCTAGCGGGCTTGAAGGGGGTATTTAGCTAATGGGACTGTCTCATCTTGATCCAGAGATCCTGCGGATGCCCCTCCTTGAGGCCATCGCTGTGGGATGTTTATCTGGCTTAGTTGGAACCTTGATGGTCATGGGCAAGCGCGTCTTTTTCGCTGAGAGCCTGTCGCACGGAATCTTCCCCGGCGCGGTGCTCGGTGTAGTAGTGGCCAACCTTCTGAGCTTGGATCTCTCCACGGGTTTGATGGTGGGGGCGGCACTGTTCTGCCTGCCTTTGGCCTGGCTTATGCGGTGGTTGAGTACCGTCGAGGGCATTTCTTCGACCGCTGCCGCCGGCGTGACGCTCACCTTGGGATTTTCCCTGGGCATCTTGTTGCTGCGCTGGTTCCAACCGCTACCTATCCACGTGGATAGCTTTCTCGTGGGCTCGCTGACCACTGTCAATGCGCAGGATGTCTGGTTTGTCGGCGCCCTGGTGGTGGTCAGCCTTGGCGTGCTGGTGGCATTTCGCCGGACGTTAGTCTCCTTCTACTTCGACCAGACGTCCTTCCGCGCACAAGGCGGAAAGCCCGGCCGCTATGACTTGCTTACCCTCACGCTTATCAGCGTGACCATGGTGGTGGTGATTCCCGCAGTGGGCACTATCTTGTCCCTGGCGCTGCTGGTAGCCCCGGCGGCGGCGTTGCAGCCGTGGATCAAGCGCCCGACCCAGCTCATGCTCGGTGCCGGTATCGCGGGCATTGCGCTGGCATGCGGCGGGCTCTGGCTGGCGGCCGCACTCAGTTTGTCGGCGGGCGGCTGCATCGCGGTGCTGGCGGGTGTGTTCTATTTGCTCAGCATGGGGCTGCGCGCCTTGCTCTAAACGCCCGGCGCGCCGCCTCCCGGGACGAGCGATATGCCCGGGTAACCTGATTATTCGTGACTCATATCCTCGCCCCACTCCCAGTCGATCCCCGCAATCCCGCAGGAATTTTGGATGACCTCGAGAAGGCCATCGCTGGGCAGACCACGCTCTTACCCCTTCCCGCAGCGGACCGCACGCGGACGGAATTGCTGCGCAACCACATGCGCGCGGGCGAATCGATTGCTGAGGACATTGCTTTGGTGGTGTCCACCTCGGGTTCCACGGGCACACCGAAGGGTGCGCAGCTAAGCCCGCTTAACCTGGTGGCGAGTGCGGATGCCACCCATTCTTTCCTGGGTGGCCCCGGCCAATGGCTACTGGCCATGCCCGCCCACCACATCGCGGGCATCCAGGTGCTCGTGCGTTCGTTGGTGGCGGGTGTGGAGCCACTGTGCCTCGACCTGTCCCAAGGCTTTAACATCACCGAGTTCGCCCGCGCAGCAGAAGAACTCGCCCACACCGAGGACCGCATGTACACCGCGCTCACACCGATGCAGCTGCACAAGGCACTCGATTCGCTGGACGGCATCCAAGCACTGCGCCGTTTCAACTCCATCCTGGTAGGTGGAGCAGCGCCACATCCCCAGCTATTGGAATCTGCGCGCAAGCTCGACATCACCGTGGTAACCACCTATGGCTCCTCGGAGACTGCGGGCGGTTGCGTCTACAACGGCACTCCCCTGCCCGGCACCGAGGTGCGCATCGGGGAAGATAACCGCATTTTCCTGGGCGGGCCGACCATTGCGCAGGGCTACCGCAATGTGGAATCGCGCGACTTCGTCGGTGGCTGGTTCGCAACTTCCGACGCCGGGGAGCTCGACGCCCACGGTCAACTCACCGTCACTGGACGTCTGGACAGCATCATCAACTCGGGCGGGTTGAAGTTGCACCCAGAACAACTGGAACAGCTCTTGTTGCAGGTACCGGGCGTCGACAGTGTATGCGTGGTGGGCATCCCTGATCCACGTCTTGGCCAGATGATCGCCGCAGCTTACACCGGCTGGGCCTCGCGCACCGACATCCTCGAAGCGCTCGATGACCTGCCTCGGTGGCAGATTCCGCGCGAGATTATCCGCATTGCTGAGATGCCGCTGACCGGCCCCGGCAAGGTGGACCGTCGTGGTGTCGCAGGGCTCTTTAAGAACTGATTAGACTTCGTTAGCGCGCACCGTCACGTCGGCGGCCGCGACTTCCGCAAGAGAGAACTCCTCGTCCCCTGCGTGCAGGTTGAGCAGGCCCGCAACGCGGGAATCGACTACGACCTCGACGCCCAGGCCGACGCCATGGCTGTCGAGGTAGCGCAACAGCTCGGTGTCTCCGTCGCATACCCGCTCGATGGTGACAGGGGTGTGAAGGGGAACGTCGTCAAGCGTGAGCGTGCCAAGGTCCTCGATGCTGCCCTGCGCGTCGGGGATGGGATCGCCGTGGGGATCGCGCTGAGGATGGCCCAGGTGCTGATCGAGTCGATCGATGAAGCGATCGGAGCATGCATGCTCGAGGAGATCGGCATCCTCGTGAACCTCGTCCCAGGTGTACCCCAGCTCTTTGACCAAGAAGGTCTCGAGGAGACGATGGCGGCGGACCATGCCCATGGACAGTGCCTGGCCCTCTGGGGTCAGCGAAACGCCAGCGTAGCGCTCATGTTCCACCAGCCCTTGGGCAACGAGACGCTTTACGGCTTCCGACGCCGTGGGCACCTTTTGGTTCAATCGCCCCGCCAGCTCCTTGAGCGCGATGGGCGCGCCGCCGGAGTGCTCGGAGAGGTCCCACAGGACTTTGAGGTAGTCCTGGGTACGTTCAGGGAGATCGCTTAAATGCATGACATTCATCGTAGTAACGGCCTTGCCCCGCGAGCGATTCACATGATAACTTTAAGAAAGTTCAACGCATTGAACTTTTGTCACGGGTGTGGCCCACAGCCGTCCTTTCTTGGGTACGTACGACGCGCTTCCGCCATACCCGTGGCTTTTATATATCCGCCGTGTACGTCCCTTGTGCACAGCATGCCCGCGGTGGCGTGGCACAATAACTGACATGTCACTTTCTGCCTATCCCGCAACTGCCAAAGACTGGCTCCAAGGCGCACGCCCGCACACGTGGGCTAATGCCTTCGCCCCAGTCATCGCTGGTACTGGTGCCGCAGCGGCTGCCGACGGCGCGCACTTCGGCCGCGCGCTCCTCGCCCTCATCGTGGCGTGGGCACTTATCATCGGCGTGAACTATGCCAATGACTATTCCGATGGCATCCGCGGCACCGACGATGACCGCACCGGTCCGCAGCGCCTCACCGGCGGCGGCCTGGCCCGCCCGCAGCACGTAAAGCTCGCGGCCTTCGCCGCCTTCGCCGTGGCCGGGCTCGCCGGCATCGCGCTCTCCTTCGCGGCGCATGCGTGGTGGCTCATCCTCGTCGGCGCGCTATGCATCGCCGGCGCGTGGTTTTATACCGGTGGCAAGAACCCGTATGGCTATCGCGGGCTCGGCGAGGTTGCTGTCTTTATCTTCTTCGGGCTCGTCGCCGTGCTCGGCACCGAATTCACCCAAGCCGGCCACCTGTCGTGGTCGGGCCTCGCGCTGGCCGTGGGCATCGGCGCGATGAGCTCCGGGGTGAACTTAGTCAATAATATCCGCGATATTCCCTCCGACGCTGAAACTGGCAAGATTACGCTCGCCGTACGCCTCGGCAATGAGAAGGCACGCCTGCTCTTTACGGTGCTGCTCCTTCTGCCATTCCTGCTGACCATTGGCATTGCCTTCAGCAGCTGGCTCGCACTCGCCGGCTTGGTCTACTTCCCCTTCGCGCTGCGTGCCATTCGCACCGTCAATCGCGGCGCTCAAGGACCAAAGCTTATCCCCGTGCTCGGCCTGACCGGCCGCGCGATGCTCCTGTGGGCCGTTATCGAGGCCGCCGCACTCATCATCGTCTAATCCTGCGCGGCGCGGCCTTCCAGTTCCGCCTGGACCCAGCGTTTGTGGGCCTTGCGCTGGGCGGAGTACTCGGCCAGCGTTTGGGTGGCCTCGATGCGCCACTTTTTAAAGATAAGCATCGATAGCGGCAGCGCCACGAAGAGCGCCAACAGCGCCGAGACGAGCACCGGGATGGGAAAGCGGATGGCGATGGACAAAAGCTCGATCACCACGGTCAAAGCGATAAAAAGCACTACGCGGGCGAGCCCATACTTCCACAGCGCCGCACGGGAACGGCGGCGCAGTTCTGGGTCCGGCTTGGGTGGCTCAGGGTTATGCGTCATGGGGGTTGATTGTACGCGGTGCAGGTAGAATTCCACGCATGGGCCGAATCATCCTCCTTTTACTCTTTGTCCTCGCCGCCTACTTGGTGTGGAAGGCCTTCGGGCCCAACACATGGAAAAAGCGCGAGGTGGAACAACCCCGCGCTATCAAGGGACCCGACGATGATGAGGAATTCCTCTGGAACTTAGAAAAGGAGCGCTTCAAACAGCGCCGCGCACAGGAGGCAGAGGAAGAAAAACGCCGCCAGCGCCGCAATCGCGACACCGACGGCGAGAAGGATTAGGATTCCTTCGGCACGAAGCGCATCTCCAAGCCGAGGGCCTCGGCCACGGCGGTAATCTTTTCCCACCGCACGCCCGCGCCCCCGTGCTCAATGGTGTGGAGGGTGGAGCGGGAGATACCGGCGGCGTCGGCAAGCTGCTGCTGCAAAATACCCAACTCGCGGCGACGTTCCGCAAATTGCGCGCCCAGCCCCAAAATCACCGCATTATCACCAGCCGGCTTGCCTAGCTTATGGCGCGGGCTCGTATGCTCCGCCATTTAATTCAGCCCCGCATAGGAGTGCAGGCCGGACACAACCATGTTGATGAAGAAGAGGTTGAACACCATCAACGCCATCGCCATGACATTGATCCACGGCGCAGCCTTGCGGAACGCCGGCGTTGCACGCGCGTGCAGGTAAGCGGCATAAAGGATCCAGGTAGCGAAAGAGACGGTTTCCTTCGGGTCCCAGCCCCAGAAGCGGCCCCACGCGGACTCGGCCCAGATAGCACCCAAGATGAGGCCCAGACCCAAGGTCGGCAGGGTGATCACGGCCAAGCGATAGGCCAGCTGGTCAATCTTCGCGGCCGAAGGCAACGGGCGGGCTACAGCACCGAAAAAGCCATGCTCGGCATGCTTCGGCTGTGCCATACGGAATAGGGTCAGCAGCGAGACAATGCCGGAAATAAGACCGATAGATGCGCCCAAGGAAACCACGGTGACGTGGATGGGCAGCCAGTGCGACTGCAGCGCCGGCACCACTGGGGCAGACTCAGCATAGAGCTTGGTGGAACCATAAAACATCAGGGCCAGCACCGGGGTGAGCAGCCAGGGCCACACGGTGCGCCATTCCTTGCGCTGCATGGCCATATTGCCCACCAACAACACACCAAAGCTCACCATCAGCACGTACTCGTACAAGTTGCCAAAGGGGAAACGGCCGGTAGCCAGGCCACGCAGCACAATCGCCGCGGCGTGCAGGGCAATGCCCACCCACATCAGCGCGCTGGTCATGCCACCGAGCTTATCGGCCTTGCGCTCCTTCTCCTTCAGCTCACCTTCCGTGATACCGGAAGAGGACTGGGCCACCTCGCCCGCATAGCTCTGCTTATCGACGCCCCCAGCGCCCGCCCCCACCAAGACCTTAGCGGCCTGGGACTTCACGGCACGGCGGCCCTCGATAATTCCCTGCATGCGGCCGTAGTAGAACAGCGACATAAAGAGCGCGACGCAGTACACCACAAAGGCGGTCTGCACCGCGATATCCGAGAAATTAGATAGATTCTGATCGATCTGCATGAACGCTCCTAGCCAATACACGTGCGGGGATAGTGCTGATTACCTTACTCAGCGAAATGGACTAGTCCAACTTTTGTTGGACTAGTCCGACGTACTAATCATCGGTATAAAGCTCGTCTTCTTCGACCTCGTCTGGGTCCGGCAGCTCCAGCAGCGCGCGGTGCAACTCGTGGAATTCCTCTGACCAACCGGCGCGGTCGGTGCGGGCGAGACCACCCATCTCCACATCGGTGCCGCCGGCTGCATTCGGCCGCAGGCGGATATAGACGCGGCGGCGCTTAATCACCAGCGAACCCACCAAGGAGATGAGCATTACCAGCGCGGAGACCAGAACCCACTTCTGGAAGGGGTCATAAGAGACCTGGTAATTGGCAAACTCGCTGGCGCCGTTGAAAGTGATCTTGGTGCCATCGTCCAAGGTGACATCCTCACCCTGGTTGAGGTTCACGCGGTCAATCTTTCGCAGCTGGCCGGAGTGCACCAGGTTTGGATCCAGCGAGAAGAAAGACTGCGGGGTGCCGGTATCTAAGCCGGCATCACCACGGTAGATATCGATGGCCATGGCCGGATCCTGCAAACCTGGGTAGGAGGACTGCAGCAGCTTGCCGTTCTCACCGGCCCATTCGGCCGTGGGCGCAAACAGGCCCTGGATGGCGATCTGGTTCTGGCGGCGGTCATAGAGATCCGGGTGCATGCCGGCCGGTGGGTCGAAGCGCATCGCGCCGGAGGACAAGAAGAAGGTCGTGTCATTCGGCTGGAACTGAATGGTCTGGGTGCGCTTTTCACCATTGGGCCATTCCACCGTGACCGTCGGCGCGTAGCCGTGGCCCTGCAAGTAGACGCGGTTGTGGGCCAAGCGCAGCGGGTGGTTGACCTTAAGCTCATAATCCTTCCACTCGGAGTCATCCTTGTAGATGTCCTCGCCCTCCGCGTAGGAAACGTTGGAGGTAAACATCTCCGCCTGGCCGTTGGGCAGGTATTCGGCCGCGAAGTCATGGGCGATGAGGCAGAAGGGGTGGAGACCGGTGCCGTCGAAAAGCGGGCCGGCGCGGAAGGAGTCAAAGTTGGACGTGGAGGTATTGCAGAACTCCGTGGACTGGTCCAGGGTCTGGCCACCGCCCTGCGAACCAGACTCGGTGACCACGATGACCTGGCCCTCATAGTTGACCAAACGGCCGGCGGCGACGGTGACCAAGATGGCCACCAGCGCCACGTGGAAAATGAGGTTGGCCAGCTCGCGGCCGTAGCCGCGCTCCGCGGAGAAGGTATGCACGCCGGCGCGGTCTTCTTCTGGGTCGTACTCGGCCACGCGCCACTTCTTCAGGCGCTTTTTGATTTCCGCAGAGAGCTCTTCCTCGCTCTTATCCGAGTGCCCCTCGGCCGCCAGCGGCAGCTTGTGGAGGTACTTCGGCGCGCGCGTTGGCGGGGTCTTCCACGCCTTGTAGTGATCCCAGGAGCGCGGCAGGATGCAGCCCACCAGGGAAATGGCCAAGAGAATGAAGATGGCCTGGAACCAGACGGAAGAAAAGACGTCGAAAAGCTGCAGCTTGTCGTAGATCTTCGCCACGTTGCCGTTGGACTCGATGAAGTCCTGCACGTTCTGCTCGTTGAGGTCGCGCTGCGGCAGCAAGGAACCGGGAATCGCGGCCAGCGCCAGCAAGAAAAGCAGCGCCAGTGCCGTGCGCATGCTGGTCAGCCAATGCCAGGCTTTGCGGAAATATTTCACGTCTCTCCTAAATCAGGGTTGCGCCAAAGTTGCCGGTCCACTGGCGGATGAGGCTAATAAACTCGCCCCACAGGCCGGTTACCAGGGCCAGGCCGACGAGGATCATGGCCACGCCGCCGATTATCTGGATGGTATGCGAGTGCTTGCGGGCCCACGAAATCGAGCGCATCGCCCGCGCGGAGCCCAGCGCCACCAGAAGGAACGGCAGGCCCAAGCCCAGGCAATAAAAGATGATGAGCAGCACGCCGCGCGCGGCCGTCATGCCTTCGGTGCCGGCCGATACGGAAATAATGGCGGCCAGCGTTGGTCCCAGGCACGGCGTCCAGCCCAGCGCGAAAATCCCGCCCAGCAGCGGCGCGCCCAGCCAGGTGGTCCAACGCTTCGGTGCCATGCGGGTGTCCTTCTGCAGCGCCGGGATCGCGCCGAGAAAAACCACACCCATCAGGATGGTCACGCCGCCGCCGATGCGCATGAGCGTCTCCTCATTGAGCCGGAGCACGGAAATCGCGCCGAATACGGAGACCGTCGCCAGCAGGAAAACCACGGTAAATCCCAGGATGAACAAGGCGGCGGCCAGTACCACGGCCCATTGCCTGCGCTTGCCGACGCCCACCCCCAACTCACCGTCAAACGTAACCTCGCCGCCCACCACGCCGGCCAGGTAGGAAATATAGCCGGGCACCAGTGGGATGACGCATGGGCTGGCAAAACTCACCAGCCCCGCCACGGCGGCCGCGAACAGGCCCAGAATGAGAGGGCCGGAGGTCGCGGCCTCGGCAAAAGAGTTGCCGATGCTCGCTGCGTTGTCCATTTATTCCTTTTCTAATTTGTCCACTACGTCCATCACGTCTTGGGCGGTGATGGACCGCAAAAAGACCGTAGCCGGGCGGTGCTGTTTATCCAAGACGATGGTGGTCGGGACCACGGACGTGGGCACGCCGCCCAGGGCCGCCGCGGTCTTAAACGGCGGATCGTAGATGGAGGGATACTTCAGCCCGTTGTCTTCGAGGAAGTCATTGGACACCTGCGGGTTATAGTCACGCACATTGATGCCCAAGACGGTGCCAATCTTCCGCTTCTGTAGCTCGGAGTGGACCTCTTGGAGGTCATCGGCCTCGGCGCGGCACGGGGCGCACCACTGGCCCCAGGAGTTGAGCACGACGATTTCGCCCTCAAAGTCCTCCAGGGAAATGGTCTTATCCGTATCGCGCACATCCTCGCCGGAGAAGGTGCGCAGCGGCTTGCGCTCGGATTCCTCGTAGTTGATGACCTTTTCGCCGCCGGGCGTGATGAACTCGAAGTTTCCGCCGGTAGCAACCGCGTTTTGCGCGTTATCGGCATCCTGCGAGCAACCGGCAAGCGGCAGCGCGATGGCTGCCGCCGCCAGCACCGCGCCGATCGCGCGTTTGCGTTGTAGTGCCATTAAATCTCCTGGGCCGGCGAGGAGTAGAAGATATCGGTGACCTGGTTGTCATCGAAAAGCAGGGAGGTAACCGAGGCCAGGTCGCATTCGCGGTTCCACGGCGCGTGCGGCAGGCGCTGGCCCAGCACGGTGCGCTGCACCATCACGATGGGCAGCTGGTGGCTGACCAAGATCGCCTCGTGGCCGGCCGCGGCGGTGCGGGCGCGTTCGATGGAGCCCAGCATGCGCTCGGCAATCTGCTCATAGGGCTCGCCCCACGAGGGCTCCAGCGGGTTGACCAGCAGCGGCCAGCGGCGCGGGTTCCACAGCGCGGAACGCAGGCCTTTTGTGCGCAGGCCCTCGAAGCGGTTGCCGGACTCGATGAGCGTCTTATCGACGTCCACGTCTAGCCCCGTTACCTGCGCAATCGGCCGCGCGGTTTCCTGGGCGCGCTGCAACGGCGAGGCCGCCAGGTAAGTCACATCGTGGTCGCGGAAGGACTCCGCGGTGCGTGCCGCCATGGAATGCCCGCGCGAGGACAGGTGATAGCCCGGGATGCGACCGTAGAGGATCTTCTCCGGGTTGTGGACCTCGCCGTGGCGCACGAGGTGAACGATGGTGCGTGTCATGTCTCTCCTTAGTGTGCGGGACTTAATGTGCGGGACGCGCGGCGGCCGCAGCCTGGGCGGCGGGCTTGAGGGCGGCTTCGATGAGTTCAAAGTCGGCGTCGGTAAGTGCATCCGAGACAAACCAGGTCTCGAATGGGCTTGGTGCGACGTAGATGCCGTTATCCAGCAGGGCGTGGAAGAACGGGGTGAAGCGGAAGGTCTCGGCCGCCTGCATATCGGCAAAGTTGCGGCCCTCGCCCTCGGCAAAACGGATGGAGAACATCGAAGACGCCCGCTGGATGTGGTGCGCTACGCCCTCGGCCGACAGCGCGGAGGAAATCATGCCGGTCAGGCGGTCCGCGTTGGCCTGCAGGCGCTCGTAGAGCGATTCATCGGCCAACTCCAAAGACTTCAGGCCAGAGGCCATGGCCACCGGATTACCGGACAGCGTACCGGCCTGGTAGACCGGACCGTCCGGCGCGAGGTAGTCCATGAACTCGGCGCGGCCACCGAAAGCAGCGGCCGGCAGGCCACCGGAGACGACCTTGCCGAAGGTCACCAAGTCCGCCGCCACGCCATCGACGCCGTACCAGCCCTGATAGGAGGTACGGAAACCGGTCATGACCTCGTCGAGGATGAGGAGGGCGCCGTCGCTATGGGCGACGTCGGCAAGCGCGGCATTGAAGCCCTCTTCTGGTGCCACGGTGCCCATGTTGCCGGCCGAGGCTTCCGCGATGATGCAGGCAATCTCGCCCGGGTGCTGCGCAAATGCCTCGCGCACGGCCTCGATATCGTTATAGGGAACGACGATGGTATCGGCCGCCGTCGCACCCGTCACGCCCGGGGAATCCGGCAGCGCAAAAGTCGCCACGCCGGAACCAGCCGAGGCCAACAGCGCATCCACATGGCCGTGGTAACAACCCTCGAACTTCAGCACCTTGGCGCGGCCGGTGTAGCCGCGGGCCAGGCGCACCGCGGACATGGTGGCCTCGGTGCCGGAGTTGACCATGCGCACCTTATCGGCCGCGGTGCGCGACACAATGGCCTCCGCCAGCAAAGCCTCACCCTCGGTGGGCGAGCCAAAGCTCAATCCACCCGCTGCGGCCTGCTGCACGGCCTCCACAATCTCTGGGTGCGCGTTGCCGTGAATCATCGGGCCATAGGAGCTGACCAGGTCAACGTACTCGTTGCCGTCGGCATCCCACAGGCGCGAGCCCGCGCCGCGCTCAATCACGCGGGCCTGGCCGCCCACGGAGCCAAATGCGCGCACCGGCGAGTTCACCCCGCCCGGAATCACCTTGGAGGAACGCTCAAACCACTGTTGCGACTGGGAAGTATTAGGCATGTCTGACATTCTAGCGATTCGCGCGCTATACAAAAGTTGGAGTGCGCGATTCACAGTCAGCCGCTAAACTTCGGGGCGTTGCACTTTTCAATTCGGGGGGATTTTCAATGCAGCGCACTCTCATTTTCGCCATCCTGGCCGCTTTCTGCCTCGCCGGCTGCGCCCAGCCCGAGCCCGATCGGCCGCTGCCTACCTCGGTGGGCGCCACCCCGCTTGCCGACGCCCCCTCCTGGCA
>NZ_JAVBIF010000012.1:0-58730 GCF_032821615.1 Corynebacterium tuberculostearicum | reverse complement strand
TCGACACTGCCTACAACCACTCTATGGGAATACGCAAAGGCCACATACGCTAAACCCCCACCAACACAAAATGTCGTTTAGCCTGACACGCCGCAAAACAACACATTCTGTCGTTTAGGCCCAGTTTTCCACCTACAGGCTCGCCAGCAGCTCCTCCGAACGTGCCCGACCGCCCACATCTGGCATGTCTCCGGTCACCACAAACTCGCTTACGCCCAGCCGCTTGCCGACGCCCCTTAGCTCCTCCCCCACTTCCTTCACCGTTCCCCACACGTCATGGGCCAGCGTCTCCCCAATGCGCCGGCGCTGCTGCCCCGTGAGCGCATCCATATCCAGCTCTCCTGCAGGCCGCAGGGCCCCGAACTCGCCGGTAGATTGCGCGAGCACCTTGGCATAGGCCTCCGGTAACAACAGGTCACGGGCGACCGCGGGCGTATCGGCAACGGCGATATTGAGCGAGGAGATGATAGGCGGGGCGTCGGCAAGCGCATGCTCCCGATACACCCGCGCGGCCGCCTCCTGCGTGGCCACCGGGCCGCCCAAAATGACGCCGAGCCCCATCTTGGCCGCAACCATGGCCGATCGAAAGCCCGCCAACACGTAGATCGGCGTGCCCGCATACTCCGGCCGCACCGTCACCGCCTCCTCGCCGCGCAGGTAGCGCAACAGCGTTGCCAGCTCCGCCTCAAAGCGCTGCTTCGCCACCGCCGGGTCGCCCTGGCGCAGCGCCCGCCGCACCGGGCCGGTAAAGCCGACGGAGGAGCCAATCCCAATATCGATGCGCCCGGGATACAACGCCTCGAGGAGGTTTATCTGCTCCGCCACCAGAAACGGCGGGTGATTTAACAGCATGATGCCGGCCGTGCCTACCCGAATGCGCTGCGTGCGCGCCGCCACGTGGGCCGCCAACATCCCCGGCTGCCCCGCCGGAATGCCTGGCACGCCGTGGTGCTCGGCCACCAGAAATCGCCGGAAACCAAGCCGCTCCACGTGCCGCGCGTGCTCAGCTACCTGGTCCAACGGCCCGGCCGCCCCGCGGTCTAAAACAGAAAAGCGCATGGCCACCACTGTAGCCATGCGCTTATCGCCTGCGCCGCTCTTGGGCGCTACTGATTGGCGTCCGCGTTGCCCTTAGACCACTCGTCCCAGGACATATTCCAGTCACCTAGTCCATCCAGCGCATTAAGCGTTTCACCGTAGGTATTGAACACGCGCACCACGTCGCCGCGCTTCATCGTCTCCTGGAACCACTGGGCAGCCTCCGGCGTGACGTTAATGCAGCCGTGCGAGGTATTGGTATTGCCCTGTGCCCCTACGGACCACGGAGCGGAGTGAACATAGATGCCGGAATAGGACATCTGGGTAGCCCAGTCCACCATTGTGCGGTAGCCACCCGCGGAGTGGGAAAGGCCGAAGGTCTCGGAGTCCATCAGCAGCTGCGGGTGCTCATCGCCGATGATGTATCGCCCATTCGGCGTATCGTACTGATAATCGCGACCCAACGAGACCGGGATGGCGCGCAAGAACTTCTTATTCTTGAAGACCTTCATGGTCTTGGTGGCGTTATCGATAATCGCCACGGTGCGGTCACCGATAGTGAAATTGGTCTTGGCGTTCTCGCCGCCGTAGATTCCACCACCCAGGTCCTTGCCGTACTGGTCCACCTTCACCTCAACCTTGGTGCCTGGCTCCCAGTACTCCTTTGGACGCCAGCGCACCTCCTGGTTGTTGACCCAGTAGAAAGCGCCCTTAACCTCAGGGTTGGTGGTGACAGTAATGGTCTTCTCGGCCGCCTTGCGGTCCGTAATCGGCACGCCGAAATTCACACCAATGACCTGGCCTACGCCCACCTCAGAGTCCGGGATCGGGGTAAGCGAGACCTCGGCAACGCCCGCTGCTTGCAGAGTGGAAAAACTGAGTTTCTTCTTGTTGCCATCCACATCGGAGGCCACGATGGAATAGGTGTGGTTATAGCCCAGGTCCTCCGCCGTAGACCACGTCTTGGCGTCCTTGGAGAGCTTTTCTTTGACTTCCACGCCCAGTTCATTGGTCATGGTGACGCTCTTGAGCTTGCCGGTGGTCTTCACGGTGACGGGCTTAGACGGATCCACGTTCTTCGCGCCGTCTTTCACGGAAGCCTTCAGACCGTCCTTTTTCTTTTCGGACTCTTTGCCACCATCCTTCGCGCCGTTCGCGCTTGCGGCGGTGGATTCTTGGTCAGCGGCCTGATTCTCGGCAGAGGAATCAGAGGAGCAGGAGGCGGCGGCTAGGGAAATGCACGCAACGCCCGCGGCCGCGATGAGGCGGCGCGCACTAGGGAGGGAATGTTTCACTGAGTTGCCCTTAGACACGTATTTGCTGCTTTCAAAGACCAATTTAGATTAGCGTCTCGCTCCAGCAATTACCAGAAGCCACTTCAGGCATTAACCAATTCGTTATACACCCCTAAAAACATGCGATGACCAGGCGATTTTACACTTTTCAAGAATGGCTGCTAGAGTATCTACTCGTTGCACAGAGAGCCACACGGCAGGAAGTCAACAATGCGCCATTAGCTCAATTGGCAGAGCAACTGACTCTTAATCAGTGGGTTCGGGGTTCGATTCCCTGATGGCGCACCACTTAAAAATTTAAATTAAAAAATTAGGCCGGGCAATAGCCCGGCCTTTTTGTTATCTCACCCGCAGCGGGGCAATGAGTGGAGCGCCTCCATGCTGGACGACGTCCGCCTCTACCCCATACACACCTTCCACAAGCTCCCCCGTGAGAACGTCTGAAGGCGTGCCCTGAGCGCGAATATGGCCCTTCTTAAGCACCACTAGCTGATCGCACATGCGCGCAGCCAGGTTGATGTCGTGAATGGCCACCAGGCCCAGGCTGCCATCGCGCTTCGCCTTGGCACGCACCTCGTCCAGCACGAAGATCTGGTGGTGCAGGTCGAGGGCGGAGGTAGGTTCGTCGAGAAGCATCAGGCCCGGGTTGCCCACCAACATCTGCGCCACCGCCACCAACTGGCGCTGGCCGCCGGAAAGCTCGTTGAGGTAGCGCGAGGCAATCGCGTCCAGCCCTAGCGAGTGCAGCACCTCGCCGGTGCGCGTAATCGGGTCCTCGCAGGCCTCACGGCGCGCAGAGATCAGCACGGCTTCAAACGCCCGCAGCGCGGCCGTGCTCGTGAGATCCTGCGGCACGTAGCCGATGAGCTGCCGGCGGCGCTTGCCGCGCGGGGCCGTGCCATCGACGCGGAAATCCACGTCTCCGTCGCAGCCGCGGTGCACGCCGGCCAGGGACTTAATGAGCGTGGTCTTGCCGGAGGCATTCGGCCCCAACAATCCCACCAGCTGCCCGCCGTGGAGTTTTTCCACATCCACGGACTCCAGCACGCGGTGTTTGCCATAGGCCGCACTCAGCCCGGAAATAGTCAGTTCTACGTCCACAGTGCCCTCCTTCGGGTCATAACGATGGCAATGAAGAATGGCACGCCCAGAAGCGAAGTAACGATACCAATGGGAATGGCCAGGCCCGGCTTAATCATCAGGCTCACCGCATGCGCGGCACACATCACGGCCGCGCCCGCCGCCATTGAGGCCGGCAAGAAGTAGCGCTGGTCCTCGCCCACCAGCATGCGGGCAATATGCGGGCCGACCAGACCAATGAAACCGATGATGCCGGCAAAGGCCACGGTCGTCGCCGCCACGAGCGACACCACGATGAGCACTACTACGCGCAGACGGGAGGTATTGATGCCCATGGCGGTGGCGCGGGCGTCGCCAAGCCGCAAGGCAGTAAGGCGCCAGCCCAGCGCCCATAGGATGGGCAGGGCGATAATCAGCACGGCCGCCAGTACGCCGTTGGCCGCCCAATTGGCGCGGGTAAGTGAGCCCATGGACCAAAAGACGATCTGTTGCAGCGCTTCGGCCGAGGACTGGTACTGGATAAGCGCCAGCATGGCCTGGAAGAAGAACACCAAGCCGATGCCCAACAGCACCATGGTCTCCGCCTTCGCGCCGCGGATAACGGCCGCGATAACAATAATGGCCGTAGCCACCGCGGCAGCAAGCCACGCCATCAGCGCCAGGTTGAACTGCGGCTGCGCAATCAGCTGCCACTTGAGCACGATGGAGGTGGCGCCGCCAAACGCGGCGGCCGCAGAAATGCCGAGGGTAAAAGGCTCGGCCAGCGGGTTATTGAGGATGGTCTGCATTTCCGCGCCGGCCAAAGACAGGGCCATGCCGATGAGCACGGCCATCACGGCCATGGGCAGGCGCAGCTGCCATAGCACCGTGCGCGTCTGGTCATCCAGCCCCGCGGGATTGACTATGCCCTTCATAACCTCGCCCGGGCTGATATCGATCGCACCCACGAAGTTGCTGATAATAAAAGCCACGGCTGCGATCAGGGTCAGGCCCGCAACAATGCCGATGCGTTGCCACGTTAACTTCTTGTGCTGCCGCGCCAGCGCGGCTACCTCTGCGCCCTCCATTAGTTGGTGCTAAAGAAGGTTCCCTCGCCGGAAACCGGCGAGTACTTTTCTTGCGCATCCATCCACTGCTTGGCGACGTCCATATCGGCATACGCCTCCGGGTCGATCCACTCGGCCACCTGCAGCAACGCTAGGTAATTAAACGGCGAATTATAGAATTGGTGCCACATGCTGTGGAAGTGGTGTTCCTTGACCGCACGCAGCTTATCGAAGCCAGCCTGCTTACCCGGCAGCTTAGCCACACTGCCCTTGGCTTCCTTTTCATCGATGCCGTAGCCCACTGCAGCGTATCCGACAGGGTGGCCTTCATCGTCCTTCATCTCAGACCAATCGCCACCGGTGGCGATGATCATATCCGGGTCAGATTCCAGGACCTTTTCCGGGGTGATCGTGCCAGACTCGCCCGGAATGACTTTATCGCCGACATTCTCGCCGCCGGCCGCGTTGACCAGCTGGGAGATATTGGAATCGTTCCAGGAGCCGCAGCAATCGGACACACCGGCCGAGCGCCAGACGAAGGTCTTTGGTTTATCCTTTACCTTCTCTGCGCGGTCCTCAACCAGATCCACCGTCTTTTGCCAATCCGCGTTGAATTCCTCAGCGCGGTCCTCTTGGCCAAAGATCTCACCGAAGATGTCCATAGTCTTAGGCGTACTCTCCAGCGGGTCGCGGCGGAAGTCGGTGACCGCATACTTCAAGCCAGCCTGATCCATCTTGTCGGTCAGGCCAGCTTCGCGGGAGGCATCGTATTGATCCAGCGAGAGCACAATGAGGTCCGGGTCTAGGCTCACGAGTTTTTCTACGGTGACATCGCCCTTGGCAAAGCCGCCGATCTCTGGAACCTCGTTTACGGACGGCAGTTCCTTTTCCAGCGCCGCGTAGTAATCCGGCACCATCTGCTTGAGATCCGTTCCGATGCCAACGACCTTGTCCAGTGGATTATCGGGGTCGAGTACACCGGTAGCAAAAATCGATCGGCCCTCCCCCAAAATCACGCGATCGGGAGCCTTATCCAGTTCCACGTCACGGCCGATGATATCGGTGAAGGAGAACTCGGCATCGCCGCTGGAGCCTCCAGTTACTTCCTCAGCTGCGCCGCAGCCGACGAGTGCGGTTGCCGATGCCGCCACAACCGCCATTACCTTGAAGGGGGTATGAGCCATTTTTAGTCCTTGGTCGTTGGATGCCCTCGCAGTTAACGCAAAGGGCCTTACATAGGACATCCTAACCTGATTAAGTAAGGTAACCCAAACCTAAACGGGTTCGCCGTTGATCGCGTAGTCTTCCGGCTCGCCCTTGGGCACCTCGGTTCCGTCCGACATGGTGCGATCTTCCAGCTCTCCATCCGGATCCACGATGGCGATATCGAAGCCAGACTCGCGGATTCGGCGTAGCCCCTCCTTCAGCATGCGCCGGCCCATGCGGTTCGTGCCCGTAATATGCGATAGCTCGAGCACCACCGTGCCCTCGCCAAAATCCGACTCCATCAACTCGTACAAGATGGTCTCGGCCGCGTTGAAGTTGATTAGGCCCTGCAGGTAGATCACGGTCAGCTCCGCATCCTGCTCCACCTTGCGCACTGGGTTCACGCCATAGCGCTCGTCTGTAGACATCAGGTGCAGGCCCATGTCCTTCGACAGCAGCTTGAACGCATCCACCCCGCGCACCGAGTTGCCTTCTTTGTTCAGTCGCGGCGAGAATGTCGCCACGCCCAACTGGCCCGGCAGCGTGCCCAGCAGGCCACCCGACACGCCCGACTTCGCCGGGATGCCCACCTCGGCCATCCACCGGCCGGCGCCGTCATACATGCCGGCCGAGCTCATCACCGATAGCGTCAACCGGCACACATCCGCGTCCAAAATCTTGTCTCCCGTTACCGGCTGCACCCCACCATTGGCCAGAGTTGCCGACATCACGGCCAAGTCCCGCACCGTCACCACAATCGAGCACTGCTCAATATACGTTGACACCGCATCGTGTGCCTCGTCCTGGATGATGTCGTAATTCCGCAGCATGTGTGCCAGCGAGAGGTTGCGTTCACTGACATCGAGCTCGGAGGAGCGCATGGCGTCGTCGATAAGCAAGTCGCGGCCTGCCAACCGGGAGAAGTAGGTGCGCAGCCGCTCCACGCGCGCGGCCGGCTCCGAATCCACGCCATTAATCAGCTGCGTGACCGCAATCGCGCCCGCATTGATCATGGGGTTGACCGGCCGATGATCATCGCGGTTGAGCGAAAGCTCGTTGAAAGCCTCGCCCGAAGGCTCCATGCCCACTATCTCGCGCACCGCGGAAAGGCCCAGCTCCTGCAGCGCCAGTGCGTAAACAAACGGCTTGGACAGAGACTGAAGGGTAAATTCCACCTCATCATCGCCCGCAGAGTAGACGTGGCCGGTGGTGGTGCACATCGCGGCGCCGAGATACTCGGGCTCTGCCTTGGCCAGCTCCGGAATATAATCCGCCACGGCACCGTCGCGATTATCGCGCACCTTGGTGAGGATTTCCTGCAAATAAAAAGGGATTGGTGTCTTCATCCCAACCCAGCCTACGAAAAAAGTCCCCGCGGTGTGCGGGGACTTCGCAATTAGTGGCGCTCGGACAGCAGGCGCTGCAGCTCCTTCAGGTCGCTCTTGCGGCGGCGAGAGCGGAAGACCGAGAAAGCAATCAGGCCAACCACAGCGGCGCCGACACCGCCCAGGGCCATCTGCACGTTGCGGTCCTGCAGCTTATCGGTGGCCGCGGTCTTAGCCTCGTTGGCAAAGTTCTGCGGCTTGCTGCGCTGTGCCAGCTCGTCCAGGGTGCCGGCCAGCTGGCGGCGGGTGCGCTCGATATCGCGCTGAATGTCTTCAATATTGCGTGCCACGAAGTTCTCCTCTTAACTTAGGTTCGCTCTTAACGGGGTCATTCTACCCCGCCGGCCCAAAAGCGTGCAGCCCGGGCGGTAAGTAAGGTGGAAACTATGACTGAAAACCGTTTGAACGTTGGAGATACCGCCCCTGCCTTTGCGCTTGCCGACGACGCCGGAAACACCGTTTCCCTCGCCGATTACGCAGGCCAGCGCGTACTGGTCTACTTCTACCCCCGCGCCAATACCCCGGGCTGCACCAAGGAAGCCTGCGATTTCCGCGATTCCCTGGAACAGCTCAATGATCTCAATATCTCCGTCGTGGGTATCTCGCCCGATAAGCCGGAGGCGCTTGCAAAGTTCCGCGCGGACCACGAGCTGAACTTCCCGCTGCTCTCGGACCCAGATAAGTCCGTCATGACCGCCTACGGCGCGTTTGGTGAGAAAAAGAACTACGGCAAGGTGGTCCAGGGCGTTATCCGCTCCACCTTCCTGGTCGAGCCGGATGGCACCATCGGTCAGACGCACTACAACGTCAAGGCCACCGGCCACGTCGCCCGCGTGATGAAGGGACTTAGCTAGCGCGTGGGAGAGATTCTGCTACCGCGGCGTCGGCCAGCGCAGGCGCGCAGTCGCGAGCGCTTCGAGCGCATTCTGCAGGCCGCCCGCGCCGTGCTTGTCGACGTCGGCTTTGAATCCTTCACCGTCGACGAGGTCGCCCACCGCGCCGGAGTGCCCATCGGCACGCTGTATCAGTTCTTTGCCAATAAATACGTGCTTGTCTGCGAGCTCGACCGCCAAGACACGGCCGCCAGCCGGGCCGAAATCGAGCGCTTCTCTCGCCGCGACCCGGACGTGCAGTGGCCCGATGTGCTGGATGAAACCATCGATCACCTGGCGCGCATGTGGCGCGACGATCCCTCCCGGCGCGCCGTGTGGCATGCCGTGCAATCCACCCCCGCCACCCGCGCGACGGCCGCAGATACCGAGCGTCAGCTGCTTTTCCCCTTGTCAGAAATCCTCTCCCCGCTCGCGCCGTCCATGAGCGATGACGAACGCATTGACCTGGCCGGCTTCCTTATCCACAGCGTGGTCTCGCAGCTCAATTACGCAACTGCGGGCGACCCAGGCGACTTTGACGCCGTGGTTGTAGAGATTAAGCGCATGCTCGTTTCGTATCTATTTGCCATTGCGGCCCACTGGGGCAGTTGACGCTTAAACAAGTTATCCACAGCTGCGGACGTCTTCGCCTTGGCTCGCCCGCCAGCTCTGCTTAAAGTTGCAGCCATGAGCGCACTGAAGGCCTATGCCACCCACATAGCCTCGGCGATGGACATCCTCGCCGAGGCCCACGGCATGTCTGAACGCGCCCTTGTCGAGCTGGGTTTGCCGGATGTCGAGGCCCGCGACCTTCGCGCGCTGGCCGCGGTCTACTTCGACCCGACCGGCTTCAGCCGCAAGCAACGCCACGCAGCCGCGGCCGCCCGACACCACGACCTCGTAACGCTCAAGCTGATTGAAAAGTACGTCTCCCGGGTGCGCACTAAGCGTGAGGCGTGGAACCTGCGCGTGGAGCTATGCCGCCTGCGTGGGCCGGCTTCTGAAATCGCCCGCCGCGCCAAGCAACGCCTGCGCGAACTTCGCCCGCGCCGCATGCCACCCCGCGAAGGCGTCCAACTCCTTCGCCGCCCGAACGGACCGTGGACTATGCGGATTACCGCACCCTCGGCCTTCCTTGCTGAATTCGACGCCGCGCTCGACCCCGACCGCCCACTCGATTCCCTCCGCGACCTACTTCGCGGCACCGGCGCGCCCTCCGCGCGCACCACCACTAACGTCATCATCCCGCTCAACGCCCTAGACCAAATCCTGGACGGCGACGGCGAGGAAGTCACGCTGCGCCTTACCAATGGCGCCACCATTTCCGGCGCCGAGCTCGTCGAGCGCACCTTCACCGAGCACGGCCTTGCGACGCTAATCCACCCCGTCAAGGGCCCCGTCAACCTGTATCGCACATCACGTTACGCCACCGAGAAACAGCGGCAGATGGCCGCGGCCGAAAATCCCACCTGCCCGTGGCCGCCGTGCAACCATCCGGCAGACAAGGCCCAGATCCATCACCTCAAGGCGTGGAAACACGGCGGGTTGACCAATATGGAGAACCTGACGGTGTGCTGCCCCTACCACAACGGGGTCAACCAGGATGATCCAAATGCCCCGCCGCTGCGCGGGCGCCTTGCCCGAGTCAATGGCAAGGTCCGCTGGGTTCGTTAGCGCTGCCTCTGCGAGGTAGCGCTACTCGGCGTGCTCTAAAAAGTCCGCGTAGACTTCGGCGGCTACCCGCGCGAATTCGGCGGGCGTCATGCGGGCCATGCCCTCCGGCAGGCTGCCCCACAGCGGACAGCCGGTCACCTGCGGCATCTCCTCGAGGTTCAGTCGGGTAGCTAAATCCGGATCGGCCGGCAGCGAGCCACCAATCAGCCCGAGCACCTCGATTCCGTGGCGTTGCGCCTCGCGCACAGTCAGCTCGGCCGCGTTGAGGCTTCCTAGGCTGAGGGAGGTGACGATGAGGAGCCTATCGGCGACGTCGGCAAGCGTATAGGCGTCCGCCAGACGCACGAGCAGCCCGCCGGCGCCTTCAACAAGCACCACGCGGCCGGGCGCGTCAAGGGCGGCAATCCACTCCTTGAGTTCCTGCAGGCCGGGTTGGTCCATGCCGGCCCGGCGCGCAGAAAGGTTTGGCGCCAGCGGCTCCGGGAAGCGCACCATCTCGGTGACCTCCACGCCTGCCAGCTTGCCGACGGTCACCGCATCCCCCTTCCCCTCCGGCTCCCCCGTCTGCAGTGGCTTAGCGTAGACAACCTCACGGCCGCGCTGCTTGAAGGCACTGGCGAGCGCGGCCGTGGCCACCGTCTTGCCGACGTCCGTGTTCGTCCCCGTCACGTAAATAATCACTGTCGTCCTCCTGCTACCGCGGCGCGCACGCCGCGGCACATCTGGGTTACTTCGTCGGCGGTGCTGATAAACGGCGGCATGATATAAATCAGTCGGCCGAACGGGCGCAACCACACGCCCTGTTCCACGGCCGCGGCCGTCGCAGCGGCCATATTTACTTCGCGTTCCATTTCCACCACGCCGATGGCACCAAGCACGCGCACATCCGCTACCCCCGGCTCCTCGGCTAGGTCTGCAAGCCCGCGCTGCAGCTGCTTTTCGATGCCCGCTACCTGCTCGCGCCAGTGCCCTTCCACAATGAGCGCAGTCGCCTCGGCCGACACGGCGCAAGCGAGCGGATTAGCCATAAACGTCGGCCCATGCATCAACGCGCGCGGGCGCATTCTCTCGGACACCTTCGCGGTAGCGAGCGTGGCGGCCATGGTCATAAACCCACCGGTCATCGCCTTGCCAACGCACATAATATCCGGCACGACGCCGGCTGCTTGGGTAGCAAAAAGGTCGCCAGTTCGGCCGAATCCGGTGGCGATTTCGTCGGCGATGAGCACGATACCGTGGCGGTCACAGATATCCCGGGCCCCGCGCACCAGCTCGTGGTCATGAAAGCGCATGCCTCCCGCACCTTGGACTACAGGTTCAATGACTAGGGCCGCGACCTCCTCAGTGATGCACGCTTCCAGCTCGTGCAGATAGGTTGCGCGCTCGGCCG
Organism: Corynebacterium tuberculostearicum; assembly: GCF_032821615.1. Classification (GTDB taxonomy): domain Bacteria; phylum Actinomycetota; class Actinomycetes; order Mycobacteriales; family Mycobacteriaceae; genus Corynebacterium; species Corynebacterium tuberculostearicum_H. The sequence goes on along the minus strand of NZ_JAVBIF010000012.1, from coordinate 47,744 downwards.
GGCTAGCTCCGCGGGTAGGCGGCGCTGGGGCGAAAATCTGGCGCGCTAAGGTGCCAGTCCACATCGAGTGCATGCCGCCTTCAGGATCGCACACGCTCATCGCCGCGAAGGTATCGCCGTGATACCCCGATCGCCACGTCAGCATCTTGGTGCGCTCGGGGTGCCCTAGGCCACGGGCGTACTGTAGCGCCATTTTGATGGCTACTTCTACCGATACAGATCCGGAGTCCGAATAAAAGACCTGTTCGAAATCACCCCGGGTCAGTTCCATGAGGTTGCGGGTAAGCCGCGCGGCAGGTTCGTGGGTGAGCCCGCCGAACATGACGTGGCTCATTCGCTCGATTTGTGCGGCCGCTGCTGCTTTGAGTCGCGGGTGTCCGTGGCCGTGGGCGGCGGCCCACCAGGAAGACATGGCGTCGATAAGCGTGGTGCCATCCGCAAGCGTTAGATGGACGCCGGCGGCCGAGTCCACCACAAGCGTTGGCTCGCCTGGCTCGGCGTAGGGGTGCCAAATGTGTCGCGCATCGAGAGCGGCAATATCCTCCGCTGAAATATCCATGATTTTAGGTCTATCACAGACTTTCGGCCGTTATAGTGCTTTTATGACAATTATTAAACAGCGTTCAATCCGGCGTCTACCGGCGGCTTTACCAGCAGTCGCCGGAATTGAAATGTGGGAGCGCTTTAGCTTCTACGGCATGCAAGCCATCCTCGCCTACTACCTCTATTCCACCTCCGGCGGGCTCGGCATGGACCAAGCACAGGCCACCGCGCTTGTCGGCACATACGGTAGCCTGCTCTATCTGTGCACGTTCGTAGGCGGGTGGGTCAGCGACCGGCTCTTGGGCGCCGAACGCACGCTCCTTGCCGGCGCGGTTCTGCTCATTTGCGGGCACTTTTCGTTGTCCTTGGTGCCTGGCGCGGCAGGTCTCGTAGCCGGGCTTTTGCCGCTTGCACTGGGCTCAGGCCTGCTCAAGACAGCAGCAATCACCATTCTGGGTGCGGCTTTTCCTCCCGCGGCCGGCGCACGAGATGGCGCCTTCCAGATCTTTTATCTAGGGATTAATATCGGCGCCCTACTCGGGCCAATGCTTACTGGCTGGCTGGCACAAGAATACGGTTACCACGCTGGCTTCCTCGCGGCCGCGATCCTCATGTGTTGCGGGTGCGCCCTCTACGGCACGCTGCGCCGGCGGGTAGTTGCGGAATTCGATTCGCGGCCGCCCAACCCCACCACCACACCGGGCAGGGCCGCGGCGATAGCGTTGGCGGCCGTCGTGGGCGGCGTCGTCGTTGCGGTGACTGTCTCGCCAGATAAGCTGGCCATGCTTTTGCTCCTTACCACGATCACGGCCGCCCTCGCTCTCTTCGCCAGCATGCTGCGGTCGCCGCGGGTCAGCGCGCCGGAGCGGCGGAAGGTCGTGGCATATATTCCGCTGTTTTTCTGCTCTACGGCCTATTGGACCCTCCAACCGCAGATTTACGGCGTGCTAGCCGTGTACTCGGATCAGCGTGTAAACCGCATGGTAGGCGGATTTGAGATTCCAGCGGCGTGGACGCAATCGCTCAACCCCCTGTTCATCTTGGTGTTGTCCCTCCCATTGGCTGCTGGCATGGCCCGATGGGCTCGCTCGCGACGTCTATTAATGGCCGTAGGCATCATGGTGGCTGGTTCCGGAATGTTTGTGCTGTTGCCGTTCGTCGGGGGCGGAGAAAACTCAACGCCGTTCGCGGCTTTGGCCTTGACCATCTTCTTGATGTCGCTCGGCGAGCTATTCATCGGACCAGTGGGCATGGCGGCATCGGCCGCGCACGCACCACGGGCCTACGCGACGCGCTTTTCAGCACTGTACTTTCTCACCATGGCCATCGGCACCTCGCTGGCGGGAACACTATCGACGCTCTATGACCCTTCCTCGGCAGATGCGGAGCGGAACTACCTACTTATTGTCGGAATCGTCCCCGTCGCACTGGGACTCATGCTCTTGGTCGGCCGAAAGGACGTCGTGGACGAGGTGTCGGGCGGCGTCTAAGGTATCGGCTCCTGAGGTAGCTTGGGTGTCAGTGGAGAAAATCTGACACTCGTGATCGGGTATTACCTCCGCGCGGCGGATTATGCCACGCTGCGCGGTATAGGCGTCAAAGAGGTTATCGATGCTCAGGACTAGTCCTCGTTCTTCAGTTGCTCGCGCAGCTGCTGGAAGTACTCGCGGGCAGCCTGAGGCTGCGCCGTGGAGTGCTGGCCCTGCTGCGGCTCTGCCTGCTGATTCTCGGAGCGTTGCTGCTCAGCGCGCTGGGAAGCGGCGATGGCTTCGCGCTTAGCGCGTTCGGCCTGACGCTTAGATTCGCGCTCGATTTCTTCGGCGCGGGATGGCTTCTTAGGCTGCGGGCGACGGCACTGGGACGGCTCCTCGGCGGAGTCGAGGGCACGGTTGGCCATGAGCACATCGCGCATACCGCTGAAAAGATCGCCCATCCCCTGCGGGTTGGAGGGCATGTAGAGAACGGACGCCTGGCCGTTGTGAGAGACGTCGACCATAGCGTCGAGGTACTGGGAGACCAGCATGAGGGCTTCGGGGGATTCTTCCACGCCGGCGTCGCGAAGCATCTCGTACTGCTGGGCAATGCCCTCGACGATTTCCTTACGCTGGTCGGCGACGCCGCGGCCCTGCAGCTTCTTCGCCTCGGCTGCACCCTCGGCCTCCTTGACCACGCGGATCTTTTCAGCCTCCGCCTGGGCGACGGCCGCCTCGCGCTCGCGCTGCGCTGCGTTAATGGAGTTCATGGACTCACGCACCCGGGAATCAGGGCGAATATCGGTGACCAAGGTATTGACGAAGTTCCAGCCATATTCGGCCATGTTGTCGCGCAGGGAGGCCGCAACATTGCGGGCGATGGTGTCCTTGGAAGAGAAGGAATCATCCAGGTTCATATTCGCCACGGAAGAGCGAACATTGTCCTGCACGTAGGCCACAATCTGCTGCTCGTGATTGGAGAGCATGTAGTACGCCTCGCGCTCGCGACCCTGGACTACCTCGTACTGCACGGCGACAGGGATTTGGACGAAGACATTGTCCTTCGTCTTGGTCTCCACCATCACGTCCAGCTGGCGCACCTGCAGCGAAATCTTATCGCGTACACGGTCCACCCACGGCATTTTAAAGTGCAGGCCAGCATGCGCCACCTTTTGGAATTTACCCAATCGCTCCAGAATGGCAGCTTCGCGAGTGCGAACGATGAAATAGCCATCGAAGAGCGTTCCCAAGATAATCAGCAGAATAATGACTAATACTATGGTGGCAATCATTGAGTCTCCCTAAATGTCGTGATGATCACTAATATTTTCGCATAGGAAATAGCGAAATGCTAGTGAGCGTCGATAAGCGAAAAGAGCTTCCCCAAGATGGTCGCACCATCCTCGCGAATGCCGTTGTGCTGGAACTCATTGTTGATCCACGGCCGCAGGTCTCCCAGGTGCGCGGCCGTAGCCAAGGACTCCTCGAGCGGGACGAAAATATCATCGACGTAGATGGCCGCAGCCGTGGTGGGTACCTCGCCCAGCGCATAGGGCGGGGAGAATTCGTGGCGGGCGAGGCCATGGGCGGCGTCGGCAAACGCGTGCAAGGCCGGGTCCTCGTCGAACTGCCAGGGGAAAATGTGCTCGCCGGTCAGCCAGGTGCCGACCTCAGCAAACTCCGGAAATTCCTCGCGCACGCGGTGCGCCGCCCAGTTCGTAGCGGCCTGGCCACCGGCGCCGCCGTAAATCGACTCATGGATTGCGGCGTACAACGGAGCATCCGCAAAGCTCACGCGCTGGCCGACGTCCGCCAGGAAGTCACCCCGCAACCGCTTCTCCCCCGCTACGGTGCGGAAGGGCTCTTCCAGCAGATAGGCCAGCGAATCAAAGCCGGTGCCGCGGCCGAGCTCGATGCCGATAGTGCGAAACCGCAGTGCGGACAAGCGCTCACCGGTAGGAAGCCGCTCATCCGAATTGTCGAGGTGGGAAATGATCTCCTCGATCCGGCCCTGTGCCCACGGGAATTCGCGGTAGAAGCGCTGTTGGCGGACCTTGAGCTTGCTGAAAGTAGCGCGGTAGAGCTCATCCGCGCCCTTCAGCGTAGGGATGCCGCCAGTGAAGAAGGCATGCTCGACGCGCTCCGGCGCCTGGGAGAGGTAGGCGGTGATGCAAAAGCCGCCGAAGGATTGGCCGAACAGCGACCATTTCTCGAGTCCGAGGTGCTCGCGCAGGCGCTCGGCATCGCGGACGATATTGTCTTGGCGCAGCAACGCCAAGTGCCCTGCAGTGCGCTCTGCGGCCGGGCTAAGCGCATCAATGCGGTGCGATCTGCCGGTGCCGCGCTGATCCATGAGGATAACGCGGTAGCGCTCTAGCGCCTTGCTAATCAGCCCCGTAGGCGCCAACGGCCGAGGCGCCGGGAAACCGGGACCGCCCTGCAGGTAGAGCAATGCGGGCAGGTCCTCTCCACCGGGCGGGATTATTTCGCGGGCGTAGAGCCCAAAAGTCCCGTGGGGATTGGAATAATCCCACGGGACTTCTAGGTGGTGCTCTTTAATTGTGTGGCCGAAGCGGCGATAGGAGGTCATGTCCTCCCAGACTAGTGGACTTCGAGACCCTTCGAGCGGAAGACGTCGCGGATTTTCTCCACATCCTCCGGCTTTGGTGGCTTCGTGTCAGCTAGCTGGTAGTTCATACCCAAGTTATCCCACTTGTCCTTGCCCATATTGTGGAAAGGCAAGACCTCAACGCGCTCAACGTTGGATTTCCAACGCGCCACGATATTGGCCACATTTTCCACGTTCTCTGGCGAGTCCGTGAGGTCTGGCACCACCACGAAGCGGATCCACACCGCCTTGCCCATCTTGTTTAGCCTGTCGCCGAAGTCCAGCGTGGGCTGGAGTTCGCGCTGAGTGACCTTGCGATAGGTTTCCTCGTCGCCCGACTTGACGTCGAGAAGCACGAGGTCGATATTGTCCAGGTCCTCGTCACGCAAACGCGCACCGAGATAACCGGCAGTATCGATGGTGGTGTGGATGCCCGCATCGTGAACTTCCTTCAGCACGCGGCGCGTGAAAGAAAGTTGGAAGAGGGGTTCACCACCGGAGATGGTGAGACCGCCACCGGAAGCGTTGAAGATTGGCTTATAACGCTTAATGCGCTTGACCACATCCTCGACCCGCTCCAGCGTGCCGGTCTTCATCTCCCAGGTGTCTGGGTTATGGCAGTACTGGCAGCGCAGTGGGCAGCCGGACATGAACATCGTCATGCGGGTACCCGGGCCATCGACGGCGGTCACGAGCTCCCAAGAGTGCACGAGGGCAATATCGCCGGTACGGCGCGCCTCCATGAGTTCGGGGCGGGTAATGTCATCGAATTGAGCGTCGTCTCCCAGGCCCGCGGCCGCGCCGCGGACTCGCTCTCCCTCTTCAGGAGAGAGGGTAACGACACCAGTAACGCCATCTGCCATGATTAGGAACCCTGGTGGAAGGTGCGGGAGATAACGTCGAGCTGCTGCTCCTTGGTCAGCTTGACAAAGTTGACAGCGTAGCCAGAGACGCGAACGGTGAGGTTCGGGTACTTCTCTGGGTGCTCAACGGCGTCCTCGAGGGTGGACTTGTCCAGCACGTTGATGTTTGCGTGGTACAGACCAGAGTTCATCTGGTGTGCATCGCGGTTTGCCTTCATTGCAGACATGCGGTCTTCGAAAGTTGGGGTTGCCATGATTTTCTCCTTTTCGAGATGGTTGAGGGGGGGTTGGTGGTTTTTACTTCTCCATGATGAAGCCAGCATCCAGAACGCCCACCAAGTTATTGATGCGCTCTTCTGGGGTGCGGCCCAATCCGGAAGGAGTAATGGTGTTGGTCAGCGAGATGCCGTCCAAGGCGTCCTTGTAATCCAGTTTGCCGACCGACAGCATGGACGCGACCATACCGTGGCTGTCAGCACCGTTTTCTGGGTTAGCACCCGGGGAGAACGGCGTGCCAGCCTTGTGGCCCGACGGGAAGGCGCCTGTTGCCTTGCCGTAGACCACGTTCGAGGTAATGGTCAGCACGGACTGGGTTGGGATGGCGTTGCGGTACATCGGGATGGCCTTAATCTTTTCCATCACGGTGTGGACAATGGTAGCGGCGATATCATCGGCGCGGTCATCATCGTTGCCGTAGAACGGGAAGTCACCTTCGGTGACGTAGTCCGTAATCAAGCCGGTCTCGTCGCGTACCGGGGTGACCTTAGCGTACTTGATAGCAGCCAGGGAGTCAGCGACGATGGACAGGCCGGCGATGCCGCAGCCCATGGAGCGGACGATATTGGAATCGTGCAGCGCCATCTCGACTGCCTCGTAGGCGTACTTGTCGTGGGAGTAGTGGATGATGTTGAGGGCCTCAACGTAGGTGCCAACAACCCAGTCCAGCATCTCCTCGTACTTCTGCCAAACCTCGTCGAAGTCCAGCGGGCCGTCGCCCTTGATGGGCTCGTAGCCTTCGACAACCTGCTTGCCGGTTACCTCATCGCGGCCACCGTTGATGGCGTAGAGCAGAGCCTTTGCGGCGTTCACACGAGCGCCGAAGAACTGCATCTGCTTGCCAACTTCCATCGGGGAGACACAGCAAGCAATTGCGGCGTCATCGCCCCACTGCTCACGAATCTGGCGGTCAGACTCGTACTGGATGGAGGAGGTCTCAATGGAGATGTGGGCACAGAATTCCTTGTAGCCCTCTGGCAGCTTCGGATCCCAGAAGATGGTGATGTTTGGCTCAGGTGATGGGCCAAGGTTCACCAGGGTCTGCAGCAGACGGAAGGAGGTCTTGGTGACCATGTGGCGGCCGTCGTTGCCAAAGCCAGCGTCGGACCAGGTTGCCCAGTATGGGTCGCCGGAGAAGATCTGATCGTAATCGATGGTGCGCAGGAAGCGAACGATACGCAGCTTGAGAACCAGGGAGTCGATGATCTCCTGGGCGTCTTCCTCGGTGATGATGCCAGCGGCGAGGTCGCGCTCGAAGTAGCAATCGAAGAAGGCGGACAGGCGGCCGATGGACATTGCGGCGCCATCCTGGGACTTAATGGAAGCCAGGTAGCCGAAGTAGGTCCACTGCACTGCCTCGTGAGCGGTCTTAGCCGGCTGGGAGATGTCGAAGCCGTAGGACTCGGCCATCTTCTTGAGCTTCTTCAGGGCCTTAATCTGCTCGGAGTGCTCCTCGCGGTAGCGTGCCCAGTGCTCAGAGAAGCCAGCATCTGCGACGGAATCGCGGGAAGCCTGCTTTTCCTCGATCAGGTAGTCCACACCATACAGTGCGACACGGCGGTAGTCGCCGATGATGCGGCCACGGCCGTAAGCATCCGGCAGGCCGGTGATGATGTGTGATGAACGAGCAGCGCGGATGCGCGGGGTGTAGATATCGAAGACCGCATCGTTGTGGGTCTTGCGGTAACGGGTGAAGATCTTCTCCACCTCAGGATCTACTTCCTTGCCCGCTTCGGCGATAGCCTGCTTGACCATGCGCCAGCCACCGAACGGCATCATGGCGCGCTTCAGCGGGGTATCAGTCTGCAGGCCGACGATGACGTCGTCGTCCTCTGAGATGTAGCCGGCCGGGAAGGCGTCGATATCGGTCGGGGTGTGGGTGTCAACGTCGTAAACGCGCTGCTCGCGCTCGACGGACAGATACTTCTTTTCCAGGGTGTCCCAGACGCGCTTGGTCTTCTCGGTCGGGCCTGCCAGGAAGCTGGAGTCACCGTCGTACGGCGTGTAGTTGCGCTGGATGAAGTCGCGGACGTTAATGCCCTCGGTCCATGGACCGGACTCAAATCCCTTCCAAGCTTCAAACTGTTGAGGCTGCGTTGCGGTAGTCATAATTCCCTTCTCTCGGGCGAATTGCTATCAGGGGATAAATGCCGCTTTCTTCGAGCCACAGCACCAAGCCCCTCTGGCCTCAATTGTTGACCAATTCCCTGGTAATAACAAGTCTCGCAAACGTTTGAAAGCTAAGTAATAAACCGGTCGTGTTGTTTCGCAGGTGAGTGATTTTATGCAGTACGCACGTACGTCTTCCATCGGGGGTGAAATAGCCCCGAACGTGTTCCGCATCACCACTAAATTTTGGCCGCTACCTGCGCGAACCTCTACTGTTAATCCCGTTCAGCTTCGCTTCCGCACAAAGGAGGACTTCGTGGCTTCCCAGCCCAAGCATCCAGTAGATATCGTCCCACCCGCGCCCAAACTAGCCGCCTTGGGTTTACAGCATGTGCTGGCGTTTTATGCCGGCGCAGTCATCGTCCCGCTGCTCATTGCCGGCTCGCTCAATCTGGATGCGGAAACCACCATCCACCTCATTAATGCGGACCTGTTGACCTGTGGCATTGCGACGATCATTCAGTCCATGGGCGTCGGCAAGCGCATTGGCGTGCGCCTGCCCATCGTGCAGGGCGTGACTACTACGGCCGTCTCCCCGATTATTGCCATTGGCCTGGGCGCGACCGACGGCGCGGGTGGGGTGGCCTCGCTGCCAACCATTTATGGCGCCATTATTGTCGCCGGCCTTTTTACCTTCTTCGCGGCGCCGGTCTTTGGCAAGGTGCTGCGTTTCTTCCCGCCGGTGGTCACCGGTTCGGTCCTACTGGTCATGGGTACGTCGCTGTTGGGGGTGTCGGCCAATGACTTTGTCAATTACGCCGAGGGCGTGCCGGCCACCCGCGACTTACTCTATGGCTTTGGCACTCTCGCGGTCATCATCTTGGTGCAGCGTTTTTCCTCCGGCTTCCTGGGCACCCTGGCCGTGCTCATCGGCCTAGTCCTGGGCACTGGCGTGGCGCTCGTGCTTGGCGACGCCTCCTTTGACGAGGTCTCCTCCGCCCCCGCCCTCGGCATTACTACCCCGTTCTACTTCGGCATGCCGAAGTTCGACTTGGTGGCTATCTTCTCGCTCATCATCGTCATGATCATCACCATGGTGGAAACCACCGGTGACGTCTTTGCCACCGGAGAGATTGTCAAGAAGCGCATCCGCCGCGATGACGTCGTGCGCGCCATTCGCGCCGATGGCCTGTCCACCCTGGTGGGTGGCGTGATGAACTCCTTCCCCTATACCTGCTTTGCCCAAAACGTTGGCCTGGTGCGCCTGACCAGCGTGAAGTCGCGCTGGGTGGCCGTTGCCGCCGCCGGGTTCATGATGGTGCTGGGCATTTTGCCCAAGGCCGGCGCGGTCGTAGCCTCCATCCCCTCCCCCGTTCTCGGCGGCGCCTCCCTGGCGCTTTTTGCCAACGTGGCGTGGGTGGGCCTGCAGACCATCGCCAAGGCCGATCTTTCTGATGGCCGCAACTCCGTCATCGTCACCTCCGCGCTCGGCCTGGCCATGCTGGTGACTTTCAAGCCGGATATCGCCACCGCCTTCCCGGAGTGGGCGCAAACCTTCGTCTCCTCTGGCATGTCCATCGGCGCGATTACCGCCATCGTGCTCAACCTTTTGTTCTTCCACACAGGAGGCAAGCAGGGAACGCAGGTGTCTCGGGCCGTCGGCAAGAGCGTGAGCCTCCAGCAGCTCAACGGCGCCTCCCGCGAGGAATTCGTCTCCGCACTGCGCCCGCTGTTTAATAACGAGACCTGGCCGCTGGAGCTGGCGTGGGAGTCGCGTCCCTTCGGCGATGTTAATGAGCTGCGCGCGGCCATTCAGGTGGCCGTGCTGACCGCGGATGATTCCCGCCGCGCCGCCCTCATCCACGATTACCCGGCCATGGATGAGCTGCTGCTTGCCGACGCCGACGAAGCCGCCACCATCTCCGCCGACCGCGGCTCCCTGGGCCTGACCGACCTGGATGATGTGCAGACCGAGCGCATCACCGAGCTTTCCGCCGCCTACCGCGAGCGCTTTGACATGCCGTTTGTGGCCTATTTGGATACCAATGACACCGTCGAGCGCGTCATTGATGCCGGCGTGCGCCGCCTGGCCAACTCCCCGGAACAGGAAAACCGCACCGTGCTGGGCGAAATCGTAGAAATTGCCAACGACCGCTTCGATATTCTGCTGGCCGATGCCAACCCGGTCCGCTCCTCGTGGGACCGCAAGTTCACCGAGGTGGACTAGTTAGCGAAAGGAAAAGTCCACTTCGGCCTCTGGGTCCACGCCGGAAATAATGCCGGTGTAGAACTGCTTGGCCTGGGATTGGAGGACATCGCGATTATCCGCGATGTCCTCTTTCTTTTTGTCCTCGTTGAGGATCTTGGTGATGGTTTCCGCCTTATCGATATCCGGGGTAATCCAACTCAGCGCCCCGTTGTCCTCCACCGCGGTTTCGAAATTCTCATCCGAGTGCCCGATGAAAATGAACTCGGGGATCTCCACGCGGAAGTGGTGCGGGGATTCTTCTTCCACCTGAACCTGCGAACCTTCGATGCCGAGCTTGGCACGGTAGGAGTACTTGATGTACTGGGTGCGCTCGCTGCCCGGGACCTGCCAATTCCACAGCTTGCTGGTAGCGGATTCCTCCGATAGGCCCTCGATGCCCAGCGAGACGAGCACCACCTGCTCTTCACGCTCCACGGCCTTGATGACCTTGGTATTACTCGATTCGGTCTCCACCTCCACCGGTTCCCGCACCTGCCAAATGAACACCGCGGCGGCAGCCACGGCGGCAATGAGAATGACGGCGACAAGGGTGGAAAGCAGCTTTTTCATGATGACCATCTTAGGGCGACTATGCGGGCGGTGATATGCGAAAGCGCCGCCAGCTTCGAGAGCCAGCGGCGCCGATAGTGCGCCCGGTGAGACTTGAACTCACACGTCATAAGACACTAGAACCTAAATCTAGCGCGTCTGCCAATTCCGCCACGGGCGCGGGGGACTTGCCATAGTGTACACGGCACGCCGTCAATCCAGAAACCAGGGGTGTTCTGTTTTCCGGCCGCTGATGGGTAGGGTGGAACGCGTGAGCACTCAAGAGGAAAAGAAGAACAAGCGCATGCAGGTGCGGTGGTGGCACATCCTCCTCATCGCGTTTTTCGTCGTGCTCTTCCTATTCCTGGCCTATTGGCAATGGACGCGCTTCCGCTCCGGCTCGGGCACCTTCCAAAACTTGGGCTATGCCTTCCAGTGGCCACTGTTCGCCGTGTTCGTGGTCTATGCCTATCGCACCACGCTGCGCTATGAAAACGAGCGCCTCGCGGCCGAGGAAGAAGCCCGCGACATGGATAGCACCACCACTGAGGCCCCGGCTGAGTCTCCCGCACAGCCGCAGGCGAACACCAAAATCGATGAGGATTTCCTGCCCCAGCGGCCTCAAATAGATGTGGACACGTTCAACGCCATGAATACCCCGCGCCGCCGGCGCGGCGAGAATGAAGAAAGCTGATTATGACCAACAAAGTTCACCCCGCCCGCCAGGCCCGCATCCGCGGACCTTTGAAGTTTTTCTCCATCGCGGCCACCGTGACCGGTATCTTCCTGATTATCCTGGTCATTCGCATGGTCTGCCAGTACCTCATCGGCATGGAGATCCCAGAGTGGGCCACCTATATCGCGATCGTGCACGGCATCGCGTACATGACCTACCTGCTGTCCATCCTTATCCTCGGCCCGCGCGCCCTGTGGCCGGTGGGCAAGCTCTTTACCACCGCCCTTGCCGGCGTGGTGCCCTTCCTGTCCTTCTGGATGGAGCACAAGCGCCGCAAGGAGATTAAGGAGGAGTTCCAGCTTTAGGAACTACGAACCAGCTCCGCGATGGCGGGGACTAGTTGACTTAGAGCGCGGCCGCGATGCGAGACCGCGTTCTTTTCTTCTGGGGACATCTCCGCGGCCGACCGGGACTCGCCTTCTGGCTGAAAGAGCGGGTCATAGCCAAAGCCGTTGTCCCCGCGCGGCTCGCGCAGGAAGCGGCCTTCCCAGCGGCCCTCGGCCACGTGCTCGGTGCCATCGGGAGTCACGAGCGCGCAGACGGAGACGAAAGCGGCGGCGCGGCGCTCATCGGGAACATCGGCCATCTGCGCCAAGACCAGGTCACTATTGGCCTGGTCATTGCCGTGCTGGCCGGACCAGCGGGCGGAAAGCACGCCGGGCATGCCGTTGAGCTCTTCGATGGCCAGGCCGGAATCATCCGCGATGGTGGCAAAGCCGGTCGCGGCCGCGCCGGCGCGGGCCTTGATAAGCGCGTTATCGGCAAAGGTGCGGCCGTCTTCCACCGGCTCTGGGTAGGGCTCCACGGCGGATAGCGGGCGCAGCTCGACGCCCTCGATGCCAGCATCGGCCAGGATGCGCTCGAGCTCCGCGAGCTTCTTCGGGTTATTGGACGCGACGAGAATTACCACCCTAGCGCCGCCTTCTGTGCGGCGATAAGCTCGCTGCAGCCCTTCTGCGCTACGTCAAGCATCTCATTGAGCTCGTCGCGGCCAAAGAGGCCGTGCTCGCCGGTGCCCTGGATTTCCACGAAATCACCGGATTCCTGCATCACCACGTTGAGGTCGACCTCGGCGCGGGAGTCTTCCTCATAAGGCAGGTCAAGGCAGATTTCGCCATCAATGATGCCAACCGAGACCGCAGCGATGGGATCGAGCAGTGGCTCGCCGGGGACGACGCCCTCGGCCTTGAGGTGTGCGATGGCGTCGGCAAGCGCAACATAGGCGCCGGTGATAGACGCAGTGCGGGTGCCGCCATCGGCCTGCAGGACGTCGCAGTCGAGCTGGATGGTGTTCTCGCCCAGCTCCTCGAGGTCCACCGCAGCGCGCAGGGAGCGGCCGACGAGGCGGGAAATCTCATGGGTGCGGCCCTTGACCTTGCCCTTCATGGATTCGCGCGGCATGCGGTCATGGGTCGCGGAAGGCAGCATGGCGTACTCGGCGGTAAGCCAGCCTTCGCCCGAATCGCGCTTGAAGCGCGGCACGCCATATTCCACGGATGCGGTGCACATGACGCGGGTATTGCCAAACTCCACCAGCACCGAGCCGGCCGGGTTGGTGGTGAAATTGCGGGTAATGCGGACGCTGCGCATCTGGTCCAGCGCACGCCCATCGGCACGAGTAAATTCAGTCATGCCGTCCAGCGTATCTTAGAACTCCATCCCCGCGGCGCCGAGGACAATCTCTCCATCGAATTCGGAGCGGGCTGCCTCCAAAGTTGCTTGCGCATCGCCCCACGGTTGAATGTGGATGAGCACCAGCTTGCTCACACCCGCCTCGCGTGCCGCCCTACCGGCTTCCGCGCCCGACATGTGCATGTCCGGCGCCTTGCCCTCCGAGGTCTCGCCCCAGGCCGCCTCGCAGAGGAAGATATCGGCGCCACGGGCGGCTTCGACAAGCGCGGGCGTATAAGAAGAGTCACCGGAATAGGTAATGGTCTGGCCCGTCTTCGTATGCTCCACGCGCAAGGCATAGGCCTCTACCGGGTGATTTACCGGGAAGGGGGTGATATAGACATCGTCCACGAGCTGGCGCTCGCCCGGCTCCCAGGCGCTAAAGGCGAAGGTATCGGACATGTCATCGATGCCATCGACCTCATCGGAGGACAGGCGGCCCAGATGCGTAGGCGTAGCCTTCGGCCCGAAGCACATATTGCGCGAAGCCGCCGGCGCCGTGGGATGGAAGCGGCGCCACACCATCAGGGAAGGAAAATCCAGGCAGTGATCGGCATGCAGATGGCTAAAGGCCACGTGCGCATCACAAGGATCCTGCTGCTGTTCCAGCTGCGCCAAAGTACCGGGGCCCATGTCGAGGACGATGGACGGCGCATTATCGAAGGACAGCAAGTAGCCAGAGGCGGGATTCTGGGCGGTGGGGACGCTACCGGAGCAGCCTAGGATGGTCAGCTTCATGGGCTCAATAGTTCCATGAATTCGCCCCACATGCGTACTCAACGTGCAAACGGGGGAGAAATTGCACTTCCTTATGCAATCTGGGGGCCGAGAAAGCGCGTGGCAAGGCGGGCAAAGGCTTCCGGATCGCCGGTGGATTCAAAAGTGTGGACCGGCTGAGTATCTGCGGGGGCCAACATATCCGTTTCCGTGAGAATCCGCATCACATCCTTGGTGGTTTCCTCCGAGGAGGTCACCAAAGAAACATTATCGCCCATCGCCAGCTGGATAATGCCGGTCAGCAGCGGATAGTGCGTGCAGCCCAAGACCAGGGTGTCTACCCCTTGTGCCTGCAGCGGGGCCAGGTAGCCCTCGGCGACGCCGAGGATTTGGCGGCCGGCGGTAATGCCCCGCTCGACAAAGGGAACAAAATCCGGGCAGGCGGTGGCAAAGGCCTGCACCTTGGGGTTGAGTGCGAATAAGTCTTGATAGGCGCCAGACTTGATGGTGCCTTCAGTGCCGATGACGCCGATTTTTCCGTTGCGCGTGGTGGACATGGCGCGGCGCACCGCGGGCCGGATGACCTCCACGATGGGGATATCGTAGCGCTCGCGCGCATCGTGCAAGAAGGCGGCGGTGGCGGTATTGCAGGCAATGACCAGCATTTTGCAGCCGCGCTCCACCAGCCGATCGGCCACGTCTTGGGAAAAGGCGCGGACTTCCGAGATGGGCCGCGGGCCATAAGGGCTGTGCGCGGTATCGCCGGTATAGATGACGGATTCGTGCGGCAGCTGTTCCATCACCGCGCGTGCTACGGTGAGCCCGCCCACGCCGGAATCAAAGATGCCGATGGGAGAGGTCGCAGTTGGCATTAGCGCTTCACTGCCTTAACCGGGTCGTCCGAGGTAATGGTCATGCCGGCGAGGATTCCGCCAATGGCGCCGAAGAGGTGGCCCTGCCAGCTCACGCCCTCGTAGACGGGCAACACGCCCCATACCAAGCCGGAGTAGGCGAAGCCGAGCACGATGCCCAATATGGTCTGGATGAGCGAACGGTTAAAAATTCCGCGCACAATCAGATATGCCAGCCAGCCATAGACCAAGCTGGAGGCACCGATATGGGAGGTACCGGGGCCGCCGATAAACCAGGTTCCAAGGCCCGCGACCAGCGTGGTGATCAGCGTGACCTCCCACCAAGCCTTGCGGCCGGACAGACCGATGAGGAAGCAGAAGATGGCGCCGGGCACCGAGTTGGACATCAAGTGCTCAAAGTTCGCGTGCAGCAGCGGGGCGGTGACAATGCCCCAGATGCCATTGAAATCCAGCGGGCGAATGCCGTAATTAGAAAGCTGGCCGCCAAACAAGAAGGCGTTGATGATGTGGACCGCCCATTCCACCACGAGAAAGCCAATGGCTATGGAAAAGCCGGTGGTGATGCGGCCACTGCGGGTGTAGTTCTTGGAATCGCCGCGATTGACCTGGCCCGTGGGCGCCGGCTGGTAGTTAGATGTTCCACCTGAAGTCATAATGCGCCTTATCTTAGTCCAGCAGATCGCGGTACGCGCTCAAGCCTAGGCCGGGGTCGGCGGCGGTGACCGCGTTGACGATGGCTTCTTCCACGGCATCGGCGGCCGCGGCGCACAGCTGGGTCACCACCTGCGTGCTCAGTTCGGCTGGGCGCTTGGCGGTGGACAGGGCAAAGATCGTGTCCCCATCCAGTGGCGAATGCGCAGGACGTACCGCACGGGCGATGCCATCGTGGGCAGTCATGGCCAGGCGCTGGGCTTGGGCGGTGGTAACGGGGGCGTCGGTAAGCACGGCGCCGATGGTGGTATTGAGCTTGGACTCCGCTGGGTGCGGCAAGGCGCGGTAGGCGGCAGCATTGACCGGGGTGCGCCCCGGCGCGCCGTACAGCCGGCCGGACTGCGGCTCGATGACCTCGCCCACGGGGTTGGCAACCATCGCGGCACTGACCTCGTAGTCACGAACCCGGCGCGTGGCCAGCCCGAAGCCGCCCCGCAGCTTGCCCGCGGTAGCACCCACGCCGGCTCCCACCGAACCCATTGATTCGTCGCTGCCTATGAGCGCGGCTCGCAGCGCGGCTGCGCCTTCCTCCGGCCCAGGACGGGAAGGTCCGACCAGCAGATCAAAAATGACGGCGCCGGGAACGATGGGAACGCGCGGCCCGGGCTTATCCTCGCCGAAGACGGGAAAGCCGATCCCTTGCTCTGCCAGCTCATTCATCACGCCGTCGGCAGCGGCTAGGCCAAAGGCGGAGCCACCTGCCAGCACCACGGCGTGGACGCGCTCGACCGTATTATGCGGCTGTAAAAGGTCCGTTTCGCGGGTGCCTGGGCCGCCGCCGCGCACGTCGACGCTGCCGAGCGCTCCGCCGGGCCCGCAGTAGAGCACTGTGACTCCGGTATCGGTGCCGCTATAGTGCCCGATGCTCATGCCGTCCAGCATTAGTCCATCAGCACCTGCAGCAGCGAATCCTGGCAAAAAGCCAGCCATTCCACGAGGCTATCGCGGTCAGACATCAGGTTGTTATCGGCCACATCGCCCGCCGCGACAAAGAGGCGGAGGTCGTTGAGGCCGGCGACGAAGGCTTGGGCCTCTTGCTCGTTGATAGTGACCTCTACCCCACCGGTAGGGCCGAGGGCGGCGCCAATTACTTGCAGGTTTTCCAGCTTGGCGCGCGCAATGTCGTTTTCATGCAGGGAACGCAGCAGCGAGGCATCGCCTTCATATTCCTCATCACCGGGCATTTCAAAGTCCGGGAAGAGACGGGCCAGTGAGGGATCGTCTGGGGCCTCGGTGTGGCCGGTGGGCATGTCCAGCATCTCTGCCAGCTCGTCCTTAGGCGCGGACTGGGCGCGCTTAATGATCGCCTCGGAGACGGTGGCAGTGAGATCGCCCAGTACTTCGCGCTCCATTGGTTCGAATACGGCCGTGATCTTCGGCGCGCGCATGAGGGACTTCTTTTTCTTCCACGGTTGCATCTATTTAACCTGCCTGCTGCATCGTTGCCCACAGACCGGCGATCTGGAGCTTTTTCACGTCCGCTTCAATCTTGTCGCGCTCGCCGCTGGACACGGCCGCTTTGCCCTCGGTGTGGACCTGCATCATGAGTTCATTGGCCCGCTTCTTGTCATAGCCCAATACGGTTTGGAATACATAGGACACATAGCTCATCAGATTGACGGGGTCATCCCACACGATGCACATCCACGGCAGGTTCTCGCTCGTGGCTACGTCTACGTCGAGTTCTTCATCCAATTCGGGCGTAGCCATGGGAGAGCTCATCCGGACTACAGGAAATTGCGCCTTCATGCCCTCTAGCCTAACCATATTTGGGAATTTATTGTGGGCCCGCGCAATCTGGCTTCAAACATTCCGGCGCCAAAGAATCTAAACCCCTGAAAAGCACCTAGTCAGTGGGTATTATCACTCCCGTGAATGACAAAGCTATCCCTAATGATCGCTCTACTGCACTGCTCACGGATAAATATGAGCTAACGATGCTCCAGGCCGCGCTGCGCGATGGCTCGGCAAACCGCCAGGTCACCTGCGAGGTGTTCGGCCGCCGCCTGCCCAATGAGCGCCGCTATGGCGTCGTTGCCGGCACCGAACGCGTCCTGCGCGCAGTGGAGGATTTCCGCTTTTCGGCCAATCAGTTAGCGGAGATGGACTTCCTGGATGAGCAGACCAAGGAGTATCTGCGCCACTATCGCTTTTCCGGGCAGATTGACGGCTACCGCGAGGGCGAGCTTTATTTCCCCAACTCCCCCATTCTGACGGTGCGCGGCACCTTTGGGGAATGCTTGATTTTGGAGACCGTCATCTTGTCCATCATGAACGCCGATTCCGCGGTGGCTTCGGCCGCCTCCCGCATGGTCACGGCGGCCGACGGCCGCCCCATTATCGAGATGGGCTCGCGCCGCACCCACGAGTATGCGGCGGTAACCTCCGCCCGCGCGGCCTACCTGGCCGGCTTCAATGCCACCTCCAACCTGGAGGCGGGCTACCGCTACGGCATTCCGGTCTCCGGCACTGCCGCCCACTCTTGGACCTTGGCGCATACCAACCCGGATGGCACCCCGAACGAAGAGGCCGCCTTCCGCTCCCAGATCGACACCCTCGGTGTGGACACCACGCTGTTGGTCGATACCTATGACATCACCAAGGGCGTCGAGACCGCAGTGAAGGTAGGCGGACCGAAGCTCGGCGGCGTTCGCATCGATTCCGGTGACCTTGGTGCGCTCACCCGCCGCGTGCGCAAGCAGCTGGATGATTTGGGCAATCACAACACCAATATCGTGGTCTCCTCCGACCTCGACGAGTTCGCCATCGCTGGCCTGCGCGGCGATCCAGTAGACGCCTACGGCGTCGGCACGTCCGTAGTAACCGGCTCCGGCGCGCCCACCGCGGGCATGGTCTACAAGGTCGTAGAGGTAGACGGCATCCCGGTGGCAAAGCGCTCTTCCTCCAAGCAATCCGTCGGCGGTGCCAAGCGTGCGCTGCGCACCTACCGTTCCTCAGGTGTGGCGGTAGAAGAGATCGTCTACCCCTTCGACGCACCAGCGCCGGATACCGGCCAGCTCGATACCCGCGAGATGACCATTCCGCTCATGCGCGATGGCCACATCGTCGACGGGCTGCCTGATCTGCATGCCTCCCGCGAGTATTTGGATCAGGCCCGCAAGACCCTGCCATGGGAAGGCCTGGCGCTCTCCCGCGATGAAGCGGCCGTGCCCACGCGGATGGTGGGCTTTAAAAAGTAGGCCGCTAGACTGTGTGGGGTGAGTGAGCACGCAGATGAGCCCCTAAACCTCGACACGGAAACGCTGCTGGGAAAAGCCGTTGATGCGCTGGGCGGCAGCCGGCGCGAAGGCCAGGTGCGCATGGCCACGGCCGTCTCGGCCGCGCTCGAAAAGGAGCGCCACCTGGCAGTGCAGGCCGGTACCGGTACCGGTAAATCGCTGGCCTACTTGGTCCCGGCTATCCGGCATGCGATGAACTCGGGGTCCACCGTCATCGTCTCCACCGCGACCCTAGCCTTGCAGCGCCAGCTGGTGGAGCGCGATCTGCCGCGGCTTACTAAGGCCCTCGCCCCTGTGATGGAGCGTACGCCCACCTTCGCCATCATGAAGGGCCGAAATAACTACCTGTGCATGAATAAGATTGCGGCTACCCCGGATGACCCGGAAGCTCTTATCGACGAATCCGAGATCTCCCACCGCGGCAAGGCCGTGCGCCGTATCCACGAGTGGGCGCAGGAAACCGACACCGGTGACCGCGATGACCTAGAGCCGGGCGTGCCGGACTTAGTGTGGCGGGCGGTATCGGTAACCTCCAACGAGTGCTTAGGTGCTTCGCGCTGCCCGCACGGGCCGGATTGCTTTGCGGAAGAGGCTCGCAGGGCGGCTGCCGACGTCGATATCGTGGTCACCAACCACGCCATGCTCGCCATCGACGCGGTTTCTGAAGCAAATATCTTGCCGGAGCACGACGTCGCCATTATCGATGAGGCTCACGAGCTCGACGGCCGCATCACCTCCGTGTCCACCGCGGAGATTACTACCCGCGCCATCAAGATGGCCGCCAACCGCGCGAAGTCGCTGGGAAATGCCGGCAGCCTCTCGGACTTGGCCGAGGAATTTGATGACCTGATGAAAATCCAAGAGCCCGGCCGTTGGACCGACTTGGATGAAACCTCCCAGGGGCATCTGCGCGCGCTTGCCGACGAATTCCTGCGGGTTAAGTCCCTCATTTCTCGCGCACCAGAAGGCGAAGCGACCGACGACCCAGAGAAAAACGCCGAGCGCCAAAACTTGAGCAACCACCTTTCCGACCTCGCGCAGGCCGTAGCGCGCATGCTGGAGGTTTTCGCCACCGATGACCCGGCCAAGCAAGACGACGTCGTCTGGCTCGAGCGCGATCCGCGCAGCGACGCCGAGACCCTCGCCGTGGCGCCCCTCTCCATCGCCCACATGCTGCGCGAAAACCTCTTTGGGGAGCAGACGGTGGTGCTGACCTCAGCCACCCTCGCCCTCGGCGGCCGCTTCGATGCCATGGCCGCCCAGTGGGGCATGCCGAGCGGCACCTACGACACCTTGGACGCGGGCACGCCTTTCGACCCAGCCAAATCCGGCATCCTGTATACCGCCAAACACCTACCCACGCCGGGCCGCGACGGCCTGCCCAAAGAAACCATCGATGAGATCTACGAGCTCATTATGGCCGCCGGCGGGCGCACGCTTGGTCTGTTTTCCTCCCGCCGCGCGGCGGAAGAGGCGGCCACCGCCCTCAAGCCGCGCATCCCCTTTGACCTCTTCGTGCAAGGCGAGGATTCCATCGGCGCCCTGGTAGAGAAATTCTCCCAAAAGGAAAACTCCTGCCTCTTCGGCACGCTTACCCTATGGCAAGGCGTGGACGTGCCGGGGCCGGCCTGTTCGCTGGTCATCATCGACCGCATTCCGTTCCCCCGGCCGGACGATCCCCTGATGCAGGCGCGCGCCCAAGCGGCCGATGCTGCGGGCCGCTCCGGGTTCATGGAGGTCTCCGCCAACCACGCCGCCTTGCTCATGGCACAGGGCGCAGGCCGCCTGCTGCGCCACGTGACCGACCGCGGCGTGGTGGCCGTACTCGATAACCGCTTGGAGTATAAGCGCTACGGCAGCTTCCTCAAGGCCTCCATGCCACGCTTTTGGCAGACCACCGACGCGGATACGGTGCGCGGCGCGCTTAAGCGATTGGTCGCCGCAGGGCGCACACGGTAGCCGAGTCCGGCGCAATCTCCGTAAACCCGGCGTCCACGATGACCACGGCGCCATCCTGCGCGCAGGCCGTGCGAAAATCTTCGCCGGACACCTCGCGCACCGAAAGCTCAAAACCGGTATCGGCCCAGGCACGGGCCTCGTCCACCGACATCGCCGCGGCGAGCATCATCGAACCGTGGCCCACCTGCGCTGCGGCCTTGCCGGCAGACATGTCGAGGCTGCGGTCGACGTAGATGACGGGGGCGTCGCCAAGCGGGGCTCCCGGCTCATCATAGGCAAGCTCAGTGTGCCCGATCTGCAGCTTGCCGATGAGCGGATCCACCTCCCCCACGGCCGAAGGCGCGAAGGCCCGGGCACGGTCCGCCACAGTCACGCCCGGCAGGCTCTGCACATCGCGCCAGGCCTTATTGCGCGCCCGGCGGGCGATTTTGCGGATGCGGTGGCCATACCACTGTCCCAGGGCGTGGGCGAAGGCCCCGTCCTCCCCCGCGCGCTCGTCCAAGCACACGGCCACAACGGCGCGAGCGGCCGCCTCCAGCACTTCCGTGCGCGCCGGCGGCTCCTGCTTTGGCAGGTTAAGCGCAATCTGCATCGCTTGGATGGTGGCGGGCTCGTCAGGGTTTTCTGGGTCATCGCGCCACGAGCGCGAGTCACAAGCCTCTACCAAGCGCTGGTGGGCGATTTCAAACTTATCCACGAACAACCTCCTCGGCCGGAATTCCCAAAATCTGTAGTACTTCATCCAGCCGCCGGTGATTTACCGAGGTATCCGCCACTTCTTGCAGCGCCGGCTTAGCGTTAAAGGCAATCCCCAACCCCGCGGCGGTAATCATATCGATGTCATTGGCCCCGTCGCCCACGGCAACCGTCTGGCGCATGCCCACTCCGGAATCCGCGGCGAACTCCCGCAGGAATTCCTCCTTGGCCTTGCGGTCAACCACCTTGCCGGTTATGCGGCCGGTGAGCTTGCCATCGGCGATCTCCAAAGTATTGGCGCGGACGTAGTCCAAGTGCATTTCTGCGGCTAGGCCCTCTAGGACTTGGATGAACCCGCCCGAGACCACAGCGGTGCGATAACCGATGCGGTTGAGCGTGGCAATAGTCTCGCGGGCACCGGGGGTCAGCTGTATCTCGCGGGCTACCTCATCAAGGATGGAAGCATCCAGGCCGGCCAAAACGGCCACGCGCTCGCGCAGGGACTCCTCAAAGTCCAATTCGCCGCGCATAGCCCGGGCCGTGATGGCGGCGACCTCTTCCTCTATGCCGGCGTGCGCGGCCAGCATCTCGATGACCTCGCCTTGAATGAGGGTGCTATCACAGTCGAAGCAGACGAGGCGCTTGGAACGCCGGCCCAGACCCGCCGGTTCGATAGCAATGTCGATGCCAATCTGCTGTGCCAGCTCTGCCAGCGCCTGGCGTACGGGTGCCGCGGAACCTTGGAGGGACAAGAAAAGCTCCAGTCCGGTCAGCGGAGAGGTGGAAAGCCCGCGGATGCGATCGATATTGGCATCGAAGTTGACCAATACGCGGGCGACCTCCTCTACGTGGTGGGCGGTTACTTCCGTTCCCATGAGGACCACCGCATGCGTGGAGCGAGCTCGCGCGCTAGATTCCTCCTCCCGCACGTCCACGGATACCTGCTGCCCGTAGATGCTCAAGGTATTGCGCAACCCCTGTGCAATCTGCTCGGCACGCGCACTGGGAATGCGGGTATGGGCAGCGAGGGTGATACGGCCGGAAAAGATGGCCTGTTCGACGTCGACAAGCGCGGCGCTATAAGACGCCAACACGCGGAAGAAGGCAGCCGAGACCCCAGGTTTGTCCGGCCCAGTGGTGGTAACGACGGCATAGGTATCAGTTTGGGGACTCACGCCGCCCATTATCGCACGTGGGGCAAATAAGATACGCCAAAGCCGCCTCCCACGGCCCTTGGTGGGCTGGGAGGCGGCTTAAGTCAGGAGTGCTTTAGCGAGTTGTATCGCTTTAGTGGCTACCCACGTGTGCTTCTTCGCGCATGCGCTGAACCATGTGCGGGTAGTGCAGCTCGAAGGCCGGACGCTCGGAGCGGATACGCGGCAGCGACACGAAGTTGTGGCGCGGCGGCGGGCAGGAGGTTGCCCACTCGAGGGAGTTGCCGTAGCCCCATGGGTCATCCACGGTGACAATCTCGCCATAGCGCCAGGACTTGAATACGTTCCACACCAGCGGGATAACGGAAGCGCCGAGGACGAAGGAGAAGATGGTGGAAATCTGGTTGAAGACCGTGAAGCCATCGGACTCCAGGTAGTCAGCGTAACGACGCGGCATACCCATGTTGCCGACCCAGTGCTGAACCAGGAAGGTGCCGTGGAAGCCGATGAAGGTCAACCAGAAGTGAATCTTTCCCAGACGCTCGTCCAGCATGCGGCCGGTCATCTTCGGGAACCAGAAGTACAAGCCGGCGAAGGCGGAGAACACAACCGTACCGAACAGGGTGTAGTGGAAGTGCGCAATCAGGAAGTAGGACTCAGCCAGCTGGAAGTCCAGGGCCGGGGATGCCAGCATAACGCCGGTCATGCCGCCGAACAGGAAGGTAGCCATGAAGCCCATGGCGAAGATCATCGGGGTATCCCAGGTGATGTGGCCCTTCCACATGGTGCCCACCCAGTTG
This sequence comes from Corynebacterium tuberculostearicum, assembly GCF_032821615.1. GTDB lineage: Bacteria > Actinomycetota > Actinomycetes > Mycobacteriales > Mycobacteriaceae > Corynebacterium > Corynebacterium tuberculostearicum_H. The sequence continues at coordinate 24,521 of NZ_JAVBIF010000012.1, read as the reverse complement.
AAGAACTTAACACCGGTTGGAACCGCAATCAGGAACGTCATGAAGGAGAAGAACGGCAGCAGGATAGCGCCGGTGACGAACATGTGGTGTGCCCACACAGCCATGGACAGGGAGCCGATGGCCAGCAGCGCGAAGACCAGGCCGATGTAGCCGAAGACCGGCTTGCGGGAGAAGACCGGAACGACCTCAGATACAACGCCGAAGAACGGCAGCGCGAGGACGTAAACCTCAGGGTGGCCGAAGAACCAGAACAGGTGCTGCCACAGGATGGCGCCGCCATTAGCGGAATCGTAGATGTGGCCGCCCAGCTTGCGGTCATACAGAACGCCCAGTGCCGCAGCGGTCAGCAGTGGGAAAATCATGAGCACGATGGCGGATGCGGTAAACACAGCCCAGCTGAAAACCGGCAGACGGAACATGGTCATGCCCGGTGCGCGCAAGGTCAGGATGGTCGTAATCATGTTGACGGCGGAGGCAATGGTACCGACACCGGTAGCGCCCACGCCGACGATCCACATATCCGCGCCGATGCCCGGGGTGTGGACACCATCAGCCAGCGGCATGTACATGGTCCAGCCGAAGTCAGCTGCACCACCTGGGGTAACGAAGCCCAGCAGCATCACGGTGCCGCCCAGCAGGGTAACCCAGAAGCCGAAGGCGTTCAGACGCGGGAAGGCCACGTCCGGCGCACCAATCTGCAGCGGCAGGATGTAGTTACCAAAGCCCCACACAACTGGGGTCGCAAACAGCAGCAGCATCACGGTGCCGTGCATGGTGAACAGCTGGTTGAACTGCTCATTGGACAAGAACTGGAGACCCGGGGTGAACAGCTCCGCGCGGATCAACAGTGCCATAAAGCCACCGAGGAAGAAGAAGCTGAAGGACATGATCAAGTACATGATGCCCAGCTGCTTGTGGTCGGTGGTGGTTAGAAATACCCAAGCCTTTGAACCGGTCTTCGCGTTACCGGTTGGCTCTGGACGTGTGGGGGCGACGTAATCGTCGACCCGTGGCGCCACAGCGGTCATAAAATCCTCCTGAATAACAAAGTGTCTGTGGACAGACTCCACCTACACCTAGGTTTACTCGCCTTATATTAGGCCATTTTCCCCTGTTCTTTCCAGCTTCCCCCAATACTTCGCCGCAAGGACAAGCCTCACCACTGACCACATCTGCCACATTGCCCCTGCACGTGGCGCGGCCACTATTTCCGGCTACGGTTTTCGCCCGAAATACACCGTGCTATATGTCACAGCCGCGCCGAATTGTGCGGCCCCAAAACGCAAAAACACACCCCCGCTCGTTATCAACCTTTCGGTTGAGTTCGAACAGAAGGTGTGCCGCTAGACCACGCTGATCAGCGGGAATGCTTAGAAGTCCCAGTCATCATCCGTGGTGTCCTCAGCCTTGCCGATGACATAGGACGAACCCGAACCAGAGAAGAAGTCATGGTTCTCGTCGGCGTTCGGCGACAGGGAGGACAAGATAGCCGGGGAAACGCGGGTCTCATCGGCTGGGAAGAGCCCCTCAAAGCCCAAGTTATTCAGTGCCTTATTGGCGTTGTACCGCAGGAAGCGCTTAACGTCCTCGGTCCAGCCCAGGTCATCGTAGAGATCCTCGGTGTAGTCGATCTCATTGTCGTAGAGGTCATAGACCAAGTCGAAGGTGTATTCCTTCAGCTCCGCCTGGTGCTCTTCATCCAGCTGCTTATACGCCTGCTGGAACTTATAACCAATGTAGTAGCCATGCACAGCCTCATCGCGGATGATCAGGCGGATGATATCGGCGGTGTTGGTGAGCTTCGCGCGGGAGGAGAAGTACATCGGCAGGTAGAAGCCGGAGTAGAACAGGAAGGACTCCAGCAGCGTGGAGGCCACCTTCTTCTTCAGCGGATCATCGCCCTTGTAGTAGGACAAGATGATCTTGGCCTTCTTCTGCAGGTTCTCGTTTTCTTCGGACCAGCGGAAGGCATCGTTGATCATCGGCGTGGACGCCAGGGTCATAAAGATATTGGAATAAGACTTGGCGTGCACGGACTCCATGAAGGCGATATTGGTGTAGACCGCTTCCTCATGCAGAGTCTGGGAATCCGGAAGGAGGGAAATCGCACCCACAGTGCCCTGGATGGTATCCAGCAGCGTCAGGCCGGTAAAGACCCGCATGGTGGTTTCCTTTTCCTTCTCCGTCAGCGTCTTCCAGCTAGGAAGGTCATTGGAGACGGGGACCTTTTCTGGCAGCCAGAAATTACCGGTGAGGCGATCCCAAACCTCGAGGTCCTTTTCATCCGGGATGCTATTCCAGTTAATGGCCTTAACTGGCTTTTCATGACTAGAAACGTAGTCATCGTACTCGTGCGACACGCGGCGTCACTCCAATACATAATACGGACACTTTTAGCTCCCCAGCATACCCAATTCGCCCGCCCTCTAAATCATTGTGGTGGATGCCTCATGCCTATACTGATCCCAGCTATACCGAGTGCCCGCACAGAGAGGATTCACCCACCATGAGCGCCACCCCTCCCCTACTCGGCTCCGTGGTGGATCAACTCGGCGCGGACATCGTGAGCGGAGACCTCGCGGAGGGCGAGCGGTTCCGGCTGGGGGACGTCGAAAAGCGCTTTGGCATCTCCCGCACTGTGGCCCGCGAGGCCATGCGCGCCCTGGAGCACCTCGGCATGGTGAGCTCTGGGCGCCGCGTGGGCATCACGGTGCTACCGATGGAAAAGTGGGCGGTATATGACCCGGCGATCATTGGCTGGCGCTTAAACAACGATAAAACGCGCGGGCAGCAAGTGGCTCGGCTCAACGAGCTGCGCCTTGGCATCGAACCGGTGGCCGCACGTCTGGCTGCCGGCAATGCCACCGCCCAGCAGCGGGCGGAATTGCTGCGCCTCGCCGCGCGCTTGGCCGAGCTGGAATCCACCCCGTCTCCGCGCGTGGGCGAAGAATTGGAAACCGATCTGCGCTTCCACACCCTCATCCTGCGGGCCTCCGGCAATGAGATGCTGGCCGCACTCGCCCCTTCCCTGGTGGCGATGCTCAAGGGCAAGTCGGTTTTTGGATCCCGCAAGCGCGACCCCATCGGCGGCACCACACAGCTGCACATGGAGCTGGCCCGCGCCATTAATGCCGGGCTTGCCGACGCCGCCGAAGAAACCTCCCGCACCATTCTCGACCGCACCCGGGCAGAAAACGGCTAAGCGCCTCGCTGCACGTCCTTCCCCACGACGTGCAGCGAGGCGCCCTACCTGCGGTTTAGAGCATGCAGGATACGCAGCCCTCGACCTCGGTGCCCTCCAGCGCCATCTGGCGCAGGCGGATGTAGTACAAGGTCTTAATGCCCTTGCGCCACGCATAAATCTGCGCGCGGTTGACATCGCGGGTGGTCGCGGTGTCCTTGAAGAAGAGCGTGAGCGATAGGCCCTGGTCCACATACTTGGTAGCTACGGCATAAGTATCGACGATCTTCTCGTAGCCAATCTCATAGGAGTCCTTGAAGTACTCCAAGTTGTCATTATCCATGTGCGGCGCCGGGTAGTAGACGCGGCCGATCTTGCCTTCCTTGCGAATCTCGATCTTGGAGGCAATCGGGTGGATGGACGAGGTGGAGTTATTGATATAGGAAATCGAGCCCGTCGGCGGCACCGCCTGCAGGTTGCGGTTATACAGGCCGTGCTTAGCCACTTCCTGCTTCAAGTCCTCCCAATCCTGGGCGGACGGGGTGTGGATCGAAGAGGCGTCGAAAAGCTCCTGCACCTTCTTGGTCTTCGGCTTGAACTCTTCCGGATCGTAGCGGTCGAAGAATTCGCCGGAAGCATACTCGGACTGCGGGAATTCCGTGAAGTACTCGCCGCGCTCGCGGGCAATCTTATTGGAGGCGCGCAGCGCCGCATACAGCACGGCCGCGAAGTAGGCGTTGGTGAAGTCCAAGCCTTCTTCCGAGCCGTACTCGATGTGCTCGCGGCCCAAGTAACCATGCAGGTTCATCTGGCCCAAGCCGATGGCGTGGGACTCATCATTACCACGGCGCACGGACGGCACGGAGTCAATGGAGGTCTTATCCGCCACGGCGGTCAGGCCGCGGATGGCGGTTTCCACCGTATTGGCAAAGTCCGGCGAATCCATGGTCATCGCGATATTCAGGGAACCCAAGTTGCAGGAAATATCGCTGCCCAGCTCGTCATAGGTCAGGTCCGCGTTGAATTCGGAGGCGGAGTTGACCTGCAGGATCTCCGAGCACAGGTTGGACATGTTGATCCACGAGGTCTTCACCGGGTTCGCGCGGTTTACGGTGTCCTCGAACATGATGTACGGGTAACCGGACTCGAACTGCAGCTCTGCCACGGTCTGGAAGAAGTGGCGGGCGTTGATCTTCTTCTTGCGGATGCGTGGGTCTTCCACCATCTCCTCATAGTGCTCGGTGACGGAGATGTCACCGAAGGCCTTGCCATAGACGCGCTCGACGTCATACGGCGAGAAGAGGTACATATCATCATTGCGCTTAGCCAACTCAAAGGTGATATCCGGCACGACGATACCCAACGAGAGGGTCTTAATGCGGATCTTCTCATCCGCGTTCTCGCGCTTGGTATCCAGGAAGTTCATGATGTCCGGGTGGTGCGCGTTGAGGTAGACCGCACCGGCACCCTGGCGGGCACCGAGCTGATTGGCGTAGGAGAAGGAATCCTCCAGCAGCTTCATCACGGGGATGACGCCGGACGACTGGTTCTCAATGTGCTTAATTGGTGCACCGGACTCGCGGATATTAGACAGCAGGAGGGCCACGCCGCCGCCGCGCTTGGAAAGCTGCAGCGCGGAGTTGATGGAGCGACCGATGGACTCCATATTGTCCTCGATGCGCAGCAGGAAGCAGGAAACGAGCTCGCCGCGCTGGGCCTTGCCGGCGTTGAGGAAGGTCGGGGTAGCCGGCTGGAAGCGACCGGTCATGATCTCGTCTACGAGGTGCTCGGCCAAGCCTGCGTCGCCGTCTGCCAAGAACAGGGCGGTCATGGACACGCGGTCCTCAAAGCGCTCGAGGTAGCGGCGGCCATCAAAGGTCTTCAGCGTGTAGCTGGTGTAGTACTTATACGCGCCTAGGAAGGACTTGAAGCGGAACTTATAGGAATAAGCGCGCTTGAACAGCTCCTTAATAAAGGAGAAATCATACTGCTCGATGACCTGCGGGTCGTAGTACTTGTTATTAATCAGGTAATCGATCTTTTCTTCCAGATCATGGAAGTAGACCGTGTTTTGATTAACGTGCTGCAGGAAGAATTGGTTAGCGGCCTCGCGGTCTTTTTCAAACTGAATCTTGCCGTTAGCATCGTAGAGATTCAGCATCGCGTTCAGAGCGTGGTAATCCAACTGCTCCTCTGGCTTTACTGGCTCGGCGACGGTCTTCCCCAATTGCGTACTCACAGCTGACAAGGCCTTTCTAAAAATCAGGATCTTTATTTAAGTCGTGGTGGGCGCTAGGCCGCAGCCTCGAGCCCAAGCTCGGCGGCGTTAGCCAATAAACCTTCACGACAAATTTTTATATCGTCATCGTTTCCCAGCAACTCGAAACGATATACATAGGGCACTTTACATTTGGCGCTGATGACGTCACCAGCCTTGCCAAAGTCGGCACCAAAATTGCTATTGCCACCCGCGATCACCGCGCGAATGAAACTACGGTTGTGCTCATCGTTCAGGAACTTAATTACCTGTGTGGGCACCGGCCGAGAGTTCTGGTGGCTAATGGACGCACCCCCGCCGTAGGTGGGGCACACCAAAACATAAGGCTCGTTGACTTTGAGGGGCTCGTCCGTGCGGCGCAACGGGATGCGCGCACTAGGAAAGCCCAGTTTCTGCACGAACCGGTGCGTATTTTCCGTCGCGGAGGAAAAATACACGACCAACATCGCTACTGGCCTCCCCTACTCCCCTAAGCGGATGCGGTCAGGGAAGCCAAGCCCTTGATACGGTCAGGGCGGAAACCGGACCAGTGCTCGCCATTAGCCTCAACTACCGGGGCCTGAACGTAGCCCAGTGCCATGACGTAGTCACGGGCTTCATCATCAACAGAAATATCGACCAAGTTGTAATCGAGACCGGCGCGGTCGAGGGCCTTCTTGGTGGCATTGCACTGGACGCATGCTGGCTTGGTGTAAACGGTGATAGACATATAGATCCTTAAAGCTCCTGCATTGAAAAATTCGTCAGAGCGGGGAGCGTTTTCCCGCCTAAACGGGCGCTTCCTGCGCCGCTCTGAGCAACATCAACGACACTATACTTTGGGGGAAATACCCGCAACTAACACAATATGTAGTAGTTACAGCCGTGGTATTCCCAGGATGGCACACCCCCGGACCCCACATGTTGACCACACCTACGGACAGCCATGAAACTACACCAATGGGATTCCTGCAGGTTTACCTGGAGTTCACCATTTTGTGTGCCAAAGTTCACATTTAAGGGGCCGGCGGCCCGCTCTAGGCCCCGCTTATCGGCGCCCCCTCAGAGGCACAGGTCGCCGGGTCCGGCCCCTCCCCCGGGGCACGCTTCAGCCCAAAAATGACCTGACTCAAAACCGTCGGGTCGGTCGGCAGCTTGTCGTGCCGGGGAGACACACCGCAGACCTCGCCCAGGTCGAGGTTGACCACATCGGCGCCGTCAACGGCTGCCAGCTGCGAGGAGCTATTCGGGGTTACCGTCGTATCCGCTGGCGAGTAGATGGAGGTGTAGAGCACGCCTGGCGCGGTGTCCGGCAGCGCATTGAGCCTTTGCATAAATTCCGAACCCACCACCTGTTGGATGCCGGCCGTACTTGCCAGGAAAGCAGCGAGGTGCGGTGCGAAGGCAATGATTTTAGAGAGCGCCTCCCCCTGCCCGTTAAGCGTGGTGCCGTGGAAGTTGCCGCCCAGCGCCACCGCATGGGAGACGTGGTCGGCCCCATCGTGCATCTGGGTATAGGTCTTGATGTGCATACCGCCTTGGGAATGGCCCACCAAGTTCACCTTGTCCGAGCCAGTGATCTCGCGGACATAGTCCACCTGATCCGCAATTTCCGCGGCCGAATCATCCAGGTCCGCGATGGCTTTGACGCTTGGAATCATATTCTGCAAGGTGACATCATCGGCGCCATAGTCAAAGGCCCACACGCACGCCCCCTGATCCTTCAACATCGGAATCAAGCTTTTCCACACACCCGCATTGTTATAGGTGCCATGCAGTAGCACCACCGGCTCAACAATCTGGCCAGAAGGCACACAGGAAGGGTCATTGATCCCAAAGGACTCTGGAACAGAGGACTCCCACTCCGACTGAGAGGCATTAGCAGTAGGGGCGGATAACCCAAGGGCGGCAGCGACAAGCGCGGCAACGATTCGCTGGGACATTATTCTTCTTTCTCACGGCATGAATAGACAAAATAATTATATTCATATATTTGCCTTTATGCTCACCGGGGCTGAAGAGAATGTATCCTTTTGTGCCAGAGCTCACGCATAAAAAATCCGCCCCACTCCGGAAATCCGGAGGGAGCGGATGGAATCGCGTCTCAATTAGCCCTGACGAGCCTTGAAACGGGGATCCTTCTTGTTGATCACGAAGACCTTACCGTGGCGGCGAATAACCTGGGCGCCCGGCTTCTTCTTCAGCGACCGAAGGGACTTACGGACCTTCATCGGGCGCTCCTTTCGTTATGCGCAATCTACATGCGGTTGAATAAGTAAAGCACGGACTGGGAATCCCCAGCCATGACACGAGGAAAAATGTTACCTCACACGGCCGTCAATACCAAAACACTAAGGCATCACGGGCGCGGACTCGCGCTCGTAGCGCGACTTCATCTCCTCGCCTACCTCATCCAGGCTACGTCCCATAGTCTCTGGAACCAAAACCTTGGTGTAGCCGATGGCGATGAGACCAAAGACTCCAAAGACCATAAACGCCACCGGGCCAGTCAGCCACTCCACTAGCGGCAAGAAGTACTGCGCCACGGCCCAGTTGGTGGCCCACAACGATAGTCCCGCAATGCCCATGCCCAGGCCGCGCACTTGCAGTGGCACCAGCTCGGAAATGAGCAGCCACGTCGTAGGCGACACTGCAGCCTGCTGGAAGGCGATAAACAGCGCCATGAATACCAACGAGACCATGGCCATAGCGGTGGAGTCCTGCGCATGAGAATAGGCAAAGGAGAGGATAAACAGCGAGACCACGTTGCCGGTCAGGCCGATCAGCAACAATCGCTTTCGCCCAATGCGGTCCACGACCTTGAGCCCCACCCAGCAGGCCAACACGGATACCGTGCCGATAACGATGGAGGTATAAACCGAGTTGGCCGTGGAAATCCCCACCTGGTTCATCATGGTCGGCGCGAAGTACACGATGGCGTTGACGCCGGTAATCTGCTGCGTCAAGCCCATCAGCATGGCAAGCAGCACCGTAATCTGCATCCACCGATTGGCCTTCAGCGCCTTCCATTCGGATCCGCTGGATTTTCGCGCGGTCTCCTGCGAGGTCAGCTCCGAGATATCCATCCCGGCGCGCCCGGCGATCTCCTGGGCGCGGGGCATTTTCCCGTTAGTGGCCAGCCATACCGGCGTCTCTGGCAGGAAAGCCATTCCGAGCGCCAGCGCCAGGCCCGGCACTGCGGCTAGGCCCAGCATCCACTCCCAACTGCCGGTAGAGGCCAACGCGGAGTTGACCAGGTAGGCCATCAGCTGGCCCACCACAATCGCCAGGGTATTAAGTGAGACCATGCGCCCGCGCACCTTGGCGGGCACGATCTCCGCGATGTACATGGGGGACACGATGGAGACCGCACCCACGGCAAAGCCCAAAAAGGTGCGGGCCGTGGCCAGCATCCCCACCGAACCGGAAAGCGCACACCAGAGGGAGCCCAGCACGAAAATGATGCCGCCTGCAATCAGCGTGAAGCGGCGCCCATACCTATCGGCGATGCGCCCGGCCGTCAGCGCCCCTACTGCAGCACCCACGAGCAGCATCGAGGTCACCCACCCCTCTTGGTGGGCGCTCATGTCGAATGCGGGGCTAATAAAAAGCAAGGCACCGGACATCACTCCGGTGTCGTATCCAAAAAGCAGCCCGCCTAGGGCCGCTATGCCAGCTACTACCTTGACATAAACTTCCTTATTCACAGCACAATATTGTGTCAGGCGGCTACCATGAACGTCATGTCGAACGATGCCGAAAACCTGCAGCAAACCATCATAAAAGCCCTGGGTGTACGCCCCTTTATCGATCCAGAAGCGGAAGTCCAGCGCCGCGTTGATTTCTTGACTGACTACCTGCGCACCACCGGTGCCAAGGGTTACGTACTGGGTATTTCGGGCGGCCAAGACTCCACCTTGGCGGGAAAGCTTGCGCAGCTGGCGGTGGAGCGCGTCGACGGCGCGGAGTTTTGGGCCGTGCGCCTACCCCACGGCGTGCAGGCCGATGAGGACGATGCCCAGATTGCCTTGGATTTCATCCAGCCCGATCACCGCCCCACCGTCAATATCAAACCGGCCACCCTGGCCCTCGACGAACAGGTGGCGGATGCGCTGCAGCTTGCCGACGTCACCGATTTCAACCGCGGCAACACCAAAGCGCGCCTGCGCATGACCGCCCAATATGCCATCGCAGGCGAGGTCGGCGCGCTAGTCATCGGCACCGACCATGCAGCGGAAAACGTCACCGCTTTCTTTACAAAATGGGGCGATGGCGCGGCGGATCTCCTCCCCCTGGCCGGCCTTAATAAGCGCCAAGGCGCCGCCCTCCTAGAGCACCTTGGTGCCCCGCGCTCTACCTGGGAGAAGGTTCCCACCGCGGACTTGGAAGACGATAAGCCCCAGCTTCCTGATGAAGAGGCCCTCGGCGTCACCTACGCCCACATCGATGACTACCTGGAGGGCAAGACGGTTCCCGACGCCGCTCGCGAACGCATTGAAACCTTATGGCACCGCGGTTCCCATAAGCGCATCATGCCGCAGGGGCCGAACCTTTAGCCCAGCGCCTCCAAGGTTGCGGCCGCCGCGCGCTCCAGCGGCCGGTTATAGCTAGCGCCGTGCGTAAGCGCATGCACCGCCAGCGGGTGCAGCTGGTGCATGGGAATCCACTTCTCTATGTCCTTCGGCACACCATAGCCCCGGAAAATTTCTTCCAGGTACGGTGCCCCGAAAAGCGCCAGCATTCCCAAATCCGTATGCGGATGCCCACCGTGGGCAGCAGGGTCGATCATGATTCCGCCGTCGGAACCAAAGAGCAGGTTTCCCGCCCATAGATCGCCGTGGATGCGTGCCGGCGCCACATCCCAACTGCGCGCGGCGATGGCATCGCAAGCGCGCCTTACCAAGTCCAATTGCGCCGCACTTATCCCCGCCAGTTCCGCGAAGGGCAATACGCGCTGGTTAACGTAGAACTCGCCCCAATTATCCGTCGGGATACAGTCTTGCTCGATGCTGCCGATGAAGTTCTTGCCCTCCCATCCGGCAGGAGGCGCGCCAAACGCTTCGGCTCCCGCACGGTGCATGCGCGCCAGATCCGCACCAAATGTCCGCGCCGCCTCCGGTGTGGGCATGACCTCGTCCACGCGCTCGGTAACGATTTCTAGCCCGTCGGCGCTCACGACGTTGACCACCGCGTCGGTGGCTTCCCCGAGCCACCGCAGTCCGGCTGCCTCGGCACCTGCTTGATCCGTGTCGCGTACTCGCTTTGAAAAAGTCTGCATGTCACCCAGCCTAATCAGGCAAGGCAATTTTTAAAGCGCCGCGCGCTCGCGCGTGGGCAGCGCCATCATAAAGAGCAACGCAATCCCACCGAGCACGGGAATGAACCCAATCAGGCATAACAGGCCCGTCCGCCCAGAATCATGCAAGCGCCGGCACATCAAGGAAACGACTGGAATCACAAGTACCGCCTCTGCAATAGTCTCAATGTCCACGCCACAGTGCCGGTCGATAATGCCGATTGACACAGAAAGCAGCACGAGGAAGCCAAAGACCCACCAAAACTCACTCATGGACGCCCGGCCACGAAAGTTGAAGTACTTTACAAAGAACCTGCCTACCGCCTGTACAGGCGACGCCCCATAGAGCGCTTCGCGTGTAAAGAACCCTGTGGAATCATGATTCATTCTGCGCGCGAGCCCCTTTGATGTTGACTGCATATACTCGGCTGCGCACCATGCTACCCACTTCCTATAAAGGAGGAGCAATGTACTCGGACGTCATCATCGTCGGCGGTGGCTTTGCCGGCACAGCCGCGGCTATCACTTTGGCCCGCGCTAACCGGAATGTTCAGGTTATCGATTCCGGGGCTCCCCGCAATCGCTTCAGTGACCATGCCCACGGCATCCTTGGCCTCGATGGCGTAGCTCCCACCGAGCTGCTCGAGCGGGGCCACGCGGAATTGCAGAAATTTGGTGGAAATATTTGCCACGACACCGTGGAAAGCCTCTCCCGGCCTTCCGAGCAGGCCCTGTGGCAAGTAGGACTCACCGATGGCACGCTTCTAGAATCCCGCCATGTCCTCGTTGCTACTGGCCTCACAGACAAGCTTCCTGATGTCCCTGGTCTTAGTGATTTATGGGGAACGCGCCTCTTTCACTGCCCTTATTGCCACGGCCATGAGGTCAAGGGGAAAAAGGTTGCGCTCATTGGCGGCGCGAATCCGCCTTTTACTATCCGCATTAGCAAACTGCTTTCTAAGTGGACGAGTACTCTGACCTTCTACCCCAACGGCCTTGAGCTCACCGATCTTGATCGCACTCAACTCGCCGGATTGGGCGTAAAAGTAGTCGATGCAGAGGTGACACAGGTCCAAACAGATGAAGCGACTCCAACCGGCGTAAAGGTGCACAGCTCTGCTGGAGAAGACACCTATGAAGCATGCTTTACTGGGCCCGATTTTCTGCCCAATGACGCACTGCTGCGGGATGCCGGCTGCGAATCAGCCAACGGGTGGGTCAGCGTAGAGCATGGCCAGACCTCGGTATCGCGCCTGTGGGCGGCCGGCAATGTGGTCAGCTCACCGGACCAAGTCTCGCAAGCGATGGGCAGCGGCGCGGCCGTGGGCATCGCCATCGATCAGCGCATGCTCGATGAGGATCTGGCGGAGCTCTAGCCCTCCGCAACAAGAAAAAGGAGAGGAACTAATGTTCCTCTCCTTTATATTGTGGAGCTAACGGGATTCGAACCCGTGACCCCCACACTGCCAGTGTGGTGCGCTACCAGCTGCGCCATAGCCCCTCAAACGAGGTGCAACCCTGTGGGCTGCAACTCGCTTAAATATACATGGAGGGTATTTAACTCTCCAAATCGCCTGCTACTTAGTGACGATTTCTACCCAGTCACCCAGGTTCTTGCCGGCCTTTTGATCCTTCTCGGATGGAACATCTTTGCCATTTTGAACAATACGCGGCGAGGAGACAGAGCCAGTTTCTTTATCCAGCTTGTCGTAGTTGGTCTTCGCCACCTTATTGCCCTGCTTGATGTCTACGTCCTTCATGGACTCAACAACATCATCTTCCGCGCCAAGCTCCTTGGCTTGGTTAGCAATGTCTTCGATGCCCCACTTATTAGCAACACTTTGCTGGTTTTGCATGAGGAAGTCACGCAAATTCCAATAGGTTTTGATGTCGCCGGACTTTGCCAACTCCGACATAGCGGCTGCTGCCTTTGTGGAGTAGCCTTCCTGGCCTTCAATATCCTTGCCATCCAGGAAGTTGAGGGTGCGCACATGAACGATCAGCTTGCCCTCTTCAATAGCCTTCTTCATGTCTCCGTCGGTAGCCTGAGCCAATTCAGCACAGTGCGGGCAGGAGTAATCTTCGTACAGATCTACCTCAGGGGTATCGTCCGTAGCGCTCTCGCCCCTCAACGTGATAGCACCATCATTGAACTCCATAGTCATATTGACGTCTTCGATGCCATCATCAGATTGCTTGCCATTCCACACGATATAGCCAATAACAACGGCAATGATGACGAGAAGTACACCGACTCCCCAGATAAAACCGTTGCCACCCTTGGCGTTCGGGTCAGTTACTTTGCTCATTTGAACCTTGCCTTTGAAAATTCTCGGACCAATTCAGCCTACCTTGCCCACCTACTAGGGGTGAAGGGCAAACTTGGTGAAAGGGCGTTTAATAGTCCAAATAGTAAAGAATAGATACGCGGCATCACGCAACAGCGTTTTCGCATAGTCCATTCCGCGGTCAGGATTTTGGGCGTCATAGCCAAAGCAGCCGCAGTCAATATCTAACCCGCGGGCCCAGGCTTGCGCAATGCCCACCATAAACAACAGCAATACGATGGTTGCCACGATGGAGGACTTGCGCAAAAACAGCCCGAGAAGCAAGAGCACGCCACCAATAACTTCTAATGGGCCAATGACCGTTGCTAGGTAAAGAGCCCAATCAGGCGTAAAAATGTCATAGCCTTTGATGGCCTGGGTCATGTCTAGAGTTTTGCCGAGTTTGTGCACGCCGGCTTCAATCCACACCCAGGCCATGCCAAAGCGGGCGATGAAGCTGATGACATCAAGCATCAGCTTCCCATTAATCTTGCTACTCACGAGGTTGAGTGTAGCGTTAAACCCCTAATACATGGGAAACAACTGCCTGTGCTTCTGCTTGCACCTGCTTGAGATGTTCCTCACCCAAGAAAGATTCGGCATAGATTTTGTACTTATCTTCCGTACCGGAAGGACGGGCGGCAAACCAGGCATTTTCCGTCGCTACCTTCAGGCCGCCAATGGCCGCACCGTTGCCGGGCGCCTCCGTCAGCTTGGCCACAATGTCCTCCCCCGCCAGCTCCGTAGCGGTGACCTTGTCCGGAGACAGCTTCTTGAGGATGGCCTTTTGCTCGCGGTTAGCTGGGGCGTCGGTGCGAGCATAGGCTGGGGCACCGAATTTTTCCGCCAGCTCCGCATAGCGCTGAGACGGTGTCTTGCCCGTCACCGCGGTGATCTCCGCGGCAAGCAAGTCCATAATGATGCCATCCTTATCGGTGGACCACACGGAGCCATCGAAGCGGAGGAAAGACGCACCGGCGGATTCTTCGCCACCGAAGCCAATGGTGCCTTCGACCAATCCCGGCACAAACCACTTGAAGCCGACGGGAACCTCCACCAATTCGCGTCCCAAGCTTTTCACCACGCGGTCAATCATGGAGGAGGACACCAAAGTCTTGCCCACACCGGCATTCCCCCACTGCGGGCGGTGACTAAAGAGGTACTCGATGGCCACGGCGAGGTAATTATTGGGATTCATCAGGCCAGCATCGGGCGTGACAATGCCATGGCGATCCGCATCGGCGTCATTGCCGGTGGCAAGGTCGAAGCTTGAGCGGGCGTCGATAAGCGAGGCCATGGCATCCGGCGAAGAACAATCCATGCGGATCTTGCCGTCCGTATCCAAGGTCATAAAGCGGAAGGTGGAGTCCACCTCTGGATTCACCACGGTCATGTTGAGCTCATAATGATCCGCGATGGCCTGCCAATAGTCCACCGAGGCACCACCCATGGGATCAGCGCCGATGCGCAGGCCAGAATCTTTAATAGCCTGCATATCCACCACATTCTTAAGGTCAGCCACGTAGTTGTGTACATAGTCATGCTTAATGCAGCGCTCGTCCAGCACGCCCGCGACAGACGTCCGCTTCACGCCCTCCAGCCCGGCGCGCAGGTAGTCGTTGGCGCGACCTGCAATCCAATCGGTTGCCTGCGCATCGGCCGGGCCGCCGGTTGGCGGGTTGTACTTGAAGCCACCATCGCGCGGAGGGTTATGAGACGGGGTAATCACAATGCCGTCGGTACCGGGATTGGTCAAAATTGCGTGGGATACCGCCGGGGTCGGGGTATAGCGGCCACGATCATCGACGCGAACCTCCAGCCCATTGGCCAGCAGCACCTCGAGGGCGGAGACCATGGCGGGCTCGGATAGCGCATGGGTATCGCGGCCGATAAAAATTGCCCCGGTAACGCCTTGCTCCGCGCGATAGTCCACAATGGCTTGGGTGATCGCCAGGATATGCGCCTCATTGAAAGCGCAGTCGAGTGCGGAACCGCGATGCCCAGAGGTGCCAAAGGAGACCTGCTGGTCAGGGTTATCCGCATCCGGGGTGCGGGTGTAGTAGGCGGTGACCAATTCTGCGATATCGATGAGGTCCGATGGTTGTGCCAGGGTGCCGGCGCGCTCGTGGGCCATGGCGTGCTCCTTGGGGTTGGGGTCCGTATAGTTATAGCTTGCCTTTTCCCCGGTGATTGCGCAGGACGGATATTCCCCCGGCTGGGGGTATGAACAAATTTACTCCATTTCTATAGTTCGCTAGATTTACAGAATGGACTCGCTTAATTCCATCCTCTCCGCCATCAGTACCGTGGTCTGGGGACCATTCATCCTCATTCCGCTCCTGTTGGGCACAGGTCTGTGGCTGACAATCCGTTTGGGCGGCCTCCAGTTCCGAACGCTGGGGCGGGCGATGCGCCACGTCTTTGCCACAGACTCTGATGATGAGTCCACCGAAGGAGATATTTCCAATTATCAGGCGCTGACCACCGCTCTTGCCGCCACCGTAGGCGTGGGAAATATCGTGGGCGTGGCCACTGCGCTGTCTATTGGCGGCCCGGGCGCGCTGGTGTGGATCTGGATTACGGGCCTGGTTGGCATGGCTTCCAAATACACCGAGGCATACCTCGGTGTACGCTTTCGCACCACCGACTCCAAGGGCGAGATGTCCGGCGGCCCGCAACAATATCTCAAGCGCGGCATCCCCGGACCGCTCGGCTCCGTGCTAGCTGTCTTCTTTGCTATCTTTGCAATCTGTGCCTCTTTTGGCATTGGCAACCTCGCCCAAGCCAATGCCGTGGCCACCAATATGGAATCGACCTTCGGCATCGCCCCGGCGGCCACCGGTGCGATCCTTTTTGTCTTGGTCGGCTCCGTGCTCCTCGGCGGCATCCAGGCCATCGGCCGCATCACCGCGGCCTTCGTACCTTTAATGATCATCGTTTATGTTCTTGGCGGACTCTATGTGATTTTCTCGCACGCTACCGAGATCCCCGCCGCCTTCGCCATGATCTTCAGCGATGCTTTCACCGGCACCGCCGCGGGTGGCGGGTTCGTGGGCTCCACCATCATGATGACCATCCAATACGGTGTTGCCCGCGGCATCTTCTCCAATGAATCCGGCATGGGTTCCGCCGCCATCGCCGCCGCGGCTGCCAAGACCCCGCACCCGGCGCGCCAGGGGTTGGTATCGATGACCCAGACCTTCATTGACACCATCATCGTGGTCACCATCACCGGCTTGGTCATTGTGGTGGGCGGTACCTGGGATATGGGCCGCGACGAGGCTGGAATCATGACGGCCGAGGCCTTTTCTCGCGTACTCCCAGGTGACTGGGGTGGCACCATCGTTTCGCTCTCCATTATCTTCTTCGCCTTTTCCACCATCATGGCCTGGGCGTATTACGGCGAGCGTTCCTTGGAGTCCCTTTGCGGCCGCAAGGCTTCTATCCCCTACCGCATGTTCTTCGCCTGCCTGCTTTTTGTCGGTTCCGTCTCGGAGCTCGAGCTTGCCTGGACCTTCTCCGATCTAGCCAATGGCCTCATCGCCATCCCGAACCTCATTGGCCTGCTCCTGCTCTCCGGCCTCGTGGCCCGCGAAACCAAGGCCTACCTAGCCTTTGACCCCAAGCTCACTAAGCCGGTAGATGAGGTGCGCGCGTTCGTAGAGTCCCAAGGAATGAAGTGGAAGTAACATAGGGCGCATGCCTCAATTCCTCGTCGTGGGTGCTGGCGCCGCGCTCGGTGCGGCTGCCAGATACTTGCTTTCCGTAGCACTCGGCGGCGGCATGATCCCGCTGCTCATCATCAATATCCTTGGCAGCGCGCTCATGGGCTACTTCCGCCCCAGCCCATTCTGGGGCACGGGCGTGCTGGGCGGTTTCACTAGCTTCGCTACCTTCGCTTTCCTGACCTCCGAGGCGCACTGGACCATCGCTCTGGCTTATGTTCTAGCCACCATCGTTGGCTGCGTGGGCGGCTACCTGGCGGGTGACAAGCTGCGATGAATCTTCTTTGCGTCCTTCTCGGCGGCTTCATAGGCGGCAGCCTCCGCTATGGTTTTACCCGGCTTTTACCTGCCCCCTACTGCACCTTCGTGGCGAATATTTTGGGTTCCCTCGCCCTCGGCCTGGCTTATGGTTTCGCCCAGCTTGCCGACGTCCCCCTCATCCACCCCTTCCTCGCCCTCGGCCTTGCAGGTGGCCTGTCCACCTGGTCCACGCTGGCCAAGGAACTAGGAGAAATGATCAAACGCAGGCAATGGTGGCGGCTGAGCAAGTATCTCTTCTGGACCATCGGGCTCGGCATCGTATTAGCTTGGCGCGGCACCATCTGGGCGGCCCGCATTTATTACGGGATTTAAGGGGTAAACTCCCAGCTAACTAGCAGTTACTTTTGGCCCGCTCAGGCCTAATATTTTTCGCGTGAGTTTCCTTTTGAATCTGCCTTTGGCGGATCCCATCAATGGCGTGATCTTCTACGCCATCCTCGCGATTGCGGCCATCATCATTCTCCTCCAACGCAAGGTGTGGCCACTGGTCATCGCCGCCTTGCTGTGCATTATTGCTTGGTTCCTACTCCGTCACTGGCAAGTACCGTGGTACATCTTCCTCGCCGCTTTCGTCCCCGTGGCGGCGCTGGTGCGCAAACCTAAGATTGTCACGGTCACCGCCGGAATCTTTTCCCTTCTGGCCACGGTCGGCATGGTCAACATGGAATACCAAACCTATCCAGATATTGCGTCCCTTGACCCGCGCCCTGTGGCAAAGGAAATGAGCTACGAAGAGTTTTCCCACACCAAGTCTGGTGCAGCCATCGTCCATGTGGATCTTCCCGGCACCACCTCCCATTTCGCCGCTCGGCAAGCCACGGCGTATATTCCGCCGGCATACTGGACGGACCACACCTTGCCTGTCATCGTGCTCCTGCACGGCAACCCGGGCGGCCCAGATCAGTGGTTCGGTTCGGGCGAGGCGGCCGAAACTGCAGACCAATTCCAGGCGGCTAACGGGGGCCGCAGCCCCATCGTCATAGCCGTGGACGCCACCGGCTCTGAAACCGCCAACCCCATTTGCGCCGATAGCTCCCAGGCTAAGGTAATGACCTACCTCAGCCAGGACGTACCACAGGCCATTAAACAAAAATTCAAAGTTAACCCGGATCAGCGCACCTGGACGGTGGGCGGATTAAGCTACGGCGGCACCTGCTCCCTACAGATCGCCACCAACCGCCCCGAAGCCTATGGTTCCATCATCGACATTTCCGGCGAGGCTGAGCCCACCATTGGCAACCACGCGGCGACGGTGAAGAAATTCTTCGCCGGGGACGAATCCGCTTTCAATGACCAAGACCCCGCCCACTTGCTCGCCCACAAGCACTTCTCTACCCAGGCCATCTTCATCGCTGGCGATAAGGACACTGCTTCGGTCAATGCTTTGCACTCGCTTTCCGATGCCGCCCGCGCCGCCGGCATGAAAACCTACTTTGGCACCCGACCCGGCGGCCACTCCTTCCAGGTGTGGCGCCCAGCCCTGCGCGAATCCTTCGCTTGGGCCGCTAGCCGCGGTGGAATGACCGCTATCAAGGATCCCTTCGATGGAATTGGAGCCCACGATGTCCGTTCTTAAAACCATTGTGACCAGCTTTCCCGTTTCCCTAGCCGTCTTAGTCATTATGTGGGCGCTTCACCTAGTGGACTTCCCCACCTCCCACTGGCTGGCGCTGACTACCGCGCACCCCGGCGGCGCCATTATCTTGTCGGTGCTCATCGTGCTGTGGCTCGTTCCCGCTGAATGGCGCTTAGGTTCCTTGCGCACATTGGCGGTAGGAGTTGTCTCCCAGCTCATCAGCGTCCCGCTGTCCATCGTGCTCGCCCGCGGCATTGAGACCGTAGGCCTAAATCGATGGGGCAATGACTTATTGAGCGATACCTTCCTCACCCCTATCGGCTTTATCACCGGTGCTGCTGGTTTTGCTTCCGCTTTACTCCCCCGCCTATGGCGCCGCCGACTGCGCGTTTCGCTTATCGTGCTTACCGCCACTTTTGTGCTCTATTCCGGCACCATGTCAGATGTTCTCGGCATCGTCGCCGCCATGCTTTCTATTACGGCTGGCCAATTGCTCTTTAAGCCCGAATCCGCGCCGCCTTCCATCAGGGAGCGTCGCGTGCTCCTCGCCGTCGGTATCGCCTGCGTAGCCATTGGCCCCGCCTTCGTGGCACTCGACCCCATGGCCGAAGGTCCGTTCTCCCAAATCACACAGCTCCTGTGGGCACCACACCTTTCGGCTCTGGAGGCAACTCAAGCCTGCACAGATTCGCTAACTTCTACCAGCTGCACCGCCGCAGTCGATCTCGCCCGTGCCCAGGGCATCGGCGCCTTGGTAGCCAATATCATGCCGTTTATCATCCAGCTGGTGGTGTGTTTTGGTCTCATGCGGGGCCGCGTGCTCGCTTGGTGGATGTCGGTTATCACTCAAATACTGGCCATCGCCTTGCTGACCTACCAGCTTTGGGACGATGCCCGCCTGAGCTACCTCCTGCCCAACCTCGTGCTCGTCATCCTTCCCTGGCTCTTGGCGCTGTTCATGCTGCTTATCAATTATTCGCTCTTCCGGATCCGCGAAAACCGCGCATTTTTCACCCGCACTATTGTCTTCGCTATCCTTGCCTCTACCCTCGGCGCGGGCTTGTGGATCCTTACGGCCTCGTTGCACAACACCGTTCCCCCAGCAAATCTTGCCGACATCCTCGCAGAGACTCCCTTGCGCTTCGTTCCGGCCGTTGTTGCGCTTATCCTTCCCCACCACGTCGCGCCGGCAACGATGTTTTCCTGGTTCATCTACCTATGGGTTGGAAACGCCTTCTGGATCCTGCTGGCAGTCCGGCTCTACCTTGGCTTTTCTCGGCCCGTTGATCCTGCACAAGAATCCGACCGCGACTCGGCCCGCCGCCTGCTCGAATCCGGCACCGGCGATCATCTTTCCTTTATGACGCTGTGGAAATCCAACCGGTACTTCTTCCACGGTGACTCCTATGTGGCCTACCGTGTCTCCAATGGCATCGCGCTCACGCTGGGCGCCCCCGTCGGCCGCGATATCAGCGCCGAATTCGAGCGCTTTGCCGCCGAGCAAGGCTGGGCCGTGGCGTGGTATTCCGTCAACGCGCAGTTCGCGGATGCTCACCCGCAGCTCAAGCGCCTTCAAGTTGCAGAAGAAGCAGTCCTCAACTGCGAATCCGTGGAATTCAAAGGAAAGAAATTCCAAAATGTGCGCACGGCCCGAAACAAAGCCGAGAAGGAAGGCGTTAGCACTCGGTGGACCACGTGGGAGGAGCTAGATATTGCCTCTACCGCCCGCATTAGCGCACTCAGCGAGGACTGGGTTTCCGACAAGGCCCTACCCGAGATGGGCTTTACCCTCGGCGGCTTAGAAGAAATGACGGTGACCGGCACCCGGCTTTTGCTTGCTGAGTCCGCCGATGGCACTTTGCATGGTGTGACCAGTTGGATGCCGGTTTACGAAAACGGTGCTATTGCCGGCTACGTTCTCGACGTCATGCGCCGCAACGAGCACGGCTTTAAGGGAGTAATTGAACTCCTCATCTCAGAGGCTATGCTCATTGCCCAGTCCGAAGGCCTTGCCTGGATCTCCTTGTCCGGTGCGCCATTGGCTGGACAGCCTGACGAGCCTAACTGGCTCGACGTCGCCCTCAATCGCATTGGGGAAGAAGTCGAACCGCTCTACGGCTTCCGCACCCTCGCGGCCAGCAAGCGCAAATTCCAACCCGAGGAGCACCCGTGGTACCTGTGCTATCACGATGAATTGAAGCTTCCTTCCATCGCGCTGGCCACCATGCACGCCTACCTGCCCGATATGAAGACCAAGGATGCGGTATCGGCAGTCAAGGCGTGGATGGCCGCATAAAAGCAATAAGGCCTCCCTTCATCATGCGATGAGGAGAGGCCTAAGACTATGTAGCTAGTCAGCGATTGCTTCCAATGGCGGCGTCTTCGCCGCGCGGTGCGACGGCCATACTGCCGCGATAATGCCGACGAGGGCCGAGCCCACAAGCATAATGAGCACCATTGCCCACGGAATCTGCGCAGAGTCTAGTCCCTCATCACCGAGGATCTTAATGAAGGACCAGCCCAAGCCGAGACCAATGAGGATGCCCATCACCGCACCAAAGAGCGCGATCTGCACCGACTCGAGGGTAATCATCGTGCGGATCTGGCGGCGTTGCGTGCCCACGGCCCGCAACATACCGATCTCCTGGCGGCGCTCGATTACACCCAAGGTCAAGGTATTGACAATGCCCAACACCGCAATAATGACGGCAAGGGCGAGCAGACCATAAAGGATGGAGAGCATCTGGTCAATAAAGCCTGCAGCTTGGCCCGCATACTCCTCACCGGAATTGACCTGAACTACAACCAGATCCTTGACCGCATCCTCCAGGTTATGGCGCAGTTCTTCCTTGTCATAGCCTTCTTGACCCAAGACGCCCACCATTTGGACGGTAAAGGACTTCTCCGGTGCAACCTTTTCAGCTACCTCCTGCGAGAGCACCATATTCTGCACCACATCGGTGGGCTTAAAGGTACCGACCAGCTTCGCCTCTGCCTTCTTGTCCTTTTCCGCAGAAGTAACCTTGTAGGTCTCTCCTACCTTCCAGCCGTGTTCCTTGGCAAAGTCCTCGGTAGCAATGAAGCCCTTCTCCAAGTTGGCATCACCCTCGACCATATCGAGCGCAATCATCGACGACGGATCTCCATCCGCAGTCATCGTTTGCTGGAATTGTGGACCATAATCCATCGATGCCTGACCATCCACGGCCACCGGAGCCATACCGACGGTAACCACCTTATCGACGCCCTCGGCCTCAGCCGCGCGTTTACCTGTGTCCTTCGGCGTCGGGAATTCACCGGAGCTAGGACCGGAAAGCAGGTAATCAGAAGTGATGTTTTGCTCCACGGTATCGGCCACAGAGGACTTCATCGTTGCGCCCAGCATGCCAATAGCGGTAACTAGGGCCACACCCAAAGTCAGCGCGAAGGCAGTGGCGGCGGTGCGGCGCGGATTGCGACGAGAGTTGGTAGCCGCCAACGAACCGATGGCGCCGAACGGCGTACCGATTGCCTTGCCCACCGTCGGTACCAAAGGCAGCGACAAAGCAGGGCCGGCTAGGAAGAACCCCACGATGACGCCGAATGCGCCGAGGCCGACGAGGATGGCGCGGACGTTCGTCTCGCCGTCGGAAAGCACGCCTGCCAACGCCGCAATAATACCCACCAGCAAGATAATGGCACCGAAAATCGTGCGTACCTTCAGGGAAGCTCCGGAAGCAGATTCGGTAGTGCGCATTGCCTCAACCGGCTGCACGCGGCCCGCGCGCCGTGCCGGCGCCCACGCGGATACAACCGTCACGATAGTGCCCAAAATGATTGGAACTACGATTGCCGAAACGCTCAGGCCCAAGCCACCGTCGAACGGCATTCCTTTCGCGCTCATTACTGCCTTAATGATGGCCACCAAGCCCATGCCGGCAACAACGCCGACAATGGAACCCAGAAGTCCCACGATGGCAGATTCCACCACCACCGAATTTGTGATCTGCCGGCGGGAAGCACCCAGCGCGCGCAGAAGAGCAAACTCCTTGGTACGCTGCGCAACAATCATAGAGAAGGTATTTGCAATGATGAAAGTGCCCACCAGCAGCGCAATCAGGCCGAATGCAATCAGGAAGTAATTAATGAACTTCAAGGCAGAAGACATCATCTCAGAGGTTTCCTCCGCCAAGCGCTCGCCCGACTCTGCCTTGACGTCATATTTGTCATTTAGGTGATCCACCAAGGCGTTCGCATCCACGCCTTCGGCTACAGAAACCTTGAGCTGGCTCGGATCGCCGTAGCGCTCCAGGTAGTCCTTCTCGGACATGCTCAGCACGATGCTATCGCCTTGGTCGACGGCGGGCTCCGAGATACCAGAAACGGTAACCGTATCCTGCTCATCGGGGTGAACCACAATGAGCTTTTGTCCCACGGAGATTCCATATTTATCCGCCGCGGAGGAATTGACAAGGACCTCGTCCTTACCGCTCGGCTCCTCGCCCTCCTTCAGCTTATCGGCACCGCCAACGACCTTATCCTCTGGATAAAACGGGACAACGCTGGCCGTACCGCCCTGAGTCTGATAGGCCTCCGAGTTCTCATTGGCTGCGACGACGGTCTCCGAATCCGCGATGTTGATGTTCTTGACATCCTTATCGTCAGCCAGCTTCTGACGCAGCTTGTCATCCAGTTTCGCACCGTTGTCGTCCTTTTGGCTCACCACTGCGTCCACGCCGCGGAACTGATTATCCACGGCGGAGTCGAACGTAGACTTCAGCGAATTGGTAAACATAAACGAGCCGGCAATAAACGCCGTGCCCAAGACCACCGCGAGAATTGTCAGCCCAAGGCGCAACTTGTGCGCCACGATATTGCGCAGGGACACCCTGCGCATTGCATTTCCGCGTGCCATTTAGCCCTCAATCTCCGCCATTACCTGGTGAATGGCCTCCATCGTCGGATTGTGCAACTCGTTGACAAGCTTGCCGTCAGCAAGGAAAACCACCCGGTCCGCGTACGACGCTGCCTTCGCATCATGCGTCACGATGACCACTGTTTGGTTGTCCTTATCCACCGCGGTTCGCAAAATGTCGAGCACCTCGGCCGAAGAATTGGAGTCCAGGTTGCCGGTTGGCTCATCGCCAAAGATGATTTCCGGCCGCGAAACCAATGCACGAGCACAGGCCACGCGCTGCTGCTGTCCGCCAGACAATTCAGCTGGGCGGTGTTCTAGGCGCTCTGCTAGGCCAAGGCGCCTAGTGACCTCCTCAAACCACTGCTTATCGACGCCCTTACCCGCAATATCCGTAGGCAGCGTAATGTTTTCCGCCGCAGTCAGCGTGGGCACAAGGTTAAAGGACTGGAAAATAAAGCCCAGCCGGTCACGACGCAGCGCCGTAATGTCTTTGTCGTTGAGCGCCGACATATCGGTATCACCGATAAATGCTGATCCGGAGGTCGCCGAATCGAGACCAGCCATGGTGTGCATCAGCGTCGACTTACCGGAACCCGATGGGCCCATGATCGCAGTGAATTCGTTCTTACCGAATTCAATGGATACATGATCAAGAGCGACGACGGCTGTGTCATCGCTTCCGTATTGCTTAAACAAGTCAACGGCGCGAGCCGCAGCATCAGTCATGAGACAAATTCTCCTTGTAAATGGGAAACTACCTATTTAAGTCTAGCGACCGTCGTCTCCGGCCAGCATCATCCCTGAGGAGGAAAACGGCATGGGACCTGGCCCCCGTTAGGTAGACACCTGATATCCAGCCCGGTTGGGTTGGGAAGAAAGGTAATCTACCACCATGCCTAGGTACTCCGAACAGTTCAAACGTGATGCTGTAGCCCTCTACG
>NZ_JAVBIF010000011.1:0-66242 GCF_032821615.1 Corynebacterium tuberculostearicum | reverse complement strand
AAAGAAAAAATACAGTTCCCTCAACCCGACGGGGTCAAAAAGAGGAAACCAAAAAAGTTGAACACAATCACATGCCAACCAATCCATCTCAATGCAGCCGAAACACCAAACAGCATTCAAATAGGTACGCGTTTCACATACCCAACCGGCACACACCAACCAACAAACCACCTAAAGGCTCATTGGCAGACAAACCAATCAACACACAACCATGCACACAAAAAATAAAAAGTACATTGGCACACTATTGAGTTCTCAAACATCATCCGCACACCACAAGAAAATTAACTTCCCGTTAACCTCTCGTTGGCGGCTCGTACAAACTTACTCAACCAAATGAACCAAGTCAAATCATCGAACCAAGTCCGTACAAAATTCGCTTAAAAGTAACCAACCGGCTACCTCGCGGCGACTTGGATTAATGTAGTCCAACTCCGCCAAACAACACAAACCCGCAGTACAGCGTACAAAAATTGAAAAATGACGCCCTTCCAACGAGTGGAACGGACGTCATCTACTGCTGTTTAGCTCAATTTAGCGCCAGCGAAGTTCTTCTTGCCTCGCCGCAGCACCAGCCAGCTTCCATGCAGGAGGTCTTCTGCAGACGGCTCCCACTCTGCCGATTCGATGCGCTGATTATTGACGTATGCGCCGCCTTCCTTAATGGTGCGGCGAGCAGCACCCTTGGAATCCGCCAAGCCGCTAGCCACGAGAAGGTCAACAATGGTGCGCGGTTCGCCGGCGGCAACTTCGGCGACAGTGGTTTCAGAGAGCGCGCCGGCAAGGGTCTTCTCATCCAGCTCGGAAAGTTCGGCCTTGCCGAATAGCGCCTGAGCGGCAAGCTCGACAGCCTTGGTTGCCTCTTCACCGTGAACCAGATCGGTCATCTCTTGCGCCAGGCGGCGCTGAGCGGCGCGCTTATAAGGCTCTTCTTCTACCGCACGCTCGTATTCGGCGATTTCCTCCTGCGTCAGGAAGGTGAACCAGCGCAGGTAGTCAATAACTACAGAGTCTCCTGCATTGAGGAAGTACTGGTACCAGGAGTATGCGGAAGTTTTCTCCGGATCGAGCCAAAGCTTTCCGCCGCCAGTGGACTTGCCGAACTTCTGTCCGGAGGCGTCGGTAACCAGAGGCACCGTAAGGCCATGGACCTTGGCGCCATCGATACGACGGTTTAGGTCTACGCCAGAGACGATATTGCCCCACTGGTCACCGCCGCCGATCTGCAATACGCAATCGCGCTCGCGCCGGAGCTGCACGAAGTCATTGGACTGCAGGAGCATGTAGGAAAACTCGGTGTAGGAAATGCCGTCGCCCTCGAGGCGCCGCTTGACGGTATCGCGATCCAGCATCGTATTAAGGGAGAAGTTCTTTCCTACGTCACGCAAAAAGTCGATGACGGACATGTTCATGGTCCAATCGGCGTTATTGACCATGGTGGCAGCCTGCTCGCCGTCGAAATCGATGAAGCGACGCAGCTGCCCCTTGATGGCTTCAAGGTTGTGGGCCAAGTCTTCCTCGCTCAGCATGGAGCGCTCGCCGACGTCGCGGGGATCACCAATAAAGCCAGTTGCGCCACCCGCCAATGCGATTGGGTGGTGGCCGGCGTTTTGGAAGCGGCGCAGCATGATAAGTGGGACCAAGTGGCCTGCATGGAGGGAGTCGCCCGTGGGGTCGAACCCACAGTACAGCGCGATGGGGTTCTCACATGCCTCGCGCAGGGCCTCAAGATCGGTGGACTGATTGATCAGTCCGCGCCATTGCAGTTCATCGATGATATTCATGGGGGTCTTTCTAAAAGTCGAAGTTAAGCTGGCCATTTCTGGGCGTGGTCTACAAGCATGACTGGGATGTCATCCTCAATGGGATAGGCAATGCCCAGCCGCTCGTTGACGAGGACCTGTTTATCTTCCAGATATGTCAAAGGGCCCTTGTCTTGCGGGCAGACAAGGACCTCTAGCAACTTCGGGTCAAGACTCATGCGTCTTATCTTAGCGGGTAGAGGAAGAAGTTGGATCCCTCTACCCCACCTTCGACTTAGAGCAGGGAGGGAACGTTTGCAACCAGGGAGAAGAGATCCTTCGGGTCATCCGGGTTGGCGATGATGTCGATCTCGGACTCCAGGTCGGTGCCCTTGACAGAATCGCGCAGGTAACGCAGGGCGGAGAAGTCGTTGATGGCGAATCCGACGTCGTCGAAGAGCGTGATCTGCTCATCGTCATCGCGGCCGGTGGCCTGACCGGTGAGCACCTGGTAGAACTCGACAACCGGGAAGTCTTCCGGCTTCTGCTGGATTTCACCTTCGATGCGGGTCTGCTCTGGGAACTCTACGAAGACCTTGGACTTGTCCAGGATGGAGCTCTCCAGCTCGGTCTTGCCCGGGCAGTCACCGCCAACGGCATTGAGGTGGACGCCCGGGGCGACGTGGCGCTCAGCCAGAATCTGGTTCTGAGCCTTGTCTGCGGTACAGGTGGTGATGATGTCTGCACCCAAAACCGCCTCGTCGACGCTGGAGCAAGCAGTGATATTAAAGCCCAGTGGCTCCAAGTTGCGCTTGAACTTTTCTACCGCCTCAGGGTCGATGTCATAGATGGTGATGTCCTCAATACCCATAACGCCGCGGAAGCCAAGTGCCTGGAACTCGGACTGGGAACCCGCACCGACCATGGCCATGCGCTTGGAATCCTTGCGTGCCAGGTGCTTTGCCACCATGGCGGAGGTCGCGGCGGTACGCAGTGCGGTAAGCAGCGTCATCTCGGCTTCGAAGGTGGGGTAACCATTGTCGACGTCGGCAAGCACGCCAAAGGCAGTAACGGTCTGGAAACCGCGAGCCGGGTTGGATGGGTGACCGTTGACGTACTTGAAGGAGTACTCCTTGCCATTGGAGGTAGGCATGAGCTCGATAACGCCGAACGGGGTGTGGGAGGCAACGCGCGGAATCTTGTCGAACCGCTCCCACTCGCGGTAGTCGGCCTCGAGGTAGTCCACCATTCCGGTAATGATGTTTTCTACGCCTTCGCGCTGAATCCAGCGCGCCATATTCTCTACATCTACGAACTTAACTGCGTGGTTCATAAAAGTTCCTTTCTATTTCTTTGGGTGAAGGTCTGTTTGCGGTGCAGCCGGGAAGCTGGAGGTTGGCAGGTGCTTGGCCTTCCTCTCTTCCGCGATGGCGCGAATGCGGTCGCGCCATGCGTACCACATTGCCATAAAGACCGGAACGAGGAGCAGGGTCGATGCAAGTGCAAAGGTGCCGATTGGATAATCAAAGGCCATCAAGATAATGACTAGGCCAATGAAGATGAGCACTGCCCAGTCTCCGCCTTCGCCAAACGGCGAGCGGTATCCCGGTCGGGTGTAGCTTCCGCTCTTGGCCAGGCGCACAAATTTGAGGTGCGAGAGCGCAACTGCCGCCCAGGACGCCAATGTGCCCAGGGCTGCCAGGTTGAGCACGATTTCAAACGCCATCTCCGGCACCACATAGTTGAGGAAGACGCCTACCAAGCCCACCATGGCCGCCATGACGATGCCGCCGTAGGGCACGCCAGACTTGGACATGCGAGCGCCGAACTTCGGGCCGGAGCCGGAGGTGGACATGTTGTACATAATGCGGCCGGTGGAATACAGGCCGGCGTTGAGCGAGGAAATCGCAGCGGTGATAACGACAAGCTGGAAAATCGGGGCCGCCGCTCCTACGCCAAGGGACTCAAAGAAGGTCACGAATGGGGAAACATCAGCGACGTAGTCGGTGTACGGCAGCACGAGCGTGAGCAGCAGCACGGAGCCGAAGTAGAAAATCAGGATGCGCAGCAGCACGTTGTTGACTGCACGCGGAATGTGCTTTTCTACATTCTTGGTCTCGCCGGAGGTGGTACCAACGAGCTCAATGCCGGCATAGGCGAAGACGACGCCCTGGACGACGATCACGGCTGGCATCAAGCCATTAGGTAACCAGCCGCCGGAGTTAGAAATGAGACTAAAGCCGGTCGGGTCGCCACTCGGGTGGCCAAAGATGAGGACGCCGATGGCTACCAACATGAAGATGATCAGCGCGACGATCTTAATCAAGGAGAACCAGTATTCCAGCTCGCCGAAGATCTTCACCGAGAGCATATTGAACACGAGGATGCCGCAGATGACCACGAGCGCAAGTAGCCACTGCGGGACGGCATCGAGCCACGACGTGTACTGACTAAACCACTTGATGTAGATGGCGACGGCTGTGCCGTCCGCCACCAGGGTCATGGCCCAGTTTCCCCAGTACAACCAGCCAGTGACGAAAGCGGTCTTTTCGCCATAAAACTCGCGAGCATAGGACACGAAGGAGCCGGAGCTGGGGCGATAGACGATGAGCTCGCCAAGTGAACGCAAGATGATGTAGCCGAAGAAGCCACATACGAGGTAGAGCACGGCGAGGAAGGGGCCTGCGTCCTGCAGGCGGCCGCCGGTGCCCAGGAGAAGGCCGGTACCGATTGCGGAACCGATGGCAATCATCTGCAGCTGGCGATTGCCCATTCCCTTTTGCAGGCCATGGTCTTCCGAGGCGTAGACCGCCTTTTCATTCTCGTGTGGCCCAGCTGGAGTGGGCGGAGAATTTACTGTCATAGGAGAGATCGTCCTTTCATTACGGTGAATGAGTCTGTTAGGTCACATTCCCTGCATGAATACTAACGCACCACACTGTTACCCATGTCACCACTACCCCCATTGTGTTCAACAACGCAGTTGACAGGTTGGGAATGGGGGTCAATCTCCCACCCCCGCAGCGAGATAAAAAAGAACCGCATGGCCGAAGACCATGCGGTTTCTAAAGCGCACCGAGAATTAGCGCAGCGGCTTCTGCGCCCACGAGCGAGCAGCCGCGGCACGCTGGCGGACAGTCTCGCGCTGCTCAGCCACGCGGACACCAGCGGTGCCGCCCTTGGTGGCACGAGAGGCCACTGCCCCGTCGATGGTGAGTACTTCACGGACGCTAGGCTTTAGCCGCTTGTCGACGCCCGCCAACTCCTCATCGGTGAGCTCCACTAGGTCAACTCCCCGCTCCTCAGCGATGCGCACGCAGGCGCCGGACGCTTCGTGCGCCTCGCGGAAAGGAACGCCTTGGCGAACCATCCATTCGGCCAAGTCGGTAGCCAACGTGAACCCGCGCGGGGCAAGTTCGCGCATGCGGTCCTCGTGGAAAGTCAGCGTGGACACCAGTCCGGTCATTGCCGGCAGCAGCAGGTTAAGCTGCGCCACCGAATCAACGATGGGCTCCTTATCTTCCTGCAGGTCGCGGTTATAGGCCAGCGGCTGTGCCTTCAGCGTAGACAGGAGGCCAGTGAGGTTACCGATAAGGCGTCCAGTCTTGCCGCGGGTAAGCTCCGGAACGTCCGGATTCTTCTTTTGCGGCATGATGGACGAGCCGGTCGACCATGCATCATCCAGGGTGACGTAGCCGTATTCCGGCGTGCACCAGTAGATAATTTCTTCCGAAAGTCGGGACATGTCGACGGCAATCTGCGCCAAGACGAAAGCCGTCTCGGAGGCGAAGTCACGAGCCGCAGTGCCATCCAAGGAGTTCTCCGCGGCGGCATCAAAGCCGAGTTCCTCCGCAATGGCTTCCGGATCTAGCTGCAAGGAGGAACCGGCTAGAGCGCCAGAACCGTAGGGTGATACAGCCAAGCGCTTATCCAGGTCCTGCAGACGCTCAATATCGCGCAGAAGTGGCTGTGCATGCCCCAAAAGCTCGTGCGCCAGCAGAATTGGCTGTGCCGCCTGCGAGTGAGTTTTGCCCGGCATAATGGCGTCCGGATGTGCTGCTGCCTGATCAGCCAAGGCATCCACCAAGTCACTCACCTGAGCCGCGGTATCGCGAATGGCATCACGTACCCACATGCGAAACAGGGTCGCGACCTGGTCATTACGGGAACGACCAGCGCGCAGGCGACCGCCTACCTCTGGGCCCACAATCTCGATGAGCCCGCGCTCCATCGCACCATGGACGTCTTCGTCCGTGGGCGCTGGGTGGAACTCACCGGAGGCCACCTTCTCCCCTAGCTCGGTGAGGCCGGAGAGCATGGTGTCCAAGTCGACGTCGGAAAGCAGGCCCGCTTTGTGCAGCACCTTGGCATGCGCCTTGGAGGCTAGTACGTCATATGGCGCCAGCACCCAGTCAAAGTGAGTGGATACAGAGAGGGCAAACATCGCCTCAGACGGTCCGCCGGAGAAGCGGCCACCCCATAGGGCACCCTCATTAGTCTTATGCGGTTCCATGTGCTCCTACTTCTGCGCGCTGGTGGGGAAGCCACCGTCGCGATCACGCTGGTTGGAGATCTGGGTGGACAGGCCGTGCAGCTGCACAAAGCCCTTAGCAGCGGTCTGGTCGAAGGTATCGCCAGTGTCATAAGTAGCCAGGTCAAAGGAGTACAGCGACTGGCCGGAACGGCGACCGGTGACCGTGGCGGTACCAGCATGCATGCTCAGGCGGATATCGCCGGTGACGTTTTCCTGGGACTCCTCAACGAAGGCATCCAGGGAACGCTTCAACGGCGAGTGCCAGAGGCCGTCATAGACCTCCTCAGACCAGCGGGCATCGGTCAAGCGCTTGTAGCGGGCCAACTCGCGCTCCACGGTGACATCCTCCAGCGCCTCGTGGGCCTGGATGAGGACCATGGCGCCCGGAGCCTCATAGACCTCACGGGACTTAATGCCCACCAAGCGGTCCTCCACCATATCCAGACGGCCAATGCCCTGGGCACCAGCGCGGCGGTTGACCTCTTCAATAATCTGCAGCGGGGACATCTTCTGGCCATCGACTGCCACCGGGATGCCCTTCTCAAAGGAGATGATGATTTCATCCGGGGCATTACCCAGGCCTGGGTCCTCGGTATAGGCGTAAAGATCCTTTGTTGGCGGGTTCCACAGATCTTCAAGGAAACCGGTCTCTACCGCGCGGCCCCACAGGTTCTGATCGATAGAAAATGGCGAGGAAGCAGACTGCTCGATCGGCAGGTTGATCTCTTCCGCGAAGGCGATGGCCTTATCGCGGGTCCACGCATAATCGCGTGCAGGGGCGATGATTTCAAGGGAAGGATCCTGGGCGCGGAAGGAAACCTCAAAGCGTACCTGGTCATTACCCTTGCCGGTGCAGCCATGAGAGACGTGGGTTCCGCCGAATTCCTGCGCCGCTTTCACCAAGTGCTTGGTAATGAGGGGACGAGAAATAGCCGATACCAGCGGGTACTGCTTCATGTACATGCCGTTTGCCTTGATGGTGGGAACGCAGTATTCCTCTGCAAACTCATCCTTGGCATCGATAACGATGGACTCTACGGCACCGCAGTCAAGTGCACGCTGGCGAACCGATTCCATATCTTCGCCACCCTGGCCCAAATCCAGGGAAACGGCGACAACGTCACCACCGGTCATTTTTGCCAGGTATGGGATGGCAACGGAAGTATCAAGGCCACCAGAGTAAGCCAAGACTACGCGTGCGGACATGGTTAATCTCCTTGTTCTATTGGAAACAATTCATCTAAGCACATAATATACGATGGTGGTCTGGATTGCCACCACCACCGTCTAAATATTTCGCGTGGTAAGTGTCACCGCCAGATCTGCGCCCGTGACGCCCTCGCGCGCCAAGACGAAGATGGTGTCATCTCCGGCGATGCAACCGATGACATCGTGCAGCCCCACCCTGTCAATAAAGCTGGCAAGGTACTGGGCCGCGCCGGCTGGGGTGCGCAGCATAGCTATATTGCCGGAAGAATCATGGGATACCACCAGCTCATCGAGCATGCGGCGCAGCTTTTCACGGGGGCCGCCCACCTGGTCTTCAAATTGCTCCAGCTCACCGCCGACCACGTAGTAGGAACGGCCACCATCGCGCTTTACCTTCTTCGCCCCCAGCTCATCCAAGTCACGGGACAAAGTGGCTTGCGTGATGTCGATGCCGTCTGCGAGAAGAAGCTCGGATAGTTGCACCTGGCTAGTGACGCGATTGCGATCCAAAATCTCCAAGATCTTGGCCTGCCGAGCATTGCGGGTGGTCGGGGTGTTCATTACTTAGTTGATCTCCTTATTTATTTCGAGCAACCAGACAAGAAGCGCTTTCTGCGCATGCAGGCGGTTCTCCGCTTCATCAAAGACGCGCGACTGTGGTCCATCAATCACCTCAGCCGTGACCTCATTTCCACGGTACGCCGGCAAACAATGTAAGAATATTGCATCCTTATGCGCTTTGCTCATTATGGTCGAATCAACCTGATATGGCAGGAACGGCGTACGCCTATCGCGGCCATCATTTTCCTGCCCCATAGAGATCCAAGTATCGGTGATGACTACGTCTGCGCCTGCAACTTCATCCACGTCATCGGTAATGGTGATGTTGCCCCGCTTGCGCGCGCGGTCGACGAATTCCTGGCGCGGCTGGAATCCTTCGGGCGCGATAATAGAGACGTCCATGCCGGCCGTGGCGAAACCAATCATGTAGGAGTTAGCCATATTATTATCGCCATCGCCCAGGTAGACGGCCTTTTTCCTTTGAGGTCACCTAAATTCTCACGACAGGTCAGCAGGTCAGCCAGAATCTGGCAGGGATGCAGGTCGTCGGAAAGCGCATTGACCAGAGGAACGGTCGCAGTCTCCGCCATCTGGAGGAGGTTGTCATGGTCAAAGGTGCGCCACACGATTGCCTCCACGTACCGCGAAAGCACCGCGGCCGTATCTTGGTAGGACTCCCCTTTGCCCATCTGAGTCGTAGAAGTATCGACGGTAATGCCCTTGCCGCCCATATTCGCTACTGCGGTTTCAAAGGAAAAGCGGGTCCGCGTAGACGTTTTATCAAAAAGCACCGCCACGGTCTTAGGTCCCTCTAGTGGGCACTCCGCAAAGGGATCCTTCTTGAGCCTTTCAGCTAGGTCCAAAACGGTTGCTTGTTCTTGTGGGCTGAGATCGTCGTCAGCCAGAAAGTGTCGCAGGCTCATGCCAGTTCCTCCATTATCGTCCGAAGTGTTGTCAGTGCTGTGTCTAGTTCATCTTGGGAAATAACCAAGGGCGGGGTGAGGCGGAGTACATTCTCACTGGGTGCGTTGAGGATGAGCCCCTGTGCAAGCCCGTCGCGCACGGCCTGCTTAGCCACCGGTTGTGCTAAAACAATGCCGAGCATCAGGCCGCGGCCGCGTACGCGTTCTACAAGCGGCAATTTTTCAATCTCTTGCCGCAGATAGTCACCCTTATGGGTAACTTCCGCAAGAAATTCCGCATCCACGTATCCGGTGGCGCCTGCAATTGCTACTGAAATCGTCATAGGGGTGACTATAGCAATAAATACACTCGACCGTATGTTATTCATACAATTTAGAAAAATGCCTGGTTAAAGCTTCGTCAGGAGCGGAAAAATGTATGAAAAAGGGGCGGTGAGCTAAATCTCACCGCCCCTTTTTTGGGAAAGCTATGCGCGCATCTCTGCGCCCAAGCGCTGCTTAGCCAGCTCCGCTGCCGCCGTACGGTGCTCGTTGACTTCCTCATCGGTCAACGTGCGGTCCGCTGCACGGAACAGAAGCTGGAAGGCCAAGGACTTCTTGCCCTCGCCCAACTGCTCGCCACGGAAGATGTCGAAGAGTTCGACGGACTCGATGAGTTCGCCTGCTCCCTCTTCCACAGTGGCGCGCACGTGCTCTGCTGGGACGTCTTCATCCACCACGAGCGCAATATCCTGGTGCAACGCTGGGAAGGAGGACAGTACCGGCGCAGGGAATTTCTCTTCCAATGGCATAGCGGTAACGTCCAGCTCCATGGCGCAGGTGCGCGCCGGCAGGTTCAGCGCCTCCAGGACCTGCGGGTGGAGCTCACCGGCATGACCCAAGACCACATCGGTGCCAGCCACCTTCACGGCAGCACAACGGCCTGGGTGCCAAGGCAGAACGTGCGCAGCCTCCAGCTCGATATCCACACCGGCGGCGCGCGCGACCTGGCGGGCGGATTCGATGGCGTCGGCGTAGCTATATGCGCGACCCTCGCCCCACGGACCCTCATGCTCAATATTGCCGGTGGCCACCGTTGCAACGTGCAGCGGCTGCTCAGGAAGGGTATCTAGAAGTTCGGAAACAACCTGCTCAGCAGGTCGCTCCTCTACAGAAGGCATGGGCGATGCCTCGGCGCGCTTGAATGCCACCTGCTGCAGACCATACAGGGCGAGGTCGCTGCGGCCACGCGCAACATTGCGGCCGATGGCCTCCAGCATGTTCGGGAGCAGAGTCGTGGACAAGATGGCCTTATCTGCCTCAAGCGGATTCTGCACCTCTACGGTGCGGCGGCGAGCATCATCCTTGTCCAAGCCCCACACATCAAAGGTGTCGTTCGCCACGAACGGAGCCGGCAATACCTCTGCATAACCGGCATAGGCCAGGCCGTGGCCAATAGCGCGGCGACGCTTCTGCGCTGGGGTGAGACCGCGACCGCCGGCCGGAGTAGGCAGGACGGTAGGAATGTCCTCCAAGCCCTCCAGACGTAGGACCTCCTCAATGAGGTCTACATCCATGGAGATGTCGGTGCGCCACGTAGCGGGCGTTACCTGCAGCATTTCGCCCTCATCGGCAACAGCGCAACCGACTTCCTCGAGGCGGGAAATAACGGTTTCACGGGAATAGTCAACGCCTGCATACTCGCTAGCCTTTGCGGTACGCAGGGCAATAGGCTCGCGCTTGGCGACGTCCCCGATAAGCGGCCGGCCCTCCTCAATGGTGCCGCCCGCCAGCTGCTGCAAGAGCGCACATGCGGTGTCTAGAGCGACCTCGACGACCGCTGGATCCACGCCACGCTCGAAGCGGCGGGAGGACTCGGACGACAACTTATGGCGGCGGGAGGTGCGCGCCACGGTGATCGGATCCCAGATAGCGGATTCGAAGACAACATCAGTGGTCTCCGCCGAGATTTCGGAGGTAGTACCGCCCATGACTCCGGCCAGTGACTGGATGCCATTGTCATCGCAGATGACCACATCTTCTGCAGAAAGCTCACGCTTTACGTGATCCAGGGTCTCAAACTTCTCGCCTTCGTTGGCATTACGGACAACGAGATTTCCTTGGATAACGTTGGCGTCAAATGCATGCATCGGGGCGCCCAAAAGCAACATCACATAGTTAGTAATGTCCGTGGGCAGGTTGACGCTGCGCTGGCCGCAGAGCATAAGCTCGCGCTCGAGCCAGAACGGGGTACGCGCCTGCGGGTCTATACCGCTGACTTTGCGGAGGCCGAAACGCTGCGCCTTGGTCGCGGGGTCTAGAGTGACGTCGATAAGCGAGCCCTGCGCCGCCGGAACAGCAGAGGTATCAATTCCAGCAACTGACGGATCTTCGGCAATATCGGCAAAGTCCAGGTCGAAAGCGGAGGCAATCTCACGGCTCAAACCGCGTGCGGACAGGGCGTAGCCGCGATCCGGGGTGATGTTGACGTCAAAGTCGGTATCGTGCAGCCCAATAACCGGGCGAGCATCCTCGCCCACCTTATCGGCGACGTCATCGCCCAAGACGATGATGCCGTTAGCCTGTGCACCCAAACCGAGCTCAGCACCGGAGCACAGCATGCCATTGGAGATGTGATCGTAGGTCTCGCGAGCCGCAATCTTAAAGCCCCCTGGCAATTCCGAGCCCGGAAGAGCTACTACGACATAATCATTCAGGCGGAAGTTGCGGGCACCGCAAATGATGCTCTGGAGCTCACCCGTCCCATTAGCCTGGCCAACATTCACCTGGCAGTAGCGGATGGGCTTTTTGAACTGAGTAAGTTCCTCGATCTCTACCACCTGGCCGATGACCAGCGGACCGGTGCTCTCCGGAACGGCAGCATAGCCCTCGGTTTCAAAACCGACGCGCACGAATCCGGAGTCCATATCGGCAGCGGAAACGTTCCAACCAGGGTTCTTAGCGCCCAGGATGCGGGTGACCCAGTCTTGGGAAATAAGCATTAGTGTGTCTATCCTTTCTGGGTTTTAGGCCTGTACGCCAAACGGCAGGGTGAAGCGGACATCGCCTTCGACCATGTCACGCATATCGGTCAAGCCATTGCGGAACTGCAGCGTGCGCTCGAGGCCCATACCGAAGGCAAAGCCCGTGTATTCCTCTGGGTCAACGCCTACGGCGCGCAGCACATTGGGGTTCACCATGCCGCAGCCGCCCCACTCGATCCAGCCAGCGCCACCCTTCTTATTGGGGAACCACACATCAACCTCGGCAGAAGGCTCGGTGAACGGGAAGTAGTTCACGCGCATGCGCGTCGTGGTCTCCGGACCGAACAGCACCTTGGCCAAGTGCTCCAGGGTGCCGCGCAGGTGGGCCATGGTCAGACCCTTGTCCACGGCCAAACCTTCTACCTGGTGGAAAACCGGGGTGTGGGTGGCATCCAGCTCATCGGTGCGGAATACGCGGCCTGGGCAAGCGATATACAGCGGCACATCGCGCTCCAGCATCGTGCGGACCTGGACCGGAGAGGTGTGCGTGCGTAGCACCTGCTTAGAGCCCTCGCCGGAGACGTGGAACGTATCCTGCAAGGTACGTGCTGGGTGATCCGGCTTAAAGTTCAAAGCATCGAAGTTGAAGTACTCCGCCTCGACCTCGGGGCCATCCGCGATTTCCCAGCCCATACCGACGAAAATATCCGCTATGCGCTCAGAGAGTGCGGTAATTGGGTGAAGGGCACCAGTCTGGGTGCGGGTGGTGGGAATGGTGACGTCAACGGTCTCTGCTCGCAACTGCTCCTCGCGAGCCTTTTGCTCCAAGACATCCTTAACCTGGGCAAAGCGCTTTTCCATCTTGCCGCGGGCCATGTTGACAGCCTTGCCAGCGCTCTTGCGCTGGTCCTTAGGCAGCTGCCCCAATGACTGGCGAGCCTGCGGAATATAGCCGCCATCTCCTAGGTGCTCGCGGCGGGCTGCAGCCAGCTCATCGAGCGTTTCGGCTGCGTCGAAGGCTGCGATAGCCTTATCGGCCGCGGCCCCAAGAGCCTCTTCGGTCAATTCGATCTGCGGTGTATCGGACACGTACTTCGTACCTTCTTCTCGCGCGAAAACTAACGCGTGCAATCTTACTCTGTCCCGGCTAGTCCGACCGCCCCAGGGACCCCCTTTTCATTCGGAGATCTGCTTAGCTGTGTTCTTGGGCCTTCGCTGACTCATAAAGACAGATACTCGCCGCGGTCGCTAGGTTGAGTGACTCTGCTCGCCCACGCAGCGGAATACGCACCCGCATATCGGCTTCTTCCAGTAGCTCGCCCAACCCGTGGGCCTCGTTGCCAAAAAGCCACGCCGTTGGCTGTGATAGATCTGCCTCTGCGAGGTCTACTTCCCCATCAGCGGCCGTAGCCACAATCTGCATGCCCGATTTACGCAGCTGCCCCAAGACGTCCTTAATATTGGGGTCTCGCGCTACCGGGACATGAAACAGCGAGCCGGCCGAAGCGCGCGCTACCTTGCAGCTGAGGGGATCGACCGTCTCGCCCGCAAAAATTACTCCATCTGCTCCCATGGCGTCGGAAGTCCTAATCAACGTACCTGCATTGCCCGGCTCCGAAGTGAGCACGGGAACAGAGACCAAATTTGGCTTGCCGTTAAGGATTTTGCCCGCGGACCACAGCACCGGCTTGCACAGCGCGAAAAGCCCCGTGGTGGTGGCGGTATCAGATAAATGCTTAGCCGCTTTATCGGTAATGGGATGTACGTACACCCCCATGTATCCACAGGCGGTAATAATGTCACCGAAGCGTTCTGCGGCCTTTTCAGTGACGAAAACATCGACAGCCGCGCCTGTAGACACCGCGGCATCGACGGCGTTTTCTCCCTCAATCAGGAATTGCTTCGCCTTCTTCCGGTTAGCCGCACGGTGCAGCTTGGCTGCGTTAACAATGCGCGGAGTTCGTTCAGTAAAGGCAGAGTCAAAATCCAAATTCATGGCTCCTACCCTACCTACTAGTTGCCTAGCCCCAGACTCAGACCCAGCTGCGTATGCAAAACAAAAAATCCTGTTGCCCGTGTGGCAACAGGATCACAATGTTGAGTGCTACTTAGCTAGTGGCACGCCGCGGGCGTCCTTATCGTAATCACCGGCGCCGGCAATGATCATGATGAACTCAATGAAGACCCAGATTCCGACGATGGCCCAAAATGCGAATCCAAGCAAGAACCAGAAAGTAGCCCAGCCCAAGATATTAAGCACCAGCTGCGTTACGCCGAAGGTCGTGCGACCGGTATAGAAGTTATGCGCGCCGAAGAAGCCCAAGAAGAAGCACAGAAGCAAAGTCGCGATCCAAGACTTTTGCTGTCCCTGCGCCACATACTGCTGCTGCACCGGATAGGAACCCATATTCGGTTGTGGTGCATAGCCCTGGTTGTACTGCGGCTGGTAACCGGCCTGCTGGTTATAGGGGTTGTACTGCTGCCCCTGGTTGTTGTCATAGGACTGGCTAGAATACTCGCCATTTTCTGGTTGGTAGCTACCATTTGGGTTTGTCACAGGGAATCTGCTCCTTGGTCTCGGGGTCACTCGTGGTCTGGACTCAATGTAGCATGCGAGACCGAGCTCACTAGACAGATAGAGTGTAAAACGAACAAAGCCCGCTTCGCCCGGCACATAAGCCGGAGAAACGGGCGTTGTATTCCTAGTAACTAGGCAGCCTTAGGAGCGTTGACGTCCTCAGGCAGAGCAGCCTTAGCAGCCTCGCACAGTGCGGAGAATGCCTCGAAGTCATTGACAGCAAGCTCAGCCAGAATCTTGCGGTCAACCTCGATCTCAGCCAGGCGCAGGCCGTGGATGAGACGGTTGTAGGTGATGTCGTTCATGCGGGCAGCAGCGTTGATGCGCTGGATCCACAGCTTACGGAACTCAGACTTACGAGCGCGACGATCGCGGTAAGCGTAAGTCATGGAGTGCAGCCACTGCTCCTTCGCCTTACGGTACAGGCGGGAACGCTGGCCGCGGTAGCCCTTAGCGGACTTCAGAATCGCGCGACGCTTCTTCTTTGCGTTAACTGAGCGCTTTACTCGTGCCACAGTGATACTTCCTTAATTCAAATTGTGATGGCGGATGTGGGTTGATTCGGCGCTATTATGCGCGGCCGAGCAGGCGCTTGACGCGCTTGGTGTCAGGCTGGGCGACTGCCTCGGTGCCCTTCAGACGGCGGGTACGCTTGGACGGCTTGCCCTCCAGCAGGTGGCGGCGGCCAGCCTGCTCACGGCGCAGCTTGCCGGAACCGGTCACCTTGATACGCTTTGCGGTGCCCTTGTGGGTCTTCTGCTTCATGAGTATTAAGTCCTTAAATCCTACGTGGAATCTGGTCTACTTCTTGCCCTTGCGAACCGGACCCAAGACCATGGTCATATTGCGACCATCCTGCTTGGGGCGGGACTCAACAACGCCAACTTCAGCGACGTCATCAGCCAAACGCTCCAAGAGGCGGAAACCCAGCTCCGGACGCGATTGCTCACGACCACGGAACATGATGGTCACCTTGACCTTGGATCCCTTCTCGAGGAAGCGAACTACGTTACCCTTCTTGGTCTCATAATCGTGATCATCGATCTTCGGGCGGAACTTCTGTTCCTTAACCACGGTCTGCTGCTGGTTCTTACGGGCTTCGCGAGCCTTCTGAGCCTGCTCGTACTTGAACTTGCCGTAGTCCATGATCTTGGCCACTGGGGGCTTTGCCTTCGGGGCTACCTCAACCAAGTCAAGGTCAGCCTCGTATGCAAGCTTGCGAGCATCATCGGTACGGACGATGCCCACCTGTTCACCACCGGGGCCTACCAAACGGACCTCGGGTACTCGGATACGCTCATTGATGCGAGCTTCAGCGCTGATTGTGGTTCTCCTCGATTAGGGGGTGTATGAGTAAGTAGTTCACCTACCGGGACCACAAACGAATCAAACCCGGTCTGCCAAAGACAGCCGGGAGTTCTCACAGTGCCAAGCACGAGTGCTTGGTTACCTTTACCTTTATCCTACGAACGGTGTTCGCGGCATCGGGTGGGAGAGACTCCGCTTGTGACCCACGAACCTCGAAAAGGCATCATGGGCGGTAGTGGCATTGAGGATAGCAGCTTCTACCCTTTCCACCAAATCGCAACTCGCTTAGCTGTCCTTGCATTGAGCAACTGGTTCAATGTTGCCCTTCTCTACCCCTTTATCAACGATGTCCACTAACTCATGGGCGAGATACTTTACCGCTGGCTCGGCTTTGGCATAATCCTCGCCATCTGTAACCACAGATAACGCGACGCCGACGCGCTTGCCGGCAACCTCATGAACTCCAAATTGGCGGTAGGTGTACTCATTGTCGTCCTCGTCCAAGCCCCAGCCGCTTTTAGCGCGGGTTCGTTTCTCTTTCGACAGGCCAATTTTCTGCCAGGACACAATGTCTTTGAGCACCTTGTGGACGTAGTCCGCCTCCTCAATGCAAGGCAATTCAGCACCGAAGACTGCTTGGTCTTTCAATGACCACGTGGAGTAGCCAAAAGCGGTGTCATGGATATCCGCGTGTGATCCATAGTCTTCGAGCAATTCCTCTACTGCCTTATCGGCGGAGCCTTCGCGCCATTTCACCTGCGACCATAGGGCGTAGGCGGCATCGTTATCGGATTCCTTGATTGCCAGGTCGACCAAGCTCTTATCTGCGCCGTCTTTCAGCGCCGCGATGGCGATAGGGACCTTTATGGTCGACCAAACAGGGCCTTTGCCTTTATCGCCCACAGCAATGGTGTCATCGCCGGCCGAAATAGCAACCCCAACCTTGGCGTGGTACTTCTTTGCGGTCTTGTCTACTGCACGATCAAGCTGAGTGCGCACTAAGTCTGGGTCGGGCGCTGGAGAGGACGTCGCGGGTGCTGAGACGTTCTCGGACTCAGGATCACCAGAGCAAGCGCTCACCGTAAACAGAGCGAGCGCTGCCAACAGGCTGGCGCCGAGGCGGTAACTATTCACAGTGTCCCTACTTCAACATGTCCTTTAGGTAGCTACCGGTATAGGAGCCCTCCACCTGCGCGACATCTTCCGGGGTGCCCTGCGCGACTACGGTGCCACCGCCGGCACCGCCTTCCGGTCCCATATCCACGATCCAGTCCGCAGCCTTGATGACATCGAGGTTGTGCTCGATGACGAGCACCGAATTTCCCTTGTCTACAAGGCCCTGGATGACCAACATCAGCTTGCGGATGTCTTCAAAGTGCAGACCGGTGGTCGGCTCGTCCAGGATGTAGATAGTCCTACCGTTGGTGCGCTTTTGCAGCTCTGAGGCGAGCTTAACGCGTTGCGCCTCACCGCCAGACAGTGTGGTAGCGGCTTGGCCGAGGCGGACGTAGCCCAAGCCGACGTCGACAAGCGTGGCAAGGTAGCGGTGAATCGAGTTAATGGGTTCGAAGAAGTCCGCTGCCTCAGAAATTGGCATATCAAGAACCTCGGCGATGTTCTTTCCCTTGTAGTGCACTTCCAGGGTCTCGCGGTTATAGCGAGCGCCCTCACACACCTCACACGGAACATACACGTCCGGCAGGAAGTTCATCTCGATCTTGATGGTGCCATCGCCTTGGCATGCCTCGCAGCGCCCACCCTTGACGTTGAAGGAGAAGCGGCCGGCCTTGTAGCCGCGAACCTTGGCCTCCTGGGTTTCGGCAAAAAGGTTACGGATCTTGTCAAAGACGCCCGTGTAGGTCGCCGGGTTGGAACGCGGCGTACGGCCAATCGGGCTCTGGTCAACCTGGACCAGCTTATCCAGGTGCTCCACGCCCTCGACGCGCTTGGCGCGGCCGGGCACCTGGCGGGCGCGGTTGAGCTTATTGGCCAAGGTCTTGGCCAAAATCTCATTAACCACGGTGGACTTACCAGAACCAGAAACGCCGGTAATGCATGCCAACACTCCCAGCGGGATTTCGACGTTTATGCCCTTGAGGTTATTCTCGCGCGCGCCTACGACCTTCAGGGTGCGATCCTTGTCGATCTCGCGGCGGTGGTCAGGGACGGCGAGCACCTTCTTGCCAGAAAGATACTGGCCAGTCAGGGACTCCTCTACCTTTTCAATTCCCGCCGGTTCGCCTTGATAGACCACCTCGCCACCATATTCACCGGCACGCGGGCCCACATCGACAAGCCAATCGGACTCTCGGATGGTGTCTTCGTCATGTTCGACCACGATGAGGGTATTGCCAA
Organism: Corynebacterium tuberculostearicum; assembly: GCF_032821615.1. Classification (GTDB taxonomy): domain Bacteria; phylum Actinomycetota; class Actinomycetes; order Mycobacteriales; family Mycobacteriaceae; genus Corynebacterium; species Corynebacterium tuberculostearicum_H. The sequence goes on along the minus strand of NZ_JAVBIF010000011.1, from coordinate 48,069 downwards.
TATCGCGCAAACGCTGCAGGGTCTTAATAAGGCGCTGGTTATCGCGTTGGTGCAAACCAATGGAAGGCTCATCGAGCACATAAAGTACGCCGGCCAAACCGGAACCAATCTGCGTGGCCAAACGGATGCGTTGTGCCTCGCCGCCCGAAAGCGTGGACGCACCGCGATCCAGGGTCAGGTAATTCAGACCGACGTCCAGAAGGAAGCGCAACCGAGCCTGGGTTTCCTTGAGTACCGCACCGGCAATGATTTCCTCGCGGTGCCCCAGCACCAAAGAGTCCAGGAACTCAGAGGCATCTTCAATCGAAAGCGCACACAGCCCCGCAATGGACTGCTCACCGTGAGTAGTAGAGGCCAAGCGGACAGCCAAGATCTCCGGCTTCAAGCGCGTGCCTTTACAGGTGCTGCACGGCACGCGGCGGGTGTACTGCAGCAGGCGATCCTTTTGGGACTGAGAATCGGTCGTTTCCAGTTTGCGGTGAATGAAACCGGTCGCGCCCTCAAACGGCGCGGTCCAATTGCGCTGGCGCCCGTAGCGGTTCTTGTACCGAACCTGCACCTCCTCGTCCGTGCCATAGATGAGCGCATGGCGCTGCTCCTTGGTCAATTCGCTCACTGGCGTCTTAGGGTCAAAGCCCATTGCCTTGCCCAGACCCTCCACTAGTTTGACAAAGTAGCGGGAGTTGGGAGAGGAGTGCCACGGCTGAATCGCATCAACCGCCGGGGCATCCGGATCCGGAATAAGCAGGTCAACATCGACTTCCAGCTTGGTACCCAAACCATCACACACCGGGCAAGAACCAAACGGAGCATTGAAGGAAAAGGCACGGGGCTCATACTCTTCAATGGTCAAGGTGTGGCCATTGGGGCAGGCGGCCTTTTCCGAGTACGTGTGGGTGAGCTCTTCCCTATCTACGAACTCGATGGTGACCAGACCATCGGCCAAGCGCAGGGCCGTTTCCACCGAATCCGTTAAGCGTTGCTTCTGCGAGGCCTTCACCTGCAGGCGGTCAACCACTACCTCAATATTGTGCTTGATCTGCTTCTTTAGCTTGGGAGGATCGCTGAGCTGATGGGTCTCTCCATCCACTCGCACGCGGGAATAACCCTGCGCCGACAGGTCTTGGAAAAGATCCACAAACTCGCCCTTGCGCTTGCGCACTACGGGTGCAAGCACCTGGAACTTCAGCTTTTCTTCTAGTTCCAGCACCGCATCCACGATCTGCTGCGGCGTTTGGCGCTCAATTACCGCATCGCACTTTGGGCAGTGCGGCGTACCAGCACGGGAAAATAGCAAGCGCAGGTAGTCGTAGATCTCCGTGATCGTGCCCACCGTGGAGCGTGGATTATGGTTGGTGGATTTTTGATCAATGGACACCGCGGGTGACAGGCCATCAATAAATTCCACGTTGGGCTTATCCATCTGCCCTAAAAACATGCGGGCATAAGAACTCAAGGATTCCACGTAGCGGCGCTGGCCTTCAGCGAAGATGGTGTCAAAGGCCAGCGAAGATTTACCGGAGCCGGATAGGCCGGTAAAAACAACCATTTTATCGCGGGGGATATCGATATCCACGCCCTTGAGGTTGTGCTCGCGGGCACCGCGCACCACCAAACGATCAGCCACTGTGCTCAGACCTCCAGTCCTAGGGATTGCAATCTTCCCTCGAATGTACCCGTAGGCTGGGACACATGACTAACGAGCTTCAGCTACATCAGATTTCCGTGTCCGAGATGGACAATAACTGCTACCTCCTTCAGGCGGGCGAAGAGGGCTTGCTTGTCGACGCCGCCGATGACGCGCCCGCAATCCTCGACATGGCCCGCAAGGCCGGAGTGAAAATTACCGCGGTGCTCACGACCCACCGCCACTGGGACCACGTGCGCGCACTCGAGGAGATTTTGTCCGAAACGGGTGCTACTCACTACGCCTCCTTCCTTGATTCCCCCGCCATCCCGGCTGAGGTAGACGTGGAGCTGCGCAAGGGCGATTCCATCGAGTTCGCGGGTCTTCAGCTGCCAGTCATCATCTTGCGCGGCCACACCCCCGGCGGTGCAGCCCTAGTTGCAAGCATCGATGGCGTCACCAATCTCTTCGTAGGCGATTCCCTCTTCCCCGGTGGCCTGGGCAAGACTACCTCTGAGGGAGACTTCGTCCGTCTATATAAGGACGTCACCGCGCGCATCTTTGATGAGTTCCCCGACAATACGATCGTGCGCCCGGGACACGGCAAGTCCACGACCTTGGGCGAGGAGCGACCCAAGCTTGGTGACTGGTGGGAACGCCGCTGGTGATCCAAAGGCGGTTTTCCGCGTACAATGGTCTAGCACACGATAGGTCTAGAACAACGAGCTAAGGAGCTTTAAGGACTATGATTCGCAAGCTTGCCCGCCCCATGCTGGCATCCGTATTTGTATGGGAAGGCGTAGACAACCTGCGCAACGCGTCCGAGCATGTCAAGGAGACCGAGGGTTTCCTCAAGACCGTGCGCAAGGCCGTTCCTTCTGAGTACCAGGGCTACATCCCCAATGACCCAGAACTAGTTACCCGCGCCATTGGCGGCGCTAAGGTAGGCGCCGGCTCCACCTTGGCTCTGGGCAAGGCACCGCGCACTTCCGCTGCGGTACTGGCCGCCGCAACCCTGCCTAACCTGATTGGCAAGAATAACTTCTGGGCAGCAGACAACAAGGAAGACAAGGAATCCCGCCGCAACGGATTCGTTACCAACACCGCTTTGCTCGGCGCCCTATTTATCGCTACCCAGGACACCGAGGGCAAGCCTTCCCTGCGTTGGCGCGCACAGAAGGCCGGCAAGCGCACGAATAAGAAGATTCAGCAGGCACTGCCTACCAAGTCTGAATCCGAGCAGAAGCGCGAGGAGCTCTCTGCCCGTGCTAACGAGCTGTCTTCCAAGGCCGGCGACTGGATCAACGAGACCTCTGCCAAGGCACAGGCTTATGTAGACGACAACAAGGATGACTGGCAGTCCACCGGCCGTGGTCTGCTGGATACTGCAAAGTCCTATGTTGACGATGCCAAGACCTATGTAGAGGACAACAAGGACGATTGGCAGGAGTCTGGCCGCGGCTTGCTGGGCAACGCTAAGTCCTTCATTGAGGACTCGGTCGACAACGCCAAGACTTACGTTGAAGACAATAAGGGTGACTGGCTCGAGACCGCACAGGCTAATCGCGACATCGCCCGTACCCGTGCTGTGAAGGCAGCTACCAAGGCTCAGGCACGTGCCGACAAGGCCGTCGCCAAGCTGGATGGCGCCAAGTCCAAGCGCGCAAACAAGAAAGCCTCCAAGCACGCTGACAAGCTGCAGCAGGAGGCAAATAAGAAGATCGAGGCAGCTATCAAGAAGCTGGAAAAGCGCTCTAAGTAGCCACATCTTCCTTGGCCGAGTATCTCGGCGATGACTCAACGGCCCAGCCTTATGCTGGGCCGTTGTTCTTTGTCACAGCAGGGTCTAAACTCATCTCTCCCCCTCGCCGGACAGCGTGCCCGGCACCTTCCACCCCATCAACGTCCAATCACCAAGGAGTCACGTGAACTCAGCATCCCAAAAGCACGCGGCGGCCGCAGGTTCCTCGGAGCGCGAAGCCATCGCTACGGAGCAAGATTATGTGGACGGCCTTTTCTCCCGCCTCGACGATGAGGTGGCTGCAGCAAATGAACGGCTCAATGAGGTGCAGGCGGACGTAGATCCCTCCACCCCGGACGCAGATGCCTTGGTACGCCGCGAAACGGAATACCACGGGCTCCAAGCCAAGCTGGATCGTCTCAATGTGGCCCAAATGGGATTGGTCTTTGGCCGCATCGATATTGACGCCCCCGGTGACAATCCCACCGCGGAAGGCCTAGATCGCCGCTACATCGGCCGCATGGGACTCGATGCGCGTGAAGAGGACTATCGCACGCTCCTTCTAGATTGGCGTGCCCCCATGGCACGGCCCTTCTATCTCGCTACCACCGCCCAACCAGAAGGCGTGCACACCCGCCGCCAAATCCGCACCAAGGGGCGCACCGTCACCGGCATTCATGATGAGGTCCTTGCCGGTCCCGGCGTGCGTGAAGAAGAGGCCGGCGTAGCGAGCGAATCCGCTCTCTATCACGCTATGCAGCGAGCCCGCACGGGCCACATGGGTTCCATTGTGGAGACCATTCAGCGGGAGCAGGACGAGATTATCCGCGATAACACCCGCGGCGTGATGGTGGTAGAAGGCGGCCCTGGCACCGGTAAGACCGCAGTTGCGCTGCACCGCGTTGCCTATCTGCTCTATACCCACCGCGAGCTGCTTTCTGCCACTGGCGTACTCATCGTTGGTCCCAATAGCAGCTTCTTGGACTATATTTCGCGCGTGCTCCCAGAACTAGGCGAGACCGGCGTGGTGCTCTCCACCATCGGCGGACTCTTCCCTGGAATCGAACCGGAACACGAAGAAGACCTGGTGGCTCGGGAAATCAAGGGCAGCGACGCCATGGTGGAAATCCTCTCCACCGCGGTCAAGGACTACCAGCTGCTTCCCGACGACCCGCGTGAACTGGCAGTCGACGGCCTGGCCCTAGAGGTAACGCCCAGCATGGTGAAAAGCGCCCGCACACGTGCACGCCGCTCGCGAAAGCCACACAATGAAGCGCGTGGTGCCTTCATTGAGCACCTCGTAGAGGACCTAGCCCAGCAAATGGCAGAAAAGGTAGGTGCCGATCCGCTTGGCGGAAAAAATCTCCTTTCCCGCGCCGATATTGATCAATTCCACGATGACCTTGCTGAGGACGCGGCCGTTACAGCCTTGATCGATGAATTTTGGCCCGAACTACACCCCACCGATGTACTTGCTGCTCTAGTCTCCTCGCGAGAGCGCATCGCTTCTGCCGCCCACGGGTATGACGAGGAAACCCAAGAAGCGCTCTACCGTGCAGAGGGACGAGCATGGACGGATTCGGACGCGGCCTTGCTAGACGAGCTTGCCGTCCTCATCGGTCTGCCCAACCCTGAAGAAAAGAAGGCAGCCGATGATGCCGCGTGGCGCGAGCAAGTGGCGGATGCGGAAGACGCACTGGATATTTTGTCCTCCTCCGAGTCCACAGATAATGACGATGACATGTTTGAAGCAGAAATCCTCTCTGCCCACGATGTCATCGACGCCGAAACCTTGGCGCACCGCCAGGAGGTGCGCGATAAGCGCACCACTGCCCAACGTGCCCGCGAAGATCATACGTGGGCTTATGGTCACATCATCGTGGACGAAGCCCAGGAATTAACGCCTATGGAGTGGCGAATGCTCTTCCGCCGCTGCCCTTCGAGGTGGATGACTTTGGTGGGTGATACCTCCCAGACTGGTTCCCCGGCAGGTGTTGATGACTGGGGCGAGGCCCTCGAGCCCTTCGTGGCCCAACGCTTCCGTCACCACTTCTTAACCGTCAACTATCGCACCCCGCAGCCCATTACGGAATTGGCCAATGGACTGTTGGAAATGATTAACCCTGACGCCATTCCGGCGACAGCCATCCGTGATGGGGTGCAGGTGCGCCGGCTTGAGCAGGGCACCTACACCCCTGGAGTACACAGCGAAGAGGACGGCAGGCTCACAGCGGTTATTGATGCCGCCACGGCGGAGCGCTACAAGGGCCTCGAGTTTGATCACGTGGTCGTGCTCGATCCGCAGCGCATCGTGGATTCCTCCCCACAGGGATTGCAGAACCTCTATGTCTGCATCACTCGTGCCACTCAATCCCTCACGCTCGTTGGTGACTGCGGCGAAGTTCTTTAGGCTCCCGTAAGCTTTATGCCATGGCCTTATCTGACATCATGCGCAAAGCTGAAAGCTCACTTAACTCCATTACTTTGAAGCGCTCCCAACAGCGTGGATGGCAGCCCCTGATTGTGGGATATACAGGCTATGGCACCACCGATCAGGTGAGAATCTTCGGCCGCGTCCTCATGCACGATCCTGATGAAGGCAAGAAGGATACGTGGGGTCAGCGCGGCTACCAGCAGTTTCTTACCATTCAAGTAGGACACCACGACGTTTCGGTAACTATTGGGGAAAAGACTGTCACCGGCACCACCGATCGAAACGGATACATTGACTTACTAGTCCATGACCACGAATTAGAGCCCGGGTGGCATACGGCAACAATCGAGGCCGCAAACGCGAAAGCCGTGGAGGTCCAACTACTTATCGTTGATCCGGCGGCCAAGATCGGCATTATTAGCGATATCGATGACACGGTGCTTGTCACGTGGCTGCCGCGTGCGCTCACTGCGGCGTGGAATTCCTGGGCCAAGCGCCCTAGCAAGCGGCAGGCCGTTCCCGGAATGGCCGATTTCTATACTCAGCTACAGCAGCGCTTCCCCCAAGCCCCAGTGTTTTATCTATCTACGGGCGCTTGGAATACCTTTGGCTCGCTCAAGAAATTCCTGTCCCACCATGGTTTCCCCGCGGGTCCCATGCTGCTGACGGACTGGGGCCCAACGGAAACGGGACTTTTCCGCAGTGGTCAGGAGCACAAGCGTGTTCAACTGCGCAATCTACTCATTGCCTACCCGGATATGCAATGGATTCTCATTGGCGATGACGGACAGCATGATCCGCTCACCTACGGCGATGTGGCTAACGAGCATCCGGACCGGATCCACTCTGTGCTCATCCGCAATCTGAGCCCGCAAGAGCAGTTGCTCTCTCACGGCTCCCTGAGCCCTTTGGCCGATGCAAATGAGGAGGGCCACTTCTCTATCCCTTTGATTCAGGGCGCGAACGGCGACGCCATTGCCGCCGCATTCAACGCTGCACACCCAGCGGAGTAAACAGCGCTTAACGACGAAACCCGCCTTGGCCTTCCAACAAGACCAAGGCGGGTTTTAATCACCGCATTTAGCTGACGGTGTGAACGATCATTACATCGCAGTCGGACTGGCGAGCAACGTCTGCCGGCACGGAGCCCAGCAGGCGACCGGTCAGGGAGTTGATGCCGCGGTTGCCCACGATAAGCAGGTCAGCATCGTTGTCGTTGACGATGGACATCAGGGCCTGCACTGGGGTGCCCGGGCGAACAGCGGTTTCGACCTTGGAAGCGCCGAACTTCTCGGCGTGTGCCTTAGCATCCTTGAGGTTTGCCTCCGCCTTCTCATCGCCCAAGATGGTTACGGAATCCTGGCGCAGGGTCTTAGAAGCCTGCTCCTGGTTTTCGTAGTAAGCACAACCGATAATCAGATTGGAATCGAATGCAGCGGCGATCTTAGCTGCTCGCTCTACAGCGAGGAGAGAAGACTTAGAACCGTCAGTACCGACAACGATCGAGTTGTAGTCGCTCATGATGACCTTTCTTTGTGGGTGTGTACCCGGAGTGTTTATTTAGCCTACAGAGGCATTACTGCCAGTGTAACAACGAAAAAAGATTAACGTTTCTCGCTGGTATTAACTACGACGACGTCTACCTTTGACTTGTGGGTTAGTTCCGTTGGGACAGAACCAAAGACTCGACCACGAACGGAATTCACGCCGCGGTTTCCCACCACGAACAGGTCCACGTCATAGTCCTGACCTACTTCCAACAAGGCTTTTACTGGGTCTCCAGATTTCCCTACGATTTCAATGTGTTCCGCACCCTCCGACTCGGCGATACGGGTGGCATTGGTTAGGTAGGTACCGGCCATGTCCTCACTTACAACGGGCAGACCGGCTTCGTCGCCCCTCGGAGCACCAAGCATGGATCCAGCGTGGTTATAAAAAGCTGAGATAATAATCAGCTTAGCGTCGTACGCCCGTGCCATGGACGCCGCAGCGCGGACCGCGCGCAGGGAGGTTTCAGAGCCATCGGTGCCGACGGCAATGTTTTTATAAGTAAGCATTATTCTCCTTGCAGTTGAACTATTTCACAGTGACAACTAAACGGCGCTTCTGGCACTTATCCAGTATAACTAGCGCAGCCCTTAAGAGAAGTACCCGCGGAGCCAATCATCACTTTCAGGGGGAGAAAACTAAATTCCCGCTTCCTTCAATCCACGCAATTCCTTCTTTAGATCAGCAATCTCATCGCGCAGACGACCAGCCAGCTCGAATTTGAGCTCGCGTGCGGCGGCCCCCATTTGGGCCGAGAGGTCGTCGATAAGCGCCTGCACCTCATCGGTAGCCATGCTGGAAATATCCCGCTTCTCCACCACTGCAGAGGGGTCAGAGTTGGACTCTTCGTCCCCGCCGTCTTCATAGACTTGGTCAAGGATATCGGCAATCTTCTTCCGCAAAGGCTGCGGGTCGATGCCGTGTTCCTTGTTATAGGCTATCTGCTTTTCGCGGCGTCGCTCCGTCTCCTCGATTGCCTCTTGCATCGAATCGGTGATTTTATCGGCATACATAATCACCTCGCCAGAGACGTTACGGGCAGCACGGCCGATGGTCTGGATAAGCGAGGTGGTAGAGCGCAAGAAACCTTCCTTGTCCGCATCCAAGATGGCAACGAGCGATACCTCGGGGAGGTCAAGTCCCTCACGCAGGAGGTTAATGCCCACCAGCACATCAAACTCGCCAAGGCGCAATTGCCGCAAGAGCTCGACGCGCTGCAAGGTATCGATATCCGAGTGCAAGTAGCGCACCTTAATCCCCTGCTCCAGCAGGTAATCGGTGAGGTCTTCTGCCATGCGCTTAGTCAGCGTCGTCACCAGCACTCGCTCTTGCTGCGAAATGCGGGTGCGTACCTCATCAATAAGGTCATCAATCTGGCCCTTAGTGGGTTTGACGGTAACCTTCGGATCCACCAGACCAGTCGGGCGAATAACCTGCTCCACGTACTCACCGTCCGAGGACGTTAGTTCAAAGTCGCCAGGGGTGGCGGACATGTAGACGGTTTGTCCCACGCGTTGTTCAAACTCATCGAAGGTCAGCGGGCGGTTATCCACTGCGGAGGGCAGCCGGAAACCGAATTCCACCAGGTTGCGCTTGCGGGACATATCGCCCTCGAACATGCCGCCGATCTGTGGGACCGTGACGTGGGACTCGTCAATGATGGTGAGAAAATCCTCTGGGAAGTAGTCCAGCAGCGTTGCCGGAGCGGAGCCGGCCGGACGGCCATCGACGTGGCGGGAGTAGTTCTCGATGCCGGAGCAAAAACCTACCTGCTCGATCATTTCTAGATCGTATTCGGTGCGCATGCGAAGCCGTTGTGCCTCCAGCAGTTTGCCGCGGTTTTCCAGATCTTCCAAGCGCTCGGCCAATTCCTCTTTGATGGCGGCTACGGCCTTTTCCATGCGTTCGGGTCCTGCCACGTAGTGGGTCGCGGGGAAGATACGCACCTCGTCTACTTCCTCGATGACATCGCCAGTGACGGGGTGAATGTAGTAGAGGGAATCGATATCATCGCCGAAGAATTCAATGCGTACCGCACGTTCCTCATAAGCCGGAATGATATCGACCGTGTCACCCTTGGCACGGAAGGTACCACGGGTAAATCCCACGTCGTTGCGTTCGTATTGGATATCCACCAGCAAACGGAGAAAGCGGTCCCGGTCCAGCTCCTCGTCCACGGAAATAATGACTGAGCGATCCAAATAGGATTGCGGGGTACCCAAGCCATAAATGCACGACACGGAGGAGACAACCACCACGTCCCGGCGGGACAGGAGGGCCGAGGTAGCCGAGTGGCGCAGGCGCTCTACGTCCTCGTTTATGGACGAGTCCTTTTCAATATAGGTATCCGTCTGCGCGATATATGCCTCTGGCTGGTAGTAGTCATAATAAGAGACGAAGTACTCCACTGCGTTATGCGGCAGGAGCTGGCGCAGCTCGTTCGCTAGCTGCGCCGCCAGGGTCTTATTTGGCGCCATCACCAGCGTGGGCCGCTGCTGTTTTTCGATCAACCACGCAGCTGTGGCGGACTTACCTGTACCGGTAGCACCCATGAGTACAACATCGCGCTCATCGCGGTTGAGGCGTTCATTGAGCTCTGCAATAGCGGCGGGCTGGTCGCCGGCCGGTTCGTATTCAGAGACAACCTGAAACTCACCTGGGGTGCGCTCGACCTCGCTGACGACGCGGTGCTCGGAATTTGGAATAAGAGGATGTTCAGCAGCAAAAGCCATGCCCACTACTCTACTGCTTATACGGCGCAGCTAGCTATGTTCACGGCAAGGAGTCCTGCGCGGTGCGCAGCCACTCTTCCAGCTCGCCGGTGGTCTCCCACAGCGCATAAACCGAGGAGGTCTCTGGGCGCATCGCACTATTGATGCGACGGCGCAGCCATGCTTTAGACTGCGGCGTATACAGAGGCGCAAGATCCTCGCGGTGGATTCCTTCCGGCAGCGCATCAGCTTTCAGCTTCAATAAGGCGCCCAGTGCGATCATGGTTTCCGCGTCATCGGAGTCCATGGGCTCTTCGGCGCATGACTTCTGAAAGGCTTTGAGATCGAACGAGCCATCACGCAAGCTAGCGAGCAGTTCTCGCGCTGCATGATTGTCAAAAGGCCCAGTATCCCACGTTCCCACGGCGAGTAGCTTAAGACGCGAAAGTTAACGCAACTTCGAAACTGCGTGAACTCTAACCACCCAACGGTTAAAGTTTGGGTGACCCCGCGTCTAGGACTCCGCTTCTATGCGGTTCATGACCTCGGTCGCTCGCGCGCGCAGCTGCTCCAGCGTTCCGTTGTTGTCAATGACGTGCGTGGCTGCGGCCAATCGCACCTCATCAGGTACCTGCGCTGCTATGCGACGGCGCGCATCGTCCTCTTCCAACCCGCGTGAAGCAACGAGGCGACGGACGCGCTCTTCAACGGCCACGTCGACCACGATGACGTAGTCCATGTCTTTGTCTAAGCCGTTATCCACCAATAGCGGCATATCGTAAACGGCAAAGTCATAGCCTTCTTCACGTGCCTCCTCGAATTGGCGCTGCGTTTCCGCTTGGATGCGTGGATGGGTAATGGAGTTCAGCAACTCAGTGTGTTCCTTGTCCGCAAAGGCTCGCTTCGCTAACTCTTTGCGGTTGAGGCTGCCGTCCGGCAGCAAAATATCTTCTCCAAATGCTGCCGCCAGCTCCGATAGAGCGGGCTTGCCAGGCTTGACGACGTCGCGGGCAATGCCATCGGCGTCAACCACACGCCACCCCCGTTCGCGGCAGAGCGTTGCGACTGTTGACTTACCACTGCCAATACCGCCTGTAAGGCCAATGAGTTTCATGGCAGCCACCCTACGCGAAAAGGAACCCCGCCATACACGATGATGCGGGGTTCCTCTGTCGCTATAGGTGTCAGCGTTACTTTATTCCGCTGCTTCCTCCGGCTTCGGCGGAATGCGGAGCAGTTCATCACTCGGGGTAACCTGGCCGGCTTCGCCGGAGACCGCGCCGAATTTGGTGGCGTTAGTGACCACAACCGGAGTAATCAGGTTATAGCCCTTGGAACGGATGAACTCCGGGTCAAAGCTAATCAGCTTATCCCCTGCGGAAATGCGTTGCTTCTTTTCCACGTGCACGTCGAATCCTTCGCCTCCCAGTTCCACGGTATCGAGCCCTACGTGGATGAGCAGTTGCACGCCATTGTCGAGGCTTAGGCCTACCGCATGGCCGGACTTTTGAACGGTGAGCACCTTGCCGTCGGCAGGCGCATAGACGGTATTGCCAGTTGGCTGGACTGCCATGCCAGGCCCCAGCTTTGCGCCTGCGAAGATAGGATCCGGGACCTCCGAAAGATCAACTGCCTCGCCCTCTAGAGGGGAATCCAACACGATGTCGTCCTTACCGGCCTGCTTGGCGGCTACACCAGTAGCAGCAGCGCCCGCAGCGCTGGCAGCAACGGCGCCACCCGCATTCGGGGACTCTCCCTTGTCGGCCTTGGCGGGCTTAAACTCCGAACGAGCAGCTACGTCATCCACAGATTCGCCCTGTTCGCGGGCGATGCGCTCCAAGTCTGCCTGCTTTTCTTCTGCTGTGCGGTAGCCGAAGAACAGGGTCAGGAAGAAAGAGGTAAGGAATGCAGCCGTGATACCAAGGACGTAGCCCAGCTGCGGCGTCATAGCGCCGGTGGTCAATGCAGAGGTAAAGACGAAGGCCTCAGCGCGGACATCAAAGATACCGATGATTGCGCCGCCTACCGCACAACCTGGCAGCAACCGGTAGTAGCTGCGGCGGAAGCGCAACAAGATGCCGTAGAGGGAAGGCTCCGACACGCCACCGAGGATGCCCGCTGCGAAGGCACCAATAGAGACCTGGCGCATGGCATTGTTCTTCTCCCTGAAGGAGATAACCATGACCGCGCCAACAACGCCGAAGCAGGCGAAGTTCCATGCGCCCATCGGGCCTTGGATGAAGTCGTAGCCGTAGGTCGCGATGTTCTGAATCATGATGACATTCAGCGGCCAGTGCAGGCCCATCGGAACGAGGAACGGGTACAGCAGCGGAATGACGATAGCCAAGATGAACGGCGAGAAATCATTGATTTGGTACAGGACCCAGGAAATGCCATTGCCCACGCCAATGCCGAACGGGCCGAGCAGGAAGGCCGTTGCCGGAATCATGATGAGCAAGGAGAAGAACGGCACGAAGACCATATGAACTGCGCTCGGGATGATCTTCTTTAGCCCCTTTTCCACCCAGTACAGGCCGATCGCGGCCAAAATGGGCGGGAATACCTGGGAGCCATAGGAGTTGATGACCAACGGCAGGCCAAACACGTTGACGGTATCGCCCTGCTCACCCAGCGACATAAATTCGGGGGTCAAAAGTGCTGCGGGAATAGCTGCGGAGACCCACATATTCGCGCCCAGCTTTTGGGCCGCGGTCGCACCGACCATTACGGGCAAGAAATAGAAGACCGACTGGAACATGGCATGAGCCAGACGGAAGCCTTCCGGCTGCTCCTCCAGCGGTGCACGGAAATCCTGGATGTGTGCCGTGTCCGCCAGGATGAGCAGCATGATGATGAGCGAGGCGCCGAGCAATGCCCACAGGACGGGGCGGAAAGTATCAGAAAGGAACTCGAAGCAGTAATCTACCCAGTCATACTTACCGCGAACACCGTCATACTCCTTCTTGGAGGACGCTTCTTTGTCGCCGGAAGCATGCACACCGGGCTGCTTGATGATCTCGTTGTAGTAGTCAGCAACGCCGCCGCCCATGACTACCTGGTAGCCGTGAGCGCCCTGGGGCACGGTACCAAGCACCGCTGGGTCGCTATCGAGCTTTTCTTGGTCAACTTTCCCCGCATCGGCCAGTTGAAAGCGCAGGCGCGTCGCGCAGTGCGTCAGCGACGTGATGTTGTCGGCGCCGCCGATACTCTCAACGATGTGGGTGGAAGTGTCCTTAATAGATGCCACTTCTTACTCCTCAGTTCAAATACCACTTATAACCAGTACTGCACTGGCTATAACGTCAGGTTTGAGTATAAGAGGATTCCCACATGAACAAAAGCCCGTTTTGTGGACTTGCCAGGGAGTTTTTCCACTTGTCACTGCTTGTCCGCTGGTCAACCATCTAAAGGCAACGAACATCCCGGCAAACGATTGCACAAACTGTCTAAAAGATCACAAAAGCCGCGCCCACCCCATCTAGGTGATGAAGCGGGCGCGGCCGTGAGCCAAGCCTTCAGGCTTAGCGGAAACTAAGCGGAAGCTTTAGTTGCCAGCGAGCTTGTCGCGCAGTGCGGCGAGCTGCTCGTCGGAAGCCAGGGAGCCGCCAACCTCTGCCTGAGTCTCGGATGCCGGAGCTGCATCGGAGGAATCAGAGGAGTAGTTGGAGGACTCAGCAGACTCAGCAGCCTCAGCGGCTGCGGCGCGGTTGCGCTCGATCTGAGCGGTGTGCAGGTTGAAGCGACGCTCGGACTCTGCGTAGCGTGCCTCCCAAGCCTGACGCTGCTCGTCGAAGCCTTCCTTCCACTCGTTGGTTTCAGGGTCGAAGCCCTCAGGGAAGACGTAGTTGCCCTGCTCGTCGTAGGAGTCAGCCATGCCGTACTTGGACGGATCGAACTCTTCGGTGTAGTCCTCGTCTGCCTGCTTAACGGACAGGGAGATACGACGACGCTCGAGGTCGATGTCGATGACCTTGACCATAACTTCCTGGCCAACGGTGACAACCTGGTCCGGAACCTCGACGTGGCGCTGAGCCAGCTCGGAGATGTGAACCAGGCCCTCGATGCCCTCCTCGACGCGAACGAAGGCGCCGAACGGGACGAGCTTGGTGACCTTGCCCGGAACGATCTGGCCCACAGCGTGGGTGCGGGCGAATACGCGCCACGGATCTTCCTGGGTAGCCTTCAGGGACAGGGAAACGCGCTCGCGGTCAAGATCAACGTCCAGAACCTCAACGGTTACCTCGTCACCAACGGTGACAACCTCAGATGGGTGGTCGATGTGCTTCCAGGACAGCTCGGAAACGTGAACCAGGCCGTCGACACCGCCGAGATCGACGAAGGCGCCGAAGTTGACGATGGAGGAAACAACGCCCTTGCGGACCTGGCCCTTCTGCAGCTGGTGCAGGAACTCGGAGCGAACCTCGGACTGGGTCTGCTCGAGGTATGCACGGCGGGACAGGACAACGTTGTTGCGCTGCTTGTCCAGCTCGATGATCTTTGCTTCCAGCTCCTGGCCGATGTACGGCTCCAGGTCACGGACGCGACGCATCTCAACGAGGGATGCAGGCAGGAAGCCACGCAGGCCGATATCCAGGATGAGGCCGCCCTTGACAACCTCGATAACGGTACCGGTAACAGGCTCTTCCTTGGCCTGCAGCTCCTCGATGGCGCCCCATGCGCGCTCGTACTGTGCACGCTTCTTGGACAGGATCAGGCGACCTTCCTTGTCCTCCTTGGTGAGAACAAGTGCGTCAACCTCATCGCCGACCTCAACAACCTCGTCCGGGTTGACGTCGTGCTTTATGGACAGCTCGCGGGAAGGGATAACGCCTTCGGTCTTGTATCCGATGTCCAGCAGTACCTCGTCGTGGTCAACCTTGACGACGGTACCCTCGACAATGTCACCATCGTTGAAGTACTTGATGGTGGCGTCTACAGCTGCGAGGAAGTCCTCAGCGGTTCCGATATCGTTAATCGCAACCTGCGGGGTGTTAGAAGATGGCATATTGAAAAAATGCTCCGAATAAATGTAGGAAATCGAAATTGGACAACTGCGCGTCTCTCGAAAAAAGCTTGCTAAGCTGCGCAAATGCAGCTAAAAAGAGGAATATTCGATCCCGCCTCGTAATTGCTTAAAGCCTTCCTACAGGGGCTTAGAACAACCCGTGGCATAGACACGCCCGTCTAACACTACATCTGTCCAGCTTAAAGGGCAAATACACGGACCAACTATTTCGCAAAGGAATTTCTCCCACCGTGACTTCCCCCTCGCACGCAAACCAGGCCTACTGGGATAGCGACGCCGCCAGTTACCACGCCGAGCACCCCGACTATCTTTCTTCCTTTTACTGGTGCCCAGAAATGCTCCACGAAGATCAAGCACACTTGCTAGGCGACGTCTCAACTTCTTCCGTCCTCGAAATTGGCTGCGGCTCCGCCCCGTGCACCGAATGGCTGCAGTCGCGCGCGCACTTCGCCACCGGCTTCGATATCTCCCGCGGCATGCTGAACCACGCTGCCCCCGGACTCCCATTAGCCCAAGCCGATGCGCTTTCACTCCCCTACGCCACCGACTCCTTCGACGCCGCATTCTCGGCTTTCGGAGCCTTTCCCTTCCTTGCCAACCTTGACTTAGCCCTAAGTGAAGTCTCCCGCGTTCTTAAACCAACTGGTCGCTTTGTCCTTTCAGCCAACCACCCGATGCGCTGGATATTCCCTGATGACCCCGCCGATCTGACGGCCGATATCAGCTATTTCGATCGTGCTTATCTGGAGCAAGACCGCGATGGCAACCTGACCTATGCGGAATTCCACCGCACTATCGCCGATTGGTTTCAGGCTTTACAGGGCGAAGGCCCTTTCCTAATCGAGGACATTATCGAGCCCGAATGGCCTAAGGATCTCACCACCACTTGGGGCCAATGGTCGCCAAAGCGAGGCGAAATCTTCCCCGGCACGATTATTTTCGTCTGCCAGAATTGCCGCTAACCTATGGGCATGTTTCTGGATCGAATTGGCCTACTTTTGCGCCGTGGCCTCGCATGGTGGATCGACGCCTTCCTGGCAGCGGCCGTCATCGTTGTGGCGCGCTGGGCAATCAATGCACTTGCCGACGCCCCCTTAACCGGCCACACGCTCGAAATTTACAATGCTGTGGCCCTCGCTCTAGTCTTTTATGCCTACCGCGTATGGGCCGAGGCGACGAAGACAACTTCACTGGGAAAATGGTCACTCAAGCTGGAGATCCTCGCTACCCACCCCGGCTTGCGCGCGGCCTACCTCCGCAATTCCTGGCTGCTACTCTCCCTGCTCACGCTGACAGGATTGCCGTTCATCATGCCGCTACTACTAGGCGTTTTGAGCGTCTGCGTCCTCACCTTCGGCCAAACCCCTTTTGACATGCTGGCCAATTGCCTAGTCGAGCGCCGACCTCAGATGGACACGCCTTCTTTTCGCGGCACCAAGTAATACAGGAGCGCAAAGACTACCAGGACAGCGAACATCCAAGAAGATGGGAAGAGGAATGCTAGTGCCGTAGCTACCACCATCACCGCGGCGGCCGTTAGTCTTCTGACCTTCGGGTTGGCTGCCACGCGGGCGATGGTCATGGCGGCCACAACATACGACACCGCAATAATTCCGTACCCGATGGCATAGGCCTTATGTTCTGCAAGAAACCGTTCAAGCCCGAGGCCAGCAATATCGATGGCTAGAAAGTTTACTTGAATGGCCCACAGGCTTTCAAAGACGCGGAGGATCCACTTATTCGTCTTCTCTTCTAACGTCACTGCTCGGCAATTCCCTTCTTGGCCTATCGACTTACACTCATAACTTTTTCCGCACAGCAAAGGCTACCTAAAAACTTAGTGCGCATCCCGCCACAACTTTTGAACTTCCCGCATTGCATAGCCGGGCATGCCCAAGTCCTCAATGGCTTGCTTATTCCACGTCCCACGAACCTGGCCGTCCACCACGATGGCGCGGCGAAATACTCCACGATTTCCCGGTACCAGTACTTCATGGACCTCGCTTGTCATCGCAAATAGACGGTCTTGATAACCCAAGATGTACTCGTCAAATGCTCCCAGCAGCAATACCGATTGCTTCTTGCGCGCTTCAGCCGTTTCCACTACCTCGACAGAAACAAAGTCCTGCGAATTTTCACCACAGCGCACGATGTCCGGCGGGAGGTTCTCGGCAGCGGGCCGGATCAGTCTTTGTGGGAGCTTTGCCCACCAGGCAAAGTCCCGCAATGTTGCGGGACCGTGAGTGCGGAAGTACCGAGTCATCAGCTCCACGGTCGCCGCAACTCTATCGCCATTGAAGGTCTCCTCTAGCCCCGGCAGATCCACCGGTGTGATGAGCTGATCGGCTCCGGAATAGACAGCGTGACCGCTTTCCATTGCTACACGCACAACGTGCCAGAAAGGCACGCCCGGCAACGCTGTGGCAGCCTGTTCTTTCAGCTCGGCACGCGAAAGCGGACGACCAATGAGCTTGTTTACCTCTGCCCGCAGCTCGGTATCACCCTTGCGCCCTTTGGCGCAGAGTTCGGTTATCCAGCCTATGTCCTTGATAGAAGCCGCGAAAAGCGTATTGCGCATGGGATACCCACGCACAATGTTTCCAGCATCCGAATGGTCTTTCGCCCGCAAAGCCAGTGACCGGCGCACCGAGTGCAGGTCCTGGCCTTGCATTACGCCGAAAGCGCGGGCCACATCCTCAGCACTCTCCCACCGCCGCACTGTTAGGCCTTGCGAGGCGAGCCTCAGGCGCGCCCTTTCCCGGCGGGAGAATTTAACCGAGCTAGTGGGCTGCGGCATCCCAATCCTTGCCGGCGCCGGCGGAGACCTCCAGCGGCACGTTCAGCTCGATCGCTGAGTCCATCTCGCGCTCGAGAATCTCTCGAACCTTGTCCGCCTCACCGGGGGCGACTTCGACCACCAATTCATCGTGTACCTGAAGCAGCACGCGAGACTTCATCCCTTGCAGTGCGCGGTCTACGCGAATCATCGCCACCTTAATAATGTCAGCGGCAGTGCCCTGAATCGGTGCATTAAGCGCTGCGCGCTCCGCGTTCTCGCGTGCTAGGCGGTTATCGGAGTTTAGCTCTGGCAAGTAGCGGCGACGGCCGAAGAGCGTTGCCGTGTAACCATCCTTGCGGGCTTGGACCACGACTTCATCGAGGTACTTCTTCACGCCGCCAAAGCGCTCGAAGTAGCTTTCCATGATGGACTTTGCCTCCCCCGCCGGAATGCCCAATTGCTGGGATAGACCAAAGGCAGACAGCCCGTAGACCAACCCATAGGACATGGCCTTAACCCGGCGGCGCAGCTCGGATGTCACCTGGTCAATGGGAACGTCAAAAACTCGAGAGCCAACATAGTTGTGCAGGTCTTCGCCTTCCTTGTATGCCTCGATGAGGCCCGGGTCAGCGGAGAGATGCGCCATGACACGCATCTCAATCTGGGAGTAGTCCGCAGTCATGAGCTCATCGAAGCCATCGCCCACGATGAAGGCAGAACGGATCTGGCGGCCGGCCTCCGTACGTACAGGGATGTTTTGCAGGTTGGGTTCGGTGGACGACAAGCGGCCGGTAGAGGCCACAGTTTGGTTAAACGTGGTGTGAATGCGGCCGTCAGGCTGCACGGTTTTGATGAGGCCCTCCAGGGTGGTCTTCATCTTCTGGTACTCGCGGTGTGCCAAAAGGTGATCCAGGAAGGGATGGGGGTTCTTGGCCGCGAGCTGTTCAATCTCCTTGGCCGCGGTGGAATAGCCCGTCTTCGTCTTCTTGGTCTTGGGCAGCTCAAATGTCTCAAAGAGCACGGTTTGCAGCTGCTTCGGCGAGTTGAGGTTGAGCTTGTCATCGCCGGCAAGCTCGCGGGCGGCGCGCTCTTGTTCGGCAACCTGCTCTACAAAGGCATCCTTTTGCGTTTCGAGAATGTCAACGTCAACGGCAATTCCGGTAGCCTCCATGCGCGCCAGAATGGTTACCAGCGGCAGCTCGAGGTCGGTATAGAGCTCGAAAGAGTCAATCTCCTGTAGCTCTGCGGTGAGCCTTTCTGCAAGCTCCATAATTGCTGCGGCCTGGTCCACTAGAGAGGAATCATCCAGCAGGGAAAGCTGTTCCGTGGCGGCGCCGAGGGTCTTTTGGAGGTGGCGCTGGTAGACGTCGGCAAGCGCGTAAGTGCGCTGACCGGGCCGTAACAGGTAAGCGGCAAGGGCCGTGTCATGAGCGATGCCTGCCAGCTCAATCCCGCGGCCGGCGAGCATATGGAAAGCGGCCTTCGCTTCGTGGAAATACTTCGGCGCATCGGAGGCCAACCACTGCGCAAGGGCCTTATCGTCCTCGGCAGTAAGATCGCCCAGCTCCACTTGCAGGCCGTGGCGTTCTTGATCCACGAAAGCAATCGCCGAAACATCACCCTGCCCCGGGTTTCCCTCGCCTTGGACATAAACTGCAACGTGCTTACGGCCAGGCAGCCACTGAGACAATGGCTCATCGTCGATGACTGTTTCTAGCTCTTGGACTTCCTCGGCTTGCTGCGCTGCCTCAGCACCATCATTGGGAATGGCGGCGAGTACGCGATCACGCAGGTTGGTACCGAACTCTAGGTCATCGAACTTGGCGGCAACGTCGGCGACCTTGGCTTCCTTGAAGGCCAAATCAGCAGGACCGACCTCTAGGTCCATGTCCGTAATCATCTGGGTGAGCTTGCGGTTCATCTGCACCTGCTCGATGCGCTCGCGGAAGTTATTGCCCACCACGCCCTTAATTTCCTCGGCGTGCTCTACCAAGGATGCCAAGTCTCCATACTTGACTATCCACTTGGTGGCAGTCTTCTCGCCCACCTTTGGGATGCCCGGCAAATTATCGGAAGGATCGCCACGCAGCGCGGCAAAGTCTGGGTACTGCGCGGGGGTGAGACCGTACTTTTCTTCTACCGCGGATGGGGTAAAGCGGTGGAGCGTGGATACGCCCTTCATGGGATAGAGCACCGTCGTGGACTCATTAACCAACTGCAGGTAGTCACGGTCTCCGGTGACGATGAGAGTCTCATAGTCCTGTGCCTCGGTTGCGAGAGTAGCCAGGATGTCATCGGCCTCGTAGTTCTCACGAGAAAGGGTGGTAATGCCCAGTACCTCGAGCACCTCGCGAATGAGGTCTACCTGCCCCTTGAATTCCTCCGGCGCGGCCTCGCGCTGGGCCTTATAGTCAGGGAACATCTCAGTGCGGAAGGTCTTGCGCCCCACGTCGAATGCCACCGCAATGGCGTCGGGGGTCTCTTCCGCCACGATATTAGAGAGCATCGATAAGAAGCCATACACGGCATTAGTGTGCTGACCTCCTGAGGTGGAGAAATTATCCACCGGCAGGGCATAGAAGGCACGAAAGGCCATAGAGTGGCCGTCAATGAGCAGAAGTCGAGGCTGATTAGTAGTCACCTGCCCCATCCTAGAGAAGCACCCCGACATCCGAACACCCCGGTGTAGATATTGTGGATGACGTGGGCATTCCCCCGCTACCAATACCCAATTAGGAATTCGCCTAGTGCCTGCGCTACTATTTTCACAGTCAAAGGCAATCCGCCTTTACACTGTGCGCCCCTGTAGCCCAATTGGCAGAGGCAACGGATTCAAAACCCGTCCAGTGTGAGTTCGAGTCTCACCAGGGGCACAACGAGATAAGGCCTCGGTTTCCACTAAGTCAGGGAAACCGAGGCCTTTGCTTTAGCCCAGTTCAGGCAGGGTTGGCAGGTGGTACTTGCGCAGGAGCGCGTTGATTTGCGGGATTGAGGCCTTCAGCTGCGGTAGTGCAAGACCGATGAGTCCGGCCACGCCCGCGATGCCGAGGATTGCCCCCAGAACTGCGGGCTTGGAGCTCGCGCCGTTGCTCGATGCGGAGCTGCCCGCGGCTGGCTGCGTAGTATCAGCCGGTTTGCCGTCCCCGTGTGCACGGGCGGTAAGCCATTCGTCCTTGCCCAGAACACCCTGGGTCAGGCGGGTCTCGCCGATCCAGCCGTACCACGGATCCTGCGGGCGCTGGTTATCAAAACCGCCACCCATAACCCACTGCAGGTCGCGCGGGAGAAGACCTTCGGCACCTACCGCGTTGCGTAAGATAGGCGCGCCGTTGATGAACATCTCCACGCTATCGCGCTGAGGATCATTGACCACGGCAATGTGCATCCACTCGTCCTTGGGCACCTCGTGGGACCATACGGTAGAACCGCTTCCTTGCTTCGGCTCCGCCCACCAGCGCAGCTCGCGGAGGTTGGAGATGCCAAACATGACGGTAGGGTCCGTGTCTTCGGAGCCGTCGACTAATTTATTGATCGCAGAGTCGCGGCTAAGCGCACTTCCCCAGCCATGCTGGGCACCATTGAAGTCTTTAGGAATCTTGACGAAGGATTCGAAGGTATACCCCTTGGTGGTATCGACGCTATTGGCTGCCGCTCCCTTATCGGTGCGGAACTCGGCATTGCCTACCTTGCCGGCAGGGTCGGACCAGAAGAGGGAGCCGGAATCAGAGGACAGCGGGTGGTGATCGGAGCTATAGGTCACCCGATCGCCTAGCATGGCGCCAGAACGATGCAGGTCACTGCCCGAATCGCTGGCAATATCGGGGATGGTGGTGCCGCGGCCGGCAGGGGCGCCGTCGGCGAGCGCATGCCCGTCCTTGTCTTGGGCCTGGCCCGGGCGCCAGTGGAATACCGTGTGGTCGTTCTTGGCAAAGTCATCCGCGCCCTTGGGCAGCTCATCCTCCGCGATGGTATAGGGCCTATAGCCTTCCGCGGCGATGTCGCGCGCACGCTGCGCCAGGTCCGGCTGGTGGCCCTCGCCCACGGCGAAATCCGGCGAAAAGGACGAAAAGCGCTGCTCAAAGTCGAACGGAATGGCGTAGCTATCGCCCTCATCATCCAGGGTGAGCTTGTCGAACTGCGTCAGCTCCTCGTGCGGCTTCTGCGCCACCCACGGCGAGAGAGCGGTCATCTCCAGCTGCTTGCCGGAAAGGTCGAACTCGAGCACGCCCAGCAATCCATTACCACCCTGATAGGCCATCTGATAGTCCTGCAAGATGGAAACGACGTCATGGCCGGCATCGTTCTTATCCACGCGGTAGCCCGCACCGTGGTGGTGGCCACCCATCACCAGGAAAATCTGGTCGTTGCGCTTGATGAACGTATCCCACAAGCCCTTGCCATAGTCATCGGAATAGAAAACGTTGCCCTCCCCGTCGATGTTGAGGGCCTCATGGGTGGTCACAATGACCGGAAGGTCTGGGTGCTGATCAATGATGCCTTGCGCCCATGCAATGGCCCTTTCATCGGCGCGCCAGCCGAGCGCAAGGTTGAGGTACTTCTGACCCTCGGCTTCAAAGATGTGGGCCTCGGAGTCATTATTGACCGCAGTGTAACGTTCTTGGAAGGTCTCCGGATTAGCGGCCTTGGCACGATCGGCGCTAAACCACTTGTCATACGGGTGAGCCGACGCACCCTCCACGTCCATGTCGTGATTGCCGGGCAGGATGGAGTAGTTCAGGTCAGAATCATCGAGGACCTGCATGGCCTTATCGGCTACCTGCCATTCGCCCTCCACGTTCCATTGGTCGACGACATCGCCCAAGTAGGTGACAAAATCCATGTTCAGCTCGTCTTGGTGATCTACCAACCATTGAGTTTGGGCCAAATAGGGTTCGCTTCCGTAGCGAGCTTGGGCCAAGTTGCCCGTCTCCGGGGTGGAATAGCGCGAGTAGAACTGGGTATCCGGTAAGACGCCGATACTGAAACGAGAGCCCTCGCTTGGCGACGCCCCCTCGGCCCCAAAATCCGCAGCACTTGCGGCCGGTACAACAACGAGGTTTCCCACCACCGCGGTTGCAGTTAGCGCAGGCAGGACGAAACGATTTTTCATAGAGAGTCCTTTAAGACTGGAAAGGGATGCTTGCTCAGGGGAGATGGCGGGAATACGCAAGGGATTCTAGGACGTGAAGCTTTCCGTTAGTTGGCGCTCACGTAAACGGGAGGCTGAATAATGGGAAACTTATGGTTTCCTCTGAATGGACTATCCCACTGTGGCCAAGTCCGTATATCCTGCCCCGAACTGCATAGTTGCATTGGGGTGTATTAAACTGACAGAATATTCGTGAATACCGTTTTACCTCTACGGTTAGGGAAAAGTTCCTCCCTTCCCGCGGTAGGTAGCTAACCATCCTTTAATGAAAGATATGCATTACGCTTCACAGCGGTTCGCCTAGCCTCCCACTTCGGCACCTTTCTGCCGCCTTACTAGGCCAGTCGCCCTCCGCACCAGCCCCCTCCCAGGTAGATTTTTATTTTATGCAGTACATTTTGAACGCTATCCGCGGCGCCCTCATCGGCATGGCCGAGCTCGTACCGGGCATCTCCGGTGGCACCGTGGCGCTCATCGTGGGCATTTATGAACGCGCAGTCCACAACGCCAACGATCTCATCTCCGGCCGCTTCAAGAAGGTCGAATGGAGCTTCCTCATCTCCGTAGCTATCGGCATGTTCATCGCCGTCTTCGGGATGTCCACCGTGCTTTCTAACTTCGTGGAAAATCACGTATCGGCTTCCGGAGCGCTCTTTTTGGGCATGGTTGCTGTGTCCATTTTTGTACCGCTATCCATGCTTTCTAAGCAGGAACGGCTACGCCCCTCCTCCATCATCGCGTTCGTCGTTGCCACGATCGCAATCTTCTTCATCACCGGCTTCACCTCCGAACCGCACGAGAACCCCAGCCTCATCGTGGTCTTCTTCGCCGCCGCCATCGCGGTATGCGCACTCATCCTGCCTGGCATCTCCGGCTCGCTCATCCTGCTGACCATGGGCCTCTACCAGCCCATCATTGGTGCCGTTTCAGATCGTGACCTAGGCACTATCGCCGTCTTCGCGCTGGGTGCCCTGTGTGGCCTTGCGGCGTTTATCAAGGTGTTGAACTTCCTGCTGGATCACCACCGCGCCCCCACGCTGATGGCCATGGCAGGTTTCATGCTCGGTTCTCTGCGCGCCCTGTGGCCCTGGGGAGCTGACCAAGATGCCTCTAGCGGCATCATCATCGCCCTGTTCGTCCTCGGTGCACTCATCGTCTCCGCGTTCATCTTCGTAGATATGAAGAAAGCCCGCGCTATAGATGAAAGGACGGCGCAAAACTAATGCCAAGCACGTTTTCTCGCCGCGCAACTATCGCCGCGGTCCTCGTCCCCACGCTGAGCCTAGGCGCCTGCGTCACCAACGAGGAAGATTCCACTCCGGACGGCTGGGAAGAACCCCATTCCGCAATGGTGCCGGAAATTGCCGCCATGTATGACGACAACGATGGCGTCCTCACTGCCGGAACTAACCCACCCTATGCCCCATTTCAGCTTAAGGATTCCCACGGGGCGCTCCAGGGCGTTGAACTCGATCTTGCGCACGCCGTTGCCGGCGTCTTGGGACTCGATTTCCAGCCCGTGGAACAGGACTTCTCCATGATCCTGCCCGCCGTGCAATCGGGCCAGATTGATATGGGCGCATCCGGATTCACGGATAACCCCGAGCGCCGCAATGAATTCGACTTTGTAGATCACCTCTACGCCGGCATCCAGTGGGCCGAACGAGTAGACGGACCTAAAAAGGTTGACCCGGATAATCCTTGCGGCTTGACCGTTGCGGTGCAGCGCACCACGGTATCTGAAACCGACGATGTGCGGCCCAAGAAGGATGCGTGCAACGGCGATCTCACAGTCTTGTCTTATGACACCGGTGACAACGCCGCGCTGGCGGTACTTATGGGACGCGCAGATGCCCTGTCCGCAGACTCCCCAGTAACGGCGTGGGCGGTCAATCGCTCCGAAGGAAAGATGCGGCAGGTAGGCGATATGTTCCAAGCATCGCCCTATGGTTTTGCCGTTCCCAAGGATTCCGATCTGGGCAAGGCCTCTGCCGCGGCACTGCAGCACCTCATCGAAACCGGTGAGTATGCAGAAATTTTGTCCCGTTGGGGCATCGAGGATGGCTTAATAGACCAGGCAATGATTAATGAAAGGCCGATCAATGGTTAATGAAAATGCGGCGACGCCAGCTACGGCAGAGCCTAAGGAAAAGCCCGCCAAGATCGAGGCGCGACCTCTACGCCACCCGTGGCGCTGGGTATTCGCCGGCCTGCTTATCGTGCTCGCCGTGTGGTTTATCATCGCCTCCGCCCGCAACGAGGCTTTTGGCTGGGACACCTACTTCCAGTATCTCTTTGATAAGCGCATTGCACTTGCCTCCCTGCACACCATCGCCATCACCATTTTGTCAATGATCATCGGCGTTGTGGGTGGTGCCATCCTTGCGGTTATGCGCATGTCCCCCAACCCGGTGCTGCGCAGCGTGTCCTGGATATTCCTCTGGGTCTTCCGCGGCACGCCGATCTATGTGCAGCTGGTGTTCTGGGGCCTGCTCTCCGCCATCTACCAATCCATCAACTTGGGCTTTACCGAGGTGTCTTTGCAGACGATCCTCACCAACGCCTTCTTCCTTGCCGTGATGGGTCTGGGGCTTAATGAAGCTGCCTATATGGCCGAAATCGTGCGCTCCGGCATCACCTCCGTTCCTGAGGGCCAGAAGGAAGCTTCCAAGGCACTGGGCATGTCCTGGTGGATGACCATGCGTCGCACCGTCCTGCCGCAGGCCATGCGCATTATCATTCCGCCCACAGGCAATGAGTTCATTTCCTTGCTCAAGACCTCTTCCCTCGTGGTGGCCATTCCTTATACCGAGGAGATCTTCGGCCGTTCCACGGATATTTCCGCCGCCCTCTTCCAGCCCATCCCGCTGCTGCTGGTCGCAGCATCCTGGTACCTCGTGGTTACTTCCCTGCTGATGGTGGGTCAGTACTTCCTGGAGCGCCGCTTTGAGCGCGGTGCCACCCGCGAACTCACCGGCCGCCAACTTGCTGCGCTGGCAGACGCTGAAGGAACCATCCCCCGCAACGTATCCGTGATTTCGGAGGCTAAAAACTAATGGCTACTCCCATGATTTCCGCCCAGAACGTCCATAAGTCCTTCGGACAGCTCGAGGTCCTCAAAGGCATCGACCTTGAGGTCCAGCCCGGCGAAGTGGCCTGCCTGTTAGGCCCCTCGGGCTCCGGCAAGTCCACCTTCCTGCGCTGCGTCAATCACCTTGATAAGGCGACGGCGGGCCGCCTCTACGTCGACGGCGAGCTGATTGGCTACCGCGAAAAGAACGGCACCCTTTATGAGATCAGCGAGAAGGAAGCCGCAGAACAGCGCTCCGATATCGGAATGGTCTTTCAGTCTTTCAACCTCTTCCCCCACCGCACGGTGATTGAAAACATCATCGAGGCACCGGTGCAGGTGAAAAAGATTCCGGAAGAGACCGCCCGCGCCCGCGCTATGGAGCTGTTGGAGGACGTTGGCTTGGCGTCCAAGGCCAATAACTACCCGGTACAGCTCTCTGGCGGCCAGCAACAACGCGTGGCCATTGCTCGTGCGGTGGCCATGGATCCTAAGCTTATGCTTTTCGACGAACCTACGTCCGCCCTCGACCCCGAGCTCGTCGGCGAAGTGCTGCGCGTTATGAAGGACCTCGCAGCCGAAGGCATGACCATGCTCGTAGTCACCCACGAGATGGGGTTTGCGCGCGAGGTGGCCGATAAGGTCTTCTTCATGGACGGCGGCGTGGTCATCGAGTCTGGCAGCCCAGCTGAGGTTTTGGATAACCCGCAACAACCACGCACCAAGGACTTTTTGGCTTCGTTGCTATAACCCCACTACACTCCACAGATTGCCTTCAGCCCGCCGCCCTCTTCCGCGAAGAGGACCGGCGGGCTTTGCCGTGGCTGACTCGTCTACGAAAGCGTCAAAATGCCCCGAATCAGTGCGCTGGCCGCGCCCAACCCGGCAACGCTCAGTGAGAGCACGCGGGCCTTTTCTCGTGGAACACGCTGGGAAATGCGGGTGCCGGCCCAAATTCCGACGAACATACCTAATACACCGGCGGGCCACATCACCCAAGGCAAGCCATCAAAGTGGGCCGCACCTGTGAGCGTCTTGGTCATCACGGAAAAGAATCCGCCTACGACAAAAATCGGCTGCAGCGTAGCTGCGTAGACATTTTGGGGCCACTTTGCCGCCTGGGCGTAGACGGTAATAACAGGGCCGGCCACGCCCGCCAAGGTATTGGTAAAGCCGCCGAGAATACCGGCGGAGATGGCAGGGCCTTTGCCCTCCATCGGCGGGACAAACTTCTTTCCAAATGTCACTACGGCCAATGCGGCCAGAAGCGCAGCGCCCACCACGATCATCAGCCCTGCCGTGTCCATGCGCCTAATGAGCAACGCCGCGGCCAAGGAACCAATCACCATAACTGGAGCTATAAGTCCGAACTTCTTCCAGCTCACATTTTCACGCACGGAATAGGTGGTCAGAATCGCATTTATGCAGGCCAGAACGTTGATCACCAGGATGCCTTCGACCGGCCCCATAATGAGCATGAGGATGGGGCCGCCGATGAGGCCGAGCCCCATTCCGGATACCCGTTGCAGTGTCGAACCAACGACAACGACGAGGAAAATAACCAGTGCGAGGCTCACTGCCGGTATTTCTCCTTTACCGCACGGCCGACAGACTCTGGGAACATTCCGGTTACGTCGCCGCCAAACTTGGCTACCTGCTTACACAGCGAGGAACTAATATAGCCGTACTTCTCGTCCGTGAGTAGGAAGACAGTATCGATTCCCGAAAGGCGCCGATTCATCTGCGCCATAGGCAGCTCATATTCATAATCGAGAGAGCTACGCAGTCCCTTCACTAGGACGTCTGCCCCATGCTCCGTGGTGTAGTCCACCAACAGCCCGGAGCAATAATCCACCTTGATGGATGAATCCACGCTTTGGCGGATAAGTTCCATGCGCTCCTCCACGCTAAAGAGCCCAGAAGGCTTGTCAGGGTTACCGGTTACCAACACGGTGACCTCATCAAACATCTGGTTAGCGCGATTGATGATATCGACGTGACCTAAGGTGACGGGGTCGAAGGATCCAGGGCAGACGGCCTTAGTCATGCTACTTTCGCTTTCTTTTCAGGGGATTAGTCTTCGGCGTCCTCGCTGCCGGGGCGAGTATAGACCGCCATATCCATGCGGGCGATGCCAAAGGTGCGCTTCTTAAGCTTTTGGCCGGTGGGCTCAAAACCAGCAGGCCACACCATATCCGCGGAATCGACGTGGCGCTCAATTACTACCATTGCGCGATCAGTAAGCACCGGTTCGATGGCAGCAATGAGTGCATCCACCTCATCAAAAGCATAGGGCGGGTCCGCAAGCACCAGATCGAAGTGTTTGCGCGGGGCACTAGCCAGGTAGGTGCCTACCTTCATCTCTTGCACGCGCACGCCGGGATGCTTGACGACGCCCATGTTGTGCCGGATGATTTTCACCGCATCGGCCGAAGATTCCACCAGTACTGCTTCATCTGCTCCACGGCTCGCCGCCTCTAGGCCCAGGGCACCAGAGCCAGCAAAAAGATCGAGCACCGAAGATCCAGCAAAGCCCCACCGTGCAGTGAGAGATGAAAACAGCCCTTCGCGGGCGCGGTCTGCGGTAGGCCGGGTTCCTTCTGCAGGCACTTTAATGGTGCGTCCGCGAGCTTCGCCGGCAATAATGCGCGTCATTTATGCTTCTCCAATCTCCATCAAAAGGTCTCCGCCCACCACATCACTAAAGTCAGAGACCACAATACGGTGGACCTTTCCTGGTCCCGGGCTTTCTACGGGAGCCTCGAGCTTCGTGGCTTCAACGGTCGCAAGCGGTACTCCGGTATCAACAGTGTCTCCCACATTCACATGGCAACGGACGATGCCCGCGAAAGGGGCGTAAATTTTCATGCTTCTAGGTTAACCCGTCTTAGTTCTTCTCCAAGTATTCCTGTTCGCTTTCGCTCAAATTGCGCGTGAGTTCCTCAGCCAGCTCGGGATTGCGCATCACCATGGCGCGCGCATCCGTGTGGGTGCGCTCCACAATGTCTTGGTCATCCGCCAAGTTCAGTAGCCGCAGTGTGCGGTGAGTTCCGGACTGCATGGTGCCCAAGATGTCGCCCTCTTGCCGCTGGCGCAAATCAAGCTCGGCCAGTTCAAAACCCGAGGACGTTTGGGCGATCTGAGTGATACGACGGAAGGACGGAGTGTTATCGGCTGCCGTCGTGTGCAAAAGGCAGACGGAGGCATTGCCGCCTCGTCCCACACGCCCACGCAACTGGTGCAACTGGGAAACGCCGAAATGCTCGGACTCGCGAATGAGCATCACCGTGGCATTGGGAACATCCACGCCCACCTCAATGACCGTGGTAGAGACCAGGATATCGATCTCTCCCCTGGCAAATGACGTCATTACCTCGTCTTTATTGGGCATCTTCCCATGCAAAATGGCGACCCGCAGTCCCTTGAAGGGACCGTTTTCTAACTGCTGTGCAAGCTCTAGCACCCCGCCTTTGCCTTCAATGCGCGGGCAAACGATATAGGCCTGATGGCCGTGGGCAACCTCCTCGCGTATCCGCTCGAGTGCGCGCAGCACCCAGGTCGGCCGCCACTCGGCCACCACTGCTGACTGAATAGGTTTGCGACCACCGGGCAGCTCGGTCAGCGTTGATACGGCGAGGTCACCAAAGACGGTCATCGCAATGGTGCGCGGAATCGGTGTTGCTGTCATCACCAGCACGTGGGGGCTGAGGCCTTCACGTGCCTTTAACCGCAGGCTATCGCGCTGCTCTACACCAAACCGGTGTTGCTCATCTACGACGACCAATCCCAGGTTAAAGAACTCCACGCTGTCTTGGATAATCGCATGGGTTCCAATGACGATGTCCGCGTCACCGGAGACAATATCCAATAATGCCTGCCGCTTGTCCGCCGTACGCATGGAGCCGGTCAGGAGTACCACCTTGACCCCTTCGGGAACCGAGGTTCCGATGGAGGCAGCGTGTTGGGAGGCGAGTACTTCCGTCGGCGCCAACAGCGCGGCCTGCGTTCCTGCGTCAACAGCCTGCAGCATAGCGCAGGTAGCCACCATGGTTTTGCCAGAGCCAACCTCACCTTGCAGCAAGCGCATCATGGGCAGCGGACGAGCCAGATCGTCTTCAATCTCGCTGATGACGCGCCGCTGCCCTTCAGTCAGATCAAAGGGCAGATGGCTCAGCAGTTCCTCGCGATAGCCGCCTAAGGTAGCCGGCATGGTAGAAGCGGTCCGGGCTTCGGCATCTCGCTGGCGCAATGCCATCACCAGGCCAATGGACAGAGCCTCGTTGTACTTCAGCCTTTGAATCGCACGGTACGGGCCCGCCTCCCCCGGCTCATGGATTTCCCGCACTGCCTTATCGAGGCTGATGATCATCTGATAATCCAGCGGTTCCTCAATCGGCGGGGTCTTAGATAAGACGTAGTGGATGGCACCCATGATGTACCACGAAGTCACCTTGGACGTAGCCGGGTACACCGGTATCCATTCGCGTTCCAAGAGGAGCTGGTCGAGCCTGCCAAACTGCGACAGGTTCCGCAGCGAGCCGGTGGCCTTTGGGCGGTGCTTCTTGCCGGATTCGGCCGCTGGCTGGCGGTAATCATCCAGTTCGCCATCGGGGCGGCCAAACGCATCGATCTCTACAAAGTCCGGCTGCTGCAACTGCGGCTGATTGCGAAAGAACTTAAGCTTGCCGCTCATCATGACGCGCTGTCCGCGGTGCAACATCCGCATCACGTAATTGGCATTGAAGAAAGTCGCAACGATGCTGCCATCGAGCTGCACATTGATGATGGTGGTCTTGCCCGAGTCATGGCGGGTGAATCCGGTAATGGTTCCGGTAACCGTGACGATATCGCCCTCCGCAGCGTCTCCTAGTCCGACGTCCTTGTTGTGGCGGATATAGTCTCGCGGATAGTGAGCTAAGAGCTCACCGCAGGTCTCATACCCCAGCGCTTTGGTAATCTTCGCGGCATCTTTCGCCGCAAGCACCTCCGTCAAAGGGCGATTGTCCTGCCAGCCGAGCATTGCTATTCCACTCCGATTTCGGTTGCGATATCCGGTACTTTCAGTGCCATAACGTCCACGCGAAGCTGTTGAGCTAGGTCCTCCTGGTCTAGATCAAGGGCGCTTAAGACTGTGACCTGCTCACCGCCTTCTGCTAAGAGATCGCGGCAAGTGGCAATGATTGATTGCGGGGTTTCCTGGCTCGGGTAAGCCACTCGCATGGACTTGGCAGCATCACGCATGGCGGCAACGACGGCACCGGTATCTGGGTTATCCGGCTCATAGACAGAAATCGCCGCCAGAGCTGCAGCCAGAGATTGCGCGGGCACTACTCGCCCAGCAACGGTCTGCGAACTCACGCCGGTAGCAAGAACGATGTCCTCGTCTTTAGCCGCAATGGGATCATCCGGTGACACGACGCTAACCCCCGCAGATGCCAGAAGATCGCTGATGGGCCCGGCTGGTGCGGCAGCAAATACTTGGCGAGCAATAGGCTCTTCGGAGGCAGGTTCGGCGTGAGGGGGCAACGCTTCAAGGTGCAGGTTGGTTACTTCTCCGGTATCAAAGGCGGTTTCAATGACCTTGCCTGCCTGGCGGGAGTGGATATGTACATTAGCGCTGTCCTCGGTGGCCCGAGCGATGACGAGGCTGTCTCCCAACGGTTCAATTGCTACCTGCAGCGTGTCTATATCTCCCTCGAAGAAAAAGACCACTTCCAGTTCAGTATCCGGCTCCGGTTCGGGCAGGCCAGTGTGCGCGGTCGAGCCTTCAATTTCTGCGAGGAGAGACTCTAAAAGGATAACGAGGCCGGCGCCGCCAGCATCCACCACTCCTGCCTCGCGCAGGGCTGGCAATTGCGAAGGAGTGCGCTCGAGGGCCTTTTCCGCGGCAGCGATCGCGGCGCTCACAATACTGTGCAAGGTTGCGCCTGACTGCGCTTCAGCGTCGTCGGCGGCCTCGGCGGCTGCCTTCAGAACCGTGATAACTGTGCCTTCCACCGGCTCGGCGATGGCTCGGTCCACCAGCTCCACGGCCTGCTGCAGGGAGCGGGCAAAGACGTCGCCGTCGATAACTGAGTCCACAGTTGACTCGGCAACGCCGCGCAGAACCTGCGACAACACCATTCCCGAGTTTCCGCGGGCACCACGCACCGCCCCGAACGCGAGTGAATCGGCGACATCGCCACCGTTGTCGAGCTCCGCTACCGCTGCCTCCATAGTGTGCGCCATATTCGAGCCCGTATCGGAATCCGGTACGGGAAAGACATTGAGCGCGTTGATCTCATCGCGGCGATGGGCTAATTCCCCCACGGCGCGGGTGGCCCAATTGCGCATTCCGTGGGAATCCAGCGTGCTGGGGTAGGACATGCGCAATAGTTTACAAGCGCCAGTCTATTTCCTGTGCGCCTTGGTCCCGCAAAAGGGCGTTTGCCCGGGAAAAGGGCTTCGAGCCAAAGAAACCGCGGCTGGCAGAAAGCGGTGAGGGGTGTGGGGACTTGATACAGGGGACGTCGGGAAGAAAGCGCTCACACGCCTGCGCATCCCGGCCCCAGAGAATCGCGACCATGGGGCTGCGGTTGAGCGCGCGAATGGCAGCCTCGGTGATCTCTTCCCAACCGATGCGGCGGTGCGAACCGGCTTGGCCTGGGGCTACGGTAAGCACCCTATTAAGCAGCAGCACTCCCTGGTCCGCCCAGGCGCTCAGGTCCCCGTCTTCCCGGCCGTCGATACCCAGATCATCGTGCAGCTCGCGGTAAATATTGACCAAGGAACGCGGCGGGTTCACACCCGGGCGAGTGGAGAAGGCCATGCCCATGGCGTGTCCTGGGGTGGGATAAGGGTCTTGGCCCACAATGAGCACGCGGACCTCATCCAGCGGCATCTGTAACGCGCGGCAGACGTCCTCAGCCGGGGGCAAATAGTCCTGCCCCTCAAGAGCATGGGAGATCTGTGGCCATTGCTTTTCAACTACCGGCGCCAGTACCGGCTCCCAGGAAGGGTGGTAAGTGGGGTGCATGGTTAAAAGCTCAGCCAGCCTTTCTGATAGCTCGGTGTCGTGCCTCCCAGCGTAACCCCGCAGCCGCGGGTTACGGTGCCAATCTTTCGGAATCCGGAGGGGGCGTCCTTTGCCGTCGTGCCGATGAGGGTGTGGTCTTCGCCGCCGCTGAGTACCCATTCCCACGGGTCGCAGTCGAGTAAATCCGCGGCTTGGCACAGCAATTCTTCCGGTTGCAAGGCCTGCGGATCCAAGTCCATGTGCACGCAGGAATGCTCGGCCATCGTAGTGCAGTCTTGAATCAGCCCGTCTGAGTTATCGGTCATCGCGGTGACCCCCGCGGCACGGGCAATGACGCCGCGGCCGGGGTTGAGCCAGGGGGCACAGTGGGCGTCGATAAGCGGCTGCAGGTGCTCATGACCTGCAGGCAGGTTCCGGCCGAAGCGCTCCAACAAGGCCAAGCCGGCGGCCGAGTGGCCGATCTTGCCGTGCGCTACCACCTGCTGACCTGCCCGCGCCCCGTCCAAAGTCAAGGCGGGAAGGCTGCCGCCCAGGAAGCCTACGGCCGTGATATTGATGACCAAGAGATCAGACTTCGTGAGGTCGCCGCCTACCAACTCGGCGTTATAGAAGGAGCTATGTTCCGCAATTCCCTCGGCAATGCCACGTACGAAGGGCACCGGGGTATCGCCTGGCGCGGCGATTGCAAGCAGGGCAGCAACCGGACGGGCACCCATAGCTTCCACATCGGCAAAATTGCGCAAGATGGCCTTCTTGCCAATCTCGCGCGGGGTAGACCACTCGCGCAGGAAATGACGTCCCTCCACCATCAAATCAGTGGCCGCCACGGTGCGGGAATTCGGCGGCGCGCTGGGCAGTACCGCGGCATCGTCTCCATTGAGCCTACTGGAGGCCACGGAGGTAATTTCCCGGATGGCGGCGCGTTCTCCCACATCTGCGAGAGTCTGAGTTAAGTTCACCAGCTTCCTTTCGATACTATGAGCCCTTATGACATCCCAATTTAACCGCACCGCGATCTTCATTTCACTTGGGTTGTCCATAGTGATGGTTCTGGCGGTCCTTTTCGGCGCAAAATACGTATTCAATAACGTCGCCAAAGCACCAGTGGCGGTCTCCCCCGTGGAGTCTAAGGAGGCAGACTCGCAAGCCTGCCGCAGCTTTATCGACGCCCTTCCGGATCAGGTCATGGATAGGCCACGTGCCGATATTGCCGAGCCCGTGCCTTCGGGCGTCGCGGCCTGGGCCACTACCTCAGAGGATAAGGTCACCGTGCGCTGTGGCGTAGATATGCCTTTCCAGTACACCGAGTACTCCCAGACCCAGGACGTAGAAGGCGAACAGTGGTTCCAGGTGCGCGATGCCACCCCCGGCTCCAACCTCACCACTTGGTATGCGCCGCAGCGCTTCCCCGTTGTCGCGGTCACTGCCTCCACTGACGCAGAGCCGGGCGAGCTGAACGACGCCCTCTCTTCCCTCGAAGAAAAGCCTGCCACTGCCCACGAGGCGCCACTTAAGGCTCTCAAGGCGGGGAATGACCAGATGTGCGCAGAAGTAGACAAGGCCCTGCCCGATTCGGTGGCTGAGGGATACAGCCGCCGCGAGGTTGAGGATAAGAATACCTATGTATGGAGTGCCGAAGGCCGCGAAGACATCGTTGCGCGATGCGGCGTAGCCAAGCCGGAGAACTATCGCGCCGGAGTCAAGCTCCAACAGGTCAACGATATTCCGTGGTTCGAGGACACCACCTTGGCCCATGGCACGACCGCGGGCACGTGGTTTGCCCTCGGCCGCGAGGACTACCTTGCGCTACACGCCCCACAAGATGCCGCGCAGGCGGCCCTGGTGGAAATTGGCGATGTGCTCGCAGAGCACACGGCCGAAAAATAAGCAGCGCTTGGGCCTACTTGGCTAGGGCCTGCTCGATAAGCGCCTCGAGCAGCGCCGGGTACTCAACGCCCGAGGCCGCGAGCACCTGCGGGTACATGGAGATCGGGGTAAAGCCCGGCAGGGTATTGATCTCGTTGATGTACACAGATTCCTCGGTGACGAAGAAGTCGACCCTAGACAAGCCCTCACAGTTGAGGGCCTCGAAGGCGCGGATTGCCATGTCGCGTAGCTTTTCGGTCAGCTCGGGTGCGAACGGCGCAGGGATTTCGGCGGTGACCACATTGTCGAGGTACTTGGTGTCGAAGCCATAAAAGCCCTCGTCGGAATCATCGATACCGGCGAGCAGCGCCGGGACGGAGGCCAGCAAGGTGCCATCGGCATAGTGCAGTACGCCGATTTCTACCTCTTTGCCTACGATTTCCGGCTCCACCAGGATCTTTTCGTCGTCTTCCAGTGCCAGGTCAACAGCTGCGGGGAATTCCTCCCAGGTGGTGACCTTGGATACGCCAATGGAGGATCCACCGCGAGCAGGCTTGACAAAGACGGGCAGGCCTAGCTGCTGCTTTTCGTCCTCGCTTAGCTCGGTGCGGCCTTTGAGGATGACCTCGGGCGCTACTGGCAGGTCTGCCGCCGCCAGCACCTTCTTGGTAAATTCCTTATCCATGCCCACCGAGGACGCCAAGACCCCTGGGCCTACATAGGGCAGGCCGGAAAGCTCAAAGAGTCCTTGGACTGTACCGTCCTCACCAAAGGGGCCGTGCAGAATGGGAAATACCACGTCGACCTCTGCAAAGAGCGTGCCGTCGGTGACGTTATGGAATTGGCCCTTCGCATTGGGATCAAGGGAAAGGGTCAGCTCCGCACCAGGGCTGACCTCCGGCATAACACCATCGACAATTTCTAAGCCCTCAGTGGTGCCGGGCGTCCACGTGCCCTCACGGGTGATACCGATGGGCACCACCTCGAACTTCTCTGGGTCGAGGTGGTTCATGATCGCGCCAGCGGATACGCAGGATACGGAATGCTCGGTGCTACGGCCGCCATAGATAACGGCCACGCGGGTCTTTTCAGTCATGCCCGCAGATTTTACCCTCGACCTACTCCGACTTCTTGGACCGACCCATCAAAGCGATGATCATATCTTCTACCGCCACACCCTCGTAGCACACGCCATAAACGGCGTGCGTGATAGGCATCTCTACCCCGGCCTGCTGGGCGAGGCGATAGATGGAGTCACAGGAGTAGACACCTTCGGCGACCTGTCCATTGGTCGCGGCCTTGGCCTCTTCAATCGTGCCGCCTTGGCCCAGGCGGTAGCCAAAGGTGCGGTTGCGCGACAATGTCGAGGTGCACGTTGCCACCAAGTCGCCCATGCCTGCCAGGCCGGAAAAGGTAAATGGATCCGCCCCCAGCTCCACGCCCAGGCGGGTAATCTCCGCCAGACCGCGGGTGATGATGGTGGCCATGGTGTTATTGCCCAGCCCCTTGCCGGAGGCGATACCACAGGCCAAGGCGATGACATTCTTGCAGGCGCCACCGATTTCCGCGCCGATGACATCGGTATTGGTGTAGGGCCGCAGGTACGGCGCGGCGACCGCAGCCTGCACGCGCTGAGCGCGGTCTTCATCGGAGCAGGCAATCACCGTGGCGGCCACTTGGCCGGCAGCGATCTCCTTGGCCAAGTTCGGGCCAGACAGTACCGCCACGCGGTCTGCTGGCACGCCCGCCGCATCCATAATGACCTCACTCATGCGCTTGAGCGTGGCAGTCTCTACGCCTTTAGAAATAGACACCAGGGTCGCGTCCTCTGGCAGGTGCGGCGCCCACTTTTCCACGTTGGCGCGCAAGGTTTGGGAGGGAACGCCGAACACGACGACGTCGGCAAGCGCCAGCGCTTCGACATCATCATGGGTGGCCCGCACCACGGCCGGCAGGCGGGTATCCGGCAAATAGTCCGGATTGGTGTGGGTCTCGTTGATGGCCTGCGCCAATTCCGCGCGGCGCGCCCACAGGCGAACGTCATTTCCGGCGTCCGCAAAGACCTTGGCCAAGGTAGTGCCCCAAGAACCAGCACCCATCACGGCAACATTAACCATGGTGTCTCCTCCAAACGTGCAAATCTATAACCCCAACCTTAAAGCATGCCCGTCCCCCGTGGGGCAAGGATGCACAACGCGCCTAACCCGTGGGACAATGGGCCCTTAGACGTTGTTCTTATAAACCCAATTACTGTGGAAAGGCCCCGTGGAGGCAGACGATGCCCAATATTAAAAAGATGCACGAAACCGACAAGGATCAGCAGCACGAGGAGTTTATTTCCGGCCGCCACCAGGAAATCCCGGTGGACCCCGCCAAGGAATTCCACCGCACTACCCTTGCCGCCGGCGCCGTAATCTGGCGCGGCTCCCCGCAGGACCCAGAAATCGCGCTCATCCACCGCCCCCATTACGATGATTGGTCCCTGCCCAAGGGCAAGGTCGATCCCGGCGAATCCCTGCCCACTACCGCGGCCCGGGAAATCCTGGAGGAGACCGGCTTTAGCGTGCGTCTAGGCAAGCTCATCGGCAAGGTAACGTACCCAGTCCAGGGCCGCACTAAGGTGGTCTACTACTGGGTGGCCAAGTACCTGGGCGGAACTTATTCCGCCAATAGTGAAACCGATGAGCTACGGTGGCTGCCCATCGATGAAGCGCAAGACCTCCTGTCCTACGACGTTGATACCGCGGTAGTGGCCAAGGCGGCTAAGCGCCTACGCATCGCGCCCGCTACCCGCGTGCTTTATGTGCGCCACGCACGCGCGCATGAAAGCGGTAGCTGGCAAGGCGATGACAACCTGCGGCCACTGGATAAAAAGGGCCGCCGCCAAGCAGAGATGCTGGTGCCGATGCTCAGTGCCTTCCAGCCCACCGCCATTTACTCTGCCCTGCCCCAGCGCTGCCAGCAGACGGCTGCCCCGCTTGCCGACGAACTGGGCAAGGACATTTCCATCAACAAAAACTTTGGCGATGAGGCCTGGGAGAACGACCCAGAAGCAGCCAAGAAAGCTTTCCGCCGGGTGGTCAACGAAGGCGGCGTTCCCGTCATCGTAAGCCAGGGCGCCACCATTCCTGGCATCATCGAGGACCTCGCCCCAAAGTTCCTGAAAAAGCCGGTGGACAAGCTGAAGTTTAAGAAGGCTTCTGTGTGGGTCTTGTCTTTCAACAATGGCGAGCTCACCGGTGCCGATTACCTGGCTAGCCCACTGCCGGTGCGCTAGTTTTCTGGTTCCTCGCCGACCAACAATTAAGGCCCTGCCTTCCATCTCATGCGGTGGACGAGCAGGGCCTTATTTGCGCAACTATCGTGCGGCTGCGGGGTTTTCTAACCGCGCAAGCCGAGCGTGCGACGGACGAAGAGGACCAAAATGAGGGTGTTCAGTGCTGGGTACACAAACATGCCGACTAGGGTAAAGCTCAACACTGCGTACAGGACGGCACTCAGGACGACTACCAAGATGGTCACTCCGACATTCTTCTTCGCTACCTCGATGGAAGCCCCAAAGGTCTCGCCAACGGATAGCTCAGGACGTACGGCCTTAACAGCCGGCATCCAAGTAAAGAAGAAGGCGGCGAAGAGTCCCGGAATAATCAGGAGAATGAAGCCCAGGGAAATAACCAGCCACGAAAGCACATTCACCGCCATGAGACCGGCGACATTTTTAAAGCTCAGAAAGTCCTTTATCTCCAGCGTCCCGGTATCCACCTGTTTATTAGCAGCCTTGTACCAAGTGCTAACTGACCAAATAACCACGAGGAACATGGCGATAAAGGCTAAGAACATTACTGCAATGAGCCCACCGGTAAGCGCGGCATCGGAACCCGAGCCGCTATTGGCTAGAGCATCAATGGATGCACCGCTGCCTGCTAGGACGGCGAACATCAGCAAATAGAGGATCAAGACAACTACCATCTGCACCAGCGGACCGAAAATCCACTCCGCCCAATTGCGGCCGAAGTAGCGGAAGCTATCCGCGACGACCTGAATAGCATCTACGTCTCGGCCAAACAGGGAATCGTCTCCCGGATACGGGCTCCCGGCGTATCCGGGCTGGCCGTACTGCTGTTGTCCATACTGTTGCTGGCCAAACTGCTGTTGCCCAAAGTGCTGTTGGCCGTAGCCAGACTGGCCATTCGCCTCATTTCCATGAGATGCAGACTCATGGCCGGCTCCGGGATACTCTGCCCCGTTGTTTCCTGAATTGAAGGAATCATTATTCGAATAGGGATTGCTCATAAGTCTAAAGCTAGGGTGATACTTCGTTGCGGGAAACTGGAGCAAACAATTGTTACCTATACGTTACCGAGTTGTACCCCCATTTACCCCAAGGCAGAAGTTTAAAGTTCACGTGTGAGCGCACGGCGCCCCTACGGCCCCTTCGCGTAGCAGGACTGTAGGGGCACTGCTGGCCCGCCGATCGCCATCGATTCTTCTGCTATTGGGCGTGAACAGCGGGCTTGAAGCTGGGGCGACGCGATTCGTACGCAGCGATTGCATCCTCGTTGCGGAGCGTAACGCCGATGTCATCCAGCCCTTCCATCAACCTCCAACGGGTGTAGTCATCAATATCGAAGCGGTAGGTATTTTCACCCACCGTGACCGTTCGAGCCTCCAGGTCCACGGTGACCTGGGTTTCTCCTGCTTCCAGCTGTTTCCAGATGAGCTCAATATCTTCTTGCTCCATCAATCCAGTAAGCAGTCCGGACTTTCCGGCGTTGCCGCGGAAAATATCAGCAAAGCGGGAAGAAAATACCGCGCGGAAACCGTATTCACTCAACGCCCACACTGCGTGCTCACGGGAGGATCCGGTGCCAAAATCACTGCCCGCGAAAAGCACCGAGCCGTCCTTGAATTGCGCCTGGTTGAGTACAAAGTTGTCATCGGAGCGCCAATTTGAAAATAGGCCATCTGAAAAGCCGGTACGCTTGACCGACTTCAAGTAGCGCGCGGGGATGATCTGGTCAGTATCCACGTTGGAAGCGCGCAGGGGCACGCCCGTTCCCGTATGCGTAATAAATTTCTCCATTGTCAATGCCTTTCTAAGCGCTTAATCCAGATCTGCCGGGCTAGACAGGTAACCGGTCACGGCAGTCGCGGCAGCCACCTGCGGGGAGACAAGGTGCGTGCGCCCGCCAGGGCCTTGCCGCCCCTCGAAGTTGCGGTTGGAGGTGGAGGCGGATCGCTCGCCCGGAGCCAATTGATCTGGGTTCATACCCAAGCACATCGAGCAGCCGGCGGTACGCCACTCCGCGCCGAACTGTCGGAAGACTTCGTCGAGGCCCTCCTCCTCCGCTTGGGCCTTGACCACGGCGGAGGACGGCACGACCATCATCCGCGTATTGGCAGCGATGGTGCGCCCCTTGACCACGTCGGCCGCAGCGCGCAGGTCTTCGATGCGGGCATTGGTACAGGAACCGACGAAGACGGTATCGATCTTGATATCGCGCAGCGGAGTACCCGGCTGCAGGTCCATATACTGCAAAGCCTTTTCCACAGTGGCCTTTTCATTATCGTCACCACAATCTTCCGGATCTGGGACCTTCTCCCCTAACGGAAGGCCCTGTCCAGGATTGGTTCCCCACGTAACAAATGGGGTCAGCGAGGAGCCATCAATTTCCACGACAGTATCGAATTCTGCCCCTTCGTCCGTGGGAAGTGTCTTCCAATACTCAACTGCAGCATCCCAGTCTGCTCCTGTGGGAGCGAACTCGCGGCCCTTGACATACTCGAAGGTCGTCTCATCGGGAGCAACCATGCCGGCTCGGGCTCCTGCCTCAATAGACATATTGCACATCGTCATGCGCGCTTCCATGGACATCTTGCGGATGGCCTCACCGCGATATTCAATAATGTGGCCCTGCCCGCCACCGGTACCGATTTTCGCGATAATGGCCAAGATGAGGTCCTTGGCAGATACCCCTTCTTGCAGCTCGCCAGTCACCTCAATAGCCATGGTTTTGAATGGCTTTAAAGAAAGCGTCTGCGTAGCCATGACGTGTTCTACCTCAGAGGTGCCAATACCCATGGCGATAGAACCAAAGGCGCCGTGCGTGGAGGTATGCGAGTCGCCACACACGATTGTCATACCCGGCTGGGTGATTCCCAGCTGCGGGCCAACTGTGTGCACAATGCCCTGCTGGGCATCACCCATAGAGTGCAAGCGCACTCCAAATTCCTCGCAATTCTTGCGCAGGGTCGATACCTGGGTGCGTGAAACCTCATCCTTGATTTCCAAGAGGTTGCCAGACTTGATGCCTTGCGTGGGAACGTTATGGTCCTCGGTGGCCAAGTGCAGCTCAGGGTGACGCAACGTGCGGCCGGTCAGCCGCAAGCCATCAAATGCCTGCGGACTGGTAACTTCATGTAGTAGCTGAAAGTCGATAAAGATAAGGTCTGGCGCCCCAGCATCGCCGTGCTGGACGACGTGATCGCGCCACACTTTTTCTGCCAATGTCAGCTTCTGGTTCATAAACATCTCTCCACACTTGAAATCTCATAAGTTGGGACGTAGATTTCATTGTATGGGAGAGTATAGCGCAGTTTCCGGAATTAAAGTGTTGGATCGAGCAATGGCCATAATGATGGCCGCCGCCAACCACCCCTCCACCCTCAATGAATTATGCGAAACCACGGGGCTACCTCGGGCGACAGCACACCGATTGGCCACCGCACTCGAAGCACACCGCATCCTCGTTCGCACCCCCGATGGAAAGTGGAAGGCCGGCCCAGCCCTTCCCGGCAACCGCGATCACCTCCTCGAGGCAGCCGGGCCAATTATGGAGAAACTGCGCGAACATACCGGAGAATCCATTCAGCTCTACGAGCTCACCGGAAATACCCGCACCTGCATTGCCACCAGGGAGCCGGAATCCGGCCTCCACAACGTCGTGCCAGTCGGGCGCCAGCTACCGCTTAGCTCCGGCTCTGCCGCACGCATCATTGCCGCATATGTAGACATCAATACCGAAGACGCCTCGTTTACCCAAGAAGACATTGAGGCGGCCCGAAACCAAGGCTATTCCGAGTCTATTGAGGAACGCGAAGCCGGCTTAGCCTCCATTTCCGCGCCGGTTTTCGATGGTTCCGGAACTTTCCTCGCAGTACTGTCAATCTCCGGATCGGTCGAGCGCTTCCAACCTTCCCCGGCCCAGAAATACGCCGACATTCTCATTTCCGCCGCACGCGAATTGAGCAATCTCCTCTAAGGCCCTCCCCAGCTTTACGACGCCCGCCTCCACCTAGCCCCAAGGAGGCGGGTCCTTTTATTTCCCAAACCAGAAAATTAGAGAAACGCGCCCACACCTATTGAAACTCAAATGAAAATACGGTTTAATGAAAACGCACTGAAAACAACGGGGAACGTCCCCTACCAGAGAGGATCAGGCATCATGACCCACAACACCCACGAAGACCATACCCACACCCATGGCGCCGATTGCGGCCACGTTTCCTTCCCGCACGGTGACCACACCGACTATCTCCACGAGGGCCACATTCACCGTGAGCATGATGGCCACTGGGATGAGTGCGAGACCACCGAGCACGTTGAAGCCGAGGCGCACGCCGACCACACCCATGGTGAAGGCTGCGGCCACGTAGCGATCCCGCACGGCGACCACGTGGACTACCTGCATGACGGTCACCGCCACGCCGCCCACGGCGATCACTACGACGAGCACTAAGCGCCTATCGGGGCCCAGCCCCACGTGCTTGCCGCCTAGGTCCCTTGAACTGAGGACCCAGGCGGCTTTTTCTATGCCCACCCTACTGCTGAAATCGTCCCCGAAATTCACACCAGAAACATATCTGCAAGCTCGACGGGACGCGCTCTCTCATTTCTGTTAAAACTGACAGTCAGGCTATTAGTTCTTTCCGGTTGGGTGTTACGATTTTTCGAGTGATTACTAGTTGGAAGATTTTTCTTCAAGATTTTGTCCGCTTGTGGCGGACCCCGCAGGTCTGGGTGATCCTCATTGGTTTGATGATCACCCCAGCCCTGTATTCCTGGGTAAACATCTCCGGTTTCTGGGACCCATACGGAAACACAGAACACCTCAAGGTCGCCGTAGTTAATGAGGACAAAGGCGCATCCTCGGAAATGACTGGCCACTTAGACGTCGGCGGGCAGATGATTGACAAGCTGCATGACAATGACGAGCTGGGCTGGCAGTTCATGGACAGGCAGGAAGCCGAAGACGCCGTTAAGAAGGGTGACGTCTTCGCCTCGGTGATTGTCCCCGAAGACTTTTCGGCAGATTTCGTGAGCCTTTTTAAAGGTACCTATTCTCAGCCCACGCTGGAATATCACGTCAATGAGAAGCTCAACGCCATTGCACCGAAGATTACTGATACTGGCGCTTCGACACTAGACACCACCATCAGCTCGACCTTCAATGAGCAGGTAGCGGATTCGGTGGCTACGGAGCTAAAGAACTCCGGTGGCGATTTGAGCCAGAAGATTAACAGTACCGCAAGCAAGACCGCGGATTCTTTTTCAGAGACCGCAGATACGGTAGCTAACTCCCGCAGCCAACTTGCTGACGTGCATTCCACCATCGAGGATGCGCGCCCAACTATCGCGCAAGCCCGCAAGTCTTTGGGCACGGTGCAAAAGACCATCGACGATGCCCAGACCGCCTTGGATGAGCTGAACGCTATAACCGCAGAGGTCCAGCGGGAAGTCACTTCTTTCTCGGACGATGCCACCGCCGCCTATGTAGAAGGCACGACCGCCATGGCGGACGGCACCGCCTCCGCCAATGCCACCGTAGGCTCGGTCTCCGGCAAGCTGCGCGGCGCACTCAACCGCGTAGGTGCCGCATCTGCGGGCGCGTCAGGAATCGTCGGTGAAGCTGACCGGGCAATCGATCAGCTCGATAAGCTTGCGTCTTCACCAGCCCTGCCCCCACAGGTTTCCCAACAGATTAAGGATCAGGTAGGAGACCTCCGCAAACGCAATGATCAAAATAAGGCCGTTCTCGGTGACTTAGATACTCTCAACGGCGATACGAACGACACCATCGATTCGCTCAATAAGACCACGGGCATGCTGGAAGAGATGGCTGCCCAAACGCGCGATGATTCCCACGCGCTGCGCGATAATGTAGCCGAAGGCCTACCCAAGCTCAACGCTGCGCTTTCCGACGTCACTGCTACCACCGGCAAGCTTTCCGCCTCGCTCGAAAGCCAGCAGGCACTGGTCGGGCAAACCGATGGGCTCTTGGGGGGCGTCGACGAGCAGCTAAGCCAGGCCCAGCAAGTAGTTGAGCGTTTTTCTGTGGACCTCGACGGCATTGAGGAGGGGCTTCGTGCCTCCCGCAGCGACGTGATTGCGCTGAGCAATACTGCCAATAACAATTCCATCCTGCAGTCTGTCAAGGGCCTTAA
Source organism: Corynebacterium tuberculostearicum (assembly GCF_032821615.1). Classification (GTDB taxonomy): domain Bacteria; phylum Actinomycetota; class Actinomycetes; order Mycobacteriales; family Mycobacteriaceae; genus Corynebacterium; species Corynebacterium tuberculostearicum_H. Next base: position 3,659 of record NZ_JAVBIF010000011.1, on the reverse strand, counting down.
CACCGATGAGGTGTCTTCCTTCCTTGCCTCCCCTGCGGAGATGGAAAGCCACGCCGTATTCCCTGTAAAGCACTATGGTTCCGGCATGTCCTCGCTCTTTATCAACCTCACGCTGTGGATCGGCGCGTTCATGCTGCTCATCATCTTCCGTGCTGAGGTAGACCCGCAGGGCCGCAAGGACCTCACCATTACCAAGGCTTACCTTGCCCGCTTCCTTTTGCTTTCCTTCTTTGCCATTGCCCAGGCACTCATCGTGTCCATCGGCAACCTGGCCATTGGTGTTGAACATGCCAATGCATTGGCCTACGTCGCTACCGCGGTTATCGTGGGCCTGTGCTACCTGAGCATTACCTATAGCTTGGTTTCTACGTTTGGACACGTAGGCCGCGGCATCGCGGTGGTCTTCGCCTTCATCCAGATTCCGGGCGCATCCGGCCTCTACCCCATTGAGATGACGCCGGACTTCTTCCGCGCGGTGCATCCATTCCTGCCCTTTACCTACGGCATCGATGCCATGCGCGAGACCGTCGGTGGTTTCTACGGCAACCACTATGCGCGCGACCTTGCCGCGCTCATCGGCATGGCCGCGATCGCTTACCTCATCGGTACTGTGATGCGCCGCGGCCTGTCCAACGTCAACATGCTGGTCAATGACGAACTGCATAAGGGCGGTCTCGTTATCAATGAGCAGGTCCACCTGGTCGGCAGCCGGTACCGCTTTACCGACCTCCTCTATGCCTTGAATGACCGCGAGGCGTACCAACAAAGCTTGGAGGATAAGTGGAGCATGGCCCGCAGGAATTACTCCCAGCTGATGAAAATTACCGTCGCGGTAGGCCTAGCGTTAGTCGTCGCTTTGGGCATCTACTCACGCATTAACCCTGAAGAAAAGGCCATCATCTTCGGCCTGGCCTGCCTGGTGACGCTCATTGCGGTGGGCGTTATCTGCTCCCTTGAGTACATCAAGCAGAGCATCGCGCACGATAGCCGCCTGGCGGATCTCAGTGATGAGGAAATCCAGGAGCACCTCGAGCACCGACAGGAACACCCAAACCGCTACCTCCTAGAGGACTTAGACGAGGAATCCACATTTTCTAATGCCAGCGAGACCAAGGAAATGCCCGCCGTTGATGGCGATGACTCCGGAAAGCGAGGCGAGTAAGTCATGAAAAACATCCTGACCATTCTCCGCGATGACCTCCACGCCATTCGCACCAATGTAATCACCGCGGTCATCATCTTTGGCCTTGCCATCATCCCGTTGCTTTTCACCTCCTTCAACGTGTTGGCCAGCTGGGATCCCTTTGCTAATACCGACCAACTCAAGATCGCTGTGGCCAGCGAGGATGAAGGCCACGAAAGCGACCTCGCCTCCCTGAAACTGAATTTGGGCGATAAGGTGCTCTCACAGCTCAGCCGCAATCAAGATATAGATTGGGTCATTACTGATAGCGCCGATGCCGTCGAAGGAACGAAGTCTGGCGAATACTATGCCGGCATTGTTCTGCCCAAGGACTTCAGCGCGGATTTGCTCACGTTTTATGTAGAAGGAACCGAGCCAAGCAAGCTCAACCTCTATACCAATGAGAAGAAGAATGCGCTGTCTACCATCATCACGCAAAAGAGTGCGGACGGCGTCATCCAGAAAATCAACGAGTCCTTCACCCGCGTGGTATCCAATGTCGGCCTTGGCGTCGTCTCGGATTTTGATAAATACCTTAATGAGGACGATACCCAGACTGCACTCAATAACCTGCACAACCGCGTCAATAACGTCAGCACTCGCCTCGATGCTGCGGCTGGCACCGTAGGTGCACTAAGCAATCTGGTCGACTCCACCCTGCCGCTTACGCAGGCTGCGGACAATATCCTCGCCGAGGCTGGCCGCCAGGCTACGGAGACCGACAATGACCAAGGCGAAAACCCCATCGACGTTCTGCGCTCTACCCTCAATGACTCGGCTGGCTCGCTCGACGCTTCCTTGGCGGCTACAACGCAAAGCTACGACGCGCTCTCTGCCCAGGTTGATGAGTTGCTCGATAATGCAAGCACCACCAGCGCACAAACGGCGCAGACCTACCGCACCGCAGCTGAGCGTGTAGACGAGCAGACAAAGGCCTTTGAGGGAGTTCGCGCTTCCCTCAAGGACCAAGCCGATAAGGTAGCTCTACCAGCTCCAGTCGCGGGTGGATATAAGGCGATGATGGGTCAGATTGATGCCTCCATTGCGCAGAGCAACGCGCTGCATGATTCGCTGGTATCTACCGCCGATGACCTTGAGCAAGGTCGTGGCACGTCCCAAGACTCCCGACAGCGCACCAAGGGTGCCATCGCCAATGCCAAGCAGGCTGCTGAAAAGGCACGCAATTCCTATAACGAGAACCTCAAGCCGCAGCTAGACCAGCTCAACCAGAGCGTCTCGGTGGTCGCGGACGATATTGATGCTGTCAAGCAGGACATCGCAGGCATTCGCTCTTCGGTCTCCCAGAAGGAGGGGTCGCCACAGCAAAGCCTGGCGCGCGCCCGCGATACCACCGCCAGCCTTGCCAGCACCCTGCGGGAGCAAAGCGGCCGTTTTGCTGACATGGGCCGAAAAATCGACGAGGCGCGCCGTGGCGGCGATTTAGACAAGCTAGCGGATATCGTCGGCAACGATCCAGAACTGCTCGCCTCCCGCATCGCCGCTCCCGTGGCTGTAGACCGCCAACCGGTCTACCCTGTCGCTGCCTTTGGCGTGGGTATGACGCCGTTCTACCTCGCCTTGTCCCTATGGGTAGGCGCCCTTCTGGCATGCGTGCTGGTGCATACCAACGCCGAGCGTAAATACTTGCGCAAGGACGAGAACGGAAAGTACGACGAGAGCGAATTCACCCGTGGTCAAGCGTTCTTCGGCCGCTTTGCCACACTCGGCCTGGTCGGACTCGCGCAGGCCACCTTGGTGGTCCTCAGCCTCATCTTCTTTGTCCAGATCGAGCCCGCGCACCCATTCATGCTCATGTTCGCCGCATGGATAGTCTCGCTGGTGTTTATGTTGATCATCTATTCACTTGTCATCACACTCGATAGTGCCGGCAAGGCCTTAGCGGTGTTGTTGCTCGTGATACAAGTCTCTGGCTCCGGCGGCGCCTACCCGCTACCCTTGCTGCCTGAGTGGTTCCAGAACGTGAGCCCGTGGCTGCCAGCGACGTATGCCATTGATGCTTTCCGCAGCGCCATTGCGGGCATCTACCACGGCGATATATGGCGCGAGCTGGGCATGCTACTGCTATTTACCATCCCGGCACTCATCGTCGGCCTCATTCTCCGCCGCGCAATGGATGCCTACCACAAGCGCCTCAAGAAGGCGATTAAGAAGACGAAGGTCATGGCTTAGCCTCGCTTGGCGACGTCTCCCCTTCCGCACTTCCTACACCGCCCACCAAGCCCTTTTTCACGGCTTGGTGGGCTTCTTTCATGCTCGGCCCCACACTAGTGCCCGAAAGACCTAGAAGCGGCTGAGAAAGCCGCATATGTATCCGCTCAAAAAGGACTCGGATACTGAAGTGTCCCAGGTTTTGTTCCGTTTAAGTAGATGGGAAAATCTGGAATATGCCAAGAAAATTTGACCAGGATGCAAAGGACCGTGTGGTCCGTCTCGTGGAAGATCGCATCTTGGCAGA
>NZ_JAVBIF010000010.1:0-68547 GCF_032821615.1 Corynebacterium tuberculostearicum | reverse complement strand
TGAACTACCAGCCCGAACCAACGACGCAAACCGCGCCACGACAACAGAATCCGGAACCCATTTCGACTCCACACAATCACCCAACCCATGTCAGGTGTTTCCACGACCGCTAGAAATCAAGTCTAGGTAAGGCAATACGAAACCCCCAGCGTCAATGACGTCGCTGGGGGTTGGCTGAGCCTAGTGCTTAGGAGGCGTTTTCTACGCGCTCCTTCAGGGCATGGAACTGGTCCCATACCTCGGACGGCACGCGGGAGCCCAGGAAGTTGAGGTAGCTAGCGTTATCTTGCATATCGCCTTCCCAGTCCTTCGGGTTGACGGCAAGAGCGGCGCGAACGTCCTCGATATCGAAGTCGATGCCCTCGAGGTCGATATCCTCGGCACGGGCGGTGTGGCCCACGACGGTTTCCTCGGCCTCAACGTTGCCCTCAATGCGATCAATGATCCACTTGAGCACGCGGGAGTTCTCGCCGAAGCCCGGCCACAGGAAGCGGCCGTCGTCGCCACGGCGGAACCAGTTAACCAGGAAGATAGACGGCATGCGGTCGCCGCCCTTTTCACCCATATCGATCCAGTGCTGCAGGTAGTCACCGGCGTTGTAGCCGATGAACGGAAGCATAGCCATCGGATCGTGGCGCAGGGTGCCGACGCTGCCCTCTGCTGCAGCGGTCTGGCCGGAAGCCAGCAGGGCACCGATCATGGTGCCGTGGTTCCAGTCAAAGGCCTGGGTTACCAGCGGAACGGTGGTCTTGCGGCGGCCGCCGAAGAGGATGGCGTCGATCTTCACACCCTGCCAGTCGTCGTACTCCGGAGCGGCGCTCGGGCACTGGGAAATCGGCACGCAGTAACGGGAGTTCGGGTGCGCAGCCTTAGTGGAGGAGGACGGAGTCCAATCCTGACCGGTCCAGTCGATGAGGTGCTCCGGCGCCTCCTTGGACATCTCCTCCCACCAGACGTCGCCGTCGTCGGTAAGCGCAACGTTGGTGAAGATGGTGTTGCCCGGCTCCATGGTCTGCATGGCAATCGGGTTGGAACCGTAGTTGGTGCCAGGGGCCACGCCGAAGAAGCCGTTTTCTGGATTCACGGCGTAGAGGCCGTCCTCGCGCAGGTGCAGCCAGGCAATATCGTCACCGACGACCTCGGCCTTCCAGCCCGGAATGGTCGGGGTAATCATAGCCAGGTTGGTCTTGCCGCATGCCGAAGGGAAAGCGGCCGCAACGTGGTACTTCTTGCCCTCTGGGTTGGTGAGCTTCAGGATGAGCATGTGCTCTGCCATCCAGCCCTCTTCCTTGGCCATGACAGAAGCGATGCGCAGCGCGTAGCACTTCTTTGCCAGGATAGCGTTGCCGCCGTAGCCAGAACCGTAGGACCAGATTTCCTTGGTCTCCGGGAACTGGGTGATGTACTTGGTGTCATTGCACGGCCACGCCACATCTTCCTGGCCCGGCTCCAGCGGAGCACCCACGGAGTGCAGGGCGTGGACGAAATCGCCGTCGGTACCAATCTTGTCCAAGGCTTCCGCACCCATACGGGTCATGATGCGCATGGAGAGCACCACGTAGGCGGAGTCAGTCAGCTGCACGCCCAGCTTTGGTTCCGGATCGCTAATAGGGCCCATGCAGAAGGGAACCACGTACATGGTGCGACCCTTCATGGAACCACGGAATGCCTCCGTCATCTCTTCCTTCATCGCAGCTGGCGGCGCCCAGTTATTGGTCGGGCCGGCGCCTTCTTCATTCTCGGTACAGATGAAGGTGCGGGATTCCACACGGGCAACGTCGGAAGGATTGGAGCGAGCCAGGTAGGAATTAGGACGCTTTTCCTCATTCAGCTTGATAAGCGTGCCCTTTTCCACCAGCTCTGCGGCCAAACGGTCAGCCTCGTCCTGGGAGCCGTCTACAAAGACCACCTGGTCCGGCTGGAAAAGCTCAACATTCTCGCTGATCCAGCCGATAAGCTTTTCGTTTTTAGTCGGCAGCTCTCCGACGAGCCCTGGGATAGTGGCGGTCATTAGTAATTCTCCTGAGGGTGGGTGTGAAAATTGGGGAAATAAATCCCCAACTGTGCCTTCCACCTCAAGATTAACGTGCTTGTCCGAATAATTTGCGCAGATTTTGTCACACCGGTTATATCCACCGCGTTTACCAGAACTTCACCAAGCGCAACCACAGATACTGTGTTAAAAATCGCCTTTTCCCATCCCCCTGTCTGGGGGTCTATTCCCCTCCCTAGCGGCAACCAAAACGATAATCTTCCACCCCCAACCGGGCCCACTGGTTATACCAGGATTGGCTTCGCCACACGTGATCCCCGGCGCGGCGTATTGCTTGGCAAGGCTAAGCAGGGAAAAATAGGCCGCAATGAATAACACAGATAACTCTCAAAACACCCGCGCTGGAGAAATGCCTCCAGGGCGCCCGCCACAGACCGATTTCAATGCCGTATTCGACAACGAGCTTGACTACCCACGCCTGGGCAACGTCACCTTCCGCCGCGGCACGCTGACCGAAAATCAGCATGAGCTTTTTGAAAAGCGCTGGCCAGAACTAGGCCGCACGCTGGAAGACGAGGTCATTGACCTCGATGCCTGGTTTGGCCGCAGCGGCGCCAAGACCATCGTGGAAATCGGATCCGGTACCGGCACCTCTACCGCCGCCATGGCGCCGAAGGAGGCCGATACCAATATCATCGCCGTCGAGCTCTACAAGCCGGGCCTGGCCAAGCTACTGGGCCAGATCGAGCGCGAGGGCATCGACAATATCCGCATGATTCGCGGCGATGGCATCGAGGTCATGGTGCGCATGTTTGCGCCGGAATCCCTTGATGGCATCCGCGTCTTCTTCCCGGATCCCTGGCCAAAGGCCCGTCACCACAAGCGCCGCATCATCCAGTCGGGCACACTCAACCTTTTTGCGTCCCGCCTAAAGAAGGGCGGCGTGCTGCACGTTGCTACCGACCACGCCGGATACGCCGAGTGGATCGATGAACTTGTGGACGTAGAGCCGAGCCTGGATTACAAGGGCTGGCCATGGCCAGAGTGCCCGCAGTTGGTGGATCGTCAGGTCATCACCAAGTTTGAGGGCAAGGGCCTAGATAAAGAACACGTCATCACGGAGTATCTCTGGGAGAAGAAATAAATGAGCACCTACCTACTTGTCTGGGATGCGCCCAATATGGACATGGGCCTGGGCTCCCTGCTCGGCGGCCGCCCCACCGCCGCACACCGCCCGCGCTTCGACGCCATCGGCCGCTGGCTGGTACACCTTGCCCAGGACGTTGATGCGGAGCCGCGCGCCGATGTCTTTACTAATGTCACCCCGGGCGGCGCCGATGTCATCCGCCCATGGGTAGAAGCCATCCGCAACGTGGGCTTCGGCGTTTTTGCCAAGCCCAAGATCCACGAAGACGACGACGTGGATCCGGATATGCTCGACCACATCGAAAGCCTCCGTGAGGATCTAGCCGGCGTGATTGTTGCCTCCGCCGATGGCCAGAATTTCCAGGAACCATTGGAAGAGCTCATCGCAGAAGGCCTTCCGGTAACGGTCCTCGGTTTCCATGAGCATGCCGCCTGGGCCGTAGGCCACGCGGATATCAATTTTGTGGACCTGGAAGATATCGAGGGTGTATTCCGCGAGCCGCTACCGCGCGTGAACCTGGATAATCTGCCGGAGGGTGGTGCATGGCTGCAGCCATTCCGTCCCCTGGCTGCGCTGCTTAATAACCGCTAGGAGGCTGCCCCAATGTTTGAAAAATGGGGACGTTTTTCCTATGCGCACCGCCGGCTCATCCCCGCCATCATCGTCGCCGCCATCCTTGCGCTCTTTATCGGCTTTGGCTTGCAGCTCGAAGACCGCATGAGCCAGGAGGGCTGGGAGGATCCCAATGCGGCGTCGACAAGCGCGGCCCAGATCGAGCAGGAAGCATTCGGCCGCGATAACTCCGGCGATGTCATCTTGCTCTTCCACTCCCCCGATGAGAACTTCGACGCCGCCAAGCAGCACTTGGCGCAGTTGAAATCGGAGTATCCGGACCAGATTGACTCGGTGACCAGCTACTTCGACACGAAGAACCCGAACCTGGTCAATGCTGATCATTCGCTGGCCTTCGCAGCCATCGGGCTCAAAGGCGATGACGAGCAAACGCTGAAGGATTTCCGCGCCATCGAGGGCGCACTTACGGATACCACCGCACCGGTGGAGATTGCGGGTGCCACCGCGGTTGCTGATGCCCTGGATGAGGGAATGTCCCACGATATTTCCCGCGCCGAAAAGGCCGCCCTGCCACTGGTAGGCATCCTCCTGCTGGTGGTCTTCGGCTCGGTGGTTGCGGCCTGCATGCCGCTGGTGGTCGGTGGCCTCTCCATCTTGGGCTCTTTGGGAATCCTGTCCATCCTGGCCGGCTTCTCACAGGTCAATGTCTTTGCCCAGGCCGTCGTCACGCTCCTGGGACTCGGCCTAGCCATCGATTACGGCCTCTTTATGGTTTCGCGCTTCCGCGAAGAGCTGGATAAGGGCCGATCCACCGAGGAGGCCGTGGCCACCACCACCGCAACCGCCGGCCAAACCGTGGTTTTCTCCGCGGCCATGGTCGCCGTTGCGCTTTCCGGTCTCTTCCTCTTCCCCCAGGCCTTCCTGAAGTCCGTGGCCTATGGTTCCATTTCAGCGGTCGGCTTGGCCGCGCTCCTTTCGGTCACCGTGCTGCCGTCCATTTTTGGCATGCTCGGCCCCAAGATCGATACCTGGTCCGTGCGCCGTACCTCGCGAACGGCTCGCACCATTCAGGACACCTGGTGGTATAAGCTTCCGCGCTGGGCCATGCGCCATGCCCGCGGGCTGACCATCGCCGTATGCGGCCTGCTCATCGCGCTTACCCTGCCCGTCATGAGCATCACCTTCGGTGGCATCAACGAGTCCTACCTGCCGCCCGACCAGGACACCCGCGTGGCGCAGGATAAATTCAACGAAGAGTTCCCCGCCTTCCGCACGGAGCCGGTCAAGCTCGTGGTGGAAAATGCCTCGAACCAGCAGCTTGTCGACGTCGTCATGCAGGTCCGTGGCCTCGACGGCCTCACCGAGCCCATGGCGCCGACGACCGCCACCAAGGACGGCACGACCGTTCTTTCCGCCGGCATTGAAGACCGCGATGATTACGCAAAGATCGTGCACGAGCTGGAAAAGGTCAAGGCCCCTGAGGGCGTGAACCTTTACGTGGGCGGTACTCCCGCCATGGAGGTGGAGTCCCTCGATGCACTCTTCCACACGCTGCCGTGGATGGCGCTCTACGTAGTGCTGGCTACATTCCTGCTCATGGCTCTGGTCTTCGGCTCCTTCGTACTGCCGCTCAAGGCCATTGTGATGACGTTGCTGACCTTGGGCGCGACGCTGGGCATCTTGACGTTGATGTTCGTCGCTGGCTTGGGCTCGGACATCCTCAACTTCACGCCCGGCCCGCTCATGAGCCCGATCTTGGTGCTCATCATCGCCATTGTCTACGGCCTGTCCACCGATTACGAGGTCTTTTTGGTCTCCCGTATGGTGGAGGCTCGCCGGCGCGGCGCATCGACCGACGAGTCCATTGCGGCCGGCACCGCGCATACCGGCGGCATCATTACCGCAGCGGCGCTCATCATGATCGTGGTCTCCGGCGCGTTCGGCTTCTCCGATATCGTGATGATGAAATACATCGCCTACGGCATGATTTTTGCCCTGCTTATCGACGCCACCATTGTCCGCATGCTCCTCGTCCCGGCCGTCATGCACTTGCTGCGCGAAGATAACTGGTGGGCCCCTAGCTGGCTGCGCCACGCCACCACCACCTTGACCGGCGGTGCTACCCACCGCGGCAAGACTGTTCCCTTCACTGAGCTCAAACAACGCCTCGAAGGGGGTAAGTAAGTGAAGAAGTGGCTGCGCCTTATCGCCTCGCTCATCGTCCTGCTGGTCTTGGTTTATGTCTTCCGCGATGAGCTGGACTTCCTGCGCGAAGGCTTCTCGCGGCTTTCTCATTCCAATCCGGCCGCGATAGCGCTAGTGATCATCGCCTCCATCGTGGCGGTACTCGCCATGGGCGAGGTCATGCGCCTGCTCATTCGCGCCGGTGGCGTCAAGGTACCGGCCTCAGAAACCGCAGCACTGACGTTGGCCGCCAATGCCTGGTCCACCACTCTTCCGGCCGGCCCAGCTTTTTCCGCCATCCTCACCTTCTACGTACAGCGCACATGGGGCGCGTCCGTCATGTTGTGTGGCTGGTTCTTCGTGCTGTCCTCTGCGATTTCCACGATGTGGCTCGTGCTCATCGGCTTGGGCGGCGTGCTCTTCCTCAACGCGGATATGGCGCTCTGGTCCCTCATCGGCACCTTGGTGCTCATGCTGGCGCTTTCGGGCGGCCTGTTCTGGCTGACCAATCATCCGGATACCATCATGCGCTGGCTCAACCGCCAAAAGCTCATTAAGGGCTCCAAGCGCGAAGCCCTCTTGGACCAGGTCAAGAATCTGGAGGAAGTTCACCTTACCCGCCGCCAATTCGGTTGGGTCTCCTTCTACTCTTTGGCCAACCGCCTGATCGACATGGTCTCGCTATGGGGCTGCGTGTGGGCCGTTACCGGCCACCTGCCCGCCCTGCACGCTGGCGAGGACACCACGACGATGGCCGGCGTGGCGCTCGCCTATCTCACCGCTAAGCTTGCCGGCTCTGCTCAGGTCACGCCGGCCGGCCTCGGAACGGTGGAAGCCGCCATCATCGCCACTCTGGTGGCCACAGGCATGACCGCGGTGGACGCTACCGGCGCGGCCATCATCTACCGCCTCATCTCCTTTGCCTTGATCACCATCATTGGCTGGGTAATCTACTTCTGGCACTATGCCCGCAAGGGCATTACCTACGCCGCCTTGAACCGAAAGGAAAACGCATGAGAATCGCCCCCGTAATCGATATCATCGCCCTGATGCTCTTCGCCGTGGCTGCCCGCCTCGCCCACGGCGGCTTGAGCTTTTCCACCTGGGTAGATGCCTTTTGGCCCTGGGCCGTAGGCGCGCTTATCGGCTGGGTCATCATCCTGGCTACCAAAGCGCACGGCAAGTGGAAGGAAGGCGGCATCGTCTGGCTGAGCACCGTCGTGGGCGGCATGGCCCTGTGGATGCTGGTCAACGGCCGCCTGCCGCACTGGAGCTTCCTCATCGTAGCGACGGTGATGTCCGCACTATTTTTCTTTGGCTGGCGGCTTTTCGCCCGCAAATAAAAAAGAAGGAGGGTTTAACCCTCCTTCTTTTTTGCTCCACTTACTTGGAACTTACCTGAATGCCTGCCTGATTCAGAATATCGACCACGAAACCAATGATCTCGCTGACGATGTCCACAGCGCTAGACAGAATCATAGATAACTCCTTCACTAGGATTAGCTCTTTATATGCTATCCAAGCACAAGGCATTACATCGGGGCAATAGTGTGCTTCTTCGGCAGATCGCTTTCCTGCTTGGTGGCCAGTTGGCGCAGTGCCTGACGGAGCGCCAACCGGGACTGATTCGGCTGAATCATCGCGTCTAGATAGCCACGCTCGGCCGCGACATAAGGAGCGGTCATGGTCTCATCATAGAAGTCCATGAACATCTTCTTGGTCATTTCGCGCTGTTCCGGGGTCTCGGCGGCATCGAGCTGCTTACCGGCGATCATCACCACGGCAGCGGCCGCGCCCATCACGGCGATCTGCGCGGTCGGCCACGCTAGGTTAATATCACCGGTCAGGTTCTTCGAGCCCATCACGGCATAGGCACCGCCGTAGGCTTTGCGCACGATGAGCGAAACCTTCGGCACGGTGGCTTCCACCACGGCGAAGGCAAACTTGGCGCCGCGGTGGATAAGACCCACCTTTTCCTGTTCTACGCCCGGCAGGTAGCCCGGGGTATCCACTACGAATACCAGCGGAATGTTATAGGCATCGCAGATGCGGATGAAACGCGCGCCCTTATCGGCGGCGTCGGCATCAATGCAGCCCGCAAGGTGCATGGGGTTATTGGCCACAAAGCCAACGGTCTTGCCATCGATGCGACCGAAAGCGGTGATCATATTGGGCGCGAAGTTTTCTTGAATCTCAATGAGGTCCTCGTCATCGCCCAACTGGGTCAACAAGTCCATCATGTCGTAGCCAGCATTGGTGTCATCCGGCATGAAGGCATTGAGCTCTTCGTCTTCGGCCACTTCGGCGTCGGAAGGCGCAGCGAACTCCGGTGACTCATCAAAGCAGGTCAGCGGCAGGTGATCGAGGAGATCGCGGACCATATCAAAGGCGTCATCCTCGGAAGGGACGACTGCCGAGACGTTACCGTTGAGCTCTTGCTGGCGAGCACCGCCGAGCTCAGCGGAGGTAATATCCTCACCGGTAACCTCACGGATGACGTTCGGGCCGGTGACATACATTTCCGCTTCCTCGTCCACGGCAATGACAAAGTCCGTGGTCACGGGAGCATAGACGGCGCCACCGGCGGACTTACCCATCATGATGGAAATCTGCGGGCTGCGGCCGGACAGCGGGAGCTGGCGGCGGGCGATCTCGGAGTACATGGCCAACGAAGTCACCGCATCCTGGATGCGGGCGCCGCCGGAATCCTGAATACCGATGACTGGGCAGCCAATCTTGATAGCCATGTCCATGACCTCGGTGACCTTCTTGCCAAAGGTCACGCCGACAGAGCCGCCGTAGACGGTTTTATCGTGGGCGTAGATACACACTGGGCGGCCGGAGATGCGGCCATAACCGGTGACCACACCATCGGAATAAATGGCGTCAGGGTCACCTGGGGTCTTACCCAAGGAGCCGGTTTCGACGAAGGAACCCTCATCTAGCAATTCATCGATGCGTTGACGAGGCGTGGTACGCCCAGCCTCGTCGCGGCGCTTGCGGGAGCGCTCACTGCCTGGGTCCTGCGCCTTGTCCAGACGCTCGCGCAGGTCAGCGAGTTTCTCAGCGGTTGTCTGCTTGGCCGCCACGTATCTTCTCCTCGATCCATTCGTCCATATGCTTGCCCACGATGCCGATGGCTGGCTCGTCTGGCACTGCAAGGTGATCGCCTTGCAGCTGCACAATTTCTAGATCCTTAACGATAACTCCCCAACCGCCGTCGGGGTCAATCTCAGCGTAGCGCGGCTCCAGCTCAATCGCACCGTCGTGCATGCGCTCGGAACGGAAAAGCAGCACCGGCACGGTGACATCGGCCCAGCGATGGAAGTCGATCTTGGCCAGAATCTGGTTATCCACGAAGGAAGCGCGCTGGTGCTCCAGGACGCCGGCGGCAAGGCCGTGCTCGGAGGCGTCGGTAGTAGCGAGGAACTCCGCCAGCATGGTCATGAGCGCATCTTCGCCCATGGTCTCCAGCATCTCGTACGGCGGCTCGAAGTCCAGGCCATAGGTCTTCTTGGCAAAGGCCGCGTAGCGCTCCCACCGGGCGCGAGTTTCTTCCGGGGTATCCGGCGCTGGGTTCGACGGCTGGGTGGTATCCAGCAGCGCGATGAACGCCACGTCTGCCGACTCCTGGCCGCGCTGGGTGCGCTGATGCAGCTGGTAGGCCACCTCGTAGGCCAGCGCGCCACCGAAGGACCACCCGCCGAGCACGACCTTGCGGCCGCGCGCGTAGTGCAAGATGTCCTCGATATAAGCCTCGGCTCGCTCCTCCAGCGAGCCCTCAATGCGCTCTACGCCGTAGACCGCCACGTCCTCGGGCAGGCGGCGGGTCAGTGGCTGGTAGACCACAGTGGTGCCGCCGGCTGGGTGGAACATGAATACGGCAGGACCATCAGCCTCGCGCAGGACGCGGATATTGCCTTCTACCTCGGTCTCCAAGCCCTCGCGGACGAGATCGGCCAAAGTCTCTAGCGCCTCGGCCTCGTGGACCTGCTGGGCGGTGACCTCGATGCCGGCGCGCTCAGTGAGGCGCTCGGCAATCTGGGTGGCAACCTCGTCGCTCACCTCAGGCAGCGCCGAGGTAACGCCCGCCGCGGCCTTTCCGGTGAAGGTGGCCCAGGTACCAAAGACCATGCGCTCCGAGGCATCGCGCGGGGCAACGCCGACGCCCTGGCCGGGCTCGTCTTCTTCTGGTGCAGGCGTATCCGCAGAAGCAATGTCGCTGGTATCCACGCTGCCGCCGGCGACGGCCTCTTCCACCATGGCAATGACGTCTGCCAGGGAGGCGTCGCGAAGCGCCTGCACCTGCAGCGGCGGAATCTGGAAGTCATTTTCCACGCGGTTCTTAATGCGCATGCCCATCAGGGAATCCAGGCCCAAGTCAATGAGCGGCAGCTCGCGCGGCAGGTCAGAGACGTCGTAGCCCATGGATTCCGACACGATGAGTGCGAGGCGATCCTCCACGGTTTCCTCCGCGGGATCCCAGCGCACGGCATCAACCTCTGCGGTTGCTGCAGGCTCGCTTTCAGGCACATCGGCCACGCCCGGGATAGGCGCCGCGCCCAAGTCCAAGGCGGAGGCAAAGCCTTCTGCTAGGAGCTCCGTCTGTGCGCCTCGGACGGCGTAGACGGCTACGGACATACCACCGATGGACTGGCTTACCACGGTGGTGACCTCACCGCGCGGCGGCAGGTCGGCGTGTTCCTCGGTAGCGATGATGCGCGCCCCAGGCTTGACGGCCTCGGCCGCCGCCTCCACGATGGCCAGCGCGGATGGCGCCTGATCCGCATTGGTAGAGAAGGCAACCTTGCCCTCGGGCAGATTGACGCGTGCACCCGGCAGGCCGGATACGCCGGCCGACGGACGCGCGTTGGTCCAGAATCGCTGGCGGTTGAACTGGGTATAGGGCGCCTCTACGCGCGCACCGGAGCCAAATACCGCACCGAAGTCCACCGGCATGCCAGCGACATAGAGCTTGCTGAGCAGATCCAGCAAGGACTCGGTGGGATCCACCTTGCGCTTCAACGCATACAGCAGCTGCGCATCGGCCTTGCCCACGGCGAAGGCGGTGGACATGAGGCCCATCAGCGCCACCGGGTTCGGCGAGATTTCTACCAGCTGGGTGTGGCCAGCGTTGAAGGCCGCCTCGGTGGCATCCTGCAGATAGACCGAGTGGCGGGTCATGCGCAGCCAATAGTCCTCATCGTGGACGGTGGTACCAGGGCGATAAACCTCGCCCTTATCCACGGAGGAAAACAGCGGGGTGTGCAGCGGCTTGGCCTCCATGCCGGCGATGGCTGCATGCAGCTCGCCCAGGATGGGGTCCACGGCCGAGGTATGCCCTGCTGCCTTCACATTGAGCGCACGGGCGAACTTGCCCTCACCGTCGAGCTTTTCCACCAGGTCCAGCACCTCTTGGCGAGGGCCGCCCACGGTGGTCATACCGGGTCCGGTATACACGGCGGGTTCGATATTGCCGTCGAGCGCGGCAATATCCTCGGCCGAGAGCTCTACGACGGCCATGGCTCCTTGCTCGGCATCGCTTAGCGACGCCTCACCCTCACCCATCAACCGCGCGCGGTGGCAGGCAATAACCATGGCGTCCTCTGCGGAGATGCCGCCTGCGGCATAGGCCGCGGCAATCTCGCCCATGGACATGCCCATCACGCCGGCCGGGCGCACGCCAAAGGAAGCGAACAGGTCCGTCAATGCAATCTGAATGGCGGTAATGGCCACCTGGGCGGTCTCGGTGTCATAGGTTTGGGCATCGTCGTTGACGATATCCAGGATGGACCAGCCGGACTCAAAGTCCACGATGGCATCCAGCTCTTCCAAGCGGGCCTTGAACTGCGGCGAGAGCGCAATCATGTCCTTCGCCATCTTGCGGTGCTGGGATCCGAAACCGGAGTAAACAAATACCGGGCCCGGAACCTGCGGGGAATCCGCAGCGGCGATGCCAACGGAAACCTTGCCCTCCGCTACCTGGCGCAGGCGCTTGACTGCTTCCTCGGTGGAGCTAGCCGTCACGACGGCACGGGAACGGGAGTGGTTGCGGCGGGCGACGGTGCGGGCGACGTCGACAAGCGCGGGCTTTTCCGCCTCAATGAAGTCTGCCAACAGGGCCGCAGCGCGTGCCCGGCGCGAAGGCAAGAGGCCAGAGACCGGCAACGCCACCGTGTCGGTGGAAAGCTGCGGCGCGCGTTCAGCCGGGGTGCCGCGGTAATCGGTGAGCACGACGTGCGCATTGGTGCCACCGAAACCAAAGCCGGATACGCCAGCGACCTTATGGCCGGAGTACTCGGGCCACTCGCGCGGATCCTCGACTACCTCGAGGTGCTCGGCCTCGAAATCGATATAGCGATTCGGCGCCGAATAGTTGATATTCGCCGGAATCACGTCATTGCGCATGGCCTGAATGACCTTGATGAGGCCGACCACGCCCGCGGCGGATTCAGAGTGGCCGATATTGGTCTTGGCAGAGCCGAGCAAAATTGGAGTTTCGACCCCGCGGCCCGCACCGAGCACGCGGCCCAGGGCGGAGGCCTCGATCGGATCGCCCAAGATGGTGCCGGTGCCGTGGGCCTCGATATAGTCCACGTCCTGCGGATTTACACCCGCATCAGCATAGGCGCGGCGCAGCACATCCTCCTGCGCTTCCGGGTTCGGGGCGGTCAGGCCATTGGAGTGGCCATCGGAGTTAACGGCCGAGCCCTTGATGACGGCGAGGATATCGTCGCCGTCCGCTTCCGCGTCTTCCAAGCGCTTAAGCACGAGGACGCCGGCGGCGTCGGCACGCACGATGCCATCGGCGTCGTCAGAAAAGGCGTGAATGGCGCTCGTCGGAGAGGTAACGCCCAACTCCGAGAACGCCGTGGACGCATGCGGGGCGGACAGAATATTCACGCCGCCTGCCAGCGCCACGTCCGCGCTACCCGTGCGCAAATCCTTCATCGCCTGGTTCACCGCCACGAGGGAGGAGGAGCAAGCCGTATCCACGTTGATGGAAGGGCCGCGGAAATCCAGGGCGTAGGAAATGCGATTAGCCACTACGGCGGAAGAAATGCCGGTCAGCGCATACGGGTGCATCTCGGCGGAATCAGCACCGATGAGCATGCCGTAGTCATTATTGGTCGAGCCCATGTACACACCGGTCTGCGTTCCCCGCAGCTCATTAGCGGGAACACCAGCGTTTTCTAGCGCTTCCCACACCAACTCCAACAGGATGCGCTGCTGCGGATCCATATTGGCAGCCTCAAGTGGGGACAGGCCAAAAAATTCCGCATCAAAGGACGCGATGTCTTCGATATAGCCGCCGTCGGTATTCTGCTGAGCGATCTTCTCGCTCATGACCGGATCGGCGGAGTACTCGGACCACCGGCCCACTGGCAACGGGCCGGTGCCCGCGCGGGATTCCGCCAACATAGACCAGAACTCTTGGGCGTTCTTGGCGCCCGGGAAGCGTCCGGAAAGACCAATGACCGCAATGTCGGATCCCTGCGCGATCCGCGGGGCGCGCTCTTCCGGCTGGGGCGCCGCCGGTGCGTTCAGCAGGCGGTCCGCCAGCAGCTCGATGGTGGGATACTCATATGCCACGGTGGCATCGAGGCGGGTGCCCAGAAGGTTTTCCAGCTCGCCGGATAGCACTACAGCATCCCGCGAGGAGAGGCCATAATTTTCCAAAGGCTTGGAATCTAGGATCTCTTCGGCGGAAACACCGGTGGCCTGGGCGACCCAGTCACGCAGCCATGCTCGCAGTTGCTCGATGGTCATAAAAAGGTCTTTCGTTACGGAAAAATACTAAACGGCATAGGGGTATATCGCTATATTTTGTCACTTTGTTAGCGATATATCAGAATCCCACATAATTCTTCTTGGCTACGCGGCGCGCAATCTTGCCGGAGGACGTGCGGTTAATTTCGCCAGGTGCCTTCCACACGATGTCATCCGGAGTGATGCCGTGGTGGGCAGTGACCGCGGTGCGAATGGCCTCGGCTGCCTCGGCATCGCCGGACGGCTGCGCATCATCGGCGCGCTCCACCAGCAAAACGAGGGACTCAGAGTCATTGCCTTCCACGGAGAAGGCAGCAACGGAATCCGGGCGAACCTGCGCGGAAGCTGCTTGCACCGTGCCCTCAATATCCTGCGGATAATGGTTGCGCCCAGCAATGACGATGAGATCCTTCAGGCGGCCGGTGATATACAATTCCCCATCCACGATGGTTGCCAAATCTCCGGTGGCCATCCAGTAATCGTCTTCCGGCAGGCCATCTTGTTGACGCTCACCCAGTGTATTGCGGAAGGTCGCAGCAGTTTCCTCTGGGCGGTTGAGGTAACCGGTGGCCATATTGGGACCGTGGACCCAGATTTCTCCGATAACGCCGTCCTTCACCTCGGCGCGAGTTTCCGGATCCACAATGGCGAGGTGCTGATGCGGCACGCACTGTCCATTGGAGGCGTAGGCAACGGTGTCTTCGGATTTATCCTCGATGACGGCGCGACCTGCAGCTAGCTCCGCGCGGTTAAAGTGCGCGATGACCGGGCGCTTGTCAGTTTGCGGGGTAGACACAATAAGCGCCGCTTCTGCCAGCCCATAGGACGGACGCAGTACGGAACGATCCACGCTGAAGGCATCGAGGAAGGAGTCCACGGCCGATTCGGTCACCGGCTCGGAACCGATAATGATGCCGGCCACGTGCGAGAAATCTGCATCCTTGGCATGGCGCGCAGCGAGTTCCAAGGCAAAGTTCGGGATGGCGGTATAGGTGGCCTGCTTGCCCGCGGTGAGGCGCCGGACCCAGCGATCCGGGTGCTGGATAAAATCGCGCGGGGTCATCACCTCGAAGTCGAGGCCCAAAATGGTGACAAATACGGCCAGGATGATGCCCATATCGTGGTGCATCGGCAGCCAAGAAACGATGCGGGCAGGCATCTGCAGCTGCAGGGCCTGGAAGATCTGCGCCACGTTGGTAATAATCGCGCGATTGGTGAGCTCCACACCGGCCGGGGTGCGGGTGGAACCGGAGGTATACTGCAGAAAGGCAGTGTCCTCTGCGGTTCCCTCCACAGGAGTCCAGGAGGACGCCAAAGAATTAGGAAGGGCGTCGAGGGAAATGATGCGCGGGCGCTCGCGTTGAGCGGAAAAGTACGTGCGCACTGCCGCCGCCGATACGCGGTTAGTCACCACAATGGACGGTTCGCAGTCACCAAATACGGCCTTTAGGTGGTCCGAGTGCCCCGGTTCGTTGGGGTCATATAGCGGAATCGGCACCATGCCCGCATAAAGAGCACCCAAGAAGCCGAAGACATATTCCGGTGAATTACCAGCCAAGATGGCCACGCGGGTACCAGGCTCTGCCACCTGCTGCAGGCGCGCCGCCACCACCTTGATGCGGTTATTGACCTGTGCGCGGGTAAGCTCCCGGCAGGTTTCTTCCTCCCCGTAGATCCACTGGCGCATCACCACGCGGTCTGGGTCGGTCTCCGCTTGGAAGAGATTCTCTGCCAACTGAGCCAAGGTGAACTCGGGCGCTAGAAACTGCCCCATCTGCGCTTTCAGATCCATCGATTCTCCTTAGGTAAATGGTTTCGGTAATAAAACTATCGGAGTTGGGGGAATGGTTGTTACGCGGCGTCGATAAGCTGGCGGGCCCAGCCCACTACCCACTGGTTGGCAGTCGTGCCATCGATAACGCCACTATTGGAGGCGTATTGCGCATGCACGCCATTCGCGGCAATCAAACCCTGCGCCCGCTCAAGTGCATTGGTCACGTTTGGCGGGGCATCACAAACCGAATCATTGGGCGCGCAAATCTGGAAGGTGCGATCCGCGAGGCTACCGAACCCATTCTGGCGCGCACCACGCATGGAGGCACCTGGCACGATGGGCTGAACCAGTCCGGATACCGGCTGAAGGGCAATTTCCGCACCGACACCACCAACCTTGCGACCCGGGTTTTGCCCGACGCCATTTTGACGGCGACCGTCCGCGATAAGGGCCACACCTGCAATGCTTTCCGCCGGCACCACACTTTGGCCGCCACCAATCTCATCGGCAACGTCGCCAGCAATCACCGCACCCTGAGAAAAGCCGCTCAAAATAAATTTGGTAGCTGGGCAGCTTTGGTGAACGCTACGTAGCTCGTCATTCATCTTGGCGGTTCCCTCAGTGCGGGAATCGTCGTAGCTCATTTCGTGCTGCGCATTAATATTTTTGAATTGCGCGGTATAGGGAAGGGTCCAAACCTTCACGTCATCCCCGTAAGCCTCCTGCAACGGCTTCGTAATAGACAGCATGAACGAGCGCGGGTTGGCAGAAGGATTGATGGGGTCGTCGTCAGCCGCGGACTCCCAAGTACCCGGGGCAGAAATGAACTCCACACGGGGGCACCACTCGGGCTGCTGCGGTTGCGGCGGCGCGGCCTGCTCCGTGGTATGCGGAGCCGGGGAATCAGTGCCTTGGTTGAAGTAACGCGACGCGCCCACGCCAATGACAGCTAATACGACGAGGGCCGCGACAACGGTAATAGTTTTTCGCATGGATTAGTTGTACCAGGTAAACCTAGCAAATCCCTGAACGTGCAGAATCCTTGATGAGCTGGGAAAGCTCCTCAAAACTCTGCGTGGTGCGCTGCTGCTCGATGAGCTGGCCGGCAACCGCAGAAATGGTGACCTCATTCTCGTCGCAGGCCGCTTTGCCGGCTCCGAGAAGCTGATCCTCTACGCCATCGACGTTAACGCCGGCGTCCTTGAGCTTGTCCAAGTACTTGGCGTCCGGTTCCGGCACCTCAGCGGACGGGATTTCAGAGATCTCGCGCGCACCGCGATCTTCTTGCGACTTAGAGGTGGCACTCTCCGAAGAAGAGGAAGGAGCATCGGACTCGCGCTCGAGGGGCGCGACCTCGGTCTCTTGCGGCGGTTCGCTATCCACCGTGGCGGAATCGCAGCCCGCAAGACCCAAGCACAGCGCCGCGCCCACAACTACTAGCTTGCGCATAGCTACTTCTTCTCGGTCCGAACCTGGCCGAGGACCTCGCTGATCTTGCCGTGCTGGAATTCCTGGCTCAGGCCGCCAGCGGCAATCTCGGAGTAGTCAGAAGTAGGCCAGCCGAACTCGCCCTGCTCCCAGCCAGCCTGGCCCCAGCGGTCCATGATCTTGCTCTTCAGAATGTAGTGCGCGCCAGTCTTCGGGGACCAGTAGATGCTGCCCTTCTCAAAGGTCTGGAAGAAGCCGCCATCGACGGCGTTCTCACCGGACGTCGGGAAGCCGAGCGCAGATTCAGCGCCGCCCATGTCCTTGTACTTGGCGCCGATAGCACCGTGGACTACCTGGTTGGAGCCATCCGAGTTACGGGTCAGGATGCCATCCTGGAATTCCTGCATGTAGCCCTCGCCGACCTTCTTGACCGGGCCGGTCGGGTACTTCAGGTCGCCCTTTTCGTAGCCATTCTTGCCCCAGGCCTGGAACATATCGCCGGTAATCTCCCAAGCGCCGGTCTCCGGGGACCAGTAGATGGAGCCGTGCTCAAAGTGCACGAAGCGACCCTTGCCGTCCGGGGTCTTAGACTCGCCGGTCTTAGGGAAGCCCAGCCAGGAGGTAGGCCCGCCGATTTCGGCGTAGCGGGCACCAATGCGGCCGAAGAGGGCGTGCGCACCGGTATCCGGGGACCAGTAAGCGGTACCGGACTCGAAGTCCTGGGCCTTGCCCTTCTTGGCGACGTCGTACTCGTTATTCAAGCAAGAGCCAATGACGCCGCTCTTGGTTTCCTTGGCGATGGCACCAATGGCCTCACAGTCCGCACCGCGATCAGCCTTGTCCATCTCGAGGGCATCTGCGATGTAGGGCCATGCCTGCTGCATCTCAAACTGCCAGTATTCCCAGCTGTGCACGCCGGATGGGCGGAACTTAATCACTGGGTTAATCTTGGCGCGCTTTGCGTAGTCCACATAGGTCTGGGTGGACATGCGGGAAATGACCTCCAAGCCCATACCGGCAAGGTTGGCCTGACCCTTGGCTACGGAGTTGGCGTTACCAAAGTCATCCTTGCCCGAACCTGCAGAGACATACACCTTCATGTCCTTCAGGTTTTCAATGCCCAGCTTCGGATCGTGGTCGATCCAGTTTTGGGAACCTGGCTCGCCCCACATCTTGCGGGAATCATAGCCGCCGGCATCTCGTTGCGCCGCCATGATGGCTTCCGGCATGCCGCGTGTAGTGGTGTCCAGGTAGCCGGAGAAGGAGCCCACGAAGTTAAACAGGTGCGGGTTACGCTCAGCCAAGTTCATCGCGGCGGTGCCGCCCATGGACAGGCCGGTGACCGCACGCTTGTGGTTCGAGCGGTACTCATTGTCCAAGATGGGGATCAATTCCTTGGTCAGGAAGGTCTCCCACATGTAGCGCTGACCGCGGTCTGCCTGCTCCCAGTCCGAATAGAAGGAAGATTCGCCGCCTACCGGCATAACTAGGTTGACGTTACGGTCAGCGTACTGGTTCAAAATATTGGTCTCGATGGTCCAGCCGGACTCATCGTCACGGGCACGTAGGCCGTCGAGCGCCCATACCTCTGGGAACTTCTTCTCCGGGTGGGAGTACCAGTCACGAGCAAGCTGGATTTGTACCTTCTGCTCTTTATCCGGCATAGCCGCGGACTTGATGTAGACCATCAGGTGGCGGTTGGTCAGGTACTCCACACGGTTGATCTTCACGCCCTCCGGCAGGCCCTTAACATCCGGGTATTCGGTGTTCAGCGGGGTGCGGGCGGGCGGTTCCTTCGGTGCGAAGTGATCGGACAGGCTGGAATCGCCGCCGATGGCGGAAGAGAGATCGCCTACGGAAGATTGTGCGGTGGCGTTTGGCAGCAGAGCCAAACCCACGGCAATAGCGGTAGGTACTGCGGCCACTGCAAGGCCCTTGCGAGCTTTGCTCGGGGAAGTGCTTTTGCGCATAGGTAAACGTCCTTGAAGATTTGCCGCGGTACCTTTCCGAGGGTTCCCCTCCCCCGGACCGATGCCTGCGGCGTGAGCTGTCTATCGTGTGCTCAAGTTTAAGTTGAACTTGAGACTTACGCTAGACTGACACGCCGCTACATTGCCGGGGAGTTGCCCGGGTTATCCTGTCCGCTCACGCGGTACAGGTGCTCGTTAACAAACTCGCCGACGCCCCAGCGTGCCAGCTCCCGGCCGTAGCCGGAGCGGTTCACGCCACCGAATGGCAGGCCTGCTGCGGTTACCGACGCCTCGTTGACGAACGTCATGCCATCGTTGAGCTGGTTTGCCACCTCAAACGCGGCATCCAGGTCGGTGCCCCACACGGAGCTGGACAGACCATACTCCGAGTTATTGGCAATTCCGATGGCCTCTTCAACGTCCTTGGCCTTGTAGACAATAGCCACAGGGCCGAAAATCTCG
Source organism: Corynebacterium tuberculostearicum (assembly GCF_032821615.1). Classification (GTDB taxonomy): domain Bacteria; phylum Actinomycetota; class Actinomycetes; order Mycobacteriales; family Mycobacteriaceae; genus Corynebacterium; species Corynebacterium tuberculostearicum_H. The sequence continues at coordinate 49,246 of NZ_JAVBIF010000010.1, read as the reverse complement.
TTGCAGCCAACGTCGGTGGATGGGTCGACGTCGGTAAGCAGCGCAGGCTCCATGTAGGCGCCCTCGCGGTCAATCTTCTTGCCGCCTACACGGATCTTGGCATCACCATTGGCCGCAGCCTTTTCCAGGCGCTCCACGATCTCATCGCGAGCACCGATGGAGGACAGCGGACCAATGTCGGCATTCTCGTCGTCATAAGTGCCGACCTTCATGTCCCCAATCTTCTTCTCCAGGTACTCCACGGTGCGGTCGTAGAAGTCCTCCAAAACGATGAGGCGCTTTGGCGCGTTGCAGGCCTGGCCGGTGTTGTACATGCGGATTAGGTTGTACTGATCCAGTACCCACTCTAGGTTCTCATCATCAATAACCAGGAACGGGTCGTTGCCGCCCAGCTCCAGCACGGACTTCTTGTAATTTTCACCGGCGGTCTTGGCCACGGCAGAGCCTGCACCCTCCGAACCGGTCAGCGAAACACCCTTGATGCGCTTATCCGCTACAAAGGCATCCATCTGGGAACCGGAAGCGTAGATGTTGATGTACGCATCCTTCGGCAGACCAGCCTCTTCCAGGATGTCCTGGCACGCCTGGGAAGACAACGGGCAGATGGAAGCGTGCTTGAGCACAATGGTGTTACCCAGCAGCAGGTTAGGCGCCGCGAAGCGGGCCACCTGGTAGTACGGGAAGTTCCACGGCATGATGCCGAGCAACGGGCCGATCGGCTCCTTGCGCACTACGGTCTTGTCGGCATTCTGTGCCGGCAGGTACTCGTCGGCAAGCAGCTCGTGCGCGTGCTCGGAGTAATAACGGTAAATATCGGCAACAATCTGTACCTCGGCCTTGGCCCAACGGGTCAGCTTGCCCATCTCGCGGCCGATGTGATCCGCTAACTCATCAATGCGCTCTTCATAAAGATCAGCTGCGCGGGACAAAACCGCAGCACGCTCCTCGATGCGAGTGCTACGCCATGCATCGTAGGCCGCGGTGGAACGGTCTAGGATGTCATCGCGCTGCGAATCATCGATACGTTCAAACTGGTCTTCACTCTTGCCTGTGTTTGGATTCTCAATAGCGAACATGCGCCCCTGTATAGTCCCAACTCACAAACCTTGCAATGGCCCCCTCCTGAGCTTGAGGAATCGCTCCCACGTCAGCTTCCAATGAATATTCCGGGGCGCCAGAGGACCTGCCGCTCGGTCCACCTCATAGGTGCCATCCTCAAACATCCAGACAATATCTCCGGTAAACGGGTCCATGATGTATCGCACCCGACCATCCGTCTTCACGTTATGGTGATGCTGACACAAGCTCACCAGATTTCCCACACTGGTAGGCCCTTTGTCGCCGTACTCCACTCGGTGATCCAATTGACAATAGTGTGCTGGCATCGAGCACCCTGGCCACCGGCAGGTCGCGTCCCGTCCCTGCACCCAGGCACGGATTTCTTCTGAGGGGACATACTTTTTGACGTCCTCGGCGGTTAGAGTTCGCACCGCAGAGTCATGTGCTAAGTCCTCCCCCAGATCGCACCATCCCGCGCTAGGAATGAAGACGCGGGAAGGATCCTCCCCGGTGCGATAGGTGTTAATCACCACCTTGGTACTAGTGCGGTTGAAGATCAGACTTTCCAGCGCTTCTGCCTTTGACACCCCGTCTTGTGCTGCCGCTTTATCAACATGCCTGAAGATTGCCGCCGCAGTGGCCTTATCCGTCTTCAATACAATCGTGGCTTGTCCACCCGAATAGGACACCGACACTGCGCGCTCGATCTGCGCCGACAAATCTGGCTTCAGCAGCCCATCAATGAATCCACGCAGGAAATTTCGGATTTCCGGTTCCGTCGGCACGTGCTGTCCTGGGTCTTTGGGCGTGAGGAAATCTGCCAAGGCCGCATCAACCAGTTGGATCTGCGCTTCATCCTCGCCGAGGGGACGCAATTCCACGTCAATGACCTGGAGTCGCGGAAGGTCCAAAATCCAGTGTTCCGTTTGTACCGCGGTAGTAAGCGGCAGCTCGCGCATCCGAAAGTGGGCTTGGATCGCACTTGATACCCGCCATCGCGAAAGACCGAGCCTCTTAGACAATATGGCCAGTGTGCAATCAACGTCGTCTTCTAACTGTGGCAGCACTGCCTGGAACAGTTGCCATGATTGAATTCTTTGCACCATGGCCATGACACACACGGTGTCTTCCATGTCATTGGTAGAAAAATACGCCTGTTTTGGTGGTGCGGTAGCAGTAGTCACGAAAGCTCCCCCTCTAAATAGATTCGCACACCCAATCGAACTGACACCCATAGATTAACGCAACGCCGAGACACCCGCAATAGTTAGACGCATATTTGTTCGATACCCGCCGCAAAAGAAAATCCCCCTTCCATCAGGAAGGAGGATCAGGCCGCGAGAATTACCAAGCGTTCATAACGTTAAGTACCTGTGGCTTAGAGCGGTTGAGCTGGTAGCCGAACTGTTCCCAGTTGTGCAGACCCTGTGCTGGGTAGTCCACGGTCGGGTTCAGGCCCTGCAGGCGAGCGGCGCCCTCCCACACGCGGGTGGTGATATTGGAGCCGAACTCGAGTGCAGCACCTGCCGCTTGGTGCTCCGGCAGGTAGTGGCTATCGCCGGCGCCTGGGACACCAGAAGCTGCGGAGATGTACAGGTTGGTATTGCGCAACTGCGGAATAAGCAGCAGCGGATCGTTCTGGAAACGCTTCGGGTTAAACAGGGAACCGTACATAGCGTTGATGTTGAATCCGCCCGCATCCAGCATGGCAAAGCGCATCATGGTCTGAGCGCCCGGAACCGTGGTGGTCAGGAAGCCGGAGTAGGACAGCGCCTGACGGAACTGGTTCGGGTGCTTAGCAGCCAGGGTCAGAGCGGCACCGGCGCCCATGGACAGGCCAGCAATGGAGTTATTGTTGCGGGCAACACCGAAGTTACGCTCCAAGTAGCCAGGGAGCTCGCTGGTCAGGAAGGTTTCCCACTTGTAGTTGACCGGATTTTCCAGGTCGTAGGTAGCAGGACCCTGCCAGTCAGCGTAGAAGGAAGCGGCACCACCGACGGGCATAGCGAGGGTGATGTTGTGCGGCTCGTAGGTCTTGGCAGCATTAACGTCATTTACCCATGCGTTAGTGCGATCGGTGGCACGCAGGCCATCTAGCAGGTAGAGGGCAGCATTGCCGCCGCGCTTTGCCGGCTGAACCTGCACCGGAATGGTGCGGCCCATAGCCTGGGACCAAACGTCGCAACGCTGGACCCACCAGCCAACCTTGTCCCACTCACACGTACCAGTGGCGTCACGGCGCAGCCAGTCGCGGTTGGCTGCCTCTGCCGGCTGGGAACCCGCCACGACGGCCAGGCCCAAAGCTACGGCAACTGCCATGATGACTGAAAGGACGCGACCCTTGATGGATGCAGTCATCTTTCTCCTTCAAACTACTCGGTGATTGTCACTAAGTTCTATCGTCCGGAACCTGTATACCGTTAACGTCACGGATCGATAACAATGTCACAGAATAGTGTAACTTAGGTTCTCCCTAAAGTCTGCATTTAAAGGGATTAATGCAGGTAGTCAGAGGGATCAGAAGAAAAAGTGAGGGTCCGGCCATCGGTCAGGGAGAATTTAATATTTTTCCAGAAACGGTCCCAAGTTAGGGGTTCCCTGTATGTGGCGAAGAGTTTCTGAAAATCGGCGTCGGCAAGCGCGGCGCGAGCCTTGGCTGCCTCGTACTTATCAATCCACGCCGGGATCTCGTCAATATCGGCCGCGGAATCTGCCACCTGCCACGACATATCCAAGCTCTTGTCGTGCCCAATGCGTCCGCCCTCGATGCGCGGCTGGCGCGCCGCCAAGGGGTTGCTAAGGCCGATATTGTCCAGCACGCGAATATCCAGCGGCGCATTCATGGAAGACAGGCCCAAATTGAGCAGGTAAACGGTCGGCGGATCGGTGCGCGAAGGATCCGCAGGCGTGGCCGTCCACGAGAACCGATCTTCGCCCTTGATATAGCGGAAGGTCATGGCGTCGCCGGCCTCTAGCTCGTCGATGCCCTCTTGGTAGTCCTCCATAAACTTGGCGCCGAGGAATTCTTCAGCGCGCATGGGCGGATCCTGGCGCTGGGTGGCATAGGTCCAGAAATCACGCTCGTCCACGATGGAAATCTCATCCGCATAGATGCTGCGATCCACCGGATGGCCGCGCAGAACGATAACCAGCGCCCACACCGCGCAGAGGACGGAGACGATCCACATGCGTACGCTAACGACAAAGATCGGAAGCAGAAACGCAAAGAGCGGCAGCAGCAGCATGCGGCCGTGCATAAAGTCTCCGCCCACGCGCAAGACGTAAAGCGTATGGATGAGCGCCGCGCCCACAAAAAGATACGTGGCAGTGGCGGTGGATCGCAGAGCCGTGGGGCGCAGGTCCACCTTCCATAGACCGGCAATGGCCAGCACGATGAGCGGCAGGAAGAGCCAGTACGGCCCGGCAAAGTCCGCCAGGTAGGTAAAGCCCTTGCCCCATTCGGAACCAGCCGCGGACTTAGCCACGGCCGTGTGCGGGGTCAGCAGGCCGTAGTAGCCCATGCGGAAAATCTCATAGGCCAACGGCAGCGGCACTGCGACGGCAAGAATCTTCCACCAGCGGTGGGATACGAGCAGCACGATTCCCACCAGGCCGCCGTACAGAGCGAGCTCTGGGCGCACCAGCCAGGACAGCCCGGCCCAGAAGGCGAGCCAATAGGCGTCGCTATTGCTCCCGGAGTGGCGGCGCGGGCGCGACCACCGCAACAACAGCCACCACAGCACCGCAAGGTAGAAGATGCACAGGCCCCATTCCAGGCCGGAGGTAAAGAAGTCGCGGGCCGGTGGCAGGGCCAAATACACAAGTGCGCCGGCCGGAAGGACGGCTCCAGAGCGCATGCTTGCCGACGCCCCCGTGCCCACAACCATTGCCGCTACAGCCAAGAAGAGGCCGAAATAAATGGCGATGCCTTCCAGGTTTGCGTGGGACACCCAGCGCACAAGGAAGATAAGGTACTGCCATAGCGTGGAGGTATTGGCCTCCACGCGCTCGCCCATATTGAACACGGGCCCGTTACCGGCTTCGAGGTTGCGCACGGTGCGCAGGACGATGAGGCCGTCATCAGAAATCCAGCGGCGAGCGAAGCCGCCCCAGAAAGATAAAACACCGATCACAAGAATGACCGCTGGGGTACTCCAGCGGGCGATACTCTTGTGGTCGGTGTTAAGCACGGGGAGAAAGTTTATCAGCCCCGCAGAAAATTTCTATATCGATTCCGCTGTGTCTAGAACAACGGCATGATATAAACCGCCATGGCAATGCAGGCGAGCCAGGCCAAGGCGAGAACCTGCAAAGTGCGGTCCTCGAGTGCAATCTCGTCCGGTGCGCCGCCCTGGCCGCGGTCCACATCGGCCGCGTAGCGCAGGATGGCGATAGTAAACGGCACCATGGAAATCTGGTACCACACGCCACCGGTCTGAGCGTCGTTAGCGAGCTCGAAGCCCCACAGGGTGTAGCAGATGACCACCGCGGTGGCGGCTAGGGTCCACACGAAGCGCAGGTAAGTGGGCGTATACCCCTCCAGGGACTTGCGGATTTTCGCGCCGGTCTGTTCTACCAACAGGATCTCCGAGTAGCGCTTGCCGGAGGCCATAAACAGCGAGCCGAAGGCCGCCACCAGCAGGAACCACTGGGATAGCTCGATGCCTGCGGCTACGCCACCGGCCATGGTGCGCAGCATGAAGCCAGAGGAAACCAGGGCAATATCGATCACCGGCATATGCTTCCAGCCAAAGCAATAGCCCAACTGCAACGCGATATAAATCGCCATCACGATAGCCAGCTGCGGCCCAGCGGTGGCAAGGAAAGACAGGCCGATGGACAGGCCGATGAGCACCACGGCCATGACATAGGCGAGCTTAATCGGCAGCACGCCCGAGGCAATCGGGCGGAAGCGCTTGGTCGGATGCTCTTGGTCCTCTCGCCAATCCTTCGCATCGTTAATCAGGTAAATGGAGGAAGCACCGAGGCAGAAGACGACGAAGGCCAAGAGGACGTCGAGAAGCACGCGGCCATGGAACAGCGCATCGGCGCCGGCCGCGGCGGGGGCAGCCAGCACCAGGACGTTTTTGACCCACTGCTTGGGGCGCAGGGCCTTAATCATGCCATCGACAAGATTCTTCGGCGGCTTGCGCTTGCGGCCGGTATCTACGCCGGAGGTGTGCGGTTCCGAATGGAAAAAGTGCTGGTTTCCATCATCACTCATGCTTCATTCCTTTCATCACGACCTCCGCGGTAGCAGCGCCGATGGCCGCACCCACGGCCGTGTCTGTTGGATAGTGCACTCCGAGCACCATACGCGATGCCATCATTACCGGCACGCCGAGAAGGGGCGCCTTGCGGCCGGTCAGGCGGCTTACCGCCACCAGGAATGCGGTGGTCGAAGTCGCGTGCGAGCTAGGGAAAGACAATGTGGAGGGCGTCTTTACCCCCACGCGCACGTACGGATAATCCGGGCGCTTGCGGCGCACGATGCGCTTGAGCACCACACTGGCGGCGTGCGCGAGGAAGGCGGCGGCCCCAACACGGACCCAGCCTTCGCGGCGGCGCTTGTCGATGCCCGCCCCTACCGCAGCGCTGCCCATCCAACCTAAGGCATGCTCGCCCCAGTGGCTAAGCCCGCGGGCGGTGGGAAGTACGCCGGGCACGTCGAAAGCCGCACCCTGGATGGACTCGAGGACGCGCGATTCGGCTACGGAAAGCTTATTGGGCATCGAAGACCTTCTTCCACGACTCGCGCGAGGTCAGCTCCGGCTGGGCCGCGCGGTATTCGGCGCGCAGGTCGTCGAAGTTCTCTTCGATTTCCTTCAGTAATTCGCGGGTCTGGGCCACGAGGTCCTTGGCTAGGTCGCGGTCACGCTTGCGGAAGGCGACGCCGGTGCCACCGGCGGTGGACACGGTGGCCGAATCTACGCGGGACAAGGTGAACCAGCGGGCCTCGTCCGGGGTGAGGTTGAGCTGCGGCGCCTCATGGTGCGCAGCATCTTCCTTGCTGACGAGATGCTTGAGGCCCTTGATGGCCCACGGGATCTTCTTGATCTTGGCCAGGCGGCCGCCGATATTGCGGGTGGGCACGCCCGGCGCGCCGGTGGGAGCTGGCAGCTCATCGGCGGATTCCAGGATGACGGCATCGGAGTAGTTCTTGCGGATCTGCGCGATGCGCGGCAGCGAAGACTCCAGGATGTCGAAGAGATGGTCCGGCCCGGCCAGGAAGTCTCGCATAGCCTCAATCTGGATGGCCATGGTGGAGTATTCCATGCACATGGTGTGCTTGAGAGTGGACTTAAAGATGGACTTGGTAATGCCCTTGGCCGGCCCCTCGTGGTACATCGCGGCCACGATGAGGCGGTTGCGCAGGTGGAAGTAGGCCTGCCAGTCAATGGCATCGTCCTTATCCGCCCAGGCCATGTGCCAGATAGCGGCGCCCGGCCAGGTCACCGTGGGGAATCCGTTGCGCGCCGCGCGCAGGGAGTACTCGGTATCGTCCCACTTGATAAACAGCGGCAGCGGCTGGCCGTTGGTTTCTGCCACGATGCGCGGGAAGAGGCACATCCACCAGCCGTTGTACTCCACGTCAACGCGGCGATGCAGCGCGCGGGAATCGTACTTCTTGGGATCCAGGTGAGTCTCGCGGGTGCCGATGGCGCGCAGCGGGTACTTGGCAAAGTCGTGGTCGTAGACGGCGTGCGGCGCCGCGCCCCACATGAAATCGGCACGGTTGACCTGCTCGCCGGTGGTGCGCAGCTGGGAGCGCTCCTGCAGGTTGAGCATCTGGCCGCCGACGATGATGGGCTTGGCCGCGTAGCGGGCCGCCTGAACCGCACGCAGCACGGAGTCCGGCTCGATGGCGATGTCATCGTCCATGTACAGGATGAAGGGCGAATCGGTATTTTCCAGCGCCTCGTACATGATGCGGGAGTAGCCGCCGGAGCCGCCCAGGTTGCCCTGGCGGAATTCGCGGAAGCGCTCACCAAAGTGGGCCACCGCCTCGTCGTAACCCGGCTCATCGGCGGGGTGCTGGTTGCCTTGATCCGGCATGAGGACGAAGTCGATGATCTCATCTACCACCGGGTCCTCGGCCAGCGCTTGAAGCGCTGCCACGGCATCGGTGGGGCGGTTAAAGGTGGGAATGCCAACCGCCACGCGCTTGTCCTGCGCCGGCTGCTCGGTGCCGTCCGGCAAAAGCTGTGGGCCGGGGGCGTGGGGGGAGCACCAGGCGGCGTCGGCAAGCGTGGTTTCCTGCTCGGCGGTGATATCGAACCACAGCCAGCCGCCATCCTCGAAGTTTTTAAGCGGCAGCTCAAACTCGTGGTGGCCGGTGCCTACCAGGTGGTTGGCCACGGAAATGCGCTGGCCATCCTGCTTGGAGCGGTAGAGGGAAATATTTGCTTGACCCTCAATGTCCAGGCTGAGGATTACGGAGCGCAGCTGGGACCAGCGGCGCCAGTAGGAGGCTGGGAAGGCATTGAAGTAGGTTTCAAAAGATGCTTCCTCGCCGGCCGGGATGGTGACGGAGGTGCGGTTAAACCAGCTGAGGCGTTCGCGGTTTTGCTCGGCCTCGATGAGGTAAAGCATCCGCACATCAAAGGGCTCGCCGCGCTTAGGCAGCAGGATGCGCTGCAGGGGCTCATGGGCCTGGGTGTTGTTGGCAGTCACGATAGCTTCGATTCTCCAAACGGTATAAACAGTAGTCAGCGATTTAGCGTAGTTGCTTTTGCATAAGTACTACGGTTTACACGCGGAGCCCGTAATATGGAACATCATGAGATGGGTTCCTTGCGCGGCAGCAGTAGGTCTTCTCGCTGTAGCCAGCGCGCCCGCCGCTATCGCAGAGGAAAAGCCCGCGGTGGAGTTTCTGGACCACGCCCAAATCCTTAGCACTTCGGACGAAGAGGCCATCAAATCGCAAGCCCAGTCCATGCATTTGCCGGATTCCGTGCACGAGGTCCTCTACGCTACGTACCCGAATTCGGGCGAGGAATTTTCCCGCACCCTGTTCCATGACTTGGAACGCGAGCATCCACAGTTCATCAGCGGAAGTGGGCTACAGAAAAATGTGCTCGTCATCGCGGTAGGTTTTGAGCCCAATAGTATGGCCGTGCACTGCGGCACAGAGGTGTGCCAGGACATCAAGATTTATGACGAGGGCCGCGTGGACGGCATCTTGGACCAGATGCGGTCGGCGTTGGCGGACGATGACTATACCATCGGCATGATCTTGGCCACTCGCGCCGCCGCGGATACCACCGTGCGCCGGCAATATACGCAGGATATGCCCACGTGGTCCGTATTCATCGCGGCCACTATGGTGCTCGTGGTTCTGGGCGCGGTTGGCCTCATTACCTACTTGTTCATCCGCCGCGCCCGAGTGCGCAAGCGCTTCGATTATATTAAGGGCGCTCGCGACGGGGCTGAGGAACTCATCAAGCGCACGGAAGCACGGATTGACGCCCTGCATTCCCCCTTAGCGGGCGACTACCTGAAGGTACAGTGGCGCTCTCTGGTCAATCAGTACACCGATGCGCGGCCGACGCTCAAGGCGCTGGAGGACATCCAAGACTATTCGCTTCACGCTGCCTCCATCAAGGAGGCGTACAAAGCGCTCAAGCAGATCAATACGGCCGCAGCGCAGATAGATTCCCTGGAAAATTTCTGCGCCGGCGATACTGCGGTGCGCGCGGGCGAGGTGCAATGGCTGCTTGGCGACGCCCAAGCGGCCCTCTCCCGCCAGCCCGACAACGCCAGCTTGCGCCAGATAACGCAGCGCATTAGCGACCTGTCCCAGGATTTGTCGCGGGAAGACTTCGATTCCGCCTTCGCTCGCGTCCTCGAGGACTATCACCCCATGGTGGGCGCGCTGCCAGAACGGCTATATCCGCAGCGCGACCGCAAAACTCCCCCACTGTTGGGCACGCCGGAATGGCGCCCCGGCATGGGCACGCACTACATGCCCTATAGGTTTGCGGGCTTCTGGGTGGCCAATAATAACGTCTCCTCCCAGCTGCCCAACCCGTATCGCTTCTAGGCGTTGACCGGCTCGGTTACCGGATCGATGCCCAGCTTATTGAGCATGTAGAGTACGCGGGCTTCGAGGTCATCAGCCAATTCGCGCGCCTCCTCCACGGTATCCGCGGCAGGAATATCCCAAATCTTGATGTCCTTGCCCGCCTCATCGCGTTCTACCTCGCGGCCCAAGAACACGATGTAATCCGGCATCGCTACCGTGCGCACCTCATCGAGGTACTTATTCGGGGCCTCGCCCATGCCGCGCTCGTTCATGACGTGGGCAAGGTGGCCTTCCGCTTCGTTTTCTGGGTGAGCAACGGCGGTATCTACAAAGAGGGCTTCGCCGGCATGCTTGCGGGTCAGTTCCGCTGCGGCTTGGGCCAGCGCATTATTGGTACCGGCGGCAAAACGTACGTGCAGGCGGTGAGCACCGAAGTAATCGCGCACCTCACGCTCCACCAAAAGCGGCACGAATTCATCGAGCTCCGCCTTCTTGGTGTGCTTGGCAATAACCTCATCGAGCCTGGCATCGATTTCCACGGCCGTGTACTCGTGGCCGTAGTTCTCGTGCAGATCCTGGCGCAGGGTTTCAAACTGGTTCATTGTTATCCCCTTTCTCGGATTATTGTCCCGTTTGCTAATTGTTAACCTGTCGTTAACTTTAATGGTTAACGTTGGGTTAAGTCAAACGGTTGGGTATAACCCAATAGTTTTCTGCACCGAAAAGCGGAAAGGCCCGCCGGGAGTTCCGGCAGGCCTTCTTGGACTGTTCTTTCTTTTTATCGGGAATGCGCGATGCGCGGCTACGTAATTTCAGATGTTCCTGCAGCCGCTCCGGCGACATTTTCCACATGCGGCGGTCAGCCATGCCGTCACCTCCTTTCCTCAGAGGTGATCAAGCATAGCGCTTAGTGGCCACGCTCCTGCTCAATGGCCTTGCCTTCGTTCCAGAAGGGCGCGAGCTTATTATCAAACATGGACAGCGCCGAACCGATAGCCATGTGCATATCCAGGTACTGGTAGGTGCCCAGGCGGCCACCGAAGAGAACCTTATTATCCTTCGACTCCTGGGCGGCGAGCTTACGGTAAGCCTCCAGCTTGGTGCGGTCCTCTGGGGTATTGATGGGGTAATACGGCTCATCGCCCTTATCAGCGAAGCGCGAATACTCCTTCATGATGACCGTCTTATCCTTCGGGTACTTATCCTTGCGCTCCGGGTGGAAGTGGCGGAACTCATGGATGCGGGTGTAGTCCACGTCCGCATCGTTGTAGTTCATCACCGGAGTGCCCTGGAAGTCGCCGGTATCCAGCACCTCCAAGTCAAAGTCGAGGGTGCGCCAGCCCAGCTCGCCCTCAGCAAAATCAAAATAGCGATCCAATGGGCCGGTGTAGACAACGGGTGCATCAGGGGACTCGGCGCGCAGCTCTTCGCGCACCTCGAACCAATCGGTATCCAGGCGGACCTCAATATTGTCGTGGTCAGCCATGTTTTCTAGCCATGCCGCGTAGCCGTCGACGGGCAGACCCTCATAGGTATCGTTGAAGTAGCGGTTATTGAAGGTATAGCGCACCGGGAGGCGGGTAATATTCGCGGCCGGCAGCTCCTTCGGATCGGTCTGCCACTGCTTTGCGGTGTAATCGCGGATGAAGGCCTCATACAGCGGGCGACCGATGAGCGAGATGGCCTTCTCCTCCAGGTTTTGCGCCTCTTCCGGGGAGAATTCGCCGGCCTGGTCCTTAATGAGCTGGCGGGCCTCATCCGGGGAGTAGTAGCGGCCGAAGAACTGGTTGATAAGACCCAGACCCATCGGGAATTGGTAGGCGGTGCCATCGTGCATGGCAAACACGCGGTGCTGGTAGTCGGTGAAATCGGTGAACTTATTGCAGTAATCCCACACGCGCTTATTAGAGGTGTGGAAGAGGTGCGCACCGTACTTGTGCACCTCGATTCCGGTGGTGGGTTCGGCCTCGGAGTAGGCATTGCCGCCGAGGTGATTGCGGCGCTCCACAATGAGCACCTTCTTATCCAGCTGGCTAGCGGCGCGCTCGGCAACCGTTAGACCAAAAAATCCAGAGCCAACAACGATGAGGTCATAAGAAGTCATGGCCTCCACTTTATTGCACTACGGCAGCCGACACGGCGCATCGGCGTGTCGCAACAGGTTTCACAGAAGCCACAAACGTACCATCACTATCAACTCTTAACTTTTGGCAACCGTTTTTACAGCTGCACAACCCCAGGGAGATAACAGTGCAACAACGACGTCGACTAGTACCCACCAGGTCCAAGTGGTCCACCCCGGTCATCGCGGCAGTCACCTCTATCGCGCTCGCCGCGACCGCCGCATTCGGCGGCCAGCAGGTGCTTAAGACCCAGGACTCCAACAATGGCGGGCCCATTGAGGTCAAAAACGCCTCCGCTAGCTTCAGCGATGGTGAATCCATCGTCGTCGATGACCCCGCCGTAGCCGCGCAGGGCGACGGCGAAGGCCGCCGCGCGGTCAAGCAGTTCCACCGCGACGAAACCTTCAACATGTTCGCCGTTACTTGGGAGGGCAAGCGAGATATCAACTCCTTTGTGCGCTCCAAGCAGCAGGACGGTTCCTGGAGCGAGTGGCTGCCCATGGATGCAATGAATTACACCGAGGGCAAGAACGGCACCGAACTCATCTTCGTGGGCGATACCAACGATGTGCAGGTTTCCATGGCCAACGTTGACCTCGTGACCGGTTCCAACCTCGACAAGAAGGAAGACTCCCTCCTAGACAAGGCCGCCAAGGGCGCTGATGCCAACCGCCCCGCGCCACTTGCGTACAACGTCGGCGATATCTCCCCCGTGGCCGATGAGCGCACCCAGGTTGCGGATCTCGACGCCGTGTTTATCGACGGCAACGCTCAAGAAGGCGAAGCCATCGAGCCCACCGCGGAGACCGCGGGCATGCCTAAGGTAGTCACCCGCGCCGGCTGGGGAGCAGACGAATCTAAGCGCTGCCAGGAGCCAACCTACGACGATGGCCTCAAGGCCATGACCCTGCACCACACCGCGGGTACCAATAACTACACCCGCGCACAGGCAGCGGCACAGGTACGCGGTGCCTACGACTACCATGCGCAGACCCTGGGTTGGTGCGATATCGGCTATAACGTGCTGGTGGATAAATTCGGCACCATCTACGAAGGCCGCTACGGCGGCTTGGACAAGGCCGTACAGGGTGCCCACGTGGGTGGCTTCAACTCTAATAACTGGGGCATTTCCATGATTGGCAACTACGAGGAAACCGAGCCTTCCCGCGAGATGCTCAACTCCGTGGCGGAGATTGCCGGCTGGAAGGCCGCTATTTCTGGCATCGATCCAATGGGCAAGGCCAGCTTGTACTCCGGCGGATTCAACGGCTCCAAGTTCCCTGCAGGAACCACGGCCACCGTGCCGGCCTTCGCGGGCCACAACGATTTCCACTACACGGCTTGCCCGGGCCAGTACACCACGCGCCACTGGGACGAGATTCGAAAGAATACCAAGCGCAAGGCGGATGCCATCAAGTCCGGCAAGAACAGCACGGACCTGAACTGGCAAGAGTCTCCACAGCCAAATACCCCCAAGACCCCGCAACCAAATACCCCCAAGACCCCGCAACCAAATACCCCCAAGACCCCGCAACAGGTGGGCGGAGAAATCATGTCCTCGCTTGGCGAGGTCGAGGTACCGGTCTCCACTATCTCCGCCCTTGCCGGCATCGCTGCCGCCGTCTTCGGCGTGCTCATCGCCAATGAGCGCCTGCAGAAGCCTGATACCGATCGGAAGGTGACGGGCAACTTGACCACCGGGGATATCCCGGAGATTGTCAATAAGGTTGTCCAGGTCTCCAACAACGAGGGCTTGAAGGAATCCTGGACCTCCGTCCTCAACGCTTTCGGCCCAGTCCTAGGCTTGGCAGTCGGCGGCCCGGATACTACCGACGGCGGCAAGATCCTCTACCAGCTCTTCCAAAATGGCGTGGTGCTCTCCTCCAAGGAGTCCGGCACCAAGGCGCTGACGGGCGAGATTGCCAAGAAGTGGTCCGAGGGCGATAATGCCTCCAAGCTCGGCCTGCCGACCTCCAACGAGGAAAAGAATGGCAAGGAAATCCGCGTGAAGTTCCAGGGTGGCGAGATTGTCTACAACACCGAAACGGAAAAGGTAGACATCTTCACCGACTAGAACCAGCGCTCTAGCACCTTAGCGACGCCCGCCTGGTGGTTAGCCACGGTGACCGCATCCGCGGCCGCCTTAACCTCCGGGTGGGCGTTTTCCATGGCCACACCACAGCCGGCCCACGCCAGCATCTCTATATCGTTGGGCATATCCCCAAAGGCAATAGTCTCCTGCTGGGCGACGCCGGTGTGCTGCGCCAGCCATTCCACCCCGCGGCGCTTAGTCACATCGGGCGCGGCAACCTCCAAGATTCCTTCCTGCATGGAATAGGTCAGGTGCGCGAGCTCCGGATCGATGTGCGGCGCAATGAGCTCATAGAGCTCTGGGGCGGAGTAGTCCGTGTTGCGGATGAGGAACTTCACCGCCGGCTGCCCCACTAGCTCACCCATGCTGACCACGCCGAAGCCCTCAAACAGGGCGTTTTCGGAGTAGTGGCGCTCGACTACGAAGAGGTCCTCGACGGCGTCGGCAAGCGAGCCTCCAGCCCGCTCCGCGCCAAAGCCCACGGTGCCCAGTACGGTCTGGGCCACGTCCACCACTTCCGCCAACGCGGCGGGCGAAAGCTCATGGGCGGACATCACCCGATCCTCCGCGGAGTCATACAACACAGCGCCGTTCGAAGTCACGCATACCGGCCGCACGGGCAGCTGCTCCAGCACCGGGGCAATCCAGCGGAACGGACGGCCGGTAGAAAGCGCAAAATAGGCACCCTGTTGGACTGCCCGCGCCACGACGTCGCGGTTGCGACGCGGGACGCGGTGGTTGCGGTCCAGCAGGGTGCCGTCAATATCGCTCGCGATGAGGCGAGGCGCGTGGGCTGGGAAATTCTCCATACCCGCGAGTTTACGTCAGGACTTAGATGTTCAGGTCCTCGTCCTCATTATCCTCCCACTCCAGGGAACGCTTAATTGCGCGCTTCCAGTCGCGGTAGAGCCCCTCTACCTCTTCCTTATCGCGCTTCGGCTTGAATACCTTCATGTCTCCGGTCTGGCTGCCCAGGACGCTGAGATCATCCCAGAAGCCATGGTCCAAGCCTGCCGCGAAGGCAGCACCGGTAGCGGTGGTCTCGATATTCTTCGGGCGGTGTACTTCCACGCCGAGGATATCGGACTGGAACTGCATCAGCAGTTCATTCATGGTCATGCCACCATCCACGCGCAGCTCGGTAATCTCCACGCCGGAGTCCGCCACCATAGCGTCTGCAACATCGCGTGTCTGGTACGCGGTGGATTCGAGCACGGCGCGAGCCAAGTGCTTGCGGTTAGCAAAGCGGGTCAGGCCCACGATGACGCCGCGAGCATCCGGGCGCCAGTACGGAGCGAAGAGTCCGGAGAAGGCCGGCACGATATAAACGCCGCCGTTGTCCTTAACTTCGCGCGCGAGGTTTTCGATGGACGCAGCGTTGGGGATGAGCTGCAGGTTATCGCGCAGCCACTGCACCAGGGAACCGCCCATAGATACAGAACCCTCGAGGGCATACACGGGGCGCTCGCCTTCGCGCTGGAAGCAGACGGTGGTCAGCAGGCCGTTCTCGGAGAACTTCGGGGTGGTACCCGTATTCAGCAGGAGGAACAGGCCGGTGCCGTAAGTATTCTTTGCGGAACCTGCGCGGAAGCAACCCTGGCCGAACATCGCGGACTGCTGGTCACCCAGGATGGCCCGGATAGGCACGCCGGAAAGCGAGCCGCGCTCACGCACGGTACGGAAATCGCCCAGGGACGGGCGAATCTCCGGCAGCATGGACATCGGGATGCCCATTTCCTTACACAGTTCCTCATCCCACTCCAGCTTTTCGATGTCCATCAGCAAGGTGCGGGAGGCGTTGGTGACGTCGGTGGCGTGCAACGCTTCGTGGCCGGCATCGCCCTCGGCGCCGCCGGTGAGGTTCCACAGCAGCCAGCTATCAATGGTGCCGAAGAGCAGGTCGCCTGCCTCAGCACGCTCGCGAGCACCTTCGACGTTATCGAGGATCCACTTCACCTTTGGACCAGCCGGGTAGGAGTTGATGAAAAGTCCGGTGCGGCGGCGCCACTTTTCTGGTCCTTCCTCACCCGAGAGTTCCTTACAAATGGCGGTGGTACGGGTATCTTGCCAGACAATGGCGTTGTAGACCGGCTTACCGGTGTGCTTATCCCACACCACGGTCGTCTCACGCTGGTTGGTGATACCCACCGAGTCAATGTCTTCCACGGTGATGTCGCCATTGGCAAGCGCTTCACCGACGGCGCGACGGGTATTGCTCCAGATTTCTTCTGGGTCGTGTTCTACCCAGCCCTTTTCCGGGAAGATCTGCTCGTGCTCGAGCTGGCCAACGGCAGCCTGCTCGCCGTTGTGGTCAAAGATGATGCAGCGCGTCGACGTGGTTCCCTGGTCGATAGCGGCGACGTATTTCTTGTTAGTCATGTGTCTAGTCTCCTATACGAAGATGAAATTAGAGCGCAACGGACAACAGTCCAACGGCTACGGCTGCGACCAATGGGGCCACGATGGGGACCCAAGCATAGCCCCAGTTCGCGCTGCCTTTGTCCTGGATGGGCAAGATGAATGCATAAGCAATTCGCGGGCCCAGGTCGCGGACCGGATTGATGGCATAACCCGTAGGGGTACCAAGGGACAGGCCGACCGCCACCACAACGAAAGCAACAGCGAAGTAGCTCATTGGGCCAAGCTCGCCGCCGGTGGGGCCGAAGGCGATGAACATCAACAGCACGCAGGTGGCGATGAACTCCGTCACCGCATTCCAGCCGTTCTTAGGATGTGCCGGCTTGGTAAAGAAGATACCGTTGGTGTCCTTATTGGCGCCGGTGACGTTTCCGGCGTCGTCGTAATTATTGGCGTCGAAAAGCTGCTTGAAGGCAGCCCATGCCAGGATGGCACCGAGGATAGCGCCGAGGATCTGGCCCAGGAAGTAGTACGGGACCAGGGACCACTCAAGCGAGCCATTGACGGCCAACATTACGGTGACGGCGGGGTTGAGGTGCCCGCCCGTGGGATCGGCCACGCTCGCGCCGACAAAGACCGCCATGCCCCAGCCCAGGGCGATAACGATCCAATCGGAGCCGCGTGCGCCAGAGGTGCGCAGGTTAACCAGCGCACATACGCCGTTACCTAGAAGGAGCAGCAACGCAGTGCCGATAAACTCCCACAGGAATGCATCAAATCCGGTCATAACTTATACCTCGTTTTGGGTGGGTCGGGCGGATCCTGCGCGTACCAAAATGTCATTGGCCTCACGGTCAGTTACCGCAGCTTCTGCTTCAAGTTCGGCCTGCGTGTGGGCCTTGAATTGGGATACCTCGCGCTCCTTGTCGGCGTCGCTCCAGCCCAGCAGCGGTGCTACAAAATCAGCAACGGCCGGGGCGGCATTCACACCGCGGTCGCCGTACTCGATGGCGATGCGCAGGCGGCGGGACAAGATGTCTTCCAAGTGCAATGCACCCTCGTGGGTGACGGCGTAGCGGACCTCGGCCCACAGGTAGGACTCGGCACCAGGAACTGGCTCGAGCAGGGAGGCATCCTCTGCTGCTGGTGCCAAAACCTCACCCAGCAGGGAGCCATAGCGGCCAAGCAGGTGCTCAATGAACTTCTCGCTCAGGTTATAGCGACGAGCCAAGGATGGGACCTGGTTGGCCAAGGCGTGGTAGCCGGCGGCGCCCAGGATCGGGGTTTGCTCGGTGATGGACTCCGGGACCTTGGTATCCAGCTCCTCCACTGCCAGGTCCACGGCATCCTTACCGATGACGCGGTACGTGGTGTACTTACCACCGGCGACAGAGACCATGCCTGGGGCCACGCGTGCGACGGCGTGGTTGCGGGAAAGGTTGGTGGTGGAATCGGACTTGCCGGACAGCAGCGGGCGCAGGCCGGAGTAAACGCCCACGATGTCATCGCGGGTGATCTTGCGGCGAACGCGCTGGTTAACCTGATCCAAGATGTAGTCAATATCGGACTTGGTCGGTGCCGGATCTGGCAAGGAGAGACCCTTTTCCCAATCGGTATCGGTGGTACCGATAATCCAGTACTCGCCCCACGGGATAACGAAGAGGACGGACTTTTCGGTGACGAAGCACAGGGCTGCCTCTGCATCGAGCGCATCCTTCGGCACGACGATGTGCACGCCCTTCGAGGCGTGAACGGTGAACTTGCCCTCCACGCCGGCCATCTCTTGAATCTTGTCATTCCACACGCCGGTGGCGTTGATGAAGACCTTGCCGCGCACGGTGGTCTCGCGGCCGGTGGCGGTATCGCGAACCTTCGCGCCTACGATGCGGCCGCCGCGGTCCTTGTCAAAGCCAATGACCTCGGTATTGGTACGTACATCGGCACCATACTCGGCGGCGGTACGCAGCACGGTCATGGTGTGACGGGCGTCATCAACCAAAGTGTCGTAGTAGCGCACGCCGCCCACAATGGCATCGTCCTTCAGACCCGGGGTCACCTTCAGCACGCCCTTGCGGGTGAGGTGCTTTTGCATTGGCACGCTCTTCGAGCCGCCCATGAGGTCATAAAGAGTAAAGCCACCGAACATCATCACGCGCTCCCATACGTGGTGGGTCAGCGGGAAGATGAACTTCAGCGGCTTCACCAGGTGGGGTGCCAGGGTAGACATGTTCAGCTCGCGCTCCTTGAGGGACTCCGCCACCAGGCGGAAGTCAAACATGGCCAGGTAGCGCAGGCCACCGTGGAACATCTTGGAGGAGCGAGAAGAGGTACCTGCGGCGAAGTCGCGCGCCTCAATGACGGCGGTCTTGAGGCCGCGGGTAGCGGCGTCCGCTGCCGCACCAGCGCCTACGGAACCGCCACCGATGATGACTACGTCGTAGTCCTCATCCGCGTACCCATTCCATAGATTTTCAAAGTATTCGGGGTTAAAGGATTGGTTGCTTTGCTGGGTCATTACTGACCGCATCTCCTTCCTTGGTGCTTGCATGTGCCTGCGCCATAAATCCATGAATGAGATGGCAAAAGCACAGCCAAAAGCAGTGAATTGTGGTTTCGGTGGAAAGTATCACACCGCGGCTGCAGAGACTTTATCTCCTGAAATCTATGTTAGGAGTCACGGACGCGAGTTACACATGTGGTTACTCACACGTAAGTTTCAGGCCCGTAAGCAGTCAGTTTTCTTAAAATACTTAGACATTCAAAAAGAAAAACCACCCCCTCGCGGGGGTGCAAAGCGGACGAAAATCCTTCGCTATTTCTGCGCTAACCGCGCCATTGCTTCAAGCACTTCGGACATTCCGGCTTTCTCGGCAGAATAAGTGACCGCCTGAGCGCCTTTGACCACCTCGATAGGGGCAGTTTCCAAAGCCACCACCGGCATCCGGTCAAGGAAATCCTCATCTCCTGGCTCGTTAGCAAAAACCCGGGTCTCCTCCGGTTTAGCTTGCAGATCCTCAAGGATGCGCTCCACGCCTTGTACCGCAGTCGCGGCAGTGACGGACAGTGCATCGGTATCGAGTCGCGGCTGCACAGCGTCCTCATCAACGACAACGCTCCACACGGCTTGCGGAACTTCCACTTCACCGGCGGGTGATATCACGATCAGGACTTCGGCCGCCGGGTAGATATCTGCCAAAGCCTTGTGCAATCGCGGAGTTAGCGCGCCATCTTCCCAATTCAGCGCGCTGCTCTGCGCCACTACCACGCGGGGGATGGAAGAAAATTGCGCCTTCATGCGGTGTGGCAAGCGCGAAACGATAAGCCGGGATTGGGTGGCTGCCGCCAACAGGCCCTGCTCCGCTACGGAACCAGCCCATATCTCCTTACTGCTGGCCGTGATGGACGCTTGGGTTTGCGCCACATCCGACTTCAGCTGCGCCATGATATCCGCGACCTTATCGCGACCTTCATCTACGCCGCGGGTTGCCTCTTCTACCACGGCGTTGAGGTTGTTCTTGATCCACTCCAGGGTCTCCGGGGCGGTCCGCGCCTTATTCTTTGGCTCCTCCCCGTCCGCTCCCTTGGCGGCGGCCATGTGGTTGCGCACCAAGTCAACCGTAGTAACCGAGACGCGTTCTTTGAGGCCCACTAGATCGTCGCGCAACCGGCGTACGCGGTGGCGCTCGGTTTCTACTTCAGCATCTCGAGCTTCTGCCTCTTCAAGGGTAGGAGCCCCTCCACCTTTACGGGCGGGCACCCAGTATTCACCGGCAGGCATGGGTCCAAATTCGGCTTCGTACTGTTCCCATAGCCCTTCCAATGCCTCTTGCATGCGGCGTCGAATCTCCGCGGTATCAGCCTCCGCATCGCCGGTGGGATAGTACGGTTCGAGGGCGGTAATAAAGACAGGGGTCTTGGTCCGTCCCAGGTTCTTTTTGTGTCCCTTGGTCCACAGGCGCTGCGAACCAAAAATGACCTGTGGGACTACCGGCACCCCCGCCTCATAGGCAATGCGGGAGGCGCCACTTTTCATGCTGCGGATTTCAAAGCTGCGGGAAATTGTGCCTTCAGAAAACACGCCCACGAGTTCGCCGTCCTTGGCCAGCTGTACCGCTTGGCGGAAGGAGGCGCTGCCATCTATACGGTCAACTGGCACGTGATGCATGGCCTTCAACAACGGACCCGCCACCGGTGCTTTGAAGATTCCAGCCTTAGCCAAGAAGCGCACCAGACGCTTCTTGCGATAGGCCAAAAAGGCGCCGAAGAGGAAATCCATGTAGCCGGTGTGGTTGCAGACCAACACCGCGCCGCCCTTATCGGGGATATTTTCTTCCCCCGAAAGGCGCATTTTTAATCCCTGTGCCAGAGTCACCCCCCTGCCAATGTGGGTGATCTGGCGGTACAGGAAATTCGTCGCAGCGTTCATAACTCTCCAGGACGACGGCGGACTTACTGCGGGGTCAGGACATCCTTGCCCACGAACGGGCGCAGGGCCTCAGGGACAACGACGGAGCCGTCGGCCTGCTGGTGGTTTTCCAGAATGGCGACGAGCCAGCGGGTAGTCGCCAGCGTGCCGTTCAGGGTAGCTGCGGTCTGGGTCTTGCCGTTCTCGTCGCGGTAGCGGGTGGACAGGCGGCGAGCCTGGAAGGTGGTGCAGTTCGAGGTGGAGGTCAGCTCACGGTAGGTGCCTTGGGTAGGAACCCAAGCCTCATTGTCGAACTTGCGGGCCGCCGAAGAACCGAGGTCGCCACCGGCAATGTCGATGGTGCGGTAAGGCAGTTCCATGGCTGCAAGCATGTCCTTTTCCATGGACAGAAGGCGCTGGTGCATTTCTTCCGCGTCCTCCGGCTTGCAGTAGACAAACATCTCCAGCTTGTCGAATTGGTGGACGCGCAGGATGCCGCGAGTGTCCTTACCATGGGAGCCAGCCTCACGGCGGAAGCAGGAGGACCAGCCGGCATACTGCAGCGGGCCATTGGAGAGGTCGATGATCTCATCCTTGTGGTAACCAGCAAGGGCCACCTCAGAGGTACCGACCAGGTACATATCGTCGGCCGGCAGGTAGTAAATCTCATCGGAGTGCTGGCCCAAGAAACCAGTGCCGGACATAATGTCTGGGCGAACCAGAACTGGCGGGATCATCAGCTTGAAACCGGCTTCGCGCGCCTTCTGCGCCGCGAGCATCAGCATTCCCAGCTGCAGGAAGGCGCCATCGCCAGTGAGGTAGTAGAAACGAGCGCCGCCTACCTTGGCACCACGCTTGACGTCGATAAGGCCGAGGGACTCGCCCAACTCAAGGTGATCCTTTGGCTCGAAGTCGAACTCAGGAATCTGGCCTACTTCTTCAATCACTACGAAGTCATCTTCGCCGCCGGCCGGGGCACCTTCGACCACGTTATCGAGCTTGTACTGCAGCTCTTCCACCTTGGCCTCAGCGGCAGACTGTGCCTCTTCCGCCTCCTTGACCTTGGCCTTCAGTTCATTAGAGCCCTCCAGCAGTGCCGGACGCTCCTCTGGGGAGGCTTGGCCAATCTTCTTGCCAAAAGCCTTCTGCTCAGAGCGCAGTTCGTCGGCCTTTTGGATAGCAGCGCGGCGCTGCTCATCAGCTTCCAAGAGCTGGTCTACGAGGGAGGGATCCTCACCTCGGTTCACCTGGGAAGCACGGACAACGTCAGGGTTTTCGCGGAGTAGCTTGAGATCAATCACGAATGTAAGTTTAGCGTATTGACAACATCTTGCGGTGGTAATAACCAGCGAATTATGATGGCTTTATGTCCGCCGTTCAGCTCCCCGCCCGCACAATTACGGACGGTCCCGTTCCAAAACACACCCAATTGCACGATATCCTCGAAGAATTGTGCCGCACGACCCTCAAACCCGGCGATATCCTGCCCGGCGAGAGGCTTCTTGAAGAAACCTATGGCGTGTCACGAATCACGGTCCGCCGCGCCATCGGGGATCTTGTCGCGGCCGGAAAATTGCGCCGCGTCCGCGGTAAGGGCACCTTCGTAGCGCCCAATCCCCTTGTCTCCCGGCTCCACCTGGCCTCATTCTCCGATGAGATGGGCGCACAAGACGTCACCGCCTCCTCCAAAATCCTTACCAGCGGACGCAGCAGCGCCCCGGAGGATGCCGCCCTCTTTTTTGATACGCCTGCCCAAACCGAACATATTCACCTGCGCCGCCTGCGCTTGGGCGATGGCGAGCCCTACTCCATTGATGACGGCTGGTATAACTCCACGTATGCGCCCAGCCTGCTAGAAAATGACACCTACAATTCGGTCTACGCCATACTCGACTCTGTCTTTAACGTCCCCATTACCGATGCGGATCAAACGGTATCGGCGATTTCCGCCGATGCGGACACTGCTCCGCTTCTCGACGTCCCCGTGGGCACCCCGCTGCTACACATCGTGCGCTACTCCCGCTCGGGCGATAGGCCGGTGGAGTGGTGTTCCTCCGTCTACCGCACCGACCGCTACCGGCTGACTACCCGGGTGGCTAGGGAGAACAGTATCTAGCCAGCACCCTGCTTAAAAGGTAAGATTAAAGGCCTTATGAAGAAATCACCTGCGTGGCGTTCCGCTGTGGCCGTCCAGATTGTCTTGATTGCGGCAATCGCGGCGGCCGTTTTCATGGGCATCTATGGCGTTATCAGCTCCCACAAATCGGGCGGCGAAGACACTACCGCTGCCCAGCAGCACAATAGCGGGGATACTTCAGAAACCGCCGCTCCTAAACCGGAGCCCTTCACCGCTGCGGCCGCCGGCGCTTGCTTGACGTGGGACATCGCCCAGGATGGCTCCGCCACCGGGTTCAAGGAAGTACCGTGCTCCGAACAGCACCGCTTCGAAGTTTCCAAGACCGAAGACCTGAGCGTCTACCCCACCAGCGAATTCGGCCCTGATGCCACCCGCCCAGCGCTTACCCGCCAACACCAATTGCGCGATGAGCTGTGCGAATCCGCCACTGTGGGCTACCTGCACGGTAAGTGGGATCCGAATGGCAAGTACGATGTGGCGTCCATTCTGCCGCCGCAGTCCGCCTGGGATCGCGGCGACCGCACCTTGCTATGCGGCCTGCAAACCACCGATGATCACGGTGTACCGCAGCTTACTACCGGCAACGTCGAGGCCTCCGAGCAGGCAAACCTCGCCAAGCCGGGCGAGTGCTTGGCCATCGATGACAAGCAGGTTCCGCACGTCGTTGACTGCGCTAAGCCCCACCAGATGGAGACCGTTTCCGTCATCGATGTGGGCAAGCAGTTCCCTGACGGCTACCCGGACGGCAAGGATATGGACAAGTTCTTATCCGATACGTGTACCGCCGCTACTGAGGACTACCTTGGCGGCGAGGAGCAGCTCTACCAGTCCACGCTGCAACCATTCTGGGGCTCTATCACCGAGGCCTCGTGGAATGGCGGCACCAAGTCCGTCAATTGCTCCCTTGTGCATGCCCGCGAAGGCGGCGGTTTCTCTGCCATCACCGGTTCCGCTACCGGTGGTCGCCAGGCGCTGACTATCGACGGCCAACCGCCGGAGGAACGCCCCGAGCGCAATCCACTGCGTGAGGACAAGGACAAGAGCCCGGCACCCGAGTCTGCCGCCCCCGCCCCGGCCCCAGCGCCCTAATGGTCGAGGTATCAGAAGAGCGCTTCGATGAGATGGTCAACGAGGCGCTGGATCAAGTCCCCGAGGAATTCGTGCGCCGCATGCGCAACCTCGTCATTTTGGTCGAAGATGAAAATCCCGATAACCCTATGTTGCTAGGGCTCTACGAGGGCGTAGCACTGCCCCGCCGCACCTTCGATCACACCGGTTTCCTGCCCGATGCGATCTTCATTTACCGCAACACACTGCAGCGCTGGTCCGGCAGCGAGGAAGAATTAGCAGAGCAGGTCAAAGTCACCGTATTCCACGAACTCGGCCATTACTTTGGCCTCGAGGAAGAGGAGCTGCACCGCCTGGGCTGGGGCTAGAGCTCCGTATCCGCCCACCGGGTTAACGTCCACTCACCAAAGACCTTGCCGCGCGGTTCCATCACCATAAAGCGGCAATTGGCCAGGTAGCCGGTATAGGCAAAGTCGGAGTCAACGCCCGTGGCATGTTTGGTGACCACGCGGATGGCGGCGCCGTGGCTGACAAGGATGACATCGTGGTCGTCGGCAAGCTGCTCCGCAATGCCCTCCAGCACCGGCTGGTAGCGCGCCAGCACATCATCCAAGGTCTCGCCGCCTTCCATCCCGGCGCCGCGCTCGCCATCGCACCAGCCACGCATGGCCACCATGTGCGAACGATGGGCATCCTCGCTGCCGTCCATCTCCCAGTCACCGGCGAAAATTTCGTGCACGCCGTCGATTACATCAACGCGCTGGGAAAATTCCGGCATTCCGCGCTCCTGCTCAAAGGCGCGCGCCGCCAGCATCGCGGTCTGCTGAGCGCGCAGGGCAATGGAGCATTTAAATTCCACCTCGCGCTCGCCTACCAACTGCGCTAGCTCACGGCCTACCTCCGTAGCTTGGTCGCGCCCGCGCTCGGTAAGCTCTGCCCCGGGCGGGCGGGTATCGAGGAAGCGGGAAATATTGGAATAGGTCTGGCCGTGGCGCAGCAGGATAATTCTTCCGGGCATGCTTCTAGATTATTGGCCCCTGCGTGCCCGCGCTACCCAATCATCCGCCGCTGCCAGATCGCGCGGTGGCTTGCCCGCAGGGGTTGCAGCCGGCCAGGAGCCGAGGAAAAGCAGGTCCTCTGCCCGCAACCACAAGGCCCGCAGCGCCTCCGCCACGGGCTGATCGTCAATGTGCCCGATAAGGTCCACGTAGAAGCGGTACGTGCCAAAGGCCTCCCGCGTGGGGCGCGACTCAATCCGGGACAGGTCCACGCCGCGGTGCGCAAAGTCCTGCAACGCCCCCACCAGGCTGCCCGGTTCATTCGGCAGGGTGAAGATGACGCTGGTGCGGTCCTGGCCAGTCCTTGCAGTGGGTTTTCCCGGACGCCCCACCAGGACAAAGCGCGTTGCGGCGCCCTCGACATCTGCCACGCCCTGGGCGATGGTCTCCAGCCCAAAGATCTCGGCGGCCCGCGCCGGTGCTGCGGCCGCATCCGCTTCCCCACGGGCTACAGCCTCGGCCGCGGCGGCATTGGAGCTGGCCGGCACGAACTCTGCCTCCGGCAGATTGTCTTTTACCCAGCCGCGGATTTGCTGGAACGCCACCGGGTGGGTGCTCAGCCGCGCAATGTCGCCCGCGCCTTGCCGGGTCATGATGCTAAAAGCCACGGGGATATCCACCTCGCGGTAAATCTGCACCGGTTCGGCTTCAACCAGCGCATCAAAGGTGGTGGTGACCGCGCCATCGACGGAATTTTCAATGGCTACGCAGGCGTACTCGGCTTGCCCGGCGCGCACGGCGGCCACGGCCTCCGAAGGCGAGCCAACCGGCATGGTCTCTACCTACGGCAGGTGCGCGGCAAACTTATGCACGGCCGCTTCCGTAAAGGTTCCGGCTGGCCCCAGGAAGGCGATGGTGGTAGTCATGCACGTCACCTTAGCCCACTAGACTGGTGCCCCATGGACTTTTCCGTAGAACAACTCCGCGCGGATCTGCACGGCCTTACCCCCGAGGAGCACGGTTTCACCTACCTGGATGTGGACCGCGAGCCCTCCGGCCGCGGCCGGCTGAGCGGCTGGGTCCTCTCCGCCAAGGACCTCTGCGATGTCTGCGGCATGCCTACTACCTTCGGAAATATAGATCGCACCTACTACCCCGAGCACAGCGATGCTTTCATCGAGGCCTTGGAGAAGCAAGGTGCGCGCATCATCGGTAAGTCCTCCACCCCGGAGTTGGGCCTGCGCGTGGATACGGAACCGGTGGGCCTGCCCCATCCCGATAATCCCCTTTATCCCGGCTGCACCCCTGGTGGTTCCTCGGGTGGTGCGGCGGTACAAGTCGCGCGGGGGTTGCTGCGCGCGGCGCACGCCAGCGATGGCGGCGGTTCCATCCGAGTGCCGGCCGCGGCCTGCGGCGTGGTGGGCTTTAAACCGGCGGGAAAAGAACTGGGTGTGCAGGGCTTTATCACCCGGACCGTGGCCGATAATGCCTTTCTGCATGGCCACCGCATGATCACCCCGCGGGCCCGCATCGGCCTGCTGGTAGAGCCGCTGTTTTGTGATGCCAACGTCGATGCCCACCATCTGCGCGCCGCCCGCGAGGCCGCCCAACGCCTACAGGCAGCCGGCTTCACCGTGGTGCCCATTTCCCCGTATCCGCAGGCCCGAGCCACCTTTGCGCATTTCCGCACGACCTTTACCTCCCGCTTGGCGGGGCTCAACCCAGCGGCAGGCTACGCCGAGTGGATTGCTCGGCAGGGCCGGCGCGTGAGCTCCGCTGAGCTGGCCGCGGCGCGGGCGCATGTCCGGCAGCTCCCCGGCTTGCTGGCCCAGGAATGGGGCGTCGATGCCATCCTTACGCCGATGCTCACCGCGGATCCGCCGCGTATTGGTTCTTTCCTGTCCCTGCCCCATGCGGAGAATTTCGCGGCCCAGACCCGGTGGTCACCGTGGGGTTCCCTGTTCAACATGGCCCGTCTGCCAGCCATTTCCGTGCCATGGGCCGTCCCCAATCACCCGCCGGTGGGCGTACACCTGGGAGGCATTACGCTTTCCGACGCCGCCCTCCTCGGCCTCGCCCACATCCTGCACCCATGACCAAGTCCTTACGCGCCGAGCTGCTCATCGTCCTCACCCTCACCTTTGGCATTTCCGGGGTGCGGGCGGTGTTGAACCTCATCAATTCCCTGGCCTCCCCGCAGCGGCTCGACGAACAATCGGTCACGCTCAATTCCAGCCAATCCTCTCTTGCCTGGGTGGATATGGGCCTGCAGCTGTGCTCGGCCGCCGTGCTCTTTTCTTATGGAGCCTTAGTGCTTTTCCTGCTGGCCAAGGATCACATAGTGCCCCGGCCCCACCGCGCCCGCGACTGGTTAGAAGGCGCAGGGCTTGCCGCCCTCATTGGCATCCCGGGGCTCGCCCTGTATTTCGCGGCGGTGCAATTGGGGTGGAGCAAGGAGGTCATCCCCGGCGACTTCGCCAATGCTTGGGTGGAAATTCCCGTTTCCCTCCTCAAGGCCGCTGCCAACGCCTTCGCGGAGGAAACCGTGGTGGTGATGTGGCTGATGACGCGTTTGCGCCAGGCGCGCTGGTCGCTGCCAGCCACGCTGGCCGCAAGCTCCATTCTCCGCGGTTCCTACCACCTCTACCAGGGAGTTTCCGCTGGCTTTGGCAATATCATCATGGGGTTAATCTACGGCTATTACTACCACCGCACGGGGCGGGTATGGCCGCTGGTCATAGCGCATTTTCTTATCGACGCCGTCGCATTCGTGGGTTATTCCTTCCTGTGAAAATGCCTGTAGGGGACGTCGCGAAGCAGGCGTTGCTCCCTGCTCCTTGTAAGGTATAGCGCATGACTGAATCAGGACGAGATCCGCATAGGGAGGCCCGCCGCGCCGGCGACGACTCCTCCACTGAATTCGTCCTTGGGGCCGATGGACGTCCCCTCAAGGATCGATACGGCCGCCCCATTCGACGCCGTTCCTCCGCCCGCCCGGCACCGCGGCGCGTGGAACCCGAGCAACAATCCTTTCGCGCTCCGCAGCCACAGCAACAGCCCCCGCGCCGCACTCCGCCGCCAACACCGAGCCGCTACCCCAGCCAGTACCGCGCGCAGCAACGCCCGCCTCGTCGCACCACGCCGCGCCCCGCACCCCGGCAGCGCCCGCACAGCCGGCGCAAAAAGGTCAATCCAGCCAAGCGCGCCCTCGGGTGCGTTGGCTTGGCGCTCGTCGTCCTGCTGGTATTCAACCTCGTCTTCATGTTCTGGACCGATGCCCGCCTCACCCGCGTCGAGGCGCTACCAGAAGAACAGGTGTCTAATACCGCCGGCACCAATTGGTTGCTCGTCGGCTCTGATTCCCGCCAAGGACTCAGCGAGGAGCAGCAGGCTGAGCTCGGCACCGGTGGTGATGTGGGCGAGGGCCGCACCGATACCATCATGCTGCTGCACATCCCTCGCACCGGTAAGGCCAAGCTCGTTTCCATCCCACGCGATAGCTACGTGGAAATTCCCGGTTTTGGCATGGAAAAGATCAATGCCGCCTTTACCTACGGTGGACCGCAGCTCCTTGCCCAAACCGTCGAAGGCACGACCGGTTTGCACATCGACCACTATGCCGAGATCGGCATGGGTGGCCTAGCCAATGTGGTCGACTCCGTCGGCGGCGTAGACGTGTGCGTGAAAGAAGCCATCAATGACCCGCTGGCCGGCATTGATCTCCAAGACGGCTGCCAAAAGCTCAAGGGGCGCGACGCCCTCGGGTACGTGCGCACCCGCGCCACCGCTATGGGTGACCTCGACCGCGTGCAGCGCCAGCGCGAATTCTTCTCCGCCCTATTGGATAAGGTTACTTCCCCAGCCACCCTGATTAACCCATTCCGCGCCTTCTCCTTGGTCAACCACACCGCCTCCTCGTTCATCGTGGACGAGGGCGACCACGTCTGGCACCTCGCCCGCGTGGCACTGGCCATGGGCTCCGGTGTGGACACTGAAACCGTCCCCATCGGCGGTTTCCAAGACACCGAGGTAGGCAACGTCGTCCTCTGGGACGATGAAGCAGCCGCCGAGTTGTGGGATTCTCTCAAATAGCGATCAAAAAATGGCCCTTCCTCTACCGGGGAAGGGCCACTTTCTTGTCTTTAGCGCAGGGTCACCTGGCGGGACTTGATGTTTTCTAGCTGCTTGCGCTCATCGGCGCTCAGCTGGGCATCATTAGAGATTTCTTCCTCCAAGGCCTTGTCCACGCGGGTGAGGTGATCCTCATAGGAAGCATGGTCAACCTCTGGATCCAAGTCGAAGACTGGAGCGATGAGACCGTGGGTGCGGAAAACACCGGCGAACTTGGTGCCCTCGCCCAAGTTCAGCTCGCCGCGGGCGGCGACGCGCGCCAAAGCGTTGAGGAATGCGGATTCATCGTCATTCGGGCGGACCCAGCGGATGTGGGCCTTGCCGCCGCCGGCATTTGCCCAGAAGGCCGCACCGGTGATGTTCTCGCCCACCTGGTAGGACTCAATGACGGAATCATTAGCGGCGCGTAGCGACTGCGCAATCTGCGGGGTGACCTGTGCGCCCTCCGGGATCCACCATTCGAAGTCCTGGTGAACCTGCACGTCGAGGGTAGCGGAGGCGTCGATAAGCTCCTCCAGCTTCGGCTCCGAGCCATCAGCCGCGGTGGATTCCAGGGTGGCACCGGGCTCGTTATTCTTCACCCAGTTAAGGGCAAAGGCGAGGTCGCGGCCCGGGTTGTGGGTGTGGGACTGTACCTGCAGGCCCACGAAGGCATCGCCGCCAAATTCGGTGTCACGAATGAGCGCGGCAGACGCACCCGGCAAGACGGTGGCTACGTACACGTTCTTATCGCAGCCTTTAACGTCAAGCTTGGCAAAAGCGGAGGGGACGAACTCCTGCATGGCGACCAGGGAGGCCTCCGCAGCAAGTCCGCCGTAGGGGCGGGGATCCTTTTCCAGGGCGGCGCGCTCTTTGGCGCGGGCAGCGAGCTTTGCCTGGCGGCGGGACATGCCCTCAGGCAGCTGTTCCTTGTTCTTTTTCTTCTTGGCCATGCCTCCAAGATACCTGCTTACTAGAGCTCAATGGCATGTAGGGCCACTTCGGGTTGATTGGTGGCGAGCATATCTACCCCGTTAGCCCACGCCCACTTCATATCCTCCGGCTTGTCTACGGTCCACAGGTAGGTAGGCAATCCCTGCGCGCCGATAATTGCCGGCTGCAGCTTCGCGCGCAACAACGATACGCCAAGCGCGGTGGGCCTGGACAGCATTACATCGGGACGGTTGACGTGGCGTTCCCAATCGCGGCGAAGATAGATCCGGTCCATGTGCGGCGCCAAATTCTGCATGCGGCGGATGGCGTGGTGGGAAAAGGAAATGACGTGGATCCGGGGGTCATCGAAAAGCCCCGCATAACGCAGGCGCAGCACCGTTTGCTCCTCCAGGATGTCGCCCTGCCCGGAGGGGTGCTTAGTCTCGATATAAAGGTGGTGCGGTTTGCCCTCGAGCAGTTCCAAGAGTTCGTCGAGAAGCATCATGCGCTGGCCCGAACCGATGTCAACGCCGCGCAATTCTTCCCAGTCCATCTTGGAAATGCGGCCGGGGCGCCCCGCGGTGCGGTCCAACGTGGGATCGTGCTGGACCACTACTTTTCCATCGCGCGTCAAGCGCACATCGCACTCGACGCCGTGAATTGGCAAATCTAGGGCTTTTTCAAAAGCTAGAGGGGATAGCTCCGGATATTTTCCGGAGTATCCCCTATGAGCGACAATCTTCACTAGCCGAAGAACTCTTCCTTGATGTCATTCAGGGTCTTGGCAGAAGCATCGAAACGCTCCTTTTCGTGCTCATTGAGCTGCAGCTCAATCGCGCGCACGATGCCGGAACGGTTGATGACGGCAGCGGTGCCGATGTAGAGATCCTCTACACCGTACTCACCCTGCAGGTAAGCAGATACTGGCAGCGCCACGTCCTGGTTCTGGATGACGGCGGCGGTGATGCGGGCCAGGCCCATGCCGATGCCGAAGGAAGTGGAGCCCTTAGCGTCAATGATGGAGTAGGCGGCATCGCGGGTGTCTTCGAAGATCTTCTCGATGCGCTCTGCATACTCCGGATCCGAGTCCAGCTTCTTGGACATCGGGACACCAGCGATATTCGCGGTGGAGACGGCCGGCAGCTCGGAATCGCCGTGCTCGCCCACGATGTAGGCGTGTACGGACTTCGGTGCAACATCTTCCAGCTCGCCCAGCATGTAGCGGAAACGAGCGGAGTCCAGCACGGTGCCGGAGCCGATGACACGCTTGTGATCCAGACCGGAAGCCTTCCATACGGCGTAGGTCAGGATGTCCACCGGGTTGGAGGCAACCAAGAAGATGCCATCAAAGTCATTCGCCATGACATCGGAGACGATGCTGTTCATGATTTTGACGTTCTTGCCCACCAGGTCCAGGCGGGTCTCGCCCGGCTTCTGTGCGGCACCAGCGCAGATGACGACCATATCGGCGTCTGCGCAATCGGCGTAGGTGCCCTTGGTGACGCGGGTGCGGGTCGGGGCCCACACAACACCGTGGTTAAGGTCCATGACGTTGCCTTCTAGCTTCTTTTCATCGATGTCGATGATTGCCAGGTGGTCAACGATGCTTTGGTTGATGAGAGCGAAGGCGTAAGCGACTCCCACATCGCCGGCGCCAATGAGAACTACTTTGTTTCCTACATGATTTGCCATGACCCCATTGTGCAACTTTGTGGAGATTTTTGCACGGGCTAAGTCTCACACTGAAATTCCCACCGAAATCTGGGAGAATCGGGCATTATGAAACGCGCACTCCGCCGCGCTGCACTAATCGCTCTTGGCGTAGCCGCGGATCTCACGCCCATCGTCCGTATGACCAGCCGGCAAACCTTACCGCCCAATATGTCGGCTGGAATTTTGGGTGCGGAATTAGCTACGTGGGCTGCTGTTTCGCCCTCCTTACTTCCCCGCCCGTGGTGGGTGACCGCTGCCAATGTGGCAATCGGGCAGGGCATTGGGCATCTAGGGGCGGCGTCAACAAGCTTCGTGCTCAATAGCCTTGGCAAGCGCCCACAGGACCGCCTCGGACCACAACATCGACAAATTGTGCACCTTGCTATTGGCGCCGGGACTGCATTTAATGCCGTGCTTTCGCTGCGCAACCAGAAGAAGCAGGCGGAGTTGGTCAATAAGCAGCTCGTGCGCGGGCCCGTCACGGCGGCCATCGGCCTGGCCGCGGGCACCGCGGGCTACGGCACTCTCCTACTCATCGGGGAGGCCACGCAGCTTGCGGTCACCAAACTGTCACGCCAGCTAGGCCGCTGGGTGCCGGCGCTCATTGCTTGGCCGGTGGTGACCGCGGGACTGAGCTTTACGGCGTTTGCCCTTTCTGACCGCGTGGTCTTTCGCCGCTGGCTGCGCTCGCTATCGCACCAAGCGCAGCGAATAAATAAGCAGATTTTCCCCGGCACCTCCATGCCGTGGGAGCCGGAGCGCTCCGGCAGTCCGTGGTCGCTCGAGCCGTGGTCGGCATTGGGACAACAGGGACGCCGCTTTGTCTCCAATGGCCCCCGCGCCCGCGATATCCGCACAGTGACGGGAACCGATGCAAAGGAACCGATCCGCATCTACGCCGGATACATTCCAGGGCGCTCCTTCCAACAATCCGCGGAAAAGATCCGCGCCGAACTCGAACGCACCGGTGCCTTGCGGCGAGAGACTATTGTTATCCAGATGCCCGCCGGCTCGGGATGGATCAATAACTGGGGTGCGTGCTCCTATGAGTTTTTGACCGGTGGTGATTGCGTCACCGTCACCATGCAGTACTCCTACCTGCCTTCGGTTTTTTCCTACCTCGTGGATAAGAATGCGCCAAAGCAGGCGGCCCGCGAATTGATTCGGGTGATACACGAAGAGATAGATAGGCTGCCGGAAGAAAACCGCCCACGGCTATATTTCGCAGGTGAATCGCTTGGCGCCTACGCCATTATGGATAACTACCATAATGTGGAGGACCTACTTTCCGCCTGCAATGGCGCGGTCTTTTCTGGGCCTCCGCGCATGACGCACTTTACCCAGCGCCTGCGCCGGGATATTGGTTCACTAGAACGCCTGCCCGTTATCGATGGCGGCAAGCATGTGCGCTACGCCGCGGCCCCTGACCATACGCTGCACGATGCCTTTG
Organism: Corynebacterium tuberculostearicum; assembly: GCF_032821615.1. GTDB lineage: Bacteria > Actinomycetota > Actinomycetes > Mycobacteriales > Mycobacteriaceae > Corynebacterium > Corynebacterium tuberculostearicum_H. The sequence goes on along the minus strand of NZ_JAVBIF010000010.1, from coordinate 15,775 downwards.
GCAATGACTACGCCCATACCTGGCGCCGGCCCCGCATGCTCATTGCTCAGCATGCTTCCGACGCCATCGTGTGGTGGGATCTCAACCTCCTCGTGCGCAGGCCCACCTGGATTCATGAACCGCAGCCGGAAGCGCTGCACGCGGATACCTTCCGGCAGCTGCATTGGGTTCCGTTTATTACCTGGTGGCAAATTGGCTTGGACCAGATCAATTCCCTCAACGTCCCCGGCGGGCACGGACACAACTATTTTGAGGAAATGCTCTGGTACTGGGATGAGGTCTTAGGGTCCCAATCCCGCCAATCGCTCACGCCGAAGTTGGCCAAGAAGATTGCCCGCTTTATCCGGCGCGACGCTTAGTCGCATTTCACCCCAGTACTGTGATGCGGGCAGTACCCATTGGGCACCTTATATAGGTACTGCTGATGCTCATCCTCAGCCAGGTAGTACTCCCCAGAATCAGTATCGGAGAGGAGTTTGACCTCCGTAGTGGTATCCCCGAATCCGAATTCCTTGAGTTTTTCTGCATAGGAATCCACGATGCCCTGGATTTCTGCCCGCTCTTCCTCCGTGCGTGGGTAGAAAGCAGAGCGGTATTGCGTTCCTACATCGTTGCCCTGGCGGAAACCCTGCGTGGGATCGTGCGCTTCTAGGGCTTGTACGACAAGATCGCGCAGGCTGATGCGCTGCGGGTCATAGACCACCTCCACCGCCTCGGCGTGGTTGGTTAACCCACGGCATACCTCGTAGTACGTGGGATTCGGGGTGGTACCGCCTGCATAGCCCACCGAGGTGGATTCCACGCCTTCGGTCTCCCAAAACATCTTCTCCGCACCCCAGAAACATCCCAACGCAATGAGAATGGAGCGCTGCCCGTCCTTCCACGGTCCGGTAATCGGTGTCCCTAAAACGGCGTGCGGGGCGGGGTCTAGGATTGGCTCGGATCGACCCGGCAGAGCCTCGTCTGCAGCAACGAGCTTGGGCTCCGGCTTAAACATCCACATGAGGTATAGCTCCTTCCTTATTCCTTCTTCCCAACGTTGTACTGCGAAAAGCTATTCCGCGGCCAGTTAATATTCGCGCTAGTTCCACAATTCGAATTAATCATGGCGAAATCTTTCCACCGTGCCTATCATCGGGACACGTACCCGAAGAAAGGATTTAACAAATGGCTGTTTACGAACTTCCTGACCTCCCATACGCATTCGACGCACTGGAGCCACACATCTCCGCAGAGATCATGGAGCTCCACCACGATAAGCACCACGCAACCTACGTTGCTGGCGCTAACGCTGCACTCGAGGCACTCGAGGAAGAGCGCAACGGCGAGGCTAACCCGGATCGCATCCGCGCCCTCTCCAAGAACTTGGCATTTAACCTGGGTGGCCACACCAACCACTCCATCTTCTGGAAGAACCTGTCCCCGAACGGTGGCGGCGAGCCTACCGGCGAGCTGGCAGAGGCCATCAACCGCGACTTCGGCTCCTTTGAGAAGTTCAAGGCTCACTTCTCCGCCGCTGCTACCTCCCTGCAGGGCTCCGGCTGGGCCGTTCTGGGCTACGACCACATTGCTGGCCGCCTGATCATCGAGCAGCTGACTGACCAGCAGGGTAATACCTCCATCAACTTCACCCCGCTGCTGATGCTGGATATGTGGGAGCACGCTTTCTACCTGCAGTACAAGAACGTTAAGGCTGACTACGTTAAGGCCGTATGGAACGTCTTCAACTGGGATGACGTTGCTGAGCGTTTCGCTGCAGCCACCAAGTAACTCTTTGTAGTTACTTCGGCCGCCCTCCGGGGCGGCTTTTTCTATGCCCGGATAAATTCCCGGAATTGCCGCACTGGGGGCGCATCGTCCCCGGCGCGCCACACCAAACCGAGCTCGCGGTACGCTGGCGGCGTGAGGGGGATCAGGCTCCCCACCTGCAGATAGGGATCATCCAGCGGCAAGAGCGCCACCCCGAGTCCTGCCGCTACCAGCCCCGCAACGGTAGTAAGCTCCATTGACTCGAAGACGAGGTGGGGGCTAAAGCCGGCGTCGTCCGCGAGGGCATCGAGAAGCATGCGCGTGCCATAGCCCGGCAGCATGCCGATGAACGGTTCTGCAGCGAATTCCGCTAGTTTCACCTCCCGCCGGTTCGCTGCCCAGTGGCCTTCCGGCACCGCAAGGCCTAGTCGCTGCACCTTTATCTGGTGCCAGCCCAGGGCTGCATCAGGCCGTGGGCCCACGAGGGCAAGGTCGGATTCGCCGTTTTCCACCCTGCTCACCAGCTCCTGCGCCGCGCCTTGATGCAGGCGAATATCCACGTGCGGGTGCTGCGCGCGATAGCTCTTGAGCAGGTCCGGAACCAGCCAGGTGCCCAGCGAGTGCATGAAATCTAGGCGCACGGTGCCGCGCTCTGGATCCATGAGCCGGGCAACATCGTCTCGCCCTATTTGGTAGGCGCGGAGCATGTCCCGCCCAGCCACAGCGAAGGCCCTCCCGCGCGAGTTCACGTGCAGTGTGCGCCCAGTGCGCTCGAAAAGGCGGGCGCCAAGACTAGCTTCTACGCGCTGTACGCGGCGGGTCAGCGCGGATTGGGAGATCCCCAGTTCATCGGCCGCAGCGCCCACGCGACCATGATCCACCACGGCGAGGAAGCCGCGGACATCCTCCACATTCATGCATACTCCGCATCGATTAGTGTAATTTTCCACATTTTACACATGCTGCATGTCCGGGCAGGCTAAATGCTATGACTCGAACGCGGCGCGCCACGGTAGCCATGCTCCTTGTGGGCTTGGCTATTTTCTCCAGCCTGTATTCCACCCAAGCCATTCTTCCCACGCTGGTACGCAACATGGGCCTTTCTTCCACCAAGGCGGCCATGACCGTATCGGCCGCCACGGGCGCGCTGGCCCTATGCGTGGTGCCCGCATCGATCCTCTCCGAGCGTTTCGGTCGCGGACGTATCCTGCTGATTTCGGCCGTTGCCGCGACCGGCGTGGGGCTCATTGTTCCCTTCGCCCAAGAGGGGTGGCAGCTCATCCTGGTACGCGGCCTGCAGGGTGCGCTGCTGTCCGGCGCCCCCGCCACGGCAATGGCATGGCTTTCTGAAGAACTCGATGACAAAGCCCTGCCGCGGGCAATGGGCCTCTACATTGCAGGCACCTCCATCGGTGGCCTTACCGGCCGTCTCATTCCCACCGGGCTGGTGGAGATTTCCACCTGGCGCTGGGCGCTCTTCGGCTCAGCGCTGGTCTCACTCGCCTTTGCCATTACGGCTTGGCTACTGCTTCCCGCCCAACGCAATTTCCGGCCTAAATCCATCCATCTCAAAACCGAAAGCCGGGCGCTCTTGGGCCATTGGGCCAACCGGGATTTGGCTTTGCTCTTTCTCACCGCATTCCTGTCCATGGGCACGTTTGTCTCCATGTATAACTTCTTAACCTTCCGGCTCATCGATGATTTTGGGCTGGCCCCTTCGCTCGCCGGCTTGGCTTTCCTCTTCTACCTTTCTGGCACCTGGTCCTCGGCTCGGGCTGGAGCGCTAGTGGCCCGAATCGGCCACGGGAAGACCCTGTGCGGCTCGGCCGCGCTTTTTACTGTGGGCATCGCGTTGTGTGCCGGGAACCTTCCGCTGACGCTTCTCGGAATGATCGCCTTTACCGTGGGCTTTTTCGCCGTACACTCCACCGCCTCCGGGTGGGTGGGCCAGATCGCCACCCACGACCGCGCGGAGGCCTCCTCGATGTACGTGTTCTGCTATTACTTTGGCTCTTCTGTGGTGGGCGCGTGTGCCGGCCTGCTTTTCGACGCCCTGTCGTGGCCCCTCTTCATTGCCTTCTTCACCGCCGTAGCCCTCGCCCTTACTGCGCTGACTTGGACCAAGATTAAAACCGACTAAAATCGGTTTTATGCCTGAGAATAAGTGGTCGGCGCGGACATGGCACCGGAAGGCCTCCCGCCCCGTATCCCTGTGGATGATGGTCTTCATCCTCGTGGGTGCAACGCATACCTTGGTTCCGAACTACCGGTGGGTGCTCATCCACCTATTCACCCTCGGACTGGTGAGCAATAGCATCATCGTGTGGTCCCAGCACCTCACGGAGAAATTCACCCAACAGCGCCTCCCCGAATCCACTCGACCTACCCAATTGACCCGCATCTATGGCCTCAATGCCGGAATCATCCTCGCGTTAATCGGCCAAATCCTCATGGAGTTCTGGTCCCAGCACTGGATTGTCACCCAGGTGGGCGCCACACTCATTGCACTGATGATGCTCTGGCATGCGGTATCGCTCTTCCAGCAATGGCGCAGTGCCAAAGATAAGCGCTTCCGCCCCGTGGTGGGCGCCTATGTACTTTCCGCCCTGTGCCTGCCGGTGGGTGCCATCTTTGGCGGCCTGCTGGCCGTCTCCCCTGGCCACCCCACGCTGCTGCTCGCCCATATCGCCGCCAATATCGGCGGATTCATCGGCTTGGCCGCAGCCGGTTCTCTCACCATCCTTTTCCCCTCCATCTGGCGCACTCAAGGCATCAATCGCCACATGCGGCCCTCCTTTGCGCTGCTCGCAGTCGGTGTAGTTGCCACCATCGTGGGCGCTTTCCTCGGCTTCCCCGAGTTGGGACTTATCGCCTACTGCTGCGGTTGGGCGCTGAGCTTGCAGCAGTGGCTCGCTAATGTGCTGACGGTGGCTAAGGACCCGCGCGATCGCATCACCTTTGCCTCGGTCTCCGTGCTCATGGCCTCGTTATGGCTGGTGCTGTCTTTGGTGTACTACACGGTGCAGCATTTCTTTATGCCCGAGCCGGCGCTGCCCACCCTCGCCTTGCTGGTGGGGTTTGCCGGTCAACTGCTCATCGGCGTGATGAGCTACCTCTTGCCCAGCACCATGGGTGGCGGCCCCGCTGCCGTCCGGGCGGGCTTGCAGCAGCTGGACAAACTCGGCCTCCTGCGCGCCACCCTCGTCAACGGTGGGCTGCTCATCTGGATCGGCACCGATATTTCCCTGCTTAAGGTGGTCGCCTCCCTCTTGTGCATCCTGCCCCTAGCGGTCTACCCCGTGCTCATCACCCGGGCGGTCAAGGCCCAGAAGCAGGTCTTGATGAAGAAGGCGGAGGGCCCGGATCCGAAGCCCGGACCAGAATGGAACCAGGTCTACGCGGGCATCGCGATCCTCGCGGTCATCTACGCCCTCTTTACAGCGCTGTAGTACCCAGCGCGCCGGCATCCATCCACTCGCGGACCGCGCGGGTGGCCTGGACATCGCCGGAGTTATAGTCCAGCAAGCGCTGCCGCGCCACGAGGTCACCGGCTAGCGCCTCGCGGCGCGCGTTCACGGATTCTTCGCCGTCGAAGTCTTCTTCTGGCCAGGTAAAACCCGCTTCCGGGGCGACTACCTTCAGGCCTAGGCCGAAGGGGCCGGCGAAGGATCGTTTGACGTGGGCGAACATATCCACCCACTCCGGTGAGGAGATAAACTCTTCTACTTCCCGCTCATCCACCTCGCGGAAGCGCTGCGCGGACATCCGCATCCAGTGGTTCTCGCCGTGGGCCGAGTAGCAATATGCAGCAAAGGTTTTGCCCTCCGCATGGGCCTTAGCACGCACATCCATCAACCAGCGCCAGAACGCCGCAAAGTTTTCCGCCTCGGCACGCCCGCCCAACGGCTCCCACGTAACGAACGGGACGTAGTTGCCGTCGTGCCAGGCTCCCCATAGGTACGCGCCCTGGTCCAGGTAGGCTTCCATATCCACGTCCACCTCCACGTCTGCGCGCGGAACGTGCACGTCGCCGCGGCGCAGCAACACTTCCCCGGCGCGCCAAGCAGCAGCAAGGCGGGAGGGCTCGCCCAGGTCGGCGTCGATAAGCGCCTGCACGGTAGTAATCCCGCGCTCGCGGTAAGGCTTAGCGCGGTCGCCGGATAGGAAAAGCGAAATATCATCCGCCGCCACCAGCTCCTGCTCGCACAAAGACCAAAAGCGGCAGCTCGCGCACTCCTTGACCCGCACCGGGGCGGTAGGAAGCGGCTGATTCCAGGCGCGTTCCAGATCAAACTTGGCTGTTTCCGTAAAAAATGCCCGGGTGCGGTCCTGGCCGATGGCCCCACCCCGGCCGGAATCGAGCCCTAGATCCCGCAGGGCACGAGCGGCAAACGCTAAACGGTAACCATCTACCGCATGATGGCGCAGCTTATACGGCGCCTCGAGCGGCTCACTCAGGCCCAAGCGGTGGGTGGGCACCGCCGGCGTCGTCTTGGTGTCATTCTTGCGGGCCACACGGTGATTGGACACGATAATTGGGGTGTACTTATCGCCCTCGCGCAGCAGCAAATCTACGCGCACCATCCACTCCTCGGTGGCGAAGACCGCGTTGGTGATGTGCGTATACCCGGAAGCTAACGCCTCAAGGGTGCGCATGGAGCGCTCCCACTCATCGCCTTCCAGATCGATGCGGCGGAACCGGCCAGAGCCCTTGCGGGGAAACATCTCCATGACCGCCTCCACTGCGGCCGCGTGGCGTTCTGCTCGGGCAATCGAGGCATGGGTACGCGGCATCTCGGGGTGCGCGCGCCGCTGTACTAAGCGGTAGCGGCACCCCACAAGGTCCGAAGCAACAACCACATCCTCCACACCGGGTGAGCTTAATAGAACGGCAAGGTAAAGTTGAATCCAGACTCGATCAAACGTGAGGGAAATTTAATGAGCATTCTGAAGAAAGTTAAAAAGGCCCGCCAAGAAGCACGCGCACAGGCAAAGGCCGCCAAGACCCGTGCCAAGGCAGAGGTAAAGGCCCAGTCTAAGGACCGTCGCCGCCAGCAAAAGCTCCTGGCCAAGCAGGAAAAGCACCTCATTAAGTCGGAGGAAAAGGGCCTCAAGAAGCGCCGCAAGCACGAGGAGAAGATGGCCATGAACGAGCTAGCCAAGCTCAAGGCCGGCCGCTTTAACTCCGATAATGTCAAGCGTTATGCCGGTGCACTGCGCACCGCAGCACCCCTACTGCTGCCGCTCCTCTACCGCGGCTACGTGGGCTTGAAGACTGAGGGCGAAAAGCGCAAGGCCGCTAAGGCGGGCGTGAGCTCGGATCAGATGGCTTCCTTCTCCGGCTACGGTGCGCCGCTCAAGGCCCGCACCGCCGGCATCCGCAACTCCCTCGATAACACGGACGTTCCGGCCGGCTTCAAGCGCGATGTGCGTGACCGCCTGCAAGAAGTAGACTCCGCCATCGATAATGCCGAGTTCATGACCGAGCAGCAGCGCCGCCGCGCTCACAAGACCATTAGCTCGGAAATTGACTCCATTACTGCGGAAATCCAGCAGCGCCTGGCCCAGTAAAAGAGATACACGCCGCCACCGCCTCCTATTCGGTGGTGGCGTTTAATTATTTTCTATAGAGATCCGGGATTTTTCGGGAAAAGTATTTTCAGCCAGAAAAAGTTGCTGATAATCTTCTAACCGCTCTACCCCTTAAACACCGTTTATGCTCTCAGTGCTTGGTGTGCAATTTCTAAAATTGGAGGAAATATGTCCCGCCGTGAAGTAACCCAATTTTACGACGACTTGGACCACACCCTAATCCCTGAAGACCAGCTAGAAGTCGTTCGCTTCAGCGTAAACGGTCAAAATTACCTTATCGATCTCTCCACGGATAACGCGCGGCACTTCCATAATCTGCTCGCCCCCTACGTGGACGCCGCCCGGATTGCCCCCGCCCTCGATGCGCAGCGGGCAGACCCCAGCCAAATCCGCGAATGGGCGCGCACCCAAGGCCTGCCAGTGGCGTACCGCGGAAAGATCCCACAAGACGTCATTGAGGCCTATAACGCCGCTAACTAAAGCACGCCTTGCTCGCGCGCTGCCGCCACGGCGGAGGTGCGCGAGCGCACACCCAACTTGTCATAAATGTGCACAAGGTGGGATTTCACCGTGGCCTCAGACAGCATGAGGTCCTGGCCAATCTGGCGGTTCGACGCGCCCGCCGCAACCAGCTGCAGGACCTCCAGCTCGCGCGGCGTGAGCGAGGTGCGTGGCGTGCGCACGCGGGTCATCAGCCTGTCGGCCACGATGGGAGATAGCGCCGAATCGCCCTCCGCAGTCGAACGCACTGCGGCCAGCAGCTCCTGGGGTGGTGCATCCTTGAGCAAATAGCCCACGGCGCCGGCTTCGATAGCGCCGAGGATATCCGCATCAGTGTCATAGTTAGTAACCACGAGGACCTTGGGCGGGGTGGCCATCGCGGAGCGAATCTGCGCGGTTGCCTCCGCGCCGCCCATAACGCGGGTCCCTTCCACGCCCGCGCCGAAGCGCAGGTCCATCAAAATGACATCGATGCCGCCCGCCTGCGCTGCCGACACCGCAGCTTCGGCCGTAGCGACCTCCCCTACGACGTCGATATCCTCTGCGCCTTCGAGCACGGAGCGCAGACCCAGGCGGACGATTTCGTGGTCATCTGCCAATAGGACCCGAATCACGACATTCCTCCTATCGATGTCATTGTCAACCAAAAGTTTAATCTACCCGGTTGCCTAAGGGCATACTAACTGACACGGCAGTGCCCTCCCCCGGCGCGGATTCAATAATGACCTCCCCACCTAGCTCCTGTGCCCGGCGCCTAATTGCGGCCAGCCCAATATGCCCCAGCCCAGCCGGGGTACTTTCCACCGCGGCCGGATCAAAGCCCTTGCCGTTATCCACCACGTCCAGGCGCACCTCATCGCCCTCATAGGTCACCGTGATCCGGGCGCGGCTTGCCTCTGCATGCTTGACGACGTTCCCCACAGCGCCCTGCGCAATCCGCAGCAGCGCCGCCTCTACCTTCATGGGCAGCTGCTGTACCTCTCCTTCGGATTCCACCTCGACGTGGATATCTCCGGTAGCGCCGAAGTTTTCCGCCATACGGGTCAACGCGGCCTCAAGTGATGCCTCATTGAGCGTCGGCGGCTGCAAAGCGGCAATCATTGCCCGCGCTTCGTGCAAATTATCCGCGGCCGTCCTGCGGGCCAGCTCGATGCGCTCTCGCGCTTTGCCCGCGTCCTGCTTATCCAGATCACGGTCCGCCGAATGCAGGAGCATTTGAATGGAAGACAGTCCCTGGGCAAGGGTGTCATGAATCTCGTGCGCAATGCGCTGACGTTCGGCCACCATGCCGGCATCGCGCTCCGTGGCTGCTAGCTGCGAACGGGTTTCAATCAACTCTTTATTCATCCGCGACAGCGTCCGGAAGGCGTAGGTGATCGCTATCGTCACCAGCGCCGAGACCGCCGGCCCCATGACACCGCCAAAGGTCAGACCCTGCGGAATCTGCACCACCACGGTGATAATCGAGGCGACGATGACGCACGCGATACCCGCCGCCATGTCCAGCACCGTGAGGTACAAAAAGAACATGGCGAAAACCAAATAGATTGCCGCTGGGGCCACGAACAGGTCCGCGACCCACAGCACCGAGAGGATGCACAGCCACAGGTAGCGCACAGGCCGGGCCCAATATTCCCCGTATACCGAGCCTGCGAAGTACACGGCCGCAAAGCCCACCAAGAGCAGCAGGTTGATGATCGCCTGCGAAAGCGGCATTCGCGCGGAGGTAAAAATGCCTACCACCAGCAGGCCAGCAGTCAGGATATGGATGCCGGTGCGCAACGCATCGGTATCCCGGTCTATTGTGGGGCTCATGCGCAAAAGCCTACTTCCCCTACTCGCCCTAGCCACCTTTGGGATCGCCGGCTGCAATTCATCCGCACCCGCCCCTGCACCAACAACTACGGTCACTCCGGAGGCTTCGGAGGCACCGGAAGTTAATGTCGCCCAAACCGCGGAAGTCAATGACTGGAGCGATTGCCCCTACATCGGCCCCGGCTGGCTCGAAGAAACCAACGGCCAGCGCCTGACCAAGCAGGGCATCGACACGCGCTTTCCCACCCCGGCCTGCGTCTTTTGGTCCTACCAGGACGAGCCACAGGCCACCGTCATCGTGCGCGATATGCCCACGGTCGATGACGCCCGCGCCGCAGTGGATTGGGCCGCGCCTATCGACGCCACCGAACCCGCCTCCTTCGACGGCTGGGAAGGCGGCCGGGGCGTGGTCAATGAGCATGCCGTGTACGCGGTGCAAAAGGACACGCACGCGGTGCTGGTGTGGAGCAACCAGCAACAAACCGTGAAGTCGGAGCAGATCGCCCACGAAGCGATCGCCAACTTGGGACTTTAAACCGCGACGTCGTTATACGGCATCATCGGCGACAGCCACGGGAATACAACCTCCATTAGGAGGAAGAAGACTCCCACCGCAATAGCAATGGCCAAGATGACCTTCACCGGTGTGGGCCCCGGCAAGAGATTCCACAAAGCGCGATACATTATTTCTCCTCTTTTTCTACTTCCATAGCGTGCACAATCATGCGCTCCGCGTTGGAAAACTGCGGGTGACACGTGGTCAAGGTCAAGATCTCGCGGCTCGGTTCGGCGTCCGACTCTGGCACGGGGTTGGTCACCGAGACGTCGCCAGGCGTCGTAATATGCCGGCCAGCTACGTGCGAATACTCCGGCGGAATTCCATTGAAACAGTCCGCCTGCTCGCCATCGATGGGCAATACGCGATAGGTAATTCGCTCCTTCTGCGTCTCCACCACGATGTCATCGCAGGTCTCTAGCTTGCCCAAGTCATTAAAGGGAGCTCCCTTGCCCACGCGGTGGCCCGCAACCGCAAAATTGCCCATCTCTCCCGGCATCTGGGAATCCAGGTAGCGCCCCGGGCCGCGCAGCAGATCATCTTCATTGGTGCCCTCAATGATGGCGAAGCGGTAGTCAGAACCGAACGTGGGAATATAAAGCTGCGCGAACGCCTCACCCAACTCCGGCTCCAACTTCTGCCGCGGATTGCGCCATTGCTCGTCGAGGTGGGCGCTCGCCTCCTCCTGCAGCTGGCCGGATTCTACATTTGTCCAATAGGCTTCATAGAATGCAAAGAGTAAAAGAACCACGCCAATGGTTAGCATGAGTTCCCCTAGAACTTTAGTCATGCCTTAAACCATACTGCCCATGAAAGGTTGAGCATGTACGAAGTCTTCATGTACCCAGTTTCCGGAATCATGAAATTCTGGCACTGGCTCATCAGCAGCTTCGTCGGTGAATCTACGGCCTGGCTGATTTCCATCATCCTGCTGGTTATCACCGTGCGCGGCGTCGTTGTTCCCTTGAACTGGATATCCGTACGCTCCGCCCGCATCGGCGCACTCATCCGCCCGGAGAATAACCGCATCAAAAAGCAGATGAATAACGCCACCACCACCGAGGAAATGGCGGAGCTCATGCAAGAGGAAAAGAACCTCATGAAGAGCTATAACTACAACCCCGCAGCTGGTTGTGTTCCCCCGCTCATCATGATTCCGGCCTTCATCGGCCTCTATCAAGTGCTCCTGCGCATGTCCAATATTGAGCGCGGCTCCACCACCGTGGGCATGTTGAATGCCTCCGACGTCTCGGCCTTCCGCGAAACCACCTTTTACGGCGCTCCGCTGACGGATTTCGCCCGCGAGCACGGCGACCTCATCAATCCCATCCTCATTGCCGCCATCGCCTTTACCATGGCTAATTCCGTCATTTCCCTCGTGCGCAGTTTCCGCACCACTCAATTTGATCAGAAGGTCAACCGCCGCGTCTTCATTCTCATGGGCTTTTTGCTCCTGGTGATCCCATTCTTCCTATGGCACCTGGCCCAAACCGGACCTATCCCGGTGGCCATCATTCTTTACTGGGGCTGCGCCTATCTCTTCATGCTGATCCAAACCGCTATCTTTGAGATCATTTTGCACCGCGACTACCCGCTTACTGAGGATGTCCACGCTATGCGCCGCGAAAGCATTCGCCGCTGGCGCAAGCGCGAAAAAGAACCCGCCCTCTCCAAGGAGGAGAAGAAGCGGGTCAGCCAGCTACGTATGGAGGCCCGAAAGTACCTTAAATCGAATAATCAGCAGGGGGAGCAGAAAGCATCTGAGTAGCCAGGTCGCGGGCCGTCTGCAGCGGCCCAATCTCCTTGGTGAGGCGAGCACCCGCACGGCCGCCATCCAAGAAAATCAACAGCTGGCTCGCCTGCGAGGACGATGGGTAACCATTGCGCTCGGTTAGCAAGGCCGTCAGGGTGGAATGCACCCATTTGCGGTGTTCAACGCAGGCAGCCACGATACCGTGTTCCGCCTCGGTTTCTGGGCGCGGATACTCTCCGGCCGCATTCAAGAAGTGGGAGCCGCGGAATTCCTGCTGGGGTTCTTCTTCGATCGCCTTATCAAAAAAGGCCAGGATCTTTTGATCCGGATCCGACATCTCCGCGGTACGCTGTTCCCAATCTTGGCGGAACTTCTCGTCCAAAGCTTCTACATAAGCGATAACGAGCGCGTCTTTGGAACCAAATAAAGAGTACAAAGAAGCTTTAGCCACATCCGCCTCGCGCAGGATGCGGTCAATTCCGATGACACGAATGCCTTCGGTGGTAAAAAGCTTGGTCGCCGATTCCAGCAGCCGGCTGCGCGGGCTGGGCCGATTACGGCGCGACTTCTTCTCTGCCATGGGTTCCTCTCTAAAACGACAAAGCCGGTTCATCTATACTTTATAGACAAACCGGTTTGTACGCGAATTAAATTCGGGCTACTTCTTGATGAGCCCCACGATCCACAACAGGATACAAGCACCACCCGTAGCGGCAATCAAGGAGAAGATCCATCCACCTTCCTCAATGTTCAGGAAGTGGATAATCATGCCACCGATGATGCCACCCAGCACACCAACAATAAGGTTGGTCAGCAGGCCGTGGTCGCGCTTCATAATCTTCTCTGCCAGCCAGCCGGCAATGATACCGATGATAATCGAGCTAAAAAGCCCCAGACCCAAATTCATGCAATCCTCCTAAATTAGCGGTCATACCTTAGCGTACACGAGCGCACACTACCTAAGGCGGCCCCACACAACAAGAGCGCTCCGCCCTTGTGGGCGAAGCGCTCTATGAACAGCAGCTTTTAGCTTTCCTCATCCGGACGGACAACCATCATCGGGCACGGTGCGGACTGCAACAGTGCGCGAGAGGTCGAGCCCAAGAGCATACCTTTAAAGCCGCCACGACCGTGCGAACCTACAACCAAAAGCTGCGCGCCTTCTGCAGCCTCGGTCAAAGCGCTCACTGGACGGTCACGGGTAATGAGCTTCTTTACCTCAACCTCTGGGTATTCCTCACGCGGCTCCTTCAGATTCTCAGTCAGAAGCTCGCTCTGCTCCTTTTCAATATCAGCCCACTCGGACTGGGCGGCCGACAGACCCGCCAAGGAAGCCTGCACCTGCATATCCATCCAAGTATGCACGGCGATCAAAGCAGCACCGCGGGCCTGTGCCTCACGGAACGCATAAGCCGTGGCCTTCTGCGAAACCTCAGAACCATCCACGCCAACAACGACAGGGCCGTACTTGGTGGAGTCCGTGACATGATTATCCTCGCGAACGACGACGACCGGGCAAGAGGCGTGGGACACAACCGAAGCGGAGACAGAACCCATCACCATGCCGGACAGGCCACCCATGCCGCGGGAGCCCATGACGATCATGGTGACATCGTGCGACATTTCTAGCAGCATGTCGATCGGGGAGCCCTCGGCCACAGTGTGACCAATCTTCAGCTCTGGGGCTACCTCATGAGCGATGGCGCGAGCTTCCTCGATCTTCTCGAGGGTCTCGGCCTGCAAGTCGTCGAAAAGCTCCTTAGGCGGAACCATGCCTTCTGCGTACAGGAACTGTGGCATGGTGTAGCTAGATGCGATTCGCAGTGGAATCCCGCGCTTCATAGCCGTATTTGCGGCCCAACGAACTGCATTCTTCGATGCATCCGAACCGTCAACGGCAACGACTACAATGTCTTCCTTAGCCATGATGTGTCCTTTCGGTGGTTATACCTTAATTGTAGTACGGATTAGGCTTGAGGGTTGACGGTTGCAGCCTCGGAATTCGACGGGAACATAACGGTGTACACAAACTCCAGGACGGTGCGAATTACGGCACCAATACCTTCAGAGAAAAAGGCAACAACCGGTTCAATGAGAGAATTAAAATCCATGGACAAAACATTAATACATCGCCGAAAAGGTTTCACGCCTTTGCCGATTAAAGACGGCTTGAATCCAACCCGCGTGCGCACTTCCGAGGCAGGCATAACGGCCTGGGATTTTCTTAGTGCAGTAATTTCGGCACAACGCCATCGACACCCCGACGACGACGCCTCGGCGCTCCAGGCGCGCTTCGACTCTGGCGAGGTTGTCCTACGCAATCAGACCAGGCTTCGGCCGGACTCAATATTAGGCAACGACGAGGACGTCTTTTTCTACCGCATTCCGGCACCCGAAACACCGGTACCTTACGACGTCCCCATTCTCTTCGAGGATGAACATATCCTCGTCGCCGATAAGCCGCCGTTTATGGCAACCATGCCACGCGCACGCCACATCGTACAGACAGCTACAGTCCAGCTCCGACGAATGACAGGAAACGACGAGCTCGCACCGGCGCACCGCCTAGACAGACTTACCTCCGGAATTTTGCTATTCACCAAACACCGGGATGTTCGCGGCGCCTACCAAACGCTGTTTGCGGAAAAGAAGGTACAGAAGACCTATCAGGCGATCGCCGAATACCGCCGCTTTCCGACGCCCCTCCAGTGGGCCTCCCACCTCACCAAGACCCCCGGCGAAATCCAAGGCCGCATAGGCGATGGCACCCCCAACGCATTTACTACTCTGACTGCAGTAGAACTAATAGATAACGCCCCGTATGAAAAGATCCACGGAGAACTGCCACAATTAGGCAAATACACGCTCAAACCCACCACGGGCAAGACCCATCAATTGCGTCTCCACATGTGGCAGGCTGGAATACCCATCCTGGGTGATCCTGTCTATCCAGAAATCTATCCCGAGGATGCTGAGGATATGCGGATCCCTATGCATCTCACCGCAACCCACATCGAATTTACTGACCCCCTCAGCGGGAAGTACCGGGAGTTCGAGTCCGCCCTTCCTCTCTACACGCACCGGCTAATCGATCACACATAGCCGTCATACTATATAGGCCGTGATACTGTCACGTGACCAAACCTAGAACCAAAGCGGGCTATCTGCGAGTGAACAAAGGAAAACCACCGAGCCATTTCTAGTTCGTAGATCCCCGGCAATAAGCACAGTTGGGTGCGGGAACACAACCAGTCGCCTGAAGTGTTCTCCTGGGGAGCCTAATAGCTATATACTTCAGCGACGAAGAAAGACCGCAGCATGCAGCTCGCCCCGAGCTCCGTCGCGTAACACCGGCTTCCGCAAAAAGTGGAAAAAGGGAAGAGGACGGTGGTGTTCCGTCCTCTTCCCTTTCTTGGGCTATTGAGTTGTTTTTGTTGTTTGGTGTCGGCGGTGACTTACTCTCCCACAACCTCCCGGTTGCAGTACCATCAGCGTGTGCAGGCTTAGCTTCCGGGTTCGGAATGGGACCGGGCGTTTCCCTGCAGCTATTGACCACCGACAAACATACGAAGCAAAAATACCCTCTTTTAAGGTGCCCTTGCTTGGGTGTTGTGTCAGATACTGCATAGTGGACGCGGTCACGACAGTGACTGTTTCTTCTCTTTTACTGTTTTTGTTTGTTCACCTGGTGTTGGTGTTTGTTGTGGTCAATTAGTACCAGTAGCCTTCACACCTTACAGTGCTTCCAGGTCTGGCCTATCTACCCTATCGTCTTTAGGGGACCTTAACGAAACCTCATCTTAAAACAG
>NZ_JAVBIF010000009.1:0-83479 GCF_032821615.1 Corynebacterium tuberculostearicum | reverse complement strand
CGGCGCCCCCGAACCAGCCCCACAGGCCCCACACCTAGTAGAGCCCGCCCGAATCGTCGTCGCCGGCTCTGACGCCGCCCTCTCGGCCGTGCTCACCCGCCTCATGCGCTCCGACCGTCTCTGGGCCGAGGTCGCTTTCATCCCCGTCCCCTCAACCGCAGCCTCCACCCCGTCCGCGGCCGCGCAGAACTGGGGACTTCCAACCGACTCGGCCGAGGCCCTCGACTTCGCCCGCACCGCCCCAGTCCGCCCCGCGCCGCTCATCCGCAACGACTCCGGCCTCGCCGTCGCCGGCTCCGCCACCATCTCAGATACCGCAAATGGCTCTTTCACCGGCGAAGTCATCATCGACGACCACACCCTAGCCGCCACTTCACCCAAAACCTTCGGCGCACGCCTCGTCCCGATGACCGACGCCCCCGGCATCCTTGCCGCCCGCGCCACCTCCCCCGTCGAGTCACAGGGCCGCCTGCGCTCGCTGCTGCGCAAGCCAGGCCAGCTCGACCCCGAATCCGTACGCACCGGCCGCGCCGTTCAGGCCGGCGGCCCACAGCTACGTGTCATCGTCGATTCGGTCCCCCACAAGCGGCCGGTGACCCGCGTGACCTTCTACCGCCACCTGCGCGATCTCCAGATAGTCCGCCCTTAACCCCGCGCGACGTCCTTGCTTCCGCGCGACGACGTTAGTCGTCGCGCCCCCACACCTCCGGCGGATAGGCCGGATGCTGCGACGTCGGCACGAGGTGCGCCACGGCCGACTCACGCGAGAGCCCGCAGACCATGAGCATGTCGACCACAATGGAGCGCGTCTGGCCCAAAATCATGTAGGCCGATAGCGTCCCATCCTTGTCGATGATGTCCATTCCGGCGCGCCCTCCCACGATGCGCAGTCGCTGCACGAGGTCCGGAATCTCAATCGCTTCGTCGTGCCCGTGCTGTTTGCCTTGGCCGTAGAGCTCACTCCCGGCGAGCATGATTTCAGAAAGCTCATCGAGCAACTCCACCTGCTCGTCCGAAACCTTGTCGCGATCCTCCGTTAGGCCCAGCGCCTGGCGGGAAAGCACGCGCACGCCGCGGACCGCGTTATCCACCGGCAACAGGATGCGCTCCAGCGAGCGAATGCTGCGCCGCGACGCCCACAGCAGCGGCGAGACTTCCGAGGCCTCCCTGCCCGATTGCGCCGCGCTCAGCAGGGTATTGACGCTATCTTGCGTACCGCGCACCGCCTCGCGCGCGTCGCGGATGACGGCGGGGTCTTGGTGGCGGATGCCATAAGTGACGTCGGCAAGAATGCTCGAGGCAACTTTAAGCACCTTCGACACCTCGCGCCGCGCCTCCACCAACGGGGAATTGGGAATCAGCGCAATGGTGATAAGGCCAATGCCCGAGCCAATCATCGCGTCAATCGCGCGGTGCAGGCCGCCCGGGCCCTCCGTGGGTGGGAAAATCGTGGCGATCAAAATCGCGCCAAAGACAATCTGGTTGGTCACCAGCGGCGACTTGGTCAAAAACGAGCCCACCACCAGGCCCGCGCCCACAATGAAGAAGATCTGGAACGGCCCCTGCCCCACAATCTGGAAAAGCAGGTCGCCCACTGCCACGCCAATGATGCCGCCAATCGACATCTCCAGCGCCTTTTTCATCCTGTCCCCACCGGACATCCCCAGAATGATGACCGCAGAAATCGGCGCAAAGAACGGCTGCGGGTGCCCCACCACATCGCCGGCCACCCAGTACGCGAGCGCCGCACCAATGGTCGCCTGGACGATGTAGACAAACCGCGCGCGGATGCGGTTTACCCGCGAGAGCACCGAGCGGTCAATCACCCGCAGCTTTTCCCGCGTTGAGACTCTTTCCTTCGCTTCCGACATGACTTCCAGCATAGAAGACCGCCCCTACCATCGCCGCCGTCCCCGCGCATCTCGGCCGTCGGCTGGCCTGTGGATAGCTCTTGCCGACGCCCCCTTTTCCCCCACCTATCCACAATTTCGCCCTTCCCGGCCGCGCACCACTTGTTCGGTCCTCGCGTGCCCTTTAGCTTCGGCCGTGTGAACACCGAATTTCTCTTGCTATGCCGCCGCGGCGTCGACCTCGTCGCCGAATTTCAGGGCTGCTCCGAAGACTCACTCCTCAAGGCCGGAGCCAGCCCCCTTTTGGCTACCCAGCTCGCCCGCCTGCAACACGTCTACTTCGGCCGCACGTCCAATACCCGCAAGCAGCGCCTCGCCCGCGACGCCGCCCGCACCCGCGCTCACGACCTCGCCACACTCGATAGCATTGAGTCCTATACCCGCCGCGTGCGCGATACCAACCGTGCCTGGGACTTGCGCCTAGAACTGTGCCGCACCGAGGCCCGCCTCATCCCCTCCGTGGCCAAGAAGCTCCTCAAGCAGCTCAATCCTCCCCGTCGCCCCGAGCCCGGCGTGCGCTATACCCGCCGCCCCGACGGCCCCCACACCATCTCGATTACCGCCGATCCCACCGATATCGCCGATATCAAGGGCGTGCTCTCCTCCGTCAACAAAGATGATCCCCTCGCCGCCGCCAAGAAGGTTCTCCTCGAAGGCAACCCCGGCGCGCTGCCGGCCGTGCACACCAACGTCATCCTCACGCTGGACCAGCTCGACCGCATCGTCGCCGCGCCTGCCGACGCCTCCGATATCACCCTCCATCTCACCAACGGCGCCCGCATGACCGGCGCGCAGCTCGTCGCTCGCGCCTTAGCCCAGCGCGGCTACGTCAGCCTGGTCCACCCGGAGCACGGTCCGGTGAACCTGTACCGCACCGAGCGCATGGCCACGTGGAAACAGCGCATGCTCGCCGCGGCCGAGCATCCCGTGTGCGCCTGGCCGGGCTGCAATACGCCTGCCGACGACGCCCAAGTCCACCACCTCACCGCCTGGTCCGCCGGCGGGCCCACCAACCAAGAAAATCTGGTCACCTTGTGCGCGCACCACAACGCCGTCAACCAAGATGACCCCTCCCGGCCCACGGAACGCGGCCGCATGGTGCGCATCGATGGCCGCGTCGCCTGGATACCACCGTGGAGCAACACCCCACGCTTCGTCCCCAGCCCCGCTAGGCCGCCAAACCCGGCCCCTAACCACAACCCCAACCCCAGCCCCAGCTCCAGCGCCAGCTCCACAGGCAACCCCTAACTGCGCCGGCCGCTCACCGAGTCGCCGCCCAGACCCGGTCCGGAGCCGCCCCGGCCGAAAGTACGAAAAAGCCGCCTCCCACGCGGGGAAGCGGCTCATTCGGCATGCCTATATGCGAGACTGCCTCAACTTAGAACATGGTGGCCAAATTACTTGGAGATGGACTTGCCCACGGAGTGCAGGTCCTGGCAAGACTCGATGACGCGCTCGGACATGCTCTGCTCTGCCTTCTTCAGGTAGGAGCGTGGGTCGTAGGCCTTCTTGTTGCCAACCTCGCCGTCAATCTTGAAGACGCCATCGTAATTCGTCATCATGTGGCGAGCAATCGGGTTGGTGAAGGCGTACTGGGTATCGGTGTCCACGTTCATCTTGATGACGCCGTAGCCCAGGGCCTCTTCGATCTTTTCCTTCTCGGAGCCGGAGCCACCGTGGAAGACGAAGTCGAAGGCGTACTCGTCCTCACCCAGGCCGAGCTTCTTCTGTGCCACCTTCTGGCCCTCGAGCAGGACCTCTGGGCGCAGCTTCACGTTGCCTGGCTTGTAAACGCCGTGCACGTTGCCGAAAGTAGCAGCCAGCATGTAGCGGCCCTTCTCGCCGGTGCCTAGGGCATCGATGGTCTTTTCAAAGTCCTCAGGGGAGGTGTAGAGGTTAGCGCCCGCCTTGGCCTGGACGCCGTCCTCTTCGCCGCCGACGACGCCAATTTCGGCCTCGAGGATGACGTGCGCGTTCTTAGCCTTTTCCAGCAGCTCCTGGGCGATGACCAGGTTCTCGTCGATGGGGATAGCGGAGCCGTCCCACATGTGGGACTGGAACAGCGGGTTCTCACCGCGGTCGACGCGCTCCTGGGAGATGGCCAGCAGCGGGCGGACGAACTCATCGAGTACTTCCTTCTGGCAGTGGTCGGTGTGCAGCGCGATATTCACGCCGTAGTGCTTGGCGGCCTCATGAGCGAATGCGGCCAGTGCCTGAGCACCCTTGACCTTGTCCTTAAGTGCCAGGCCGGAGCCGAAGGCGGCACCGCCGGTGGAGAACTGGATGATGCCGTCGGACTCGGCCTCAGCAAAGCCCTTCAGAGCTGCGTTAATGGTCTCAGATGAGGTGCAGTTGATTGCTGGGAACGCGAAGCCGTTCTTCTTCGCGGTATCCAGCATCTCGTTATAGACCTCAGGGGTTGCAATTGGCATGAGTTTCCATCCTTAAAAAGTGGGTTTGTGGTCAAACACGTTCCAACAGCCAAGTATGCCCGTTTCACGGAAATTCTGCCGCAAAAACCGTGTGACATTTTCAACCCGGTCATTTCCGGGACCAATCCACCCCGACAGGCGAGGGCTATTTAGCCATATTTCGCGCGACGCGGGCGCAAGCCTCCATCAGCATCCAGCCGGAAAGCTGCACGGACAAATCGCGCTCATCTACGCGAATGATGCCGACCTTCTCACTCATGGTGCGCCGGCCGAAGCCGTAGTTATGCGGCAGGCGCGCATCGGACAACCAGTCGGATCCGAAAATCGGCAGGCCGTCGACCTCGAGGCGGTGTTCCCACACCGATTCGGCCGAGGCCACCACCATGCGCGCGGCCAGCTTCTTCGTCGCACGGTTGGCGGGGGAATCGCCAGGCAGGCGCACGGCGACGTCGGCAAGATAGCGCATCAAAATGCCTTTAAACAGGCCACCGTCACCATCGCCGGTCTCCCAGTCCACTACGCCGGAAGGCGTAGCCATGCCCGAGGCCACGGTCTGCACCAAGCCCCGAATGCGGATGATGTAATCCATCATCTCGGAAGCCATCTCGGCCTCCTGCACGCTGTCGATCTGTTCCAAATCGCCCACGCCGACCTTTTCCCGCAGCGCCAGCACGATTTCCAGGCACGCGCCCAGCACTACGCCCTGGCAGTAGGGGTGGATGTTTTTTACCACCTCAGGGCCGTCCATGCGCATGCGCACGCCGTCCATGATGTAGCCGTCGTCATCAAGCAGGTGGTCATAGATCCAGTCAACGATGCGGCGCGCTTCCTCAATGCGCCCCATCCGCGCGAGCATGATGGCGCCCGGGCCATTGGAGGGCACGTTCATGAAATTCTCGCCCAAGCGCCACGGCAGCACGCCCAGCGTTTCATCGAGGCCTTCGTGGATATTGCGCTGCAGGGCCGCCAGCCGCTTCGGCGTCTTTGCCTTCTTCAAGCCTTCCACGCGACCGAAGGCCAGCGCGAGCCAGGCCTTGTCGTCGTAGTACTTATTCTTGGTCAGCTGCGCGAGGTTGCGGATGCGAATGCCGCGCAAGGTGTCATAGATGCGGTGGCGGCGCACCTTGGTGTTATTGCGCAGCGCCGCATCAACGAGGCAGTCCAGGTAGTGGGCCTGCCACCAGTAGTGCCAGTGGACAAAGAGCTTTTCCTTCGTGGTGGGCGGCCAGCTGACCACGGCAAGATTGGTGCGCGGCAGGCCCCATACGGAGTGCGCGTGGCGCTCGTTGATGGCGGCCTCTGCGAGTTCGGCGCGGTGGGCCCACTTTTCTTCCACGATTCCTCAATCACTCCAGTCGCACGGGTAGATATAGCTAGTGTAACGATCTTCCTACCAGGAATTTGCCAGATCGGCGTGCTGGCGGATCCAGGCGTGCATGGCGATGCCGGCCGCGACACCCGCGTTGATGGAGCGGGTGGAGCCAAATTGGGCGATGGAGCAGGTCATCACCGCGGCATCCTGGGCCGCTTGCGTCACGCCGGGGCCTTCCTGGCCGAATAGCAGCAGGCTGCGCTCCGGTAGCTCGGCCGTTTCCAGGGGCACGCAACCGGGGGTGTTGTCGATGGCAACGACGGTAAGGCCCTCCTCGGCCGCCCACGCAATAAGCTTCTCGACGCTCTCGTGGTGCATCAAGTGCTGGTACCTATCCGTGACCATTGCCCCGCGGCGATTCCACCGCCGCCGGCCGACGATGTGCACGGTATCGACAGCGAAGGCGTTGGCGGTGCGCACGACGGTGCCGATATTGGCGTCGTTTTCGAAGTTCTCGATGGCGATGTGCAGGCTATGCCGGCGCTTATCGATGTCCTCTTTGATCGCTTCCCTGCTCCAGTAGCGGTAGGCGTCGACGACGTTGCGACGGTCGCCTTCGGCGAGCAGCTCCGGATCGTACTTCGCGGCCTCCGGTCCTTGCGGCAGCGGACCTTCCCAGGGACCTACGCCATGGCGGCCCTCGTTCCACTCGGTCGGCCCCTTGGCCTCGTCCGGTTTGGCCTCGTCCGGCTTGGTCTGGTCGGCCGCGCTATCTGCGTTAGGCGAGGTCAAGGTCGCCCAGGCCCAGCAGGGAGCGGTACTCGAGGCCTTCTGCGGCGATGACGTCGCCAGCACCGGTCTCGCGGTCCACGACAGTGGCTACGCCCACGACCTCGGCGCCGGCCTCGCGCAGCGCGGCCACGGCGGTCAGCGGGGAGTTACCGGTAGTGGTGGTGTCTTCTACGACAAGAACCTTCTTGCCTTCTACGTCTGCGCCCTCGATGCGGCGCTGCATGCCGTGCTTCTTGGCTTCTTTGCGCACGACGAAGGCGTCGATATCGCGGCCTTCGGCATGCATAATGGAGGTAGCAACCGGGTCGGCGCCGAGGGTCAGGCCACCGACGGCCGCGAAATCCCAATCTGCGGTCAGCTCGCGCAGCAGGGCGCCGATGAGGCGGGAAGCCTCGTGGTGCAAGGTAGCGCGGCGGAGATCCACGTAGTAGTCAGCTTCCTTGCCCGAGGATAGGGTCACCTTGCCGTGGACGACGGCCAGTTCCTTGACTAGTTCTGCGAGGCGGGCCTTCTTCTCGGCGTCCAGGTTTTGGGCATGCGCGTTCTGGGCGTTGGTGGTGTGAGAATCCACAGTCATCTGCTCCTTGTCGTGGTTCGTGGGCGGCGGCCGGCCGCCGGTATCGGACTCTAGGCTACTCTCCCCGGCGCGGGTCCGATTCCTCGGCCGCGGACTCGCTGGCCGGGTTGGGGTCGACTGGGTTGGGGTCGGCCGCGCGGGGGCCGTCGGTGGTGGAGTCGGCGGAGGGGCTGTCGAAGATGGAGGCGGCGCGGAACTGCTGGCGCGGCAGGCGGGCGGTATGAGAATCGGGGTTGGGGCGCTCGCGGCCGTCGGCAATGGCGTCTACTTCGTCGCCGCCGAGGGCGCTGTGCTCGACTGGCCCGCGGGTTTCAGAGTAGGCCCGAGACGGCATCTGCAACGGCTCTTCCGGGCGCTGGATGACGGGACGCTCGAATTCGGGCGCGCCTGCGGCCGGCGTGCCGCCGACGGCCTCGACGATGGGCTGGGCGGGAATCTCGCGCGCTGGGTCCAATTCCTCAAGGCGCACCACGTGGGTGGCCGAGGAACGCGGTGGGAGGACGCGGGCGGCGTCGGCAAGCAGGGCGAGAGGCGGCAGCATCGCGTCCCATTCCGCGGAGCGCGCCTGCTTCGTGGTCTGCGCCAAGACCCACTCCGTTTCCATCCACAGTGCGGTAACGGTTTCGGGCATTTGTTGCAGGGCGACGTGGACGCGCTCATCCACCATGCGCTCGGTCACGGCGCTATCCGAGGAATACACATCGAAACCCTCGATGGTCATGGCCAACAGCAGGTCCTCGGAGGCCTTAGCGTCGTCGCGGTCGAAGCGACGGAAATCCACGACCATGTCGGAGGCCGCTCCGGTGCGCATGGCCATGACGTTGACGCCGTCGATATCCATCAACAGCATCTCGTGGCCGTACACATTGCCGGCGACAATGTCTTTGGGAGCCGCTCCCGTGGAGGCCACTCCCCTAGTCCATTCGTCTACGAGGTAAGGGTCGGCCTTCATGAATTCAAATCCCTTGGCTTCCGCCCAATTGCGGCGCTCGCGGCGCATGGTTCCTGGCAGGATCGGCCGGTGGCGTGCGTGTGGCTTGGAAGGCGCGGGGTGCTCGCTCGCGGACTCGTGGCTCGGCCGGTGCTCCGGTTCGCGGGTCGGTTCGTGCTCGGGGGCCGGCTCGGGTTCGTCGGTTGGCTCAGATTCTTGCTGGGCCGGGGTCTCGGTCACGGGCTCGGGTGTGGGTTCCGGCGCGGGAGCTGGCACAGCTGCTTCGGTGGCTGGGGTGGCCGAATCGGCAGGCTCGGCCGAGGCGACGCTTTCGGGCGCGGCATCGGTGGATGCGGAGTCCGTCGGAGTGGGATCTGCGGGGGCGGCGTCCGCGCGCTCGGTGTCCGCGGGAGTGGGATCCGCGGGGGTGGGAGTCGCGGAGCTGGGGTCTGCGTCGGCGGAGGGTGTAGGGGTGGAGGTGCGCTGTTTGCCGTCGTAAAGCAGCAGGGCACCGCCGGCAATGCCGAGAAGAACCGCAAAAGCAAGGATTAGAAAAGCCATCACCCCACGATAGTAGTAGGAATGAGCAAGCCCCCAGCGCTCGGCGCGCGGACGCGGAAGGCTGAGGGCGAAGGCGAGGGGGCGGGCTGGGGCGGTTAGCCGTTGACGGTGAAGCGGTCGCCGCGCTCCACCGGGTTTTGGGGGTTGGCGGACCACTGGGACCAGCCGCCGACATAGTGGCGCAGGCCGGTGAAGCCGGCGTCTTCCATGGCGGCAAGGGCGAGGGCGGAGTGGTTGCCGGAACCGGAGTAGATGATGGCGCCTTGGACGTTGTCGGGGGTGAGGCCGGCGTCGAAAAGCACTTCACGGATTTCGCCCGCGGACTTCCAGGTGCGCAGGCCATCGTTGTGGAACAGGCGCTCTGGCACGTTGACGGCGCCGGGAATGTGGCCGGCCTTGAGGTCGAGGTTCTCGCGGCGGCCGGCGAAGCGGTTGCGGGTGCGGGTATCGATGAGCAGGCCATCGTGATTGCGCACGTCATCGATGGTGGCCACGGGCATCTGGCCGGGGTTGACCTCGGCGGTGGCACCGACGGCGAAGTTGCCGGGGCCGGTCAGCGTGGTATAGCCCAGGTGGCGCCAATTGGCCAAGCCGCCGTCGAGGATGCGGACGTTGTCCAGGCCGGCCCAGCGCAAGGTCCACCAGGCGCGGCCGGCGAAAAGGCCACGGCCTTCGTCATAGACCACGACGGGGCGGTCCTCGCGGATTCCCCACTGGCGGAAGTGCTCCTGCAGCTTATCCGGATCCGGCAGCGGGTTGCGGCCTACCTGGGAGCCGGGCAGGCCGGCGAAGGAATTGGCGGTATCGCTAAACAGCGCCGTCGGGATGTGCAGGGAGGTGAATTCGTTGTAGCTCTGGCGCAGCTGCGGCTGCCAGTGGGTGGCCAAGAGGGTGAAACGCTCGCCGTGATAAATGGATTCGCGGAGTTCTTGTGGGGAGACCAAAATGCTCATGCCCCCGAGTCTAGGGGCATGAGCAGGATTTGGCGCGGCGGGCGCTGCGCGGCCGACTAGCGCGCGGCGATGTCTAGTTCGGCGCCGCCATCGGCGACGTCCACGTGGACGGTGTCGCCATCAACGATATCGCCGGCCAGTAGCTTCTTGGCGAGCTTGTCACCAATGGCCTGCTGGATGGTGCGGCGCAACGGGCGGGCGCCGTAGGCCGGGTCGTAGCCGCGCTCGGCGAGCCAGGACTTGGCGGAATCCGAGACCTGCAGGGTCAGGCGGCGGGCGTCGAGGCGCTCGGACAGGCCGCGCAGTTGGATGTCGACGATTCCGCGCAGGAGATCCTCCGACAGGGGCTCGAACATAACCACATCATCGAGGCGGTTGATGAATTCGGGCTTGAAGGCCTTCTTCACCGCGTCCATGGTCTCCTCGCGGGTGCCGCCGGCGCCCAGGTTGGAGGTCAGGATGATGACGGTATTGCGGAAGTCGACGGTGCGTCCTTGGCCGTCGGTAAGCCGGCCTTCATCCAGGACCTGCAGGAGGACGTCGAAGACGTCGGGGTGGGCCTTTTCTACCTCGTCGAAAAGCACGAGCGTGTAAGGGCGGCGGCGCACGGCCTCGGTGAGCTGGCCACCGGCCTCGTGGCCGACGTATCCCGGAGGGGCACCGACGAGGCGGGAAACGGAGTGCTTCTCGCCGTACTCGGACATATCGATGCGCACCATGGCGGATTCATCGTCGAAGAGGAAGTCCGCCAAGGCCTTCGCGAGCTCGGTCTTGCCCACACCGGTGGGGCCGAGGAAGAGGAAGGAACCGGTCGGGCGGTTGGGGTCGGCCACGCCCGCGCGGGAGCGGCGAACGGCGTCCGAAACCGCGGTGACGGCTTCCTTCTGGCCGACCACGCGGTTGCCCAGCACGGATTCCATGTTGAGCAGCTTCTCGGTCTCGCCCTGCAACATCTTGCCGGCCGGGATGCCGGTCCAGGCGGAAACGACCTCCGCGATGGTGTCCGGGCTTACCTCCTCATCGAGCATCGTATTGCGCTGCTCGGCGGCCTTGACCTCCGCGGCCGCGAGATCCTTTTCCAGCGGTGGAATCTTGCCGTAGTTGATCTCAGAGGCCAGTGCGAGGTCGCCGTCACGCTCGGCAATTTCGGCTTGGCGGCGCAGGTCATCGAGTTCTTCCTTGATGTTTTGGACATCATCGATGGCCTTCTTCTCGTTGGCCCAGCGGGCCTTGAGCTCGCCGAGCTTCTCGCGCTGGTCCGCGAGCTCGCCTTGCAGGGTAGCCAGGCGATCCTGGGAGGCGGCGTCAGATTCCTTCTTCAACGCCAGCTCTTCGATCTCCATGCGGCGAACGATGCGCTCAAGCTCGTCGATCTCCTGCGGGGAGGAGTCGATCTCCATGCGCAGGCGGGAGCCTGCTTCATCGACGAGGTCGATGGCCTTATCCGGCAGGAAGCGGTTGGTGATGTAGCGGTTGGATAGCTCGGCGGCCGATACCAGCGCGGAGTCCATGATGCGCACGCCGTGATGCACCTCGTAGCGTTCCTTCAGTCCACGCAGGATGCCGATGGTGTCTTCCACGGAAGGCTCGGCGGCGTAGACCTGCTGGAAGCGGCGCTCGAGGGCGGCGTCCTTTTCGATGTACTTGCGGTACTCGTCCAGGGTGGTGGCGCCCACCAAGCGCAGCTCGCCGCGGGCCAGCATGGGCTTGATCATGTTGCCGGCGTCCATGGAGCCGTCACCGGTAGCGCCGGCGCCGACGATGGTGTGCAGCTCATCGATGAAGGTGATGATCTCGCCCTCGGAGGATTTAATCTCATCGAGCACGGCCTTTAAGCGCTCCTCGAATTCACCGCGGTACTTAGCGCCAGCGACCATGGAGCCCAAGTCCAGGCTGATGAGGGTCTTTCCCTTGAGGGACTCGGGGACATCGCCAGCCACGATGCGGCGGGCCAAGCCTTCCACGATGGCGGTCTTGCCCACGCCGGGCTCGCCAATGAGCACCGGGTTATTCTTCGTGCGGCGGCTGAGCACCTGGACCACGCGGCGAATTTCCTGATCACGGCCGATGACCGGGTCGATCTTGCCTTCGCGGGCGCGAGCGGTGAGGTCAGTGGCGTACTTTTCCAAGGCCTGGAATTGGTCCTCCGGATTCTCGGAGGTTACCTTGGCAGCACCGCGCACGGAAGGGAAAGCGCCCTTGATGGCGTCATAAGTAGCACCGCGGCCGGTAAGCAGCTCGGCAGCATCGGTCTTGGAGCCGGCGATGGCAGCCAGCAGAACCTCGGTGGAAACGAATTCATCTCCAAGCTCGCCGGCCAGCTCCTGCGACTTCGTTAGGACGTTGAGGCCGTCGCGGTTAAATTGCGGGTTGGCCATATTGGCGCCCTCGGCCTTGGGATAAGAATCAACAAGCTCGCGGGCTTCCTTGAGCACAGTATCCGGATCTACGCCGGTGGCCTTAAGAACCGGAGCGGCGATTCCGCCGTCCTGGCTGAGGATTGCCGCCAGCAGGTGAGCCGGGCGGATATCCGGGTTTCCATTAGAAGAGGCGGTTTGCAGGGCGTCCTGCAGGGCCTCTTGTGTTTTAGTGGTGGGGTTAAATGAGTTCATGTGTGCGTTGCTCCTTCTAAGATCTATTCACCCACTGTAGGGCTTCACTTAGCACAACGCACCCAGAGTTGAGCCTATTCCACTCAACCTAAACATTTTTGAGCGTGGGCCGCTCAACTTTACACAGGGTTCTTAAACCTGCTTGTACTCTTCGTTTTCGTGACCCAGGATCTGCAAGCTATGGGCGATGGCGAAGAAGGATACGGTCACTACTTGGACAAAAAGCGCCCACTTGAGGTCCTCATTGAAGCTCTTGAAATCGCCAATGCTGCACAGGTGGGCAATGCCGTTGGCACCGGCCCACACTGCCAGGGTGCTGATATAGACCAGCTGGTCGGTAGGGGTAATGCCCATTTCGATGACAAACTTGCGCAACAGGTCCATCATGATGGCGAAGTTCTTGGTCATGCCCTCGTGCGAGCTGCCATCACCATTGTGC
Organism: Corynebacterium tuberculostearicum; assembly: GCF_032821615.1. Lineage (GTDB taxonomy): Bacteria > Actinomycetota > Actinomycetes > Mycobacteriales > Mycobacteriaceae > Corynebacterium > Corynebacterium tuberculostearicum_H. The sequence continues at coordinate 70,960 of NZ_JAVBIF010000009.1, read as the reverse complement.
GGAACGATGGAACCGCTGGCCAGCGCGATAATGGAGCTGAAACGCTCTGGGTACATCATCGCGTAATTAAAATAGGCAGCCGCAACAATCTGCAGTTGGTCTACAGTGGGGGTGTCCTCCGGAAGCGCGGCGAGACAATCCTCGAAGACCTGAGCCATCTCCATGGTCGTAAGGGTTTCGGCCGCCTCGCGCAACGCGAAGTCATTGTCCACGATGGTGGCCAGGAAATCCTTGGAAGTTCCGAGCCTGTCGGCCACGTGATCAAAGAAGCGGCGGTCAACACCGCGGCGGCCGGCGACGCGCAAGGAAGCCTCGATGACGACCCGCTTGGCCTCCTCCGGATCCATCTGCTCGAGGTTTTCCGGAGCTACGAAAGGCTTTTCGCGCTCGCTGCCCATGACCCCTTCTACGATGGCACGGGCATCGTTCATGATGGGGCGACGCTGTGGGATCTGCTTATTCTTAAACCAATATTGCAGGGCATCGACTACGAGCCGATCGACCTGCTTGAGGTTGGCCGCGCGAATAACGGCATGTTGCAGGCGCAGGATACCTACCACGCTCAAGTGGCCCATGCCATGGATGACCGACCAACACGCCAAGGTAATGCGGCCGATTTGCAGGGGAGAGATGTCTCCGTCGTGGGCCACGACGGCACCTTGCTCTTCGGCAAAGCGCTTGACGACGTCCAGCGCCATGTCCGCACCCGGAGACCCCGACTTTTCCCCCTTGGCAAATTGGCAGACGTGCTCCTCATCGAGGGCATCGTAATGCTCAAAAAGATAGTGATAGATGGCGGGCTCGTCTTGTGCGTAGGCAAAATAAGCCTCTGCCAGCTGCATGAGAACATCGCCGCCGGAATTACCCTCCGGCAGGTGGCGCGCCGCTTCCACCATGTATTCAGACATGCGACGATCCAAGAAGGCGGGGATTTCCGCGAGCATGTCGGCACCGGTGGCGAATTCCTCAGCCACCGCCTGTGGCGAGAGACCAGCCTGGTCCGCCACAGATTCCACGGTAACGGCCCGCTCGCCTTCGCAGGCCGCTACATAAACAGCGGCTTCCAGGATGATCACCCGCCTGGAAGCCCCATCCAACTGGTACATTTAGTTCCTCATCAAGACAGAGATTGATACCCGCTGATTCTAACAAAATTTAAGGTACAGGGATAGTCCCAATCGAATACCCTTTTCGAGAAAGCCATTTCTCACCGATGCTAACGGTGGTAGTGCGGCCGATAGGCCAAGGTCACGGCCGCGGACATTCCCATCACACCCCACCGGCGAATTATTTTCTTAACTTTAGTGCGGCCAATCTCATAGTTTTTTAAGGCTGGCGGAGAGGGGGCGTCGGCAAGCGCGGCTATGCCTGCTTCTGCCCTACATGGCCGATGCCCTCTTGGAAGATAGTGCCGCGCGGCGGCATAAGGCGCATGGATTTGAAGGCAATATAGACGCCGATGGAAATCGCCAGGGAAATGGCGCCGAAGACGCCGGTGAATCCGTACATCACAGCCATAGGTGCGATGATGGTCCACGAGATTTCGAATGGACCGAAACCGATGTAGGCCATGCCGTATTCGGACAGCGTGCCGGACTTGAGCTTGGGGTCCACAATCTTGAGGATGGCGATGCCGGTCGCCACAGTGGCGGTGGCCCAGCCCCAACCAAAGATGCCGCGCTCAATCCAGCGCTCGCCAAAGAACTCGGCCGGGAACCACAGCAGGAAGAATACGCAGAAGATGGTGCCCAGGACGAAGAGCAGGAGGAGTGCCTGCCAGTAGGAGGCAATGGCGGCCGGGACGATGGCGGCCACACCAAAGGCAATGAGGTAGTCCGTGGCCGCGCCGGAGATGGAGGAAACGGAGTCCTTATCCAGGTAGTCCTCGGCGCCAACGAAGTTCATAAGTGCGCGGAAGATTAGGCCCACCACCATGGACATGGCAAAAAGCGGCACGGAGACATTCTCCCAGATGCTGCTCAAACCCTGGTTGATGCCGTAGGCGGTCATCACAGTCAGGATGATGAAGCCGAAGTGCAACGCGAGCGGCTCAATGGAGGAGGGGTTGGTGGTAGCGCGGCCGAGCGACGGGCGCTCATCGATGTTTTTGATGTAGCCGCGGCGCAGCTCTTCTGGTAGTTCCTTGGGCACGTGGGAGACCTTGCCCTTGCGGATGCCCCAGTTGCCGGCGACCACGCCGCCGATGATTGCGGCCAGCGTGCCGACGGTCGCGGAGGTAAAGCCCAGCGAGGAGGCGGCATCGGCGCCCACGCCCTCGAGCGCACCACCCACGGCCGCGGCGGTACCGAAGCCGCCGGTGAAGCCGACGGGCAGCATCATGCCGAACCAATTCGGGGTATCGAAAAGCGGCGCAAAGAGGAAAAGGCCCAACACGATGAACAGGCCCCACTGGCCGGTAAACATCATGGTGGAATAGCCCCACATATTGCGCGCGCCCTTGCCCATGTTTCCGCCCACTTCCATGGAGTAGGCCATAGACGCAAAGACCACCGCGATGAGGATGGAGGTGTAGTCACCCAAGTTATCGGAGAAGTTGATCCAGCCCAGCACGTTTGGACCTACCAGCAGGCCGATGAGGCCGGCGGTAATAGGGGCAGGCAGCAGCAGGTCCTGGAAGATGAACTTCACCTGGTGGCGCAGGACGTTGCCGATGACCATGAGCAAAGAAATCCAGCCCACATCCAGCATGAGCGTATAAGCGGAAAAATCTTCCATGGGGACCCTTTCTAGCTGTGCAATTATGGCGGCTTGCCCCCGTTAGAGGGCAGACGGATAGAAAATACAATACCTGCCACCAAGTGAGCCACAACATAGGATCCCATTTTCACCCCCGCTACAGCTTTCAGTAGGTAGCTCGACCCCCGGTTGGGCGCTGACTATTAGGATGGTCAAACATGTGGGAATTGGGCGAGCATTTTCGAAATTACGCAGACGAGTACCGCGATGCGGTGCACGAGCATTTCTTTAACGCGGTACCTGAATCCCGGCAGATTTTTGCGCTGTCCATGCGCGATACCCATACTTCGATGGTGCCTGCGCTGGCATGGGTGATTGAGCATACGGAGCCTGGGGAGCCCCTGCTTGCCGACGTCTCCGCAAAGCTCACCCAGCTCGCCCGCGATCACCGTCGGCATGGGTTTCCGGCCGAAATCTATTCCCGCTTCGATGATGCCCTCGTAGCAGGCCTGCGGGTTTTGGCGCTGACGCAGTATCAATACAACTTTGCCTGTGACGTCATCCACCAGGTATGTACCACGATGGCCGGCGCCGCACGGGAGTCCGACGCCGCCGGCGAGGCACCGGCGCACTCGGCGCAAGTGGTGGCGGTGGATCACCCCACCCGCGAGACGTCCATCATCCGCGTGGAGGCTGGCCTGGCTGTGCCCTATCAACCGGGGCAGCACTTTCCGGTGACCACGCAGTACTTGCCCGGGCAATGGCGGATGCTCACTCCTGCGCAGCCTAGCGACGGAACCGGCCAGCTGGTCTTTCACGTCTCCACCGCGGGCGAGGCTTCCCGGTCCCTCGCGCACGCGCAGCCAGGAGACTGGTGGACCCTGGGCCAGCCCGCCGGCGGCATTAGCCTGCAGAACGCGGGCGCAAGAGAACTGGTCATCATTGCCTATGGCACCGGCTGGGCCACGGCCCGCTGCGCGGCGCTCGCCACGCTGGACGATGAAGACCGCGGCCGAGTACCACGCCTCTTTGCCGTGGCGGGCAGCCCCGGCGCCCACTATGACACCTACTTCCAGCAGAACCTGGCAGCGCTCGGCGTGCCGGTGCGCCGCATCGTACGGGAAGAAAAAGACGCGTGGTTGCTCAATGCCCGCGAATTAGCCCCCGGCGCCGACTACGTAGTCTCCGGGGAACCGACCGATGTAGTAGTCAACGAGGTGGAGTTATCCACAGACACTCCCCCGCGCTTCCTACTCGTCGGGCCGGCCGAAGAGGTTGTGGAAGGTACGGAAAGGTTGGTTCAAAGGGGCGTCGGCAAGCAGCAGATCGACATCCTTAGCTGGGGCCGCGACGGGCGCTGGCAGCCGGAAGACTACGCGGCGCTGGCCTAGTCCGCAGTGACCACAACCGGCAGCGCGCGGCGGGTTTTCGCTACCTCATTCGGATCGATGTCGGCATAGAGGATGTCATCCTCGTAGCCGGCCTCGGCCATGCGCACGCCATTCGGATCAACGATGGTGGAATGGCCAATGCCCGTTGGTCCGGAAGGATTGCCCGCCTCTGCGTCACCGCCCGGACGCGATTGGCCCGCCGCGACGATATAGCTAGTGGAGTCCAAGGCACGCGCGGCCGTGAGCAGGCGCCACTGCTCCAGCTTTCCAGGGCCATCCGCCCAGCTCGTGGGTACTACAATGAGCTGCGCACCCTGGCTGGCCAGCTCCTTAAACTGCTCTGGGAAACGGATGTCATAGCAGGTGGCCACACCCACAATAAGGTCATCCACGTCGAAGGCTACGAGCGATTCGCCGGCCAAGACCGTATCCGATTCGCGGTAGTCAAAGGCATCATAGGTGTGGATCTTGTCGTAGCCGCCCAGCACGCCAGGGCCTGCAATGAGCGCCGTATTGGTCACGCGATTAATGGTCTTGCCGTCGCGCTCCACGGTATCGGCTGGGCAGAACATGCCGGCCACGACGGTGACCTCGAGCTCCTCTGCGAGTGCTTGGATCGCCGTGGCGAACGGGCCTTCGAGCGTCTGCGCCTGCTCATCAAGGCGCCCGGAGCGGAAATTCTGCGCCGTGGCCTCCGGCAGCACGATTAACCGCGCCCCGTTTCCGGCCGCCTCACGGATCTTGGCGAGGGCCAATTCCTGGTTTTCGGTGACATTACCGGTGGACGTTAACTGCACTGCTGCTACCTTCATGCCTCCCAAAATAATGAAGCATGGCGGAGTTATCCACAGGCTGCGTCTGTACCCCTAGCGCGGCGTTGTATGGTCCTTCAGGCTTAGGGGCATGAGTTATGTAGAAATTCCCACGCACCTGCCCGATTACGTCCGCTCCCTCATGGCGCGCCCTTCGCTGCCACCGCCGACGGCCGCGCTCGATACTGCCTGCCGCACCGCGGCCGCACTAGAGCGAGCCCGTGCCACCTGGTTCAGCGCCGTAGCCGCAACGGAGGACGCCACGGCCGAGCAATTGCGCTCCATTGAGGCCTTCCTCAACACTGCCGCCGGGGTGGATTCCCACCTGGGCCAGGCATTGGGAGATGCGCGATGACCCTATCCGTGGCTTTAAGACATGGCGCCAGTACGTTGCATAGCGAACGCGCTGAACTGCGCTTTCGATTTTTAGATGCTCACCATGATTGGCGTAGCCTATCGCTGGGAGGCCCCGCTGGTGACGCCGCCCGCTCCAGTTTGGCAGGCTACACCGACTGGCTGGCCCAGCCGCTGCACCAGATGGAGCAGGTTGCCACCACCCTTGAGCGCCACGCGGACCTGCAGGCCCGCCGCGAGGAACTTGAGGACCGCATCATTGCATTTCTGGGACAAGTAGATGAGCGCAGCGGGGTAGCTGCCAGCACGGCTGGGCTGTTGTTGAATCAGGTGCGGGCGCTGGGCGATTCCCTCGACTGGCTGTGCTCTCAAGAAATCGATGCCTTATGTACGCCAGCCGGGGTGGTGCCGCCCGTCCGCTTGGAAGATTTCTCCGATCTTCCAGTAGGTACCATCCACGAGATTAATCTTGCCCACGCCAGCGAGCACGTATCTCAACTAGCCGCGCAGAACCCAGATATGCGGGTGCTAGAAACTAGTGAAGGACGGCTCGTAGCCATGGTGGACCCCGGCGGCTTTCGGACTACGCCGGCATCGCTTACCACCTTCGTGGAAGGAGTTCACTCCTCCGATCCAGAAACCTGGCAGCGCGCGGTGGACCGCGGTCGCAATCTTGCTAAGGCCAGCGGCGGGCCGGCGGTGGTGTGGTTAGGCTACCAGGCGCCATCCTCCCTGCCCCGTGCGGTTCACGCCACCCCCGCGCGCACTGCCAGTCAAGAACTCGCCCGGTTTCAGCGCTCGCTCGGTAGACGCTATCCGCAGGCCAAGCGCACCGTAGTGGGATATTCCTATGGTTCTGTCGTCACCGGGCACGCCGCAAAGCAAGAAAGGATTGCTGAGGACGTAGTGCTCGTCGGCAGTCCCGGCACGGGCGCTGGCCACGCCTCAGAACTGCATGGCCGCATCTGGGCGGCCACAAATGCCAACGACCCCATCGCTATTACGACGGGGCCTAACGGCGGCATCCATGGCCCCGATCCCACCATTGATGCCTTTGGCGCCACTCCCCTTCCCGGCGCGGATGGCCTCCCTGGCGATCATGGCTCCTATTGGGAGGACCCGCGGTTCTTGCGTGGCCTAGGCCAAGTGGCGCGCGCGAACTAGTCCGAAGGGAACGGCCTTTAGAAGAGGCCAGCCGGCTGGTCCGAATAGGAGACCAACATATTCTTAGTCTCCTGGTAGTGGCCCAGCATCATCAAGTGGTTCTCACGGCCAAGGCCAGATTCCTTGTAGCCGCCAAAGGCGCTGTGCGCTGGGTAGTCGTGGTAGTGATTGACCCACACGCGGCCGGCCTGGATATCGCGGCCTGCGCGGTAGCAGATGTTTTGGCTGCGCGACCACACGCCGGCCCCAAGGCCGAAGTTGGTGGCGTTAGCGATTGCGATCGCCTCGTCATAGTCCTTGAACGTAGCTACGGAGAGCACCGGGCCGAAGATCTCTTCCTGGAAGATGCGCATGTCGTTATTTCCCTTAAACACGGTGGGCTCGATGTAGTAGCCCTTTTCCAGGCCTTCCACTTTGTTCACGTGGCCGCCCACAAGAGTCTCCGCACCTTCTTGCGGACCAATCTCCAAGTACTGCTTGATCTTGTCCATCTGCTCCTGGGAGGCCTGCGCGCCCATCATGGTCTCCGTATCGAGCGGGTGACCAATCTTAATCTTCTTGACGCGCTCAACGGCCAGTTCCAAGAACTTATCTGCAATCTCTTCGTGCACCAGCGCGCGAGATGGGCACGTGCAGACCTCGCCTTGGTTAAGGGCAAACATGACAAAGCCCTCCACGCACTTTTCCAAGTAGGAATCGTCTTCATCCATGATGTCTTTAAAGAAGATGGACGGAGATTTACCACCCAGCTCCAAAGTGACGGGGATGACCTTGTCAGCGGCAGCCTTGTTGATGATCTTTCCCACCGGGGTAGAGCCGGTGAAGGCAATTTTGGCAATGCGGTCAGAACCGGATAGTGCCGCACCGGCTTCATCACCTAGGCCATTGACGATATTGAGCACGCCATCAGGAAGAAGATCACCGATGATATCGATGAGCAACAGGATGGATGCTGGGGTTTGCTCAGCCGGCTTCATGACAATGCAGTTTCCAGCAGCCAGCGCTGGCGCAATCTTCCAGGCGGCCATGAGCAACGGGAAATTCCACGGGATGATCTGGCCTACGACGCCGAGCGGCTCATGGTAGTGATAGGCCACGGTATCCTGGTTGAGCTGGGACAGGCGGCCCTCCTGGGCGCGGATGGCGCCAGCAAAGTAGCGGAAGTGATCCACGGCCAGCGGAATATCAGCGGCCAGAGTTTCGCGTACGGCCTTGCCATTCTCCCAGGTTTCCGCGACCGCAATCTTGTCCAGGTTTTCCTCGATGCGGTCCGCAATGCGATGCAGGAGCAACGCACGCTCGGCCGGGGTGGTTTTGCCGAAAGTGTCGAAGGCTTTTTCCGCGGCATCGATAGCCAAGTTGATATCGGCTTCTTTGCCGCGAGCTACCTGGCAAAATACCTCGCCATTGACCGGACTGATGTTGTCCATGTATTCACCATCGACGGGCGCCACCCATTGGCCGCCGATGTAGTTGTCATAGCGTTCGCGGTAGTCAACGATGGAACCTTCGGTTCCGGGGACTGCATACAGGGTCATGGTGCGTGTCCTTTCCTGGAGAAAATTACAGGCGGTGGTGTTGTGACGCACTATTCCTTCTTGCTGTGTTGTACGTCACCTGCCTGCTAGTCATCCTAACCCTAAACTTTGCAATGCGCACTGATTACGGTTACCCCCCTTTGCAAAAATTCACATGCCACCGCGAGTACGCGAGTAGAAGAAAACCCCGCAGCCAGCGGGGAAGCTGGCTGCGGGGTTGGGTGTACTCGTCTGCAGAGCGAGAGTTAGTCTTCGCCGTATCCACGGCCGCGGGAGCGTTTACGTTCGCGCGCGGTGCGCGGGCTCCACATCACCACGGAGGTGGACCGTGGGACATGGACAAGCTCACCGCTGCGCTGCGGGCGGCGTCCAGCGGCCTGCTCGCGCAGGGCTCGGACCTCTTCAGCTAAAGCGTCGCGCTCGGCCTCGAGTTGATCGCGTTCCTCGGTCAACTCGATGATGGACTTGATGCCGGCAAGGTTGACGCCATCGTCTTGGGACAGCGCCTGAATCTTGCGCAGCAGCTCGATGTCCCGGTCGGAGTAGCGGCGGCCACCGCCACGAGTGCGGGCCGGGGAGACCAAGCCCATGCGGTCATAGGTGCGCAGGGTTTGGGCGTGCATTCCGGAGAGTTCCGCAGCTACGGAGATGACGTAGACCGCGGTGCCGGAATCTTCTGCCTTTCCAGTGCTCATTTTTTAACACACCTCCTGCCTTAAGCATTCTCGGCGCCGGCCCAACCCGCACGTGGGTTGAAACCGGAGTCCTTTTCCGCTTGAGCATAGGTGCGCAGGGCGCTGGAGGCGGCGGCATCGAGCTTGGTGGGCACGGTGACCTGCACGGTAACCAGCAGATCACCGGAGTTTCCACCGCGCTTGGCGATGCCCCTTCCGCGCACCCGCAGCGTGCGTCCATCCGGCGTTCCAGCGGGGATCTTCACACGCACCGGGTTATCCAAAGTAGGAACCGCGATGGTATCGCCCAAGGCCAGCTCCGTGAAGGACACCGGAACGGTGACATGGAGGTCATCGCCCTCGCGAGTAAAGACCTTGTCCGGCTTTACAGTCACCGCCACGAAGAGGTCACCGGCGGGAGTGCCGTTGGGACCTGCTTCGCCCTGGCCGGCGAGGCGGACCTTTTGTCCATCGATGACGCCGGCGGGGATACGCACGGTGATATTGCGGGTGCGGTGAACCGTGCCGGTGCCGTGGCAATCCTTGCACGGATCCGTGATGCGGCGGCCGGTGCCATCGCAGTCCTTACACGGAGCAGAGAAACCGAAGGCGCCGCGGTTTTCCGAAGTAAAACCGGTACCGCTGCAGGTGCCACAGGTAGAGGTCTTGCCGGAAGCGGAACCCGATCCGTGGCACGTGGTGCACGGCGCGTTGCCGCTGAGTGCCAGGGGAATGGTAGTTCCCTTAGCGGCCTCGCGGAAGTCGAGGGTTATTTCCGTTTCGACGTCGGCCCCCCGCGACGGTTTAGCTGAGTGGCCAGCACTACCGCCGCGGTTGAAAACGCTACCGAAGATATCCCCAACACCGCCGCCTTGAGCCGATCCTCCAGCGGATCCTCCGAAGAGGTCCGAGAGGTCGAATTCTTGCGCACCTTGTCCACCCATGCGCGTGGATCGAAACCCGCCGGGAAATCCGGCGCCTCCCATCCGTCCAAAGCCGCCTCCATTGCGGAGCATGGCCTTGAACTGGTCGTATTCCTTGCGCTCGGCGGCGTCGGAAAGCACGTCGTAGGCTTCCGCAACCTTCTTGAACCGTTCCGCTGCCGCGGGGTCGTCCGGGTGGGTATCGGGGTGATTTTCGCGTGCTAGCTTGCGGTAAGCACGCTTAATCTCGTTCTGGTCTGCGGACGAGGAGACCCCCAGATCCGCATAGTAATCTTTGTCTGCCCATTCGGGTTTAGCGCTCACTGGGCATCTCCTCCTTTCAAAGAGAATCGATACAAGTTAAGTAAAAGGGCGCCGCGGGAAGGTCACTAGTCAATTCCCAGGGCGCCCTTTATGTTATTTACTCGGAGTCTTCCGAGCTGCCGGACTCATCGCTGGGGTCCGCGATGATGACCATGGCATTGCGCACGAGCCTGTCGCCTACGCGGTAGCCCTTGCGCAGCACGGTGCCAAGCACCTGCTCATCGCCGGAGGACAAGTCCTGCACGGCTTCGTGGACCTCAGGATCGAAGGCATCGCCTTCCTCACCAAAGGCAGCGAGGTCGTGCTTTTCCAGCGTGCTGTGGAGCTTATCCGCAAACGCCTTGAGCGGGCCTTCCAAGTCGCCGTGTTCACGAGCCAGTTCCAGGTCATCAAGGACAGGCAGCATATCTGCGATGACCTTGGCCTTGGCGGTCTCGATTACGGTTTGGCGGTCGCGCTCGGTGCGGCGGCGGTAGTTGGTGTATTCCGCATTGAGACGCTGCAGGTCTTCTGTGCGTTCTGCCAACTGTGCTTCTACATCGCTAGCACCGGAACCAACGGGCTCTTCGCCCGCGGCCTCGGCCTCTACCTCATCGGCGTTGACATCTGCCAGCGCTTCTTCAAGGTCAGCATCGAGGGTGGGATCCAGCTCGGCTTCTTCGGTGGCGTCAGCCTGCGCTTCCTGCGCGGCCTGGGCCTCCTCGGCCTGCTCGGCAGCAGCCTCAGCGCGGTCAGCCGAGGTAGCCTCCGGATCCGTGTTTTCCGGGTCGCCTGGGTTGTGCGGCATTCCGCTGTCCTGAGTCATTACTTGTTGCCATCCTTGTTCTCGTCCTCGTCAACGACCTCAGCGTCGACGACGTTCGGGTCACCCTGCGCAGCGCCTGCATCGGCAGCGCCCTCAGCGCCGGCCTCAGCAGCCTGTGCCTCGTAGATCTGCTTGCCCATCTCCTGGGATTCGGTGGACAGCTTCTCCACTGCGGACTTGATGGCCTCGAGGTCATCGCCCTTCAGAGCCTCATCAACGGCGTCAGCAGCCTCGGTGACCTTGGTCTTAACATCCTCGGATACCTTGTCTGCGTTGTCATCCAAGAACTTGCGGGTTTGGTAGGAGGTGGACTCTGCGTTATTGCGCAGCTCCTGCTCCTCGCGGCGCTTCTTGTCCTCTTCGGCGTGCTGCTCAGCATCCTTGACCATGCGGTCGATTTCTTCCTGGGACAGGCCGGAACCATCCTGAATCTTGATGGTGTTTTCCTTGCCGGTGCCCTTGTCCTTTGCGGTCACGTGGACGATGCCGTTGGCATCGATATCGAAGGTGACCTCAATCTGCGGAACACCGCGCGGTGCCGGAGCAATACCGCCGAGCTCGAAGGAGCCGAGCAGCTTATTAGCAGTAGCCATCTCGCGCTCGCCCTGGAAGACCTGAATCTGTACGGAAGGCTGGTTGTCTTCCGCGGTGGTGAAGGTCTCGGACTTCTTGGTCGGGATGGTGGTGTTGCGCTCGATGAGCTTGGTCATCACGCCACCCTTGGTCTCAATGCCGAGGGACAGCGGGGTGACGTCGAGAAGCAGCACGTCCTTAACCTCGCCGCGCAGCACGCCTGCCTGCAGGGCAGCGCCGACTGCAACAACCTCGTCCGGGTTGACGCCCTTGTTGGCATCCTTGCCGGTCAGTTCCTTAACCAGGTCAGATACGGCCGGCATACGGGTGGAGCCACCAACGAGAACAACGTGGTCGATATCGCCGACAGAAAGGTCAGCGTCCTTGATGACCTGGTTGAACGGAGCCTTGGTGCGGTCCAGCAGATCCTGGGTGATCTTCTGGAACTCGGTGCGGGTCAGGGTCTCATCCAAGAACAGCGGGTTCTTATCGGAGTCGACGGTGATGTACGGCAGGTTGATGTTGGCCTGCTGGGAGGAGGACAGCTCAATCTTGGCCTTCTCTGCAGCCTCGCGCAGACGCTGTACGGCGCGCTTATCCTTGGTCAGGTCAACGCCCTGGGAGGTCTTGAAGCGGTCTACCAGCCAGTCGACGATGCGCTGATCCCAGTCATCGCCACCCAGCTCGTTATCGCCGGCGGTGGCCATAACCTCGACGACGCCATCGCCGATTTCCAGCAAGGAGACGTCGAAGGTGCCGCCACCCAGGTCAAATACTAGGATGGTCTGCTCCTGCTCGCCCTTTTCCAGGCCATAAGCCAAAGCAGCTGCGGTTGGCTCGTTAACGATACGGAGCACGTTCAGGCCTGCAATCTGGCCAGCTTCCTTGGTGGCCTGGCGCTGTGCGTCCTCGAAGTATGCAGGAACGGTAATAACGGCGTCAGTAACATCCTCACCGAGGTAAGCCTCTGCGTCGCGCTTCAGCTTCATCAGCGTGCGAGCGGAAATCTCCTGGGAGGTGTAATCCTTATCATCAATGTTGATCTTCCAGTCGGTGCCGATGTGGCGCTTGACGGAGCGAATGGTGCGGTCAACATTGGTTACCGCCTGGTTCTTAGCGGACTGGCCGACCAGGATTTCGCCGTTCTTTGCAAAAGCAACGACGGAAGGCGTGGTGCGGGAGCCCTCGGAGTTAGCGATAACGGTGGACTCGCCACCTTCCAGTACGGAAACGACAGAGTTCGTCGTACCCAGGTCAATACCTACTGCGCGTCCCATGATTTCTTCTCCTTTTATCTTGGGGTAATTAATAAAGTTGACTGTCAGTGACTCAACTTCTCGTTGCGTCCGAGCGCTACTGTAACAGAACTTCTACGCCCGGTCACACAACCTTGAGTCCGTGTCACTCAATCTCTACAACAGGTAGCCTATAAAAGTTATTCCCCGCGACTCAACTTTACTTGTAAAACTTTTCTTTATGCAGCTCAGCGCCGCTCTTGTCGACGCCCACCCCCTACCCTCCACACAATCACCCCCTTCACCCAACACTGCCCCATACCCAAACGGAGATCCTTAAATAACCCTAAGAGGATCCAAAAGTCACCTCAGAAAGGATCCAAAAGAGGATTGGCAGCCCGCCCCCGCTACCGCATACTAGGAATTACAGCAGTTAAGAGCTGCTACCCCAGAGAGAGATTGTAGTTTTACTCCGCCGATCCGAAAGGAATGTATATGTTCGATACCCTCGCAGACCTCAGCTCCGCCATCGACTTCGAGGCACTCATCAAGGGCATCAAGGGCCTCATCGAGGCTTCCTCCGAGTCCAACACCGACTCCGAGGGCCTGTCCTCCGTATTCGAGGGCCTGTCCTCCAAGGATGACGCAGAGGCTGCTGCAGAAGCTAAGTAATTAGCCTTCTGTACTCCTTCATGAAGACCAGCTAAACCCCCTCACCTTCTTCCTCCGCTCGGAACCCACCACAAGGAACCGCGCACGAAGGTGCGGGGGTTTCGCTGTTTTCAATCGCTGTTTCACGTTCGCTGTACCTACACTAGGGAGATAAACCCCATTGAGCCTTAGCATCCAGGAAGCGTGGACCGCACCGTGTCGAAACCTTCACAGCCGCCCCTTCACCAACGCATCCGCGCGGCCATGACCCTGCAGCGAACTGCCGCTTTAACTGCGGTAATTTGCGTGGCGCTGACATTACTTGGCGCATTCCTCACCTCCACGGAGTTTCAATTATCCGCAGCAATCCTGGGGCTAATCCTTACAGTGATTACCACCTCCGCCTATCGCTGGCCCTTGGGAATGGCCGCCGCGTTCGTAATCACCTGGATTATCGCGGCCACCCTAACCAGAACCCCTTTAATCAGCTCTGTATTTTTGGCCCCCGTCTTTCTTGCTGTTGTGGCCTATCACGGAAAGCACGGTCGTACAGTCGCAATTGGTTTTATTCTGTGGTTCTGTGGCCTCGTCGATCCCGTAACACTTAAGTTAAGTTTGCATCTTGCCCCAGCGCTCACATGGGGAATGCTAATTGGAGTTGGTGGCGTAATTGGAGCTATTTTTGCTCATTCAGCAGATCGCTATAGGTCCGCCATGGTGGAGTGGAACGATGACGTGAAGCGCCGCCAATCCGACCTCGCCGAAACCTTGCACAATTCGGTTGTTTCTAACCTAACGGTAAACACCATGCAGCTAGAGGCCCTGAGCCTTGAATATTCCAAGCATCCAGAGCTAGCGAAGAGGCTCGATGAGCTGAGCGATTCCATGCGCTCTTCCATGTCGGAAGTACGGGCACTGACCAAGGTCCTGCGAAATAATATCGATGGGATTAACGACGGCATGAGTTTTGGTTCAACCACGAAGCCAACAAGCTTTGCCCAGCTCATTTCAGAGGAAGAGGAACGCCTTTCCCGCCTCAATCGATCACCCATCGTTGAGGTCAAAGGCGAGGAGTTTGCTCCAGAATTTCCTCAAGAAATTCTGGAGCCCATTGCAGCCATCACCACAGAAGCGTGCCTAAATGCAGTGAAGTATTCCCCGCCAGGGGCGGAGATCGTAATTTCCGTTCGACCCCATATGGGCTGGACGGTCATCACCATCACTAATCCCGTGGCTAAACCAACAAGCAAGAAAACCGAAATGTCCTCCGGCATTGGCATGTCCTCCATGAATCGGATTGCAGCCACGATGGACGCGCGATTGGACACGGATTTGGAGTCTGGAAAATGGGAGTTGAATCTATTTCTGCCGCCCAGCGCCCATAAACGACGTTAGTTCCACCACGTTGTATAGCAAAGGCTTAATTCTTACACTAAGCTTTCGCTTGTTTCTGCCTATTCAAACTTTCACAAAAAGGAGCGCCTTAATGCAGGCCGCACTCGCAAGTCTTCTCGCCCCACTCATGTTGTCTTCTTCCGTCTTCGGCGCCGGCCTTACCCCTGGTGAGCTGCCAAAGACTACGGAATACGCATCTCCCGTCGATATTGCATTTGGTTGCCCGGCTCCATGGTGCGGGAAGTAAAAACATCCCTCTTGGTCGTCGATGACGACCCACTTGTCCTTGAAGCCTTGGGGCGCTACTTCGCCTCGGCTGAGGACATGGAGGTGCGCGCCACCGCAGAAAATGGCAAGGTCGCTCTCGCGCTTTTGCAAGAGCAGGACTTTGACGTCATTGTCGCGGACATCCATATGCCCGAGATGGACGGCACGACCCTCTTGCGTGAGGTTAACAAGCTGGAAGAACCACCTGTCTTTGTTGCGATGACCGCGATGGACAATGACGAGACCCTCAAAGAGGTCATGTCCAATAAGGCTGCGGCCTATATTTTAAAAAGCTCCAAACCCGTCTACATTTTGGATACCGTGCGCGAGGCCGTGCGCGGCGGCACGGTTGTCACCCCACAGTCGCTTACCCGCTTGTTTGAGCAGCTTCCTGATTGGAACGCTGAGGGAGCAGGCGCCAATGCGGCTGCCGCAACCGCCAAGATCAAGGACAATCACCATATCTCCCCTGCGCTAGAGCAGGTCCTGGACTTGGTCTGCCAGGGCAAGTCCAACGAAGAGATTGCCAAGAGCACGCATTATGCACCGGGCACGGTGAAGAAGTATGTGTCCACACTGCTCAGTGAATTCCACGCCAAGTCGCGGCTCGAGCTGGCGGTGAAGGCGCTCAAGGCCGGCTACGGTTCTTAGAACCCAATTGTTAGACAATCCGGGGGTGGGCTACCCCCGGATGAGTTAATACCCCCTCTAAACCCCACATGCTGGGGTTTATTTCTTGTTTTTCTACCCCCGTTTACCATTTTTCAAAAGAGACTAGCGTCACGTTTGCTGCTTTCCTATAATTGCGGCAACACAAAAGTTCATAGTTTTTCCCAGGCAACATTTGGAACCTGAACCTGCAGGGTTGCCGCACGTCAGAGCGTTATGGCGCTCGCGTTTTCCTCTAGCCTTACACAGTCACGTCATAGAAAGCAGGTGAGTGTTGAACACCAACCTGGCGCGCGTTCGTCGCAGCAGCGATAGGCCTCCCGTCCGCATTCGGCCCGCATAGTGGCCCGCTGAACATCGCATTTCACTCCGAATCCCTGCGACCCTCACTTTGCGTCGCGCGCACCCGCGTGTTCGCTCCTCACCCGACTGCAGCCCTGCAGCACCACATAGCTCACCGTTTACGTCCCACCCGCCCGTATCGCCCGGCAGCCCACTGTCCGGCACGAATACTGCTAGCGGCTAAGGGGATGTGACCCGTTTGAAGAAGAGGTAGAACCCATATGACTTCTCCTGCCAATACCCGCCTGCCCATCTCTGATGATGTGGAAGCAGTCCTGCCCGCAGCGATTAGCCGCGCACACGACTGGTTGAAGTCCACTGCGGACGAAGAAGATAAGGCCACCGAACAGCTCGCGGACCTGCTGCGCGATGAGGACGGCGTGAAGTTCACCATGGACTTCGTCGACCGCGTCATGCGCCCAGAAGATGACAAGGTTGCCGCACACGCGCTGAAAGATATTTCCTCTCACTATGACCCGTCGTTCCTCGGCAGCATCAATGGTGCGCTCGTTGGCGCCGGTGGTTTCTTCGGCCCCATCCTGCCGAACCTGGTCATGCCGGTAGCCCGCCTATACATGCGCAAGATGGTAGGCCACCTGGTTCTGGACGCCGAGTCTGATGCCCTCAACAAGATCCTGGACAAGGCCGCCGAATCCGGTGAACAGCTCAACCTCAACCTGCTGGGTGAGGCCGTACTCGGTGAGGAAGAGGCGAAGTCCCGCGCGGAGCGCACCCTCAAGCTCATCCGGAACCCACGCGTAACCTACGTTTCGGTCAAGGCTTCCTCCATGGTGGCCCAGCTCAACCACTGGGATATCGATGGCTCGGTAGAGCGCCTCAAGGAGCGCCTGCGCCCGCTGTATCAGGCTGCGGCCGACCGCACCGACAAGGTCTTTATCAACATGGACATGGAGGAGTACCACGACCTCCACCTGACCATCCGCCTGTTCAAAGAGCTACTCAGCGAGCCGGAATTCCTCACTCTGGATGCCGGCATCGTGCTGCAAGCTTACTTGCCGGATACCTTTGATGCGCTCAAGGATATCGCTGACTTTGCTAAGGAGCGCGTAGCTAAGGGCGGCGGCAAGGTCAAGGTGCGCATCGTGAAGGGCGCAAACCTGTCCATGGAAAACGTGCAGAGCGAGGTCCACGATTGGCCGCTGGCTACCTACACCAACAAGCTCGACGTAGACGCTAACTACTACCGCCTGCTGGATTTCATCCTGCGCGAGGAGTACGCCGGCAGCATCCGCATCGGCGTCGCCACCCACAACCTGTACACCGCGGCTATGGCCTACGAACTGGGCAAGAAGCGCGGCGTGCTGCACATGATGGATTCGGAGATGCTGCAGGGCATGTCCCCAGCGCAGCAGGCAGCGGTGCGCAAGGTCTTTGACGGCCGCCAAATCCTCTACACCCCGGTTGTCCACGCAGATGACTTCGACGTCGCCGTGTCCTACCTGGTGCGCCGTTTGGAGGAGAACTCCGCGCCGCAGAACTTCCTCTACGCGCTCTTTGCCCCAGGCGAGGAGCCGTTGGCAGACCAGGAAGAGACGTTCCGTCGGGCCGTCGCCAAGCGCTGGGACACCTTCGCTGGTACCCGTCGCACCCAGAACCGCCTTGAGGAGGACGGCCGCCAGGCACCGCGCACCGGCCGCTTTACCAACGAAGCCGATACTGACCCTGCACTCGCGCCGAACCGCCAGTGGGCGCAGGAAGCGCTCAAGCGCAATCCGGGCGAGCACGGCATCGCGGAGGTTACCGACCCTGCCGCGGTCGAAGGCCACATCGCTCGCGCCAAGGAGCTGGGCACCGAGTGGGGCAAGCGCCCTGCCGCCGAGCGCGCCGCCGCACTGGAGGCCGTGGCGGATCAGATTGCGTCCCAGCGTGGCAAGTTCATCTCCGTGGCTGCGTATGAGGCCAATAAGACTGTTACCCAGACCGACCCTGAGGTCTCTGAGGCGATTGACTTCTGCACCTACTACGGCCAGTCCGCGCGCCTGCTGGAAGAGTCCTACTCCGAGTTCACCCCGCACACCGTCACCGTGGTGACCCCGCCGTGGAACTTCCCCATTGCCATCCCCACCGGTGGCATTGCGGCGTCCTTGGCGGCGGGCTCGGCGGTCATCGTCAAGCCTGCACCGCAGGTGGTTCACTGCGGCAAGCTCGTGGTGGAGGCCTTCCGCACCGCCCTCGAGGCCCAGGGCTTGGATCCAGATCTGGTACAGCTGGTGCTGACTGATGAAGCCGAGGCTGGCAAGGCCCTGCTCTCCCACGATGACGTGGACAATGTCATCCTCACCGGCGCCTCCGATACCGGCGCGCTCTTCCGTTCTTGGAAGCCGAAGATGAACATTATGGCGGAGACGTCCGGCAAGAACGCGCTCATCATCACCCCTGCGGCCGACCCAGACCTGGCCATCGATGACCTCTACAACTCCGCCTTTGGCCACTCCGGCCAGAAGTGTTCGGCGGCCTCCCTGGTTATCTTCGTCGGCGCGGCCGGCAAGTCCGAGCGCCTGCGCACCCAGCTGCTGGACGCGGTCAAGACCCTTAAGCCGGGCCCGGGCTTCGATATCACCACCACCATGAATGGCCTGGCGGAAGAGCCGAGCGAGAAGCTGCTGCGTGGTTTGACCCAGCTGGAGCCGGGTGAGACGTGGCTCCTCAAGCCAGAAAAGCTCAACCAGGAAGGCACCCTGTGGTCCCCGGGCATTCGCGATAATGTGCAGCCGGGCTCCTGGTACCACAAGAATGAGTGCTTCGGCCCCATCCTCGGCATCATGTACGCCGATACTTTGGAAGAGGCCATTGCCTGGCAGAACGACACCGGCTATGGCCTGACCGGCGGCATTCACTCGCTTGACGACGCCGAGATTGAGTACTGGATCGACAACGTTGAGGTGGGCAACGCCTACGTCAACCGCGGCATCACCGGTGCGATTGTTCAGCGCCAGTCCTTCGGCGGTTGGAAGAAGTCCGTCATGGGACCGGGCGCCAAGGCTGGCGGCCCGAACTACGTGGCGCAGATGGGTGAGTGGGTCGATGGCGAGCTCAAGCCGCGCAACGTGGACATTGCCCCAGCAAGCCTCGCTGCGCTGCACCGCCTGCGCGATAACCTCTCTGGCAAGCTCACCGAGGAGGACATCACCTGGCTGTGGCGCGCCGCGGAGCTAGACCAGGTGGCTTGGCAAGAGGAGTTCGGCCGCAACCACGACCGCACCGGTTTGGTTTCTGAGGCTAATATCTTCCGCTACCGCCCGCTTCTGACCAAGCTGCGCGTGCGCGTGGGCGAAGGCTATGAGCTGCGCGAGGTTGCTCGCCAGGTGCTGGCCGCCGCAATTACCGGCACCGCCACGGAAATCTCCGCCACCCCGGAGGTTGCCACCCAGTTGCAGGACTTGGGCTTCGACGTCAAGGCCATCACCGACGAGGCTTTTGCTACCGACGTGGCAAATGACGCTTCTTCCCGCGTGCGCGCCTTGGGCACCGTGCCGGATTCCATCTACGAGGCCGCGGTGCGCTCCAACTCCGTGGTGTTGGACCAGCCCGTGCTTGCCGACGGCCGCCGTGAGCTCATGCCTTACCTGCTTGAGCAGGCAGTTTCGGTTACCATGCACCGCTTCGGCATTATCCGCAACGTAGGTAACCTGCGTGACGAGTAATTCCCGGCCGCGTCAGCGGACGCGTTAAAGGTACTGAAGGGAGGTAGCGCCCCGCCTGTGGGCCGCTACTTCCTTTTTCGTATATGCGCTGCGAGTTTTATGTGGCATAGTGGTAGGCAATGTCTACGTCACATAATTCGTCTTCCCGCGACGAGGCCAAGCGCCCGTCTGCACAGGAAAAAGGCAACGCAACACAGATCCAGAAGCCGGGCGAGGAAGATTCTCATACCCTCGTCGCTTATGATGACGCGCACCTTGGTGCAGAGGCTGCCAGCGAGCACCCTGCCGAGCGCGACGATAAATCCGCCGTCTTGGCCAAGGACTTCCGCACCATGGCCAAGGTCTCGGTGATCTTTATCCTTATCGTCGCCGGCCTAGCGCTGGCCGGCTACCTGCTCAAGTTCATTTGGGTAGGCCTGCTGCCGGTCTTGCTCGCCATCCTCGTCTCCACGGTGCTCTACCCCATCAGCGCGTGGCTGCGGGGCAAGGGATTCCCGCGCTCGCTCGCGGCGGTAAGCACCTTGCTCGGCCTCATCATTGTCTTCTGCGGCGTTTTTGCCGCCATGGCCCCGGTAGTCACCAGCCAGAGCCAAACACTCATTAATCAGGCCGAAGACGGCATCAACCAAATCACGGAGATGGTGGAAAAGTCCCCCATCGATATCCAAAGCGACCAGCTACAGTCCGTGCTCGAAGACGTGGTCAAGTTTGCCAAGGGCCAAGCCTCCACCATCGCTACCGGCGTTATCTCTGGTTTCTCGATGGCCAGCTCCATCGTCGTGGCCGCGCTGATCATGCTCTTTGTCACCTTCTTCATCATTAAAGACGGCGACAAGTTCCTGCCGTGGCTGCGCAAGTACACCGGCAATTCCACCGGCTGGCACATCACCGAGCTGGGGGCGCGCATCTGGAAGACCCTGTCCGGCTTTATCCAGGCGCAGGCCGCCGTGGCCATGGTGGACGCAGTCCTCATTGGCCTTGGCCTGTGGGTGCTGCAAGTTCCGCTCGCGCTCGTCATCGCCGTGGTGACGTTCTTCGCCAGCTTCATCCCGATCATCGGTGCGGTCACCGCTGGTGCCCTCGCCATCATCATCGCGCTGGTCTCCAATGGCCTGACCAACGCGCTGCTGGCGCTTGCACTTATCATCATCGTCCAGCAGGTGGAGGGCAATGTCCTCCAGCCGATGCTGCAGTCCAAGGCCATGGGCCTGCACGCCGCCGTCGTCCTGCTTTCCGTGACCGTCGGCTCTACCCTGGCCGGCATCGTGGGCGCCTTCCTCGCCGTCCCCGTGGCCGCAACCATCGCTGTTGTTGTGCGCTACCACGCCGAGATGGCCGCGCTGCGCTCCGGCGAAGTCGAGCCCTCCGATATAGACATCATCACCGGCTCCAAGGACGATCCTGAAGACTTCAGCGACGTCACCTACGAACACGCCGAGACCCCACGCGACAAGGTAGAGCAGCTCTACCAGTCCATGAGCCCGCTGAGCTAAGACTCAGCCACCACTAGCAGCGCGCCGGCCCTCCCCCGGCGCGCTTTTAGTTTTTAGCGCAGAAAGCCTAGGTCCGTAGCGGCCGAGGCGAGCTGGCGCGCACCGCGGTCCAGGACGTTGGCCCAGGTGCCCTTGGATTCCTCATTGGCGGAATCGGACACCTGCTTAAGTAGGGTGCAGGGCACATCGAAGCGCTGGCATACTGCGGCGATGGAATAGCCTTCCATGTCGCACAGCTGCGATTTCTTGGCCAGCTCGGTGCGCAGGGCGGTATCGGAGACAAACATGTCGCCCGTGGCCAGTGCGCGCACCGGCAGGCGGCCGGAGGTCTCGAGCTCTATGACCTCTGGCAGCAGGTAGCGGTTGATATCGGTAAGCACCTCGAGCTTAAAGTCGTGTTTGGTGACCTTGCCTACTTCGAAGACGCCAGCCATGCCGTCGACAAGCGCGCCGGCCGTGCCGATATTGACCACACGCTCAGGAAGGGCGCCGTTAGCGCGGGCGTCGGCAAGAGCCTCCGTTAAGGCAATGGCCGCCGGAACCGTGCCGATTCCGGTAATGAGCAGGGGTTCGCCTTCCGGAATGTGGGCGGCTTCCGCGTCCACAGCGGCGACGAAAAGGGTACGTCCGTTGAGATTCTCCATGCCTGCGAGAATACCTGCCCTCCCTAATCGAAGTTCAACGTGCGGTTCTTCTGGCGCAGGCGAATCGTAATATTCTTCTGGCCAGCACCGAGTGCGATAATTTTCCCGCTGAGCACGCGCGCGACCGCCAGGTCGGCCTCCGTGGGGGCTTCGGCGGCCACCTGTGCCGTGGGTAGCCAGGCGTCGCGCGGATCAGGCGCGCCAAGGTGAATGAGCCGCTCGCGCTCCACGTCAATCCAATAGCCTTCAGTGGCCATGAAGCGATCGTGGCTCCCGTCGAAGGAATCGCGGCGCCACCCGCCCTCGGCCACGCGGAAGACAAAGGGGCAGTAGCCAAAACGCGAAGGCACGATATAGCGCGTCTGGGGGCTGACGCGCCAATGGCCGCGCGCGGAGCTCCAGACTTGGCGGTAGGTATCGGCCAAGCTCATACCCAGACGCAAGCGCTGCTGCCTGTCTTCGTCCAACCCAGCACCATCTACCTGGGTTTTTAGCTCCCCGAGCCGCGTGGCATCGGCCACGTACATGCCCAGCCACGCTTCCTCCGGAGTGGTGTACGGGCCGGTGATATCACGGTGGAAGGAATCCGGCACGGCTCTTTCCGCGTCCTGGGGCAGGCGCTGGCGGGCGGCAAAAGCCCATAGGCGCGGATGTCCCATGCGGTAGAGCATCACCGTCGCCCGCGGCAGGCGGTCATGCGCCTGCTGGCGCGTCATGTAATCACCTGCACTGATGCGCCGCAGCAGCTGCTTGGCGACGTCCCCCTCCACCTTCTGCTCCATTCCCGGCGCGACTTCCATCTCCGGCAGTTGGCTAAGCAGCATCAGATCGATGATGTCTCCCAAATCAAAGACCTTATTCAATTCCGACTGCGCTTCGGAGCCAAAAGCCTCGATGGCGTCATAGCCTAGGGCCCCACCCAAGCGGCGGATGAGATCCGGGGACACGCTCACCCGGTTGCGGGTCGCGTGCAATTCGGACGCATTCAAATTGCGATCCAGTGTCACGAGTGCTCCTTTCTCCCCCTCATAGGGGATTCAAATTTCGGTCACGCTTGGGATTAAGCCGGACATAGAAGCGCCGTTTAGCTCTTCCCGCTCGCCAAAATTCCGCGTGCGTTCAAGCTCTCGCACTAAGACACAGCCCCTTTCACCGGTTGCTAGGCCCTCATATCTGACAATCTTGGCGGCATTTTCCCCTTTTAGCCTAATCTCTTAGCCAAACAGCTGTCACACTTATACCATTCGCTTTACGTGCAGATAACTTGAATAAAGCCGAATGCCTGTATTGACGTTCTATTTGAAAGCATTTCTGCAAGTCGTATGTCTATAGTATGACACGGATTAATCTTTAGATTATCCAATCTCTCTCGTATTCCGCTCTTGAATTGCTTATGAAGGAGTTCAGCCTTTGAACAACAACAATGCCTGGGGCCAGCCGGATCAGCCCTCCACGGATCCTTCTGCTCAACGCATGCGCCCCATGCCACGCGAGGGACAAGCTTGGGGCACGCTCTCACCTAATTCCCCTACAACCTCGACTTCTGCAGCATCACCTACAGGTGAGGACTTTGACGACCCTAAGTCCTCCGGAAAAGGTAAACGCATCGTGTTCCTAGTCATCGCTGTGCTAGCGGTTCTCGCTCTGGTTGGCGGTTTAACTTGGGCACTGGTCAATAGGAACGATTCAAATGATGCCGATGACCCAAATGAACCTGCATTGGCTGCTAGCTCCGAGGCTAGAGATACCTCCCACCCTGAGAAGGGGTCCGAGTCCGACAAAGATGAGGACAAGTCCAAAAAAGACGAGGCAAAAGATTCCCCAGAGAGAAAAAATAACGCTAAATCACAAGAACTGACCAAGTACGAAAAGTGCAATGAATACGCAGATGACAAACTCAGCGATTTGCGTGCTCCGGTAAAGATGTACTGCGATGACTCCTGGCTTTTTGCTGGTGAGTACGGAACCTCGGCCCAAACTTTGTTCTATTGGACCGACAATGCCTGGCACCGATACGAAACAGATGGAACGTCGTGGCCGTCCCATATGGGATGCTACGACCGGTCAAAACTTGAAGACGCCGGTGCCCCAATCCCCCTGCTCGATAAGGTTTTGTTGTGCGACGCCAATGACAAACCCAGTGCGGAATCTGCAGCAAAAGATGAAGCTGGCGCTAGCGCAAAATCTATTGACGAAATGCCGGACGACAGCGCCGGCCCCCGCTGCGACGGCCGATACATTCTCATCGCGGAATCCGTTATGGTCCCCCTAGGCAGTGACCCCCATCCTGAGCTTTCTCGCGTCCAGGGTAAGTATCCGGGTTCACACACAATGAGCGGAAAAGCCTGCAGCTCTCTTCGCGGCCAAGTAGACGGCAATGACGTCTACGCCGTCTACTTCGACGCAGGCCATAGCGTAGAGAAAGTGTGCGAGCTAAAAGCGCAATACGGTGGCAATGCTCGTTCACTAAATAACGATGCGGACTTCTCCGACCCCTGCTAATCCCCTCTCCATGTAAATCCCCCCTTCCCTATTACTCTCTTCCCCCTACAACTCTGCTCTAACACCAGAAAGGAACTCTCTGTGTCCCACTACAACCTCTACGATTCTCTCTCCCTCGATGCTTCGGCCGATTCCGCCGATCTTATCGAAGAGATCGACAACAAGCTCACCCAAGTCGATCCCGGGGACGCCGCAGCGCGCGACGAACTGAGCACTGCGCGACAAATCTTTTCCGCAGACAACCGGCGCAAGCAATACGATAACGACTTGGCTAATACCACTGGGCCGGAAGTAGATATCGCACGCATCCGCTACATCGCCGCCCTTCCGTCCGAAACCGCGCCGCAAGAAAACCTTGCCTCCTATACCCCGGCGCCGGAATACACCCCTCAGCACTCGGCGCAACCACAGCAAGACTGGAAGCCACAGGCAACAAATCGGCAATTCAGCAGCAGTTCAAGCTTCAACGTGACCAATAAACAAGTCACTGTTGATTTTAGTAATGTAACATTCCCCGTCGAACCAGACCGCCAACGCTGCCAATCCATCATGTGGTGCGTGCTATGGGGCATCCTGCTCCTCATGTGGCTCATTGCCGGAATCCGCGGCTTGTCCCTTGCCGGCGAAGCTAGTGACACCACCGCCATGGGCCTTATCTTTGATTCCTCGGAGCTTGAGTCCAAGACCGCAGATTTCAGCGCCTCCCTGATCAAAACTCTCGTAGCCACCCCGCTCATGCTGATTCTCTGGGAGTTCGTCTGGTCGATTCGCAAGACTATAGGACGCCGGGCAATTGAGAATGCCTAGCTCGCATAGCCCTTTCCATGGCCAAGTACTGGCTATCGGAGCAGCAATGGGCCTGGCAATCGCGTCTTTCGCTCTGGCTGGCTGTGACGAAAATTCCACTGACACTGCTGGTCAAAAACTTCACTATGAGACTGCTTCGAGGTCCGCTTCACCAGAACAAGGAGACGATGCAGAGCAGGAAACCTCGACGAAAGGACCTATACCAGAAGGAAACACTACTTCCAGGCCAGTGCCACCCAACGTAGTGATGGATGAGGAAGAGGACAGCCAGGCGTCCCAACTAGGTGACGAGAATTCTTCTGCTAGCGGAGCCGACCAAACCTGCGGTACGCACAGCGCACAGACAGCGTTCCAAGACGGCGTTTCCCAAGTTGCGCCGTGGGGCACCATCGGTTGGGAGCTTTTCGATTCCTCCGGCTACGACCCATGCGCTTCCCTATCGTGGGAAACCCTAATGATTGAGGGAGGGACAAGTTCTTCACCCTTCCACATCATGCTCTTTAACCACGGTGAATACTTAGGTACTGCAACAGCAAAGCCCTACGGCTTCGCTCCCACGGTTGAACGCGTCAACGATTCCGAAATAGCGGTGACCTATCACTGGCCACGCGAGGGCGAAGGCAATGCCAACCGCTCGGGTACGACCAATGCAGGCTTCCGGTGGGATGAAGGCCAGCAGAAGGTCATCATGTCCGGCGACGTTCCGCCGATGCAGTAGGTCGATGTAAAACAAGCACGTTTCGCTAAAATGTCACCAGTTTGGCGGCGAAACGTGCTTGTTTTGTGCGCTGCGTGACGCCAAGCGACTGTGGGGCATCAAGGGGGTGCGGGAAGCCAAGAAATGGCCGCGTTCTAGGCTTTCGCGGGGAGATAGGGGCGGTTATCGTGGCCGTAACGTAGCCGAAGGAGAGATAGGGATGAGCGAGAAAACGTTTCAGCAGAAGTTCGGGGCTTTCGCACTGGTGGCGGCGGTTGTCCTGCTGATCGTGAACTTGACCGTAGTAGGGCCTACGGTGTTCGGTATCTCCACGCCGCTGCTGCTCGGCATCACGGGCACCATAATGATGCGCGGTGAAAAGAGCAGCAGCGCAAAGGATGACTAACGCAGGCGGTGGCCTACGAAGCCGGCGGCAAGGGTATTGCCGGAGGATTGATCGATGAGCAGGAAGTTGCCCACCGCGCCGCGGGCGGCATAGTCCTCGACAGGGAGCTCGGCCTGGGTCTGGATGGTGATGTGGGCGATGTCGTTCATGGCGACGGACTCGGGATCTTCCACATCGGAAACGCCATCCAAGTCCAAGGTGCGGGTGACGGCGGCGACGCGGGCCTTAACCAGGGAAGAACCGTAGCGCAGCTTGAGCATCTGGCCGGGCTTAATGTCCTTTTCGGTCAGGCCCACAACGGTGGCGTCGAATTCGCGGGTGGCCGCGGGGCGTTGGGGTCCGGCGAGGAGATCGCCGCGGGCGAGATCTACGTCGTCGGCAAGCAGGAGCGTCACGGAGTCGCCGGTGGCGGCGGAGTCGGCGGGGCCGTCAGCAGTGTCTATCTGGGTGATGGTGCTGGTGCGGCCCTCGGGCAGGCGGACCTCGTCGCCCACGGAGATGGACCCCGCCTTCACGCGGCCGGCGTAGCCGCGGTAATCGGAGGCGTGCTCACGAATGACGTACTGGATGGGGAAACGGAAGTCCAGCTCATCGGCGCGGCCGGTGGCCACGGGGACAGTCTCGAGAACCTCAAGAACGGTCGGGCCGGTGTACCACGGCATAGTGGTGGAGCGCTCGACCACGTTATCGCCCTTGAGCGCGGAAATCGGCACCACGGTGGTATCGGTAATCCCCAGGCGGGTGGCGATCTGGTTGAACTCGGACTCGATATCGCGGAAGACCTGCTCGTCGTAGTCCACCAGGTCGATCTTGTTCACCGCGAGGACCACGTGGCGCACGCCAAGGAGGGCGGCGACGTTGAGGTGGCGGCGAGTTTGTTCGACAACGCCATGGCGGGCGTCGATAAGAAGCACCACCACCTGGGAGGTGGACATGCCGGTGACCGTATTGCGGGTGTACTGCACGTGGCCGGGGGTATCGGCGAGGATGAAGGTGCGCTTATCCGTGGCGAAGTAGCGGTAGGCCACGTCGATGGTGATGCCCTGCTCGCGCTCGGCACGCAGGCCGTCGACAAGCAAGGAAAGGTCCATGCCGTCAAAGCCGCGGTCGGTGGAGGTGCGCTCCATGGACTCCACCTGGTCTACAAGCACGGACTTGGTGTCATAGAGCAGGCGGCCGACGAAGGTGGACTTGCCGTCATCAACGGAGCCGGCAGTGCACAGGCGCAGGGTATCGCGCTGCTTGAGGGCGCCGACATTCGGCGTGAGGGTCGTAGTCATCAGAAGTAGCCTTCCTTCTTGCGGTCCTCCATGGCGGACTCGGAAAGTTTGTCATCGGCGCGGGTGGCGCCGCGCTCGGAAAGGGTGGAAATGGAGATCTCCGCGAGTACCTCATCCGGGGTCGACGCGGTAGATTCCACGGCGCCGGTGCAGGACATATCGCCCACGGTGCGGTAGCGCACGGTGCGGGTTTCCAGTTCCTCGCCTTCGGCCGAGCCACCCCATTCGCCAGGCGCTAGCCACATGCCATTGCGCTTGAATACCTCGCGCTCGTGGGAGTAGTAGATGGAGGGCAGCGCCAGTTCGCGGGCGCCGATGTATTCCCAAATATCGGATTCGGTCCAATTGGAAATGGGAAAGACACGAACGTTCTCGCCGGCCATCTTGCCGCCGTTGTACAGGTCCCATAGCTCGGGGCGCTGGCGTCGAGGATCCCAGCCGCCAAAAGAGTCACGGATGGAGAAGATGCGCTCCTTGGCGCGGGCACGCTCCTCATCGCGGCGGGCGCCACCGCATACAGCGTCATACTCGCGCTCGGCGATGGTCTCTACCAGCGGCACCGACTGCAGCGGGTTGCGGGTACCATCGGGGCGCTCCTGTAGGTCGCCGCGGTCGATCCAATCCTGGACGCGGGCGACGTGCAGGCGGGCACCGGATTCTTCGACGAGGCGGTCGCGGAAGTCGATGACCTCGGGGAAGTTATGCCCGGTATCGACGTGGAGGAGCTCGAACGGAACCGTGGCCGGAGCGAAGGCGCGGCGGGCCAACTCGAAGACAACAACGGAATCCTTGCCTCCCGAAAAGAGGATGCCTACCTTGTCGAATTGGCCGGCCACCTCGCGCAGGATGTGGATGGACTCGTTTTCAAGGTCTTTTAGGTGTGGGGAAAGTGTGCTCATTATTCGTGTAACCCGCATTCTGTCTTGCCGTCTGCAAATACGCGCCCGGATCGGGCATCGTCGCCTTCGCCAACTGGGAAGGTCAGCGGGGCGCAGCCGATGGAGCGGTATCCCTGCAGGGTGAGTGGGTGGATGATGAGGTCGTTGTCCTCGATATAGCGGTCCGTATCGTCCAGATCCCAGGTAATGATGGGCGAGATCTTTAGCCGACCGGTGCGGTCGAGACTCAGCGCCGGGGCGGTGGCGCGGTGCTCGGAATCGGCGCGGCGCAGGCCGGTGACCCAGCCGGCATAAGGGTCCATGGCCATGTTCAGCGGCTCAACCTTGCGCATGCGGTTATATGCCGCGGTATCGCGGGCGTAGAGGCGCGCGCCGTACACCTCGTCTTGTTCCTCTGGGCTGAGCAGAGGCAGCACCCGCACTAGGGGCAGGTCCGGGTAGCGCTTTTCTACCTCGTCGGCCACCTGGAGAGTTTCCTGGAAGTGCCAGCCTGTATCGATGAAAAGTAGGTCCGCATCGAGCCCGGCGCGGTGGGCGAGCTCGGCCAGGACCGTATTTTCCATGGACATGGTCACGGCCAGGCGGCCGGGTGCGTGCTCGGCGGCCCATTCGGTAATGGTTTCCGCTGAGGCGTCATAAAGCTTATCCGCCCACTGGTCCACCAATTGCTGGTTGCGCGCGGCTACCTCGGCGTCCAGCGGCGCGGTATCGCGCGTGCCTTCCGGGGAGATGCTGGGGTCGCGGTAGTTCTTGCCACCGTCCAGCAGGTTCGTCGTTGGGTTCATGCCGTCACACATTAGGCAAAGCCCCGAGGCGGCGCAGCGGATTTTGGGCGAAAAGCCGCTGAGCTTGGCGGGAGGTGCGAATAAAAGGTTTCCAATCCGTACCAAGCGGACTAGATTTACAGACAAGACAGTCTATTGCGGGCGTCCGTGCCCCGCGCAAGGAGGCACTTTCATGCAGCGTATAGCCATCATCGGGGAGGGCCCGGCAGCCCTATCCACCGCCGAGAAGCTTATCAGCGCTGGCATGTGTGTGGACCTCATTACTCAATGCACCGCACCATTCGGTCTACTCCGCCGCTTTGCGGGCTTGGCAGGCGTGCTGGGCGACGCCGTCACGGGCTCCCACTGCGGCCCCGGCACCACTCCCCGCTTGCGCCTTATCGGCAACGTGCGCGTAGGGCCCGACGGCGATATCACGCATAATGAAATCCACCGCCTGGCCGCCTCTGGCAATCGCGAGCTACTCGTCTTGGAACTCAAGGCCCGCGGCGTGGCCGTCACCACGTGGGAAGGCCTATGCGCCCCACTGCAGGATTTTGAAGACTGGCACAGCGTCATCACCCGCGCGCAGCTGGCTCACGTGGGGATTTAGCAGCATTCATCGACTAGCGCCCCACCCACCACCGATATAAACTTGCACGGCTACCCAGCCACGGCAAGGAAAGGGGCGCGAGTCCATGGATCTGGTTCGCATTCTCATTACACGGTCGGCTCCATATACGCCGTATTTCATCGCGGTGCTTGTCCTGCAGGCCTTATCTACGGCCGCCACTCTGTACCTTCCATCGCTAAACGCCAAGATCATCGATGAAGGCGTGTCTCAGGGCGATGTGGACTTCATCTGGCGCACCGGCGGCATCATGCTGGCCGTCGCGTTTGCCCAAGTCATCACCGCCATCGGCGCCGTGTGGTGCGGCAGCCGCACCGCCATGGGCGTCGGCCGGGATCTGCGCGGCGAGGTCTTCCGCCACGTTAATTCCCTGTCCACTGAGGACATGAGCCGCTTTGGCACGCCTACGCTCATTACCCGCGGCACCAATGACGTCCAGCAGGTGCAAATGGTCTACATGATGATGCTGAACTTCATGGTGACCGCACCCATCATGTCCATCGGCGGCATCATCATGGCCGTGCGCGAAGACGCAGGCTTGTCCTGGCTGGTGTGGGTGTCCGTAGCGGTACTGCTCGGCACCATCTCCGTCATCATTTCCCGCCTCATGCCGCTCTTCCGCTCCATGCAGGACAAGCTAGATTCCATCAATGGAACCCTGCGCGAGCAGATCACCGGCATCCGCGTGGTGCGTGCCTTCGTGCGCGAGGCCTATGAGTCCGAGCGCTTTACCGAGGAAAATAAAAACATCACCCGCCTGTCCTTGAACATCGGCCGGCTTTTCGTGGTGATGTTCCCGCTCATTACGGTAATCCTCAACGTGGCCACGGGCGCGGTCCTGTGGTTCGGCGGCCACCGCGTGGATGAGGGCTTGGTCAACGTCGGCTCGCTCACCGCATTCCTGCAGTACCTGCTACAGATTCTGGCGGCGGTCATGATGGGTACCTTCATGGCGATGATGCTGCCGCGCGCCATCATTTGTGCCCGCCGCATCACCGAGGTGCTCCAGCACGAGCCCTCCATTACCCCACCCAACTCCACCACCTCTCCAGAGGCCTGCGCGGGCACGGTGGAATTTCGCAACGTGGGCTTTTCTTATACCGGTGCGGATGCGCCGGTGCTAGAAGACATTTCTTTTACCGCCCAGCCCGGAGCCACTACCGCCATCATCGGTTCGACGGGCTCGGGCAAGACCACCCTGGTTTCCCTCATCCCACGCCTGTACGTGCCGACGGAGGGCCAGGTGCTTATCGACGCCACCCCTACCACCTCCCTGGCCCGCCAGGACATCGTCCAGCGCGTCTCCCTCGTCCCGCAGAAGGCTTACCTATTTAGCGGCACTGTGGCCTCCAACCTGCGCTTGGGCCGCCCCGAAGCCACCGATGACGAGCTCTGGGAGGCGCTGCGCGTGGCTCAGGCGGACTTCGTAGAAGACTTGGACATGCCCATCGCACAGGGCGGCACCAACGTCTCCGGTGGCCAGCGCCAGCGCCTGTCCATTGCGCGCATGCTTGTTGCCCGCCCGCTGGTCTATCTCTTCGATGATTCCTTCTCCGCGCTGGACGTGGCCACCGATGCCAAGGTGCGCGCCGCAATGCGCGCCTCCTTTGCCGAGCGCGAGCAGCCGGTGACCAGCATTATCGTCGCCCAGCGCGTGGCATCTATCCGCGATGCGGACCAGATCCTGGTGCTGGACGCCGGCCGCATCGTTGACCGCGGCACCCACGAGGAGCTCCTTGGCCGCTGCGCGGTCTACCAAGAAATCGTTGATTCCCAAGAAACCGCCGGTGTTGCAGGAGGCGAAAACTAATGGCTGAGAACACCACCTCTACCACCGAGTCCACGGACGCCGGCCTTGATCCCATGGACGGCTCCGCACCCCGCCAGGCCAAGAATTTCTGGCCCTCCACCAAACGCCTTTTCTCCCTGCTTGCTCCCTTCAAGCGCAGTCTGTGGGCCGTCGCGGCGATGAATATCGTCTGCATCTTCTTGGCCGTGGTAGCCCCGAAGATCATGGGCAAGGCCATGGACGTCATCTTTGCCGGCGTCATTTCGCGCAACCTGCCCTCTAATATTTCCGCCGAGCAGGCCATTGAGGGCATGCGCGCTGAGGGCCAGGACCGCTTTGCGGATATGGCCTCCGCGATGGACTTCGTCCCCGGTGAAGGCATCGATTTTAACCACCTGGGCACGCTCATCATCACCGTGATCGCGATGTACATCGTCTCCTCTGGCTTCCAGTGGTGGCAGGGAGCCATCCTCAACAAGTTAAGCATGGATATCGTGTTTGACCTGCGCGAGCGCGTGGAGGCGAAGATTAATGCGCTACCTCTCAACTACTTTGATTCCCAGCAGCGCGGCGATATCCTTTCGCGTACCACCAATGACATCGACAACGTGCAGCAGGCCCTGCAGCAGGCGCTATCGCAGCTGTTTTATGACGCGCTGCTGGTCATTGGCATCACCATCATGATGTTCAGCGTCTCCTGGCAACTCGCTCTGGTGGCCCTCCTGTCCCTGCCGCTTACCGGCTTAGTCATTGGTGTCATCGGTAGCCGCTCGCAGCGCCAGTTCAAAACCCAGTGGCGCTCCACCGGTCAACTCAACGGCCAGGTAGAAGAATCCTTCTCCGGCCACGACCTAGCCATCGTCTTCGGCCGTACCGAGGCCATGACGGAGGAATTCGACAAGCGCAACGAGGAGCTCTACCACTCCGCAGCTAAGGCTCAGTTCCTGTCCGGCATCATGATGCCCATCATGCAATTCCTGTCCTACCTGTCCTACGTGGCCATCGCGGTCTTGGGCGGCCTGCGCGTGGCTAATGGCCACATGACTTTGGGCGCAGCCACTGCGTTTATCCAGTATTCTCGCGAGTTCAACCAGCCGCTCGGCCAGCTCGGCGGCATGATGCAGCAGGTGCAGTCCGGCGTGGCCTCGGCCGAACGCGTCTTTGAGCTTCTCGACGCCGAGGAGCAAACCCCCGACACCACCGACGAGGACCTCCCCGGCCGCGCCCGCGGACTCGTTGAGTTCCACGACGTTGATTTTTCCTACTCGGAGGATAAGGAACTTATCACCGGCCTCAACCTGCGTGTGGAGCCCGGCCAGACCGCAGCCATTGTCGGCCCTACCGGCGCCGGCAAGACCACCTTGGTCAACCTGCTCATGCGCTTTTATGAACTAGACGGCGGTCAGATTCTCATTGACGGGCACGATATCGCCCGTATGCCTCGCCAGACGCTGCGCTCCCAGGTGGGCATGGTGCTTCAGGACGCTGTCCTCTTCAAGGGCTCGATCATGGAAAACATCCGCTACGGCTGCTTGGACGCAACGGACGAAGAGGTCATCGCCGCTGCAAAGGCAACTTATGTGGACCGCTTCGTACACGCCCTGCCCGATGGTTATAACACCATCATCGACCAAGACGGCGGTGCTATCTCGGCCGGCGAGCGCCAGCTCATCACCATCGCCCGCGCGTTCTTGGCCCAGCCCGCGCTACTCATCCTCGATGAAGCTACCTCTTCGGTCGATACCCGCACAGAAGTACTCGTCCAAGAAGCGATGAGCGCGCTGCGCGCGGATCGCACTTCCTTCGTCATTGCCCACCGCTTGTCCACCATTCGCGATGCTGACCTCATCCTCGTCATGGAAAACGGCACCATCGTGGAACAAGGCTCGCACGACGATCTCCTTGCGGCACAAGGCGCATACTGGCGTCTACACCAGTCCCAGTTCGCTCAAGGGTAGACCTTCCCCGGCGGCGAGCTACTCCAGCCCTACCGTCACGGTCGGCGCGTTGAAGTGGGCGCCCTTGAGGTTCACCAGCTCAAGGGTGACATCGCGCAGCTCAATGTGGTCCATGATTACGTCGGGCACCTCCGCATCGGGGACGGGGTGCGACTCTGGAACACCGAGCTTGTCCAACACGGCATTGATATCGTCGCGGCTTAAATCGATTTCCGCCCGGGGTGCAGAAACCTTACCCACCGCCGGGGTGGCCTTAAGCTCGGTAGCCATAATGGTCACCGGTCCGCCGCGTACCTCGGTGGTATCCCCGCCCGTGGTCAACATGCCATCGCCATAGCGGCCAGGCAGCGTAATGGCGAGGTTGTCGATGTCGAGGTTTTCGCCCTTCAGCTCCAGGACCCGCACATCACCGCTGGCGGTGGGGAAAGTACCCAAAGATACGGTGACATTCTTCGTCAGCGTCACCTTATCCGCAAAGACGGTACTGAAATACGGAACCGCCGGGGCATTTTGCGCATTAACCCGTTCGGAACCGCTCGCGCCGTACACCACCAATGCGCAGGCCAATACGGCCAAGCAGCTACGCGCCGCCCGCGGCATCGCCCTCGTCATTATTCCGCCGCTTCCTTGGTGCGGCGCTTTTTCTCCCCCGGCTGCCACGCAAAGGTAAAGGCCCCGCCAATGATGCCGAGCAGGGAGCCGATGATGAAGCCGCCCAAATTGGACGTCGGCAAGGCGATAATGGCCACGATAATGCCCAGCACACCGACATAATTCGAGGTTGCCGGCTGGAACCACGCGCCAAGGCCGAACATGGCTAGCAAGACGCCGATAAGCAGCGTAGAGACGCCAGAGATGGTGGAAATCATGACCAAAAGGTCAGAGATGCGGATGGTGATATAGGCCGGTGCGGCGATAATAATTCCGGACAAGATGAGCAATAGGCCGGGAAAGAAGGGCCGGCCGCTGCGCCAGCGGCGGAAGCGCTGCCAGACGCTGGGTTTAGATTCCTCCTCGTCCGCTGCCTCCGCCACCGGGAGGGTCTGCGTGTCTTCCGCGGTCGACTCAGCAGCCATTATCCGAACCCCTCCGCACCGTTACTCCGACGTTCTTGGCAGAAAGGCTCTGTGCACCCACGGAGGTGGCCTTGACATCATCCGCCTTGAGGGAGACCTGCTTGGAATACAGGCCCCACGCGCCAGGATCCGCGGTATCGCTGAGCTGATTCGCATCGATGCCCACGTTGACATCCTGCATGACCAAAGAACCATCCACGTCGGTCGCACCGACCAGCAGGCTATCGGACTCCACGCTACCCTCGCCCTCAGCCTTCAGCGCTAGGGTGGCCTCCCCACCAACGCCGGGGACCTTGGGAACCGTCACCGAAAGGCAAAGATCAGAGACCTTGGCGTGGTCCAGCTTGATGCGGGCGACGGGAAGGTGCTCTTCGGCCTTTTGATCATCATCAACAAAAAGCGAAAAGCCTTCTCCATCCAAGTGCCCCATGGTGATTTTAAAGAAGCTACCGGAAAGGGCCAGGTTCGCGGTCAAGCCGCCCTGCGCCACGGCGAATCCAGTAACACCAAAGGCAGCAAGGCCTGCGGTCAAGGCCACCGCGGCCTTGGTGATATTGGTTTTGCCCATGGCGGTTTACCCTTTCTGCGGCAGTCTCGGTCTTCTTCTTGCCCGGCCACATTACGGACGCCGACACTGTATTATTCCGCCGCCGTATACAGCACGTTTAAAAAAATATGACGGCCAAGTTTCTCATCTTGACAGTGTACAGCCCACCCCGCCGCAGCACCGCACTGAATGCAGACTCTCTGATTTCCACCCCTAGGCTTTAAGGTAGATAACAACGTGGAGCATCAGTATTAAAGGAGCACGCATGACCACCGTGTTCGGTTGGATCGCTGTAGCCGCATCGATTCCGGTGTGGCTGTACTTTTTCACCCGCGTATGGGCCCTCTTTAAGTTCATCCGCTCCGGCGGACCCACCCAGCTCAAGCGCACCGATAACCCGGGCAAGCGTTTATGGCGCGTGATTGCGGAGGTCTTTGGCCATTCCCACTTCAAGGGTAAGCCTCTGGTTAATGCCGCCCACTGGCTGGTGATGGTGGGCTTCCTCTTCGGCATCCTGGTGTGGTTCGAGGCCTATATCCAAACCTTCGCGCCGAATAAGGGCTGGCCGTGGCTCAGCCACTGGCCGGTCTACCACTTCGTTGAGGAAGTCTTGGGCATCGCGACGGTCCTAGGCATCGGCTTCCTCATCGGCGTGCGTCTCAAGCTTGGCGATACCGAACGCGGCAGCCGCTTCTTCAATTCCCAAACCGCCTCGGCGCGCTGGGTAGAGTTCATTGTCTTTTCTGAGGGACTCGGCATGATCCTGGTGAAATCCACCAAGATCGCCACCTACGGCGGCGGTTCCGCCTGGGCGGATTTCTTGAGCATCCACTTGGCCAAGCTCTTCCCTGAGTCACCGGCCCTAGTGAGCTTTTTCGCGCTATTCAAGCTGCTATCGGGCATGCTGTTTATCGTCTTCATTTCCCGCAATTTCCAGTGGGGCGTGATGTGGCACCGCTTCACCAGCTTCTTCAACATCTTCTTCCAGCGCAATGCCACCGGTGAAAAGGCATTGCAAAAACTGCCCACCCCGGACTTAGAAGAAGACATCACCCCGGGCAGTTGGAAGATGTTGCTGGATTCCACCTCGTGTACCGAGTGCGGCCGCTGCCAAGAACTATGCCCGGCGTGGAATACCGAAAAGCCGCTGAGCCCCAAAAAGGTCATGATGGACCTGCGCCAGGGCGCACTGGATAACTACAACCCGCACGAGGGCCTGGATGTGCTGTCCATGGCCGGCGTTATCGATGATGATGTGCTGTGGTCGTGCACCAACTGCGGTGCCTGCGTGGATCAGTGCCCAACCGATATTGAGCACATCGACCACATTGCGGACCTGCGCCGCTTTAAGGTGCTCGCGGAATCGGACTTCCCTTCCGAGCTCACCGGCCTGTTTAAGAATATGGAAAATAAGGGCAACCCGTGGGGCCGGAATAATTCCGAGCGCCGCGCCTGGATCGATGAGGCCCGCGCCGATGGCATCGACGTCCCCATCATTGGTGAGGACGAGGCCGATTTCTCCGATATGGAATACCTGCTCTGGGTGGGCTGTGCTGGCGCTTATGATGACGATGGCCGCCGCACCACTCGTGCCGTAGTAGACCTTCTGCATACCGCAGGCGTGAAGTTTGGCGTGCTCTCCACGGGTGAGACCTGTACGGGTGATCCTGCCCGCCGCGCTGGCAACGAGTTCCTCTTCCAGATGATGGCGCAGCAAAACGTAGAGACCCTCAACAACGCCTTCGACGGCGTCCCGGAGGGCCAGCGCAAGATCATTACCACCTGCCCACACTGCTTTAACACCATCCGCAACGAGTACCCGGACTTTGACGGGCATTTCGACGTCTTCCACCACACCCAGCTGCTCAACCGCCTGGTCCGCGAGGGCTTGCTCAAGCCGGTGCCACGCACGCCGGAGAACCGCAAGCCCATTACCTACCACGATCCTTGTTTCCTCGGCCGCCACAATAAGGTCTTCGATCCTCCGCGCGAGCTACTCGAGGCCACCGGCGTGGAGCTGCGCGAGATGGACAAGAACCGTGATGAAGCCTTCTGTTGTGGCGCCGGCGGCGCCCGCATGTTCATGGAGGAAAAGCTCGGCACTCGCATCAATGACTTCCGCACCGAGCAGGCCCTAGAGACCGGCGCGGAAGAAATCGCCACCGGCTGCCCCTTCTGCAATGTCATGATGACTGGCGGCGTGAAGTCCTTGGCGCAGGATTCCACCCCCACCACCAAGGTCAATGACGTGGCGGTTATGCTGCGCAATTCCATCTCCCTCGACGAGTCAGGCACCCTGCCGGAGCCCCGCCCCAAGACGTTCCTTGCTACCCCGGTGCGCCACCAGAAGTCCGCGGGCACCAATGAAGCCCCGCTTGCCGACGCCCCCACTTCTACCACCCCAAACACCACCCACACCCCGGCCCCGGCGGCACCAGCACCAGCCCCCGCCGCTCCTGCAGCACCGGCCGCACCCGCAGCGCCGGCTACACCGCAGGCTCCTCAAGCGCCGAAGGCTCCCGCGGCACCGAGCGCTCCTACCCCACCTAGTGCTCCGGCAGCACCTGCACCAAAGGCACCAGCCGCTCCAACACTGCCAAGCGCACCCACAACGCCCGCGGCCCCGGCGGCACCAACTGCGCCACAAGCTCCCCAGCCACCAGCGGCACCAGCTGCTCCCGCTGCGCCGAGCGCTCCTACCCCGCCAAGTGCCCCGACAGCACCTGCACCCAAGGCACCAGCAGCTCCAACACCGCCTAGCGCACCCACAACGCCCGCGGCACCGGCCGCACCAGCTGCACCGCAAGCTCCCCAAGCACCGGCAGCACCAGCTGCTCCCGCTGCACCGAGCGCACCCACCCCGCCAAGTGCCCCAGCAGCACCTGCACCCAAGGCACCAGCCGCACCGACGCCGCCTGCAGCGCCAGCAGCTCCGGCAGCACCAACGCCGCCGGCAGCCCCGAAACCTCCACAGGCTCCTGCTGCGCCCATCCCGCCAAAGGCTGAGCCGCCAGCCGCACCGACCCCGCCAGCACCTCCGGCGGCTCCGGCACCACCGGCGTCGGAAAGCGTGCCAAAGCCACCTGAATCTGAGTAGGCGCGCAAGGGCATTGGTGCGTACGCTGTAGTCCATGCATTTTAATGCGGGACTCCCCACCGATGCCCTGCTGCTGGCGGCAGGCGCAACCGAAAATACAAATTCCCTCGTCTCTTTCGCCTGGATTATGGCCGCGGCGCTGCTGGCGCCGCTGGTCTCTTATATGCTGGGCTACCGTCTTCCATCGGTAGCCCTCTTGCTGATTTTCGGCATGATTATTGGTCCTTCCGTCCTCGACCTTGCGGCCGAGGATGAAGGCATCGAAATGCTCAAGGAGCTCGGCGTGGGAGCGTTATTTCTCCTCGCAGGCTTTGAAATTCAAATCTCCACCCTCAAAACCAAGGAAGCCGGAACGGCATTATCCACTTGGGCAATCTGTGCCCTCGCCTGTGGGGTGGGCGCCTACTTCCTGGTAGATAATGTGCCAGGTGCCATCGTCGTCGCCTTGGCACTGACGTCAACGGCGCTGGGCACGCTGACGCCGATGCTGAAGCAGGACCGCATTCTGGGCACCAAGGTGGGCAACTCTGTGATGATTCACGGTGCCATTGGTGAGGTCGCCCCCATTACCGCAATGGCACTCTTGTTGGGTACTCGTTCCACGCTGACGACGATGATCATTTTGTTGTTCTTCATCATCATCGCCGTTGCCGTCGCCATCATGCCGGCGGCTATCGCATCAGCGATCCCTTGGGTGAAGACCGCTTTTATCTCTGGTGCGGGCTCAACCAACCAAACGATTCTGCGTCTAATCATCCTTATTCTGGCCATTCTTATGGCCGTTACCGCAGTCTTTGAACTCGATATTGTGCTCGGTGCCTTTGCTGCCGGCATCATCTTGAACCGCATTATCCCGGATGAATTCCACCGCCGCCTAGAGCACCGGCTCGATGTGGTGTTTTATTCGATGCTTATTCCAGTCTTCTTTGTGGTCTCTGGCATGAGCATTAGCTGGGATACCATCGCCCATAATCCGTGGAAGGTACTGGGCATTCCAGCTCTCATCTTGGTGACCCGTGGCCTGCCCGTCTTCTTGCGCGAAAATGTTGGGCATACCGGATCTGATATTGAAACCTTCCGCGAGCGCCTCCAAGTAAGTTTGTATTCCGCCACCGGTCTGCCAATCATCGTGGCGGTAACGTCCCTGGCGGTCAATTCCGGGATCATGGAGGCCGAGAATGCCTCGATCTTCGTCTCCGGTGGAGCGCTTACCGTCGCCATCTTCCCCTTCTTGGCCAGCCTGGTGGGCGGAAACCAGCAAGAAAAGAAGGACGAGAAGACCCCTGACGCTGAATCCAAGGACCTATAGGCTGCGTTCGCTGAGAGCACGTCCCTGGAAGGGAAGAATTTTCCTAAACTGGAAAACGTGAGTAATAACTCTGGTTCTTCCCCCATCAATCGGACTTTGCGCCTGTCCGATTCCGAGCGCAACGATGCCATCAATGACCTCGCCCGCGCCGTGGGTGAAGGCCGGTTAACCATGGAGGAGTTCGAGGACCGCTCGGACGACGTCATGCGCGCCAGCACCCACCAAGACCTCGTGCCCGTCTTCCAAGACATTCCGGCGCGTGGTTCCCACGAGGTCAAGATTTATTCCCGGGGAGACGTCACCCGTGCGCATAATGCAGGCAAGAAACCGAAGTTTGCGACTGCCCTTTCCGGCTCTGTGGTGCTTGCAGTAGCAAGCCCCACGCTGATCTTCTTGAGCGCTACCATGAGCAACCCATGGCTACTGTTAGGTGGCGTCACGGCAGCCGCCCTCATTCCAATTTTGTGGATCATGCTCTACATCGCCAAGGTAGGCCCCTCCTCGTGGCATGCACCATCCGCACGCCAGATTGAGCGGCAGCAGCTGCGTGAGATTCGCGCTCTCACGGCGCATGAGCGCGCGCAGCAAAAAATGATCGAAGAAAAGATGTGGGCCGAGCGCCGTATGCAAGCTGGCGAAATTACCGGCCAAGCCATGGATCTGGCCAAGCGGAAGTTCAGCGAGTGGAATAAAAAATAGTCATCGCCGGTGTTGAAGCATTTTGTGTCGCTGTGAATCGTGGCACAATATTCCCATGACTTCTCCCAAACACCGCATCTTTGACCAATCCGACAAACTCAAGGGCGTCGCGTATGACATCCGCGGCGAGGTCTCTGCGGAAGCGGAACGCATGGAGCTCGATGGGCACACCATCTTGAAACTCAACACCGGTAACCCAGCCGTCTTTGGCTTCGAGGCTCCCGACGTCATCATGCGCGATATGATCGCTGCCCTGCCTACTTCCCAGGGCTATTCCACCTCCAAGGGAATCATTCCTGCTCGTCGGTCCATTGTTACCCGCTACGAGCTGGAGGACTTCCCGCCCTTCGATATCAACGATGTCTTCTTGGGCAATGGCGTCTCCGAGCTCATCAGCATGACCACCCAGGCGCTGCTTAATAATGGCGATGAGGTTCTCATCCCAGCGCCGGATTATCCGCTGTGGACCGCAGCTACGTCCCTGGCAGGCGGCACCCCGGTGCACTACTTATGCGATGAGGAGGATGACTGGAATCCATCCATCGAGAACATCGAGTCCAAGATTACGGATAAAACCAAGGCCATCGTGGTCATTAACCCGAATAACCCAACGGGTGCGGTCTACTCGCGCGAAGTTTTGCAGAAGATTGTCAACATCGCCCGCGAGCATAACCTGCTCATCTTGGCTGATGAGATCTATGACCGCATTCTTTATGACGGCGCGCAGCACATCTCCATCGCTTCGCTGGCCCCTGACCTGCTCACCATCACGTTCAATGGCTTATCCAAGGCCTATCGCGTGTGCGGCTACCGCGCTGGTTGGATGGTGCTCACCGGCCCTAAGCACCACGCCCGTGGCTTCATCGAGGGACTGGAGCTCCTAGCCGGAACGCGCCTGTGCCCAAACGTCCCAGCACAGCATGCTATCCAGGTGGCGCTAGGTGGCCGACAGTCCATCTACGAGCTCACCGGTACCGGCGGGCGCCTGTTGCGCCAGCGCAATATTGCCTATGAAAAGCTCAACGAGATTCCGGGCGTTTCTGCGGTAAAGCCCATGGGCTCGCTCTATCTCTTCCCGCGCTTGGATCCGAACGTGTATGAGATCCATGATGATGCCAAGCTCATGCTGGATATTTTGAAGGCAGAAAAGATCCTCATGGTGCAAGGCACCGGCTTTAACTGGCCGAATCCGGATCACTTCCGCGTGGTGACGCTGCCGTGGGCATCCCAAATCGAAAACGCCATTGAGCGCCTAGGTAACTTCCTAGTGAGCTATAAGCAGTAGCTTTCTCCCCCACCAGTTGCTAATGATATTGATATTCCATAACAATATAGTGCATGGGAAGACATTCTGCGGCACCTAAGCCTCAGCCGACCCCTAGTTCATGGGGTCGGCTCTCTACTTCGATAACTCAGCATCCATGGCGATTAACTTTGCTCGGCGTGCTCGTCACAGCGCTTATTGCCACCATTGCGGGCATGGCAGTGCTGTGGCCTCAGAGTCCAGCCTCCGAGCACACCTCCACCGATTTTCGGCAAACCTATGCCCTCAACCACCCACAGGTCGAGGGCACGGTCGATACGACAGACCACTCGGCTTGCCAATCGGAACTTACTGGTCAGGCCTTCGATACACCGCCACTTATTCCTGGGACTGAGGAAGTGCAGTGCGACCGTGCCCTGGTCAACATCACCTCCGGCGAGGACGAAGGACGCATGACCCAATTGGTCACCTACGGCAATGCCGGCGATCCGCAGCTTAAACCGGGCGACAACATTGTTCTTTCCAAGGCTAATGACCCTTCCGGTGCTGTGTCCTATGCTTTCGCTGATTATCAGCGCACCGGAAACCTAGCTCTGTGGGCAGTTATCGTGGCCGTCGTCATTATCGCTTTTGCGGCCTGGCATGGCGTGCGCGCCCTTATCGGCTTGACGCTCAGCCTAGGCGTGATCTTTGCGTTCCTCGTCCCCGCTCTTATCGACGCCCATAACCCCCTCTGGTCCGCCCTTGTTGCCTGTTCCGCCATCATTCTGTTCGCCGTTCCTCTCGTCCATGGACTGAATTGGAAATCGGCATCGGCGGTGGGCGGCTCCCTTATCGCTCTCATTCTTGCAGCAGCGTTAGCGTGGGCCGCTATCGATAGTTCGCAGCTACAAGGCTATAGTTCCGAGGACAACCTGAAGCTACTTCTTTATATGCCCAACGTGTCCATCGTGGGCGTGCTCTTATGCGGTTTTGTGGTCGGTGCCTTGGGCAGCCTTGCCGACGCCGCCGTGGCCCAAGCATCCACCATTACCGAACTCCACGGAGCGGACCCTGATGCTCGCCCTTCACAGCTTTTCCTCTCCGCAATGAAGGTGGGCCGCGACCATATTGCCTCAATGGTTTATACGCTAATTCTGACCTATACCGGTGCGACCTTGCCACTGCTCATGTTGATCACCGCAGCGGAGCGCCCCGCAGGCCAGATTTTAAGCAGCGATCTCGTCGCAACGGAGCTGCTGCGTTCCGGAGTAGGTGCGATGGCATTGACCCTCGCGGTTCCCATCACTACAGCCATTGCAGCTTTCACAGTGCCACAGCGCGCACAAGCTTAGGCCCTTATGCAGAAGGCTGAGCAGCGCAATAATCACGCTGCTCAGCCTTTGT
This sequence comes from Corynebacterium tuberculostearicum, assembly GCF_032821615.1. Lineage (GTDB taxonomy): Bacteria > Actinomycetota > Actinomycetes > Mycobacteriales > Mycobacteriaceae > Corynebacterium > Corynebacterium tuberculostearicum_H. The sequence goes on along the minus strand of NZ_JAVBIF010000009.1, from coordinate 28,233 downwards.
ATCTCAGAAGTAGAGGACCTAGAGGGTGCGGCCCAAGGCCTCGACCTTCCAGCCCGCCTGCTGCCAGTCTGCGACAGGCAGCACATTGCGGCCATCGATAATGTGCTTATTGTCCACAAGCTGGCCTGCCTGCTGCGGATCCAATTCCTTGAACTGCTTCCACTCGGTAGCCAAAATCACCAGTTCAGCCTCGCGCAGGGCATCATCAGTGTCCGCGGCGTAATCCAAGGTGGGGAATACCTTCTTCGCGTTGTCCATGCCTTCTGGGTCATAGACGGTTACTGCAGCGCCAGCCAGCGACAGGGAACCGGCAACGGCAAGGGCGGGCGAATCGCGCACGTCATCGGAATTCGGCTTAAACGCACAGCCCAATACGGTCACGCGGTGGCCAAGCAGGGAGCCATTGAAGGCTTCCTTGGCCAGGTCCACCACGCGGTCACGGCGGCGCATATTGATAGCATCCACCTCACGCAGGAAGGTCAGCGCCTGGTCGGCGCCAAGCTCGCCAGCGCGGGCCATGAAGGCGCGAATGTCCTTGGGCAGGCAACCGCCACCAAAGCCGAGGCCGGCGCCAAGGAACTTGCGGCCGATGCGTTCGTCGAGCCCAATGGCGTCGGCAAGAGCGGTAACGTCCGCGCCTGCAATCTCGCAGATCTCAGAAACGGCGTTGATAAAGGAAATCTTGGTGGCTAGGAACGCATTAGCGGAGACCTTGACCAGCTCGGCGGTCTGCCAATCCGTCACGATGAATGGGGTGTCCTGCGCTAGCGGCTGAGCATAAACCTCGCGCGCTACCTCTTCGGCACGGCTTTCGCCCTCGCGCACACCGAGAACGATGCGGTCTGGGGTGATGGTGTCCTTAACGGCGTAGCCCTCACGCAGAAACTCCGGGTTCCACGCGATTTCCACGGTGGTGCCTTCTGGGGCAAGCTCATTGGCCAGCTCTTGGAGCTCTGCAGCCGTTCCCACCGGAACGGTGGACTTACCAAAGATGATGTGATCACCCTTGAGCTTGGGCACCAGATCCGTGATGACGGCCTTCACGTAGGTCATATCCGCTGCGTAGGAACCGCGGCGCTGCGGGGTACCTACGCCCAAAAAGTGCAGGTTGCCGAACGCGGCTGCTTCTTCATAGTCCGTGCTGAAGTCAAGACGGCCGGCCTCGATATTGCGCTCGAGAACCTCCGGTAGGCCCGGTTCATAGAACGGAACCTTGCCCGATTTAAGAGCGGAAATTTTATTGTCATCTACGTCCACGCCTAGTACTTCATGGCCAAGCTCGGCCATGCAGGCAGCATGGGTTGCACCCAAGTATCCGGTGCCGATTACAGTCATACGCATAAAGCCCCATATTAGAGGCTCTATGTGAATGCCGGTTTAAGCCTATCGAAAATTCAGGTAAGACTTCGATGGCGTCGGGCCGCGCTGCCCCTGGTACTTCGAGCCCAGCGAGCCGGTGCCATATGGGCTTTCCGCTGGTGAAGTCATCTTGAAGATTGCCAGCTGACCCACCTTCATGCCCGGCCACAGGGCGATAGGCAGGTTGGCGGTATTAGAAAGCTCGAGCGTGATGTGGCCGGAAAAACCTGGATCAATAAAGCCCGCGGTGGAGTGGGTCAACAATCCTAAACGGCCGAGGGAAGACTTGCCTTCCAAGCGGCCGGCCAAGTCTGCCGGCAGGGTGAATTTTTCCAGCGTGGCGCCGAGCACGAACTCGCCTGGGTGCAGGATGAAGGACTGATCTTCTTCTACCTCCACCAAGGTGGTGAGGTCCGGCATTTCCTCTTTGGGGTCAATATGCGTGTACCGCGAGTTATTGAAGACTCGGAAATACTTATCCAGGCGCACATCTACGGACGAGGGCTGGATAAGTTCGCTGTCGAAGGGCTCGATGCCCAGTTCTTCGGCGTCAATGGCGGCACGGATATCACGATCTGAAAGAAGCACGGCCCCAATTCTACTCATGCCGAAGGCCGCGGTGTATAGTAGGCCGGAGCGTGCAAGCGCGCAGTGCCGACGTAGTTTAATGGTAGAACTGCAGCTTCCCAAGCTGCTGGCGCGGGTTCGATTCCCGTCGTCGGCTCCACTTGTTTTCCCATTTCATGGACTAATTTCATACCTACAGGATGGACCATGACAGCCCCTATCTTCACGCCTAAAACCACAGCGGATCTTCGCGCTGAGCGTGAGCATGTACTTCAAGATCTTGCGCCCCGCACAATCGATGAGCTCCACGAACAGCGCGCGGTTGATCAAATCTTGGTCATCGACGAGGCAACTCTGAATCGGTATGAAGCCCTGTGCTTTGTTATCGGCGACTAGACAGACACGTTTTCTCTCAGAGCTACATCTTCCCTAGCCTGAGATTCAAAAACTACCCCCACGCCAATACCAGGACGCACCGCAACAGACCCCACACAGGAAGGACACAATGGGCAAGCAGGAACCAGCGGAAAACACCGACGCAGCCAAGAAAAAAGGCACCAACCACAACGCCATCATCGCGTTGATCCTGATTCTCGTCGGCCTCGGTGTCTTGCTCTACCCCGTCGTGGCCACGCAGTGGAACAACCACACCCAATCCCGCGCCGCGGAGGAATACGCCAAGCTGGAAAAGCAAGCCCCGCCTGAGGTACTGCACACCGCGTGGGACGAGGCGCAGTCTTACAACGCGCAGCTGGGCCAAATCAGTGTGGAAGACGCTTGGACCACCACCGATGACGAAGACTCCCCCAAGTACCAGCGCTACCGCCAATACCTGTCTGTGCTGTCGGAGACCGATGCCATGGGCCGCATTGTTATCCCCTCCATCGATTCCGATCTGCCCATTTATCATGGCACCTCAGAAAAAGCACTCTCCCGCGGCGCTGGCCACCTCTACGGCACGGACCTACCTGTCGGCGGCATAGGTGATGGCGAGGGTCGGCACGCAGCACTTTCCGCCCACACAGGCCTACAAAATGCCACGCTGTGGGACAACCTCACCAAGGTCAAGAAGGGCGATGCTTTCTACATCGCCGCCGGCGGCGAGAAGCTCAAATACGAGGTACACGATATTCGGGTCGTCGAGCCTGCGGACACCAGCTTGCTCCACCGTGAGCCAGGCCAGGACCTCGTTACGCTCATTACCTGCACCCCCTACGGTGTAAATACCCACCGCTTGCTCGTCACCGGCCACCGAGTGCCAATGGATCCGGAAGACGAGGCCGCATTCAACAGCTCTGGTATTCACTGGCAGTGGTGGATGTGGGCCATCCTGGCTGCCACTGCCATCATCGTGCTTCTGCTCATCTACTGGTGGCGCAAATATGTCAGCAACGCCAAGGACACCGCGCTTGACGACGACCCGCAAGACTCCTAACCGCCAATGAACATGCAATAAGGCCCGCCCTTCCCTGGAAGAGCGGGCCTTTTCTAAAAGTAGCCGCAAGCGGTGGTTCTATACCCAGCGGCGTCGCAAAGCGAGGCACCCTGCCGCGACAATTGCGGCGCCAGCGAGAGCCCACAGGCCTACGCCCTCACCACCGGTCTTGGGCAGTGCACCCTTGGTGATGTCAGCGACCTGAAGGACGCCGATTTTCTTCACACAGTTGGCAGAGGTGTCAGATTCAGCGCACCTATTACTGGTGATCGCGGTCCCCCCGGAGAGCACCTTGATGACTGCATTGCCATTCTGATCCCACTCCGTCGAGAACTTGATCGGCGCGGGCAGCAGATTATAGCCGTTCGGTGCCTTGGTCTCGATGAGGTAATAAACGCCAGGGGCGTCCAAGCCTTCGAGCTTGACGCGGCCTGTGGTGGTGGTCGTGGACTGCTTCACCACGGGGTTAGCATCAGCGTTGACGCTGCCATCCGCGTTTAGCTTCAGGTTGCCGTTAGCATCACCGCGGTGGACGGTGAACTGCGCGCCGCCAAGCAACCCGTCGGTTTGGATCTCGTCCGGGTTGTCCGGATTATAGCTCGCCTTTTCGAGCAGGACGTCCATAGTTTCCTTGGTCTCCAGCGGGATACAGTCAGTATCCTTCCAGCCGCCTATTTCTGCCTCGTTCATGAGTCCAAAGTTGGGCTCGTGCAGGCCATCCTTGGTGTAGCAGCGGGTGTTTCCTGCAGGTTGGCTCGGGTACCCGGCGGGTACAGAGGTGCTGTCCAGCTTTGAACGATCCAGCTTGAAACGCACCGTCACCTCGTAGACATGCTGCCCTGTACTTCCGCCAACACCCTTGGATTTAGGTTTAATGATCTTCGGAGTGTCATTCTTGTTGAGTTCGTACGGACCGGCGCCCAGGTACGACTGCGGCTGGCTGGTCCTGTTGAACTCATCCTTGAAGACCACAGTGGCTCCAGTCACCGTGGCAGCACCAACGAACTTCGGGGTGTCCGTGAGCTTGCCGTAGATCACGTCGTTGGTGTCGAAGCCAGGTGCGTCCGGTGCCTCAACTACGACGTTGTACTTCGCAGTGTATTCATTCACTGCACCAAGAACAGGTTGCGGTGTGTTGTCGACAGCAACCTTATTCAAGCAGGCTTCAGTAGCAACGTTGTCATCTTCAGCCGGGCTCGACTCCCCGTCCGTGGCCTGGAAGGCCACCTTGTTGGGACTACACACCGTCTTGAGGTTGCCGTTCTCATCTTTTCGCACCGGCGCAGAGACGACATACTCTACCTTCGCGTGTCCGGGAAGGGTACCCACGTAACCCTTCATGTACCCCACCTCACCACTTGTGGCTGACGGCACGTCCATCCCGGCGTAAATGCCGCTCTCAGGTTTGATCTCATTGGGCCCCGGACCACGGCCGTTGACCACGGTAGATCCCGGACCAAAGCCCTCAAACTTTGCCGTGGGGTCGGTAGCGTTCACACCATAGTGAGTATCCGTTGGTAGGTATTCCCAGAATGTGCCGCCCGAACTGGTGTTATCCGTGGTGTTTTCCACGGAGATGGTCCAGAAAGTACGCACCTCGCCGTTTACCACCTTGGTCTCCGAGCGTTGCTTCTTCACCGCAATGTTTGATTGCAGCCCTGGCGGTGGCGGAACTAGGTCGGAGGCCGCGTCCGTGTTAAATGAAGCAGGCAGGTTGTTCATTATGTTGACCAGCTCGAACTTCGGGCTATCATCATCTGGGTTGGTGATCTTTAGCTCAAAGCCCAGCTGATTCGCATTCGCACTACCCGAGCCAAAACCCAGGTTTCCATTGGAGTAGGTCCACGCCTTGCCCCAAGAAGCAGAGGGGTTCGAGATCGTGCGCCCATCGAAGGTCTTGATGCCGGTGAGATCCCAGGTCCTGATGTCGCCGGTCTGTGTGTCAATGCGTTCAAGGATAAGCTTGTCGCCTGCCTGAGCCTTACTCTGGAAACCCCACATATACTTCTGGGCTTGCGGGAGCACCGCCCAGTCCTCCGAGTAGGACTTCTGGCTTCCTAGCACGCGTTGAGCCGTGACTTTGTCGACGTCGACCTTATAAAGGTGACGGCTACCAGAAGTGGACGTGTTGCCCACAAAGAATCCCTCGCTGGTGTACACGCCAGCGTTGAGGAGATCCCGGTCGCCGCTCGTTTCAAACGGGGTACCGGTACTTCCGGCCTTTAAAATAGGCCCAAGATTATATACTTCACCGGTTGCCGGATTGATCTGCAGGAGATTTCCTGCAGGGTAGCAGGGATCACCATTTTGACCGCGAATCTGGCTTACCGCATAAAGCCAGTTATCACTCGAATCAAAGGCTAGAGCATTGTATACCCAGGGAGTGGACTCTCCCACCTGGCGAAAGTCTCGGCCTTGATTTACTTGCCGGCTCAGGATAGAAGTGTCTCGGCGAAGATCCTTAGGTTCACTGGTCACAACGTAGACAGGGCTACCGTCGGCAAATTCAGCTGGGGTGAGCTCGCGCTTTGGCTTTCTGCTTGTAACCAAATCCGAATCTTGGCACTTCTCTTTCGCAGGAACAGTGAAAGAAGCGGTAAACTCTGTGTCGGCTGGCCCGCGGTGAACACCCTTAAACTGAATCTGTGCGGTGCCACCAATAGTAATCTGCGGCAGGGTGACCTGGTATTCCCTAGCGTTAATCCTTCTGTAGGTCACCCTCGTCTCATACCAACCTCCGTTGGCACCGGTGTAATAGATCGTCAGGTCATCAGGGTTAGTCGATAAATAACTGTTAACGCTGGATTTGAGGGTAACCACCGTGCCTTGCGGAATGGACAGCTGGCCGCCAAAAAGCTCACCGGACGGAATCTTAAAGTTCGGGATATAGCGGCTTCCCTTAAGCACGTAACCATCGTTTTTCATCGTGATGGTTCGGTCGCCTGCAGCGTACGGGGTAATGTTCGGTGCTGCCATCAGGCGAGCTGGAGCCTCGTCAACGTCAGCAATTTCCAGCGGCTCAGTCACTTCCGAAGGAGCTTCTGGGGTTTCGCTGGATTCCGTTGAAGACGTGCTGGGCGTCTCCTCGGCTACTCCCCGCACATCGACGGACATCCCACTAAGTTCGGAATCCTCTACGACCGCTGGGGTCTTCAATGAGAAAGCTGCTCCTGCTGGCACGTCAGTAGAAAGGCCAGTGATTCGGAAAGTCACTGAAGAGCTGGTTGATTTTACAACGAGGTTGTCTCCTTCGCGGACGGGGATCACTTCGCCGTCGATAGTCAGTGTGTAGGCCGAGCCGTCGAACTCCAGTCCTGCAGTCTCAACAGTGAATTCCAACTCCTCCACGGTTCCGGCGTCAACAAAGTGGCCTTCAAATGTTGCGGAGTCGCCAACAGTCAGGCTCAGTTGGTCTGCGGAATCGAGCTTGGTGCGCAGGGTTGTGGTTTGTGCTTCGGCTACGGCACCAACGATTCCGGGCAGAGCAGCCGGTGCAGCAACACCAACAACGAGAGCCAGTGCAGCAATGAACGCCGCAAGAGCACGCCAGCGGTACACAACCGGCTCGACCGGATGAGAATCTGTCCAGGACATTAGCGTCCCTCGCTTTCTGAATTCTTCCTACGGCTAAAGGCAATCATCACGAAACCAGTGGCAATCAATGCCAACGCTGCGGCTACTACACCGATTACCTGTGCACCGGTCATCGCCAATGAGCCACCATTGCCCGACGACGTTACTGGGGTTGAGGTCTTACCGGCACTTGGAGTACCCGGCGGCGTTGTCTCGGGTTGGTGAGGTGGCTTCCCTGGTTTAGTCGGTGGATAGTTCGGAGGTGTTTGCGGGGTATCCGGGCGTGACGGCGGAGCGCTCGGAGCAGATGACGACGTGGGTGGCGTCGGCGTTTCACCCGGTTTGTGGGTCTTAGCCACGATTACTCCTGGTACTGGTTTCGGGTTATCTACCACCGTGTGGAATGGAACCGCCACCACAAACGGGTTTATCTCTCGGTAGGAATCATCCGGCGCTGTAGACGTCACCACATAGAAGCCATGAGCTAGACCATCAAACGTCACCTCGCCATTGGCATTGGTGACCAGATCCACGTGCACATCGGTGCGCCAATCACGAACCTCGTCGAGATTCGCGTTCCGTACGCGGGCTGCGTCGTCAGCGTTGGTCGGGTCCAAGCCGGCAAGCCGGTCCAGATGAATTGTGACACCTTGGATTTTTCCCGAGGGCGGCTGGCCATCGTCGTTGGGATTGCCTTGTGTCAGCCGGATTGTCACTGTATCCGTAGCCGAAGTGCGTTCCGCACCAGTGGACTGCTGCCCGGCAACCTGCACCGCTTCTGCAGCAACGACGCCCGGCCCTGCGAACGCAACCGCACACGCTACTCCGACGGCAACCACTCGGGCCGACCATGCATTTGTCAACCTCTTCATCGCCTTACTCCCGCACGCTACTTTCCTTATTAATAACTTCTTGCACCCCGGTAGCCGCCTTCTGGCGACGCAGCCACCACACCAGCCAACACCCAATGACAATCACCGCAGCCAACAGCGCGTACATCCACCATTGCCAGCCCGGACCATGGGAGTTTTCAAACACCGACTCCTCCCCAGGCTCCATAGGAACCTGATGGCCACGCACCAGCAAGCGATGCGTGTTGATCCCGTACGGGGTGCACGTAATCAGTGTGACGTAATCCTGATCAGCGACTGGCCGTAGGCCATCTACCTCGCTCGGCAGCACAACTTGAATGTCGTCTACGACGTACTTCAATTTGTGGCCAGCAACCTGGATATAGAACACATCTCCCTCGGTGGCAGAGTCGAGGTGATCAAACATCGTCGAATTTGCCAGACCCGTATGCCCCGTAATGACGGAATGGGTTCCTGATCCACCGACCGGCAGGTCAGAACCATACAAATGCCCCAAACCACGCTGCAGTGTCTTATCTGCGGTGCCATGAAACACCGGAAGATCAACGTCTACTGCTGGGAACACGAGGCGGGCCATCGCTTCGGTCTCACCCAACTGCTTCAAATAAGCCTCATAGTCGGGATTGTCTACCCCGATACGGTTCAGCCACGGATCCAAGATCGGACCCGACGTATGTTCTTCGTTGTATGCATGTGCAGCATCCCACACCGAATCCTGCACCTGCGCCGGTGTCTCTTTATCCAGTCGCGCATATTCCTGCGCCACTCTTGAGGCGTTCCAATTGTTCCATGCGGTCGAGACCACTGGGTACAGCATCACCAACAACCCAACGACAACGATTACCGCCGGAAGGACTAGGCCTCCACGGCGCCTGTGCCGTCGGCCTGCATTTTGGCCTACCACCGTAGTCAACGACCCGCACCACCCAAAACAATGCCCCACGCGCTAGCGCAGCGCGACCGGGATTACAACGAAAGAGAATGAAGGGGACTGAAGTCTATACCTAGCCCAGTCCCCTCACTGGGTCGAGCACCATATTTTGATTACCCGACCCGCAGCGCAGACCATCATGGACAGTCTGCGCCACCGGAACTACGCCCGGCTATTAGTTGCGCGCGGTACGACGAGCGAACCAAGCACCAGCAGCAACAATTGCTGCGCCAATAGCAGCCAGGATGCCCACACCGGCACCACCGGTCATCGGCAGGTTCGGGGTGTCGCGCTTGATGTTTTCAATTTCAGAAACAAGGGTGACGGCGTCGTCACCCTCGAGCTCACCAGTCTTCGCGATGTTCTCGCGGGTGAACTCAATTTCGGTAACAGGGTTTTCCGGCAGTGCGTAGCCCGCTGGAGCCTTGGTTTCCTTCAGACAGAACTTCTTGATGTCGGTGACCTGTGCGTTATCTGCGAAGTCGGTGACGTGCAGTCCGTCGATGGTGATGGTGCCGTCAGCACCGGTGGTCCACTTGTCCTGCTCCTTGACGGTCAACTTACCGCCCAGCTTATTTGCCGCGGTGCACTGGTATAGCTCGAACTCAGCACCTTCCAGGACCTTACCGTCCTCCTTGCCGTCCTTCTTCACAACCTTCAGCTTGCCGTGGTAGGTCACGACCTCATTGGTCTTGTTCTTGACCTCGTTGCCGGTGTTCGGGTTGTTGAAGATGACGTCAGCCTGGTTCTTCAGCTCAGTGGTGTCGCCCACTTCCTTGCGCTTGACCTCGAAGGTCAGAGACATCTTGTCACCGGACTTAACCTTGGCAAGGCCCTGGTCGGTCAGCTTAACGACGAGCTTGTTTCCGTTCTCAGCCGGATTGTTGACCTCGTAGTCACCGGCACCCAGAGCGGTCTCTCCAGCCTTGACCTCGGTGACCTTCTGGAAGTCCAAACGCTGGTCCAGCTGATCCTCGAAGCGGAAGGCGGTCAGGCTCTTACCCGCACCCCAGGTCGGAGCATCCGCGTTGATGGTGTAGGTGTACGCGTCCTGGATGTTCTGATCTGCATCCTTGACAGTCTTCTCGGTCTTGGTTTCCGCGTTCTTCGGGTACGCGATGACGTCGTAGTTCCAGGCATCGGAAGCCTCATTGACCATCGGCACCGACACGATGAACGGAGCGCCAGTAACGATGCCGTCCGGGGCCTTCGTCTCTTCTACCAAGTAGATACCCAAGTCCAAGTTTTCGAAGGCCACCTTGCCGTCGTCACCAGTGGTCAACCCAAAAGTCGTTGTGGTTTCGTGACCCTTGGCATCGGCAGCGGTCTTCGGGAACGTCGCCCAATCACCGTTCTGCAGGTCGTAATCAAGCTTGGTGATTTTGTAGGTCACACCAGGCAGAGCCTCACCCGGAACGCCCGCCATTTCCTTACCAGTGGCCCGACTATTGGTCTCGGCACCCTTCTTCTTGAAGAGGGTGATCGAACCCTTCTTAGTGAAATCGATGTTTGCTTTGTTCACGGCCCCCTGCTCAGCGCCAGGGTTCTCCTGGGCCAGTGCACCCGGAGCGGAAACGCCCAAAGCGAGTCCGGCGATAGCAGCGAAGGCAACTGAACGAGCGGTACGAGAGATCTTGTTCACGGAAACTGGTCCTTTACACGAGTTCTGAAATGAGGCACCGCGCCTCATTGGCTGTGTGCAATCCATTCCCCACGGTTCACGCACCATGACCTGACTCGTTGCTAAGAATCTTTCGCCTGCCGAGAGTAGGAGTAGTTTTCAGGTGGAAACGTCTACGCAGGCCCCAACCTTAACTAACGATAGCCTGTGGATTACATAACTAGATTCTACCCCAGCGTGTTGGGCAAAGTCCCCGACTAAAGCTCCTCCCCCGCAAAACCGGCTAAACTTCTCAAGAATCCGCACGGTCCACCCAAACGTGAAGACTCCTTCTGCAGTTCAACTAATGCTTTCGAGACGTCATCTAGTTTTGTGTGAAACTGAACACATTGCCCCTTTAAGGGGGTAAGCCTGCTCGATTTTACACCCGTTACATAGAATGCAAGCTTCACGCAGGAGAGTAGCTTCCCAGAGAGCACCTTCCAACGACGACGAAACGAACCATATATGCTGCCAATACCACCAGGTAGAACATCCCCTTTGATGACCCATAAAAGGAAGCGTCACCAAGAGCGCTCAAGGTACCCTGAACTCATTTAGATTCTCAGCCTTCAACAGCCCACGTACCAAAGAGTTAATAGCGTTAAGATTCCTGACAAGAGCTCTCTACGTACTCTGAGCCTCGTCGACAGCACGAAGAAGCGCCGCATAGGCACCGCCGCACGCAAGCAGCTCGGCGTGGGTGCCGCGCTCGACCACGCGGCCAGCGTCGAGGACGATGATCTGGTCGGCATCGCGGATAGTGGACAGGCGGTGGGCGATGACCAAGCGGGTAGCATCCGCGCCAAGCACTGCCTCCTGGATGGCGCGCTCCGTCTCGTTGTCGAGGGCGGAGGTGGCCTCATCCAAGATGAGCACCCGTGGTTGGCGCAGCAACGTGCGGGCAAGCGAAAGGCGCTGCTGCTCACCGCCGGAGAAGCGGTAGCCGCGCGAGCCCACCACTGTGTCCAGACCTTCCGGCAGCGCGGCGATGACCTCGTCCACGCGCGCGGCGTTAAGCGCCGCCCACATCTGTTCCTCACTCGCATTCGGCTGCGCGAAGAGGAGGTTCTCCCGCACCGTGCCGTGAATCAGGTAGGTCTCCTGGGAGACCACGCCAATGACCTCCGCGCGCTGCTCAGGTGGAATATCGCGCAGGTCGACCCCGCCCAGGTGCACGGTGCCTTCGGTCGGATCGGCAAGGCGCGCAAAAAGTGCGGCCACCGTGGACTTGCCGGACCCGGTATGCCCCACTAGCGCGGTGGTGGTGTGGGCGGGGATGGAAAGGGAGACGTCGGAAAGCGCGTCGGTGTCGGTGCCGGGGTAGCGGTAGGAGACGTGCTGGAGGGTGAGGGAGGCGTCGGCAAGCTGGGCGGGCTGGGTGGCCTCGGTGAGTTCGGGCTCCAGGTCCAGGTACTCGAAGATGCGGCTAAACAGCGCCATCGACGCCACCCACTGCGCGCCCACGTTGAGCAGGCCGGTAATGGGACGGAAGATCTGGGTCTGCAGGGTGGAAAAGGCGATGAGCGTGCCAATCGTAATGCCCGGGCGCAAGCCGGCCGCCAGGTAAATCAGGGCCGGCATCACGCCGAAGATGATTTGCGTCAGCGCCATGCGCCAGCGCCCGGCCAACTGCGATTCCAGCTCCAAACGGATGAGGGAGCGGGAGGTTTTCTCAAAGCCGTCATAGACGCGCTCCTGCGCACCCAGCGTGGCCGCCAGGCGCATGCCGGACACGGACAGGTTCTCCGAAATGGTCTGCTGCAATGTTGCCTGCGCGCGGCTGTTTTTCTCCATGAGGCTGCGGCGCAGAACGGCGGCGCGGCGGGTCAGCCACACTGCAGGCGGCAGTACCACCAGGGACAAAAGCGAGAGGGTAGGCGAAAGCGCCACCATCGCCACCAACGTAGCCACAGTCATGGTGAGGTTGCTGGCCACGGATGTCGCGGTTGTGGTCACCATGCCGCGCATCGCCGCGATGTCATTGGTCAGGCGCGACTGAATCTCACCGCCGCGGTTATTGGTAAAGAACTGCAGCGACTGGCGCTGCAGGTTGGCAAAGACCTGCGTGCGCAGCTCGTGCATGATGGTGTGCCCCACCCGCGCCGACAGAAAGGACTGGATAACGCCGATGGCCTGGGAGACCACGGTGATGGCCAGCATGCCGCCGACGAGCCACAGCAGCAGCGCGGTGTCGTGTTCAGGAATGGCCTCATCCACGGTGCGGCGCACCAGGAAAGGCTGCACCACCGTCAGCCCGGAGGTGGCGATGATGAGTGCCACCACCAGCAACAGCGTGCCGCGGTGCGGGCGAAACAGGCCGGCGACGCGGCGGAAGGCAACCGGGTGCTGGGCCAGCTGATCGATGTCCGCCGGGTCCTTCACCGCGGTGTGCATCGGCCGGGTCATGGCTTAACCGCAGGTAACGATGGGCTGCGGGTCGTAGACCGTGGTGGTGGTCTCCCGGGAGATCTCCTTGCCGGAGAGGTCCTTGATCACGCGGGTATCCGAGGTGGTGAAGCCCGGCGCGCCAGACGACGGCGAGCAATCCTCGCTCACCGACTTGCGCTGCGGCTCCGTCTTGGCCCAGCGGCCGTTGTTCACAGACTCAACGTCGACGGTCTTAGTGCCCTTCAGGCGCACGGTGATCTTGCCGCCACCAAAGTCGGTCTCAATGCGGACTGGGGTATTGAAGGTATTGGTGAACTGCAGGTCGATGGCGCCCTCGTACACGGTGGCCTCGCGGCCGGCTGGGTAGCGGGAAATGTAGTACGAGTGCGGGGTGTGGGCGGTGTCTTCCATGCCCGCAAAGTAGGCAGCGTTGTACAAGGTGGTGGCGAACTGGGAGATGCCGCCGCCCACGGCGGAGCCGGAGTGGCCATCGATAATGATGCCGGACTCAACGTAGCCCTGTGCCGTGCCGCGAGGGCCCGTGTGGCCGTTGAGGGAGAAGGTCTCGCCTGGGTTGACCACGGCGCCGTTGACCTGTTGGGCTACCAGCTCGATATTCTTGCCGGAGGCAGCGGAGTAGCCCTCAGTGGTGAACTCGCCCACGGTGTCGTTGAAGGTCGCCTTCTTGGCATCGTCGGTGGTGAACTCTGCTGGGTCCGGCTTGTAGGTAGCATCCCACTCGCGGTCGTCGCCGGTCACGCGCTTGTCAAAGTCCTTCATGGTCGGCTCCCAGTCGATGATCTCGCCGTCTTCGGACGGGGTGATCTGCTTGTCGTTGCCGTTGAAGGAAATCTTGGCATTTACGCCGGGGACATCGGCGCCCTCGGAGCGCTCGGCCAGCAGCTCCTGCGCGCGGTTGGTATCCACGGCAAGCTTGAGCTTGCCGTCCTTCTTTTCAATGCTGGTGAACTGGGAGATTTCCGGCTTATTCAAGGTAGCGCTGACATTATTCTTGGCCTTCAGGGTAATGGGATTATCCAGCGCCTTGGCGGCATCGCCGGTGCGCATGGCCTCGATGGCTTCATCATTGATGGCTGGTTCTACCTCTTGTGGGTCCACGTCTACGCCCTCGGAATCGAGCCAATTATCCGTAACCGCATTGTGCAGGGCGCCGGCATCCACGGTTTGGCCAAGCTTGGGGTCGGTGACCTTGAGCTCACCATTGTTGAGCTCCAGCATGCCATCGACTGGATCGGTAGAGAGATCTTTCTTCACGCGGTCCAGGGCCGGTTGCAGCTGGGCCTCATCCACGTTGGTCTCCACCGGAATATCCCGGGTGGAGCGGAAGAAGCTATACAGGCGGGTAAAAGGATTAAGGGAAGGCTCCTCAATATTGTCCACGGCGCGCTGGTTATCCAGGGCGAGGCCCGACTCGGAGGGAACGAAATCGGTGTGCAGGTCGCCGGAGGTAACGCTCACGGGCTCGGTTTCTACGCCCGCAAGCTCGTCTTCGAGCTTCTCCACGGCGGCGGTGCGATCCATGGCGGAGATATCCACGCCGTTGACGGAAACGGCGCGCGGAATCTTGTCCTGGTTTGCTGCGACATCCCAGGCATAAGCAATGCCCGCGATTAGGACAAGGCCGACCAATACGCCGAGCGCGATGAGCCAGCCTTTAGCACCGTTTTTTCCTTCTGCCTTTTTCACGCCTTAAAGGTTAACGGTTTTAGTGGCATTTTTCCTAGTCCTGTGCGGGCTCGGGTGCAGCGCCGGCCGGGGGAGCGCTGACATGGCGGGCGGCGTCCGCAAGTCGTTCGAGTGGCAGGCGGCCTTGGTCGACGGCGCCAACAACGGCGTCGATCACCGCATTAATGTCACTTTCGGTGGACCACAGGGGCATGTCGGCACCGGCATTGAGGGAGGCCACGACGGCGTCGGCAAGCGGGAGCGAATCCGCAATCGCCTTCATGCCGCCGATATCATCGGTATAGATGGGCCCGTCGTACTGCAGGGTCTCGCGGGCTAGGCCATAGGCTTCCGGCAGGATGGAAGCAGGCGTCTGACCATCACCCAGGCCGGGCACGGCGAGGTGGCCCATCATGAGCGCGGCATTGGGCGCTTGGGGAAGAGCGGTTTTAAAAGGAATGAACTCGTGGCCTTCTAGTTCTTCTAGCGGCGGGGTAACGGCCTCGGCCAGGTGGGTATCGCCAGAAGCGCGGCCGTGGCCCGGGAAATGCTTGAACACGGCCTTGACCCCAGCGGAATCCAGCCCGCGTGCAAAGGCCGCGCCATACTGACCCGCTTGGGCTGGGTCGGTGGAAAAGGATCGATCGCCCACCACTTCTAGGCCATTGCCATCGACGTCGAGCACCGGCGCAAAGTCCACGTTGATGCCATGTGCCTTGAGAGTAGTACCAATCTCGTGCGCGAGCTGTTCCACCTCTTGCGGGGAACGCTCGGCCGCCATCTGTTGCGGCGCGGGATACTCGCCCAGGATCTCCGAGAAACGTTGCACGCGCCCGCCCTCAAAATCGATGGAGACCTCAAAGTCGCGGCCCACCTCCTGGCGCAGGGCATTAATATCGCGGCCCTCTTCCTGCAGCAGGTTTGGATCCGCCCAGCTAGGGATAAAGATTCCGCCCACACCGGCCTCCAGCTTGGCCTTAGCGTCGTCGTAGTTGGTGACCGGCGGCATCAGCACCGAGGCAGCCATGGCGCGGATGTCCTGCTGCGGGGCCTCTTCCTGCGAGGTCTCTTCGTGCGCTTCATGCGTTGCGGCAGGTGAGCTCGACGCAGCCGGAGTGGTGGAGTCCTGGCTCTCATTGTCCTCCTGGGTGGAAGTAGAGCAGGCGCCTAGGGCCGTCACGAGGGCGAGGCTGGCAAGGATGCGCGGAGTTTTCATGCCTTCTAGTGTGCAATATTCCTCGCGTTCTGTCGCAAGCGGTGGGTAGACTAGTGACATGAGTAACGGCGAGACAATGCTAATTGCCTACGATGGCACCGAACGAGCCGGCCGCGCCCTCGAGTACGCGGCCCAGCTGCTGCGGCCCACCACGGTAGAAATCCTCACCGCCTGGGAGCCGGTAGCGCGGCAAACCGCCCGCGCCGTCAGCCGCACCGGAATGCACCAGTCCACCGTCTCCCCGGACAGCGTCGAGGAGGATCCGGCCTATGAAGAGGCGCTCAAGATTTGCCGCCAGGGCATCGAGCTGGCCGAAAGCCTGGGCCTAGCCGGCCGCGCCCACTTGGTGGAATCCGCCACCACTATTTCCTCCGCCATCATTGATGCAGCACACGAGCTGGACGTGGATGTCATCGTGACCGGCACCCGCGCCCTGACCGGTTTCCGCGCCTGGTGGACTAACTCCACCGCCGATCAGATTGTGCGCAATGCCGGCCTTCCCGTCTTTATCGTGCCGCAGGAAAACGAGGATGACGCGGACGATGATGAGGCAGAATACTTCTAAATAGCTGCTAGTATCTTTAGCCATGGCTCTGGAAACCGATTCTTTGAACAAGCGCACCCTTGGCCCTGCCATCGGTAGCGCTGTTGTGGGCATCGCGCTCGGCGTCATCACCATCATCGGCATCGCACAGTTCTCCGGCACCGATACCGTGCCGGAAGGCAATGCGGTTTCTGCTTCCGATGCGGTTTTGGGCGGCCCTGAGTACGGATCCCGCAACTAGGTGTGCGTACCCTCCGCGGGCGGCTTGCCCGCCCCTACCCGCTGGGGATCTTTGCCCTAGCACTTATCCTCCTCGTGCAGCCATGGGGATTGACGGCCGCCGATACCAAACATGATCTGGCGGCCGAGCCGCTGCATTTTCTCCGCGGGGCGCTAAGCGCCTATACGGACACCTTTACCCTGGGACAGCTGCAAAATCAGGCCTATGGCTATCTCTTTCCCCAGGGACCTTTCTTCGTTTTAACCCAGCCCCTGCCCGATTGGGTGGCCCAGCGCCTATGGTGGCTGCTGGTCTTAAGCGTCGGCTTCATCGGCTTCCATAAGCTCGCCTGCAAGGTAGGCCTGCGCGGAAGGTGGGTCTGGGTAGCGGCGATGCTCTACGCGCTCTCGCCGCGCACTCTTTCTACTCTGACCGCCATTTCTTCTGAGACCTGGCCGGTCATGCTCGCTCCCTGGGTTATCCTGCCCTTCCTCAACGCCAAGCTCACCTGGCGCGATGCCGCCGCGGCCACCATCCCCGTAGCGCTGATGGGTGCGGTCAATGCCACCGCGACCATCGCGGCGTGTATCCCGGCCGCAGTAATCCTGCTCTACCGCCGCGCCTTCAGACCCGGCGCGGCCTGGCTCTTAGGGTGCCTGGCGGTATCGGCCTGGTGGATCGGCCCGCTCGTCGTGCTTGGGCGTTATGCCCCGCCGTTTACGGAATTCATCGAATCCGCCCGCGTGACCACGCGCTGGCTCAACCTGCCCGAGATCCTGCGCGGCACCACGAGCTGGACGCCGTTTGTTGATACCGAACGCGTGGCCGGCTATGAGCTAGCCACCGAGTCCTTCTTTGTGCTGGTCACCATGGGCATCGCGGCCGTGGGTATCTACGGTCTTAGCAAGCTGCCGCGCGTGTGGTCCGTCATGCTGGTGGTGGGCATCGCGGTGCTGGGCTGCCAGGTGGCGTGGTACCTCGATGCGCTCGATGGACCGCTGGCCGCGCTGCGCAACCTGCATAAATTCGATCCGCTGGTGCACATACCACTGCTGTTAGGCGTGGCGCGCGCCTGCGCCCATCTTCCACTACCGAGGAGTTTGCGCCCCACCAAGAGGCAGACGGTGGGTGCACTGACGCTGCTCTTGTGCATCGCGGTGGTCTCCCCGGCATGGTCGCAGCGCTTGTTGCCGCTGGGGGCCTATGAAGAGGTGCCCTCCTACTGGCACGAGGCCACGGACTTTATCAATACCCATGCCGCCGATACCCGCACGCTTATCTACCCGGAGGCGTCCTTTGCCCGGCAGACCTGGGGATGGACGCGCGACGAGCCGGCCCAGCCGCTGCTCGATGTCCCCTGGGCCGTGCGCGATGCCATTCCGCTCGTGCCGCCAGAAGCCATCCGCGGGCTCGACGGCGTCATGGCCGCACTCAAGGAGGACCCAGCCACGGGCGTTCGCTCCCTGCAGCGCCTGGGCATCGGCGCGGTCATGGTGCGCCATGATCTCTTCACCGGCGAGGACGAGGCCCTGGCCAGCAAGTTTGGCGGCGAGGTCCATCGCTTCGGCGACGTCGATGTCATCCTGCTCAACCACGCCGGCATGTCCTTAGGGCCGACAGAGCCAGTGCGCGTGGCCGGCGGCGGGGAAGCCTTGGCGCTTCTCGACGCCCACTCCACCCCCACCACCCGACAGCTCGTCGATCGCGACGCCGATATCGTCACCGATACCCCGACGCTCACAGACCGCAACTACGGCACCCTCGATGGCCCCATCTCCGCACCCCTGGCCGCGGACGACCCCAGCCACGTGAATAACCGCCTGCGCGACTATCCCTCCACTGGGCCGCTTACCCAGGTAGAAACCCACGGTGGTTCCGTGGCGGTTTCCTCCTCGGCCGCCGATGCCACGGCCTTCGGTGGCGCCCAGCCGAAGAAGTCCGCCACGGCCGCGGTGGATGGGGAAAACTCCACCGCCTGGTGGCCCGCGCCGGGCGATGATGCCGGGTGGATTGAACTGCGCGGCAAATTCACCCAGCCGCGTCTCAAGCTCATGGCCACCAGCGCTACCACGGTGACCGTGCGCTCTGGCAGCGCCGCGGTGGACGTGGATCTCAAGCCTTTCCGCTCGCAGGAGGTCCGCGTTCCCGGCGGCGATACCGAGTCCATCCGCGTGGAGCTATCCCACCGCACCGGGATCGCGGAACTGGGGGTGGAAGGCCAGCCGGTCGAGCGCGTGGTGACCGTCCCGGATACCTCGCCTGACGTGCACCAATTCTTCTTCCAGCGCATGCTGCAGGATACCGGCGTGCTCATCCGCGATTTCACGGCGCCGCGCCCCATGCGCGTGACGGTGGATTCCACCAAGCCCGTGCTTATCGACGCCCACCGCTACTCCCCCGGCGATTCCCTCACCCTCAGCCCTGGCACGCACCGCGTGCGCACCACGGGGCCGTGGGTGAGCCTGCGCGAGAAGGACTGGCAACCAGCAGGCTCTTCCGAGCCCACCGGGTACTCGATTGCAGCCGCTGATGAGGATCGTCTCTTGGTCACCGGTCGCGCCTTCAATACGGGCCTGCGCGGCTACCTAGGCGATCAAGAGCTCACCCCGCGCGAGATCGATGCGGCCACCCAAGCTTTTGTCATTCCGGCCGGCCGCTCCGGTGACTTCCGCATGATCTTTAGCGCCCAACCGGTTTACCGCGCCACCCTCCTCTTCGGCGGCGCCTTGGGCTTGCTCACCCTCGGCCTGTGCATCCTGGCGGCCACGCGGCGCCCGTCCCAGCCCACGTGGCGCGCGCCGCGCGGCGGTGCCGCCTCGGCCGTAGTCGCTCTCGGCGCGCTGGCCCTGACCGGCTGGCCGGCCGCGGTCGCGGCCGTTGCCGCTTGGTTGGTGCTGCGCTGGACCACCATCCCGCGCGCCTACCTCGCTCCTGGTGTCGTAGCGGCGGCCGGGGCGATCCTCGCCCGCGCGCCGTGGACATCGGGCTCCTATGCGGGCGATTCGCTCCTGCTTAGCTGCTTGTGTGCCGCGGGCGTGGCCTGTCTTTTCGCCTCCGACCGAGGAGAAAATCCCGGCCGGGACGCTCGATGAGTGTATAGCTCGCGGCCGAGACCACCACGGTGGCCACCACCGTTACGGCCAGAATCACCCAAAAGTCCAGGGGCTTCCCGCTAAACAGCGGCACCCCGGTAAGCGGAAACGCCAGTCCCAGAATGGCCACATGCCATAAGAAGATGGAATAGGACCACGCGCCCAGTGCCTGCATGAGCGGGCTGGTCAGCCAAGACTTATCCCGTGGGGCGAGCGCTACCGGTACCACCACGACTGCGGCGAAGGCCGCTCCCGCAATGATCCGGCGGGAAAATTCGCCCGGTTCTGGATGCACCAGTCCCTGCGGCCCAAACCACTCGCGGCTGGAAATCCACAGCACCACCGCTGCCACGAGCCACCATGCCCAGCGCGGCCGCAGCGCGCGTTGCACGCGCCGGCTAACACCGGCCTCTTCGCATTCCGCGGCCAGCATTCCCACGGCAAACCACGAAGCATACGCCGGCGGCCAAATCTGCGAATTGACCTGATCCTTGGAGTAATCGGCCACAAAGGGAACAAAACCCCAGGCCCAGCTAATCACGGCGCCCAGCGCGATGGCCGCTACCCGCCAGCGCCGCGGCAGCGTACCGAGGAGCCACACCAACAAAGGCAAGGCAAGGTAGAAGAAGAACTCCACGCATAGCGACCACAGGTGGGTAAGCCCCGGTGCTAGCCCGTCCACCACATAGATCTGGGTAGAGGTGAGGTTGCTCAGCAGTTGGGTGAGGGTGAGCGAGTGGGCGTCGGGAAGCAGGAGCATCACGGCCACCACGCAGGCATAATAGGCTGGCAATAGGCGGGCCACGCGCGAGCGCGCATAGCCGGATAAGGTGTGCAAGCCGCGGCGGCGCCACAGCAAGAAGGCACTGAGCGCAAAGAAGACGGCGACGAAATAGTCGAAGCGCCCGGCAAACCCCCACCCGGTTCCGGTCTGAAAAGACACGTGGGTGACAATGATTCCAAGGGAGGCGACCGCGCGTAGACCGTCCAGCTCCGGCAGATGCTGGGGTACGCTTTTCACAGATGCCTGCGGCTGCACGCTTGCTCCTAACCCCGGATCGACCTGAAACTGATTGGACATACTACTGCAATGAAACGCTACCTTTGGCCACGCTCGCCACTGGCGTGGGTTGTCATTGCCGCAGTCATTTTCTTGGTGCTGGGTACCGTGGTGCCGCCGCTGTATAACAATCAGACCCGGCCGCTGGCCTTCGACCAAAACATCAACACCGTCACCGCGCCGTCGGCAGGCGTGTGGATGGAAGCGCCTGAATTCATCGCCGGGGCCAAAGCCTCCGGCGATAGCAAGGACCCGCAGTGCCAGGAAAAGCAGGCCCCCATGTGGTGCTACCTGCACCACGACCTGCTCACTATCGAGCGCAATACCACCACCTCTGAGGTGGCAGAAGATGATGCGCTCGCTAACTCCGATTCGCTCTCTCGCCTGCTCGCCGGCGATACTCCCCTTGCCCAAATCACGGAGCATTCCGTGTTGAACCGCGAGTCCACCTACCCGGTTGCCGCGCCAAAGGATAAATGGAGATTTGTCCTACCGGCGCTGGATACCGGCATGGCCCGCACCGACTTCGAGCGCGATGGAATCAACTACTTCTTTCCCTCCGGTACCGAGCAGCGCTCCTATCCGTTTTTCGATCTAGCGACGCAATCCTCCACGGCGGTGGACTTCACCACGACGGAAAAGCTCGACGGAATCCCAACCTATTCTTTCCACCACGATATCCAGCCCATTTCCTTGGCTGATATGCGCAAAAACATTACCGCCGAGGTCGATACTGGCACCGGCGATAGGCAGCTAGCGGCCGAGGATTTCCGTATCTCCGGATCGGCGAAGCGGTTCTACGACGCCGAGTCGCGCGAGCTCCTCGGCCTAGATGCCACTGACCGGGTCACGGTAGAGCCCTTCTACACCATCGGCCGCGATATCTCCGTCGAGCCCACCACCGGCACCATGGTGGACCTGCGGGAGAACATCAAGATCTTCTTCGCGGCAGATGAAAAACAGGCCGGCACCATGGTGGCGAATGGCGATACGGAGGACCGTTCCATCTTTGCCGCCGATCTGCGCTGGTCCGATGAGACCCGCGCGGAGCGCCTTGATGAGGTGCGCCCAGTCATTCGCACCATTCGCGCCTTGATGGTGGTCGGCTGGGCCGGCAAGGCCATCGGCGTTGGTCTATTGCTCTGTGCCGCCTATATGTACATGCGTCGACACCGTGAAGGCTAGGCGTCTTTTACTCCTTATCTGGGGCGCCCTCCTTGTGGCCGCGGTGTGCTGGCCCTTTGCCTTGCCCGGCGAGTTCTTGTGGCGCGATATGGCGTTGCTTGACCATCCGGCGCTTTCCCCTTCTGCCTTTGGTGGCGGCAGTTTACCCGCCCGCAACGCACCGCAAGACGGTTTCCTTGCTCTCGTGGGCGGCGCGTGGGCGGCACGGGTGCTGATTTTTGCCGCTGCCGCGTCCTCCGCGCTCACCGCGGCGCGCTGGGCACGCTCTACGGTCGCCGCGGTGAGCGCGATGGCGGTGGCGGTGGCCAATCCCTTCGTCATCGAGCGTCTCCTGCAGGGCCAGTGGTCGCTTGCGGTGGCTGCGTGGCTGCTGCCGGTCATCGCGTGGGCAGGAAAGCAGCGCAGCTGGGTGGCGTGGCTGGCTATGTGGGGAGCTTCACTCACCCCTACGGGTGGTCTCTTTGCCGTGGTGACCGCGGCGGTGACCTGCCGCAAGCGGGTAGCGCTCGGCGGCGTGGTCTTGTGTTTGCCGTGGGCCATTCCGGGCCTGTTCAATCCCGCCGCGCCCGGCGATAGCGCAGCGGCGGTGGCCGCGTTTGCCCCGCGAGCGGAAGAACACGTCGGCACTGCGGGCGCACTGCTGCGCCTGGGCGGCATCTGGAATGCCGAGGCAGCCATCGGGTTCGCCGTTTGCGGTGTCATCGTGGCGATCATCGCCTTGCTCGGGGCGTGGCGGGTTCCCGCGCGGTTGAGCGTCCTCGCAGCGATTGGGCTCGGCGGGGCGATATTCTTCTGGCTGGTTCCCGGTGCTCTGGTGTGGTCCATCGATCACGTACCGGGGGCGGCGCTGCTGCGTGATAGCGGGAAACTGACCATGTTGGCGTTGCCGCTCTATGTGGCCTCGCTGGGGGCGCTGCCGAATCTGCCGGCGGCACTGGCCACCGTGGCGGCGACCGTGCAGCTGCTGCCCGTTCCAGGACGCCTCGCGGTGCTCGCGCCGCGGGATACGGGGATAGATGAGCAGTTGGTGCGCGCGATTGCCGGCCGCGTGGCCTTCTTCCCGGAGCGCGCCAACCTCGTGGAGGTACCCAGCGGCGTGGCCGTCGACCCCTATTCCAAGGCGGTGGCCATGGTGGAATCGGGGGAATTGAGCGTAGACGGCACCGTGGTGGACCAAGCCTCGCCGCAATACCGGGCGGCGCTGCGCGCGTGGGAAGAGCACGATATGAACCGGCTGGCCGAGATCGGCGTCGGTGTGGTCGTGGTGGACGGTGCCATAGCCGCGGAAACGAACGCGCCCCGGCCGCAGGTTCCGTGGGCGCTTACCGCTTTGTGGATGGCGTGTCCGCTACTAGCCCTTGCAGCAATTCCGCGAACTGCTCGCCGGTCTTCTTCCACGAGAAGCTAGCGGCAAAATCCCGCGCGTTGGAGCCAAGGGTGCGGCGAAGTGGGGCGTCGGCAAGCAGCTGCTTGGTGGCCGCCACGAAGTCTTCTTCGCGCTCTACCAGGATGCCGGTCTTGCCGTTGATAACGCTGTCACGCAGGCCAAATGTATAACCTACGGCGGGCACCCCATGTTGGGCTGCCTCCATTACTGCCAAGCCCCAACCCTCTTTACGCGAGGGCATGAGCAAGGCATCGGCACGGGCCAGCAAAGCGTGCTTATAGTCCTCGGTCACCTGGCCGCGGAAGCGCACGCGATCGCTTACCCCATGCTCCTCGGCATAGGCACGCAGGTTAGCCTCCCACCAACCGGAGCCGATGACGTCCAAGACCGCGCCCGGGGTCTGCGCCACCGTATCCATGGCATGCTCGATCTGCTTATGCGGCACTAGGCGCGAGAGCGTGACCAGGTGCACCTCGGCCTCTCGTTCCAGGGAAGGAACGTGGTCCGGAACCGGGTCCAGGCCATTGGCGATGATGTGCGCGCCCTTAATGCCCAGCGCCTCTAAATCCTGGCGGGAGGCCTCAGACACGGTGACATAGGGAGCGCCGCGATACACGCGCGGAGCTACCCGGGACTCAAGGAACCAACCGAGCCGGCCCAAGAGGGGACCCGCCACCGGCCACTGTTCACGGTGGCAATGGTGAGTAAGCAGCACCGTCGGTGCCCCGGACACCAGCCGAGCGAAGAAGGGGATGCCATTTTGTGTATCAATCACCGCATCCACGCCGCGCAGATCTCCCAGCCCCAGGCGGCCGGCCAGCATCGCCGCCCAAGCACGCGGATACACGCCGAATTTGGCGCCGCCGCGGCTATAGCGCACGCCGTCGCGCACCTCGCGGTGAGCGGCATTCATGTGCTTGGAGGTGCGAAAGACCACCTCGTGGCCCTGAGACGCCAGGTACTCGCCCACTCGCTCCAAGTAGCGCTCCGAGCCACCGCCTTGCGGGTGGGTGGAATCGCGCCAGCATAGTAAAAGAATCTTCATCGTGAGGTATTAGCCTAGTGGGTTATGAGACATACCCGTGAGATGGCCACGCTGCGCCGCTCCTTTCAGCTGCTGCGTTCCTTCCGCTTCGAGCAGACGCGCCCGGAGATTTTCTACGGCGGGCTCGCGGAAGATACGGCCGCGCTGGTGGAGAACCTCGGCCGCGACCTAGGCGTGCCGCTTTCTGGGGCACGGGTGCTCGATGTCGGCGGTGGCCCGGGCTATTTTGCGGACGCTTTTGCCCGGCGCGGCGCCCGCTATGTGGGATTGGAGCCGGACGCCGGCGAAATGTCTGCGGCCGGCATCCACTTGAGCAATTCCGTGCGCGGCGATGGCACCAACCTGCCCTTTGCCGATAATTCCTTTGACGTGGTCTATTCCTCCAACGTGGCCGAGCACATCCCCAACCCCTGGGATATGGGCGAGGAGATGCTGCGCGTAACCCGCCCCGGTGGCCTCACCATCCTAAGCTACACGGTATGGCTCGGGCCCTTTGGCGGCCATGAGACCGGCCTGTGGGAACACTACATTGGCGGTGAGTTTGCCCGCGACCGCTATACCCGCCGCCACGGACATCCACCCAAGAACGTCTTTGGCACCTCGCTTTTCGACGTCCCCTGCTCCGCCGGCCTTGCCTGGGCACAGCGCACCGGCGCGCTCCAACTCGCCTTCCCCCGCTATCATCCCAGCTGGGCTTGGTGGCTCACCCGTGTGCCAGGGGTGCGGGAATTCGCGGTTTCTAACTTGACATTGGTATTGCAACCTAAAAGTTTCAATGGCAATACGCGCTGAGCTCGAATACCTCGCTACATTGATCCCGGACTCGATCATCGTGGGTAACCACGATGACAGCAGCACCAGCAGCGGCTTGCTCCTGCAGTAGGGACAGCACGCGGTCACTGTTCTTACTGTCGAGAGCCGCAGTTGGCTCATCCGCCAAGATGAGGCTCGGGGTGCGTACCAAGATACGGGCAAAAGAAGCTCGCTGCTGTTCGCCACCGCTTAAGGAAAATGCTTTCTCCTTCTCTCGCCCAGCTAAGCCCACCTGCTCCAGCGCACCGGAAATAATTTCTGACTTCTTAGCCTGCGGCGTCTTAGGAGGCAATGCTACAGCTAAATTATCGGCAACCGAATCGGTATCAACCAGAGCAAAATCCTGAAATAGATAGCCAATATCGTTGCGACGCACTTTTCGCGCCTGCCTTTCTTTCATACGCGTAGCATCGTGACCGAGCACTTCCATGCTTCCGCCGGTGAGCGAGTCCAGAAGACCTAAGCAATTTAATAGCGTGGTTTTTCCGCAGCCCGAAGGCCCAGTTAAGGCGACTACTTGCCCTGGCGCGATATCTATATCCACGCCGGACCACAAGGTGCGTTTAGCAATGGAGTAGCGACCTTCCCGAATCTTTATTACGGCCTCATTCATTCTTCTATCTCTTTCCTGCCCGATATGAGATGTGCACCATTGTCATTACTGAAACGACAGCCACAAGAATCGAAAGCCCAACCCCGTAGGCCATTGCTTCTGGCGTTACTTTCAGCTGAGCGACGACGGCGGGCATACTATTCATACGTTCTAGCTCTCGTGCTTGGCCGCCTTTAAACCATAGATAAGCGATGGTGACACAACAGATTGCGGCGTCAGCAAGCCATAAATATCGATACGCCCGAGCCATGGGGATTCCCATGAACCGGTAGACGCGAAGCCGCTGTGCAAACAACTTTCGATACAAAAAGCCCGCAATGACCGCCATGGTTAGCGCAATCAAAGCCGCAGCAATGACACCGAGGACCAACGCAACGGTATCGGCACGCAGCGATGCGTTTCCCTTGGCCCAAAGATGTGCAGCCGAGTTGGTCTTCAAAACGAAGTTGCTAAGGTCCGGATCATCGCGAAGCTCAGGCGGAACCCCACCCAGAAAGCCAGTGCCATTCTGAGTCATGCCGGCAACAATGGTTCTATCTGACGGCAACTGGTCATCCGGATAGATGGTCATCACCGGCCCCGCAGTTTTTATCTGTTCTCCCCAACCAGTTTCATCTATCTGCCAAGTAGCTACGTCAAAGTCATCACTATCGAGGATCTCCACTGGGCATTCGTGCTCGCTGCAATAGAAGTCCTTCGGGACCGAATCTGCAATGCCTTCCAGTCCTCGCGGAATATACCTCGTGGGTTCGTGCGGCGGATTATTCTGCAATTCCTCGCGCAGTGGGCCTTCCACCGAACGCATCGCTGCCGTGTAATTGAAACTGAGCATATCCCGGCCGACTCCACCGAACTCTGCCGGTGAGTCCTCAGAAAACTGTACATATTGAAACTGACCAACCGCAGATTTAGCCCGCGCAAGCTCGGATAACTTGTGTGTTGAATCTACGATGCCTTCGCTATCACGCGCCCCTGAAAGTTCCAGGAGCTGCAGATCATCGGCTTGCTTCCAGAAGTTACCAACGCCATTTTGCACCTCCACTTCATGCAGGTGGTTTAGTGCTGGGGCTATGAGTCCTACAGCTGCAATGCAGGGCACGAGTTTCAACAAAACGACAATTGCCACGGTACTGCGCTGCGGCAGCTTCCCTTTGAGCCGATCCCTCAGCGCTAGCTTTTTACACGCCCATGTAGTCAGGAGGAATGCCACCACCATGACAGCGAGAAGCGGGAACAGAAATACTGCCGAGTAACGCATAATCCCTAGCATCACTCGTGGTGAAACTAATATTGCGCATAGCACCAATGCCACCGCCCCGATGGCCAGTGCACTAAGAAATGCACTTGCATAAGAACGCCGAAACTCACGTGCAAATATGACGCTAGGCGATAGTCCCATGAGCTGCCACACGGCATAATCCCTCGTTCGTGCGATCGCGCCGGCCACGACGACAGCAAAGCACGTGGCCAGAATCAAAAAATAAATTCCGGCTAGCGCGGTATCCGTAAAAAGGAACGACCACTCTAGGCTTTCAAGTTCCTGGTGCTGCGCGCTGTAAGCATCCAGAATCCCATACACTGTATTTTTGAAATCCTCGCCTCCGGACAGTTGGAGAAGCTGACGCGGATCCTCATCCGGTAATTCCGACAGATCGTGTACGCGAACTGGACTGCCCGGCGCAATCGTGTCGTACCAACTGCTGCCAAAGTCCCCTGCGGCGTAGACGTCGGTATGGTCCGGTTGCTCGAGCTCCACTGCAATGCGCTCACCCTTCGATTGCGCAGCCTCATCGAGTGCAGCAAGAATTTCAGAGCCCTGGCCATCATTCGATCCGACGTTAATGAAAGAGCCGGTTTCAAATATTCCCTCCGACTGCGTCATCGCAAACGCCCAATACCCCAAGAACAATGCGGATAGTACGCAAAATGCGGCGAGAATTCGTTGAGAAAGGCTAACGCCTTCTTTCATGAAATACTTCCTTAACTAAAGCAAGGGTCGCCCATGACGGCGACCCTTGTGACGCTTACCTTCTATTAACACAAGCGGTAATAAGCGCCATCCGCCCCGAGCCAACGAGATGATGCCTGCGCACGGGCCCACGTATTCGCTGGCTGGCAGCCAGAGTCAACGTACTTGTGGCCATTCACGGAACTACCGTGATTAACACTGGGATGGTGGTAGTTCGACCACACTCGTCCTCCACCCTTACCGTGTTCCCACATACCCCCATCGACAAGTTCTCCTGCCAAAACAGTTCCCCCAAGTGCACCAGCACCTAGTACAAAAGCAGCGGCTGCGGAAGCCAGACTTTTTTCCGCATCTATTTCTCTCCTTTTCCGAAATGAAATACCCGTTTTCCGGGCCGATAAAATAATTTCATAATTATTAATAGTTGTCATCGTTAACGATAAAGAGTTTCATTTTTATTAACTAAGATTAACTTATTGTTTACTTTTTATATCTGGCGGATTCTAGTGGTCGTGGAAACACTTCCTATGTTTCGGTTGAGTTTATCAGTGCTGCCATTTTCTCGGCTGGTGTTTGAAAGCCCAGGGTTTTGCGGGGGCGGCGGTTGAGTTGCAT
>NZ_JAVBIF010000008.1:0-84708 GCF_032821615.1 Corynebacterium tuberculostearicum | reverse complement strand
TACAACACCGAACGCATCCAACAACGACTCAAGGGTCTGACCCCGATGCAATATCGAAATCAGACCCTTGAAGCCCTAACCGCCTAGAATTAAACCAGTCCAACTTTCGGGGGCCAGTTCACTTCGTGAGCAGCGGGGGCTGAAGTGTATCTGGCCAACGTGCGGCCACGTTATCGGTCTCGTTCACCTACTGCAGGGCCAGAACGTGGCCGCTGTGCGAACTGATTATGCGGAAACGGCATCTTCCAGCTCGGCCAACAAGGAATTGGTGCGTTCCACCTTGGCATCTACAGGGCGGAATTCGCCTTCGGTCCAGTCAGTAAAGAAACCGAAATCGAGCTGGTTGCGCAGCTGCGGCATGGAGAAGTTGACCACGACGGTGCGCCATGCTTCCACACCGCGGATTGCGCCCGCTGGACCATAACCGGCGAACGCAACCGGCTTACCGGTCCACTCCCCGGCCAAGCAGTCGAAGGCATTCTTGAATGGACCCGGCACGGAGCGGTTGTACTCCGGGGTAACAAATACGAAACCATCGCAGGCATCCACTGCATCGGACCACGCCTGCACCTTTTCATCCGCATACTGCTTATTGGCGGTGGCAGGAATGACGTCAGTGGTCAGCAGTGGAACATCAAACTCCTTGAGGTCCAGCAGGGTGTACTCCACCCCATCCTGGCGCCCCTGGGCGAGATCATAGAGCCACTCACCTACTACCTTGCCGGCCGAGTTATCGCGGGTAGTGCCGATGATGATGCCGATACGAGACATAAGAGAACCTTCTTTCCTTCAAGCTTTATGTAACATCCCTAGCTTACCGCCCGTGCAGATACTTGTCTGATAGTGATGTTGATACGTCCTTCACTCAACCCGCACCCCTCCGGCAACGTGCCATCATTAACGCGCACTACCCCGTGGTAGGCAAAGCGCTTTGGCCCGCCAAAGACCACTAAATCCCCAGAGCACAGCGTGATGTCATCCCACGGCCGCGTGCGCGATTCGGTATGCCCCATGCGGAAAAGAGCCTCATCCCCAATGGATAGCGAAATCACTGGGGCGAGTGACTCCTCCGAATCGTCCACGTGCATGCCCATGGCCGAGCCCGGCGGATAGTAATTAACTAGCGCCATTTCCGGCACGAAGTTCTCCACCCACAGCTCTAGCTCAGGTGCTACCTCCGCCGCGGCGCGCAGTGCCCCCGGAGCAATCCGCCGCAAACTCTCCGGCACCGGCGGAACCCGCGTGCCGTCCATATTGTCTACATACCGATAGCTGGGATAATGCCAATACCTGCCCAGATGCAGCTGAAAAACGCTCATTTGCCCGCCGGATTTCAACCGCGGCCGTACCATCGCCATCGGCGTATTCGCATACTCGCGCGCAATGCCACGCATCTCATCTACCAAGGCCCTCTGCTTATCGACGCCCACCCATCCCGGCACATGCCCCACCCCCGGCGCTACACGCACGCTCGGCCGCGGCAGCGAATCAAAAAGCATGACCTCACCCTAAACCCAATGCCCCGATTAATCGACCAAGACCTATTATCTTCGCCAAGGATCAGAATCTGTTCAAGACCACCACCCCACATGGCCCGTAGGAATAAAACGATCTCGACTTCCTCGCCATCCTCGAACTAGACGAGGAGGCTCCTACCGGCTACCAGGCCGCGAATAACGACACGACAACCAGATTAAGAACCAGGCACCAGAGCTAATAGCAGAGCACGACGGCGACCAGTACGCCGAACTCTAATCACGCCCAAGAAAACAGGCCTAATCCTTAGTCGCCGCTGGCCCAAAAATCATCAGGGATAGCCTCCAACTCACGCTCTAAATACTCTATGGCTTCCTTCTCGCTCATTCCCTGGCTCATTAACTCATTAATCATGTATTGGGTAGCAGCGTTTAACTCTTGCGGGGAAATATCTCGCGCGCTCTGCCCTCGCCGCTGACCGCCTTCAGCGGTAGTGGTGGTGGAAGTCGGAGTGGTGTTTGGGTAGTTCTGCGAAGTGCTCATAGCACTAAAGCAACCACACCTGCGCCTGCCGCGAAAGGCCAACCACACTCACCCTGTGGACAACCCGCATAGAACCAGCGTGGTTATCCACAGAAATTAGTCTGGCCGCAGTGTTCGATAGCGTTTAGGCCTCCATGTCGGTATAGGCCTCTGCTCTTAAGGCCATGGGCTTTTAGAAAACCTCCGCAACTGTTACGCCCCGCGCGCACCGAGCGAACCGGTCTTTGCCGTCACTGACACCGAAACCATCGACTCCTGGCACACACTGCTCAACCCAGACGGCAAGGCCATTTAAAACTCCCGCCTTCACGGCATTACAAACGACATGGTGGCCGATTGAAGTGCCCTGGGTTTTGTTCCTAGACATTTGCCTTGATTTCTATGATTACCCGCCAAGATGTGGTCTTCTACAAGACGGACCACACAGTCCTTCGCATCCTGATCAAATTTTCTTGCCATTCTCCGGATTTCTCATCTACTCAAACGGAACAACACCTGGGACAATTCACCAAGAATGAAATAGATACTCTCAAAACCTGTATTTGACCGGTGACAATTTGAGTATTTCTAGAGGAATGAGTATTGATCCGTCGTCAAGTACTATCCCACGACCACTGAAGCCATGATCTTCTGCTGTAAGAACAATCCAGCTACCGCCACGCTAGCGGACGCAACCACTTGGCGATGAGACCTTTCGCCCTTGAGGCCCCATGGCTAGCACACAGTACTCAACAAACGAGCAATCGCCTGGGAAACTCCAGTAGAGATTCGAATCCTTCCCTCGCTACACATAGCACCCCTTCCTCTAGCCTTCACGTTAGAGGAAGGGGCGCTTCGTTTTGTTTCCTGGATATATGCGGGGGTTAGTGGTTTACCTTACAGTTATTAGAGTGACCGACTTTGATACCGCACATTCCCTGAAGTACTCTTTCGACGACATCCCTACCCGCCCTGCTCTTGCGCTTAAGGAGAGCTCACGCCCCGATTCGCCCACCACTTCGAAGGTTTGTGGCACCCCCTACCTTCCGGAACACGCGCCCTACCCGTATTACGACGGCCGGCCCATGTTCTTCATTGCCCAGTTTAATTTCTCTGAGCTCGAGCAGCTTCCGGGGTTCCCCACGACTGGGCTTCTTCAATTATTCGTGCCTGATAGTGATTCCTGGGGTGACTCTTGGATGGTCCCGGACCAGCAGGATCCACGCCAAGAACCCACCCCGTTCGCTAGGTATTTCAAAGACCTTTCTGCACCGCATGTGGGCAAGATGCCCGAGGAAGAGATCCTGGATTCAGGCGTTCATCCAGCTCCCAAGCCACTCATTCCCGTCACGATCGACGGAGTTCGATTCGACCAGGAAGTTAATTACAGCGCCCATGAGTACGGCCGAGCCATTTTCGATCCGACAGACCCCCACACCTTGTTAAGGAGAGGCCGGGATTACGTGGATATTCACTTGTCTGAGGCAGGCATTGTTTCGCGTTGGGTGATCGGAGGGAAGACGACTTTTGAGCAACCCAGCCTTGATGATCAAAGATCGATGAAAGACGCGTTTTTCGCGGCTGTCGCGAGCGCAGAACAACAGGGCTTTACTGTCGATCCTCATGCCGATGAGTACCTAGAACCCATTGGCACGGGGCATATTAATGGATCCTCGCTCGGTGGATACGAAATTTTTTGGAACGAAAGCCCCCTTGAGCCGGCAGATCCCCGAATTACGCTCGCGACAATAGACCAGGATGGCCCTTGCGAATGGGGCGACGCCGGGGTTGGAAACTTTTACATCCATCCCGATGACCTCGCTGCGCGCGATTTCGATCGGGTCGAGTTTTCCTGGGATTGCGGATAAGACCTGCGTGTGGTTTCGCAGCTCCCGCTGTTCTGTCTCTAGACGTCTGCTAGTAGTCGAGGGCGTGCATATAGAAGCGGCGGCTCAGGGCACGCCGCAGCAGGTCGATAAGTCGACGTAAAACGGAGAAGCGGTCGATAGTCTATATCCCGAGGTCGGGTAGACGATCCTTTCCATAAAGGAAGCGCTCAAATTGTCTTCGAAAAGGAATCTGGAGAGATCGTCACCATTCCTGCACAGGTCACAGCCGTTACCTCCACCCAGCGAAGTGAATTGTCGGAAAAGCAAGCTCGAAATGACGGTTTTGGCTCTCTCACGGAGCTTCAGAAAGCGATAGATACTCACTATCCCGGATTAGCTGCCGATGACGAAGTAGACGTCGTCGAGTTCAAACTGCGGTAATCCATCCAGACCGAAAGGTGGAATAGACCTCCTCCCCGGGTGCAGAATTCACCTCATCCATAACGTCATACTTGCGGTATGAAGATTACGGGGGCTAACGCTGGGGGTCTTCTATTTCCCTTATCCAGAACTCCATCATCTCAGCGGTAGGATTCGGGGAGGAAAACACTTCGCTCGCTATTTCCCTAGGAGACCAAGTATCCGGAAGGTCTTGAAATCCTGCGCCGACCTTTCCAAGCGTCACTGCTGAGGAGTTTTTGACTGCGTTAAGGATGGTAACGACATCGTCATACGTAGCATAAAACGAGTTTTTCCCATTCGCCCCAGTTGCATCAGCAATACAGATCCAGTCATTGAGTTCCGCCATATCGCTCAAAATATTATCGACGATTTTTCTTGAATCTGTTTCCATATGCTCACTCATTGTGCTTGGCCTTCTACTAACACTCAACCTTAACTCTGAGAATCAGCAACCGCTTTGCCGATGTCGTCTACAAACTTTATCGAGCCAACAAAAGCGGCATGTGAGTTTGTGATCTACCGGAACCTAAGTGATTTCCGTAGATACTTATTAAACACCACCCACCCTCTACAATGACACCCATGGATGCACAGGGGCGGCAGGACTTGGAACGCTACGGCTCATGGGAGCGGATGACCGGTGGGCAGTGGTTCCTGCCGAGCATGCCGGAGGCTAAGGACGAACATCAACGCACTTTCCGCTTGGTTAAGCAGCTCAATGAACTACAGAATACGGACCCAGAGCGTGCCAAGGGCATCCTGCGCGAGATACTGCCGGAAGAATCCGCGGTGCCGGGCCTGCACGTGCCGCTCAACCTTGAGTACGGCTGCAACCTCGTATGCGGCGAGCGCGTCTTCATTAACTTCGGCGCTACGATCTTGGCTCAGGCCCAGGTAACGCTCGGCAATGGCGTGATGGTGGGCCCCAATTGCTCCCTGATTACGGTGGGGCATCCGGTCAACGATCATGAGATGCGCGCCGGTGGATGGGAGATTGCCAAGCCCATCACCATCGGTGACAACACCTGGTTCGGTGCCAATGTCACCGTGCTGCCGGGCATCACGATTGGAAAGAACTGCGTCGTCGGCGCGGGCACGCTTATTACCACCGATATTCCGGATAATTCGCTGGTCCTGGGATCACCCGGCCGCGTGGTGCGCAAGCTAGAAGATAACGAGGAGGCCTGGGAGCGCCAGGATCTCAACGGCCCCGTCGAGGGTTTTGGAGCCGCCAACTAAATGTTTGATCTCGCTCGCATCGGCGCGGGCCTGCCCGTAGCCGAGACTATCGATTCGCTGCCGAGCACCGGAAACGTGGTTATTCAGGCCCCGCCCGGTACGGGTAAAACCACGCTCGTGCCACCGGCGCTGGCCAATCATGCGGCAGGGCGCGGCAAGGTCATCGTCACCGCACCGCGGCGCGTGGCCGTGCGTGCGGCCGCGCAGCGCTTGAGTACCCTCAGCGGCACCCCGGAGAAGGTGGGCTTTGCCATCCGGGGCGAGTTCCGCAAGGGCAGCGAGGTCGAGTTCGTCACGCCGGGTGTGCTGCTGCGCCGCTTGCTCAAGGATCCGGAACTCGAGGGCGTGGCCGCCGTTGCCATCGATGAGGTCCACGAGCGCCAGCTCGATACGGATCTGGTGCTGGGCATGTGCCTGGAGCTGGCCGAGCTACGCGAGGATTTCCGCGTCATCGCCATGTCCGCCACCGTGGATGCGCAGCGCTTTTCCCAGCTTATGGACGCGCCCGTCCACGTGACCGAGGCGGTCACCCATCCGCTCGATATCCACTACGCCCCCATGCCGGGCAGGGCGGCGGGGGCGAGGGAGTTTTATGGGGACGTCGCCAAGCAGGCAGCCCGCCAGCACGAATCAACGCTGGTCTTTGTGCCCGGCGTGCGCGAGGTGAACCTCGTGTGCGAGGCGCTGGACGGCCATAATGTGTTTCCCCTGCATGGCAAGCAGACCACCGCGGAGCAAGACGCCGCGCTGTATACCGATGAACAGCGCATCGTCGTGGCTACCTCTATCGCGGAGTCCTCGCTGACCGTGCCGGGCGTGCGCGTGGTGGTGGATGCTGGGCTCTCCCGCGTTCCCCGGCGCGATGCGCAGCGTGGCATGTCCGGGCTGGTGACGGTGTCTACTTCGAAGTCGAGCGCCGATCAGCGCGCTGGTCGTGCCGGCCGTGAGGCGCCTGGCACCGTGATTCGCTGCTACTCGCAGGATGATTACCAGCACTTTTCTCCGCACACCACCCCGGAGATCCTGTCCGCGGACCTGACCCAGGCCGCGCTGTTTCTGGACTGCTGGGGCGCGGGCCCGGATTTCCCGTTGCTCGATCCGCCCCCGGCCCAGGCCCTCGCATCCGCGCAGGCGACTCTCAAGCGCATTGGCGCCACGCAGGAGCTCGCCCTCCTGCCCACCGATCCGCGCCTCGGCGCTTCCTTGCTCCGCCACGGTAGCCAGGCCGCGCCCATCATTGCCTCGCTTGGCGACGCCCCCTTAACCCCCGACCTCACCCGTCACCACCCACCGCAGAGGGAGGTCAAGCGGCTGGCACGCCTCGTAGACGATCTCGGCCCCGCCGATCCCGGAGAGGTTGTCGCCACCGCCTTCCCCGAGCAGGTGGCCAAGCGCATGGGCGAGGATTACCTGCTGGCCAGCGGCACCCGCGCGCGCCTGCTCGATAACTCGGGCCTCGCCGGTTCCCCGTGGCTCGCCATCGCAGAGGTGTCCTTGTCTAATGCGGGCAATGCCATCATCCGCTCGGCCGCCCGCATCGAGGAAACCGCAGCGCTAGACACCATCGGCGTCACCGAGGAGACCCGCGCCTTCCTGCGCGATGGCCGCGTGCGCGGCGTCAAGGTCAAGGCCGCGGGCGCCATCACGTTGTCCGAGACCCCAGTCAAAGTCACCGGCCCCGCAGCCGAGGAGGCGCTTGCCGCCGGCATCCGTGAAGAAGGCCTAGGACTCTTTACCTTCAGCGAGAAGGCCCAAAAATTAAAAGACCGCCTGCGCCACCTGCACGTCCACTTTGGCGATCCGTGGCCCGATGTCGATTCCGCGGATCCCGCCGAGTGGCTCGGTCCCGAATTACACCGCATCGCCGAGGGAACTCCCGCCGCCAAGCTAGACATGTACCCCGCGCTGCAACGCTTGCTTCCCTGGCCGGAAGCCACCCACCTGGACGAGCTCGCCCCCGAGCGCCTCCCAGTCCCCTCCGGCCGGGACGCACGAATCGACTGGTCCGGCGATCGCCCCGTGGTTCATATCAAGCTGCAAGAATGCTTTGGACTAGCCGAATCCCCCGAATACTGTGGCCACCGCGTGCAATTCCACCTGCTCTCCCCCGCCGGCCGCCCGCTTGCGGTGACCGATGATCTCGCCAGCTTCTGGTCGGGACCCTATGCTGGCGTGCGCGCCGATATGCGCGGCCGTTACCCCAAGCACCCCTGGCCGGAGGACCCGTGGAACGCGGTTGCTACCGCGCGCACCAAGAATCGGATGTAATTAGCCCCATTGCTGCCAGCCCAGGTAGCAGCTCATGACCACCACGAGGGTAAGCAACGCGTAGCGGATGAATTTGGCACCGCCGCCGAGTACGGTACGAGCACCGAGAAGTGCGCCGGCGATATTGGCTACGCCAAGCACGATGCCGAGCGTCCACCACACGTGCCCGCCAATAATGAACACGATGAGCGCACCGAAGTTGGTAGCGGTATTGACCACCTTGGCCATGGCCGCAGAGGTCAAGAAGTTCTGCGCAAAGATAGAGGTAAAGGCCATGATCAAAAACATGCCGGTACCAGGGCCAAAGATGCCATCATAAAAGGAAATGATGGCGGAGAGTAATAGGACCACGACGGTCCGCCACCCGCCACGGGTACCGGCCGAGTCGCTACTGCCAAAGTCTGGCTTGAACGCAACGAAGATGCCCACGGCCACCATGAGCACGATGATGATGGGGCGCATGACGTCCTTATCGAGGCTCGAGGCCACGCTCGCGCCTAGGCCTGAGCACACCAGCGCGATGAGGAGGAAGCGCGCCATCTCCGCCTTGTCCAAATCGACCTTTCGCGCGAGGGTCACGGCCGCAGAACCAGTGCCGGTCACCGCGGCAAGCTTGCTGGTACCCAGGGCCGCCGCGGGCGCGAGGCCGGGCAGAACCGCCAGCAGCATCGGAATCAGGATCAATCCGCCACCGCCAATGACCGCATCAACCCACCCCGCGGCCGCGGTACCGAAGAAAAGAATCACCCACTGCGCTACATCGATTTCCATGCCCACGATCATAAATCTTGAACGATGTAAGGTGATAACCCGCCTATCGCCCTCTCCGTAGTGGAGCAGAAAGAGGCACTATACTCTTGTCGCAGCAGAACTAGGAGGCTCGCATGGCCGCACAGCAGGAAGGCACCGGGCTTAGTGCCCATACCGTGGCACGGTGGGCCGTTGTCGTCCCGGCATCGGTCGTACTGGGCTGGCTCTTTAGCCTGTGGCACGTACCCGCGGCCTGGATCTTGGCAGCGATCCTCTCCTCCGGCGCCATGGCGCTTTTTACTGGGGAAGATCTGCGCGTGAACCGCAGTTTTTATAGCATGTCGCGCGGTTTTATCGGCATGATGGCTGCCATTCCGCTGACCGTGGTGCCGGTGGGCCAATTGCTGGGCTTCCTGCCTGCCGCCCTGACGATGTCCTTTGTCACCTTGATGGTAGGTGTTATCGGCGGCCAACTCTTACACCGCGCGCAGCCCCACGATGTCTCCTCCGAAACCGGTATTTTATCCATGCTGCCGGGTGGTGCTTCGCTGATGCCCGCGCTTGCCGACGAACTCGGTGCCGACTTCCGATACGTCGCCCTTACTCAATACCTGCGCCTATTGGTGGTTTCGGTATCGCTACCGGCCGTGGTCGCCTTATTGGATACGCCCGCCGGCGAGGGAGCGGATCTTTCGGTCGACGGCGAAACCACCTGGTGGATAGTTGCCCTAGTGATCGCCATTGCCTTCATCGGCGAAAAGGTAGGCTCGTTCCTCCACCTCCCCGCCGCCGCGGTGCTCGGCCCCTTGCTGCTGACGGTGCTGGTCTCTTTCCTGCTGCCGGAGGGCCACACGCTCGAGCCGCTCTATGCCTTTAAGGTGATGGCGTTTTTGTCCATCGGTTGGGTCTGCGGCGGTGGGCTTTCGCTGCCCGCACTCAAGGCCTTTGCCAAGCAATTGCCCGCCACGGTTCTTTTCATCGTGGTCATTATCGGCATCTGCGCGGCCACCGCCTGGCCGCTGACCATGTGGCTGCACATCACTTACTTCGAGGCCTACCTGGCCACGAGCCCCGGCGCGCTGGAGACCGTGCTCGCACTCTCCGCCGAGGGCGGAGCCGGGCCCGCGGTCATCGCAGTCCAGCTCACCCGACTCATCGCGGTCCTGGTCGTAGCAGGCTACCTGCCGCAGTTGCTGCGGCTGGCGAAGCGCCTGCTGCGCCGCTAGTTGTCCAAGACGGCCTCGCGCAGGACGGACATCGGGACGGAGCCCAGAGCGAGGGCCTCGGAGTGGAACTCGCGCGCGCTCATCCCCTGCTTCTCTGCCTCGGCGCGGGTTTCTTGCCACAGGCGCTGGCCCAAAGCATAGGACGGCGCCTGGCCCGGCCAGCCCAGGTAGCGGTTGACCTCGAAGTTGAGGTTGGCATCATCCATAGCGGTGTTTTCACGCATGAAGGTCTTCACGTGCGCCTTGTCCCACACGCCGGAGGTAGAGCAATCCGGCAACTGCTTGCCCAAGTGCAATCCGATGTCCACGACCACGCGGGCGGCGCGCAGGCGTTGCGCATCCAACATGCCCATGCGGAAGCCCGGATCATCCATGTAACCCAGCTCGGCCATGAGCTGCTCGGCGTAGAGCGCCCAGCCCTCGCCGTGGCCGGAGTTCCACGTCACCGCGCGGCGCCACAGGTTGAGGTCTTCTTGCACCAGCGCGGAGCCGAGCTGCAGGTGGTGGCCCGGCACGCCCTCGTGGTGGACGGTGGTCAGCTCCTGCCAGGTGTGGAAGGTGTCCTGGCCCTCCGGCACGGACCACCACATGCGGCCCGGGCGGGAGAAGTCATCGCTCGGCGGGGTATAGAAGATGCCGCCGGTGCCGGCCGGATCGATGCAGCACTCGATCTCTTCTACTTCCTCCGGAATATCGAATTCCTTGCCGTTGAGTTCAGCAATGACGCCATCGGCGGTGGACTGCATCCACTCCACCAGCGCATCGGTGCCACGCAGGGTGTAGCGTTCCTCGTGGTTAAGCTTGCGCATCGCCGAGCGCACCGAGCACTCGGAGCCGTAGAGCTCGTGGGCGATCTTTTCCTGCTCTGCGCGCAGGCTGCGCACCTGGTCCAGGCCCCACTCATAGGCCTCGTCGAGGTTGACGGCATCGCCCACAAAGAGCTTGGAAAAGCGCTCGTAGCGCTCGCGGCCCACGGCGTCCTTGGTGGGTGCCTGGGGCTGCAGGTCATTGGAGAGCCAATCGGAGAACTCGCCAAAGGCTTCCTTGGCCTGCTGCACCTCGGCGCAGTCGGCGTCGAGGCCGAGGGACTCGAGCATCGAGTCGGCGTCGGCAAGCCGCTCGCACTGCACAATGACCTCGGAGATCTGGCGGTGCGGTGCCACCATGCCGTGGGAGGCCGCTTCCTCCAAGGAGCTGCGGTATCCGGCCAGGGAGGTCTTCACCTTGGACAGGCGGGAACGAATGGCATCGCGGTCCTCGCCCGTGTCCTGCGGCATAAGCAGCAGGGTATCGCGGATGGTCTGGACCGGGGAGGCGATGTTATTCAGGCAGCGCACATCCTCGCTGTGGTGGTGCAGATCTAGTTCAAGGCAAAGGCGATCGCGCAGGACGGCCGCGGTGACATAGTCCACGTCATCAAAGTCATCCTCATCATCAGACTCATCGGTGGTGTCATCCAGGGCATCCAAGTCCGCCACCATTTCACGGGTGCGGTCTGCAATGGCGGTGAAGTATTCGGGGGAGAAATCCTGCAATTCGCCCTCGTAGCCGTCAATGCCCCACGCGGTGGCATCGGTGGGGGAAAGCTCGGCTAGGTCGTGAACGAAGTTATCGCACGAAGCGTCCAGTAGAGAGGGCTGGCGCTTAGCGGTCTGCTCAGAACTCATAACGAGGAAGTCTATCCCTAAGTATCGCCTATAGGCCACCCGGGGAGGCTGAAGTTGCGAACTTGTTAACTAATCGTTGTCCCACTTTGTTCCGGGATAGCTCCAGCTGCTGAATTCATCCAGGATATCCTGCGGTTTCTCTTCCATCACCAAGGCATCGACAAAACGCGGCAAGATGAAGCCGGACTCGGCCATGGCGGCGTACATGGCGTAGAAAGGACGCCAAAAGTCCGCGGTATTAACTAGGCCTACCGGGCCGCGGATGTGGCCCAGCTGCTGCAAGGTGAGTACCTCAGTAAGTTCTTCCAGGGTGCCAACTCCGCCGGGGAGGCAAATATAGGCATCGGCAAGCTGCTCCATGCGGGTCTTGCGCTCGGCCATGGAGCCCACGACCTCTAGAGTGGTCAGGCCGGGGTGGGAAATCTCCAGATCCACCAGTGACTGCGGCATCACACCGGTGACGGTGCCGCCAGCGGCCAGGCAGGCCTGCGCCACCTCGCGCATCAAGCCGATATTGCCGCCGCCATACACCAGGTTCAGGCCGCGTCGGGCCAGTTCGGTGCCCAATTCCTGTGCCGCCTGAGTGTAGGCCGGGGAGTTTCCTGTTGCTGAACCACAATAAACCGCTACTGACTGCATGCTCTCCAGCATAGATATCTGCGCCCCCACCACCACCTTTAGACTATTCGGTACATGAACCTTTTATCAGGTTAGACAAAGCAGTCTGGGATGCTTATACTCCTTTTTATGATCAAATCTGGCCCAGTGTTCACGCGGCCCCGCACACCGGCTGCGAAGTGCCTCCATTTGGTGCGCCTGAACCCGATCATCACCCGGAGCGAGCTGGTGGAAGCCACCGGACTTTCCCAGCCCACCATCACGCGCGCTACTACTTCCCTACTCAACGCGGGCCTCATCCAGGAACGCACCGACCTCACCCAGTCCCGCGGGCGCGGCCGGCCCACCGTGCCGCTCGAGGCGGCCGATAATGACTGGGCACTCGGCGGCATCGCCGTGGGCACCAAACAGACCTACATCGGCCTCTATGACACCAAAGGCCGCACCCTGAGCGAAGAGGAATTGACCACGCCGGTGGCTAACCTCAGCGAGGATGACTTCCTCGAGCACATCATGGCCGGCATCAACCGCATGATGACCAGCCTGAACCACCGCCTGGTCTCCCTCGGCGTGACCACCTCCGGCACCGTGGATGATAACGGCCTGGTCACCGCGGAAAACCTCAATTGGCACGGCGTGGACATTGCCGAGCGCCTGCGCTTCCAGTTCGGCGTACCCGTGGTGGTCTCCTCCGCCATCCCGGCCATCCTCGGCTCCGAAACCCAGGCGGCCGAGATTGGCACCAGCGAGCGCGTTCTGGTGCTCTTCGCGGACGATTCCATCGGCTCCGCCCTCTCCGTGGAGGACGAGGTCAGCCCCATTATTCCCGTGCCCCAGACGCACTCCGAGCTCTTGGGCCACGGCGCGTCCGAGCACCTGCTGGCCACCCAGCACATCCTGGAGGCGATACGCCACGAGGGCGTGGAGGCAGCCTCGCTTGCCGACGCCGCCCAGGTAGCCAACTCCCACCCCACCATCCGCGCCATTCTGGACGAGCGCGCCCGCCAATTGGGCGCCATCGCTACGGAACTGGTCAAGGCTCACTCCCCGGCCACCGTGGTCATCGCCGGCGGCGCGTTTACTGATGACCCACAGGCCCCCAAGCAATTCGCCGCGACCGTCCGCGCCTCCGCGGGCGATGAGCTGCAGCTGCGCATGATTCCCGGCCATAAGGAGATTGTCCGCGCGGTAGCCCGCACCGTGGCCACCGATCAGCTCCTGCGCCAACCGCTGGAGCTGGGCCGCTCACTCCAGTGTGCTTAGCACCTCGCGTACCGAGTCGATGCCGCGAAAGAGATGCGCATTGAGCCCGCAGTAGCTAGCGCCCTCCACGTAGTCGACGCGGTCATCAAAAAAGTGCGTATCCTTCGGCTGCGCGGAGAGCGCATCCACGGCTACGCGATAGGCCTCCGGGTGCGGCTTGGCCACGCCAATATCGCAGCTAAAAGTCACCGCCGCACAGTCCTCTAGCCACGTCTGCTTCTTTCGCACCTGGCCCGCCAGCGTGGTGGGGATATTGGATAAGATGCCCACACTATAGCCTTCCCCGATAAGCCCCTTGACCAGCGCCACCATCTCCGGATCCGCCTCCAGGAGGCCACTGTTTTCGCACGCTACCGCCTCCGCGACGGGAACCTCCCCCAGCCCGGCGCGGGCCGCTACCTCGTTCCAATAGTGACTATCACTAAAGATGCCGGCATCGTAGTCCGGCCGATAAAACCCGTAGGCCTCCCGCATCGCCTCTGTATCTGGCGGCGCGAGGAGGCGCTCCAAGTCCGCATGGCTTTCTGGGGTGGCCGGGCGCATGAGCACGCCGTACATATCAAAGAGGAGTTTGGGCATAACGGGGGCCAGTTTATGCCCGTTTCGGCGCTTGGGTCAGCACGGCTACGATCCCCACACCCGCACCAGCGACAAAGAGAGGCAGCATCGCAGAAGCCTGGTCCATGGACAGAGCGAAGATGCCGCCGATGGCACCGAGGAGCAGCATGCCGCCGAGGCTATAGAGCGAGCGCGTGACTACCCCACGCTTGCCGGCGACGCCATAAACCAGCAGTGCGAGCCCGGCGAATGGGCCGAGCATCAGCGCCGCAGTGGTCAGAAATACCCCCAAGGCCATGTGCGTGGACATGATTGCCGCTCCCACGATGAGAAAGAGCGCCAGAACTAACAGGGTTATGGCGCACAAAGCCTTGCGTTGCGTTGACATAGAAACAATCCTCCCACCGCACCGCAGTGCCATGGGAGGATTGAGCTAAATCTTGATGGGTTTGTTATTCACCCACGCGCGCTTAGGCAGCACCGCCATCGGGGCGGCCGGCCAGGCGCTCATCGATACGCAGCAGGCCAGAGCCGTCATTGCCCACCAGCTTGATCTGGTCCAGAATCTCAGAAACGGTAGCTTCTTCTTCCACCTGCTCGCTCAGGAACCAGTCAACGAGCTGGCGGGATTCCAGATCCTGTGCGTCCAGCGCCGCGCGAGCGATGGTGCGGATTTCCTCGGAGACCTTCTGCTCGTGCTCCAGGGAAGCCTGGAAAGCATCCTGCGGGTTAGCAGCCTTCACGGAACCAACCGGGATGTCAGTGAGCTCTACGCGATAACCGCGGGAGAGCAAGTGGTCCGCAATCTTCTCGGCATGCACGCGCTCTTCAGCGGCTTGGCCCATAAACCAATCGCGCATACCCGGGAAGGAGAGGTTGTCCATCTCGAAGGCCAGCTGGGTATAGACCATGGAAGCGCCGTACTCGCTAATGACCTGGTTATTCAGGAGGGTTTGCAGTTTCTCGTCCATTGTAAAAACCTTTCTGTGCAGGGAAATCAATAAGTGCTAAACACTACACTACCGAAGATTCTCCCGTGATCCAGCAAGGCCTACTTAAGTAAACTTGCACGTCATTATGCTTTTTTAGATTGGATAACCTAAGTTAGCCAAGACAAAGCTAGCCATCGCGCGCAGGCAAAGTTCCCCTAAGAACGCGAGGTCATCGCGGATCCTTTGCATTTACGCCAACGCGAACTCAAGGTCAGTTCGGCGCCTACTGCTTGAGCCCTCACACCCCAGTCCATAAATGTGATGTTAGTCACCTAAGCGGCCGCTAAGGTGATTCAGGCGCTGCGCACTAGCTCCCTCCAGGCCACGAAACTCTACTTCGATGCCCCGCTCGGCATATTTCTTCTGCACCGCATCCAGCGTCGCCACCGTAGAGGCATCCCAGACCTCGGCCT
This sequence comes from Corynebacterium tuberculostearicum, assembly GCF_032821615.1. GTDB lineage: Bacteria > Actinomycetota > Actinomycetes > Mycobacteriales > Mycobacteriaceae > Corynebacterium > Corynebacterium tuberculostearicum_H. The sequence goes on along the minus strand of NZ_JAVBIF010000008.1, from coordinate 69,425 downwards.
CCGTCATATCTACCACTACACGCTGGGTGTCCAGCGTGTAGTCAAAGGCATAGACCAAGTCATTGGAGGAGGCGAAGAACAGCTGGCCACGCACCGCATACTCGGCATCGCCTACTTGCTCTACCTCCACCAGGTGAGCCACGCGGCGGGCAAAGCCAATGGATGCTGTCACCACACCGAGCACCACACCGACCGCCAAGTTATGCGTGGCCAGCGTGCCTACCACCGTTACCAGCATCACCAGCGTTTCTGATAGCGGCATGAGCTTAAGCGTGCGCGGGTGAACTGAATGCCAATCCACCGTAGTTGCGGCCACGATGATCATCACCGCCACCAAGGCGGCCATCGGAATGCGACCGACGGTCTCGCCAAGAAGAAGGCACAGGATAAGGAGGAAGGCGCCCGCGAGGAACGTCGACAAGCGCGTGCGCGCCTGGGATGCCTTCACGCCGATCATGGTCTGGCCAATCATGGCGCACACTCCCATACCGCCGATGGCCGCGGCGAGGATATTGCCCACGCCCTGACCAAAGGACTCGCGCGTTTTATCGGAGTGGGTATCCGTAATATCATCCACCAGCTTGGCCGTTAGCAGCGATTCCATCAGCCCCACCAAAGCCATGCCAAAGGCATAGGGCGCAATCAGCTGCAAGGTATCCAGGTTCCACGGAATATCCGGCACGAAAAGTCCCGGCAGCGAGGTAGGAAGCTCGCCTTGGTCCGCCACATCGGGGACCTGCCACCCGGCCACGACCGCAATGATGCTGACCACCACAATGGTAACGAGCGGGGCGGGAATCACCGTGGTCAGCCGCGGTAGCCCCAACATAATTGCCAAGCCAATGGCCACCAGCACATAGACCATCCACGGCACATCGATAAGGTGCGGCAGCTGCGTGGTAAACATCATGATTCCCAACGCATTCACAAACCCCGTCATCACCGAGCGCGGGATAAAGCGCATGAGCTTGGCGACGCCCACCGCAGCCAAAACTACCTGCATGATTCCTGCCAAGAGCACCGCGGCAACCACGTAGTCATGCCCATGTTCATGCGCGAGCGGTGAGACAACGAGTGCCACCGCGCCGGCCGCCGCGGAAATCATCGCCGGCCGGCCACCGGTAAAGGCAATGGACATTGCCATCACGACGGAGGAAAACAATCCCACCCACGGGTCTAAGCCCGCAAGAATGGAAAAGCTTAAGACCTCTGGGATCAAAGCAAGCGCCACCGCCAGACCGCCAAAGACTTCCTTACGCAGTCGAGCAGGCGAGGAAAATGCATAACGGAAACTGGCGATGACGCCGGTAGGGGCAGGCTGTTCTTTAATCACGCCTGCACATCCTAGTGGACTTTAGGAGCCTTCCTTAAAGGAGCCATCTGCAGTGATTACGGGAAGCACGGACCAGGCGAAGTTGATCCACTGATCGGTCTTCTTCCACGAAAAGTCCGGTTCAAAGATGGTCTTCGGCTTGGTATAAATGACGGCCGAGCGCACCTCGTCTGCGGTTTCCTTCAGCAGATTTACCACGAGATCCAGGGTCTTGCCGGAGTCCGCGACGTCATCTACTACCAGTACCTTCTTGCCCTTTAGCGAATCCGTGTCCAGCTGCGGGGACAAGATGATCGGCTCTTCCAAGGTCTGTCCGATATCGGTGTAGAACTCCACATTGATAGCGCCCATGGCCTTGACACCGATGGCATAACCGATAGCACCGGCTGGGATGAGGCCGCCGCGGGCGACGCCCACGATAAGGTCAGGGAACCAACCAGATTCCACAATCTGTTCCGACAGGTTACGGCTCGCCTCGCCGAAGACCTCCCAGGTGAGGTTTTCCCGGTCCGGGTGGATCCAATTTTCAGTCACGATTGTGTGGCTCCTTTTGCGTCATGGGATTTCTTTGTAGTTTAACGAGCATTGCCTGCCAAAGAAAAGGCACCTACCGGAATGGAACCTCGCCCAAAGTCCGGCGCAGCTTGCGAGTGCGCAGGCGCTCCGGATTTTCGGCTAGATGCTCCATCGCACGCACCGCGCACATCACGTGGGCTTCCTTCGAGTTGGAGTAGAAGGCCTGCGCCTGGGCCGGCAGCTTCGGCACCGCATGCAATGGCAGGTCAGAGACCGAAAGCAGAGTTCCATAAGGAACGCGGTAGCGATAGCCATTGGCCGCGAGCGTGCACGATTCCATATCGACAGCCACCGCGGTGGAGGTACGCAGCCACTCCCACAAATCCCGGTTAGTGCGCCACTCCCAATTGCGATCATCGGTGGAGAGCACCGTGCCTGTTCGCATGAGCGAATTATCGTCGCCGTACACCGCCTTCACCGCAGACTCGAGCATGCGCTGTACCTCCGGAATCGCCGGGATGGGAGAGGTCGCCGCAACCTTTTGGTCCAAGATGTGGTCATTGCGCTGGTAGGCATTGCCCAAAATCAAATCCCCGATGCGCATGCGCCCATCCATGCCAGCGCAGTGGCCGATCATGATCCAGGCCTCCGGCCGCAGCACCGCCAAGCAATCCGTAATGGTCTTGGCATTGGAGGGCCCCACACCGATATTGATCATCGTGATGCCATCACCACCGGCAGTAATCAGATCAAAGCGCGGCATTTGGAAGCGAGAGGTCAAGGTCAGACCATCCACATCGAGGTCCACCGCATCGTTGGGGTGGATGGTCTCGCCATTGGGCAGCACCAAGGCGGTATAGCGCGAGTCTTCCCTGGTCAACTCGCGCAAACCGAATTTCACAAACTCGGTGGTGTGCATCGCGTAGTTAGTAAACAAAATGTATTTTTGCACCGTATCGACCTCGATGCCGGTGTAGTGCTCAATGCGTGCACACGCGATATCAAAGCGCTGGGCGCCAAAATGAAAAAGCGGCTTTTCCGCACCGTGGAAGGCATCCCATTCGCCATCAATGATTGCATCATTGACCTCATCCAGCGTCGGACGCGGAATAGGCCCGCGTTCCTGCGGGGCTTTCCTTGTGTCCTTGATGTACTCCGGTGGAATGCGCTGGTCGGATTGGCCAACAAAGATATCGCACGGATAATTCCCCGCCAGGCGAGTCAGCTGCTCGTGCAGGTAGTCCCGAATGATGTGCGGCTTGGAAACTACCGCCGAGTACTTGCCCGCCTCGTTGACGTAGCCAAACGGCTCGGAACGATCGATGGGCTGCCATTTGCGGATATCCACTGTGACCTTGGGATAAACCACATAGCGATAGTCATCAAGGTTTCCTGATTCCAAAGTCTTGCGCGCAAGCTCGCAGGAATTCTCGTAAATCTCGATCAGGCGGTTTACCGCCTCATCAACGGAGTGGACATGCTGCAGATCGGTCATAAGCGCGAGTGTAGCGGGGACTTCGCAGCGCGGCAGCGGTCCGCGCAGTTCTTTATTCTTTTCCGCGGTAGCTTCAGTGATACCAATACTGACATGATTTACTGCGAGAAAATCAAAGACCTAGGATCAGTCCTTTAAGCTGCTAAGAGTGTCAAAGCAAAGGCCTCAAAGGGAATGCGACGAAGAGCTCGACTATGTCAACTCGGGCATCGTCCCATCAATCCGAAGTATTCCTAATTCACATTGTCCCCAGTATGAGAGCGAGAAGAGGCACTAGCCCCAATACTGCAGACGATTCCTACTAGGACTGCACCTAATGCTCCTAACAGGATTCCCGTGGAGGAGGGCAACAGTAATCCACCCACTGCGGAGCCGACTGCCGAGCCAAGGTAGTTCGCAGATGCATTAGCAGCAACAGCAGTCGCCCCTTCATCAGGGTTTGCACTAAGCATCGAATGCTGCTGCGGTGCCATAGACGACCACCCCAAAAGCCCCCAAGCAAGAAGACACACCACTGCCACCACGTGGCTCGAAGGGAAGAGCAGCAGTAGAGCGAAATCAGTCACGAGTAATGCAATGATAATGACCGTTAGTTTGCGTGAACTATTAACCTTGTCGAGCACCCTCCCAATCCCAAAAGCACCCGCTGCCCCGCCGATACCCCAGACCCAAATACCAGCAATGGTGTCTACCTGCACACGATCAAGCACTACAGGAATATAGGTGTACAACCCCAGCGAACCCACTCCAACAAAGAAAGTAACTAAGATCGTCAGGAAATTATCCACTCGGCCGATGACTCGGAGTCGCTGCCCCAACGAGGAAGAGGGCACAGCTGGTACCACACTCGCTTTGCGCAACGCTAGACCCGCTAACGCCACTATTCCAATGGCCGAGACCAAACCGATGGTAGCCCTCCAGCCTAGCTGTTTAGCTACCCCCAATCCCACCGGTACGCCCACGACAGTTCCCACCGCTAAGCCAGCCAGCACCATTGACAGTGCGCGCCCGCGATACTTTGCTGGGACGGACATCCCCGCTACGGCTGAGGACAACGGCGAATAAATTCCCGCTGCCGCACCTGCGATCAAGCGCGACACGAGAAAAACGCTCACTGTAGGCGAGACTGCAGTCACGACATTCGCCAAAGAAAACACAGCAACAGCTCCAAGCAGACCACTCCGCGGATCTTTGCCTGCCCTACCCGAGAACAGCGGACCAGATATTGCGTACGCGCCGGTGAAGGCGGTAACACCCAAGCCGATCACACTGCCACTTGTACCCAAGTCGTTTGCAATCTGTGATAGCAGTCCAGCGATAACATATGCGTCCAATCCGAGCGCTACACTGCCCAAAACTAACGGCCACAGCTGTTTAAGCATTCGAAATCACCATATCGAGTAAACCAGGGAACCGTTCGTCTAGATCGCCTCTGCGCAAAGAGATAACACAAGTTCGTCCCTGGCTTCTTGTCCACGTCACACCGGCTTCACGCAGCTGCCGAGTGTGGTAGGTCAGGGTAGATCGAGGCAGGTCATCAGCGAGCGTCAAACTATCGTGCTCCTGACCGTCTGCCAGGCGCCTAACCATCTCTAACCGGATGGGATCACTTACCGCAGCCAGAACACGGACGAATTCAAGGTCCTCGGTGGCCGGATGCTCATACTTTCGTGGGCTCATCACAACTCCAATCGTGCAAGAATTCCTGAACGATTGACCACAGTAAGCTACCCGAGAGATTCGTGCAAGATTTCTTGCACGAATTCAGGTGCGCAGATAAAGCCCCACCCAGACAGCGATAAATGAACACCGGAGTCTTGAGGAGCTCTATTTTTAGATACCAAGCTTTCAACCCCAGACGTCTCTAATTCATAACCTTCAACGTTGGCACAATAAATCGAGCCAAGTTTATGAAAGTAGAGAGCCCTATTCCTTCTTCTAACGGTACGTACAACGTAGCTTGATTTAATAGACCCTTCTACCCAAAAATATGCTCGAAAGTTCTTTGGTCAGGAAAGCATGACAGACACCGTCACCTCTTCAGGGAAAAGCAACTAATCTGCAGCACCAGAAATGATTTAGAGAACGAACAATCGCTGGTGACCAGTTGAAATGTTTAGTTCTCACGCACTTGCAGTTGGTTAAATGCGCAGGGCACACCGAAGCCCTCGACGCATAAGCGTTATGGATACCAACTCGCACCCCTCCACTGCACAGAATTGCCACTGCAAGAGTAGTTCCCTGCAGAAAATGGCGTCAGCTACTCCTAGACCCCAGGGGAGGTAATGAAGCGGTATCCCAATCCGGGTTCAGTGAGCAGGTATTGGGGATTAGATGGATCGGTTTCCAGTTTGCGGCGCAGCTGCGAGGTATAGATGCGCAGGTAGTGACTTTGTCCTTCGAATCCCGGGCCCCAAATCTCTGCGAGGAGGTCTTCTTTGCGCACCAAACCGCCGTGGGCACGCAGCAGCGTCGTAAGCACGCCCCACTCAGTGGGGGTCAGGTGAAGGGGCTTTCCTGCCTTGGTGATGGAGTGTCGAGGGACGTCGATAAGCACATCACCCGCCCGCACCATCGTGGCTTCCCGCTGAGCAGATGGCTGCTGGGGACTGCCATGCCGCAAAGCCACGCGCACGCGGGCCAAGAGCTCTTCCATAGAAAAGGGTTTGGTCACATAATCATCAGCACCGCGATCTAGGGCCGAGGCACTAAATAGGGGATCGGACCGGGCCGTAAGAATCAGAACGGGAATTGCTGACCACCCTCGAATCCCATCGAGGACCTCCCGCCCATCCATATCCGGCAGACCCATATCCGGCAGACCCATATCCAAAATCACCACATCGGGCTGATGCTGGGAGACCACCTGCAGACCCTCCGCCCCGGTGCTGGCTGAATACACCTCATACCCACGCGCTTTAAAATTAATGCTCAAGGTGGTGAGCAAACGCGGATCATCATCCACAATGACTATCGTGGCCTTTTTATCAGTCATGGCTTTTCTCCTCCCGAAGCGGGAAACTCAGGATAAAGGTCGCTCCTGGAGTGGCCTCTACGGTGATAGTACCGTCCATGGCCTCCACAAATCCGCGTACAACGGAGAGGCCTAAACCCACCCCGTTGTCATTGCTGGTATCGCCCAAGCGCTGAAAAGCTTGGAAAAGCTCCTCCTGCTTTTCTGGTGAAATTCCCGGCCCTTCATCGCTCACACTCAGCTCCACGCGCTCATCTATAACCTGCGCATCAACGTTGACTGGTCCGCTCGGCGCATAACGCAAAGCGTTATCGAATAGGTTCGCCAGCACGCGTTCCAGCAAAACGCTATCCGCGCAACAGGTGCGGCCACGGAGTCCAGAACCAATATGAATGCGACCAAGTTGGTCCTTGCTATGTCCAAAGGCACAGGAAGCAATAGCCCGATTGGCTACCTCGTATAACTCCACAGTATCCCGGCGTGCAGTTACCGCTCCTGCACTCAAGCGCGAGTGATCCAATAAGTTGGTCACGAGCAGCGTGAGTTGATCGATGCTAGCTGCGGTTTCCGCCAGCAGTATTTCTTGATCCTCTGGACTGAATTCGATTTCGGAATTCCGCAAAGAGGACACAGCCAGCTTGGCCGTTGCTAGGGGCGTGCGCAGATCGTGGCTCACGCTCGATAGCAGCGCACGACGCAATTCATCAGCGGCAGCAATGGCATCGGCACGTGCGGCTTCAGCCGAAAGCTTGTCGCGGCGCACGATGCCGGCTAAATAGCCTGCCACAACCGCCACCAAAGCACGGTCGCGGGCGGATAACGCTGGGCCTTCCATCACAATCTGGACCGTAGTGTCCTCGCTGGAGACCAACGTTTCTACCTCACGTTTATGAGTCTTTGCGGGGATATGCAGGTGTCTACTTTGCCGGGGCGAGGCCGCCGAAGCGTGCCAGGTAGAGAGTATGTCCCCGGAGGCGTCAAGAAGCACAGCCTTATGGCAGCCGAAAGTCTCTCCTACCTTGCGAAGCACTGCGTCGATGGGAGATACGTCCGCACGGCGGTTGAGGGCTGCGCGGGAAAAGACCGTCAAGAGCTCAGCATCGCGCGTGGCAATGGCCGCATTATGGTGCTCTATTTTGGTGCGCCGCACTTGTAAGCCCACGGCCAGGGCAATGGCTACCATGACCACGAGGATGACAGCGTTAGCTGGCTCAGCAATATCGAACGTGTACAGGGGCTCGGTAAAGAACCAATTGACCGCCAAGCCCGAGGCAAACGCAATAATTACCGCCGGCCACAGGCCAGCGAGCATGCTCACGAGGAGGATCAGCGCAAAGTAAAAAGCAGAACACGTGCCTGTTCCCAATGCCGAGCCGTCGATGCCTTGCAACAGTGCGGTCAAGGCGATGAAAGCGACAGCCGCGCCCACCCAAGACACCGCCCGGCGCGGAAGGGAATGCAATGGTCGCAGCAGTGGTGAAAGAGGCGAGGGCTTATCGGACGGAAGATTAACAATGTGACAATCAATCTTGCCTGAATCCCGCAACACGGCCTCAGCAACGGTGCCGCGCCAGTGCAGGCCTAAGCGACGCCGTGGTGAAACCCCCAGGACCAACTGGGTGGCGTTGACGCTGCGGGCAAAATTAAGCAGCGCTTCTGGCACCGAGTCACCGGTGACCTGATGCAAACGGGCACCCACGTCCTGAGCCAAGGATTGTAGTTTGGACAGTTGTTGAGCGGAACCTGCAACAGAAGATTCACCGGAAGAAAAGGAGTCCCCAAAAATTACGTGGACGACATGTAGCTCGGCTGAGGATTTGGATGCGATGCGGCGCCCGCGGCGAATGAGCAGTTCTGCATGCGCGACGTTCTGAATGGCCACGACCACCCGCTCCCGCGCCTCCCAGGTATCGGTAATGTCCTGCTCAGAACGGTAGGACGCGAGAGCCTCATCAACCTGGTCCGCCAACCACAACAGGGCAAGCTCCCGCAGTGCAGTCAGATTGCCCACCCTAAAATAATTATTCAACGCTGGGGCAATGCGCGCTTCTTTATAGATTTGGCCATCACTCAAGCGGGTGCGCAAGAGCTGCGGGGATACATCCACCAACTCGATCTCATTCGCCGCACGCACCACCTCGTCTGGCACCGTCTCCTGCGGGGAAATACCGGTGATCTGCTTTATTACGTCATTGAGGCTTTCAAGGTGCTGGATGTTCAGGGTAGAAATCACATCGATTCCTGCGGCTAGGAGTTCCTCTACGTCCTCCCAGCGCTTAGCGTGTTCCTCACCGCGCGGATTGGAATGGGCAAATTCATCGACCAGAACGGTTTCCGGCTGGCGCGAGATGATGGCTGCAGTATCGAGTTCTCCGGTAGATAGCCCGGCGGCGTAGCGCCGCGGGATGGTCTCAAGGCCATCACACAGCGCCCGAGTGAATTCGCGCCCATGATCTTCCACGATGCCAATGACCACATCGCGGCCGGCCAGCACAAGGCCGTGCGCCTCGTTGAGCATTGCACAGGTCTTACCAGACCCAGGCGCCGCGCCGAGGTAGATCTTCAAAGCGCCACGCTTGGTGCGCGCCGGAACTTTCTTGTCGTTCATATGGCACTCATCTTATGAGCAGGACGGGGGATTGGGCAGCGCTCGGTTGAGAGTAGTGACGTTGACTGCGTCTTCGCCCAGGAACCCGAGGCTGGCATGCTCCGTGTTGTCCTCGATGAGGCTTCGCACCTCTTCGGTGCTCATCCCCTGCTCTCGTGCGACACGCGGAGCCTGTAGTTCAGCGTACGCAGGGCTAATGCCAGAGTCGACACCAGAGCCGGAACCGGTTACCGCATCGGTGGGAACATCTTCTGGGGCGGCGCCTTCGCGCTTGGCGATGTCCCCGCGCCGCTCCTGCACGGCTTTTTCTAGCTCGGAGCTACTAGCGCCGTAATTGCTCATGCCTTCGGAACGGGGGAAGAAGTACGGGCCTTCGGTCTGGCCATCTTGGAGCTGGGTCGAGCCAGCTAGGCACTCACCTTGGTAAATGAGGTTGCCCTCGGCGGAGTCCGGCTTGATGCGGGAGATTCCCCACACGGCAGCGGGATAGATCATTCCTAGTGCGACAACGCACAATAGTACGGCTACGAATCCAGCGGCGAGGTTACGAAAATAGACACGCATTTTTGGTCCTTCTTTTTCTATATACCTGGAAGCAGGTTGACTACCTGGTCAATGAGCCAGATGCCTAGGAATGGGGTGATCACGCCGCCCAGGCCCCAGATGCCCAGGTTACGGCGGAGCAGGGACGAAGCAGAGGCCGGCTTATAGGCCACGCCCTTGAGCGCCAATGGGATAAGAGCAACGATGATGAGCGCGTTGAATACGACTGCAGACACAATGGCGGATTGCGGCGAGTGCAGGTGCATCACGTTGAGGCGCTCAAGGTGCGGAAGCTGGGTAGAAAACAAAGCCGGCAAAATGGCGAAGTACTTCGCTAAGTCATTGGCCAAAGAGAAGGTGGTAAGCGCCCCACGGGTGATGAGCAACTGCTTGCCAATGCGCACGACATCGATAAGCTTGGTCGGATCAGAATCCAAGTCCACCATGTTGGCGGCTTCCTTCGCTGCAGAGGTACCAGTATTCATGGCCACACCCACGTCCGCCTGCGCCAGCGCCGGCGCATCGTTGGTACCGTCACCGGTCATAGCAACCATGCGGCCGTGCGCCTGTTCCTCGCGGATCCTGGCCAGCTTGTCTTCTGGGGTGGCCTCCGCGATGTAATCATCGACGCCTGCCTCTTTCGCAATGGCCGCTGCCGTCAACGGGTTATCGCCGGTCACCATGATGGTTTTGATGCCCATCTGGCGCAGTTCGGCGAAGCGCTCCGCCATGCCCGGCTTGACGACGTCACTGAGCTGCACCACCGCAATAACCCTGCGGGTGCCATCGGATTCTTCCACAGCAACGGGCAGCGGGGTTCCACCACCTTCTGCAATCTGGGTCACGGAGTCTTCAATTTCTTGCGGCCAGTCGCCACCCGCCTCAGTTACCCACCGGCGCACAGCATCACCGGCACCCTTACGTAGTTTTCGGCCTTTGAGATCAAGCCCAGACATGCGGGTAGAAGCGCTAAATGGAATGACCTCGGCGGTCTTTTCTTCCTCTCCTGCTGCGGCAGAAAGGTGGTAATTTTCGGTCAACCACGACACGATGGAGCGACCCTCTGGGGTCTCATCGGCAACCGAAGCAACGCGGGCTATCTCCGCAGCTTCCTGCTCATCGACACCGCGCGCAACGATAAGCCCGGTGGCCTGCCGGTTGCCATAGGTGATGGTGCCGGTTTTATCCATGAGTAGGGTCGCTACGTCGCCCGCCGCCTCTACCGCGCGTCCGGACGTAGCCAGAACATTGTGGTGTACTAGCCGGTTCATTCCCGCGATTCCCACCGCGGATAGCAGGGCAGCGATGGTGGTTGGGATGAGGCAGACCAACAGGGCCACCAGCGAGAGCGGGGAGAGCTCCGCGCCGGTAAACAACCCCATTGGGGCCAGTGCGGTAACCGCAATGAGGAAGAGGATAGTCAGGGTAGACAGGAGGATGCTCAGCGCTATCTCATTCGGGGTCTTGCGTCGCTCCGCCCCCTCCACCAAGGCAATCATCGTATCGACGAAGGTTGCTCCCGGCTCCGAGGTGATCTGTACCAAGATGGAATCAGACAGGACCACGGTTCCGCCGGTTACAGCACAGCGATCGCCACCGGCCTCGCGAACCACGGGAGCAGACTCGCCGGTAATGGCAGATTCATCGACGGTTGCCGCGCCTTCAATGACGTCGCCGTCACCCGGGATAGTTTCTCCGGCCTCCACGCGCACGATGGCGCCCTTGGTGAGCTCAGAAGCGGCAATGACCTCGATGCCGCCATCGGTGACTAGGTTCGCGGTGGCGTCATCGCGCACGGCGCGCAAGCTATCCGCTTGGGCTTTACCGCGGCCTTCGGCATATGCCTCAGCAAACGCGGCGAACGCAATGGTAAACCACAACCATACGGTTACCACCCAGCCATAAACGCTGGGGCTAAAGATGGACCACAGGGTAGTCAGCGCGGCACCTACCCACACCACGAACATGACGGGGTTGCGGGCTTGGGCGAGTGGGGACATCTTGTGCGGCAACGACTTTAACGCTGCCGCAGCCAACCCACTGTTTTTGGTGGCAGGGCGCTGAGGAGTGCGTTGCTCAGTGGTCATAGTTGGTGTTGTCATGAGAGTGCCTCCGAAATGGGACCCAAGGTAAGAACGGGGAAGAAGGTAAGGGCGGCGACCAACACAATGACGCCGATGGTAAGCAGCGCGAAGGTCACGCCGGACGTCGGCAAGCTGCCAGCGGTAGTGGCCTGCCGGCGTTGACCGGCTAGGCTGCCCGCCAAGTACAGGGTGAAAACGATGGGGAGGAAGCGGCCCAGCAGCATGGCGATACCGAGGGTGACTTGCCACCAGGGCTCGGTTACCGTCAGGCCCGCGAAGGCCGAGCCGTTATTATTCGACGCCGAGGTAAAGGCATAAAGCACCTCGGAGAGACCGTGCGCGTTATCCGGGGTTCCCGGCGCGCCGTAGTTGGTCGCGGAAAGCTCTACCAGCTTGCGCTGAGCCACCGATGCGCCCACGCCTACCAGGACGAGGACCGGCATGGTGAGGATGTACAGGCTCACCGCGGAGATTTCCTTGCGGCCGACCTTATTGCCCATGAACTCCGGTGTGCGCCCCACGAGCAGGCCGCCGATAAAGACGGCGAGGATTGCCACCATCAGCAGACCGTAGAGGCCAGTGCCCACGCCGCCCGGTGCAATTTCGCCCAGGAGCATATTGAGGATCAACAAGCCGCCACCCAATGGTGAATAGCTATCGTGCATCGAATCGACCGCACCGGTAGAAGTGCCCGTGGTAGACACCGCAAAGAGTGCGGAAGCGTCAATACCTAGGCGCTGTTCGATGCCCTCCAAGTTGCCGCCCGCGGCTTGGGCTGCCGCACCGGTGGTAGTGTGCTGCGCCCATACCACCAAAGCAACCATTACGGTCCAAATGCCGCCGATGACGCCAAGCAGGGTCCATGCATGCTTTTGGGATTTCAGCATTACTCCGTAGGCACGGATAAAGCAGAAAGAGATAACCAGCAAAGAAAAGATTTCTACCAGGTTGGTAAAACCAGTGGGGTTCTCAAAAGGGTGCGCCGAGTTGGCACCGAAGATGCCACCACCATTGGTTCCCAGCAATTTAATTGCTTCCTGGCTAGCCACCGGAGCGCGCGGAATATCCACGCCCGCGGAGCTCACCAGGTTGGACCCGAAGGTTTGCATGGTTCCGCCCAAGATGAGGACGAAGGAAATCAATAGAGAAAGCGGCAAAAGAATGCGCACCAAACCGCGGGTGAGGTCAACCCAGAAATTTCCGATGAGGTGCTGCCCACTCTCAGAGCCCAGCTTGTCTCGGCTATATCCCAAGTGACCGATACCGCGAATGAGCGCAACCGCCACACACATGCCGACAGCCGCGGAGGCGAAGTTCTGGACGGTCAGGCCAAGCATCTGCGCACCATTGCTCAGGGTTTCTTCGCCCGAATAGGACTGCCAGTTGGTATTGGACACGAATGACGCCGCGGTATTAAACGCCATCCACGGTTCCACCGCTGCGGAGCGGGAATTGCCAAAGCTAGGCACAACGGTTTGTAGGCGCTGCACCGCGTAAAGAACGAGTACGGATGCCAAGCTGAAACCAAGCAATGCACGGCTGTAATTCTTGCTGTTATGCCCGCGGTTTGGGTCAACGCGCAGGACCTTATACACCGCACGCTCTATCGCCCAGTCCTTGTCAGAGGTGTAGCTGCGTGCGATCCAATTGCCCAAAGGAACATATGCCGCCGCGAGCAAGACGACGAGGGCGAGGAACTGCGGTAACACCGCCCCAATGCCGGCGATCATGCGAAACGCTCCGGATCAACTAAGGAAATGATGAGGTAGGTCACCAAGGCCACAACAATGACGAGGCCAATGACCGCTGTAATGGTGTTCATGGTTATGCATCACCGTCCAGAAGCTCGTTGAGGACGGAGGGACAGCCAACCGTCAGGATGGCTATCAGGATTGCCACGATGTCTAACATGTGGGAAACCCCCTTGTGCGAGTGAAACTTTCCTGTGCCTGACAGATATGCCTGCCAGGTGCCGGTACCAAGGCAGCACCTGCTACGCACAAACGTTAGGACCACACCCCCGCTGCCCTAGGCAATCTTTGCGCTATCTTTACGCCTCTCGCTCGCAATTTTTATATTTCCTTTACACCCCTTTTGCGCCACCTTTTCTTCAGGCCGGGAACCGCCCTTTATCCACAACGAAGGCCCGCCGACAGCACATCGGCGGGCCTTCTCCCCATGACTAATCTCTCGGTACCCAAGGAGGGAATGGAGCGCACCCTCCTGCAAGCACCGCCCGTGATTAGGCAAGCCTAAGTTTATAAACCTTTCGTAGGATGGTCAAGGGTTTGCCCATAAATTTCTTCACCCCTGGCAAAAGCGCAGTTAACCTGCAATAACGAGTACAATCCGGAACCATGGCTGAGTTGAAATCCACTATTTCCGAACAACTCCGCAAATTCTGGCGTGCCAACGAGAAGGAATTGACCGATTCCCCGCGTCGCGGCGTCGCCTCCCCTGCCGAGGCCACGGCACTGCGCGAGGAGGTCGCGGCCGAAATCGCGGACCTCATCAAAGCCCAGAAGGGCAAGACCAGCCCAGGCGATACCGCGCTCGATGCTGATGCCGCCGCCACCCTGCCCCTTGGCGCGCGCATCAAACCGCGCGGCGTCTTCGAAGATGACTGGGGCGCGCGTCCTACTGCGGAGCGACCCTGGCCGGTCATCCTCATCCACGGCACCTGCGATACCAAGGGCGTATGGCAAATCCTCGGCAATGAACTGCGCCAGGACGGCTGGGCCGTCTTCGCCCCTGACTACGGACACCGCGCCACCCAACCCCTGGCCGAATCCGCCGAGCAACTCGACGCCTATATCCGCACCGTGCGCATGGCCACCGGTGCGGACAAGGTCATCCTCATCGGCCACTCGCAGGGCGGGCTCCTCGCCCGCTATTGGATGCGCATGATTGGCGGCGCCGAGCATGTCCTCCATCTGATGTGCATCAGCGCGCCGAATCACGGAACTACCTACGGCGGCATCGTCAGCCGCCTCATTCGCACCCCGCGCCAAGAGGCGGTTATGCGCTCCGTCATCGATGGTTGGTTTGGGCCGGCGGGCATGGACCAGGTCGTCGGCAGTGAGGCTCTGCGCGAAACCAACCGGGACGGCGATCTGGAATCCGGCGTGAGCTATACCTGCATTGCCACGCGGTCCGACGCCGTCGTTGTCCCGCCCGAGACCTGCTTCCTCGACCCCCGCGGCGTCACAGAGGGCACGGTCCGCAATATTTATGTCCAAGACTTCGACCGCCTCGCGATGGTCATGCATGAGGATATGCCGATGGATAAGCGCGTCCGCGCCATCGTGCGCACCATTTTGGAACTGGTGGAGAGCATCCCGCGCTAGTTATAGCCCCAGCTCATCGAGCAGCGCATCGAAGGCGGGACCTACCTGCGTGCGCCACAGCGTATCCACTTTCTGATCACCCCGGCCGGGCCCGCCATTGATAACGGCCACGCGCTTGCCCTGCTTCTTTGCCTCCAACACAAAGCGATACCCACTCATAACCGCCAGCGAAGAGCCGGCCACCACGAGCGAACGCGCCTGGCCCAGCAGTGCAAAGGCAGCATCGCGGCGCTCCGCCGGCACGGGCTCACCAAAGTAAACGACGTCCGGCTTCAACAATGCAGAACCACAGCGCTCGCACCCTGCCATGCGGAAGGCTGCCACGTCTGCTTCAGCGAGCGTCACGTCACCGTCCGGGTTCACCTGATCCGCTTCCACCACGAGGCGTTCCAGGTACCCCGGGTTCGCTGCAGCTAGGCGCGCGTCGAAGTGCGGCCGCGCCTCCCGGTGCCCGCACATCAAGCACACCACGGTTTCCATATCGCCATGCAGCGCCACCAAGTTCGCGGTTCCCGCCTGTTTATGCAGGCCATCCACGTTTTGCGTGACCACACCATTGACCAGCCCGGCGCGCTCTAATTCCACGAGCGCGTAGTGCGTGCGATTCGGCACCGCGGAATCCATGACCCGCCACCCCACAAAGCTGCGGGCCCAATACCTATGGCTCGCGGCCGGGTCGTGGCGAAATTCCTGATAGGTCATCGGCCGGTGCCTACTGAGCGAGCCGCGCGGTCCCCGATAGTCCGGCACGCCTGAGTCCGTGGACACCCCAGCCCCGGTCAGCACCATTACGGGGCCCTCGCGCAGCTGCTTGACGACGTCCCCTAAGGCCTTCCCTTCCTCCGTATGCGGCGCCGATTCTTCGACCACTCGGGCGATCGAACGCAGCGCAGACTGGTGGGCAAGGGAGACGGCGGGATCCATGCCCCCGATGCTAGCTTTCGGGCAAGTGCTCTACGTATAGCCACTCCGAATCCAGCTCCCCGTGGCGCGAGCACTTAGTGTGCCAGCCATCGGGGCGCACCTGGGCCACCATGCGGCGGCCACAGATCTGGCAGTAGCGCGGCACGTCGAGGCCGGCTGCAGCCGCGGGGTGCAGCGTGAATACCTCTTCGATCGGCTTGCCGGTATTCGGATGGAAAATCGGCTCATCCCCAGCCAGCACGGCGGCAGCCAATTCGGATGTTGGCTCGGATAAACCAGGCACTACAGGGCCTTAATCGGCAGGTCGATGCGGTGCAACATGTCCACATCCTTTTCAATCTGCTGGCCCAGGGTGGTCAGGTAGTTGCCGGCGATAATGGCGTTGATGCCGCCAAGCAGGCCGCGCTCAGTGCCGTCGTCGCCAAGCGAAAGCTCGCGGCCACCAGCAAAGCGCAAGGTGGTAGACGGCATGGCCAGGCGGAATGCCGCCACGGCGCGCAGGCCCTCTCCCAAGGGAACCAGCGGGCGGTCCGCGAAGGGGGTGCCCGGGCGCGGGTCAAGGAAGTTCATCGGTACCTCGCACGGGTCAATCTCTGCCAGCTGCGCTGCAAACTCGGCGCGCTGCTCCAGGGACTCGCCCATGCCGATGATGCCGCCGCAGCAAACCTCCATGCCCACCTCGCGCACGTAGTCGAGGGTCTGCTTGCGCTCCTCCCAGGTGTGGGTGGTGACCACATTGGGGAAGAAGGAGCGGGAGGTCTCCAGGTTGTGGTTATAGCGCTGCGCGCCCATATCCTTCAGGCGCTGCGCCTGCTCGCGGGTCAGGGTGCCCAGCGAGCAAGAAATCTCGATGTCGACGGCGTCATTAATCGCGGCAATCGCCTCGCCCACCTGGTCCAGCAAGCGATCGTCCGGGGACTTGACCGCAGCGACGATGCAGAACTCGGTGGCGCCGGACTTGGCGGTCTTCTGTGCCGCCTCCACCAGTTCCGGAATGTTCAGGCGCACGGCGCGCACCGGGGACTCAAAAAGGCCGGACTGGGAACAGAAGTGGCAATCTTCTGGGCAGCCGCCGGTCTTAATGGAGATAATGCCTTCCACCGATACGTCCGGGCCACACCACTTCAGGCGGGTCTGGTGGGCAATATCGGCAATTTCCTCCAGCTGGGAATCCGGAACCTGCAGTACCTGCAGCAACTCTTCCTGGTTGAGGCCTTTGCCTTGCTCTAGGGCTTTCTCACGGGCGATGTCAACGATGCTCATGGTGGTAAACCCTACTTGAACGGCGTTCAACTTTGGTTAAAACCACATATAAATCTGTACGGAACTACCCTCGGGGGCATGACGCTTTATGATGACACCCTCTCCCTCCTCCAAGAACTTATCCGCAATGCCTGCGTTAATGACCTCACGCCAGACTCCGGCCACGAGGTGCGCAATGCGGATAGCCTGGAAAAATTCTTTGCGGGCGAAGACGTGCAGATTGAGCGCTTCGAGTCCCACCCGGGCCGCGTCTCCATCCTGGTGACCGTCCCCGGCGATCCGGACCAGGAACCGCTCACCCTCATGGGCCACACGGACGTCGTGCCCGTGGACGAGCCGAAGTGGACCAAGCCGCCTTTCGAGGCGCTTATCGAGGACGGCAAGCTCTACGGCCGCGGTTCCGTAGACATGCTGTTTATTACCGCCACCATGGCCGCCGTCACGCGCGAGGTAGCCCGCGCCGGTAACACGGGCGGTACCCTCGCCTTCGTCGGCATGGCCGATGAAGAGGCCCGCGGCGGCCTCGGCGTGCGCTTTATGTCCGAGAACCACCCCGATGCCTTTTCGTGGAAGAACTGCTTGTCTGAAACCGGCGGTAGCCACCTGCCCGGCGCGGTGGGCTTCAACGTGGGCGAAAAGGGCGCCGGCCAGCGCCGCCTGCACGTGCATGGCGATGCCGGCCATGGCTCCACTCCTTATGGCAAGGACTTTGCCATCGTGAAGATCGGCGAGGTGGCCCGCCGCATCGCCGCCGCTGAGCCGCCCACGGCCTCCAATGAGATCTGGGAAGGCTTCGTGCGCACCTTCAAGTTTGATCCCCAGACCGAGCAAGAGCTTATCGACGGCACCGGTGACTACTCCAAGTTCGGCAACCTCGACGCCTACGCCCACGCCTTTAGCCATACCACCATCGCCGAGACCGTCCTGCGCGCTGGCGGTGCCATCAACGTGCTGCCTTCGCACGCTTACCTGGAAATGGACGTGCGCCCCTTCCCCGGCCAGACCCAGGAGGATCTGGATGACTTCCTGCGCAGCGCGCTCGGGGACATGGCCGATGAGGTAGAAATCGAACACCTCATTACTGAAGATGCCACGCAATCCTCCACCGATACCGAGCTATGGCGGGCGATTGAGGCCACCTCCAAGGAATTCTTCCCCGACAAAGCCGTTGTCCCTGTTCACGCCACCGGCGGCTCGGACCTGCGCTTCGCCCGCCGCAAGGGTGGCAATGCCTATGGCTTTGCCATGCACGCCGAGGGCCGCGATATGGCCAGTGCCAATTCGCAGCTGCACAGCCACGACGAGCACCTCTACCTAGAAGACCTCGAACTCACCGTGCGCGCTTACCGCAGCCTGGTCAATCGCTTCCTAGGCCTGTCACAGGAGTAACATTTATGGCAAGATGTCTGGCATGAGCTTTGCACGTAAGTCCGCGCTGCTATCTGCAGCTACCGCCCTGACCGTAACCCTCGCCGCCCCTGCCGCTGCCCATGCCGACGCCGTTGATAACCTCCTCGACAAGATGCCTGCCGGCCAGATTTCCTGCTCCCAGGCACAGCAGTACTGGACCAACTCCGCTGACTACAACCAGAAGAAGTCCCAGGCCCTGGCCGTTGCCACCGTGCACCCACGCGGCAACGAAGTCCGCGGCGCCATCGGCCGCATGGATGAGGCCATTGCTCGCTGCGGCCTGAACGGCACCACTGGTCAGGGCAAGCCGGTCAACACCGGCGGCCAGCGCGGCAATGCCCCCGCACCAACGCCGGCCCCGGCCCCGGCACCGGCCCCTGCCCCGGCGCCAGCCAAGAACGCCAAGGTCATCGAGCTGGGCACCATCCCTGGCCAGCCGACTGTCGATGTCCCCTTCCTGGGCCAGACCTTCCGCATCCCGGACGCGGCCAAGATTGCCCAGAACGCTGTATCCCAGTTCCAGCTGCCACAGATCCCGCAGATCCAGCAGCTGCAGCAGCTGTCTTCCTTCTAATATTCTCACTTGGCCGGACCGCTTAGCGGTCTAGCTGAAAATAGATCCCGGCATGCGCACTGCAGCCGGGATTAAATTTATGCCCACAGTGGGGACACGCAGGCGCAGCGGAGTAGGCATGGTAGTTCATTTCGGTGCGGCAGGCGCCGCAGAGTACCGAGGGGGCGTCGACAAGCATGGGCCCAAACTCATGCTCAGTGAGCTCGGCGTGGCACAGCGCGCAGGCAAAATACTTCCCGCAGGTGGCGCACTTATTGGCCACCACATCCAGCGGCGAATGCCAATGCTTGCACCGGCCCTCCGTATCAATCGCGCCGTGAATCTTCATGGCCGTCAGCATACGCGCCATCCTGTTGCCACTGCTGTTTCTTTTCCTCTGATTTCTTGGCATTGCGCACGGCCTGAATGCCCACCACGATGGCAATGATGAGCGGTACCCACACCTTGCTGTAATCCATGAGGAATACGAGCCAGTCGGGCGGATCGATGTCGATGTTGAAGTCGAAATTCGGCACCGGCAGCTCTATCTGCGGAAACTCCGGTACGGGGAGCGCGATATCCGGCAGGTTAATCTCCGGCAGCTCCCAATCCGGAAGCAACCGGGACAAAATGCGGCTGATAATCGGGCCGAGCACGATCACGCCAATGGCCCAGCCGGACTTTCCCAGCCCGCCTAGAAGCGGATACAGCACCCGTTTGAAAGAACTTTCCTCCATGGCGTGGCGGCGCTTCTCCCCCAAGGAGCCGGCCGGCGGGTCGAGGGCGACTGCCTCCTCGCCATTGCGGTAGTACACGTCCAGGAGCTCGCCAAAGGGTGATGCCTGAATGTCCAGATAAGGTTTGCTGCGCGGGGCGGAATTCTCAAGAAGGGTGAGGTCTTTTTCAATCTTCTTCTTGAGCGAATAGCGGCCCGCGCGGGGCCGCTCATGGCGGCTGCGTACCTGACCGTTCACCACAATCTGCAGGCGTGGGCTGGGATTTTTCCGCCAGAGTTGGACGCGCGCCGGCAGCGAAGCATCGCCTGGAACCGGGGTGAAATCCTTGGCCTTCTTCGGCCACTCGCCCATCTCCGCGAACTCGGCATCGTACCCACGCTGCACCTCGATGGTGCCCACTTCGGGGTGCTCTAGGCGCCACGTCTCCATTAGCTCTTCCCTGCCTTAGAGCCCACCACGGCACCCAGCCTGCTCGCGGCCCACGCTAGGAACACGAATACTGGGAGGTATATCCAGGTGCCCTCGTTGAAGTACAGGGACATGGCGGCAAAATAGGCCAACCCTGCCACACAGAAGCTGGTCCAGGAGGCGCGGAAAGTGGCGCCGTCGGCAAGAGCAATGACCACCGTCAGCACGGCCATGAGGATGAGCAGAACTACGCCGGAGACTAGGTGATAGACCGCGGGCGGAAGGCCAACAAAGACCGCGGCCATGGCGATGGGCGCCCACCACTGCCACCACACGCGGGCGGGCTCGTCCTTTGTTTCCGCTTCTTCCGCTAGCTCCTCAAACACGCACCCAACCTATCACAGGGCTTGGCAGAACTTATGGGGGAGAAATCCTCCCCGTGGTCGGCCTAATCCTCCCCGGGGAGGATACCGCGATGAGCAGGGCATACCTAGCGTTGAGTGTATGAAAAGCACACCACTCATCCTCGCGGCGGGCGTGGTATTTGGCGCCATCTATGGCACCAATGCACTCCTGCCAGACTTTTATGACAACCCTACGTCTGAAGTGCAGGTCGGCTCGGCCCGCATCCCCGGATTATCCTGCACGGAAGAAGATGGCTCCACCAGCAGTGAACCACGCTGGGACTGTGACGGCACCCAGATCCGCGCTAAAGAAGTCGGCGTACAGGACAAAGACCAAGCCACCCGACGCTACCTCCGGGCAATGGGGGAAGGTACGGCCATACCGGAAGGAGACATCGACCGCGACGGGGATAAGCGCACGCTTAGCGATGGCGACCTCGTAGCCATCAGCATTGAGGGCGATGGCCTCACCACGTTCCTCTCCTTGCACGGACCGCGGGCTGAAGAACTTGCCCAGGAGGTAGAAAAAGCATGAAGAATCTGTACTGGCTATCTATCGCTTTCGGCCTGGTAGTTTCCGGCTTTTTCTTTGTTGATCGCCGTTTTACCGAGGTCGGACTCCTCGGCGCGCTCATCTGTGCGGGCCTGACGCTTGGACTGGGATTCTGGTGGTTTAGGCCGCGGCCAATGTGGCAGGGCATCCTATGGGGCGCGCTCGCCCAGCCGGTAGTGGTAAGCCTCAACGACCAGATGGTGGGGATTTCAGACAAGCTGGGGCTCACCTACCTGGACGGGGCCTTTTACTCGCCGCTTCCGGAGGAAACCATCAAGCTCCTTGGCGTCGTCATTATTATTGCGGCCTTTGGGAACGTGCGGCATCCGTACCAGGCCGCCGCGATCGGCATGGCGGTAGGCCTGGGCTTCGATGCCATGGAAAACGTGCCGTTCATCCTCAACGCGGCCATCGATGACCTGGATGGCGATCTCTGGGGCGTACTCATTACCGGTACCGGGCGAATCTTCACCGGCGCCTTTGGCCATGCGCTGTATACGGGGGTTGCGGCGTGGGGCGTCGGCAAGCTCTATGCGGGTGCGCGCCACGGCTACTGGCAGGTGGCCGGATTCTGGCTGGCCGCTATCGCCCTGCATACCTTGTTCAATGGCGCGACCATGATTGCGGGTGAATGGCCGGCGACCATCCTCGTTATCGCCCTCATCACGTGGGCGCTTATTATCTGGGGCCTGCGATTCATGCGCAAGCAGAACAAGAAACACGCGGCACAAAGCAGCGAAAATTCCCTACCCGCTAAGGATCCGGAATATAGCTCCTGAGCTGGTTCAATGCGGAGAAAAAGGCTCGTGTCCGAGGGGTGTTATAAGGTGTGAATCGTACACAAGTTCACACGATAATTTAGGTACGATGCGCCATGGAAGAACCCTACTTTTCCACGACCAACACCACCGACCCCACCACACGCTTAGCCTTTGAGATGCGAAAGGCGGAATACGAGTTCTGGGTGAGCCAAGTCCCGGATCTCGACTCTGATTTCGAATTAGTCACCCAGTCCCTCTACCGCACCACCGGCGTTAATGAAGGCCGGATCGGCCATATCCTCATGGCGCTGCACCGCCTGGAGGAGCTGCCCGAGCTCCAGGCGCTGCAGCACCGCCTCTATCACTTAGACCTCGACCGCATTATTGCCATCAATAAATCCCTCAACCGCTTGGGAAACCCCACACCGGAGGTAGTGGCGCGCATCGATGAGCAGCTCACCGCCTACCTCACCCCTACCCGGCCGAACCAGGCCATGCGCACGCAGGCACAGATCAAGCGCAAACTCAACGAGCTCATCAACCTCGCCGATGACACCTTGGCCGTCACCCAGGGGCCTACCCAGCCGCGCTACACCATGGAAAACTGGGGCGATAACACCTCGGCGGTGACTTTAAGTGCGGACCCGGCGGTTATCGCGAGCGTCGATAAGTGCATCCGGCAGACCGCGCTGGAGCTAGATTGCTCGCTTGCCGACGCCGCCGTTGCGCTCCTCACCGGCCGCACCCAAGCCCCCGAGATCATCCTCAACGCCTACAAGGCCACCGACGTACCCAATTCCCCGGCCTTTATCGAGTCCGTGGGCTGGCTCGACCCGGCGCGCTCCAACGCGCTGCCCTACACCAAAATCCGGGAGATGGACCCTAACCACGAGGTCAAGGGTTATGTTACTCCCGCCGCCATGACTGCGTACCTGGAAGGCGTCGATGGCACCTGCCGCTACCCCGGCTGCAACCGCCCGGCATCTGCCTGCCAGAAGGATCACCGCATCAACCACGCGGACGGCGGGCCGACCACGTCTTCAAACCTCGCCTGCCTGTGCCAGCACCACCACAACATAAAGACCGATGGACGCGTCTTTTATGTCATGGATCCACACACGCGCGACATCATCTGGCTTTTTGAGGACGGCACCTGGACCACCACTGAGCCTTCCGGCCCGCTGGCGCAAAAGAACAAGAACTGGGTGCAGACCTTCGCCCAAACCATGACTGCCCACCGCGCCCGAGCATATGAAGAGGCCCAAGAGCTCATGCGCCAGCAGAAAACCACCCCTAGGGAGGAAGAATAAATCCGCACTCTGCCTTAAAGTGGCTGGCATGACGCAAAATTTGTTCACGCTAGATGAGCTCGTAATTACCCAGACCAAGTCCTTCCTCAACGATCAGTTCATGATCACTGATCTAGACGGCACCCCTGTGGGCACCATCCTGCAGTCCACCAGCCTGAAAGACATGGTGCTGAAATCCTCCCGCAGCTTGGAGGTTGCCATCACGGATGCTGAAGGCAACCCGCTACAGACGGTCATGACGATTTCGGACCCGCCGAATTTTCTGCGGGATACCTACGAGGTGCACTTGCCGGGAATCGAGCAACCCATGGCTGTTATCACCAAGCGCTTTTCCATGCTCAAGACAAAATTGGACTTGACCATGGAGGGCTTTCCTGACGTCGAAATTCGCGGCGATTTCTGGGATTGGAACCTTTCTATCACTTCAGAAGATCGCCTACTGGCTGACGTCTCTAACGAATGGACTGGCATGGGTAATTTCTTCATGGGCAAAAACACGTACCGCCTGCGCATCACGCCGGGACTCAACGAGCAGCAGCACGCCGCCATCCTCGGTGCTGTGATGAGCATGGATATGTTGCGTACTAAGCAAAAGAACAGCGACTAGGAAAATAAAAAGGTGCTGTTTCAATGTTGGGCGGAGAGCAGCGCAGACTCAGTTTCTCATTCCCTGATGGCCGCTGCGTGTGGGCGTTGTTAGGCCGTCTCGAAGATCCGGTTGACGATCACCGCGTCCGGGTTCGGGTGCCCGTAGGCAAACATCGCGCCTTGCCCTTTCCGCAATGAGTGCATCGCCTCCATCCCTTT
This sequence comes from Corynebacterium tuberculostearicum, assembly GCF_032821615.1. Classification (GTDB taxonomy): domain Bacteria; phylum Actinomycetota; class Actinomycetes; order Mycobacteriales; family Mycobacteriaceae; genus Corynebacterium; species Corynebacterium tuberculostearicum_H. The sequence goes on along the minus strand of NZ_JAVBIF010000008.1, from coordinate 45,395 downwards.
CAACATCCGATATGCAGATGTCCGGTTCTTAAACGCGCCTTTCGGCCCGAGGATCCGCTTCAGCCGACCATGGTCGCCTTCCAGGATGTTGTTGAGGTATTTCACCTGCCGGTGTTCCACTGTTGGCGGGCAGATTCCCTCTGACTTCAACTCGGCGATTGCCCTGGCTAGTGAGGGTGCTTTATCGGCGTTGATCACTCTGGGATACCCGGCTGACGCATTGGATCTGACGGCCTTGGCCAGGAAGCGCTTCGCTGCGGCCACGTTCCGCTTCGAAGAGAGGTAAAAGTCCAGGGTCTGGCCACCGGCGGTGATCGCCCGATAGAGGTCTCATCCACCCGCCAGGAACTAGCCTGCCAGTCAGGTACCTGCCGGGACCACCGTATTTGCTTGTCCAGCTCACGGGCGTATTTCTGGACCCAGCGGTAGATCGTGGTGTGATCGACCGGCACGCCCCGCTGAAGTCATCATTTCCTCCAGATCGCGGTAGCTCACCCCGTAGCGGCAGTACCACCGCACTGCCCACAGAATGATGCCACGGGGAAATGACGACCAGAGAAAATACCCAAGGCTGTGACTATTTCACGTCACTCTTCCTACTGCCCCAACTTTGCAACAGCACCTTTCAGGGTCATATGGGGGCAGTGGAGAGAAGTGGTGGATCAGTGGACGGCGGTGGATGCCGGAGTAGGCGTGGCGTGTTCCTCCTTCGACTCGGCCGGAGCCAGGTGAGCCGGATCCAGATCAATGCGGCGCAGCAGCTGGGCGTTCAGGGCCACCACGATGGTCGAGGCAGACATCAAGATCGCGCCCACGGCCGGGGACAGCACGAACCCGATCGAGGCGAGCACTCCGGCGGCCAGCGGCACAGCGAGGATGTTGTAGCCAGAGGCCCAGATCAGGTTCTGGATCATCTTGCGGTAGCTGGCCTGGGACAGCTCAATCATCGACAGCACTGCCCGCGGGTCATCACTGGCTAGGACCACCCCGGCAGATTCCATGGCCACATCCGTGCCGGCACCGATGGCGATACCGACGTCCGCGCGGGTCAGAGCGGGGGCGTCATTGACACCGTCACCGACCATGGCCACGCTCAAACCCCGGTCCTGCAGCTGCGTGACCTTGGTGTCTTTGTCCTGGGGCAGGACCTCGGCGAAGACCTCATCAATGCCTAGGTCCTGACCAACCGCCTGGGCCACCTGCTGCGCGTCGCCGGTGATCATCGCGACCTTCACCCCGCGGTCCTGCAGGGCTTTCACGGCGGCGCGGGATTCGGGGCGGATCTTGTCCTCAACGGCCACCGCACCGATGATCTGACCGTCGCGGACAATATGGAGCACACCGGCCCCACGCCCGGTCCAGGCGCTGGTGGTGTCGGTGAGCTCGGCCGGGGTCGTGAGGTTGAACTCGCGCAGCATGTTCGGCCCGCCCACGAGGATCTCAACGCCATCGACAGTGGCCCGGACCCCCCGGCCGGAGGCGGCGCTGAAACCAGTTGCACGGATTTGCCGACGGGAGGCCTCGGGATGGGCGGCCGCGGCCGCCACGATGGCGCGGGCCACGGGGTGCTCACTGTCGGCCTCCGCGGCGGCGGCCAGGGCCAGCAGCTCTCCCTCGGTGACGCCGACAGCTGCCGCGACACCGGTGACCGCGTGCGCACCCTCGGTCAGGGTGCCGGTTTTGTCGAAGAGCACCACGTCGATGGTGCGCATCCGCTCGAGCGCCATACGGTCCTTGATGAGCACCCCGGATTTCGCGGCCCGCTCGCTGGAGATCGCAATGACCAGCGGAATCGCCAGGCCCAGGGCATGCGGGCAGGCGATGACCAGCACTGTGACCGTGCGCACGACGGCATCGTCCGGGCTGCCGATAATGGTCCACACCACCGCGGTGATCAGAGCGGAGATCAGCGCGAACCAGAACAACAACGCCGCCGCCCGATCCGCCAGGGCCTGGGCCCGGGAGGAGGACTCCTGGGCGTCGGCAACCATGCGTTGGATCCCGGCCAAGGCGGTGTCCCCGCCGGTAGCCTCCACCCGGATGCGGACGGTGTTGTCGGTGGCCACGGTACCGGCGACCACCTTGTCACCGGTGTCGCGGAAGACGGGACGGGATTCGCCGGTGATCATCGCCTCATCGAATTCGGCGGCTCCGTCGAGGATGGTTCCGTCGGCCGGCACCCGGGCACCGGCCCTCACCAGCACGACGTCGTCGACGACCAGGTCGGAGATGGCCACGGTGCGGGTGGTCCCGTCGATGACTTTCTCGGCCTCATCCGGCAGCAGGGCAGCCAGCGCGTCAAGCGCGGAGGACGCGGCCCCGAGAGCGGACATCTCCAACCAGTGCCCCAGCAGCATGATGGTCACCAGCAGGGCCAGCTCCCACCAGAAGTCCAGCTCAAAACCGCCCAGCCCCAGAGTGGTGACCCAGGAGGCGACAAACGCCACGGTGATGGCCATGGCGATCAGGAGCATCATCCCGGGTTGGCGGGATTTCAGTTCTCTCCATCCGCCCTTGAGGAAAGGCGTTCCGCCGTAGACGAAGATGATCGTGCCCAGCACCGGGGGGATCCAGGTGGATCCGGGGAATGCCGGGAGTTGGTAGCCGAGCAGCTGGGCGACCATGGGGCTGAAAATAACGACGGGAATGGACAGAATCAGCGACCACCAGAAGCGGTCCCGAAACATTGCGGTGCTGTGTCCGGCGTGTTCGCCGTGACCATGAACGTGGTGGTCTTCGTCCAGGGCGGAGTGCGGGTGATCGTGGGGCATCGCCTGGCCGTGGGTGTCGGCATGTGCGTGGTGTTCGTGGCTGGCATGATCCGGGTGGTGGGTGTGGTCTGTTTCCGGAGCGGGGTGATCACCATGGTGATCACCCGAATGGTGGGGAGTGCTCATGACGTTCCTTTCGCTCAACCCGGTCGGGGTCGAGATGATGGGTAAAACTGATCAGGATAAGACGGTGTAGCCGACCTCCTCGATGGCCCGGCGAACCATCTCCGGAGGTACGGCACCGGTGACCGTGACGGTGGAAACTCCACCAGCAGCGAGATCAATCTGGACGTCGTCGACCTGGGGGAGGGCCTGAAGGGCCTGGGTCACGCTTTTCGCGCAGTGCCCGCAGGTCAGGCCGGTGACCTGGTAGCTAGGGGAGGACCCTCCTGCTGACGAGTCGCTGGTGGCAGGGGTGGAGGCGATGTCGACACGTGAGGCAGGTCCGCAACAGCTGCAGCCGTGGGAGGCCATCGGCAAGAGGCGGGGAGGTGATCATAGGAAAGCTCCTTCGGTTCGGTGGGGTGCGGCGATGCCGCTCTCTAGCGTATACCCCCAGGGGGTATAGTTTCAGCATACCCCCTGGGGGTATGTTTTCAAGGGGTGGAGGGCACGTCCCTCACGCGGGGCAGGGTGTGGTCACCGAGCAGCCTCCTCACTGTCGGGAGGGGACAGCGGGAGGCGGAGGGCAAACACCGCTCCGCGACCAGGTCCGGGGGAGGTGGCGGTGAGAGTGCCGCCGTGAGCCTCGATCAATGCCTTGGAAATGGTCAGACCGATACCGGCCCCGCCGTTGTCCCGGCTGCGGGCGACATCCCCCCGGTAGAAGCGTTCGAAGATGTGTCCGAGCTGGTCAGGTGGGATGCCCTCGCCGTCATCGGCGACCTGGATGAGCGCGGTGGACGCCCTCTGTCGGTGGACGCTGATCCGGACCTGCCCGCCGGCCGGGGTGTGCCGTAGCGCGTTCGACAGGAGATTGCTCATCACCTGGCCGAAGCGTTGCCGGTCCACGAGCACCCGGGCGGTGTCTGCAATGCTCTCGACCTGTAAATCGACGCCTTTGTCAGCATAAGCTTCCCCCGCGGCAGCAGCGGCGGTATGGAGCAGATCCCCGAGCCCTTCCTCCGCCAGGTCCAAATCGATCCGGCGTTCCTGGGCCCGGGAAACATCGTCAATGTCTTCCATCAACCGGGTCAGGCGGGTGAGTTGGTCAGCCATGATCGTGTGGGTGGCATTATTCCAGTCCACGACCCCGTCCTGGAGACCATCGAGGTAGACCGTGAGCACCGATAAGGGGGTGCCCATTTCGTGGGCCAGATCAGAGAGCATCTGGCGGCGGACCTGTTCGGTGTGTTCCAGCCGGTCGGCCATGGTGTTGAAGGCATGCGCCAGGGTGGTGACCTCGGGGCCTGCTTTTCCGGCGGGCACGCGGATACGGGAGTTGCCGGCCGTTAGGCTGGTAGCGGCGCGGGTGAGATCCTGCAGGGGGGTGCGCAGACGACGCGATAACCACAGGCTGGCCAGCAGGGCACTGATCAAGGCGGTGGGTAGGGCGACGGCCAGGGTGATCAGGTTGGCGCCCCGGTAGGCCTGCTCGGCATGGAACAGCTCCAGCGAAGGGTCCTCCCGGCCGGTCATCAACATATGATCGTGGAACAGGGTCGGGCCCACCATCGTGGCCACGGCCGCGGCCACCAGCAGGCTAATCACCACGACCAACACCTGGGCGGCCAGGAAGCGGAAGGTCAGGCCGGGTCCGTGATTCATGGCTGCCCCACCCGGTAGCCCACGCCACGCACGGTGTCGATAAACCCCCGGCCCTGGGTGTCGGTGCCGAGCTTGCGACGCAAGTTGCCGATGTGGACATCGACGATGCGTTCATCACCGACCCAGGTGGTGTCCCAGACCTCGGTGACCAGGTCGTGGCGGGTCAGCACCTGGCCGGGGCGCAGGGCCAGGGCAACCAGCAGCTCGAACTCCGTGCGGGTGAGCTCCACGGTCCTCTCCCCCACCCGTACCTCATGGGCGACGGGGTCAAGGATGAGGTCACCAACGATCAAGGGGGTGGTCACCTGCGGTGAGGTGGTGCTGGTGCGTGGACGGCGCAGCACCGCATGCACCCGGGTCACCAGTTCCCGGATGCTAAAAGGTTTGGTGATGTAGTCATCCGCCCCCAGGGTCAAACCGCTGATCTTGTCGTCCTCGCTGCCACGCGCGGTGAGCATGAGGATGTAGCAGTCCGAGAAGGTGCGGATCCGTCGGCACACCTCCAGGCCGTCGAGTTCGGGCAGCCCCAGATCCAGCACCACAACATCAGGAGAAAAGCGACGGGTCTCGTCCACGGCCTGAGTGCCGGTGTGCGCCTGGCGAGTATCGAAGCCGGCCCGGATGAGGTAGGAAGCCACCATCTGAGCCAGGGGTTGTTCATCATCGACGACCAGCACCCGCCCCGGGGGCGTGGCGGTGGTCGGTGTGCGGTCAGCCATAGACCCCAGTATCGCTCCGGCTAGGGGGGAATACCACCCTCGCTCAGTACCCGGCGGGAAAATCTTCATCAAATCTTCAAACATCACCCTTCGACCGCTGTCACCCCCTGTGCCCCACCCCGGGCCGGCGGCATCGCCTCCCCTGGTCGGTTCAGCAGGCGCCACCAGGGATTTCACTGCCTGCACCGCATACCCAGGGCGGGTAGAAGGACATCGCCCACGGCTGTGGGGTGGTGTTCCGGTGGTGACCCAACCCACCGAATTCACTCCCTTTTTCGCCCTGTTATAAGGCTGCGAGCAGGGTTTTGAATTCTAGTCCGTCAGGCACCCGTGCTAGATAAAGGTATGGCATCGACCTTGAGGCGGTGTCTTCTTATGGCCTTACCACGATCCAAGGAGATTGACGTGAAACGAGCAGCGATCGCAGCCGCCGCCCTTGCCCTCGCCCTCACGGGGTGTTCGGCCGCCGACCCGGAACCCACCGCCGATGGGACGGTGTCCCAGGACACATTCCTGACCGCCCATGGCCTGGCCGACATGGACGCGGTGGAGATCATTGATCACCTCGACCGGCAGAAGGTCACTGAGCGTCCCACGGATCTGACCGCCTCAGTACGTGCCGATGAACTGCTGCTCTCGAGCGATGACCAGGAAGTTGTGCTCGATCTTCCCGACAATCAGACGTATGTCTCGATCGCACCCTATCTCACCTCCACCCACGACTGCTTCTACCACAGCCTCACGACCTGCCAGGGGGAACTCGACAATGAGGATATCCAGGTCACGATCACCGATGAGGCGACCGGTGAGGTGCTGGTGGACGAGGCGACAACCACCTTCGACAACGGGTTTATTGGCTTCTGGCTTCCCGATGATGCCACCGGCCTGATTGAGGTCAGCTACCAGGGGCGTACCGGCACCGCGGAGTTTTCCACCGCCGACGACGGTGCCACCTGTGTCACAGACCTGCGCCTGACGTGATGGCTCAGCAGGGTCCTCACCTGCGCCTGTCTCCCGTGTCACTGAAATCTAGCACCAAGGAAGGTTAAATCATGATGAACGCGTTTTCCCGACGACAGTTTCTGCTCGGCGGGCTCGTTCTCGCCGGCACTGGGGCCGTGGCCGCCTGCACCAGCGACCCTGGACCTGTTGCCTCGGCACCAGGTTCCTCTCTTCGCCCCACTCCCACCCCCACTGCGCTCGGTGAGCCGACGGTACGCCGGACACTGACCGCCCGGCCCCTCTCTCTGGATATCGGCGGCATCGAAGCCAAGACGTGGGGATACGTCTCTGACACTGGGGATGCGGCCATTGAGGCCACCGCCGGCGACGTCCTCCAAGTCGATATCACCAATGAACTGCCTGAGAGCACCTCCATCCACTGGCATGGCATCGCACTCCACAACGCAGCCGACGGTGTGCCCGGCATGACCCAGGACCCCATTGAACCTGGCGAGTCTTTCTCCTATGTTTTTGAAGTCCCCCACGGTGGCACCTACTTCTACCATTCCCACTCCGGCCTGCAGCTTGATCGCGGCCTCCACGCCCCACTGATCATCCGTGACCCGCAAGACGCTGAGGACCAGGACGTCGAGTGGACCATCGTGCTCGACGACTGGGTCGACGGCATTCAGGGCACTCCCGACGATGAGCTCGACAAGCTCACCGGAATGGGTTCGGGCGACCATAACGGGAAGAAGGGGATGGGAGGTCACGGCCATATGATGCACGGCACCCCGGACCGGGTACTGGGCGGGGATGCCGGCGATGTGATGTATCCGCACTACCTCATCAACGGACGTATCCCCCGTGCTCACCGGACCTTCGAGGCTCGCCCGGGCGACAAGGCCCGCCTGCGGTTTATCAACTCCGGCGGTGACACCATCTTCAAGGTGGCCCTCGGTGGTCACCGCATGACCGTCACCCACACCGACGGCTTCCCTGTCCAGCCCCGGGAGACCGAATCGATCTACCTATCGATGGGCGAGCGTGTCGACGTCGAGGTCATCCTCGGCGACGGCATCTTCCCGCTCACGGCTTTGGCGGTGGGTAAGGACGACCGCGCCTTCGCCGTCATCCGCACCGCCGGCGGCCAGGCCCCCACCCCCGATGTCGACTTCCCCGAGTTGTCGTCCACCGGACTGCTTCTGTCCTCCCTGAAGCCAGCAGACCGTGCACTCCTGCCCGAGGACACACCAGACCGAGAAGTCAGCATCGACCTGGGCGGGCAGATGATGCCGTATGAATGGAGCATTCTCACCGACGGCCAATCCTCCTCCGCGACCGTGCAGGAGGGCCAGCGCCTGCGGATGGTCATGCGCAACAGGACCATGATGCCCCATCCCATGCACATCCACGGCCACACGTGGGCGCTGCCCGGCAGCGGCGGGCTACGCAAGGACACCGTCCTTCTCCGCCACGGTGAAACCATGATCGCCGACCTGATCGCTGACAACCCCGGTGAGTGGGCATTTCACTGCCATAACGCCTATCACATGGAAGCCGGGATGCTCAGCTCGCTTCGCTACGAGTAACCCCCACAGCAGGGTTGAGTGCCGAGGTGGGCGGAGCGTCCCCCCGAGTAGTGGACACGACGTTGGCGTCAGGGTTGAGCAGTGTGTGCTAGGAGTCGACGGGATTGAAGTATGCGTCGGCGCGCACGGCAGTAAGTTCAATGATGCGGTCGTAGCGCTTGTTAAAGCCGGTGGTTTCGGTATCAATGACCGCAAAGACCGGCTCGCACAGCATGCGTGGGGTGTAGCGGTTGAGGAGGTTTTCTAAAAAGCCCATGGCCCCAAGCCTAGAGGCCCATACCGACATGCCCGCCTAAACGCTATCGAACACTGCAACCAACGTGGATTTCTGTGGATAACCACACTAGCCGTGTGCGGGTTGTCCACAAGGTTAATGTGGTTGGCCTTTCGTAGCGGGCGTGGGTGTGGTTGCCTTAGTGCTATGAGCACTTCGCAGGACTATCCGAACTCCACCCCAACCCCCGCTACTACGACCACTGGGGAGGGTCAGGGGCGGGGGCCGAGTTTGCGGGATATTTCCCAGCAGGAATTAAATACTGTTCCCCAGTACATGATTGATGAGCATGGATATGCTGCGCACTAAGCAGAAGAACAGCGACTAGGAAAATAAAAAGAACCGGAGTGGAAACTACTGTGGTTTCCATCTCCGGATTTCGATGGTGTACTGTTCACATCCCATGGTCACACGGTAATTCTTGTGTACAGCTCCCGAGCAGCACTTATGTAATCTCCCGAGAATAAATTCCGCCTCAACTAGGCCAAAAAGTCGATGAAAGACCGTGCTATAAGTGGCCTCAGCAAGCAAACTTTTTTACTTTTGCCCTCCCGTTGACGGCAGAAGAAACTCGCCCTGCCGAAGCAGGACGAGTGTTAGTACATGCGTGCTAAATAGTTTCCAGACCTTTTAGGTTCGAGGTGGAGCCTTTACCGGGGTACGACCAAGGTCTTCTTCAATCATGCGCAGGCGCTTTTTCATCGAATCCTCCGATGGCCGCCGCCTAGCGTATGAATCCTGAATAGCCCGATTTGTTGCAGCTATCCACAGAGCAATGGTGATATAGAGCATTGGCTCTCGCCGAACGCCGCGCCTCAGGTTATCCATACCTGTGACGTAGTGGGATTTCATAATGGAAAACCGTTGTTCAGTAATGGCACGTGCGGATTCGTAGTAGGCGGTGTGCTCCCACGAGCCTGGCACTAGCCCCCACTGGGCCCGTTTCCACTGCTCAGGCGTGTAGGTTTGAGTAATACTCGAGCTTGAGCAGCACCGGTACCGTGTGGCATCCCAGGACGGTGCAACAGTAGGGGCTCCATTTTCGGCAGAAACCATGGAAGCCGGCTTAAGCGGGCATTTCACCCTGCCTTGGACGGCGGGACAAACCAGATCGATTTTCACCGGAAGATCACCTTCAACTTCTTGTTTACTGGGTCTACCGCGGGTCGCCCGTTTACGATACGGACGCGAATTCGTGCCCATCAGCAGTGGAAATAGGGCTTCCATCTGTGCATCATGCTGTTCGAAACCGTCCGGTTCGTCGAGAAGATCCACAGTACGGCGGGTGATTTTCCCGTCACCTGCCAGGTGACGGGCCATGGGGCAGTAGAAATCGCCTGCGATCTGGACTGGGCCGCTCGACATGTCAGTCGTTCCTGGCGCATCTGAGGCCATGATGGTGCGCCACGAGATTGGATACCGCACAATAGGCGCGTACCCCGCATCGAGTACAACATCAGAAAACTGACGTTTGACGTTGTAGCCCATGTCCACGGTGAGAAAAGGGATCCGACCGCGTTTCGTGCGCTGGTCAAAGCCATTTTCTTGGTGGAAGCGAAGAGCACGCTCCAAGCTCATCACCGACCCGGAGCTTGGTTTGTCGATTGATATGGCGGTGATCACCGACGGTATGCCATAGACCGCCTGGGGTGGCCCGACCCGACTGACTGCAGTCACACCGAGGCCTACACCGCCTTTGGTGATGCGTCGGCTTCCGGCCTCGGCATGCAGGGAGTGGTCCTCGCGATCGCGGATGTAGAAGGCGCCGGAGTATGCTGCACCGCGTTGCTTATCGTCGCGGCTGCCCAGCCCTTGGGATTGACCAGCCAAATCGATGATCGTCTCATCCGCAACCACGTCGCCCTTGTATCCCGACGGGGACGGGTCATCGATAGACCCAGCTACGATGGCATTAACAACTTGGTGGAGGCGCTCACTGGCGACCACTGAGGCCTGCTGCTGCTCCTCGGTCCGCGCAGCCATCGTTTGACGATGAGCTCCGTTTTTGTCTCGGCGGGCACGGATATCCGGTAGAGAATCCAGCGGTTCCAGATATCTGGTCAGCCACATGGCGAATGCGCGGTAGGTTCCTTCCCCACTATATCCGTGCAGGTCAAGACCCAGTCGCTGCTGAGTGTCGCTATCCAGATCCCAGAGGGTACGCCAGATCTCTGCCATGGACGGCGCACGTTGAGTACCAATCAGCGCTAGTCCTATCGTTAAGACGGCAAAGATGGAGTAGCGTGGGCCAGTTGCCGTGCGCCCACCGATTCCTTTTGCCTGCCGTCGATAAAAATCGATGAACGTATGTGCTCCAGATTTGTCGATCACTTGTGCGCATTCCTCCAGGTAGGTGCGCGAAAAGGTCAACTTTTGTTCCTGTAGTGCGATCGTCATACCTCTGCAGCCTCCTTGGTCCGCAGCAGCGCATGCGCGATATCCGCGGACGAATAGTCCGGCAGCGATTCATCCAGGTCGTGCAGAATCCGTAAATCCGCGATGCCAGCGAGCTTAAGCAGCATTGCTGCGGGTATAGCCGGATCTGTGGCCAAATCGACCACCCAACGATTTCGCAATGCGGCCGCATTAAAACGCGGAAAACCCTGCTCATCCAACCTATCTGCAACATGACAAATTGCGTTGCGTGGCATGGTCTGCCCCACACAGGGAAAGACGAACCCACCGCCAGCCTCTTGGGCGCGGGTGAGCAGACGGTGCCCACGAATAGGGCACACGACCGGCACCACCCGACTAACCACGCCCTTTTTGCGTACCGCAACAACGACGACGGTTCTTTCCTGAAGTTCTAGCGCAGTGATATCGGTTCCGCGGAGACGTCGGATTTCTCCTGCCGACAAACCCGCTCCGGTGGTGAGATCCAAAATCACGAGCAGCTGCTGGCGCAAAGAGCCGCTCAGCGAGGGCACGATGGCGTACAGCTCATCTGCCAGTGGCTCGGAAGCTGGCGCGACAGCCTTCCGACGCGGACCGCGTGAGCGGTGCGGCTCTGGAAATTGGTTCGGATACAGTGCCCTACCTGCGGCGTACAGTATAGTGCGATAGGTGCGCTGTGCTCGACGATTGAAAACGTCATCTCTAAAAAGCCATCGATCGACAGCCTCCCTGACCAAGGCTCGCTCCTCATCGACCACACCATATACCAGCCCCTCGTCGTACAGATACCGCGCTAACACGCGGCACGCTTTCGCATCGGCGACCTCATCAAGCTCGCGCGTATGGGCCTGGACCAGCGCGGCCCTCTCGATTGCCTGCGAACGCAACGGGCCTACAGGACGCCGGATCCCCACATCCCGAAGTCGGGCATACCGATCTGCATCAGGGACGGTCCGGCGGGTCAAGCGTCGCACACGCTCAGGTGCTATATCTCCGGCCACCACCGTCAACGTCGCCGTACCACCAGCTCGACCACTCTTGGTTGGTTCGGAGCTTGGTGCTGCTGCTAAGGCCTTAAAACGCCCCATGATCGCACCCCGATTCCACGACGACGGGAGCACTGGAAAATTCGCGATTGCAAAACGCATTTAGGCATGACAAGATTGAGCCATCTCCTTCACATAGGTAGAACGTGTTGAATGGATATACTCACGAAAATTTCGACAAGAATTTTCGTGACCGCAGGGCACGATCTTGCAGGATCGGGCCCTGAATTTGTTTTCGGATTTGTCCGATAAGCAGTCTTAGGTCACAGATGCACCCCCTGCACCCTGACTATCATCACCACGGAAGCGACCTGCTTCGGAAAGCCACTGCGTCATCACATGCGACATGGAGCACCCGCGCTTCGCTGACTCAGTAGAAAGCTTCGCCACGAATGGCGCAGGCAAGCGTAATTCGACGCGCACAATCGCGTCGTCGGGCACTACCCGATGGGCCTTACGGCCAAAATGCGCTGACGGAATTTCCATCAACCCTCCTTCACACAGCTACCGACTCGCGACACGGGTGTGCCACGAGAACACAGACAAACGCCTGCGCCAGCCAGAAAAAATCCTGGTCAGTAGTGACATTAAAGTCACTTCAAATCAGTAACCCTGTGTGGGTTGTGTACCTTCACGTCAAAGCGTGGCCCGTCATGGGCTTTTATAGATTACCGGCTCCAACCGGTACAAAACAAATCATTCAATTACCTGCGCATTTGTCTGAGTTTCCACCACCGATCAACTTCACCCGCGTCATCTTGAGGCAGGTTTGCCATACCGCATGTAGAGTTCTGTGGGCAGAAGCTTCCTCACGTGGCCGACTACCTAGAGGAATCACTCGATGAGCTGTTAGCTTTTACTACCGCACCGAAACCGGTATGGACCAAGACCTGGTCCAATAACCCCACCGAACGGCTCAACCGAGAAATCCGACGTCGCACCGACGTCGTCGGGATCTTCCCACACCGTGAAGCCGTCATCCGGCCGGTCGGGGCCGTCCTTGCGAAACAACACGATGAGTGGATCCAGCAAAAACGCTACATATCGCTAACAAGCCTGACCCAGACCAAGAAGATCATCGCTGCCAACCTCGTCGACGACACTCCCACCGACGACAAGGAGATCGCCGCCTAATGCTTACCCAACCCCGCCCCCGAAACTAACCACATACTCGAAAGCCAGATACACCACTTCCCAGGACTTGACCTAAGGTCTATGCAGGACATCGTTTCTGCGACGCGTCTTCAACTAATGATGTTTGATAGAAACATGACTAAACCACACATCGAAGCCGCCAAAAGAGCCTCTCAAGTGTTGTACAACAGCGTCCTCAACGACCTCGACGAGGACAAGGCAGGTATCGGATGGATGACCGATCAAATCAATTGGAAGCACTCCGCGCTAATCGGCGAGTATCTCCTATCATCAATCAGCGGTGTCGAAACAGCACTGTCCACCAGCGCATTGTGCAATGAAAAATTCAGAGAACTCGAACTCTCTCAGAATATGAAAATTGCCCATGTCCAGAACTCTGACCGTAGCGCGAGGGATCCAATTCCGCCAGAGTTGAGCACGGTCTTTCATTCACCAAACAACGAGCTGCTCCACGTATTTAAAGACCATTCACTCATCTCACTCGCACAAGCACTAGACCGGCTCGCAGCAGTCACAGTCGCAGTCGGCGGGTTCAAAGAAAAACTCCTCCATACCGACTGCGGCAGAATCTTAGATATCGCAGCCAAAGCTCACAAAAACGGGAAATCCGGCAACACACTTCGCCCAGGAATTTTTGCCGACGTCGGAACTGCCGGGAGACAAGAACAAAACAACCTCTTAGGACTATTCCTAGACTGGCAAAGGCATGGTCCAGAAGATTGGCTCCCCTGGCTTAGGCAATATCGCAGCACAATTGTTCACCGCGCCCCATTCGTCAACTGGACCGCTCATACGAAAGGTCCCCATCAAAATCCGGGTGAATCAGTCATTCGACCCTTTTATCTACAACCAGGGTGGGCAGAAAGCGAATCGATGTACCGAACTGCCCGAAAAGGAATCCAAGACCTCCTCCTTATGCAACCAGCTCACACGATCCTGAGCGGATTGACTGAATCTACCGCACAGTATTGTCATTCAGTTCTCCGCTATGCCAATGAGCTTTGGAGTAAACGACGCGCGAACCCCGAACTTATCGTTCAATCCGCCGGAATGTGGCCAGAGCTGGAGTCCTCGAGCAAACTTTCATTCAAGGGATACAGCCCAAATCTCAAGATGGCCGGAAATTTTCTCGCTATCAACCCAGACCGAGTGAAACGACTAAAAGCCACGCAACTCCTAGATCGTCCAGCTGATAAGTGGCGTTCTTAAAGCACTTTGGCAGTCAGGGCATACCAAAACTTCACACGTCCATGTCTTCGGGCGCCGCGCGCAGGTCCTTTTGAATCCGCCACCGGAACTTGCTTAGACGCTTTTTCGTATCCCCCACTGCTTGCAGCGTCGAGCATTAACCGCCGCGTGGTCCGCAAACGCGTTGAGAACATGGTCGCTGTGGCTGCGAACCCAATGGACCCGCACCTCCATGCCCGCTGACCGCGCCTTTTTAATCTCCCGCCAGCAGTAGGCGATGTGCTCGTTACCCAACGAGGATGTGGACTTCCGCCAGGGGTGGAATAAAGCCTCGGTGGAGGATAAGTGACGGCTTGCGCAGCTGATGATGGAGATCCACATCCTTCCCGGAACGGCCGGAAACAAACGATTCGACCCCACGCGAGTCAAAATCGTCTGGAAAAACTAACCCCCGCTGTCCACAATCGTCAATTCGCTAATTGTGAAACAGTCACAATAATGGCACACTATTTCGGACATCCCGTGGCTGTAATTTCAGAGCCAAAAGACCTGCCGAAGCACTCAGTGTACACAATCGAGCCATGTAGTTAATGCCTTAGTGAAGAAAGTTACCCCGTGAACAAACAAGAACTTGCCTCCCTCATCTGGGAGTCGGCCAACAATATGCGCTCCAAGATTGAGGCCAATGAGTACAAGGACTACATCCTCGGCTTCATCTTCTATAAGTTCTTGTCCGACCAAGTAGAGCAGTTCATGCTCAATAACGACGCTGAACCGGAAGACCTGCCAGATACGCTTGTTGAGACCGACACTGACACCGTGGCCCTGGTGCGTAACAACTTGGGCTACTTCCTCACCTACGAGAACCTGTACTCGACGTGGCGAGACTTGGATAACGACTTCTCCATCGCTCACGTGCGTGAGGGTCTGGCTACCTTCAAGCGCAACATCGCCCCGGAGCGCAAGCACGTCTTCGACGGCATCCTTAACACCCTGGACACCAGCCTGTCGAAGTTGGGTACAACCGACGCTGCCCGTACCTCTGCCATCAAGAAGCTACTGGACCTTATCGATGACATCCCCACTGATGGCAAGCAGGGCTATGACGTGCTGGGCTACATCTACGAGTACCTCATCGAGAAGTTCGCGGCCAACGCGGGCAAAAAGGCAGGCGAGTTCTACACCCCGCATGAGGTCTCTCTCATCATGAGCAACATCGTCGCTGACCACCTCAAGGGCCGCGACGAGATTCAGATTTACGACCCGACCTCCGGCTCTGGCTCCCTGCTGCTTAACATCGGCCATGCCGTCGCCAAGCGCATGGGTGACCCAGACCGTATTAAGTACTTCGCCCAGGAGCTGCGCGAGAACACCTACAACCTCACTCGTATGAACCTGGTCATGCGCGGCGTGAAGGCGGACAACATCGTCGCCCGCAACGGTGACAGCTTGGCCCATGACTGGCCGATGTTCGACGAGGCCGACCCGGTGCAGACCTACAAGCCGCTCTATGTGGACGCAGTAGTCTCCAACCCGCCCTACTCCCAAAAGTGGGAACCCGAAGGCAACGAGGCTGACCCGCGCTTCGCACGGTTTGGTCTAGCGCCCAAGACCAAGGCCGACTACGCCTTCATGTTGCATGAGCTGTTCCACGTTAAGCCTGATGGCATCCTCACCGTCGTCCTGCCGCACGGCGTACTGTTCCGTGGTGGCTCGGAGGCCGACATCCGTCGCAATCTCATCGAAGCCAACCACATCGATGCCATTATCGGCCTGCCTTCAACATCTTCTACGGCACCGGTATCGCGACCGTCATCATGGTGCTCAAGCAAGAACGTGACCGCGATGACGTGCTGTTCATCGATGCCTCCCAGGGCTTCATCAAGCAGGGCAAGTACAACCACCTGCGCGCCCGTGACATCCAACGCATCGTCGATGCCGTTCACAACCGCGTGGACGTGCCGCACTTCGCTAGGGTAGTGACCCGCGACGAGATTCGCGCCAACGACCACAACCTGAACATCCCACGCTACGTCTCTGCCACCCTGCCGCCTGAGTCTGTAGACCTGTACGCCACTATGCACGGCGGCATTCCCACCAGCGAAATTGACACCCTGGAGCACTACTGGACCGCCCTGCCGGGGCTGCGGGAGGCACTGTTCACCGAGAAGACAGAAGGCTACGCGGAGCTGAAAACGACCAACCTACGCGAGACGATCGACCAGCACCCTGCAGCCCAGGCACTTCGTGACCAGGTTGGCGCTGTACTATCCGACCTGCCGGAGAAACTGCACGCGCTGCTGGTGGATGGCGCAGCTACCGTGCCTATTACTACCACCGAGGACCAGCTCAAGGCCAACCTGTTCGACCGCCTCGATCGCGTGCCATTGGTCGATGCCTACGAGGGCTACCAGGTACTACATGACAGCTGGGTCAAAACCGCCGGTGACCTGGAGATCATCCAGACCGAAGGCCTCGATGCCGTGCGGGTCAATGACCCCGTGATGGAGTGGAAGACCAAAGAAAAGAAGAAGGTCTATGTCCAGGTCGGATGGGACGGGCGCGTTGCTCCCAACGAGTTGGTGCAGACCTTCTACCTGCCGCAGCAGAAGGACCAGGTAACGCAGCTAAGTCGCGACGTGGACACAGCTGTATCTGAGCTGACGCAGCTCGTCGAGGACTTAAGCGAAGACGACAAGACCGATCTGGCCGAGGTACTTAACGACAAACAGGATGCCTTCAAGAAGACCGAGCTAAACAAGGCCATCAAGGACCTGCCGAAGCTGGCCAAGGGCGAGACCTGGCCGGAGGGCAGCACCGAGGCTGCCATGCTCAGCGCCAAGGCGCTCATCGCCCAGCGGGACCAACTCAAGAAGAACCTCAAGACTGCGCAAGAGCAGCTGGAGAAAGACACCTACGCGACCATCGAAGCGCTTACCGACGTGCAGGTGGATGAGGTGCTCACCGCCAAGTGGATTACTGCACTTATGGGTGACCTGCGCGAAATCCCTGGTCATGTGCTCGCTGGTCTTTCAGCCCGCGTACAGGCGCTGCACGACAAGTACGCCGTCGCGCTGACCGACCTCGACGTGCAGGTTCGCGAGACGGAGCAAGAGCTGGCAGGCCTACTGAGCGGGCTTACCGGCAACGCCGCCGACATGCAGGCCCTGGCTGCACTCCAGGAGCTGCTGGGCGGTGGTCGCAATGCGTAGCCGCAACGTGCCCGCACTGCGCCTGGAGGGGTTCGACGGTGCGTGGAAGACGACCAGTATTGGTGCAGTCTCAGCTCTCCACAACGGTCGTGACTACAAGCATCTGGGGGAAGGTTGTATTCCCGTCTACGGGACCGGTGGCTACATGGTGTCAGTGGACCAAGCTCTTTCTCACGATGAGGACGCCGTAGGCATCGGTCGAAAGGGCACCATCAGCAAGCCATACATCCTGAAAGCTCCCTTCTGGACTGTTGACACGTTGTTCTACGTTGTTCCGAACCAAGAGACTGACCTAGCGTTCTTCTACGCATCAGTATTGCAAGTCGATTGGATGGCGAAGAATACTGCAACCGGGTTACCTAGTCTGACTAGCCAGACCATCAACAGCGCAGATATCTCCATTCCGCACACTCTCGAAGAACAGCAGGCCATCGGCGCTATCTTCACCAACCTCGACGATGCCATCAACCAGCACACCAAGAAGCACCAAGCTCTGCAGCAGGCCAAGACTGCGCTCATGCAGCGGATGTTCCCGCAGGAGGGCCAGACGGTGCCGGAGCTGCGGCTGGATGGCTTCGACGGTGAGTGGAAAGAAAGCTCGTTGAATGATCACGTTGAATATTTCAGTGGGCTGACCTATTCACCAGGCGATGTTGTGAAGAATGGGGGCACTCTGGTACTTCGGTCAAGCAATGTGAAAGACGCTACGCTTGCCTTTGATGATTGTGTGTATGTCCGCTCCGGCGTCGTGAACGTACAAAATGTCAAGCCAAACGACATTATTATGGTCGTCCGAAACGGCTCCCGCGCTCTTATCGGAAAGCATGCGTTGGTGAGGAGGGAACTTCCGCCGACGGTCATCGGTGCATTCATGACTGGTATTCGAAGCAAACAGCCTCATTTCATGAGCGCCCTATTCGATACTGAACTCTTCGAGTCTCAAGTTGCGAAATCAATGGGTGCCACCATCAACCAAATTACGGGCGGGATGTTTGCGAAGATGCATTTTTTGTTCCCACCAACCCTCGAAGAACAGCAGGCCATCGGTGCGGTGTTTACACGGCTGGACACGCTCATTGCTACCGAGGCCAAGTACATCGAGTCCCTTAAGCAGGCCAAGGCGGCGCTGCTGCAACGGATGTTCATCTAAGGAGCAGTTATGACCACACCATTTCGTTCTGAGGCTGAATTCGAGGCTGCGCTCATCGACCTGCTCACCCGCCACGGCTGGAGCAAGGAACTGCTGCGTTTCCCGACAGAGCAGCAGCTCATCGACAACTGGGCGGACATTCTTTACGCCAACAACCGGGGCCGTGACCTGCTAGGCGACGTGCCGCTCACCGAAGGCGAGATGGCGCAAATCATCGAGCAGGTCAACAACCTGCGCACCCCGCTGGCGCTCAACGAGTTCATCAACGGTCGCACCGTGACCATTACCCGAGATGCACCACAGGCGGCAAACTTCGGCTCTGAGATCAGCCTGAAAATCTACGACCGCCTAGAGATTGCCGGTGGCCAGTCGCGCTACCAGATTGCCGTCCAGCCGCGCTTCCAGACCGCCAATGAGCTGCTGCCCACCCGACGTGGCGACTTGATGCTGCTCATCAACGGTATGCCGGTCTTCCACATCGAGCTGAAGCGCTCCGGTGCGCCGGTCTCCCAAGGTGCGAACCAGATAACCAAATACGCCCATGAGGGCGTCTACCAGGGAATCTTCTCCCTGGTGCAAATCTTCGTCGCCATGACCCCAGAAGAGACGATTTACTTCGCCAACCCGGGGGCAGGCAAATTCAACCCGGACTACTTCTTCCACTGGGCAGACTTCAACAACGAGCCGATCAACCAATGGGACGACGTGGCACGTGCGCTGCTGTCCATTCCGATGGCGCACCAGCTCATCGGCTTCTACACCGTCGCAGACCGTGCCTCTGGCAACTTGCTGGCGATGCGTTCCTACCAGTACTATGCGGCCTCGCGTATCGCTGACCGTGTGGACCGTCACGACTGGGACAGTGGCGACCAGTTGGGCGGCTACATCTGGCACACCACCGGCTCCGGCAAGACGATTACCAGCTTCAAGACCGCTCAGCTCATCGCTGACTCCCACAACGCCGACAAGGTGGTGTTCCTGCTTGACCGTGTTGAGCTGGGCACGCAGTCGCTGGAGAACTACGTCAGCTACGGTGGCGACAGCATCGCGGTGGAGGACACCTCCAGTGCTGCCAACCTGGCAACGCTGCTCAAGGACAAGCGCTCCACTCTCATCGTGACCTCACTGCACAAGATGAGCCGCGTCAATCCTGAGACGATGAAGACAGCTGACCTGGACCTCATCCGTTCCAAGCGCGTGGTCTTCATCGTCGATGAGGCGCACCGCACCACCTTCGGTGACATGCTCGCCTCCGTCAAGCACACCCTGCCGAACGCGCTGTTCTTCGGCTTTACCGGCACGCCCATCCATGACGAAAACCAGAAGAAGCATTCCACCACGGCCACACTGTTCGGCAATGAGCTACACCGCTACTCAATTGCCGACGGCATCCGCGATAAAAACGTGTTGAGCTTCGACCCTGAAATGGTGGAGACTTTCAGGACGCATGACGTGCGCACCGTGGTCGCCCTCCAGGCGGCCAAGGCCAAGACCGTAGAGGAAGCGCTGACAGACCCGCAGAAGGCGGCAGTCTACAGCAAGTTCATGGACAAGAAGCAGATCCCTATGGCCTCTATCTATGAGCTGGAAAAAGACGATAAGGGCAACAGCACCTATAAGCGTGTGACCAAGGGCATCGAGGACTACCTGCCAACGACCCAGTATGAGAAGGCAAACCACCGCGAGGCTGTCGCCAGCGACATCAACGAGCATTGGATGCAGCTCAGCCGCAACAGCATGTTCCATGCCATCCTAGCGACTTCCAGCATTCCCGAGGCCGTGGAGTACTACCGCATCTTCAAGAAGCAGTACCCTCACATCAAGGTCACAGCACTGTTTGACCCCAACATCGACAACACCGGGGACAATCAACTGCTCAAGGAAGACGGCCTGCTGGAGATTCTCCGCGACTACAACAACACCTACGGCCAGCACTTCACCATGCCGACCCATGATGAGTTCAAAAAGGACGTCTCCAAGCGCCTAGCCCACAAGAAGCCTTACAACACCAAGGCCTTCCTCGACGACCGCAGCCAACACATCGACCTGCTCATCGTGGTGGACCAGATGCTCACCGGCTTCGACTCCAAGTGGCTCAACACCCTCTATCTGGATAAGGTGATCGAGTACGAGTCCATCATCCAGGCTTTTTCGCGCACCAACCGCATCTTCGGCCCGGAAAAGCCCTTCGGGTCCATCCGTTACTACCGCAGGCCGCACACTATGCGGGACAACATCGACCGGGCGGTAAAGCTCTACTCCGGCGACCGACCCCTCGGCCTGTTCGTGGACCACCTCGATGACCACCTCACATCCATCAACGAGTGCTTCGCTACCATCGAGGCGCTGTTTACCGACCCGAAGACCGGCCAGCCGGACTTCTCGCAGCTACCCGACCTTGAGGCAGACCAAGGCGAGTTCGCCAAGACCTTCAACCGCATGTACCGGGAACTTCAGGCCGCGCAGGTGCAGGGCTTCACCTCGGACAAGGACACCTACTACTTCGATGCCCTGACGGAGCCTATCGTGGTGGAACTTACCGAGGACACCTACACCACGCTGGTGACCCGTTACAAGGAGCTCGGCAAGGCAGGCGACGACTCAGAGCAGTCGCCTGAGGATGCACCCTTCGACATTGACGTGCACATCAAGCACATCGACACCGACCGCATTGATGCCGAGTACCTCAACAGCAAGTTCAAGAAGTACCTCAAGGCCCTCCAGGACGGCGTGCCGCAGGATGTGCTCGATGACCTGCTGGAACAGCTGCATGCCAGCTTCGCCCGCCTGAGTCAGGATGACCAGCGCTACGCTAACCGTTGGCTGCACGACCTCCAAGCAGGTGACGTGACCCTGCAACCAGGCAAGACAGTGCACGACTACATCAACGAGTACCGCATCACCGAGCGCGACCGACAGCTGGTACGACTGCATGAATGTCTAGGGCTGGACATGGCGCAGCTGCGACGGATACTCGACGCCCGGGTCACGGCGGCAACCATCAACGAGTATGGGCGTTTCGATGACTTAAAGGCATCAATTGACCTTGGCCTGGCGGCGGCGTACTTCACGGAAGACACCGGAGCAAGGGTGTCGAAGTTCAAGGTCCGTGCTCTGCTGGACAAGCTGCTACGCACCTACGTCATCGACGGCGCGTTGCCTGCTGACCTCAGCGTGACCGAGGAAGAACTGACAGGTGAGTAGGTATGTTGATTGGATATGCGCGCGTCTCGACCTCGCGACAGGGGCAGTCGCTGGACACGCAAAGCAAGGCCCTCATCGACGCTGGTTGCGACCCTAAGCATATCTACAGCGACACCATTAGTGGTGCCAAGTGGTCTCGCCCCGGCCTCGATGATGCCCTCGCCTACATGAGGCCGGCCGATACCTTGGTCGTGACCCGGCTAGACCGGCTGGGCCGCAACATGGTCGAAACCGTCACTACCATCTCCGACCTAGCTGACCGGGACATCAATGTCCGGGTCCTTGATCCTGCTCTGGACACATCCCGTCCTGCAGATAAGGTCGTGGTCAACATCATGGCTTCTCTAGCTGAGTGGGAGCGTGACCTCCTTATTCAGCGCACTCGCGAGGGTGTCGCCCATGCCCGAGCACAGGGACGAGTTGCGGGCCCGAAGCCGAAGCTCAGTAAAGAGCAGAAGCAACAGGCTGCGCTATTGGTCGAGAACGGCCAGTCAGTGAAGTCAGTCGCCAGGTCCTTCAACGTCTCCCGGCAAACCATCTACAGGGCTATCCGTGAGGTGGACGATACTAAGTAAACGAGTCTGCGCGAAACGAAACCCCCAGGTGGAAACACGGTCAGAAAGTGCACACCCGGCCCGTAAGGTGTTGGGCAGAAACGACCCGAACACCACCTCTAGGAGTGAAAACATGGCCACCAAGCCGCTGTCAGCCGTTCGCCTTGGCATGGAAGTCAACAACATCACGCTGGCGCACTTCACCACCGAATCCGTCACCCAATTCCTCCACCACGTCGCAGACCTCGTCGAAAACCGCGTCGTGCGCTCCGCAGGCGACTCCCCCTGGTTCCCTCAGACAACCGTTCACTAACGCGTCCTTCACGTCGATCGGCCTGCGTCCATTGCCTCGCTGTGTGCCACGAAAGCCCAGCTTTGGTGCCACGATCTTGCAGGCTTTCTGCATCGAAATATTCTCCGCCAGAATGCGAGCTTCCACGAGGCGGACCACACGGTCCTTCGCCTCCTGATCAAACTTCTTCGGCATGTTCGAAGATTTTCACATCTACTCAAACGGAACAAAACCTGGGCCCTTCATATCACCCGCGAATTTAAATGGATATAATTAGACCCATGTTGATTTCAGGTACCGCTTTCTTGCGGTTGCGCACCAACCGCTAAGGCGGTTTCCTACCCCGTAGGTTAAAAACCGCTCCGGTCCTTTAGCCGGGCGGCTATTTGTCATGCCCGGCTCCCTTTCAAATCCAAGGAGCACACCTGATGTCTGCATACGGACACGGCCGTCACGAGCATGGCCAAAATTTTCTCACCAACCACAAGATCATCAACTCCATCATCGACCTTGTGAAACAAACCTCCGGCCCCATCATTGAGATCGGACCAGGAAGCGGTGCCCTCACTCACCCGATGGCCCACTTGGGGAGGGCGATAACGGCAGTTGAAGTGGACGCAAAACTAGCTGCCAAAATCACACAAGAAACCTCCTCGGCGGCGGTCGAAGTGGTCCATGATGATTTCCTTAACTTCCGGTTACCCGCCACTCCCTGCGTCATTGTGGGAAACATTCCCTTTCACCTCACCACTGCCATTCTTCGAAAGTTGCTGCATGCGCCAGCATGGACTGACGCTGTACTCCTCATGCAGTGGGAAGTCGCTCGCCGCCGGGCCGGGGTAGGCGCAAGCACGATGATGACGGCTCAGTGGTCCCCATGGTTCACATTTCACCTGGGTTCTCGGGTACCAAGGCCTGCTTTCCGGCCACAGCCAAACGTTGACGGGGGGATCTTAGTGATCCGCCGGGTGGGTGACCCGAAGATTCCGATAGAGCAGCGCAAAGCCTTTCAGGCGATGGTGCACACCGTTTTCACTGCCCGGGGACGCGGGATAGGGGAAATTCTCCGAAGGGCAGGGTTGTTTTCATCACGTTCAGAAACACAATCATGGTTGCGCTCGCGAGGAATCGACCCCGCGACCCTACCTCCCAGATTGCACACCAACGACTGGATCGATCTCTTCCAGGTGACTGGTTCCTCTCTACCTCACCATCGACCCATTTCACCATCGGGAAGTAGTCAACGACCTCCTCAACGGAAAAACCGAAGCCGGCGGCGTTAATCCCCACCAAAACCGAAATCCACCAGTAGTACTAAAAGGGCTCTTCCGGTTTTAGAGTGCATTGATTAGTTCGCCGGGGGTTCGGGCGTGGCACAAGATATTGGGGTCCTTGGCTTTGTAGGAAAAAGGTATCTAATCCATCCGTACAAAACTAAGGACCTACTGTGCAGCCTAACGGAAATGTCATCGTCGATACCATCTGCCGCACCGCAAAACTAGGAACTACTATCACCGGTGCCACAGAAAACGGTGACGTCACTGTTATTGAAGCCGAACCCGTCGAGCCGATCAATGAATGCCCTACCTGCGGGCAGCCTGGAGTATTCCGCGACCACGTCATCCGCAGCCTGGTCGATCTGCCCATCGTCGGCCACCCAACAACTTCATGTGCGCCTTCCACGCTACCGGTGCACCAACAAGCGTTGCTTGCAGAAGATCTTCCGTGCTGGCCTTGCCTGCACGCCCGACAATTCAAAGACCACGGACCAGGTGACCCACTGGATCCTGCAACGACTCTGCCTAAATCGGATGAGCGTTGCCGCTGCACCCAAGTCATTAGGCCTGGGGTGGGATATGAAGTGTCCCAGGTTTTGTTCCGTTTGATGAAACCCGTTTTTGAAACAACGTACGGAGCACAACGCACGCCGATGCCAAAGCTTCCGCAACATCGACTACCTCATCAAACCCACGACAGTGGGATTCACACCCTCAATCCCCACGCGTGCAATCTTCGCACCTCAAAGATTGAAAAATGAAAGAAACCGGAGGTAACATACCCTTTCGAGTTTGTTACTTCCGGTGGTGCAGTTTGTTCAACTGCTCATGGTGCCCGGGGCGGGACTTGAACCCGCACGTTCTTATCGAACACTGGCACCTGAAGCCAGCGCGTCTGCCAATTCCGCCACCCGGGCAGGGTGTGGTTGTCTTAGCGACTAGATAAAGATACCACGAAGATCGCACCAAACCACAAATCTGCAGGAAAACTAGACTATTCCGGGGAGGCAGCGGCGAAAATTCTGGGAACTTTCGCGTCGCCATCTACGTTTCGAGGGAGTGAACAAACTATACTGATCGCTACTGATCGCTGCATGGTGGAAAGGAGAATGGCTCGTGGCGTTTTTGGAAAAGCTGGCGAAGCTGGACTCCGCCATGCAACGCGGCCTTGATAACGGCATGGCCCTTGTCTTTGGCGGCAAGGTCGTCCCCGCGGAAATTGATGAGCTTTTGAAGCAAGAGGCTCAAGACAATCTTGCGCGCGGCGACGATGACAATCTTTATAGTCCAAACGTGATGACTGTAGGTGTCTCCTCCAAGGATTTGGAGAACTTGTCCCAGGATCGCAACCTGCCGGCCGATTGTGCAGACCAGTTGACGCGCTTTATTCGCAATAGCGGATGGTCCCTTGCGGGCCCCGTGATCGTGCGGGTGGCGGAGGAATCTGGTTTGCGTACGGGTCAGCTTCGCGTGTCCTCGTTCATTGATCACGAGCCCACGGAAGAGACCGGTTTTGAGGCTATTTTCCACGACTTTGATGGTCAGGAGGACCAGATGACCGAGCAGCACGACAATACTGCCGATGATGCAGTAACTACCGCTTTCATTGCTCCAGATAGTCAACCCGCCCCGCAGCCGCAGGGCCCAGCAGTCAACCTGATGCTGCAGGACGGCTCGTCCCGCGTGTACCACGTCCAGGAAGGCTCCAATATTATTGGCCGCAGCAATGACGCGGACCTGCGCTTGCCGGATACGGGTGTTTCCCGCCAGCACGCGGAGATCACCTGGAACGGCCAAGACGCAGTGCTGGTGGATTTGCAGTCCACCAATGGCACCACGGTGAATGAAACGCCGATTGATAATTGGCTGCTTGCCGATGGCGACGTGATCACCATGGGCCATTCCCACATCGAGGTCCGCATTACGGGCCTTGATTCGCACAGCTACTAAGTTCAGTTAAGGAAGGGAGGTCGCCATGGATGCAGTCATCATGCTGGCGCTTCGCATCGGCTTGTTGGCTCTGCTCTGGATTTTTATCCTGGTGGCCTTGAACGCCATGCGCCGCGATACTAATAAATCTGCCGGTGCTATCCGCCAGCAGTCGAAGAAGGTTGGCGCACCGCGGCGTCGGGAAGCGATTAAGCAGCTGTCCATCGTGGAGGGTCCCCTGCAGGGCTCCCATATGGAGTTGGGCACGTTGGAGGATTGCACGCTGGGCCGCGCCTCTGACTGCGATTTTGTCACGGGCGACGATTATTCTTCTGGCCACCATGCCCGGCTTTTCCGCCGCGGCAGCGAATGGGTTGTGGAGGATTTGGAATCTCGCAATGGCACCTTTGTCAATGGCGTGCGCATCGACCAACCCGAGGTAGTCGGCGCGGACTCCGAAATTAAGCTGGGCCGCACCACCGTGAGGTTGAACGCATGACACTGAAGCTGAACTTCTTTGCTAAGTCCGATCGCGGCCTCATTCGCGATAACAACGAGGACTCGGGCTACGCCGGTCCTCACCTTTTGATCTTGGCCGATGGCATGGGTGGCCACGCGGCAGGCGAGGTTGCCTCCGAACTGATGGTCAACCACCTAGAAATCTTGGACCAAGATCCGGGCCAGGAAGACACCAAGGCCCTGCTGGAAGCGGCCGCCGAGCAGGCCAATGAGGCCATCAGTGACCACGTCAAGGCGCATCCAGAAACCGAAGGCATGGGCACCACGCTGTCCACCATGCTCTTTAACGGCACGGATTTCGGCGTCTGCCACGTGGGGGATTCCCGCGGCTACCTGCTGCGCGACGGCGAGCTCAAGCAGATCACCAAGGACGACACCTACGTGCAATCCTTGGTGGATAAGGGCGAGCTGGACCCGGGCGATGTCTCGTCGCACCCGCAAAAGTCCCTCATTCTAAAGGCCTATACGGGCCGCCCGGTCGAGGCAACGCTATTTACCCTCGACGCGAAGCCCGGCGACCGTATCCTGTTGTGCTCCGATGGGCTTTCTGATCCGGTAACAGCCTCCACTATTGAAACCGCACTGGGGCAAGGCAGCATCGAACAGGCGGGATCCGCGCTGGTAGACCTGGCCATCCGCTCCGGAGGTCCGGATAATGTCACCGTGGTTATCGGTGAAGTAACCGAGGAAAGCCCCCAGGAGCATGAACCATTCCGCGTAGGCGCCCTCGCGGGTCCTACGGAAGAACCAACCCATCCGGATTCTTCCGCCTCGCGGGCGGCACAGCTCTCCCGCAAGCCTCAAGTAATTCCACCGGCCGTCAAGGCCGATGGTGAGGAGGAGCGCCCCGAGCCAGCTGATGACGAAGCGGAGGAGGAAACTTCCGGCCGAAAGATCGGCTGGAAGGTCCTCCTTGCCTTGCTCATCGTCCTCGCGTTGGTCATCGGTGCCGGACTGTGGGCGAAGAACTTCTTGTCCAATAATTACTACGTGGCCACCAACGAGACGCAGGAAATTACCATCCAACAGGGTGCTGACTACTCCGTCTTCGGCAAGGAACTACACTCCACGCACCAAAACGTGTGCATCAATGACAGCAACTCGCTGCTCTTTTCCGGCCAGCCCTGCGAGGGCGACTTCGCACCGCTGAAGGTCACGGACTTGCCGGAATCTGAGCGCAGCGCCGTCGACCATCTCTCCACTGGTGATCTCGGTGAAGTGCAGCAGCAGATCAATGATTTGGGCGATAAGGCGCTCAAGCCATGTATCACTGCGCCGAGCCAAAAAGATAAGAAGGATGCCAAGAAAAACAAGCCTGGCGTCACCTGCCGGGAGGTGTAGGTTGTGAAAAAGTTTTTTAGCCGAGGAACCGAGCTCGGCCTGCTCATCCTAGCCGCCATTGTCTTCGCTATTACCCTGGTCAGCCTGGAACTTTCCCAGGACAACGCCCTGACCATGGACCTGGTTTATCTCATTGGCGGGTTCATTGGCGTCTTTACCGTCGCCCACTTGGTGATGTGCTTCTTGGCACCTTATGCCGATCAGATCGTGCTGCCCATCGTGGCGATCCTCAATGGCATCGGGCTCATCATGTTGGCCCGCCTAGATCTGGTTAAAGAAAGCGGGCTCGCGGTGCGTCAGGTCATGTGGACCGTCGTCGGACTCGTACTCTTCGTGCTGGTCTTGGCCATTTTGAAGGATCACCGCTCGCTGACGCGCTACTCCTATATCTTGGGTGCCGCAGGCCTTGTCCTGCTGGCCCTGCCGCTGGTATGGCCGCAGCCTGCGGACGTGGAGGCACGCATCTGGATAAACTTGGGTCCCTTCTCCATCCAGCCGGGTGAGTTCTCCAAGATCTTGTTGATCTTGTTCTTTGCCATGCTACTGACGCAAAAGCGCTCCCTGTTTACCGTAGCGGGATACCGAGTACTGGGTATCTCCCTGCCGCGCCTTCGCGACCTCGCACCCATCCTGATCGTGTGGGCCATCGCGATCGTCATCATGGGCATTTCCAATGACTTCGGCCCGGCACTTCTGCTGTTTAGCACCGTCCTCGGCATGCTATTCATGGCCACCGGCCGGGTGAGCTGGCTGCTTATCGGTGTCGTTCTCGTCGGCGTCGGAGGTTTTGGCATCTACCAGATTTCCTCCAAGATCCAGCAACGCTTTTCTAACTTCCTCGACCCTCTGGGAAACTATGACGTCACGGGTTTCCAGCTCTCCCAGTCGTTGTTCGGCTTGTCTTCAGGCGGAATCTCTGGCAGCGGCTTGGGCGAGGGGCATCCAGAACTAGTTCCGGTGGCACACTCGGATTACATCCTTGCCGCAATCGGTGAGGAGTTCGGTCTCATTGGCCTCGCCGCCGTACTGGTGCTTTTCGGTATGCTGGCCACCCGCGGTTTCGGTACCGCGCTGCGCACCCGCGATACCTACGGCAAGCTGGTGGCATCTGGTCTTTCTCTTACCTTGGCCGTGCAGGTTTTCGTGGTCACCGGTGGCATTTCTGCCCTGCTGCCGATGACCGGCCTGACCACGCCATTCATGTCTGCCGGTGGTTCCTCTCTCATGGCTAACTACGTGTTGTTGGCGATTCTGCTGCGGATCTCTAACGCGGCTCGTCGCCCCATGCAGGAGACCTCGGGCAATGCTCCGAGCGATACCTCCATGTTCCCGTCGGTCCAGGAGGCTCACCGATGAATCGATCCATCCGCCTAGTGTCACTGTTCGCCATCATTTTGACGGCCATCTTGCTGGTCAACTTGACGGTGATTCAGGCTTTTTCTGAAGATAAATATGCCCATAATCCGCGGAATATGCGCGGCTTCATGGAAATGCAGACCACCCCGCGCGGCCAAATCTTTGCGGGTAATACCGTATTGGCACAGTCGACGCAGAACCCAGACGAGACCTACTCGCGCTCCTACCCCATTGATTCACCGGCCTTTGGCAACCTGACCGGTTACCTGTCGAGCCAGTTTGGCGCCTCCGAATTGGAGTCATCCCAAAATGACATCCTCAATGGCACCGACGACTCCCTGATGAAGCAGAATTGGCTCGACGCACTGGCCGATAAACCGAAGCAGGGCGCCAATGTAGAGGTCACCATCGATCCTGCGCTCCAGCAGGCGGCCTACGATCAGCTCGTGGGTCCTGGCTACGAGGGCTCTGCGGTTGCCATTCAGCCTTCGACCGGCAAGATCCTTGCCATGGCCTCCAACCCTGGCTATAACCCCAATGATCTAATGGGTGATTCTGCCGAGGAGACCTGGGCCAACCTGCAGGAGCAGGAGGGGCAGCCGCTGGTCAACCACGCCGGTGCAGAGACCTTGCCTCCTGGCTCCATTTTCAAGATCATCACCACCGCGGCGGGCCTTAACAATGGCTTTGATCCTTCCTCCACCCTGACCGGTTCCAATGTCATTACCTTGCCGGATACGGTGACGGAGCTGACTAACTACGCCAACCAAAAGTGCAATGGTCAGGATGCGGTAACCCTGCAGACCGCCTTTGCGCTGTCGTGCAATACCGCCTTTGTAGAAATGTCGGAGCAGCTCGGCGCTGATGAGCTGCGCAAGTACGCCAAGGCCTTTGGCGTGGGCGAGAATTACGACCTCGGCGTGTCTACCTCCGCCGGCACCTTGGGTGATTTGCCGGATGGGGCGGCCACGGCGCAGTCCGCCATTGGCCAGCGCGACGTCACCATGACCGCGCTGCAGGCAGCCGTCATGGCGGGCACCGTCGCCAATAAGGGCACCCGCATGCAGCCCTACCTGGTCAATCGCATTACCGACGCCCAGATGAAGGACGTCCGCACCACCAAGCCGAAGAAGGCAGACCAGGCGGTTAATGAGGAAACTGCGGCGACGCTTACTGACTTGATGTATGCCTCCGAGCGTTCGTCCTGGGGCTATGACGGTAACGGCTTTGCCTCCAAGACCGGCACCGCCGAGCACGGCGAGGGGCTGGCCCCGCATGTGTGGTACGTTGCCTTCGATCCGGAACGCGATATCGCGGTAGGCGTCGTGGTGAAAAATGGTGGTAACTTGGGTGAGTCCGCGACGGGCGGCAAGGTTTCCGGCCCAATTGGCCGCGCTATCCTGCGCGCATACCAGGGGGAGCAGTAATGAATAGCGCCGAGAATAAGGAACATCTCCAGGCACTGATTGGCAGCGATTACGAGCTGCAGTGGATCATCGGTCACGGCGGAATGTCCACCGTGTGGTTGGCCGATGATACCCGCAATGATCGTGAGGTAGCGCTCAAGGTTCTGCGCCCGGAATTTTCCGATAACCAGGAGTTCCTCTCGCGCTTTCGCAACGAGGCAAAATCGGCCGAATCCATTCAGTCCGAGAACGTGGTGGCCACTTATGACTACCGCGAGCTAGAGGATAACGGCCGCAAGTTCTGCTTCATGGCCTTGGAGTATGTGCGCGGTGAATCCCTCGCAGACCTTTTGGCGCGCGAAAATACGCTGCAAGAAGAGCTCGCTCTCGACGTCCTCGAGCAGGCGGCGCATGGCCTCTCCATCATTCACCGCATGGAGCTGGTCCACCGCGATATTAAGCCCGGCAACCTCCTCATTACGCAAAATGGCCAGGTCAAGATCACGGACTTTGGCATTGCCAAGGCGGCTGCGGCCGTGCCGCTGACCCGCACCGGCATGGTGGTGGGTACCGCGCAATATGTATCGCCCGAGCAGGCACAGGGCAAGGACGTCACGCCGGCTTCCGACGTCTATTCGCTCGGCGTCGTCGGCTATGAAATGCTCGCCGGCAAGCGCCCTTTTACCGGAGATTCCTCCGTGTCCATCGCCCTGGCCCACATCAACCAGGAGCCGGAGCCACTATCGACGAATATCAGCGCCCCGGCTCGCGAGCTCATCCGCATTGCGTTGCGCAAGGACCCGGCGACCCGCTACGCCGATGGCAATGAGTTCACTCTGGCCATCTCCGCAGTTCGCTTGGGCAAGCGCCCGCCGCAGCCTAAGTCCGCCCCGCTAACGCAACGCGCACCCGAGCCCTCTCCGTCCGCATCGACGGAGATGTTGGGCAACGTTGCCCAGCCCACCACCATCTATCCGGCCGCGGGCACCGCTCCGGCTAAGGAATCCAAGGGCGGTTCCTCTTTCCTGAAGGGTTTAGGTATCACCCTGCTCCTCGCAGCCGTGGCCGGTGGTGGTTACCTCGCATACCAGCAGCTAAGCGATAACGAGGGAGAAAGCGAACCCTCCAGCACACCGGAGACCTCGGTGGTTACGGAGTATCGCGATCCCACCACCACCCCGCAGGACACCCCGGACGAAGATACGGAAGAGGCCCCGGAGCCGGTGACGGTGACAGAGACGGAGCCGCAGGAATCCAATCTGGAAGAAGCCCCCCGCACGACTCACCGCGAGGCACCCACGCGCCACTCGCCTACTCGCCAGGAACAGCCCCCGGCCGTAACAACGCAACAGAATCCGCAGGATACGCACGTTGAAACTACACCTGAGCTGGATACTCCAGTAAACTCGCAGGCTAATGAGCTCCCCGGAGACTTGGCCGATCTACTTACACAGGAGGGTGACTAAGCGATGGTCAATGACCGCTATCGGAGAGGCGAGATCATCGGCGCCGGTGGCATGTCTGAGGTCTATGCTGCCGAAGACACCGTCCTAGGCCGCCAAGTGGCGGTGAAGATGCTCCGACCGGAAATGGCGCGCGACGTCAACTTCCGCGAGCGTTTTTACCGCGAGGCCCAGAACTCGGGCAAGCTGAATCACCCCAATATCGTGGCGGTTTATGACACCGGTGAAACCGAGCTGGATGGCATGACCATCCCATATATCGTCATGGAGCGGGTCAACGGCCGCACCTTGCGCGATATCATTCGCGAGGATGGCGCTCTGTCCGCCCAAGAGGCCGCAGATATCCTCAAACCGGTAGCGGATGCACTACAAGCCTCGCACGAGGCCGGTATTATCCACCGCGATATCAAGCCGGCAAATATTATGCTCACCAACACCGGCCAGGTGAAGGTGATGGACTTCGGCATCGCCCGTGCCTTGGATGACTCCACCTCGGCGATGACGCAAACCTCCGCCGTTATCGGCACCGCCCAGTACCTTTCTCCGGAGCAGGCCCGCGGTAAGAACGCGGATGCCCGCTCCGATGTCTATGCACTGGGCTGCGTGCTCTATGAGGCCCTTACCGGTCAGACCCCATTTGAAGGCGAAACCCCCTTTGCAGTTGCATATCAACATGTACAGGAAGAGCCGACCCCGCCGTCGGAGCTCATCGCGGATCCCTCGCTGACTCCTACCCAACGCGTCAATATCGATGCGGTAGTACTTACCGCTATGGCCAAGCACCCGGCGGATCGTTATCAGTCCGCTTGGGAGATGGCCGGCGATCTGGAGCGCCTGCGCAACGGGCAGGTCACCGCTGCAGCGCGCATGCACGTCAACGAGGAAGAAGACGAGCAGCCTACCGAAATGGTCGGCGCCGCCGCACCAGCTGCGGCCGCGCACCGCGCGCCAATCCAGTCCACCCGCCCCACCGAGGACGATGACAATCAGGGTGGCGGCTGGATGAAGTGGCTGGCAGCCTTCCTGGCCGCCCTCTTGGTGGCCATCGTGGGCTACTTCGCCTGGGATTTCTTCTCCAACGATAAAGACTCTGAGGATAAGCCACGCCAGACCCAATCGGCCCGCGAGGACAAAATCACCGTGCCCGAGGTGGAAAACCGCCCGCGCAACGAAGTTGTCAAGGAACTAGAAGACATGGGTCTGCAGGTCACCGTCAATGAGGAGGCCAACCCGGATATTCCACGCAATAATGCCATCCGCATTAATCCGGCCCCAGGCTCCGAGCTGCAGAAGAATGCCTCGGTGACCCTGACCGTTTCCTCCGGCAAGGAGATTACGGACGTCCCGGATATCACCGGCATGACCTTGGATGAGGCCGCCCAGGCGCTCGAAGGGGCAGGCTTGGTGCTCAATTCCGATGTCTCGGAAGAAAACAATGAGTCCCCGGCCGGCCAGATCATCAAGCAGGACCCGGCCGGCGGCACGCAGCTGTCCAAGGGATCGAAGGTACGGGTGACGGTTTCTAAGGGCGTCGAAAAGAGGCGCGTGCCCAATGTCGCCGGCATGGACGTCGAGGATGCCCAGAGCCGCCTCGAGTCGAATGACTTTGATGTAGACGTCCGCGAGGTGGATTCCTTGGAGCCGAAGGGCACGGTGCTCAGCGTCTCCAACCAGGGCGCGGAGCTGGAAAAGGGCAAGCCGGTTACCGTTGAGGTATCCAATGGCATGCTCTTTAAGGCCCCTGACCTGGTACGCAAGAATGAAGGCCAGGCCGAGGCTGCGCTGCGGGAGGCTGGCTGGACTGGCCAATTAGTGCCGGGCGAGCCCGTGCCTACCGGCGCACTGGTGGATAACAATAAGATTGGCTGGGCCGCTGTGAATCCAGGCGATACCATGCGCAAGGATCAAAACATTGATATCCGCCTGTGGAACTTTGATCCCGCTGCACTTCTGCCGCAACCATAACTGCTGGTATCCTAAGGCCTCAGTACGAACTTAGATAAGAACTTAAATCTAGAAAAGGTATCTTATGCCGAAGTCAAAGATTTCCCAGAGCTCCTCCGTCCCTACCTCGAGCTCTGCTACCAACCGCACGCCCGTCAAGATCAATTCTGAGGGCACCCCGAAGTGGTACGTCGCTATCATGCTGAGCCTGATGGTCATCGGCCTGCTGTGGCTTGTGGTCAATTACCTCGCTGGCCAGGACATCCCGTTCATGGCGGATCTCGGCGCATGGAATTACGGCATCGGCTTCAGCCTGGCCATCATCGGCCTGCTAATGACCATGGGTTGGCGCTAAGCTAAACGCCACAGCCTTTTCCCTCGCTCCCTACCTCCTGTAGGTGGCGAGGGTTTTTCATATCTAGGAGCCACATGTCTCGCCATATTCTTGCTGCTGGCCTCATCATTTCGGTGGCCTACGCGGTCGTGCACATCGCGTTTGCCGACGCCACCCTACTCACCGGCGCCGCTCCCCTCCGCCTTTCCGTGCGCAACTACCTAGGCAACGTCCTGGGCTCGGGCATGGTGTGGGGAATCTTTAGCTACCTCATGGGTAAGGAGTTTCCGGGCCGGTGGCTCAAGGCACTCCTGGCCGGTACGGGAATCATCGTGATGATGCTGACGGTGCACTACACCTTGCTCGTGGTTT
This sequence comes from Corynebacterium tuberculostearicum, assembly GCF_032821615.1. Taxonomy (GTDB): domain Bacteria; phylum Actinomycetota; class Actinomycetes; order Mycobacteriales; family Mycobacteriaceae; genus Corynebacterium; species Corynebacterium tuberculostearicum_H. The sequence continues at coordinate 11,194 of NZ_JAVBIF010000008.1, read as the reverse complement.
TCGGTGTATATAACTGGCGCGAGGCATTCGAGTACAACGCCCAGTGGTTCTTCTTGGCGCTCCTCTCTGGACCGGTACTGGGGCTGGCCGGCGCGGCCTCGGCACGGTTCCGCTGGTTCGACTACCTCGCCGTCCTTGGCTTCCTCCTCGAGCCTGTGGTTGCCGGGCTCGTCCCAGGCAGTTCCTACCTGCCCCGCACCACGACCATCCCTGGGTACTTCGCCGCCGCGACTCTCTGGCTCATCGGCGCGGGCTTCCTTATTTGGCAGCGCCGCCGTTCCACGCACTAAGCGCTTCTTCGGCGGCCCACCACCCCGGCATACCGTGCACGCCAGCACCGGGAGCGGCCGAGCTAGAGGCCATGAAAACTCCCGGAGCCAGGCGGTGCGGATGGGCCGACAAGCGTGGTCGCAGGAGGGTTTGCAGCCCGGTCATGGAACCGCCGGCGATATCGCCGCCCACCAAATTAGGATTCCATCGCTCCAGATCAGCCGGGCTCGTGGCGTGGGTGTCCAGGATGGTATCGCGAAATCCGGGGGCAAAGCGCTCGATCTGGGCGGCAATCAGCTCGGTGACCTCGCCCGGATAGCGCTCCACATAGCCGCGGGGAACGTGCGCATAGGTCCACAGGGTGTGTCCTCGGGATGGGTCTGCCACGTATTGCTGGCATGCCAATACTAAGGGGCGCTTAGGCATGCGCCGCTTACCGACGTCCCCCTCAGCCCCACATATCTCCTCCAGCGTTCCTCCCACATGCACGGTGCCGGCCTGGCCCACGCGGGGATCGGTCCATGGGACGGGCTCGCTGAGGTGAAAGTCCACTTTGAATACGGCGCTGCCATAGCGCCAGCGTGCCAGGCTCCGCCGAGTGCCGTCCCGCAGTTCCAGCCCACCCAGCCGCAGAATCTGGCGCGGGGTGAGGTTCACAATGATCGCATCGGCTTGAGGAAGCTCCCGCAGGTCGGTGACCTCGCATCCGGTGTGGAGGCGGGCATGGTGGGAGCGGAGGAGGTTAAGGAGGGCGTCGATAAGAGCGCCGGTGCCACCCTCCACCACGGGCCAGCCGCGGGTCATGCCCAGCCCGTCAAAGAGCAGCCCGAACGCCGAGGTAAAAGGCGTAGTCGGTGAGGTGATCGCGTGTACCGCGCTACCTGCAAAGAGGGCACGGGCCTGGGGCGTGCGGAAGGCCGCCCGCGCCAAGCTGCTGGCGGGCAAGACTCCGGCCGCACCAAATTGCGCCAAGCGCACGGGGCGATTGGGCCAGCGCACCAGCGGGGTAAGCGCGTTATCCACATGCTCATCGATGTGGCGGACAATGTGCCCGTGCAGCCGCCTCCACGCCTTGGCATCGGTCCCCAACTCCGCCGCCGTATCCGCCAAGGAACCGTGCAGAACCCCAGCCGGTGCGCCTTCGAGCGGATGGGCCATGGGATAAGGAGCATTGCGCCACCGCACACCGTGGGCTTCCAAGTCGAGGGCGCGAAAGGCCGGGCTTGCTACGCCAAAGGGGTGCCCGGCCGCGCCGAGATCCACAATCGTGCCCGGGAAAATCTCCGCGGAGGATGCCGCCGCACCACCGGCCCGGCCGGCGCGCTCGTAGATATCCACACTCCATCCGGCCATAGCCAAGCGCGCCGCGGCCGTGAGTCCATTCGGGCCTGCGCCGACGATCACAGCGCGAGGTTGATAATCCACAATGCTCCTTATGCAGGTCAATGCCCAAATTTATCAGTCTTGTTAACACAATGGGTAGAAAGTTATCCACAGGCTGTGGAGAAAGCCTGTGAAATGTGAATTTCACACAATTATTAACACCCTGTGGATAACTGTTTTCACGGGCTTCCACAAGCTGATTTTCGCGCTTTCACACGGCCCAGACCAGCGTGATCAGGGAAAACTCCGGAAAGGCGTTCGGTAAATTACAAAAATGTAGTTATCCACAATGTGGATAACCATTGTGGAATTCTTTCGCACACGCTTTCCGGTGATCAAATTCCACAGTTATCCCCAAACCCCAGCTTGGTGGGCTAATAGTGCGAGGACTACCGCGGCCACCGCAGCAACGCCGCCCCAGCGGAGGGTGGGGCTTTTTCGATAGAGGAAAAGGCTCAACACGATGCCTGTGCACAACCCGCCAAGGTGTCCCCACAGGGATACGCCATCGGCTAGAAAGGTATAGGCCACATTCGCCAGAACGAGGGCGATGGGCGCGCGGAGATCGAGCCCGCGCTGGCGGTAAGCACCCACCAGCATGGCCATGAGCGCGAAGAGCGCACCCGAGGCGCCGACGGTGGGGGTCTCAAAGTCGAATGTCAGGATCATGGCGGACGCGCCGAGGCAAGAAATGAGGTAGGCGGCGAGGTACAGCGCAGTGCCAAGCGCCCGCTCCACTTCCCTGCCTATGAGCAAGAGCATGACCATATTCACCGCCAAATGGCCCGCATCCAGGTGCATGAACGCGGAGGACAGCGCCGTCTGCGGCGCAATCGGGTATTGCGGGCCCCACAGGCCCCAGTCCACCGCGAGGTCGGATTCATAGAAGGTAGCGCCCAGCGTCCGGGCCTGCACGGCGGTAATGAGCCAGGCAATAATGCAGACGGCGGCGATGAGCGCGGTCGCCGGGGTGGTGCGGACATAGTTTCTCACCATGGTCATGAAGTTGTCAGTCCTTGAGGCAGGTCTAGTGGTGGATGGCTCGGGGTAAAACTGCGACGAGCCCGCCGCCGCATGGATAATGCGGTGACGGGCCCGAGGGAAAAGGCGATTACGCGATATCGATGGACTCGATAACAACGTCCTCGTGCGGACGGTCCATGCGGTCGGTATCAACCTTGGCGATCTTGGACACAACCTCCTGGGAGGCAGCATCGGTAACCTCACCAAAGATGGTGTGGTGGTTGTTCAGGTGCGGGGTCGGCGCCACGGTGATGAAGAACTGGGAGCCGTTGGTGCCTGGGCCGGCATTGGCCATGGCCAGCAGGAATGGGCGGTCAAACTGCAGCTCCGGGTGGAACTCGTCCTGGAACTGGTATCCCGGGCCACCGCGGCCGGTGCCGGTCGGGTCGCCGCCCTGGATCATGAAGTTATCGATGATGCGGTGAAAGATTGCGCCGTCATAGAACGGGCCGGACTGCTCGCCCTTTGCGTTCTGGGTGGAGTAGTCCTTCTCGCCCTTGGCCAGGCCGATGAAGTTTTCAACGGTTACCGGTGCGTGGTTACCGAAGAGATCGATAACAATGTCACCGTAGTTGGTATGCATCGTTGCAGTTGCGGTCTTCTGAGTCATGCCAGCCATTGTAAAGAATTTAACGCGCGCCTGCCGCGCATGACATAACGCTGTCAGCGATCGCGCTAGCCTGAAAGCATGATTCGCGCGCTACTTTTTGATCTGGATGACACCTTGCTCGACCACACCGGCGCGGCCCGGGACGCAGTGGATCAGTGGTGCCGCGAACTCGGCCTGCCCGAGGGCCAGCATGCGCGGTTCGCGGCCATTGAACGAAAGTGGTTTCAAGCCTATGAACGCGGCGAGGTCTCCCACCATGGCCAGCGGGCGGCGCGCTGCCGCGAATTCCTCGGCCGGGAGATGAGCGATGCCGAGGCGCTGGCCGCCTACGACGGCTATCTTTCCGCCTACCAGGAACAATGGCGCGCTTTTGCCGACGCCCTGCCCACCCTCACCTGGGCCCTCGAATCCGGCTTTCAGGTCGGCATACTCACCAACGGCGAGCGCGAAATGCAGCAGGCGAAGCTGGAGGCCACGGGCCTTGCGCTTGCCGACGTCCTCCTCATCCCCACCGTCGACCTCGGCTGCCCCAAACCGCAGCGCGCGGCCTACCTCGCTGCTTGCCGCCAGCTCGGAGTGGATGCTGCAGACACGCTCATGGTGGGCGATTCCCTCACCAACGATGTGCAGGGGGCGCGCAAGGCAGGGCTGCATGCGCTCCACCTCGACCGTGCGGGTGATGGAGATCTGCGCTCGCTTAGTGCGCTGAGAGAGGTTCTCCCCCAAAGAGCCAGCTGACCACGATGGCGCCCGGATCGATAACGCCCTTGCTGCGATCTCCCAGGTAGGAGGCGCGGCCCTTCTTTGCAGCAAGGTCCTCGGTGTCGAGGGCGCCGGCATGGGCGGCGTCGAAAAGCTCCTGCAAGGTCTCCGCGTCCGGATCCTTCGCACCTAGCTCGCGGGCTTTTTCTGCAGCCGGGATGAGGGCATCGAGCATGGTGCGATCACCGCGCTGGGCGCCGCCGAGCTCGTGGATTAATTCAGCCGCTGCATTGAGCCCGTCCGCCAGCGACTCCGCCCGAGCCAATTCATTAAAGAGCGTGCCGAATACAGCGCCGGAGGTACCACCGGCGAGGACGAGCAGGCGCTTGGCCAGCCCGGTGAAGATCTCGGTATCCGTGCCGCGCAGGGGGAGCTCAATGCCGCCGAAGGCCGCCTCCATGTTCTGGCCAAAGTCGCCGTCGCCGGCCTTGCGGTCCAGCTCAGTAAGCGCCTCGAAAGAGGCTTGGAGGCGTTCAACAAAGGCGGTGAGCCACTGATTCTCCTCACCCTCGGTGGGCAGCTCATCCTGGAAGGTGATGGTGGCCGGTTCCACCGCCTTCGCACCGCCTAGGGTACGGGGCCAGGCGGGGGCGGACGTGGGGGCGTCGATAAGCTCGAGCAGCTCCTCATCCGCCTTGAGCAGCGTAAAAGAAGCGCCGTGCATATTAACCGCGGTGACGTAGGAGCCCACCAGAGACCGGGCGACGGTGACGCCGCGCTGGGCCAGCTGCGCGGAGGCCTCGCCAAAGAGAAGGCTCAGCTCCAGCGGGGTGGTGCCGCCGAGGCCGTTGACCAGACACACCACCTCATCGCCGTGGCCCAGGTCAAGGGCTGGCAGGAGCTTGTCCAGGACCTGGTTCACAATGGCGCTCGCGCTACCCACCTGCTCGGTGTGCGTGCCCGGCTCGCCGTGAATGCCCACACCCACCTCCATCTGGCCGGCATCCAGATCGAAGGTTTCGCGGCCGGTGGTCGGCATGAAGCCGGCGCCCAGCGCCACGGACATGCTGCGGGAATTCTCCGCGGCACGCTTACCCAACTCAGCAACTGTGTCCACGTCATCGCCGCGGTAGGCAGCAGCGCCTGCGACCTTTTCCACCAGGATGGTTGCCCCCGTGCCGCGACGGCCGGGGCCATCCTCGTGGCCATCAGTGGCAAGATCATCGGCTACCAACACCGTGCGCGTGGTTACCGCCTCGGCAGCATTGCGGGCGACGGTGAAATTCATGACGTCTCCGGTGTAGTTTTTCACCACGTGGACTACTCCCCTGCCTTGGTCAGCCCACTGGGTGGCCTCGCTGACTTGCACCGCGTTGGGGGAGGTAAACAGCAGTCCCGGACAGGCCGCAGCGAGCATGCCTTGGCCTATGAAGCCGGCGTGCATCGGTTCATGACCGGAACCGCCACCGGAAATCACCGCCACTGCTGGATCACCGTCTTCGGTGCGCAGCAATGTGGTGCGGCCGACGAATCCGACGTCGTGCCAGCAGGCATCGGGGTGGTTGGCGATGAGCCCGGCAAGGGCATCAGAAAGGAAGGTGTCTTGGCTATTGCGGAATGCGGAGTGGTTCATACTCCCAGGCTAGTGATGTTTCTTACCCGGAAGCTAGGAGGAGAAAAGAAACATATCGGTTCCATTCGGACACCCAGTGGATTCGCAGCTACTTTGCAGTTTGCGGAGGATACTAAAAGAACCACTAAGAAAGGATCCGCACATGGATTTCTTGTCCTCCCTCCACAACCTCATGGACGCAGGCTCGCTGCTCCAAAGCTTTGGACCTTATATCCTGCTCGGCGTCGCCGTCGTCATCTTCATCGAGTCCGGCGTGCTTTTCCCATTCCTCCCGGGTGATTCACTGCTCGTGACCGCGGCCATCCTGCGCCACGAGCTCGACATCAACGCCTGGCTGCTCTTTGTCGTGGCCGCGGTGGCCGCCTTTGCCGGCGACCAGGTGGGCTTCTATTTAGGCCGCCGCTTTGGCCGCAAGCTCTTCAAGGACGATGCCCGCGTCCTGCGCACCGAACACCTCGATAGCGCGGAGGATTTCTTCCAGCGCCACGGCCCGGTGGCCCTGGTATTGGGCCGCTTCGTGCCGATTGTGCGCACCTTCGTCCCCTTCGCCGCGGGTACCGCAGAGATGGGCTACTCCTCGTTCCTGCGCTGGAATATCCTTGGCGGCATAGGCTGGGTAGGTTCCATGCTGCTCGTCGGTGTCCTGCTGGGCGGCATCCCGGGCATAGCTCACTCCATCGACATCATCATGCTCATCGTGGTGGCAATTTCCGTGCTGCCGATGATCATCGGCTGGATCAATAAGCGCCGCAAGGCAAAGCGCGAAATCCCGGCCAGGTAGGGACTTTTTGCCCATTTCCCAGCCGGGATTCTGTGAGGTTAAGAGGACTTAGAGGGAATCACGTACCTCATCGCGGGCCAGAACCATATTGCGCAGAGAGGCTTCGGTCTCCTCGTAGCCGCGAGTCTTCAGGCCGCAGTCAGGGTTGACCCACAGGCGCTCGACCGGCACGTGCTTGAGCGCGGCGCGGATGAGCTCGGCCATCTCCGCGACGGAAGGCACGCGCGGGGAGTGAATATCGTAGATGCCCGGGCCGATTTCGGAGTGGAAGGTCTCGTCGATATCCTCCAGCAGCTCCATGCGGGAGCGGGCCGCCTCGATGGAGGTGACATCGGCATCCAGACCAGCAACGGCATCTATGATCTGGCCGAACTCCGAGTAGCACAGGTGGGTGTGGATCTGAGTGGTCGGCTTGGCCTCGAGAGCTACCAAGCGGAAGGAACGCACGGCCCAGTCCAGGTAGGCCTTGCGGTCTTCCTCGCGCAGCGGCAGCAGCTCGCGCAGGGCGGGCTCGTCGATCTGGATGATGTCGATGCCGGCCTCTTCCAGGTCGTGCACCTCATCCGCCAGCGCGACGCCGAGCTGATCCGCGGAGACGGACTGGTGTACGTCATCTCGCACGAAGGACCAGGCCAGGATGGTCACCGGACCGGTGAGCATGCCCTTGACGTGGTGCTCCGAAAGCGACTGGGCGTACTTGGACCACTCGGTGGTCATCGCAGCCGGGCGGGAGATGTCACCAACCACGATTGGCGGACGGGTGCAGCGGGAGCCATAAGACTGGACCCAGCCGTTTTCGGTGGTTACGAAGCCATCGAGCAGCTCGGCAAAGTACTGCACCATGTCATTGCGCTCCGGCTCGCCGTGGACGAGGACGTCGAGGCCGAGGCGCTCCTGCAGCTCAATGACGGACTTGACCTCGTCCTTGAGGGCGGCATTGTAGTCGGCGTCGGAAAGCTCGCCCTTGCGGTGCGCCGCACGCGCCTGGCGGATCTCCTTGGTCTGGGGGAAGGAGCCGATGGTGGTGGTTGGCAGCTGCGGCAGGCCGAGTTCCTTCTGTGCCTCGTTGCGCTCGGCAAAGGCAGGCTCGCGCTTAACCTCGCCGGCCGGCAGCTTTTCGATGCGCGCCTTCACCGCCGCGTTGTGGATGCGCTCGGATTCGGCACGGGTGCGCACCGCGCGGTCACTGATGCTATAAGCCTCCGGTGCCTCCAGCGGGCCCTGGGAAAGGGCGACGACTTCCTTGACCTTCTCGTTGGCGAAGGAGAACCAGGTAGCGACGTCGGCCGGCAGCTTGGTTTCCGCCTCCACGGTGTGTGGCACGTGCTGCAGGGATACAGAGGTCGATACGGAAAGGGAGTCGAGGCTGCCCTCCAGGTCTTCGTACTTGGAGCGCAGGTCGCGCAGGTTGGCGGCCCAGACATTGCGGCCGTCGATAAGGCCGGCAACTACGTGGGAATTCAGGTTCTTCACGCGCTCGAGGTAGCCCTCATCGAGCGCCAAGGTGCCCACGGAAAGGTCCACCTGGACGGCCTCTGGCTTGAGCTCCGCCAGAACGTCGAGGCCCTTGCGCGCAGAACCGTACGGGGTAGTGAGGTATACCTGCGGGCGGTTATCCGCTCCCAAAATGGCCTCATAAGCGCGCTTGGTGTGGGCGGCAAGCTCCTCATCGGTGGCAACGGTCAGGTCCGCTACCAGGGCAGGCTCGGCGAGCTGTACCCACTTCACGCCGGATTTATTCAGCTCGGCTAGGACCTCCTGGTATGCCTTGACGGCATCATCCAGGCGGTCGAGCGGAGACTTGGTAGCACCCTCGGCCTGCTTAGACAGGGCCAGCAGAGTAACCGGGCCGACGAGGTACGGGCGCACGGTATGGCCTGCTGCACGGGCCTCTTCCACCAGCTTGATAACGCGTTGTGGGCGCGCCTTAAAGTCCTGGTCATCGGAGATTTCTGGGACGATGTAGTGGTAGTTGGTATCGAACCACTTGGTCATCTCCAGCGGCGCGGTGTCCTTGTTGCCGCGGGCCAAGGTGAACTCATCATCCAGGGTTTCGCCGGCTACGGCGCCTACGGTCAGTGCGGTCTCGAGCACCTGGTCGTAGTAGGCGACGTCGGCAGGAATGGCGTAGTCCTCGTTCAGGCCCAGGTCGCGCAAACGATTATAGGTGTCCAGGCGCAGGGAATGTGCGGCGGACTCGAAGGTTTCCGCATCGATGCGGCCGGCCCAGTAGGATTCCAGCGCGCGCTTGAGTTCGCGGTTAGCGCCGACGCGAGGGTAGCCCTCAATCGTCGCCTTGGGGAAATTAGTGTTCGTCATTGTTTACTCCGATTCGAGATAACAGGAATTGTGTAATGTCCGGATTGTTGTGGGTATAGATATGGAGGCCGTCCGCGCCGCCGGCCACGATGGTGCGGGCCAATTGGGCGGTAAGCTCCATGCCGATTTCGTATTCCTCTTCTGGGGTTGTCGCTACCGCGAGCCGAGTACGCACCCTTTCGGGTACGGTCAGCCCGGACAGCTGGCCCATTCGCTCCAACCGGCGCAGGCTGGTCATGGGCATAATCCCCGGAATGAGGGGGATTTTTACCCCGGCCAATTTCGCCCTTTGGGCGAAGCGGAGGAAGTCCTCCGCGTCAAAGAAGAGCTGGGTGATGGCAAAGTCCGCGCCGAGGCGCTGCTTATTGAGCAGAACATCGAAGTCTTCGTCCTCGTTCTTGGATTCGGCATGGCCGCTGGGATAGCACGCCACGCTCACCGCGAGGCGGCCGGCGGCGAAGCGGGCAGCCTGATGGCTTTCCAGCTGACGGATGAGGCGAACCAGCTCATCGGCATGTTGCAGGTAGTGCTCGGGCATGCCCCCTTCGGGGAGATCGCCGCGCAGGGCCAGCAGGCCGCGCACGCCGGCATCCACCAAGCGATTAATCCACCCGATGAGCTCGTCGCGCGTCCCGGCCGTGCAGGCTAGGTGCGCCAGGGGGCGCATAGAGGTGTTCTGCGAAATCTTCTCAATGAAGGCCGCGGTTCCCTCCAACCAACCGGAACGCTGGGAACTGGTCACCGCGATGTAATCGGGGTGATAGCTTTCCAGGACTTCCAGTAAGCGGTCGATCTTGGCGGCATCGGCATCGTGGCGCGGCGGGATTACCTCAAAGGAAAGGGCCAGGCGCTCGGGCGCATGTGCTTCCTCTTCACTTTCATAATCCAAGGGCGCAGAAGCCGAAAGTCGCGGGCTCATGGTCACCTCCTTTGCTGGTCGTCGTTGGTGTGTTGAGAAAAAACGTACCAAGCTGTTCAGTTTGCGCGGAAGCGATTTTGCAATGGTAATACCTTTGCAAGCCTACAAACTGCGAGGTTGGCGAAAAATCAGGTGAATAATAATCGTGAATTCTGAACCAAGCGGTCTATTTCTAGCGCGTTCCCGCTGCACGCCATGACGCCAACGGTGGTACACCACCCAACACGTCACTATGCTGGGTGAAAGCGAATTGATAAATCTGAGTTAAGGAGTGTTCCACCCCATGAACCCCACCACGCTGAACGTGGCCTTTAAGACCGCATCGAACCTGTGGAGCCAGTTCAATAACTACCGCGAGGAAAAGTCCCGCGAGGCCTACACCGCCCTGGAAGAAGCCGCACAGAAGATGGACGAGCGCGATAACGGCACCTTCGCCGAGCCGCGCCGCCAAGCAGGCGCCGTTACCCGCGCCGCACACTCCCGCCTCGAGCGCGCCCTGGAGGAGTTCAACGACTACCGCGAAGACGCCACCGAGCGCCTGAACGACGCCAAGGAAGAGGCCACCAAGAAGGCTAAGAAGGCCCGCAAGCAGGCCAAGAAGGATTCTCAGAAGGCCCAGAAGAACCTCAAGAAGAAGTCCGCCAAGGTAGCCAAGAAGCAGAAGAAGAATAAGAAGTCCTCTAAGGGCTGGATCTTCGCCGGCATCATCGCCCTGCTGTCCGCTGCAGCCGGCGGTGCCTACTACTGGCTGCGCTCCAACGACAAGCCGTCCCAGACCCCGCCGCGCGTGGATGACTTCCAGGCCGATTCCCACACCGCTCCGGAGTCCACCTTGGTCTACACCTCCACCAGCGAGAATGACACCCAGTCTGACCTCGTTGAAGAAGGTGCCGTACGCGATGAGGAGCTGCTCGGTTCCATCGATGAGCAGCTGGCCAAGCACCGCGAGGAAGAAGCAGCTCAGCCGGCTGATACCACCCGCGTTACCGATGACCACCAAAACGAGGGCAAGCACCGCCTGTAAACCGAGGAATAAATACGCTTACCACCCCGCCGTGGGGGTATGAATAGCGTTGTCTAGATCTCATTGCTTTGCCTAAACAAAAATCTCTTGATTGAATTCCCACATTAGGGATCTTTCTACAAGGAGATGAACAATGAGCTTTGAGTCCCTCACCGTCAAGCTCAAAGACGGCTCAACGTACTACTTCCCGGCGGGCGCGGTGTCCAAAGACCCTTCCTCTCGCGTGGATAACCTGCGCTTCGCCATCGATAACGGAACCACCTTCCACTCCGTGGATGAGGCCGGCATCGAGCGCGAGTTCAACGGTCACGACGTCCGCAATTACCACCTAGCCTAGGCCGTTAGCACAATCCTCTCCCCGCAGGTCACCAGCCTGTACGGAGGGGATTTTCGCATGCCCACCCCACGCGGCGGATTCTAGGGGTCGTTGCAACGATGATGGTTAGTTTGGTTTGATGCTACCGGTTTGTGTGAGGGCGTTGGTCATGACTTCGGCTGGGGTGCGCCAGTTGAGTGCTTTGCGTGGTTTG
>NZ_JAVBIF010000007.1:0-129148 GCF_032821615.1 Corynebacterium tuberculostearicum | reverse complement strand
GTGGCACGCGCAGCGCCCGCAAGCGGTTTGTTGACCCTATAGTGATGATTTCCGACCGGCCAGCAGAAGTAGACGACCGAGCCGTACCAGGTCATTGGGAAGGCGACCTCATCTTAGGCGCGGGCAATAAGTCTGCAATTGGGACTCTCGTAGAACGAACCACGCGCTATGTCATCTTGCTGCATCTACCTAATGGGCATAATGCTACCGAAGTAAATGCAGCACTTACTAAAGCGATCGCTGGCTTGCCAGATCATCTCAAAGGCTCACTTACCTGGGACCAGGGAAGTGAAATGGCCTGCCATAAGGCCTTTTCTGTAGCGACAAACTGTCCCGTGTTCTTCTGCGATCCTGGCTCGCCGTGGCAGCGGGGCACCAATGAAAACACCAACGGACTACTTAGGCAGTACTTCCCCAAAGGAACAGACCTAAGCCTCCACAGTGCAGCGGACCTAGAATTCGTCGCCATGCAACTCAACCGCCGCCCCCGCAAAACCCTGGGCTTTCAAACACCAGCCGAGAAAATGGCAGCACTGATAAACTCAACCGAAACATAGGAAGTGTTTCCACGACCACTAGAATCCGCCAACTGTATAGCTGAGGGGGTACTTCGTGGCCGAATTGTTGCCAAGGGTGTGAGCTGAAATGCAGAAAGGTTAGGCTTAGGTATATGACCGAGTTCTGTTCAGATATCCAGGTAGAGCCGCTGCCAGGTACGGCGAAGAAGGAATCCGTCTATGTGCTTTTCGAGTGGCCGGGCGGATGGTCGCGCGACGTGCTCGATGGCGATACCTTTGGGCCGGAGCTCACAGCGCAGCTCAAGATCAAGCTGAAGGGTATGGCAGGGCTGCAGCTTATTCGCCGGCCGGGCCGCAATGGCCGCCAGGTGGGCAAGATGCACCGCTGCTACCTGGTGTGGGCCGAGCAGGGCGTGATGGAGCTCGTGCTGCTGACGGGCCCGGAGAAGATCCTCGATCTGGACCTGACCGGGCCTGGCCGCAATGGGGGCGGCGCTTTGGATACGCCGCTGGTGCTGGTGTGCACGCATGCGAAGCGCGATACGTGCTGTGCGGTCAAGGGCCGGCCGCTGGCTGCGGAGCTGGTGGCGGATTATCCGGATATGGTGTGGGAGACCTCGCACACGAAGGGGCACCGGTTCGCGCCGTCGGTCATGCTCATGCCGTGGGGCTATTCTTTTGGTCGCATGAATAAAGAAGCCGCCGCGCAGATGATTGCGGCGGCGGCGAAGGGGAAGTATTTCTACCCGGTAAATCGCGGGCGCGGTATTTTCGGCCCGCGCGGCCAGGTGGCGGAGTTGGCGGTGGCCCGCGCGCTTATCGACGCCGGCGAGGACCTCTCCTATGGCCAGCTCACCGCCACCGACGGCGGCGAGGTCAGCCACACTGACGGCCGGCGCTGGCGCGTGACGCTCGAGGAGCGCGAGGTAGAAGGCGTGGTCTCCTCGTGCGGCGATGCGCCGAAGAAAGGCCAAGCCATCGTAGCGACCGGCGTGGAGCCGGTCGCGGGGTAGGCTGCGCGAAGGCGGCGTCGGCAAGCGGGGGCTAGCGGCGCATGACCTTGGAGGAGAGCCAGTTGCCGAAGAACTGCGCGGCCTGCACCAGCACGATGATGATGAGCGTGGCCACGACGGTGACTTCCCACTCGAAGGCGCGGTAACCGTAGACGATGGCAAAGTCGCCTAAGCCGCCGCCGCCGACGTAGCCGGCCATAGCGGACATATCCACAATGGCGATAAATAGGAAGGTGTAGCCCAGAATCAGCGGGCCGAGGGCCTCCGGGACGATCACGGAGGTAATGATCTTCCACGGCGAGGCACCCATGGAGCGGGCGGCCTCGATAACACCGGGATCGATGGCCACGAGGTTTTGCTCCACCACGCGGGCCACGGAGAAGGTCGCCGCGATGACCATGACGAAGGTGGCCGGGCCGCGGCCGATGGAACCGCCCATCACTATGACGGTCAGTGGCTGGGCAAAGGCCAGCAAAATGATGAACGGGATGGGGCGGACGAAGTTCACCAGCAGGTTAACAATGACGTAGACAAACCTGTTTTGCAGGATGCCGCCCGTGCGGGTGGTGTAGAGCAGCATGCCCAGGCCAAGGCCGAGGATGCCGGAGACAATGAGGGTGGTCGACACCATGATGAGGGTATCGACGATGGCATCGGCGAGCGAAGGGCCGAGGCGGTCCCAGTTGGCTTGGGCGAGGTTGGTGACGGTCATCGTGCAATCTCCTCAATCTGGGTGGTGGTAGAAAGCGTGCGGTAGAACTCTTCGATGGCGTTATTATCGCCGCTAAGCCGCACGGTCAGCTTGCCAAAGGAATGCTGCTGCAACGTGGTAATACCGCCGTGCACGACGGCGATGGACACGCCGGCCTCTTTAAGCCGAGCGGCGGCGGTGAAGAAGCCGGATTCCTCGGTCAGGTTGATGGTAAACAGACGGCCTTCGTGCGCAAGCAGGTCGTCGGTTTCGACGACGTCGGGTTCGTTGCGCAGCGAGGTGGCCACGAACTTGGCGGCCACGGAGGTCTGCGGGTTGGAGAAGACCTCATAGACGCTGCCTTGCTCTACTACGCGGCCGTTTTCCATCACGGCGACCTTATCGGCGATGGAGCGAACGACTTCCATCTCGTGGGTAATAACCACGATGGTGATGCCGAATTCCTTGTTCACCCGGCGCAGCAGGTCGAGGACTTCCTGCGTGGTGGTGGGGTCGAGGGCGGAAGTGGCTTCGTCGGCAAGCAGCAGCGAAGGGTTGGTGGCCAGCGCACGGGCAATGCCAACGCGCTGCTTCTGGCCGCCGGAGAGTTGCTCCGGGTAGCTCTTGCCTTTGTCTCCCAGGCCGACGAAGTCCAGCAGTTCTTGCACGCGCTGGGCGCGCTCTTGCTTGCCGACGCCCTGCAGCTGCAGCGGGTATTCAATATTGCCGGCCGCGGTGCGCGAGCTCATCAGGTTGAACTGCTGGAAGATCATGCCGATATTGCGGCGAATGCCACGCAGTTTCCGCTCGGACATGCCAACGATATTGGTCTCGTCGAGCAGTAGCTCGCCAGAGGATGGGGTGTCCAGGCCGTTGATCATGCGCACGAGGGTGGACTTGCCGGCGCCGGAATAACCAATGATGCCGACGATTTCGCCAGGCTCGATGGTCATGGAGACATGGTCGAGCGCCTTAATTCGCGCTTTTTTCTGCTTAAAGATCTTGGTGATCTCGCGGAACTCAATGCGGGTGCCGCGGTGGGTGGAATCTGCCACGTGTTTGCGTCCTTAGCTAGGAAAGTGCCAAACCCCGCCGGGGTCTCCGGCGGGGTAAAAGCAAGGGTGATTAGTCCAGATCTGCTTCGAGCTTATCCAGGATCTTCTGCAGATCCTCCTGGCTGCGCTCCACCTCGACGGAGGTGCCGGCGGAGTCTTCGTCAACGCCCTCCTGGACGGCGTCGCTGTGCCATAGCTCGGCGAGCTTCTTGATGTCCTCGTTATCGGCATCTTCCTCGCGGACGGCGAAGACGTTGATGTACGGCTCTGCCTCTTCAGAGTTCGGGTCGTCCTGGAAGATGGCGGTGGCTGGGTCGATGCCGGCGCGCTCCAAGAAGGAGTTATTGATAATCGCCGGGGTGCCCTCGCCGTGTGCGGACGTGGTCTGTGCGGCATCTACCGGGGTGACCTTGACCTTGGACTTCTTCTCATCGATGTCCAGCGGGGTGGGCTCCAGGTTGTCCTTGTCCTTCAGGGTGAGAAGGCCGGCCTGAACCAACACGTTGATGGCGCGAGCCTGGTTGGTGGAGTCATTCGGGATGGCGACCTCTTCGCCCTCGATGCCGTCGAGGGAGTCGTGGTCCTTCCAGAACAGTGCCAGCGGCACGATCTCGGTAGCCACGATAGGCACCAGGTTGGTGCTGTTGCCGTGGTTATACTCCGCCAAGAACTTCAGGTGCTGGAAGTTATTGGTGTCCAGCTCGCCCTGGTCCAGAGCCTGGTTCGGGGTGTTGTAATCCGCGAAAGGCTGGATATCGATGTCATAGCCTGCGTTCTTTGCTTCCTGCTCGAACGCTACCCAAGCCTTCTTTGCGTCATCGGTGGTGCCGACTTTGATGGCCTTGGAGTCATCGGAGTCGGAAGAGCATGCCACCAGGCTGGTGGCGGCGATGGTTACGGCGGCGGTAGCAGCCACTACGCGACGGATCTGCATGGGGAATCCCCTTCTTGTAGGAGTTGAAATAATTTGCTTGTTTAGCAACTTAGCAATCAGCGAACCGCTTTGTCTATTGTGAACATCACGCCCCACCGGCTTGTATAGAACAATGATTCGATATTACGCTATGTGGAGTGAAATTTAATGGTGGAAGGGCGCTGTCGTGGTCGCGGGTGGAGCGCATCCTCTCCGGCCGCGAATCTGCTGCGCCCGTGTCGGTTAATCACCTTCATGGGCCAACGGTTCCTGTCCAGCGTGGCCATTCCACCGTGCCCTTTGCGGAGCTGCACGCCGTAAGTTCCTATAGCTTTCTCGACGGCGCCGCCGAGCCGGAAGAGCTGGTGTCCCGAGCCGTAGAGCTGGGCCTTGAGGGGTTGGCCATCGTGGACCGCGATGGTTTTTATGGACTCATGAAATTCGCCGAAGCAGCAGCTAAAGCAGGTATTCCGGCCGTATATGGCGCGGAGCTATCGCTCGCGGAGGCCCCGGTGACCGTGCTGGCGCGCACCCCGGAGGGCTATCGCCGCCTGTCGCGCCTCATCGCGCGCGCCCGGATGGAAGCCGGGGAGAAGGATTGCGTGGCTTATCCGCCCTTGGATGAGGTGGCGCGCGAACTGGAAGGGGAGTGCTTCTTTCTGGTGGGGCCGGAGGCGCTAGCAGAAATCGATAACCTGCTCGAAAGAATAAAAATAGACAGCATAGTTCTCGAATATTCGTGCAGCATGTCCCCAGAGGATGCGGATCGGCACCGTTTCCTCGATAAATACAATAACCTGCGGGCCATCGCAACCGCACGGCCCGCGGCCGCGACCCGCGACCAAACTCGGCTCGCCGCCGCCAAGCGTGCCCTAGCCCGGCGCGAATCTCTTGCGGCCGCCGCGCCGCATGCCCACCCCATGGGGGCTGGCTGGCTGCGATCCGGCGAGCAGATGGCGCAACTCTTGCCAGATCGGCCGGAGCTCATCGCCGAAACCGTGGCGCTCGCCCGCGAGTGCTCCTTTACCTGGGATGCGCTTGCCCCGAACCTGCCGCATTTTCCGGTGCCGGAGGGGCACACCGAAATGAGCTGGCTGGAGCACGAGGTCTGGCGCCGTGCCAAGAGCCGCTATGCTTCGCGCCCGGCCGAGATCCGGCAGGCAGCAAGGAAACAGATTCGGCATGAACTGGGCGTCATCAAGCAGCTGGGCTTTCCCGGTTACTTCCTGATTGTCTGCGACCTGGTGGATTTTTGCCGCCGCGAGAATATTCTGTGCCAAGGCCGCGGCTCGGCCGCCAACTCCGCGGTGTGCTTTGCGCTGGGCATTACCAATGCGGAGCCCATCTCCGCGCAGCTGCTTTTCGAGCGCTTTCTCTCCCCGGACCGCGATGGCCCGCCCGATATTGATATCGACATCGAGTCCGGCCGCCGCGAGGAAGTCATCCAGTATGTCTACCGCATCCACGGCCGCGATCGCGCCGCGCAGGTGGCCAATGTCATTACCTATCGCCGCAAGGGAGCTACGCGCGATGCCGCCCGCGCGTTGGGCTACCCGCAGGGCTCGGCCGATGCGTGGTCGAAAGGTACCTCTGAGCCGCCTGCCGACGTCTCCTCATTAGCCGAGCAATTCCTCGGCCAGCCCCGCCACCTAGGCATCCACTCCGGTGGCATGGTGCTATGTGATCGGCCCATTGCGGACGTCGTTCCTATGGAATGGGCGCGCATGGAAAATCGTTCCGTATTGCAGTGGGATAAGGACGATTGCGCGGCCGCCGGCCTGGTGAAATTCGATCTCTTGGGCCTGGGCATGTTGGAGGCGCTGCATCACATGATCGATGCCGTGCGCGCCACCACCGGCCGCGAGGTGCACCTGTGGGAGCTCGACCTAGCCGAGCCGGAGGTCTATGACATGCTCTGCCGCGCCGATGCGGTGGGCGTCTTCCAGGTGGAATCCCGCGCGCAGCTAGCCACGCTGCCGCGCCTGAAGCCGCGTCGCTTCTTTGACCTGGTGGTCGAGGTCGCGCTCATTCGCCCCGGCCCCATCCAGGGCGGGTCCGTGCATCCCTACCTGCGCCGCCGCGATGGCCTTGAGGAGGTGACCTATGACCATCCCGTGCTGGAAAAATCCCTGGGTAAGACGTTGGGCATCCCGCTCTTCCAGGAGCAGTTGATGCAGATCGCGGTCGACGCCGCCGGTTTTTCCGGCGCCGAGGCCGATGACCTGCGCCGCGCCATGGGCTCGAAGCGCTCCCCGGAAAAGATGGCCGCGCTGCGCAGCCGCTTCTTTGCCGGCCTGCGCGAGACCAACGGTATCGAGGGCGAGGTGGCAGAAAAGCTGTGGACCAAAATCGTGGCCTTCGCCGCCTATGGCTTCCCGGAATCGCACTCGCAGTCCTTTGCCTCGCTGGTGTATTTTTCCGCGTGGTTTAAATACCACTACCCGGCGGAATTCTGCGTGGGGTTACTGCGCGCGCAGCCGATGGGTTTCTATTCCCCGCAGTCGCTCATCCAAGACGCCCGTCGTCACGGCGTGCGGGTGCTGCCGGTAAGCATTAATGACTCCGGCGCCCAGGCCCGTGCGACGGGGTCGGCCGAGATTCGCTTGGGCCTTAACCTCATCAAGGGGCTAGGGGAGTCCGCCGCCGAGCGCGTGGAGGCGGCCGCGCCTTTTACTAGCGTGTCCGATCTTTCGCGCCGGGCGGATCTCAGCGTGGAGCAGGTGGAGGCGCTGGCTACGGCCGGGGCGTTGGAGTGTCTGGGGCTGGATCGTCGCCAAGCGCTGTGGCAGGCTGGCGTCGCCGCTACCGAGCGCGAGGGCATGCTGCCCGGTACGTCCGCCCTGGCCTCGCCGCACCTGCCCGGCATGTCCGCGTTTGAGCTCATGGCTACCGACGTCGCCGCTACCGGCGTGACCCATAACCAGCAGCCGATGGAGCTGGTGCGTGCCTCGCTTGCCGACGTCCTCCCTGCCTCCCATCTCCCCCATGTCCCCGATGGCACCCGCGTGCGCATCGCCGGCATCATTACTCACCGCCAGCGCCCACGTACTGCTTCTGGCCTGACCTTTTTGGGGGTCGAGGATGAAACCGGTTTGATGAACGTGATGGTCTCACCCGGATTGTGGTCGCGACATAAGGTGCTGGCCCGCACTGCCCGCGCGATGATCATCCGTGGCATTGTGCAAAATGCCACCGGCGCGGTCAGCGTGGTCGCAGATAAGCTCGAGCCGCTGGACTTTGGTAAATTCCTCTCCCGCGGCTCCCGCGACTTCCGCTAGTTGCCGCCGCTGCGCAGCTCGTCCGCGTTGAGCTTATTGGCCAATTCCTTGGCTACCGCAAATGGAATCCACAGCAGCTGGATATAGATGAGCTTGGCAAAGAAGATGGCGATATTGGCCCCCGAGGTCGCCTGCTCCACCGCAACGTGCTCCGCGCCGAAGAAGCGCAGCCCAAAAGCGGTGGCGCCGGCGACGAGGAAGAGCACTATGGCCGTGGCCAATGCGGTTTTCAGGCCTTTGTCGCGGGCGTCGGTATGCAGGCGCAGCTCGTACTCATCCATTTCCGTAGTGGGAACGTCGAGGTGCCGAATGGACTGGCGCAGCCACGTGGTGCACATGGTCGCCGCAATGCCAGCTATCGGCCACAGCAGATTAGACAAGCCAAGCGCGAAGAAGTGCAGGGCCGCCGCCACGATGGCCAGGCCGAGAAAAATGTCGCCGGCTAGGATCAAGCGCTTGCGGCGGGAAACAGAGGCGGGAATTGTGGTAGCCATTAGGAATTCTTCCTATAGATTTCAGTGGACATAGGGGCAAATTCCTGGCGGGAAAAGATAGCCTCCACCGGAAGGTCAAAGACTTCGCAGACGCGAAAGGCTAGGTCCAGGCTGGGGGAGTGGTCCCCGCGCTCGAGGGCTCCGACGGTCTGGGGATTGACGTCGATGGCCTCAGCCAGCTGCGCGCGCGACATGTCCCGCTCGGCGCGCAGCACGCGTACCCGGTTATAAATGGGTGCGGAGGGCTTCTTCTTTGGGGACATGAGTCAAAGTATTGCATAAACCCAACACCCTGGCAAGGGTTGCTATTCGACACCGAAGATATCTCCCGGCTGGCAGTCCAGTGCCGCACACAGTGCTGCGAGGGTGCTAAAGCGTACGGCTTTGGCACGATTATTCTTCAATACGGAGAGGTTGACTGGGGTGATGCCTACTTCTTTAGCGAGTGCCGCTCCGGTTATGCCGCGCTCTTCCATTATTCGGTCGAGGTGGCAGACTACCTGGGGCCCTTGTGGCTCAGACAAGTCCTTCGACCTCCTCTTCTAGCTTGCAGCCGCGCTTGATGGCGGCTGAGAAGAGTTGTAGGGCGCAGGCAAAGAGGTAAAGCAGCGCGAGCTCGCCAAATGACGTTCCGCTCTGGCTGGACCACCAGTCGATCCCTAGCTGTGAAGAGGCCCAGTTGTTGCCCATACCTTCGAGCGGGAAGCGTCCGATAAACCAGACGAGAATCCCGATGGCTATTCCATTGAGGAAGCGAATATTTTTCGTAGTGAAGACCTGCCCGCGAAGCATGGGCTTGACCAGACGGTAGGTAAAGAACGCGATGATCAAAATAGCCGCAATCTTAACGACGAGCGCTGCGGTGAGCATCCAGAATGGTCCGCCGTCGAGGTTGTGTTTGCTTAGGCCTTCTGGGATGGCTGCGCTCAGTGCGGTGGAAAAGCGTCCGGTGGCAAGCTCACGCAGGTAGGTAGGGCCGAGGATGACGATGGTAAGGAGGCAGATGCCGGCCGCTGTGTTAATTTCGCGGCGCTCGGCCTTGGAGGTGGGTTGTGGGGTGGTCATGACAATCCTTTCCGCCGATTGTTTATCGACTCTCGATGTTGTCGTAATTCGATAATATCGATTAACGATAAGTGACGCAAGGGTATGGCCCGATTGATACTGTCAATAACTATGAGCGAAGAAATGAATCCCGTCTCGCCACGCCTGGTGACCTCGCGTTATATCCACCACCTGAGCTGGATGATTGTCCTCGCGGCGGCCGCCGGTGCGGCAGGTTTCTGGTGGACCCCGTGGTTCTACTGGGCGGCCGGGCTTTTCGTCGCCCTATTCTTCTGGCTGCTCTGGCTCATCCCCGCCCAGGTGCGCAACATGGGCTGGCTCGAAACCGACGATGAGCTACTTATCACTCGCGGCAAGCTCTGGCATTCCTTCACCGTCGTGCCCTACGGCCGCATCCAATTCGTCGACGTGACCTCCGGGCCCATCGACCGCGCCCTCGGGCTGAAAAAGCTGCAGCTCCACACGGCCTCAGCCAGCACGGACGCCACCATCAAGGGCCTGGAAGCCCCGCTTGCCGACGCCCTCCGCACCCGCCTTGCCCACCAAGCCCGCGAACGGATGAGCGGCCTATGAACGACCAGTCCAGCACCCAACCAAGCTTCCGCCGCGTCCACCGTCTTACCCCGCTGCTGCGCCTATGGTCAGTGATCCTGGCTCTCATCGCGGCCTTCGCCCTCAACATCAACCTGGAGGCCTTGCGCGATATCTTCGCCTTCATCACTGGCGAGCACCGCGGCGAGGCCCTGCGCGATACCGCCCTAGCTCTCGCCGCGTTCGTCGCGGTCTGCGCGGTCGTGTGGCTCGCCTCCGGCCTGTGGTGGCGCCGCATGGGCTACCAGCTCGGCGCGGACGAGCTATCCCTGCGCCGCGGACTCTTTTCCACCCAACTGCGCACCGCGCGCTATGACCGCACCCAGGCCGTCGACGTCGTCGAACCCGTCATCGCTCGCCTCTTCCGGCTAGCAGCCGTGCGCGTAGAAACAGCCGGCGGCCAATCGTCCGTCATCGAAATCGCGTACCTCAAAAAGGCCGACGCCGAAGCCCTGCGCGAGGACATCCTCGCCCGCGTTCACGGCGCTCCCACACCGGCCGCGGACACTGACTTCGACGCAACCGCCGCCGACGGCGTCAGCGCCCAATCGCCTGCCCCGCCGGCTGAAGAACCAGCCCTCGTGCCCGAAATCCCGATCGCGCGCTCCCTTATGGCGGCCGCGCTGCGCACCTCCACGCTTTTCCTCGTCGGCTTCCTCATCGTCGTCGTGGTCACCCGGCTGCCGCTGTCGACCGCGCTGCCTATCCTCGTCGGCGCGATACCCAACGTCTGGAACGTGCTCGATTCCTCCTGGCGCTACACCGCCCGCACCGACGGCGAGGTACTCAACATCACCTACGGCCTGGCCGATCGCCGCCGCCAAAGCATCCGCCTTGACCGCATCCACGCCGTGCAAATTACCCAGCCGTTCCTGTGGCGGCCGCTGGGCTGGTACGAGGTGAGGGTTTCGGTGGCGGGATATGGGGCGTCGGCAAGCGGCAAGGCTTCTGGCTCCACCCGCATCCTGCCGGTCGGCTCCCTCGCCCAAGCCCGGCAATTCCTCCCGGCCGATGCCGCCCCCACCTACGCCTCTCCGGCCCGCGCCAAATGGGTCTCCCCGCTGGACTACCGCCAGCAAACCGTCGCGCTCACCGGCGACTACGTCATAGTGCGCAACGGCCGGCTCAACCGCCGCGTCAAGGCCATCCACACCTCCCATATCCAGGAGCTAACTTACCGCCGCGGGCCGATTTCCCAGGCGCTCGGCCTGGCCACCGTCGACCTCGACCTAGTCCAAGGGCCCGTGCGCATGGCCGCGCGCAACCTCACGCTTGCCGACGCCACCGCACTCCTAGCCCGCCTGCGCTCCCGCCAACTGCCGGAGCTTAAACCGCCCCGTTAAAACCCAGTTGGCGCCACGCCTCGAATACGGCCGTCGACGCCGAATTCGATAGGTTCATCGAGCGCCTAGCCGGCACCATCGGAATACGCACGCGGTCCGTCACGCGCGGATGATTGATATGCTCCTCCGGCAGGCCGGTCGGCTCCGTGCCGAAGAGAAGGACATCGCCCTCCTGGTATTCGATATCTGTAAACCACTTATCCGTATGCGTGGTAAACGCGAATACGCGCGCCCCCGGCAGTGCATCCATGCAGGCCTGAAAATCCTTGTGAATCTGCACATCAGCCAGATCGTGATAATCCAGTCCGGCGCGCTTTAAGTGCTTATCGTCGAAATTAAAGCCCAGCGGCTCAATCAGGTGCAGGCTCGCGCCCGTTACCGCGGCCGTGCGGATGGCGTTGCCCGTATTAGTAGGAATGACCGGGTTATCAAAGACAATGTGCAGCTGGCTCATGCCTTCAGTCTAGGATGGTGGCTATGAGCGCTACCAAACTAGATGGCACACTGTACCGCGACGAGATTTTCGCCGACCTCGCCCAGCGCGTGGCCGCACTGAAGGACAATGGGATTACGCCCGGCCTCGCCACAGTTCTTGTGGGCGAGGACCCCGGTTCCCAGTCCTATGTGAAGATGAAGCACCGCGACTGCGAAAAACTCGGCATCAACTCCATCCGCAAGGACTTGCCTGCCGATATCACGCAGGAAGAACTCGAGGCCGTCATCGATGAGCTCAACGCCGATGACGCCTGCACCGGCTACATCGTCCAGCTCCCGTTGCCCAAGCACCTAGACGAAAACGCCATCCTCGAGCGCATCGACCCCGAAAAGGATGCCGACGGCCTGCACCCGGTCAACCTGGGCAAGCTCGTGCTCAACGAGGACGCGCCCCTGCCTTGTACCCCGAACGGCTGCCTGCACCTGCTGCGCCGCTTCGGCGTTGAGCTTGACGGCGCCAAGACCGTGGTCATCGGCCGCGGCGTGACCGTGGGTCGTCCCATCGGCCTGATGCTTACCCGCCGCAGCGAGAACTCCACCGTCACCCTCTGCCACACCGGCACCAAGGACCTGGCCGCCGAGACCCGCGAGGCCGATATCGTCATCGCCGCCGCCGGCCAGCCCCACATGCTCACCGCGGACATGATTAAGGAAGGCGCCGCGCTTCTCGACGTCGGAGTCTCCCGCGTCGACGGCAAGCTCACCGGCGACATCCACCCAGACTGCTGGGACAAGGCCGGATTCGTCTCGCCGAACCCGGGCGGCGTCGGCCCGCTGACCCGTGCCTTCTTGGTGCGGAATATCGTCGAGCGCGCGGAAAAGTTGGCGTGAATCTAGATAACCCGCACGACGCCGGCCTCGCGCCCTCCCCGCTGCCGCCCGCCGCGCAGTGGGCAGCAATCGGCCTCTTCGTGGCCGGCGTGGTCGTCTCCGGCGGCTATGCCGTCTTCGAATACTGGCGCCGGGCCACGTTCCTCCTCGGCCTGGCCTTGCTGTGGCTCACCGTGGTCCGCCTGACGTGTGATTCCAGTCGCGTCGGCGTGCTGGCAGTGCGCTCGCGCCGCTTCGATGCCTGCTTTACCGGCCTGCTCGGCGCCACGATGGCCTTTCTGGCCTTCTCGGTGGACTCGCTCGGCAGCTAGTTGTCCACAGGTTTTTGTAGAGCCATCACCCAACTCGGCCCTAAATGGTGTAGTTCGGGCGGTTATCCACAGGTCACCGCCCGCCACCGCGCGTCGGCATGCGCGGCCGGCTTAGGCTCGGGGCCATGATTTCGAACTACCTGGCTGCCGTGAACTCCCCGATGGTGCTCATCGAGGAGTGCGCTGGGCTGTCGGTAGAAGAGCTCGTCGATAAGGGCTTTAGCGATCGCGAGGCCGCCGAGTTTGCCCGCCTTGCTGATACCTACTTCGGCCGCACCTCCTTTCGCGCCAAGCAGCGTACCGCCCGCCGCACCACGCTGCCGCTCGACGCGCTAAAAATCATCGAGCACTATGCGCAAAAAATGAAAACCCAGCGTGGGGCCTGGGTGCTGCGCGAGGAACTCTGCGCCCTGCGTGTGGCTACCAGCGAGATTGAAAAGCGCGCCCGCCGCCTTGTGCGCGAGGAGCGCACCACCAAGCGCTCTGAGGGCGTGCGTCTTACCCGCCGCCGCGACGACCTGTGGACGCTGACCATTACCGCCGAGTCCGAACTGGTGGCAGAGATTAACAACCATGTCTCCACCGTCGCCGATGCCCGCCGCGTCTTTTCCCAGGGTGCCGCCGTCTCCACAATCACCACCAATGTGGTGCTCACCCTCAATGAGATGGTCAAAGTTACCCATGGCGAGGACGTCACCCTGCAGCTGACCAATGGCGCACAAATCTCCGGTGCGGACCTTGCCCGCCGCGCGCTTGCCGACGTCGGCCTTATCACCCTCATCCACCCCGTCACCGGCCCCGTAAACCTCTATCAATCGCGGCGCCGGGCTACATGGAAGCAACGCCAGATGGCGATGGCGGAAAACCCTGTGTGTCCGTGGCCCGACTGCCATACGCCGGCGGATGAATGCCAGGTCCACCACCTCACCCCGTGGTTGCTCGGTGGGGACACGAATCCCGAGAACCTCACCATGGCCTGCAAGTATCACAACGGGGTCAATGATGATGACCCCAATGCGCCGCCGCGTCGCGGTCGGCTCGAGCGCCGCCCCGGCGAAGGTATCGTCTGGCGCCCGCCCTGGGCCTCACCGCCCGAAGACGGCTGATCCCGTCCCGCCGCGTCAAGCCATAACCCCAGCGCAGCGTGCCGCACGCCTTATCGATGGTGCGCGCTGCGCAGCTTCGGCGATTGCAGATGCAGCGAGCACTTAGATCGAATACTCCGTGGGATCGCCTGCCGCAGAATCGATGCCCGGGTCCGGTTGGGAAAGCGTGAGGAAATTGCGCAAGATGCGATCCATCTGGCGTGACTCGGTAAGAAAAGCGTCGTGGCCTACCGGGGAGACAATCTTCGCCATCGCCAGCAGGTTGCCGAGGTTGCGCGAGAGGTGTTCTTGCTGGTGATACGGGTACAAGATGTCCGTGTCTACGCCGACGACCATCGTTGGCACCTCGGACGAGCCCAGCGCGCGGTTAAGGCCGCCGCGGCCGCGGCCGATATCGTGGCGGTTGAGCGCCTCGGTGAGGGTGACATAGGAACCGGCATCGAAGCGGTCGGCCAGCTTGATGCCCTGATAGTCCAGGTAGGAATTGACGGCAAAGCGCTCATTGCGGCGGCGGTAGGGCCCGAGCGGGTTCTCGCCGGTCTGGGCCTGGACGCCGAAGCGCTCGTCGATTTCCTGCTCGCCGCGATACGTCAGGTGCGCAATGCGACGTGCGGCAGCCAGCCCCTCGCGCGGGCGCTGCGCAGAGGCGTAGTAGTCGCCGCCATGCCAGAAGGAATCCTGCTCGATGGCCGCGATTTGTGCCGACTGGATGCCAATCTGCCAGGCGGAGGCGCGGGCAGATACGGCAATGACGCAGGCCGCATCAACGGCCTCCGGGTGCATCAGCGTCCACTCCAGCGTGCGCGCGCCGCCCATCGAGCCGCCGATGATGGCGTGGACGTGGGTGATGCCGAGCTCGCGGAGCGCGGCGCGCTCGGCCGAGACGAGGTCGCGCACCGAAAGTGCGGGGAAGCGCGAGCCCCAGGCGCGGCCGTCGTCTGGGTGCGGGGAGGCAGGGCCGGTGGAGCCGCCGCAGCCGCCCAGCGAATTGGTGGCGATAACGCACCACTTCGTCGTATCTAGCGCCTTGCCAGGGCCGACCAGATCGGCCCACCACTCGGCCACATTCGAATCACCGGTCAGGGCGTGTTCAACCACAATGACGTTATTGCGGCCGTGGGGATCGCCGAGGAGGTGGCCGAAGCGGTGGTAGGCAATGTGGGCGTCGGCAAGCGTGGCGCCGGCTTCGGTGTGAAAGTCGCCGATGCTAACTAGCTTCATGCCAGCGCGTCAAAGCCCAGCTCGAGGTCCGCGATGATGTCGTCGATATGCTCGATGCCCACGGACAGACGGATGGTGGACTGGGTGATGCCGGCCGCAGCAAGCGCAGGCTCGTCGGACTGGGAGTGCGTGGTGGTTGCCGGGTGCACAGCCAGGGAGCGGGTATCGCCGATATTGGCGAGGTTGGAGTGGAGCTTGAGGGCGTCGATAAACGCCCAGGCTTCCTCGCGGCCGCCGTCGATGTCGAAGGAGAGCACGGAGCCGGTATAGGCGTAGCCGAGCTTTTCCTTGGTGGCCTTATACGGCGAAGAATCCAGGCCGGCGTAGTTGACCTTGGTGACCCTGACGTGGCCTTCTAGGTACTCGGCAACGGCCTGGGCATTGGCATTGTGCTTTTCGACGCGCAGCCCCACCGTCTCGATTCCATTCAGCGTCAGCCAGGCGTTGAAGGGGGAGATTGCGGCACCGGTATCGCGCAGCAGGCCGGCGCGGGCCTTGAGCGCGAAGGCTGGGGCGCCAAGGTCGGCGTACTTCAGGCCGTGGTAGGCCTCATCTGGGGTGACGAAGTAGGGGAAGACGGGCTCGCCGTTGCGGGTGACGGTCCAGTCGAAAGAGCCGCCGTCGATAATCGCGCCGCCGATGGCCGAGCCATTGCCGGTGTAGAACTTGGTGGTGGAGACCACGACGATGTCCGCGCCGAGGTCCAGTGGCCGCGCGAGGGCGGCGGTGGCGATGGTGTTATCCACGATGAGCGGGACCTGGTTGTTGTGGGCGACCTCGGCGATGGCCGGGATATCGAGAACATCGGCCACGGGGTTGCCGAAGGTCTCGCCGTAGAAGCCCTTGGTATTCGGCTGGACGGCATCCTGCCAGGAATGCGGGTCATCCGGGTCCTCGACGAAGGTGACGTCGATGCCTAGGCGCTTGAGTGTGACGGTAAAGAGGGTGGAGGTGCCGCCGTAGAGGCGCGGGGAGGTCACGATGTGGTCGCCGGCCGAGGCAAGGTTCAAAATGGCGGCGGTTTCGGCGGCCTGGCCGGAGGCGAAGGCAACGGCCGCGACGCCGCCCTCGAGGGAAGCGAGGCGCTCTTCCAACGCGTCCTGGGTGGGGTTGGTCAGGCGGGTGTAAATGGGGCCGGCGTCGGAAAGATTGAAGCGGTTGGCCGCGTGCTCGGCGTCGTTAAAGACGTAGGAAGTGGTCTGGTAAATCGGCACGTTGCGGGCGTTGTGGTGCCCGTCGAGGTTTTGGCCCGCGTGTACGGAGCGGGTAGCGAAGGACCAGTTGGAATTGGAGTTATCGTATTTCGTCGTCATGCTTGGCAAGACTAGACCAAGCGGTATGGCTTGCGAACGGGTTTAGTGAAACCCGCTGGCAGGGACGAGAATAAAAATAGACCAAGCGGTCAGTGTGCGCTTGGTCTGGTGGGGTGCCTTGCTTAGCGGTGGCGGTCTTGTTTCTCGAGCTGATCGGCAATGCGGCGGGTGTTTGCGCGAGTTTCGTTGCTATTGCGCACGAGCTTGACCACGATGGCGATGATTCCGGCGAGGATGAGGAACGGAATGAGTATGAGTAGAAATTCAAGCGGACCGAGGGACATTTATCACCTTTCTTTTATGGCCTTTGAGATGACGGTATCACTCGCGTAATGCGGCCGCGACCGCGGTGAGGCTCGTGCGCAGCTCGGAGTCGCTGAGGTGGCCGAAGCCGAGGACGACGCCATCTTCGGCGTCGGCGCCACCCCAATAATCGCGCAGCGGGGTGAGCTTGATGCCGCGGGCGGCGGCGCGAGGAGCAACGGCGGGATCGCACAGAAGGACCGCGTGGAGGCCGCCGTGGATGGGGAGGAGCTGGGCGCCATCGATGGCGCCCAGCGTTTCAGCTACGAGGTTGCGGCGGCGTTTATAGGTGCGGCGCATGCGGCCGGTGTGGCGTCGTAAAGCGCCGCTGGCGAGGTAGTGGGCGAGCGCGGCCTGGGGGATGGCGCCGACGGGTTGGCCGAAGACCTCGCGCACGCGGTCAACGGCCGGGCGCAGGCGCGGTGGGACGACGAGGTAGCCGCAGGCAATGGAGGGGGAGATGACCGAGGAGAAGGTACCCAGCAGCACGGTGTGCTCCGGGGCGAGGGCGGCCAGGGCGGGCAGTGGCTGGCCGACGTAGCGCAGTTCGGAGTCGAAGTCGTCCTCGATGAGGAGGGCGTCGTGTGCGCGGGCCCATTCGACGAGTTCGGCGCGCCGGGCTGCGGGCAGGGAGCCGCCGTAGGGGTATTGGTGGCTGGGGGTGACAATGAGGGCGTCGAGATCGGCCGCGGGGACGGTGACGCCGTCGGGGTCGGTGGGGATTTCCACCAACGTGTGGCCGAGAGCCTGGGGTACGCGGCGCAAGCTGGGATAGCCGGGTGATTCCACTCCCACGCGCAGCTGGCGACCAAGAGCACGCAGGAGCACGGAGAGGCCGTCGCGGGCGCCGGCCGTGATGAGGATGCAGGCTGGGTCGACGTTAAGCCCGCGCATATGGCGCAGGTGCGCGGCGACCTCGCAGGGGAGGTCTCCGGAGGGGTCGACGGCCGCAGCACGCCACGCGGCCCTCCATTCAGGGGTGAGGATTCCCGCGGTGTCGGGCAGTCCGGGCGTCAGCGACACCAGCTCGGGCTCGGCGGCCGGTATGGGGGCCGGCTCCGGGCGCGGGGCGCGGGCGTGGGGGAGCAGCGGGTTGATGACAGTACCGGAGCCAACCTCGGCCGTGAGGTATCCCTCGGCCGTCAGTTGCTCGTAGGCGGTGACTACGCTGCCTCGGGAAACGCCGAGCTGGGCGGCCAAGGTACGGGTGGAGGGAACGCGCTCGCCGGGCCGGAGGACGCCGGCAGCAACCTGGGCGCGGACGGCTGCGGCGATTTGCACGGGTAGCGGCCGCGTGTCGGAGGGATCGAGGCGGAGAGGCATTCCCTCATCATAAGTGGTCTAATCCAACACGCTGAAAATGGCTCTTGTCTTGTACCAATTGTGTGGTCCACTATGTGACCTATGACTAAACAGGTAAATGAACAAGGACGCGCCACTACGCGCGTGAAGCGAGGACTAGCCGATATGTTGAAAGGCGGCGTCATCATGGACGTCGTCACGCCGGAGCAGGCGCGCATTGCGGAGGACGCGGGCGCGTCGGCCGTGATGGCGCTGGAGCGCGTGCCGGCCGATATCCGCGCGCAGGGCGGCGTGGCCCGCATGTCTGACCCAGAGCTTATCGAGGGCATCGTCGAGGCCGTGGACATCCCGGTCATGGCTAAGGCCCGCATCGGCCACTTTGTAGAGGCGCAGATCCTGGGCGAGCTGGGCGTGGACTTCATCGACGAGTCCGAGGTGCTCAGCCCGGCCGATTACGTCAACCACATCAATAAGTGGGACTTCGACGTGCCGTTCGTGTGTGGTGCGACCAACCTGGGTGAGGCCCTGCGCCGCATCACCGAGGGCGCGGCCATGATTCGCTCCAAGGGCGAGGCCGGCACCGGCGACGTCTCCGAGGCCGTGAAGCACCTGCGCACCATTAAGGCCGAGATTGCGCGCCTGCGCCACCTGGACCGAGACGAGCTTTATGTCGCGGCCAAGGAGCTGCAGGCCCCGTATGACTTGGTCGCAGAGGTGGCGGAGACCGGCAAGCTCCCGGTCGTGCTCTTCGTTGCCGGTGGCGTGGCCACGCCTGCCGACGCCGCCCTTGTCCGCCAGATGGGCGCCGAAGGCGTCTTTGTCGGCTCCGGCATCTTCAAGTCCGGCAACCCGTCGGCACGCGCGGAGGCCATCGTGAAGGCTGCCACGCTTTACGACGACCCCGCTGAGCTCGCCAAGCTTTCCCGCGGCCTGGGCGAGGCCATGGTGGGCATCAACGTCAACGACGTGCCTGCACCGCACCGCCTGGCCGAGCGCGGATGGTAGCCACCGTCGGGGTGCTGGCGCTGCAGGGCGGCGTCGAGGAGCACCTGCGCATTTTGGACGGGCTCGGTGTGGCGACTCGCCGGGTGCGGGTGCCGCGCGACTTGGACGGACTCGACGGGCTGGTGATTCCGGGCGGCGAGTCGAGCGTCATCGACAAGCTGGCGCGTAGCTTCGGGCTGGCCGAGCCGCTGCGCGACGCCGCGGCCGCAGGATTGCCGGTGCTCGCGACCTGCGCTGGACTCATCTACTGCGCCCGCGAGCTCGATAACCCCGCGCCGGGGCAGCAAACCCTGGGGCTGCTGGATGCGACCGTGCGCCGCAATGCCTTTGGCAGCCAGCGCTTCTCCGAAGAACGCATTGTGCCAGTTACGATGGGGGAGGACACGCTCGACATCGAGGCGAGCTTTATCCGTGCGCCCATCGTTACCCGCGTGGGCGAGGGCGTCGAGGTCATCGCGACGGTGCCGGGCGAGAACGGCGACGCGGTGGTCGGCGTGCGTCAGGGCCGCGTGACGGCGCTGAGCTTCCACCCAGAAGAAAACGGCGACGCCCGCGTGCATGAAGTATGGTTGGATTCTTGTGCAATTTAACTAGCACGCGACTTGTATTTGGACTGTGCTAAAGACTGAAAGCTGAGCACATTGCGTTCGAAAAGGCTTGCCTTGAGCACGCCGGTGCCGCAATCGTCTGCGTAGATATTCGTTTTCTTTGCTGAGATTTCAACAAGAGGGGCGAAAACGTCGTTGACCCAGTCGAATCTACTCGCTGCGTAGCTTTCGCCGTCGTCCCCAGCGATGCATGCACCTGGACTGCGTGGCGACTATTTGCGATCTCGACGATACCCAGGCCAGCCTTGTTTCCCTCGTACTTAGCTACCTTGGGCTCATTGCTAACCCAGCGGAGAATCTTGATGATGGGTCCGGCAGAGCGAAGGTTTTGCTGTGCAATACTTTGTCTAGCTCAATGCGTAGGGTATCGCCTCTGTCGGGGACGTGGTGGCGATTGAGAGAGATAAATACTCACGCCTAGTGCTGGTGTGGCGGCCTGCGATTATTCGTCCTTCTCGAGCTGGGAGGGCAGGGTTAACGCCGGTAGAGGCAAATACAAGTTATGCCTCTTGGACCTGAGCCTCGCCCGAAACCGTGCCATTCGCCACGCTATGCGCGAGAGTTTTCGGTTACAGAGGCGGGCCTCCTTGGTCATACACTCAGACAATCGGATATGTGACGGCCACGTCGGCCCCTTACGCTACCGAACACACCGAGTCATATCACACGCAAAGTTACGACGAATGCGCTGCGCTACTACGACACATCCAAGTCACGGGTAGAAGCAATGAGGATTCGGTCGAATCCTCTAGTAGTGAGGACAGGTGCTACTACAGCTGGACGGCGTTTTTCATGTGCTCGGTAATATCCGTACCGAACAAATTGCCACGCAGAGATTATGCCCTGAAGGCCTTGTGCGGAATGCTTGAGGGACACGAAGGCGGTTCTGACGCCGGCGCCTCAAACGGCGAGTTCGGCGCGATGGTACTTCAAAACCCATTCGAAGGTGGGAAGGTAATGCCCACCTAAATTTCCGCAAACGGCAGCAACCGGTGGAGTAGAGAGAAGACTGAAACAAATGAATCGGTGGAAGTCATACTTGTCCAACCTAACGACAACGGTGCTCCTGTATGAAAATCCGTACTGGTCTTGAACTGTATTCTGGAGGAGCTAAGAAGTTAACGACCCAGTTTTCTAAAGAGGCGTAGATGGAACTTTTGAACAACACTACTCGGCTGTGGGGCGATGATCTCAAAAATGAGTTGACACCCGGTTCGAAGCTCAGGGTAGCCGCAGCTACGTTTTCAATTTATGCTTTTGAGGCGCTTCAGCAAGAATTGCAGGGCATTGAAGCATTGGAGTTCATCTTCACCTCCGACTCCTTTCTGAAGCAGGCGTCTCATGGCAGGGGAAAGCAGCGTCGTCAGTTCTTCATTCCTGAGCCGAGCTCGCAGTCCAAGATTGCCGGCACCGAGTTTGAGATCAAGCTGCGTAATAAACTTACGCAGAAAGCAATCGCACGGGAGTGCGCGGAATGGATTCGCAACAAAGTTACTTTTCGAGCGCGGGCGACACAGAGCGAAATGCAAAGTTTTGCAGCAGTGGATGACCGTCTTACCTATATTCCGATTGGGGGATTCACTACCACAGACCTGGGCTATGAACATGGATCTGCCGTATCAAACATAGTTACGAAGCAGGATGAATCCAGCGCAACGGAGGCATTCCTGAGTCTCTTCGAACAGACTTGGAATGATCCGGAGCTGCTCAAGGACGTCACCGACGAGATTCTGGACCAGATCGCTACTGTGTACGCAGAGAATTCCCCGGCCAGGATCTACTTCTTCACCTTGTATAACCTCTTTGCCGACTACCTGGAGGACATTAGCGAGGATGTCCTGCCTAATGACAGGACCGGTTACCAGGAGACTAAGATTTGGAAATCGCTCTATAACTTCCAGCGAGATGCTGCGACGGGCATTATTAACAAGCTGGAGACTTTCAATGGCTGCATCCTCGCGGACAGTGTGGGCTTGGGTAAGACCTTTACGGCCTTGGCCGTCATCAAGTATTACGAACTGCGTAACAAGGCAGTGCTGGTGCTGTGCCCGAAGAAGCTGGCCGAAAACTGGACAAATTACAACTCTCGCTACCGCACTAATGAGTTTAAAGAGGACCGTTTCAACTACGACGTCCTGGCCCATACAGACCTTTCTCGTGATAAGGGAACCACCATTGGCGGTATTGATTTATCGTTGCTGGAATGGGGGAACTACGACCTCGTTATCATCGATGAATCTCACAATTTCCGTAACGCGGATTACGCGGAAGAAAAAGAATCCCGCTACCAAAAGCTGCTCAACCGTGTCATCAGGGACGGCGTTAAAACGAAAGTCCTGATGTTGTCCGCCACACCGGTCAACAATCGCTTCAACGACTTGCGAAATCAGTTGCAGCTAGCCTATGAAGGTGATTCTGAGGCTCTTTCGGAGAGCCTCAAGATTACTGGCTCCGTAGAGGATGTGTTCCGCGATGCCCAGCGAGTTTTCAACGAGTGGTCGAAACTGCCCGTTGAGGGGCGTACGACGCAACGCATATTGTCCATGCTGGACTTCGATTTCTTTGAGCTACTCGATTCTGTGACTATTGCACGCTCTCGGCGTCATATTCAGAAGTATTACGACACCTCTGCCATCGGTGCATTTCCAGAGCGAAAGCTGCCGATTTCAATCCGGGAGGATCTGACGGACCTTCCAGGTGCACTAACCTTCAACGAGATCTTTGAACAGCTTCAGGTCCTCAAACTGGCGGTTTATACGCCACTGAACTATGTGTTTGACAGTCGCAAGTCCAAGTATGAGGACCTTTACAACCTCACGTCTGTGGAGGGGAACTCCCAGATCGGTCAGGCCGGCCGTGAACAGGGCCTGCAAAAGCTCATGACGGTCAATCTTCTCAAGCGCTTGGAGAGTTCTATTTATGCCTTCACAAAAACGCTGACGAAGCTGCTTGACTCGGTGGAGGAATTGTTGCGCAAGTTAGCTGGAAGTGGGTCGACACTCAGCGGCTTGCTCGATGAGTTCAAAGCAGACCAGATCGATGAGACAGACCTAGACCTGAGCGATTCCGAGTCTGCAAGCCTTGAATCGCTCCAATTCGGAGAAAAGATCTCCATTGACCTTGAGGATCTCGATATCGAGCGCTGGCAGGCTGACCTATGGCACGACCGCGAGACGCTAAAGGAGCTGCTGGATGAGGTGCGCAGGATAACCCCTGAGCACGATCTGAAGCTCCAAAGGCTCAAAAGGATGCTGCTGGAGAAGGCTAAGGCACCCTTCAATCCTGGCAACAAGAAGTCCTTGGTGTTTTCTGCATTCGCGGATACTGCTGACTATTTGTACCGCGAGCTCAGCCCGGAGTTGTCCGCCGCAGGATTGGAATCAGCGGTCATTACAGGTAGCAACCATGGCGTTGTTAGTTCCTTGGCGAAGGGGCTGAACTTTAACGAGGCTATGACTCTGTTCTCACCGGTCTCGAAAAAACGCGATGAAGCAATGCCCGGCGATGAACGTGAGCTTGACGTCCTTATCGGTACAGACGTCATCAGTGAAGGCCAGAATCTGCAAGACTGTGACTACTTAGTCAATTATGACATTCACTGGAATCCAGTGCGCATCATCCAGCGTTTTGGACGCATTGACCGCATCGGCTCCAAAAACGCAACCATTCAGTTAGTGAACTTCTGGCCGAACCTGACGCTTGACGAGTACATCAATTTGAAGGAACGCGTTGAGAACCGCATGGTTATCGCCGATATTGCAGGTACCGCAGATGACAACGTTCTGCGGCGCGAAAACCCGGATGCGCAATTTCGGCGCGAGCAACTCAAGCGGCTTCAAAATGAAGTAATCGAGCTTGAGGACGTGCGCACCGGAGTCTCGATTACGGACTTGGGACTCAACGATTTCCGCATGGATCTTCTGAGTTACCTCAAGAGCCATGACGATTTACCGAACATGCTCAAGGGACTCCACGCCGTTGTTCCAGCAAACGAAGAACTGGGGTTGGTCCCGGGCGTCATTTTCGTGCTGCGCAATATTAAGGCCGATGAGAAAATCATTTATGGCAATCGCCTGCATCCGTATTACTTGGTTTACGTAGATGAGGCTGGCTCTGTGGTCGCCGATCACAGTGAGGCCAAGCACCTTCTCGATCTC
Organism: Corynebacterium tuberculostearicum; assembly: GCF_032821615.1. Taxonomy (GTDB): domain Bacteria; phylum Actinomycetota; class Actinomycetes; order Mycobacteriales; family Mycobacteriaceae; genus Corynebacterium; species Corynebacterium tuberculostearicum_H. The sequence goes on along the minus strand of NZ_JAVBIF010000007.1, from coordinate 105,535 downwards.
ATGCGGGTGGCGTGCCGGGATTTCAGTGATCCGATTGCTCCCGCGGTGGCGACATTCAACGCAGCCACTCGCGACGGAATAGTCATGGAGAAATATTCTGAACTGCTTACTGATGCCATCCGATCGATGATCGAACTCGATGAGGAAAAGGACATTGACAGCCTGTTTAGTGCTGGTCCCACTACGGCTTTGGAACAGAATATTTCTGGAATTGATGACTTTGAGCTCATCGCGTTTGTCGCAGTAGTGGAAGAAGACGGGCAGTAGCAATGTTGGACGTCCTATACGATTGGCCCCCGGCGGCGCGGGTGTCGCTGCGAGTCCCGAAAGAGAAGATCTACCAGCAGACAAAGGTACCGCCTTCGGTCAAAACCTTGTTTGTGGAGCAGGTGGAGCGCATTGAGTGGAGCTACAAGCTGGCTCCCAAATCCACGAACCTTCCTGCAAGTAAGGCCATACCAGAATTTCAGGTGTTCACCGTAGCGCTCAAAGATTATGAGCTGGATTTCAAGGTACTCGCAGCCATCGATGCCGCGGTTTCACAACCTGTGCTGTTTGAAGTTGTCCGTTTGTCAGGGGCTGACACACAGACACAGATGCAGGCCACATTCAAAGTCTATGGGGCTGAATCCGGCAAGCCGCGGTCCTACTTTTGCTCTGAATGGGTGGCCGGGAATATGCCGCGAAGGCAGTTGCCTGTCGCCGTCAGTCTTGACGCTCTTTACACGCAGATTCTGTCCCAGCTCAGTGAAATTCCTATAAGCCCCAGCGAGACGCCGCAGCAATCAGCGGCGCGACTAGCCAAGATCGACGCTCTTTGCGCTGACATCGCCTCCTTGAATCGACGGATAAGATCGGAGACCCAATTCAAGAAGAAGTTTGAGCTCCGTGTTCAGCTAGACGCGAAGAAAAGCGATTTGAAGTCGCTCACTGAGCGTGCCTAAGGCGCTTTTGAACCGCCAAAAGCTAAGGTAGAGGGCATATTTGTCTCCTACTGAAAGGCCATCTTACCGTGGAAAAGATGCGCATGACCTCGCCCGATTTGGTCGAGGGGAACATTGAGAAGCTTGCCGCTCTCTTCCCCCAAATCGTCACCGAGGTAGCCGACGATAACGGCAACGTCACCCGTGCCATTGATTTCGATCTGCTGCGTCAGGAGCTGAGCGATCATCTGGTTGAGGGGCCGCAAGAGAGATTCCGCTTGGAGTGGCCCGGAAAGCGCGCCGCCACCCTGACTGCGAATGCCCCCATCGCGAAGACGCTGCGTCCCGTCCGTGAAGACTCTGTTAACTTTGACACGACCGAGAATCTTTTCATCGAGGGCGATAACCTAGAAGCTCTCAAGCTTCTGCAGGAGTCCTACCTGGGCAAAGTCAAGCTCATCTACATTGATCCTCCGTACAATACCGGCAACGATCTGATTTATGACGATGATTTTTCCCTTACTTTAAACGAATACCTTCAAAAGTCTGAGCAAATTGATGCGGATGGTGCTCGGTTAAGTACTAACCGGGAAAGCAATGGTCGATTTCATTCTGATTGGCTTTCGATGATTTACCCAAGGTTGCGACTTGCTAGGAACCTACTGAAAGAAGATGGAGCGATCTTCGTATCGATTGACGACAATGAGTTTTCAAATATGCGACGTGTAATGGACGAAGTCTTCGGCGCTACCAACTTTTTCGCGGAACTTGTGGTCGTGCGTTCTGAAGGAGGGGGGCTGGCAAAAAGAGTCGTGAAAGGGCATGACTATTTGTTGGTGTACGCACGCAATATCGAGGAATTTAGGGGCTTTTCGCGTGCAAAAGATGTAAGAGGCAAGGTCGTCGAGAAGGAAGGAAAAACCTATTGGATAGAAACCGATTGGTTGAGAAAGGAGTTTGGCAAGTATGGAACTCTTCTGTATAGCGAGATTGAAGCGGTAAAAGGTTCTGACTCGAAAAAAGAAATCGATCATAGGATTGCAAGCGGTGAATATGTATTACTGCCGAAAGGAAATGATCATGTAGTTGGTCGTCTTAGAGACCTTGGGAAGGACAGTTCAAAGTTTCATAGTGTGCTGAAGCATTTGAATAAGAATTCGAGTTCAGATTTGGAGGCTTTAGATTTAAAAGGAGTTTTTGACCATCCAAAGCCCGTTTCTTTAATCGAAGATATTGTCATGGGCGTAACGCGATTCAGTAAAGATGAGCACGACATTATTGTCGACTTTTTTGCGGGATCAGGTACCACTGCCGATGCTGTTTATCGGGTAAATTCTCAGGATAATGGGAATCGCAGATTTCTTTGTGTCCAAATTGATCAACTTTTGGATGGTTCGGGTCAGGACAAGGAAACTATTAAGAATGCGATGGAGCTTACTCGTCAGCTGAACGTTGCTCCGGTTTTATCTGAAGTCACCAAAGAACGCCTTCGTCGCGCCGGTATTGCTGCCCTGGAATCTTTAGAAACCGCGGGTGAGGACAATGGAATCCCAGCGTTTGATTATGGATTCCGGAGCCTGCGTATTGATTCGTCCAACATGTATGATCTGCTTGCGACTCCGGACGAGGTGAGCCAGTCCAACCTGTTTGATTCGGTGAGCAACGTAAAGGCGGACCGCACGGGTGAAGACCTGCTATTCCAGGTGCTGCTTGATTGGGGTCTACCGCTGGACGTGGCGATTGAAGTGGAGTCCATCGAAGGACAGGAGTGCTTCGTCGTTGAAGGCGGGGCGCTTATCGCCTGCTTCGAGCCATCAGTGAATTCGGAAACCGTGCGGGGCATCGCTCAGCGCGAGCCGGTGCGTGCCGTGTTCCGTGACGAAGGGTTTGCTAGTGACGCCGAGCGCATAAATGCTGAGCAGATCTTCAAGGAGTTTGCTCCGTCTGCTGATGTTAAGGTGATCTAGGTTGAAGCTGCAATTTAAGAAACAGCAATACCAGCTAGATGCGGTCAATTCCGTCGCCGATGCGTTTCTCGGGCAGCCACACAATGATGGTACTGCCTATCGTATTGATCCTGGTCTTTGGAAAAACGGACAAATCCGCATGTCCCAGGGGGAAGACATGGGCCTGCGTAATGCGGATATTCTCCTGACGCATCAACAGTTGCTGGAGAACGTGCAGAAGATTCAGCGTCAGGGTGGATTAAAGGAATCGCTGGATCTCAAGGATTCCATCGCGGCGCCGAATGTGCCCAACCTTGACATTGAGATGGAAACCGGAACTGGTAAGACATTCGTCTACATCAAGACGATTATGGAACTTAACCGGCGGTTTGGGTGGTCAAAATTCATCATCGTGGTGCCTTCGATCGCTATCCGCGAGGGCGTGAAGAAGACCTTTGAGGTCACTGCGGACCACTTCAAACAAGAGTACGGGATGAGTCCGCGTGCGTTTGTGTACAACTCCAGCCGGCTGAATGAAATCGAGGCCTTCAGTGAAAACACCGGCGTGCAGGTCATGATCATCAATATTCAGGCCTTCAATTCGACCGGCAAGGATAATCGTCGCATTTACGAGGAACTGGACGAGTTCGGCTCCCGTCGGCCCATCGATGTCATCGCGGCTAACCGTCCCATCGTTATCATTGATGAGCCGCAGAAGATGAGCGCCAAGAAGTCGCTCCAGTCGTTGGCAGAGTTCAAGGCCCTTATGATGCTGCGATACTCCGCCACTCACAAGGACGAACACACTAAGGTCTACCGCCTCGACGCTGTCGACGCTTACAATCAGCAGTTGGTTAAGCGCATCGGTGTGCGTGGTATCACGGTGAAGGGTCTTGCAGGTACAGAGGCATACCTATACGTCGAGAACATTGAGGTGTCGCCCAGCAAGCCGCCATTCGCGCGCGTCGAGATAGAGGTGCAGACCAAGACCGGCATTAAACGCCAGCGAAAACGCTTGTCAAAGGGCGACAATCTCCATGAACTATCTAACGGAATTGAAGCCTACAAGGGGCTCTTCATTGTCGATATAGACGCTACCGCAGATGTCGTACGCCTAAGCAATGGTGATGATGTATTTGCTGGGCAGCTGGCGGACCGCGACGTCACTGAAGAAACCAAGCGGCGCATTCAGATTCGTGAAGTGGTTAAGGCTCACCTAGACAAGGAACGGGAACTCTACCCGAAAGGCATCAAGGTGCTTTCTTTGTTCTTCATCGATGAGGTCGCGAAGTACCGTGACTATTCTCGCGAGGACACAATGGGTGAGTATGCCCGCGTATTCGAAGAGGAATACACCATGGCTCGTGACGCCCTTTTCGATGAGCTGGAGCTTGAACCAGAGTTTAGTAATTACCTCAAATACGTTTCTCGCGATGAGGTGCATTCTGTTCATCAGGGATACTTCTCAGTGGACAAGAAGTCCAAGCAGGCCGTGGACGGCAAGATTTCCAAGCGTGGTGACGATAAGGGGCAGTCAACAGACTCTGATGCATACGATTTGATTCTTCGGGATAAGGAGCGACTGCTAAGTCTAGAAGAACCCGTGCGATTCATTTTCTCCCACTCAGCTTTGCGCGAGGGCTGGGATAACCCCAACGTGTTCACGATGGGCATGCTTAAGAAAAGTGATAACACGGTCTCCCGCCGCCAAGAAATCGGTCGTGGTTTACGCCTGTGCGTTAATCAGGAGGGAGACCGCCAAGACGCTGCCTCAGTGATGGGCCGTGTCCATGATATTAACGTGCTTACCGTGGTCACGGATGAGTCCTATACGGAATTTGTTGACGGTCTGCAAAAAGAAATCGCCGAGTCCCTATCCTTCCGACCGCGCAAAGCTAGTGTCGATTACTTCTCCGGGCAGGCCATCAGTATCGCTGGCGCTGAGAAAACTAAGGTGACCGAAAAGCAAGCAAAGGTGATGTTTAAGTATCTGCTTGTGAATGACTATATCGACGATGACTGGCACGTGACTCAGGCGTTTAAGGAAGCTAGGAGAGAAGGGGGGAATTTAGAGGAACCTCCGGAGTCTATCCTCGAGGTCGAATTCGCTGCCATGCTTCCGCTCGTCGATGCTCTGTATATGAATGTCCCGAAGCCGCGTGATGACCGAAAAGCGAAGCGTTTGCTGCCCAACGCCAACTTGAAGCGTAAAGAGTTTCAAGAACTGTGGAAGCGAATTAACCACAAGGCCGTCTACACAGTGGACTTCGATTCTACGGAGCTTATTGGGAAGGCGATTCGGGCTCTTAATAAGGAGCTTCATGTTGCGTCTATGCAATATGTGGTCGAGTCAGGTACTCAAAACTTCCGCTTGGAACAGGCCGACCTAGACAAGCGGGAGGGGTTTGGTGATCGCATATCCAAGAGCCAATCGGAGTCCGTCACTGCGTCATCCTCAGTGAAGTACGACCTCATCGGTGAGATTGCTGAGAAGACCATGCTGACCCGACGGACGTGCGCAGCAATATTGAAAGGTATTGGGGCTGAGAAGTTTGGTATGTACCGGTTGAATCCGGAGCACTTCATCATGGAAGTGTCGCGGATTGTCAATGAGCAAAAGGCGACCGAGGTTATCGAGCATCTCTCCTACAGCATGCTGGAGAGTGAATTCGATACCACCATTTTTACCGCTAACCAGACCCGTCAGGAGCTCGGGGAGGATGATAAGAAACTTAAGAAGCACATCTACGACTACGCAGTCACGGATTCTCAAACGGAACGGGTGTTCTTAGAAAAGCTCGAGGAACAATCGGAAGTCGTTGTCTATGCCAAGCTGCCCGGTGGGTTCTTTATCCCAACTCCGTTGGGAAACTACAACCCAGACTGGGCAATTGCGTTTACCGAGAATTCTGTCAAGCACGTGTATTTTGTAGCCGAAACCAAGGGCAGCATGTCGAGTCTGCAGCTTAAGGGCGCAGAACTCGGAAAGATCGAGTGCGCGCGCAAGTTCTTCGCCAAGCTCAACTCCGTGGAGCATAACAATGTGCGCTATGACGTGGTTTCCACCTACGACGACCTTCTGACGATGGTGACCGCGTAAATAGGTGTTGCCAGGGGAGCAGGGCTGCCGTCGAGCGCACAGACCTGTGCCTCCGGGTGCAGCTTTGGACTGCCTGATTTCGATTATCAGGTCGGTTGAAACGGTGCACAAAGTAAGAAAAGACCGCGTCGAACTCCTGGGAGGAGACGAGGCGGTCTTTTATTAGGCGCCTAACGCGGAATTAGTTCTTTAGACCGTCGATGATCTCGTTGAACTGAGCAACTGGGCGCATGACAGCAGAGGTCTTCTCGTCATTCGGCCAGTAGTAGCCGCCGAGGTCGGCGGGGTTGCCCTGGGCGTCGACAAGCGCCTGGGCAATCTCGTCTGCCTGGGAGGACAGCTGGGAAGCCACGTCCTTGAAAGCAGCGGCGAGATCGGCATCATCGGTCTGGTTAGCCAGCTCTTCGGCCCAGAAGGTGGCCAGGAAGAAGTGGGAACCGCGGTTGTCGATTTCGCCAGCCTTGCGGGACGGGGACTTGCCCTCATTAAGCAGGCGCTCGGTGGCCTTGTCCAAGGTGGCGGCCAGGACGCCGGCCTTCTCGTTGCCATTGGTCTGCTTCTCGTGGCGGAAGGACTCAGCCAGGGCCAAGAACTCGCCGAGGGAATCCCAGCGCAGGTGGTTTTCTTCCTCTACCTGCTGGACGTGCTTCGGGGCGGAGCCGCCCGCACCGGTCTCGAAGAGGCCGCCGCCAGCCATGAGAGGAACCACAGACAGCATCTTGGCGGAGGTACCCAGCTCGAGGATGGGGAAGAGGTCCGTGTTGTAGTCACGCAGCACGTTGCCGGTAACAGAAATGGTGTCCTCGCCGCGGCGGATGCGCTCGATGGAGGTCTTGGTAGCGGTTACCGGATCCTCGATGGAGATGTCCAGGCCCTCGGTGTCGTGGTCCTTAAGGTACTTCTCCACCAGGGACTTGATATTGCGGTCGTGGCCGCGCTCCGGGTCGAGCCAGAAGATGGTCTTCATGCCGGACAGGCGAGCGCGATTGACGGCGAGCTTGACCCAGTCCTGGATCGGAGCGTCCTTGGTCTGGCAGGCGCGCCAGATATCGCCTTCCTCCACGTCGTGGGAGATGAGGACCTCACCCTGGGAGTTGCGAACCTCAACGGTGCCAGCGGCCGGGATCTTGAAGGTCTTGTTGTGGGAGCCGTACTCCTCGGCCTTCTGCGCCATGAGGCCAACGTTCGGCACGGTGCCCATGGTGGTTGGGTCGAAGGCGCCGTTTTCCTTGCAGTCCTCGATAACGGCCTGGTAGACGCCAGCGTAGGAGGAATCCGGAATGACGGCGAGGGTGTCCTGCTCCTCGTCGTTCTTATTCCACATGTGGCCAGACGTGCGGATCATGGCAGGCATGGAGGCGTCAATAATGACGTCGGAAGGCACGTGCAGGTTGGTGATGCCCTTGTGGGAGTTGACCATGGCGAGGTCGGGGCCGTCGGAAAGCGCGGCGTCGAAAGCAGCCTTGATTTCTTCGCCGTTGTCCAGGTTCTTCAGGCCCTCGTAGATAGCGCCCAGGCCGTTCTCACCGTTGAGGCCGGCAGCCAGCAGCTCCTCGCCGTACTTGTCATATACATCGGCGAAGAAGGCGCGGACGACGTGGCCGAAGAGGATGGGGTCAGAGACCTTCATCATGGTGGCCTTCAGGTGGGTGGAGAAGAGAACGCCCTCTTCCTGAGCGCGCTTGACCTGTGCGAGGAGGAACTCATCTAGGGCCTTTGCGGACATGAAGGTGCCGTCGATGACCTCACCCTTAAGAACAGGAAGCTCCGGCAGCAGGGTCTGCTCGCCATCGGCGGTCTTGAGGACGATGGACAGGGTGTCCTCGTTGTCCAGGATGACGGACTTCTCATTGTGGCGGAAGTCGTTGTCCGCCATGGTGGCAACGTTGGTCTTGGAGTCCTTGGACCACTCGCCCATGCGGTGCGGGTGCTTCTTCACAAAGTTCTTCACGGCTTCCGGGGCGCGGCGGTCGGAGTTGCCCTCGCGCAGCACCGGGTTAACAGCGGAGCCCTTGACGGAGTCATAGCGGGCGGCGATGTCCTTTTCTTCCTCGGTGGAAGGATTATCCGGGTAATCAGGCAGATCGTAACCTGCGGCCTGCAGCTCGGCGATGGCCTTCTTCAGCTGCACCAGGGAAGCAGAAATATTCGGCAGTTTGATGATATTTGCTTCTGGGGTCTTGGCCATCTTGCCCAGCTCCGCTAGGGCGTCTTCGACCTTCTGCTCCTCGGTCAGGCGCTCTGGGAACTGCGCGGCGATGCGGGCGGCCAGCGAGATATCGCGGGTTTCCACGTCGATGCCAGCGGTGGAAGCGAAGGCCTCCACGATGGGCTTGAGGGAGTAGGTCGCCAGCAGCGGCGCCTCATCGGTACGGGTCCACGTAATCTTTGCCATGATTCTCCTAATTAACGTTGGAAAATTGTTCAAATGCCCAGATTACCGATTTTGTGGGCGGCATGTGGGCCAGTTTGCCGAAAGTGATCCCCCATTTGCCGCCCCTTGAAAAGGGTTGCGTGGCCGCTGTCACCCATGCGCGGGAGGGGTGGAGATATTCACGAGCCCCCGCTGCGGGCATGCCACCGGCGCAGACGGGGTGTACCCTCACTCTCCATGAAAATCATCGATGAGCTAAGCCCGCGCAGCGCACACGAACACCGCGTTCGCCGCCGCCCGCTGCCGCTGCAAACGGAGATTACCACCCGCCGCCGCGCCATCGTCATGGTGGCCATGGCCTTGGGCGCGTTTGCCATCGGCACGACGGAGTTCGTGTCCATGGGCCTGCTGCCGCTTATTGCAGATGATTTTGGCGTTTCGGAAGAAAACGCCTCCACACTCATCACCATCTATGCCATGGGCGTGGTGGTCGGTGCCCCGTTGATTGCGGCTTTTACCGGCAAGCTGCCGCGCCGCCGGCTCATCCTGCTGCTCATCGGCTTCCTCGTGGTGGGCAACCTCCTCTCGGTCTTGGCACCGAATTACGCCATCCTCATGATCGCGCGCTTCATCGCGGGCATGCCCCACGGCGCCTATTTCTCCGTGGCTAACCTTTCTGCCGCCTCCATGGCGCCCCCAGGCGGCCGCGGCAAGGCCATGGCTTATGTAGGCATGGGCCTGGCCATCGCCACGGTTATCGGTGTACCGGCCGCCCAAGCCCTCGGCTCCGCGCTGGGTTGGCAGGCGGCCTACCTGGTGGTCGTGGCCTTGGGCATCGTCACCGCCATTGCGTTGTTCTTCCTGATGCCGCACATGACGGAAATGAAGCAGACCGATATCCGCACCGAATTTGGTGCGTTCAAAAACAGTCAGGTGTGGTTCACCGTCATCATGGGCGTGGTCGGCTTCGGCGGCATGTTCTCCGTCTATACCTATATTTCGTGGACCATGACCGAGGTCGCCGGCATGGACCAGAGCCTCATCTGGGTGGTGCTCATGGCCTATGGCATCGGCATGACCATCGGCAATGCCTTTGGCGGCTGGCTGGCTGACCGCAACCTGGAGTTTGGCATTATCTTTGCCTTGGCTTGCCTCATCGTTATCCTGACGGCCTTCTACTTCCTTTCTAGCCATGCCATTCCCGCCACTTTGTGCTTTGGCTGCGTGGCGTTTATGGGCTCCACCTTGGTTCCTTCGCTGCAGCTGCGCTTGGTGCATGTGGCTGGCGACGCCCAGACTTTGGCCGCAGCCCTTAACCAGTCCGCGCTGAACATCGCAAACGCGGCCGGTGCGACCATTGGCGGCGCCGTGGTGGGTGCCGGCTTGGGCTACTCCGCCCCGGCGCTGGCCGGTGCGGCCCTAGCGGCTGCGGGTTGCCTGGTATGGGCTGCGACGATGTGGGATAAAAAGCGCCTTTCTCGCCGCGCCTAGGCTTACCGATATGCTGTTGGCATGACCCTTACCATCGCGAGCGTTAATGTCAACGGAATCCGCGCTGCGTGCAAGCAGCGCAACGAAAATAACCCCGGAATGAACGCCTGGCTAGAGGAGACTCCGGCCGATATCGTGCTCATGCAGGAGGTGCGCGCAACCCCGGAGCAGGCCGAAAAGGCCCTGGCCCCAGCTTTAGAGGCGGGGTGGCACTTAGCTCTTGCCGACGCCGCCGCAAAGGGCCGCGCCGGCGTGGGTATCCTGTCTCGCACCCCGCTTGCCGACGTCGAAGTGGGCTTCGGCTCCTTTACCGACGCCGGCCGCTGGATTGCGGCTACCACCCGCGATATTCGCGTCGCCTCGCTGTACCTGCCTTCCGGCGATACCGGTTCACCGAAGTTGGATGAAAAGTACCGCTTCTTGGATGAGTTCCAGGAGGTGCTGGCGAAGAACGCGGCGCGCACGAATTCTGATGGCAGCCCGGCCGACATGGTCATCGGCGGCGACTGGAATATCTGCCACCGCGCCCAGGACCTGAAAAACAATAAGGCCAACGAAAAGAAGGCTGGCCACCTGCCGGAAGAGCGCGCCTTTATGGATCACGTCTTTGGCGCGTTCCCGGATGACAAGCCGCAGGAGAAGAAGAACCTGGGGCAGTGGCAGGGTGTTGTCGAGTACGCCGGCGGCGAGCCGTGGGCCCCGGCCGCAGAACCGCAGTGGTTCGACGTCGCCCGTCGCCTGCATCCGGACGAAGACGGTCCTTATACCTGGTGGACCTACCGCGGCCAGGCGTTTAATAACAACGCCGGGTGGCGCATCGATTACCAGGCGGCCACCCGCCCGATGCTGGAGCGCGCGCAGCGCACCTGGGTGGAAAAGGCCCCCACTGTAGAGCAGCGCTGGTCCGACCATTCCCCACTGCTGGTGGAGTACCGCTGATGACGCCACTATTTAGCGTCCTGTATGTAGTTGGTATTACGGCCGAGTCCATGACCGCCGCATTGTCCGCCGGCCGCCAAAAGCTCGATCTTTTTGGCGTCACCATGATTGCCTCCATGACGGCGCTGGGCGGCGGCACGGTGCGCGATATGATCCTCGATGACCCTCCCTTTACCTGGGTTGAGCACCCCATCTATTTGGTAATCGTCATCGTGGCGGCCGTGGTGACGGTGGGCATGTCATTCCTCATGCACTACTTCCGCCACCTCTTCCTCATCTTGGATGCGCTGGGGCTTGCGGTCTTTTCGGTGCTCGGCACCCAAATCGCGGTCCATCTGGGCCACGGGTTCATTATTGCCTCGGTCTCTGCGGTGATTTCCGGCGTCTTTGGAGGAGTGCTGCGTGACCTGCTTTCGGATCGCATCCCGTTGGTCTTTTCCGGCGAGTTCTACGCCGCTATCTCGCTGCTCGCCGCGGCGCTATTTATGGCGCTGTACCACAGTGGCCTGGCCGAGGAACCGACCGCGATTATCACCGCCTCCGTGTGCTTTATTGCTCGCTTGGCCGCGATCTACTTCAAGAAGGGCCTGCCCGTCTTCGAATACCGCGACGCCGAGCAGCAGATGGACCCGCGCCTGCGTTTGTCTGCGCGCATTGTGCGCGATGGCGCCCGCAAGGCCAAGCGCAAGGCGGGCGCCGCCACGCGCTATGCCAGCCCGATCACGCGCCCGCTGACCCGGCCGCTTAGCCGACCCTTGAGCCGCACCTTCAGGAACAAGTCTCGAGCGTTTTCTACCGCGACCGAAGGAACGGACTACAGCGATATGTCGAGCAACCGCATCGCGCGCCGGCCGAAGCGGCAGTCGATTACGCGGCCGAGCGGCCGGCACTCGCCAGGGGCGAGGGGAGTCAACGTGGAGCAGCAGTGGAGCTTTAATAAGGGGGACGTCGGCAAGCGCAAGGCACCCAAACACAAGCAGTAGTGCTATTATGGGCAGGTCAAAAAATTCAGTAATCTGCAACGGAGAAAGTTCATGGCTCGCGCAATTATTTCTTTCGTCCTCGGCGCTGTAATCCTCGGCCTGAGCATCTGGTGGTGGACCGTTGTTGGTCCGTCCTTCGCTTTCCTCGGCCCCATCGTGCTCATGGGCGTGGGCGGCGCGCTGATGGTATCCGGTTGGGCCATCCTGATGGACGTAGTCAGCCCCACCTCCCGCAAGCTCTAACATCCTTGCGCCGCATCCCCTGCCTAATCGGGCAGGGGATTTTTCGATCCTTCGCTCAGGCGGCGCCGGGGAAGGATGTGAACCGTGCGTCGGGGCTAGGGGGTAGGATAAGGCACCATGACTGCAGACAATTCCACCGTTTCCCGTGTCCTGTCCGGTATCCAACCCACCGCTGATTCCTATCACCTGGGTAATTACCTGGGAGCGCTGAAGCAGTGGATTGACCTGCAGGACGGCTATGACGCCTTCTACTTCATTCCTGACCTGCACGCGATCACCGTGGAGCAAAACCCTGAGGAGCTGCGCAACCGCACCATCGCGGGTGCCGCTCAGCTTATTGCCCTAGGCATTGATCCGGAAAAGTCCACGCTCTTCGTGCAGTCGCACGTGCCTGCGCACGCGGAGCTGACCTGGGTACTGCAGTGCCTTACCGGTTTTGGCGAGGCCTCCCGTATGACCCAGTTCAAGGATAAATCTGCCAAGCAGGGCTCGGACCGCACCTCGGTGGGCCTATTTACCTACCCGATCCTCATGGCCTCCGATATCTTGCTCTACTCGCCGGATTATGTGCCGGTGGGCGAGGACCAGCGCCAGCACCTGGAGCTGACCCGCAATCTTGCCGAGCGTTTCAACAATAAGTATGGCGAGACCTTCAAGGTGCCGGAGCCGTTCATCCCGGAGGGTGCGGCAAAGATTTATGACCTGCAAGAGCCGACGTCCAAGATGTCTAAGTCCGGCGCCAACCCGAAGGGCCTGGTCAACCTGCTTGATGCACCGAAGACCTCGGCTAAGCGCATCAAGTCCGCCGTGACGGATGACTTGGGCTCGGTGGCTTTTGACCGCGACAACCAGCCGGGTGTGTCCAACCTGCTGGTCATCCAGTCTGCGCTCACCGGTGAATCCATCGATTCCTTGGTGGAAAAGTACGCCGGCCAGGGCTACGGCCACCTCAAGGTCGATACCGCCGACGCGCTGCAGGAATTTACCACTCCGCTCAAGGCGCGCTATGACGAGTTGATGGCGGACCGCGGCGAGCTCGAGCGCATCCTGGCGCAGGGCGCGGAGACGGCGCAGGAGATTGCCCAGCCGCTTGTCGACGCCGTCTATGAAAAGGTCGGCTTCCTTCCCCGCCTGCGCAAGTAGTAAGCGGCCGCTTCCCCCGTGCCCCACCCCGCAAAGGGACAAGTGGGCATCTGCCAGTTACTCTAGGTGAGATAAAAACTGTGCGAGCAAGAAGGGAAGCACGTGCCTACCACCACGCAATCCTCCTCGAAGAAGACGGACCACTACGGCATCGAACGCGCCAATGCCGACGATCCCGGTGCGGTAGATAAGATTCGCTCCAAGTCCGGATTCGTTGACCACCTCATGCGCATGAACGAGCGCTACGGTGCCGAAGGCGGCAACCAGTTTGCCGCCGGCATCACCTATTATTCGGTGCTCTCCATCTTCCCGCTTGCCATGCTGGTCGTGGCCACCGTCGCCGCCGTCTTGGCTAACCGCGAGGACCTGCTCAATGATCTGCAATCCCATATCACCAGTTCTATCGATGGCGATATGGGAGATACGGTCAATGAGATCTTGGATACCGCCATTGACCAACGCGGCGCCATGTTCGGTATCGGTGGTTTGACCACTCTGTGGTCCGGCCTAGGCTGGATGAACAACCTGCGCATCGGTATCTCGGCCATGTGGGGCATCGATGCCAACGAGGGCGGTTCCTTCTTGAAGAAGAAGTTGTCTGACCTGGTGGGCCTCATTGGCCTTATCGTGGCATTCCTCATCGCCTTTGGCGTCACCGCCGCCGGGTCCTCCGGCCTTACCCAGAAAATCTTTGAGCGCGTAGGAATCGAGTCCTTCCCGGGCATGGACTCGGTTATTTTCTTTGTCGGCTTGGCAGTGGGCCTTCTGGCCAACCTCATCGTCATGTGGTGGCTGATTATGATCCTGCCGCGCACCAAGGTGCCGAAGAAGTCCGGCCTTATCGGCGCGGCCATTGGTGCCGTGGCTTTTGAGCTGCTCAAGCAGCTGTCCACGCTCATCATGTCCTCTGCTACCGGCAGCCCTGCCGGCGCGGTCTTCGGCCCCGTCATCGTGCTCATGGTGGTCATGTATCTGATTTGGCGCGTGGTGCTGTACGTCTCCGCGTGGACCGCCACCACCGCCGAGTCCCTGAAGTACGCTCACCCGCCGGTCCCAGAGCCGGCCGTTATTCGCGTCCGCAACGAGGTCAAGGAAGGCGCGCCTGCAGGTGCGACCTTCGGCGTTGGCGCCGCTGTAGGCGCCGCGGCCGTGGGCGCATGGAGCTTGTTGCGCCGTAAGTAAAATCTCCTCCTTAGGGGTGAGGCCGCCGCTGCCGTTGGGCTTTAAGATGGAGCATTATGAACGCCAATGACATCGCACCGAATCTTTATGAGGAATGGGGACTAGATCGCCGCGATGGCGAGCACGAGCTCTTAGTCTTGCTGGAGTCCAAGGATGTGCTGCTACAGCAGCAAGGCCACGACATTGAAGATCCGCGGCGCGCGCAGCTGCGCATCGCTGCCAGCGTCTTGGGCTCTGCTGCAAAGCGGGCCGAATACGATAAGGCGTGCGCGGCGGGAGTGCGCCCCACCTGGGGAGACCTCGGACAGCTGGGCGCGGTAGGGCAGTGGAACCCGCGGCCACTGCAAGCCCAGCAGCAAGCTCAGTCCTTCCAGCCCGGTCAGGCGGCCGGGCCGGGGCGTCACGCTCAGCAGGAACCACGATTTGCGCAGACCTCGAGCCCCTATGGGTCGCCGTATGCGCGCAATCCCTTTGCCCCGCAGCACAATCCATTCCCGCCGGCAACGGCGAACGCGGCTGTACCCGCGCCGTTGGTACAACAACCAGCGGCCGAAATTAGCCAGCGCGCCGGTCAAGATGCGCGCATCGGCATGGCCATTTTGGACCTCATCTTCTTTTCGCTCATTAGCGGCAGCTTCGGCGGCGCGCTGCTGTCCGGCGGCGTGGATGAGCTCTCGACGTTCATTGGCGGCGCCATCATCTTGCTGCTCTACACCTTGGGCACCGAATGTTGGCTCGGCGCCAGCCCGGCCAAGCTGCTGATGGGCTACACGGTGCGCGATGTCGACACCAAAGAGCGGCTCACCCTCACCCAGTCCGCTAAGCGCCAGTGGTGGCGCCTAGTCAATATCGTGCCGGGCCCCGGTACGTTCGCCAGCTGGGTGGGCGCCGGCGTGCATACCTTCACCATTTCGGAGAAGAATAACCGCCGCGGCTCCCACGATGAGTGGGCTAACGCCGAAGTAGTGAAAAAGCACCCACGCAAATAGCCAGCAACACTACGGCGCCGGCGATAACCCAGCCGAGCCACCCCTGCACCCCGGCCAAGGAGGAGTTGGCCGATTGTGCCTGGGCATCGGGGGCCGGGGAGGCAGTGGAGTCGGCGTCGGAATGGACGTCGGCAAGCAACTGCCCTACACCGTCACCGGGATGCACCTTGTAGGCCTCGTGCAGCAGCTTCTGGGCCTGCTCCCACGCGCGCGGGCCGTGCTCCACGGTGGTATCGAGCAGCACCGCCTGCAGCCGTCGGCCATGGCGGTCGAGCGCGCCGACGAAGGTATGGTGCGCGTCATCGGTAAAGCCCGTCTTGCCACCAATGCCGTCCGGATCATTGAGGAAGAGCCCGTTATCGTTGCCTAATTGGTAACCGTCAAGGTCGCCCCAGCCGGGAAAGTCCACGGACTCCGTATCCACAATCCGCGCGAAGGTCGGGTTATGGAAGGCCGCGCGGTAAATGCGGGAAATATCCTCGGCCGAGGTAGACATGCCCGGGGCATCGAGCCCAGAGTAGCTGGCCGCGTAGGTGGAATTTGTGCCGATCTCGGCCGCCTTCTCATTGACCTTGCGCAGCGTGGCCTCGTCGCCGCCCAATTCCTGTGCCAGGGCGTGCGCGGCATCGTTGCCAGAGGCCATGAGCAAGCCCTGCAAAAGCTGTTCCACCGTGTACGTGCCGCCTGGGCCGATGCCGACCGCTGAGCCGTCAATCTGTGCCGATTCTTCGCCCACCTCGACCTTCTGGTGCAGATCCAGTTCGTCGATAACCACCAGCGCCAGCAGTGCCTTGATGATGGAGGCCGGCCGGTAGCGGCCGTTAGGGTCCTTCATTGCGATGATTTCGCCGGAATCGATATCGGAGACCATCCACGCCGCGGCCACCACATCCTTATCCACCTTGAACCCTTCGGGCAGGGTGGTGCCACAGGCCTCATTGCTTTCCACCGGCGGCAGCGGGGTGGGTGAGGCCTGCCCAGGAGCGAGGCGCTCCGAGGTGGTGGTGGCCTTTTCCGGGCGCTCGGCGTGCGGGCACTTATCGGTATCCGGGGCGGTGGTGCGCATGGTGGTAGGAGTTTCCGGCTCTTCCGCCAGCGCGAGCGGTGCGCCGCTGAGCAGGACGGTAACGAGGGAACTAGCTATAATTCTTTTCATGACATGACACATCTTAGGCCCGTGCCTACGATGGGACGCATGCATGACGCGCCTTTGATTAGCCCTGAAAACAAGGACTCCGCCGCCGACGTGGTGGCCAAGCTGCCTAAGGTCTCCCTCTTTGAGCCCATTAACTCCACGGCCGCTACGCCGGAGGAACTCACCGCGACCATCCGTGAGCGCTACGAAGCCCTAGCCGCAGACGGCGTGGTCTACGCGGAACTGCACTTGGATCCAGCAGCGATTGGCCTGGACGCTGCCGCGGTTGTTGAAGCCGCCGTTGCAGCCCGCATTCCTTCCCTGGACTCCCGCCTCGTCCTGGCCGGCACGGCCCCTGAGGCAGCAGTGCCTGACGACGCCCCCGTGGTGGGCTATAACCTCCCGCAGGACGAGGCGGGCGCGGCCGCGGACTTCCGCGCCGCCTACCTACCCACCCAGATTCACGTGGGCGAGGACTTCGCGGAAGTTGAGCGCGCCGCCCAGGCCGGCGTGAATCGCCTTATCCACCCGGTGAATATGATCGATGACTTCACTGCGAATATCGAAGGCATCGTGCCGGGCAAGGCCTCTGGCTACATCCGCGACCGCCATATTCCCCTGGTCTTTACCCCACTGGAGGAAGCCGAGGAGCTGACCGACCACCCACTGCCACTGCTGCAGCAGCTGGGCTTTACCTGCACCATTTCCTCGGGCGAGACCACCTTGACCAAGCAGTTCCTCGCGCTGAGTGAGACCTTTGGCTACGGGCTGGAGGAATTTTTCGACCTCACCGTCAAAGCGGTGGAGAATTCCTTTGCTGACCAGGAATTACGGCAGCATCTGCTAGAAACGGTTATCCTGCCAGCATACGAGGAACTTTCAGACCCCGAGCTGGCAGGCCCAGACACTGAAGAGTCTTTGGCAGACGCCGCTGAAGAAACTACTGACTAAAGGAGAATTACATGCCTTCCGTACTTTTTGTTGTTACCGCCGCTGAGGAATGGACGCTGGCCGATGGCACCAAGCGCCCGACCGGTTACTGGGCCGAGGAGCTTATTGCACCGCACCGCGCCTTCCAAGGCGCAGGCTGGGATATCCACTTCGCTACCCCCGGAGCAAAGGCTCCCGTCGTAGACGAGTACAGCCTGGAGGTACTGCCCGATAACGTGCGCATGGCGCAGGAAAACTACCTGGCAGAGTTAGGCGTAGCGCTGGAGAACCCGATGAACCTGGCCGATGTCAATGAGGAAGACTATGACCTCATCTTCTACCCAGGCGGCCATGGCCCGATGGAGGATCTGGCCTATGACCAGGATTCCGCTAAGCTTCTGCAGGCTCGCATGGATTCCGGCCGCGCGCTCGGCCTCGTTTGCCACGCCCCGGCAGCGCTATTGGCCGTAGATAACGAGAACTGGCCGTTCAAGGGCTACAAAATGACTGCTTTCAGCAATGCTGAGGAGGGCGAGGACGTCATCGCCGCCGCTAAGTGGGCGCTGGAGACCCGCCTGCGCGAGCTCGGCGCGGATTACCAGGAGACCGATCCGATGTCCCCGAACGTCATTGTGGATCGCAACCTGTACACCGGCCAGAACCCGGCTTCCTCTGAGCCGCTGGCACAGCGTATTCTGCGCGATTTCTAAATGCGCGTTTCGCGAGTCCTCAAGGCCGGGGCTGCCCTGACCGGTGTGGTTGGGGTAGCGGGCATGGCGGCGTATGCACTCAGCCGCCGGCCGTACCTGCGTGAGGTGGCACCGGGCCTTCGCAGCCCGATTTTGTACCTGCCTATGCACCTGCTTGCCGACGCCACCTTTGCCCGCGCCAGCCGCTTCTTTGCCAGCATCGACTTCTCCCGTCCGGTGCGGCACGCGGTGGATATTACGGAGTTTTCCGCTTCCTTCGATGGCCACGCCTTTAGTGCCCGCGTGCTTACCCCACGCGGCGATGCCCAGGGCGCAGCCACCGCTGGGCCGCGCCCCGTGGTCGTATGGACGCACGGCGGCGGCCATCTCATCGGTGGCCCGGCCATGTACGACCCGCAAAATGCCCGCATGGCGTCCGAGCTCGGTGCCATCGTGGTAGCCCCGCGCTACCACAAATCCACCCAAGAGCCGTTCCCCGCGGATCATGATGAGTGTTACGCCGCGCTGCGCTGGGTGCAAGAACACGGCGATAAGCTGGGCGGGGATACCTCGCGCATCGCCGTCGCCGGCGATAGCGCCGGCGGTGGCCTTGCCGCGGGCTTGGTCCAGCGGGCCTTGGATGAGGGCCATCCGGTCCGCGCGCTCGGCTTGGTCTATCCCATGCTGGATCACCGCACCACGGATAAGTCCGGTGCGGTGGGCCAATTCATCTGGACGGCGGGCCCGAACCGCGGCGCGTGGTCGATGTACCTGGGAGATGACCACCTAGATGTTGACCTGCCGCCCTATGCTTCGCCGGCCACGAGCAGTGATCTTTCCGGACTGCCGCCCACGTGGATCGGGGTGGGCGGCATCGACCTTTTCTGCGATGAATCCGTGGCTTTTGCCCAAGCCCTCGATGCGGCCGGCGTGGACACCACCCTGGATGTGTGGGCCGGCGCCTACCACGGGTTTGACCAGATTAAACCCAAGGCGCCACAATCGCGCGAGCTTATCGACGCCCTCATTGACCACCTTCGCCGCCACCTCTAAAGTCACGTACTAAGGGAGGACGAGCGATGAAATACAACACGCACGTGTCGTGGGTCGTAACTTTCGCCAGCCTGATTGTTCTCGGTCTGATTCTGGGCGGAGTCTTTGGGATAGGAACCCTAGGCCGCTCCATTATTGGACTCAGTGCCTTTGTTGTGTGGCTGATTTTCGATAAATACATGCGCGACCGGACCCGACGCCAAGAGGAAGAAGCGTCGGGCAACTAGACGTAAAAAGCCGCCCCGTCTCCGTCCAGCTGCTGTGCAGTGGGGCAGAGGCTAGGGCGGCGGATGCCACGCGCGGACCGGGCCGCGCGAACTGGTACGGGTTTAGAACTTAGAGAAGCGCTTGATGAGCATATCTTCCAAGCCCTTCCAAGACTCGGCGTGCTCGTTATATGGCTTGGACGGTACGTAGCCGGCGTGCTCGGTGGAGCCGAGCATGTAGCCCAAGTAGTCCTGCAGGCGCGGGTGAGCCAGCATATAGGAGTTAATGGAATCGTCGCCGGCCCAGTCAGCGGCATCGGCGCATACCTCATAGCAGCGCGCCATCTGATCGGAATCGACGGCCTCTGGGCCCTTTTCGATATCGCGCACGATGCCGTTGAAGGAGTACTGGTTATCCGGGTGGACCTGAATTTCTAGCTCGCCGGCATTAGCGGCGGCGACAACCTCTTCCCAGGTGGATACACGTGCCAGGTCGTGGTCATCGTTGTCCATGATCCAGCGCACGAGGGTCTTCGGGGAATCGAAGGTGAAAATCTCGCCCCACTTGCCCAAGAAGATGGGCTTGCCGTCCAGGTAGGTGCGCAGGGTGTAGACGGACTTGGACTGCGCGGTGATCTTGATGGGATCGATGCCGGCGGCGGCCCACGGGGAGTTATCGTACGGGTCAGCGGCCTCGGCGGCAGCCTTGCGCTTTTCCTCGGCTTCCTTGGCCGCTGCAGCGGAGGCGGCAGCAGCAGAAGAGATGCGCTCCTTGGCATCGGAGACCTTGGCCGCATCAAAGTCATCGCTGGAGACCACGCGGACGTGCTCATCCAGGTCCTCGATGACCTTCTTCCAGTTGCCGGCGATGACGTGGCCCACGCCGGACCACTCGCTCATGCCCTGTTCGCCGGAGTAGTGGTCGGCGCCGCGGGAGACGTTGCGCAGGATGGAGTGGGAGGCGAAGAAGATGGTGGTGTGCTCTGCACCGGCGACGTCGGCAAGCGCGGAGGCCATCTCCAGGTTGCGGGCCACCGTGGATACGTTCCGGTGGCTCGGGCGACCAGCCAGCGCCTCCGGCATGCCGATGAGGTCATACTCATCGCGCTCCGCCGGGGTAACGCGGTCCGCATCGCGGCCGGCAAACTGGTCCCAGTGCGGGTGGTCCAGCAAATCATGCTTAGTGCCAGACTCCACGAAGCACAGCAGCTCGGCGGGTGAGTTAAAGGCTAGGACGGCCTCGTCATCGCCCAGAAAGGCCTGCCACTCGGAGCCATGTTGGCGCCACTTGGGTGCCCAGAGGGTATAAAAATCGCCCTCGGTCAGCGAGAGCTTTACAGGTACAATTGCGCGGGTGCTCATGGCGTTTTAGTCTACCCAACGCCCTAAGCAGCGCGCGAGGCCGCACCGGCCTTAGGCCGTGGGCCGCCAAAAGCCTTTGAATTGCATACCCATATTTGTGGTGCGCAGCGGGTTGGTTTGCACCGGGTCTCCGGCCTCCACGATTTCGCCATTGCCGGAATACATTGCCACGTGCCCATCCCATACCACCAGGTCACCGGGCTGCAATTGATCCGCGCTAACCTGCTGACCAACCGTCTGCTGGTCCGCCGTGCGGGGCAAGTCCACTCCGGCCTGTGAATAAGCCCATTGGGTAAGGCCCGAGCAATCAAAGCCACCGTTTCCGGTGCCGCCCCATACGTAGGGCTGGCCCACTTGGCTCTTCGCCGCGGCGACCGCGGCCTGCCCGGCGGCCGAACCGCCCTCGGCAGAAGGCTTTGGTGCGGGCGGGGGAGAAGATACCTCGTGTGCGGTGGCGTCGGCGCCAGCATCAGCGCCCGCGGCGGATTGTTCTGGAAGAGCGGTGGAGTGCTGGGCGCCGGTGGGGCTTGCGGGGGCGTCGGCAAGCGCGGAGTGCACCGGCCGCTGCGCTACCGGCTGCAGGGACTGAGCAGCCGCGCTGAGATCGCCCATCAAGCGCTGCACGCGGGCAGTGGCCATGCCCAGGTGCTGGGAGATAAGCGCGCGAAGCTGAGCCAGAGCGGCGGCACGCGCCGACGGATCCAGCGACAGGAAACCCAGCGCGGTGGGCAGGGCCTGGCGCACCAGCTGCGTGGCGATGCCCACCAGATCCCGGATGGTGCCCGCCACCAAGGTGCGGGCCTGTCCGAGCGCGGCAGAGATGGTTGCATTATCGAGATCGATATTTTTCGCCGATTCGAGTAGGGGAGCGGGATTGCCGTGGGCGATAGCGGCCAAAGGCTCGGCGGCGGAGAGATCCGGCACGCGGGGAAGCTCAACCTCCGGAAGCTGCGCCGGTTGCATGGTGGCAATCTGCTTGAGCGCGGTATCGAGCATCTACATCGCCGCCCCAAGGTGCTGGCCTAGTGAGGCATCGGTGTCTTCTGCCTCGCGCGACATCTGGAAACCGGAGTGGGCAACCTGCCCCATATCGTTGCGCAGCACGCTCATGCGCGCGCCCACATTATCGAGCGCGGCATGCACAGCCTCATTGAAAGCGGTGAATGTGGAATCTTCAGGCAAAACGGGGTGGGGCGGATTCTCCCCTTGGGACTGGGCGTGCAGGTCGCGGGCGAGGTGGCGGGCATAGTCAGTATCGATCGTGAAAGGTCTCATGCCCTATTGGACTGCCCGATGGCCCATTTGGTTCCCAAAAAGTTTAAAGTGGTGGTCATGGACATCCACGTTGTAGACCACCCGCTTGCCGCCTCCCGCCTTACCCTCATGCGCGATGCGCGCAGCGATAACTCCGCGTTCCGCGCCGCCCTGAAAGACTTGGGCGCCATGCTTGTCTATGAAGCATCCCGCAACCTTGCCGTGGAGAACTTCGACTGCGCCACCCCGGTTTCTACCGCACAGGGCACCCGCCTGCAGGACCCGCCTATCATCGTGCCGATCATCCGCGCTGGGCTGGGCATGGTGGACCCGGCCCTGTCCATGATTCCGGATGCGCAGGTGGGCTTTATCGGTATGGCCCGCAACGAAGAGACGCACGAGCCAGTGCCGTACCTGGAGGCATTGCCGGAGGACCTGACCGGCCGCACGGTGTTCGTGGTGGATCCGATGCTGGCCACCGGTGGTTCCCTGCTGCACGCATTGCGCCTGCTTGCCGATCGTGGCGCTACCGATATCACCGCCATCTGCATGGTTTCGGCGCAGCCGGGTGTGGATGCGCTGGCTGAATCCGGTCTGCCGGTGCGCCTAGTCACCGCCGCTATCGATCCTTCGCTCAACGAGGATGCTTATATCGTTCCGGGCTTGGGCGATGCTGGCGACCGCCTCTACGGCCCGCGCAATATCGACCTTTAAGGTAATCTTCTCCCTGGAAAGGCGACCGCACTTTCCAGGGGGAGAATATGAGTTTCATTCATCTAATGTGGTCGAGCTACGGCCACGGATTTTCGCAACAATTGCGGCGAGTGCGAAAGCGTCGGGGGATTTCGCAGCAGGCGCTGGCGGAGATTTCTGGGGTCTCTCGCAGCCAAATTTCCAATCTGGAGCGCAACGAAAATGGCGTGCACGCCATGGCCGATCCGCAGCTGTCTACGGTATATAAGCTGGCCTTGGCACTAGAAATCCCACCGGCGGTGCTGCTGCCGGCCGGCGGGGACGTGGTCGAAGGGCATTTGACCGATTCCGCGGTGGCCGCCGCCGAGGACGTCGCGCCCTTCCCACAAGGCTATGTGGATCGGCGTCGGTTTGCCGCCACGTGGAATGGCGCCTTGAGCTAGAGCACCCCGCATCACCACCTGAGTTACTGAACCGCATGGTCTAGTTGTAGACTTTGCACCCAGACGTATTTCAACGACAGGGAAGGCACGCGGATGATCTCGGAATTCATCAACGAGTGGTTCAATGCCCACCGTGCGGAGGTCATCGCGTGGCGGCGCCATATTCACCGCCACCCGGAAACCGCGAACCAAGAGGTAGAAACCACCAACTTCCTCGCTTCTATCCTGCAGGACTACGGTCTGGAGCCACAGCGCTTCCCCCAGACCGGCCTCATGGTAGACATCGGCCCCGATACGGAACTAGGCCGCTTAGCTTTCCGTGCGGATATCGATGCCCTGCCAGTCACCGAAGTCACCGGCCTGGAATATACCTCTGAGGTGCCCGGCAAGATGCATGCGTGCGGCCACGATGTGCACACCACCGTGGCGCTCGGCCTAGCCTGCGCGGTGGCGGATTTTCAGCGCGTCCACGACCTGCCATTGGGTATTCGGGTCATCTTCCAACCGGCCGAGGAAGTATGGGTCGGCGGTGCGACCGACGTTATTGAATGGGGTGCGCTGGAAGGCGTGCATTCCATTTTTGCCATCCACGCCGAGCCCAAGCTGCGCGTGGGGCGCATCGGTATCCGCGCCGGGGCGATTACTTCTGCTACCGACGTCGTGGAGCTCAATATCAAGGGCCCAGGCGGGCATACCTCCCGGCCGCACCTGTCGGCCGACGTTGTGTATGCCCTAGGAAAGGTCATTACCGAACTGCCCGCGCTGCTCTCGCGCCGCGTTGACCCGCGCACCGGCACCGTTTTGGTCTTTGGCCAGGTCAATTCCGGCTATGCGCCCAATGCCATTCCGGAGACTGGCAGCTTGACCGGCACCATGCGCACGGCCGATATTGGCATCTGGCGCGATATGCAAAGCCTCTTTACCGAGCTGGTGGAGCAAGTCCTCGCGCCTGTGGGCGTAGAGCATGAGCTGACCTACAACCGGGGTGTTCCGCCGGTGCTTAACGACGACGTCGCCACCGCCCTGCTTGCCTCCGCCGCCCAATCCATCGACCCGCAGGCCGTCGTGCAAGCCCCGCAGTCCTCCGGCGGCGAGGACTTTTCCTGGTACCTAGAAAAGGTCCCCGGTTCCATGGCGCGGCTGGGCTGCTGGTCCGGCGAAGGCGAGCAGCATGACCTGCACATGGGCGATCTTATCGTCGACGAGCGGGCCATAGGCGTGGGCATCAAACTTTTTGGCGCCGTGGTTGAGCAGTTCATAGGGGAGAATGCGGAGACAGACTAACGCGCTTTAAGGTCCTACACGTTAGACTCGTAAGCGACTTTTAAAGTGGAGCCGATAAAGGAGCAAGTGCGTGTTGAACCAGACCAAGCGAATCGTCATCATCGGCGGCGGCCCAGCCGGCTATGAGGCAGCGTTGGCAGGTGCTAAATATGGTGCAGAAATCACCATTATTGAAGACCAAGGCATGGGCGGCAACAGCGTTATCTTGGACTGTGTTCCTTCCAAGTCCTTCATCGCTGGTGCCAATATTAAAACCGACCTGCGCCGTGCCGAGGATATGGAACTTAACCAGGGCATTGGCCAGGCCCATCTTTCCTTGACCGCACTGAATAAGCGCGTGCAGGATCTGGCAAGCAAGCAGTCCTCCGATATCCGCGCCACGGTGGAATCCCTAGGCGCTCGCGTTATCGATGGCCGTGGTTACTTCCCAGAGGATCAGGAAGCCGATGCCTTCGGCGGCCACAAGGTCACTGCCGTATTCAACGAGGACGGCCACGAGGAAACCATTAACGCAGATCTCGTCTTGGTGGCCACCGGCGCCACCCCTCGTATTCTCCCCGGCGCTCAGCCGGATGGCGAGCGCATCCTTACCTGGCAGCAGGTCTACAACCTCACCGAACTGCCGGAGCACCTCATCGTTGTTGGCTCTGGTGTGACCGGCGCCGAGTTCGTCTCCGCCTTCGCAGAGCTGGGCGTCAAGGTCACCATGGTTGCCTCCCGTGACCGCATTTTGCCGCATGACGACGCCGATGCGGCCGACGTCCTCGAGACCGTGCTTAGCGAGCGCGGCGTTGAGCTGGAAAAGAATTGCCGCGTGGAAACCGTCAACCGCACAGAGGACGGCAATGTGCTGGTGACCACTCAAGACGGCCGCGAAATTACCGGTTCCCATGTCATCATGTCTATCGGCTCTATCCCTAATACCCAGGATTTGAAGCTGGAGAACGTTGGCGTGGAAACCGCCAAGTCTGGCCACATTCAGGTTGACCGCGTCTCCCGCACCAATATCGCCGGTATCTACGCCGCTGGTGACTGCTCTGACCTTTTCCCGCTGGCTTCCGTCGCGGCAATGCAGGGCCGCGTGGCCATGTACCACGCCTTGGGTGAGGGCGTGTCCCCGCTGCGCCTGAAGACCGTGGCCAATGCCGTCTTCACGCGCCCAGAGATCGCAGCCGTAGGCTTTACCCAGGCAGAAATCGAGGCCGGTGAGGTAGCCGCCCGCACCATTACCATGCCGCTGAATACCAATCCGCGTGCGAAGATGCGCTCGCTACAGCACGGCTTTGTCAAGCTCTTCTGCCGCGCGACCTCCGGCCGCGTTATCGGCGGCGTCATCGTCGCGCCGACCGCCTCCGAGCTCATCCTGCCTATCGCCATGGCCGTGACCAACCAGCTCACCGTGAACCAGCTGGCTGATTCCTTCGCCGTTTACCCGTCTCTGTCCGGCACCATCACCGAGGCTGCGCGACGCCTCGTGGCTCACGACGACCTAGAGTAAGCGATCTTTTCCTTTCTTTTGCGCCCGCCTTTAGTAGCCAGCCTAGGGTGGGCGCTTTTGCATGCGTTGTTAAAAGGTGGAGTAGGAATGCTCGGCGGTGCGATTGAGGGAAACCTGGATGGGGCGATCTGCTTGTGGAAGGGCACGCTGGGGACAATGTTCGCGCGGGCAAGCTGTACAACCAGGGCCGATAGGGGTGGCGGCGGATATGTCTAGATTAAGAGCATCGGCGTAGACAATGCGGTCGGCCTCAGAGATATCGCAGCCTAAGCCCACGGCGAATTCTTTGCGAGGGGTTCCCTAAGATTTTGCGGTTCCTTGCACAAAGCGACCTATCCACAGGTAGGCATGGCCATCCGGCATGGCGGCTACCTGGCGGGTGATGCGGTTGGGCGTTTCAAAGGCGCGGTGGACTACCCACAGCGGGCAAGAACCACCCGAGCGGGCGAAGTGGAAGGCGGTGGAGGATTGGCGCTTGGAGATATTTCCGGCGCCGCCGCGGCGAAGACTACATCCAGCCCTCCCGCAAGAAGGGCTTTGCGGAGAACTTCCTCTGAATGGTCTTCGGTGATGAGGAAGGCTCTCCAGCTACCAACCGCGCCGATATCAAGGCCTTTGATAAGTCCCTCATCCTCTATGCCGAGCATTCCTTTAATGCTTCCACTTTAGCCGCCCGCGTGGTGACCTCGACCATGTCCGATACTTATTCCGCGATCGTCGCGGCCATCGGCGCGCTCAAGGGGCCCTTGCATGGTGGTGCCAATGAGGCCGTGATGAAAAACTTCCTGGAGGTTGCCGTTCTTTCCAAGACAGAAGAGTGGACCAAAAAGAAGCTGGCTAACAAGGAATTGGTCATGGGATTTGGTCACCGCGTCTACAAAAACGGCGACTCCCGCGTGCCAACAATGGAGGCAGCGTTTAAGGAGCTGGCCGAACAACACGACCAGACCCAGTGGGTTGACATGTATGACATCATGGCCAAGACAATGGAGGAAAACACCTCCATCAAGATCAAACCCAACCTCGACTTCCCGGCTGGACCTGCCTATCACATCCTGGGCTTTGACATTGAATTCTTCACGCCAATCTTTGTGATGGCCCGCATCACCGGTTGGACTGCGCACATCGTAGAGCAGAACGAGAATAACTCGCTTATCCGCCCGCTATCTGCATATAACGGCGAGGAGCAGCGTTCGGTTCCACCGAAGTCCTTTTTAAACGTGTCAGCTCCCCCAATTCCGGCACCGTCAAGTTGGCCGGAGCGGGGGAGCTGACATACTTGTCGTGGCTTTCCTGCGGTCGGGCTATGGCTGGATACGCCGTGCGAGCAGGTAAGCGACTATGGAACAGACAATAATGCTGAGTCCTGTAAAAAAGAACAATCCCGGCCACGGGGCTTCAATTTCTGGAGCGCCGACGTACTGGAAAATTAGAGTGAGTGCGAAGTCTACTAGAACAATGCCCGCGATGATTCCAGCAATGATGAGCAGGCGTGAAGCCCAGGAATGAGAAGAAGCAGAGCTGAATATGAGGCCTATGAGCGTACCGATATAACCGGTCATGAGGTGACCACAAGTGAAGCTGCCGAAGGTCGCGATGCGGACGAAAATGAGAGCGGCATCAATATTTCCAGGGGCAATGACCCACGAAGAATACATAGCTACGCCGGCGCGTAGGGCAGCATAGTAAGTCAGCCAAGCAATAGCTCCGAAAACCAGTGCAGCTACCCAAAGCGTTGCGTGCATACTGGTTAGCCACTTTGTTGAGGGAAGCCCTAAGCCACGAAGCGGGCGGTACTCAGTAGCTGCAAAGGCGCAATAAATTCCCCAAATGAATACGGCGAAGAAACCCCAATCCGCAGGGTTGATGATTGTCTCGGGATCAGACGGTAGAAAATACGGAACAGTCCAGAGCAAAACGATGATAATGCTCACGGAGATTAGCGATTTTTTGGCATTGAGGTTGAAGGTCTTCAATAGCTTCATGACTAGGACTCCTCATGTGGGGTGCGGGCGGATTCATGGGCGCGGGAGACAAGGGAATCAATGAGCTGGCCGTCGTCAAGGTAGGAGACGGTGATTTGGGTGGCGTCCACGGTATCGTCCGGAAACGGTACCGGGGACCAGGCATGAACCTTGGTGGTCGAGCCAAGCGAGGATTGGTGGAGGGGCAGGGCGTCGGCAAGCGCGAGGGCTTGCTCAACGTCCTTTGCGCTGCCCGTGAGCACGGGGTAGTGCGGCCGTTGGGATTCAAGATCTGTGGGTCCGTTGACCGTGCCTTCCTGCACGGTAATGACTTGGTCAATCAGCCCCACGAGATCTTCCGCGCGGTGGGAAGAAAGCACAAGCAGCCAATCCGGGCTGGCTGCGGCATGGGCGATGATGAGCTCACGCAGGCGCGTGCGCGTCGGCGCATCCAAGCCATTGAAGGGCTCATCGAGGAGGGTGACCGGTGTGCGCGCTGCCAGGGCAGTGGCACAGGCAACCAATTGGCGCTGGCCGGTGCTTAAAGAGCGGTTCTTGCTGCGCTTATCGATGCCCATCTTATCCAACAGCTCCTCCGCATACCCCACGTCGAATCCCTCACGTACGTGCTCTGCGGCGCGCAGGTGCTGGCGCACGGTGGAACCGGCGAGCAAGATATCGGCTCCGGTGCGCGCGATCGCCACCTGTGGGGTATCGATGCTGCCTTTGATGGGCAGGAACCCCGCTACCGCGCGCAAGAGCGTGGTCTTGCCAGCACCATTGGGGCCGATCAGCCCGTACATGCCGGCGTTGAGATCGAGGTGTGGCACGTGCAGGCGGCGCTTGCAGGTGACGTTCTTCAACTTAAGGTGCGTCATGATGGTCTCCTTCGGCTTCGATGAGGTCGGCGATGTCGCTGGCGCTTAAGCCCAGCGCGGCTCCTTCTTTCAGGAGGGGAACGATGAAGTCTTCCCTGAGTGATTCTTGGCGTTGGTGGCGTACCTTGTCGCGCGCGCCTTCACGCACAAACATGCCCAGGCCGCGTCGCTTTTCCAGCAGACCTTCCTCGAAGAGGACGGTTAGTGCCTTTGCGGAGGTAGTGGGGTTGACGGAATGGAAAGCTGAAAGCTCATTGGTACTAGGGGCGCGTTCTCCCTCGGGGAGTTCGCCGGAAATAATCATGTCTCTGATTCCTCCTGCCAGCTGTTGATAAATAGGCCGAGTATCGCTCATGGTGCGGCCTCTCGTGTATGTGGCATGTGATTCCTTCCCTGGTGTATGGGTTTACCACCTATGTGGGTAACCATATAGCGAAAGGGGCCCGCGATCAACATGATTTGTGACCGCGGGCCGAGTGGAGTGGTGTTTAGGGCTAGTGAAGGCGTCTTTGTTGAATGAATGCTCCGATTAGGGTGCCCGCTAGGACTGAAGTGATGGTGAAGCCTATTGCGTTCCAATCGACTGCGAACAGAAAGCCATCACCGAGCAAGAAGCTATATGCTGCTAACGGGGCGAGACCGCTGAAGACTCCGATGATTAGGGAACTCAGGCAGATAATCGCTATGGCCCACGAAAACGATTTGAAGCTCCAATCACGGCGAAGACCCAAGTGGAAAAAGGTGGTGTGCAGTGTGTTCATACTGGTATTTAGGCCGCGCGCAATCGCAAAAGATATGGCGATTGCAGAAAGCAGAGCTGCTGTAAGGCTGATATAGAACGATAAGGGGGTCTCGGTTTCGTAGCCTTTGGAAAGCTGGATATCCTCAGGTGGTATACCAAGATGGTTAGCGATTTCTGGCACTCGTTCTGCCTTTTGGGCGGATAAGCCGTCGAATATCCATTGGGTTGAAATGCTAGGAATTTCAAGACTTTGTGCGGTGCTGTTTAGCACCACACCGCCGACTTGTTTCTCCCAATAGTTTCCAAAAGAACCCTCTTGGGCCTCGAGCGTGTGCGACTTTTCGTTTGAATCGGTGATCTGTGTGTGAGAGGCATCCATAAGTTTCTTGTCGCGGACAAGAACACCACCGCTTTCCAGGGTTTGCCTTTCGTCGGAAGTAAGCTTTTCGTCCGTGAGCTTCTCCCAACTCTTGGCATCCTGGACGGAAAGAATGCCAAAAGTTCCCGATACATCAGGAGTCATCGGCAATCCTGCGGAAAGCTGCTGTGCAGAAATGGGTTCGGGCAAGTCACCTTGGGATACTAATGAATTCTGTGCAGATTCTCTCGCAGAATCCATTTCATCTGGCAGGGTCAAGATTGCTTGGTCGGGTGCGACAATTGGTGCGTAGGATTCAGCTTCTGAGGCAGTCATACTAGCGGCCAGGTTGCTGCTGAAGATTGCTATCCCTGCTGTACTGGACAATAGGGCTACTCCAATTAGCGGGAGAAAACGGTGCGAACTTAGAAAGCGACGGGCCAGGTGACTCGGTGACGTTGGGGAATCGCTTTTAATAGAAATAGTTACAGCGAGCGTCAACGCTATCGCGAGCGCTAACGTAGGGATTGGAGCAAGAGTTGTGAAAATTTCCGGGCCGACTACCCCAGCGAACAATACGGTTGCTAGTGCTATGGCGCACAGTGCCGGGATAGCCCCGGCTGAAACCCGCTTCCATTTAGCAGAAAGTTGATGTTCCGCAGTTTGGGCTTTTTGGAACCGGATTGGTAATGCAGTTGTCAGTGCGCTGAAGATCGGGGGAAGTAAGGCGGACGCTAAAAGCAACCCGCACCATTTCCAGGGGAGGACGAAATCCCGCCCAGGCACGGACCCCAACTCTGCTAGATGGGTTCTAAAGAGGTGAGGGAAAAGCGTACCGGTGACAATAGCGCACACTGAAATTGAAAGGACTAGAAAAAGGATCTGTACGTGGAAGATAGCCCACAACTTCTTCCTGGATATTCCGAGTTGATGTAGAGCGTTGGCCGGGGCTTCGAGCGCGCGCCTTTGCATGGCAGTTAGGAAGGCTGAGAAAAATAGAGGTAAGAGAAACGCAAAAATTCCGAAGAAAAACGAGTATTCATCAAGAAGGCTTTTGGGAGGCTGATTCTCCAGCGATTGCCTTGAGAGGTAGGACAGTTTCACTGCTTCTCTGGCGCTGAACTCGGCATTGTCTACGTGAGCAATGCGATCCATTGTCTTTTCTAGTTCTTCTTGGTCCGAAGACTGGTTATCTAAAAGCATTGGGCGCGCCCCAGCACTAGATGGGGATGAAGGAGTGGTGCTGAGATCCCATGTGCCAGGCGCTGCGTACACGGCGGTTGCGGTCGGTACATATTTACTGGTAACGGTGCCGACCACGTTAATCTCCAGGTTGCTACTAAAGGCACTGACCCCTGATTCCTCGGAAAGACCGCTAGCTGTGGTTGCGATAATTTCCCCCGGAGAGGTTGGCCACCGACCTGATTCCAAAGTTAAACCGTAGCTGGGCCCTTGGCTTTCCCAATCACCCTCCGAATATGTCATTCGGTGATCGGGGTCAGTATCCACGTAGAAGTCTTGCGATACAAGTTCACGGGAGAACCGCTTGGGATCTGACGGTGCGGATAGGCAATCGTCGATATCGTCGCCTAAGGAAAGTGAACAGGGCGCGTCTGCTCGCTGGTGGTTATCGCCTAGGTTCGATGCGACGTGTTGTTCGGCGGACATTGTCATAAGCATCGCACTCGTGGCTGTAGCGGCAAGGAGGAGAATGCTGAGAGCAGCTAGTGCGTACATGAGACGCACTTTGGGCTGTCCTTTAATGATTTTGGATAGAAGTTGGCTAACCAAGTGATTCCTCCGCCTCCTCTGCATTGTGTAGAAGGCCGTCGATCAAGGTGAAAGATCGGGTGCAATAGTCCAGAACGATCGGGTCATGGGAAGCAGTGATGATGGTTGTTCCCTGACTGGCGAGTTTTCTAAACAGTGCAAACACGCTTCGCGAGTTTTGTTGATCCAAAGCGGCAGAAGGCTCGTCTGCTAGTAGGATCGACCGGTTTCCGCTCAACGCACGGGCAATACCGACCCGCTGGCATTGGCCGCGGGACAATTCGTCGGGATATCGGGTCTCTAGTCCCTCGAGACCTACTTGTTCTAAGAGGGATTCAGCCGCCGTTCGAGAATCTACAGGCTTGTATCCTGCTGCTGATAGGACGAGTTGCACGTTTTCGGCGGCGGTCAGCTCGGGAATGATGAGATCGGATTGGTGGACAATGCCAATAATCTCCCTGCGCAGACGAAGCAATTCCTTTTCAGAAGCGGTATCTACTTTGACCCCGCTAACCGTGACTGAGCCCGAGTCTATGGAGATTAAGCCGGAAAGCATGTCCAAAAAAGTGGTTTTCCCTGAACCGCTTTTGCCGGAGATTGCAATGAAGTCTCCCTGTGCGGCTTTTAATGAAACTCCCTTGAGTGCGTGAGTCGCCTTAGGGCCAACGCCGAGTGTTTTATGAACTTGGTGAATGTGAATTTGGGTCATTTAGTTCTGAAATATTGAAGCTGGGAAGAAAGATGATTGTCATCCTTCTTCCCAGCTAACGGATGTCTACTTAGCAGCCCCGATTAGTGCGCCACGAGGTAAGGGTGTCGTTGCTCCACCAGCCCACATAATTGTTATTGGAAAATGGAGTCATGGTGTGACACTTGCCGCCACCATTGGCGTGCTGGTACCAAGCAGCATGGCCTCCAGTGTTATTGATCCACGATGACATCTTGTCATTGGCGTTGCGCGAAACGTTCATGATTCCGATTCCAGGGCCCCGGGAACCTAGGAATCCGCTGAAGTTAGCTTCGTTGAAAATGCACACAAGGCCTCCACCGCATTCACCTGCGGAGGCACTGGCTGCTGGTACAGCGATTCCGCTCAGTGCTGCGATAGCTACGCTGGCTGTAGCGAGTTTTTTATTCTCATTTTCTCTCCTTGTTAGAGATTGGCGGGACGTGCGCTGGGTGCGCAAAACGAAAGTAACACCTTGCATATAAATATGCATTAATTAAAGAAAAATTAGTATGAAGTGAAAATGAACACTTAGTGAATCCAAGGGTGTCCCCGCTGTATATTTTGCTGAGGCGAAAATTTGCAAGATTTACAGACCGGCTAACCCTGTTATTACTGGTCGGACTGCAGAAACCACCCATTCAACGGTTTAAGCGCTGGATAGTGTGGCAAACTCCGCTTGAAAATGGGCAGACAAGGAAGGTTTCGATCTCTAAACTGAGATACGGATCACCCAAGAGGAGGTGCTGTATCGCAGTACCTTCCGAGTTGAAAGGAACACAGAAGTGGCTAATCCCGCGCTTCCATCGTTCAAAAAGATTCTGGTAGCCAACCGTGGCGAAATCGCCGTGCGTGCATTCCGTGCTGCCTTCGAGACCGGGGCAAAGACCGTCGCGGTCTACCCTCGTGAAGACCGTAACTCCTTCCATCGTGCCTTTGCAGATGAAGCCGTCCGTATTGGTACCGAGGGGCAGCCGGTAAAGGCTTATCTCGATATCGATGAAGTCATTCGCGCCGCGAAGAAGGCGGAAGCGGATGCTATTTACCCCGGCTATGGTTTCCTTTCGGAGCGCGCGGATCTTGCTCGTGCCTGTGAGGACAATGGAATTAAGTTCATTGGCCCGACCCCATCCACGCTGGATTTGACTGGTGATAAGGCTGCAGCGGTAAGCGCGGCGAAGGAAGCTGGGCTGCCGACGTTGCAGGACTCGGAGCCATCGACGGACGTCGATAAGCTGGTGGAATACTCCAAGGATTTCAATTTCCCCGTATTCGTTAAGGCCGTCGCCGGTGGCGGCGGGCGCGGAATGCGCTTCGTAGAATCCGAAGATCAGCTGCGCGAGAAGGCTGCCGAGGCCTCCCGCGAAGCGGAAGCCGCTTTCGGCGATGGCAGCGTCTACCTTGAAACCGCAGTAATCAAGCCACAGCACATCGAGGTGCAGATTCTGGCTGATAGCCAAGGTAACGTCATTCACCTTTTTGAACGTGACTGCTCCGTCCAGCGCCGCCACCAGAAGGTAGTGGAAATCGCCCCGGCGCCGACGCTAGACCCAGAGCTGCGTGACCGCATCTGCCAGGATGCGGTGAAGTTCTGCGAGCACATCAACTATGAGGGCGCGGGCACCGTGGAATTCCTTGTGGATGAGCGCGGCAACCACGTCTTTATCGAGATGAACCCTCGTGTGCAGGTGGAGCACACCGTGACCGAGGAAATCACCGGCGTCGACATCGTGAAGGCACAGATGAATATCGCGGCCGGTGCCTCGCTGGAGGATATTCACCTCGCCCAAGACAAGATTTCCATCACCGGGTCTGCCCTGCAGTGCCGCATTACCACCGAGGATCCCAATAACGGCTTCCGCCCGGATACCGGTACGCTGACCGCGTATCGTTCGCCGGGCGGCGCTGGCGTGCGTTTGGACGGTGCAACTTCTGTGGGTGCAGAAGTATCGCCGAACTTTGACTCTTTGCTGGTAAAGATGACCTGCCGCGGCGTCAATTTCGAGCAGGCCGTGCAGCGCGCCCAGCGCGCGCTCAACGAGTTCCACGTCTCCGGTGTGGCCACCAATATCGGCTTTTTGCGTGCTCTGTTGCGTGAACCGGACTTTACTCAGACCCGTGTGGACACCGGCTTCATCAACGCGCACCCGCACCTACTCAAGGCGCCGCCCGCCGTCGATGAGTCTGGTCGCATCCTCGAGTACATCGCGGAGACCACCGTTAATAAACCCAACGGCAAGCGCCCGACGGCGCTGCGTCCCTTTGATAAGCTCCCCGAGCTGGACCTTTCCGAGCCACTGCCACGCGGTTCCCGCGATGACCTGCTCGAGTTTGGTCCGCAAAAGTGGGCGGAGAAGATCCGCCAGCAGAATGCGCTGATGGTTACGGATACCACCTTCCGCGACGCCCACCAGTCCCTGCTTGCCACCCGCGTGCGTAGTACCGCCCTGGTTTCTGCAGCCGAAGCCGTAGCCCGCATGACCCCGAACCTGTTCTCGGTTGAGGCATGGGGTGGTGCGACTTATGACGTCGCCATGCGCTTCCTCCACGAGGACCCCTGGGTGCGCCTAGACATGCTGCGCGAGGCTATGCCGAACCAGAACATCCAGATGCTCCTGCGCGGGCGCAATACTGTGGGCTATACCCCGTACCCGGATTCGGTCTGCCGCGGCTTCGTCCAGGAAGCAGCCAAGTCCGGCGTGGACGTCTTCCGTATCTTTGATGCTCTTAACGACGTCTCCCAGATGCGCCCCGCCATCGATGCCGTCCTCGAGACCAATACCACCGTTGCTGAGGTGGCCATGGCGTACTCCGGTGACCTTTCGTCGCCGAAGGAGAACCTGTACACGCTGGATTACTACCTCAAGCTGGCCGAGCAGATTGTAGAGTCGGGAGCCCATATCCTTGCCATCAAGGATATGGCTGGTCTGCTGCGCCCTGAGGCCGCTTCCAAGCTGGTTATGGCGCTGCGCAAGGAATTCGACCTGCCGGTGCACGTGCACACGCACGATACCGCGGGTGGCCAGATGGCCACCTATTACTCTGCCGCCCTCTCGGGCGCAGACATTGTCGACGGCGCCTCCGCGCCGCTGGCCGGTACCACCTCGCAGCCGTCGCTGTCCGCCCTTATTGCAGCGTTCTCCCAGTCCAAGCGCGATACCGGTATCGACCTGCAGGCCGTATCGGATCTCGAGCCCTACTGGGAGGCCGTGCGCCAGCTCTACGCCCCGTTTGAGAACGGTATCCCTG
Organism: Corynebacterium tuberculostearicum; assembly: GCF_032821615.1. GTDB lineage: Bacteria > Actinomycetota > Actinomycetes > Mycobacteriales > Mycobacteriaceae > Corynebacterium > Corynebacterium tuberculostearicum_H. The sequence goes on along the minus strand of NZ_JAVBIF010000007.1, from coordinate 69,987 downwards.
GCCCGACCGGCCGCGTCTACAAGCACGAGATTCCAGGCGGTCAGCTGTCCAACCTGCGTGCCCAAGCCGCTGCCCTTGGCTTGGCGGACCGCTTCGAGGTCATCGAGGACACCTATGCAGCAGTCAATGAGATGCTGGGCCGTCCGACCAAGGTCACCCCGTCTTCCAAGGTTGTGGGCGACCTCGCCCTTCACCTTGTGGGTGCCGGCGTAGACCCTGATGACTTCGCTGCCAACCCGACCAAGTTCGATATTCCGGACTCGGTCAACCAGTTCCTCCGCGGCCAGCTCGGTACCCCTCCTGGTGGCTGGCCGGAGTTGCGCGATAAGGTGCTCGACGGTCGCGAGGAAACCGGCGCCAAGGTGAGCGAGGTTCCTGCGGAAGAACAGCCGCATCTGGAATCCGATAACTCGGATGAGCGCCGCGCCAGCCTGAACCGCCTGCTCTTCCCCAAGCAGTTCGAGGAGTTCAACGAGTTCCGCCGTAAGTACGGCAATACCGAGGCGCTGACGGATACCACCTTCTTCTACGGTCTGACTGAAGGCGAAGAAAAGGTAGTCCACTACTTCCCAGAAGGCTCCACCGATCGCGCCGATCTCAAGCAGGTCGTGGTGCGTCTCGACGCCGTGGGTGAGCCGGATGAAAAGGGCATGCGTAACGTTGTGCTCAATGTCAACGGTCAGATTCGCCCGATGAAGGTTCGCGACGGAAACGCCGAGTCCACCGTCGCCACCGTAGAAAAGGCCGACCCCATCAACGAGGGCCACGTCGCCGCACCATTTGCAGGTGTAGTCAACCCGACCGCCAAGCCTGGCGACGAGGTAAAGGCCGGCGACCAAATCGCCGTCATTGAGGCAATGAAGATGGAAGCTTCCATCTCCGCCACCAAGGATGGCGTGGTCGAACGCGTGGCCATTGGCCAGGCCACCAAGGTTGAAGGCGGCGACCTCATTGCCGTAATCAACTAATCAGCACACTCAAGCGCCCCGCTTCCCTCGAGTAATCTCCAGGGAGCGGGGCGCTGTGGTGTCTAGCTGTGGTGAAAATCAACGATTTCGCCCATCCAAATGACCAAAATCGTCGACGAAATCATTGCTCTAGATGGACGAAATCGTTGATTCGCGAGGATTGCGGAGGCTCGCCTTAACCAAGGATGACGGGCAATGCTAACGAGCCGACCAAGATGACAAACGTAACGACGAGGAAAGCTTTGGCCTGCCACCGAGCATAATTAAAGGACATTCCCGTACCGAAGCGTTTATCTACTAGGACCGCTGGGTCATCAGGGTTGTAGTACATTACACCCCATTTATAGAGGTGGTCATTGTCCGGTGATTCTTTGTCGTCATCGGGAAAGTGGATGCCGCGCAATTGCTCGGATAACCGGGATTGCTTGTAGAGAAGAAATACAACTAGACCGATGCTGCCACCAATGGTGAGAATCAACATTGTGATGATCGCGGCGCCGTTGAAGCGTTGATAATGCGGGATAGGGCCGGTTACCTGCATCAGTGCGATCCCGGCGCTGATGAGCAGAGTGAGGACTCCCATGCCGGTGTTCGTGACAGCGAGGTTGGCTTCGTTACGCAGCCGCGCTTTTATGCTGCGCTCAGAGCGTGGGGATACCTCACTATGCGCGATAAAAGAGCAGATGATGGTGAAAAGGCAGAGCATGCCTAGAGCGGCGAAAGAGGAGAAAAACACGCTCCCAATTGTTTTGTCGCTCCAATTGTCGGCTTCCATGGAGCCATTCCAGTGCACGGGAACGGGGTCAGGAATATCGGACCAGTGGGAAGCGACGATGATTACACCGGCCGCGATGCACAACAGGGAAGAGAGCATGGTTACCCATGGAAAAGTCGGCGTAGGGAAGCCGTCGAAGTTGGGCGTGCCAATGGATTTGTGGGAAACACGGGCAGCGATGGTGGTTTCCACCTCGTCGAACCAGCCGCCCGCTTTTTTAGCGGCGATGATGCGGCGGCGCTGGGATAGATAAGCCCACATGCCACCGAGCGCTACCACGAGGGAAGGTACGGCGGCTAATAGCGGTAGTTTCCAGGCAAAGAGGGACAGGACCGTCGCCGCAATGCCACAGGTCCACGTTCGTACCTTGAATCCGGCAAGGGCGGAGGTAACGGCAGGATCGGAAAGATAAGCCTTGGGTACGCGGACGCCGAGCGGTGTGCCAGGTGAGGCCAGGGAGGGCGTTTGGGCCATAATCCAAGTGATAGCAAGGGTGGTGGCGGCCATTAAAAGTGTGAAAATCATGACGATACTTCCAGGTCATTAAGGGTGGAGCTGAGTCGAGCGTGGAGCTCATCTGGGCTAAAGCCCTGTGCGCGGGCGAGTGCGACTATGCGGCTTAATTGCTCTTCTAGTTGTTTTTCTTGCGCGGCGGTGCGAGCACCAGGCCTGACGATGGATCCGGAGCGGCCGGCGGTTTCTACGAGGCCCTCGGAAACCAAGAGGTCGTATGCCTTCTTCACGGTGGCGGGGTTAATGCCTATATCCTTGGCAACGCGGCGGACGGGATCTAGCTTGTCGCCATCGGAAAGCTGTCCGTGAGCGATAGCCAAAACGATTTCATCGTGAATCTGTTGAAATACGGGGACGTCAGATTCGGGGTTAAGGGTAATGAACATCTGTCACCTCCAATCTTTTTCTGTATTACTTATAGTAACACAATCTGTATTGCTAGTTGTAATACAAAATGAGATCCCAAAGAAACCCCAGGCATGTGTGACTTAATGCAGTGACGTACCTGGGGTGCGGGGCAGGGAGACTAGAGGAAAAGGGCTACTGCGATGGCAGCAATACCGTAGCTCCCGCGCATGAAGTAGCCGAAGACCTCGGGAGAGAAGGAGGCGCCGAAGCCGCCGGTATCGATGATATTCATGGTGGTCACACGTGCGGGGCGGGAACGTTTAAAGGCGGCGTAGGTAAGCCCTAAACAACACGCTACGAGCGTTATCAAAGACAGCTTCCATACGAAGGCGATGAAGGCGGTGCCAAGAACTGCGGCACCTGCGGAAGCAGCCAAGGGCAGCCCCCAGTCGGGCCAGGCACCCTCGATGATGCGGCCGAAGGAGGCGGCGCGGCCGGTGGCGGCGCCGACGATGGTCCATGCAGCAGCGAATCCTATGAGCGCCAGGCTGCCGAGTTGTGGGGCAAGGCCCAGAGTGAGGCCGATGACGGCGACCGCACCGAGAGGGATATACCACCGGCGATACAGGCGCCGGGCAAAGAGGAGACTGAGCGAAGTCGTGGCATGCGAGCGCGGACGAAGACGCGCGGACTGGGAGGCAATAGCATCAGCAGAAATCTCAGAGTCCAAAATCCCAAAGGAAGAAGAGCCGACGGCACGAGTACGGCCCGCGCGGAGGAGCGAGGCGAGATCGAAGGATCGCCAGCCAATGACAAACCGCAGCAGAGGGAGGGCTATCGCCGCATAGAGCGGAAGGTGCAGTGATGCACACAGAGCAAGACCTAGGAGGCTGACGCCGGCGAGCTGGGCAATGGACAGCTTATCGACGCCCCGCATACGCCCCCGCGGCCTATCCGCATAGACCCAACGCCCGAGCGAGAGGCTGCGCAGCGGGTAGAGCGCCTCGAGGAGAACCATGAGGGCGAGCGAGCCGACCCCAGCGCCGATGGTCGCGGTGGCGGGCAGGGCCGCGGCTGTGCGCTGCGCGAGCGAGGGCAAAACCTCGGCGGCATTCTGCCAAGCGTAAACACTGACGCTCGCGATGAGCGCCGCTATAAAGGCGTAATAGAGGGCTGAGGAGGCTGTGGACAGAAGCTTCATGAAATCTCCACCACCTCGTCGCAGGCATCGAAGATGGCCGGGGAGTGGGAGGCCAGCACTACACAGCGGCCCTCGGCGGCGAGGTGGCGCAGCTCCTCGGCCAAGAAGGCGGTCCAGGTGTGGTCAAGGTGGCGCTCGGGTTCGTCGATAAGCAGGGCCTTGGCCGGCTGATAGAGCTGGGCGGCGAGGTAGACGCGTTGGCGCTGGCCAGAAGAAAGGTCGCTGACCGCGGAGTTCCGGATGGCGTCGTCGATAGCCCAGAGCTCATGGACCTCGGCAAAGTCCACGCCGGAGCGGCGCGAAAGCAGGGTGAAGTGCTCGCCGACGGTGAGGTCAGGCAAGAAGACCGGGTCCGCGACTGCGATGACGGAGCCGGCGGCCTCTGCGCTGCCGGGTGCGGCACCGTCGATGGTAACGGTGCCCTCGAGTGGGGCAATTTCGCCGCTCAAGGTCTGCAGCAGCGTAGATTTACCCGCACCATTGGGGCCCTTCAAGCCGTATACGCGACCGGCGTCGAAGGTGCGATTCAGGCGCCCTAAAGCGGTGGAATGTCCATAAGTTGCATCTATTTTCAGCATCGTAGCTAGGTTAGCAGGAGGGCGGCCGGACCTAGGGGCGAGCTAGAAGCGGCGGAAGAACTTGCCAGGCGCGAGTTCTTCGAATCCGGGCAAGGGCTCAGCGGAAGAGATGCCGGGGGCAGTTTGCTCGGCCGCGAGGTCGATGGCATTGGCGATAAGCAACTCGCGGGCGGCGGGGTCATCGCTGGAGACGATGAGCTCGGGAATGTCTTCGGGGTCGAAGGGGGTGAGCCAGGTGGCGTCGTCAAGCGGGTGCGCCGAGGGATCGCCCAAGAAAGCTGGGCCTTTGTCGGCGGCGGGGTAGTAGCGCAGGAGCGCGGCGCCGCGGGGAGCAACGGTGGGGTCCTCGTTGGCGGCCATGGGCAGGGCGATGACCCCGCCGTCCACAATGGGGGACCAGTCCGCAATAGAAGAAGGGAAGAGGCCCGCAAGATAGTCGCGGTCCTCTTCCTTGGCCAAGCGCACGCCGAGGGAAGAATCAGTCATTCTTCCAAGGCTAGCGGGGCAGGCTACTTGATTTCCAGCAGTACGCTGCCCTTGGTGGTAGAAGCGCCTGCTTCCACGGCCAAGCCGGTAACGGTGCCGGCCTTATGCGCCTTGACGGGGTTTTCCATCTTCATGGCCTCGAGCACGAGGAGAACCTCGCCCTCGGTGACCTCTTGGCCTTCTTCGACGTTGACCTTGATGACCGTGCCCTGCATCGGGGAGGTAACGGCATCGCCGGACACTGCGGCCTTGGCGCCAGAGCCCTTGCGCTTCTTCTTTTTGCGCGGGGCACCGTTGGCGCCGAAGGAGGCGGGGAGGGCAACCTCGATGCGGCGGCCATCGATTTCCACGGTGTGCACCTGGGAAGGCTCGGCCTCGGCGGCCTCTGCATCGGTGGAGTCATCGTGGGCGGGCAGCTGGTTATCCCATTCCTCTTCGATCCACTTGGTGTAGACACGGAAATTGCCGTCTTCTGCGGTAAAGGCAGGGTCAGCAACGACAGCCTGGTCAAACGGGATAACGGTGGGCAGGCCCTCCACCGTGTACTCGGACAGGGCGCGGGCGGAGCGACGCAGCGCGGTCTCGCGGTCTGGGCCCCAAACGATGAGCTTGGCCAGCATGGAATCGAATTGGCCGCCAATAACGGAGCCCTGGACGACGCCGGAATCAACGCGCACGCCCGGACCTGCTGGCTCGGAGTACTTCACGATGGTGCCAGGGGCTGGCATGAAGTTCGCCGCGGCATCCTCGCCGTTGATGCGGAACTCGAAGGCGTGGCCACGCGGGGTGGGGTCTTCCTTGAGCGAGAGCTCGTGGCCCTCAGCGATACGGAATTGCTCGCGCACGAGATCGAGGCCCGTAGTTTCCTCGGAAACTGGGTGCTCCACCTGCAGGCGGGTATTGACCTCTAGGAAGGAAATGAGGCCGTCGGCGCCCACCAGGTATTCCACGGTGCCTGCGCCGTAGTAACCGGCCTCGCGGCAGATGCGCTTGGCGGACTCGTGGATGGAGGCGCGCTGCTCCTCGGTGAGGAAAGGGGCCGGGGCTTCTTCGACCAGCTTTTGGAAGCGGCGCTGCAGGGAGCAATCGCGCGTGCCGACGACGACTACGTTGCCGTGCTTATCCGCCAGCACCTGGGCCTCGACGTGGCGGGCCCGATCTAGGTAGCGCTCTACGAAGCACTCGCCGCGGCCGAAGGCGGAGGTTGCCTCACGGGTAGCGGATTCAAAGAGCTCGGGGATTTCCTCTGCGGAGTAGGCCACCTTCATGCCGCGGCCGCCGCCGCCAAAGGCAGCCTTGATGGCTACGGGCAGGCCGTATTCCATGGCGAAGGACTGCACCTCATCGGCGCCGGCTACCGGATCTTTGGTGCCTGGGGCCATGGGGGCTTCGGCGCGCTCGGCGATGTGCCGCGCGGTAACCTTGTCTCCCAAGTCACGGATGGACTCGGGGGAGGGGCCAATCCAAGTCAGGTCGGCGTCGATGACGGCTTGGGCAAAGTCGGCGTTTTCAGACAAGAAGCCATAGCCGGGGTGGATGGCATCGGCGCCGGATCTTTCTGCGGCGTCCAGAATCTTGTCAAAGACGAGGTAGGACTCGGCAGAAGTGGTGCCGCCGAGGGCAAAGGCTTCGTCGGCAAGCGAGGCAAAAGGTGCCTGGGCGTCTGGCTCGGCGTAGACGGCGACGGAGGCAATGCCAGCGTCGCGGGCCGCGCGGATCACGCGAACGGCGATCTCACCGCGGTTCGCCACGAGAACCTTAGAGATCTTTTTGGTTTCTACTGCCACGGCAGCAACCTCCTGAACACATTAGGTTGAATACGCAATCTATTCTTGCACACAAAAGCATGAGTTAATTTTCACGCACGCGAGTGGGGATGTTTTTGAACAAAAATAAACCCACATCCCTGCCGGATATGGGTTTATGTGGCGAAACCGAAAAGTTAACGCTCAATCGGCATTTTCACCATATTGCCCCACTCAGACCACGAACCATCGTAGACCTGCGTCTTTGTGAATCCCAAAAGATGCGTCAACACAAACCAGGTGTGCGCGGCCTGCGCGCCCACGTGGGAGTAGAGGATCGTTGCAGATTCAGGCTCCAACATTCCGTAATTAACCTTGAGCTCCTCGGCCGAGCGGAAGCAGGAGTTGGGATAGTTGGAACGGTCCCATTCGAGGTTGATGGCGCCCGGGATATGGCCGTGGCGCATGGTGGTGCCGTAGGCGGAATCGCCATTGGGATCGTGCTCGGTGGCCTCGCCCGCAAACTCCTCTGGGGAGCGGGTATCCACGAGCGCTCCTTCGGACTCGCGCACCTGGTCTACGAAGGCACGCAGGACGGAATCATCGCGGCTTACCTCGGGGTATTCGGATTCGGGGAAGTCCGGCACCATGAAGGAAGTATCGCGTTCCTCGGCCATCCAGGCATTGCGGCCACCATCGAGCAGGCGAACATCCTTGTGGCCAAAGAGGGTAAATACCCACAGGGCGTAGGCGGCCCACCAGTTGGACTTATCGCCATAAAGGACAATCGTATCGTCGGCATTAATGCCCTTATCCCGCATCAAGGCAGTGAACTCTTTGCCATCGATGAAATCGCGAGTAAGCGGGCTCAATAGTTCCGTGCGGAAGTTGATACGGGTGGCGGTGGGGATATGGCCAATGTCATAGAGGAGCGAGTCTTCATCGACCTCGATGACGCGCAGGCCCTTGATGCCTAGGCGTGCGGACAGCCACGGTGCAGACACGAGGCGCTCGGGGTGTGCGTATTCCTGAAATGGGGGATAGGGATCAACGTCAGCCACTGTCCGCCTGCCTTTCCTATAAGGGTTAGTAATTTGCTCCCACCACTTTAACCCGAATTTTCCCGTGGTGATCACCCGGGGATCATTCCTGTGGTGTGCGATACAGGGCTCGGCCGGGGAAATAGGGGCGCCGGCCGACGGGGTTAGGCGGAGGGGGCAGTTGGCCGCGCGGGGGAGGAAAAGCTGGGATAAACTTGGGATATGGTGCGAAAACGTGCTATGAACACCACCTAAGAAGGGAACTGCTAGTGCACAAGGCAATCGTTGTATTTGAGGTAGAGGGCGGCTCCGATAAAGGCGCAGATGGTCACCGTAAGGACACCATGCCGATCGTCAACGCGATCAAGGAACAAGGCTGGGATGCGGAGGTCATCTACTTCCACCCAGACAAGGCAGAGGAAATCTACGCCCAGGTTTCTGAAAACTTTGATGCTTATATCTCTCGCGTGAACCCAGGCAATATCCCCGGTGGCGAAAAGGGCTACTTCCAAATGCTCACCAAGCTGGCAGACGCCGGCCTGGTAGGCATGTCCACTCCGGCGGACATGATGGCCTACGGCGCCAAAGATGCACTGGTCAAGCTCAATGACACCCCGCTGGTGCCGGACGATACCGCCGCGTACTACGAGGTAGAAGAGCTGCACGATACTTTCCCCACCTCGCTGTCTTATGGCGAGCGTGTACTCAAGCAAAACCGCGGTTCCACCGGTGAGGGCATCTGGCGCGTGCGCCTCGCGGACCAGGAGCTTGCCCAGTCCGTAGAACCGGGCACCGCGCTCCCGCTCGATACCGCCCTGAAGTGCACCGAGGCAGTAGACAATCAGACCCATGACTACAAGCTGGGCGCCTTCATGGACTTCTGTGACCAGTACATTGAGGGCGATAACGGCATGCTGGTGGACATGCGCTTTATGCCGCGCATTGTAGAGGGCGAAATCCGTATTCTCCTCGTGGGCGATGAGCCGGTATTCATCGTGCACAAGAAGCCAGCGGAAGGCGGCGACAACTTCTCTGCCACCCTCTTCTCCGGCGCAAAGTACACCTACGATAAGCCGGAATCTTGGCCGGAACTGTTGGAGATGTTTAAGAAGGCCCGCCCCGTTATCGCAGAGAAGCTCGGCGATACCAAGGATGTTCCCCTGATCTGGACCGCGGACTTCATGCTTGACGATGCCCCCGATGGCACCGACACCTATGTCCTCGGCGAAATCAACTGCTCTTGCGTTGGCTTCACCTCCGAACTAGACATGGGCATCCAAGAAAAGGTCGCCGCCGAGGCGATTCGTCGCGTTCAGGACGCGAACGCCTAGCGCACGCTGTATTCTGCCAAGTGGCCCCACGGGTGACCGTGGGGCATTTTCCTACCATCCCCTAAAGCATTTTCGAAGGACCAGATTATGGCTGATAATGATTTCAACTCCGACGGGTTCCCGAAGGATTTTTCTCCGCGCGATTTTTCCGAGACCCCGCAGCACCGCGCCGAGGATGCGGCGAAAAGCGCTGGGGTTACCGGCGCCTCCGAGGTGAATGAGACCAAGGAATTCGGCTCTACCGATGCCAAGGAGACGAAGTCTTTCGGCCACACCGATAAGCCTGGTGAGTCTGGACATTCGAGTGACCTTTCCTCTCCGAAGCCGAGCGCGGAGGGCAACTCCTCTGACTTCTGGGCCTCCTCGAGGCCCTCCACCCCAAGCGAGGGCGCTGCCTCCCGTGCGCATAATCCATTTACGGATTCGGCACCGTCGGATGCTGCTGCGAACGGCAACCAATTCGGCTCCGCCCAGTCCGCTAGCGATCAGCCGGTTTTCGGCAGCTATACCCAGCAGCAGAACACGAACCAGGGATTCGGACAGTTCCCGCAAGCAGGCGATGCTTCTGCCGATTCCGGCCAAATCCTCGGTGATAAGAAGAGCCAGATGAGTGACACCCTCAAGGGCTTGGGCAAGAAGGACGGCCTATTGGGCGGGCTCTTTGAGTTCGAGTTTAAGCACTTCCTGACCCTCACCCATGTGAAGGAAATCTACAAGGTCGCCATGATTCTTGGCGGCATCATGTGGATCCTTCACCTCCTCGGTGCCTTCTTCTTCGCCACCGGCATGGGCATTTATGGCATTCAGGAAGATTCCGCGTCCGCCATCTTCGGAAGCATTTTTGCGTTCATCTTCCTGGCGGTACTGAGCACTGTCATTTACTACGCAATCATGGTTGCCATCAGGCTATTCCTGGAAGCCATGGTGGCGAACGTGCGCATTGCGCAAAACACCGGCGACATCCTGGACAAGATGGACTAGCACTGTAATGAGCTGATTGCTCAATTAAGCGAGCAACGACGAGCGCCCAGCGAAATTCCGCTGGGGCGCATTGTATTGCGGGCCCAGACGATTAAATGCCGGCCTAAAAGTTAGTCGTAGGTGCCAAGCTGGTAGCTGGGAAGGTCAACCCACATCTTGTTGAATTCCGCGACTTCGCCGGATACCGGTTCGAGGGAATCGTCCTGTGCCCGCAAGCGCACGGTGTGGTGGGCGGTAATGCCCTCCGCGGTGGTGCGGCTGCGCTCTCCCCACGTGAAATCGACCTCGTTGTCTGAGACCGGGGTGACGCTCTCAACCTTGTGGAAGATGGACATGTCCTTTACCGGGGCACCGTTGACATAGAGGGCTAGCCCATCAGCAATCGAGGCGCCGGTGCCTGCCGGACCGTTTAAATCGCCCATTGAGCCGCGGAAGATGATCCAGCTGATCGTCGAGCACGGGTCATAGGAGTTGTCGATATCGGCGATCCAGTAATTGAAATCGCTGCCGTCATCAGCGGGCATGCGTCCAGGTGCCGTGCCAGAGGCGTAGACCTTGCGCGGGTCGTTGGGGAGCTCCGTGCACTCGCTGTCCTCGCTCTTATCCTGCTGCGGCGTGGTCGCTTCATCGCCCCCGTCGGTGGACTCGGACGGGGAGGGTGCGGCCGCGGAAGCTGCATCGTCCCCGCCGGCGGAATCATCTTCGGCAGGTACTTGGCTGGAAAAGACCGGCTGATGGGAGGAAGAAGAATCTTCCTGAGTACCGCAGGCGCTCAGCGTGAGCGGCACGGAAACAGTGAGCAATACGGCGGCAGAGAAGCGGTGTAGGTAGCGCGGTGTCACGGCAGGCATGCGGGAACTCCAGGATTAGTCGAGGAGGGTGGCGACGGACTCCGGGTCGGCGTCGGAAAGCATTTGGCGAATGCGGTCGTACTCATCGTCCTCGCCGATGGCCTTTGCTGCGTGGCCGAGCGCGGCGATGGCGCGTAGGACACCCTGGTTCGGTTCATGGGAGAAGGGGACAGGGCCCCAACCCTTCCAACCATTGCCACGCAGGCGGTCGAGGCTGCGGTGGTAACCCGTGCGCGCGCAAGCGTAGGCGGTGATGAAAGCGGACGGCTCAGAGCCTTCCTGCTCCTTGAGCTCCTGCTCCGCTAGGAGCGCCCACAGCAGCGGGGAATCGGGGTGGGCAACAATGCCGGCGGCGAGATCCGAGGTGGACTCTGCGCCGGGATCGGCCGGCAGCTCAATGGGTTTCGGGGCAAGCATGTCTTTCATTTCCATGCCACCCCACTGTAGCGGCGCCGGCGCGCGGCTACCAGAAATCGGAGACGTTCAGATCAAAGGCATAGAGCGCGCGGCGCACCACCGGCAGCGATAGTCCGATAACGGAGGAAGGATCGCCTTCGATGCGGTCAATGAACCAGCCGCCCATGGCTTCCAAGGTGAAGGCGCCGGCGCAGTGGAGAGGCTCGCCGGAGTGGGCATATGCTGCGATATCGGCCTCGCTGGCGTGGGCAAAGTGCACCGTGGTGGTGGACGTTTCTACATGGCGCTTATCGCCAAAGATAAGGCAGTGGCCGGTCAGCAGCTCGGCTGTGCGGCCGGCTTGCTGGTGCCAGCGCTCAATGGTGGCTTCCTCGGTAAGGGGCTTGCCTTGTAGCTCGCCGTCGAGCAGCAGCATGGAATCGCCGCCGATGACAGGCTCGGTGGGGTAGCGTTCGGCCACCTTTTCGGCCTTGGCGGTGGCGAGGGCCGCCACGACATCGGCCGGCGGGTGGCCTGCGAGCGAGGCTTCGAGAGAGCGCTCGTCTATATCGGCCGGCTCTAAAATGGGCTCCACGCCCGCGCCGCGCAGGATAGACGCGCGCGAGGGTGATTGGGAGGCAAGGATAAGCCGCATTAGAAGTACCGCACGGTATGGAAGGCGGAGGGGTTGTAGACGCGCTGCGCGCCAAAGCGCTCGAAGCGCTCGGCTGGGTTGCCCCATTCATTGCGCTCGCCGGTAGCGCCCGAGTGCTTTGCACTCATCTGCGCTAAGACTGTGCGCAGGGCCGCGAGCTCATCCTCGGTGGGATTGCCCTTTACTACCTTGATTTCAGGTGCAGACATGTCCCCTCCTAAACGGTTCCGTGCTTCTTCGGTACCTGGGCTACGGCCTTGCGCTCTAGCAGGCGCAGGCCTTCTACCAGGTAGTGGCGGGTTGCCTTTGGCTCGATGACATTATCGGCCAGCCCGCGCTCTGCTGCGGCATACGGGTGCAAGAAGAGCTCGTCCATCTCCTCTTCTTTGTCCTCCGAGCCATAAATGGCCAGGGAAGCTTGGGAGGCCTGGGTGACGGCAATTTCCGCGGTGGGCCATGCGTAGACCAGGTCCGCGCCGAGGTCCTTGGCGCCCATAAATACGTAGGCCGGGCCAATGGCCTTGCGGGTGATCACAGTGAGCTTGCCGACGCTCGCTTCAGCCTGCGCATAGGCAAACTTCGACGCTCTGCGCAGCAGTCCGGCCTTTTCCTCTTCCGGGGTAGGCACAAAGCCTGGGGAGTCCACGAATTCCACGATGGGGGTATTGAAGGCATCACAGGTACGCACGAAGCGTGCGGCCTTTTCTGCCGCGGCGGAGTCTAGAGCGCCGGCCAGCGCCAGCGGCTGGTTGGCAACGATGCCGACGGCGCGGCCATCGATGTAGGCAAAGCCGGTAAGGATGTTTTGTGCTGCCTCGGCAGAAAGCTCGAAGAAGGAGCCTTCATCGACGACAGCCTTGATGACATCGCTCATGTCATAGGCCTGCGCGGCGGTATCCGGGATGACGCTATTGAGATCGAAGTCCGCGACGCTACCGGCCTCCACGCGCGGCGCTTCAGCGCGGTTATTGGCGGGTAGGTAAGCCACAACGTCGCGCACGAGGGACAGAGCCTGCTTGTCATCGCTGGCCACCAAGTGGGCAGTGCCGGATTCCGCGTGGGCTGCGGCGCCGCCGAAGGTTTCCGGCTCCGCGCCGGCCACGTGGCTGGCGGCCTGGTGGAGGGCGGTGCCCTGGGTGACTACGAGGACATCGGCAAACGTTGGCGCGAACGCCGCAATGCCGCTGGTATTGCCTGCGACAACGGAAATCTGCGGGATGAGGCCCGAAGCCTGGGAGACACGCGCCATGAGGCGGGCGTATCCGGCCATGGTGACGATGCCTTCTTGTACACGCGGGCCGGTGGATTCATAGATGCCGATGATGGGCACGCCGGTCTTGATGGCGAGGTCATATATCTTGGTGAGCTTTTCGGCATAAACCTCACCCATCGTGCCATCGAAGATTTCGCCGTCCTGGCTAAAGACGCACACGCGGCGGCCGTCGATAGTGCCGTAGCCGGTGACCACGCCATCGGTATAAGGGCGGTCATGCTCGCGACCGAAGTCGGTAGAGCGGTGGCGGGCTAGCGCGTCCGTTTCCACGAAGGAGCCCTCATCGAGCAGCTGCGTCACGCGGGTGCGGGCGGCCGGCTCGCCTTCTCCCAGCGGCGCGCGGGACTCGGCGAGCTTGGCGTCCAGGTCCTCGATCTTGCCGGCGGTGGTTTTCAGGTCAGTCATAGGCCCCCACATTACTAGCGCACCCCGGTCAATGCGGAATGGAACGCTGCGGGGACGCGGTGCGGAAAATGATTGGGTGGCAAATGCCACCACAGTGTGGGCGGTGCATAAAACCTGGGAATTCCTTGGGTGGCACTAGGCCAAAGGGCCCTAATCTGGGGGTGGTTCCCACTGTAAACATTTAACGGTGCTGGGCAGGTGAGTGCCCATTATTGCACCTCAAGGTGGATAAAAGCATTAGAAAGATTTTCATTCAACTATTGATGTGTGCCCCGTAAGCCCTTATGATTGCCTGAGTCTTCATGAATGTTTCCCCTGATTTTAACGATCTATTAAGGACGGTCTTCTGGTGATTAAAAAGGGACTGCGTTTGCTCGCACCGCTCGCCGTAGCGGCTCTCTTCACGCCAGTGGCACACGCGGGAGATGTTCCCCCGATGCCGCAGGCATATCCCATTTCCAACCTCTACAAGAGCTGCAGTGCCGCCGGCGATAATGCAGAGCGCGAATGGCGCTTTGCAGAAACCGGCCGCCGCTACATGAGCGACGGCACCCTGCAGTTTAAAAACACCACCAACCAAGAAGTGCCCTACACCGCCGAGGTAGAAACTGGTACCAATCACGAGATTGAAGCCAATTCCAAGGCCAAGCTGCCTTCCGGTTGGGACACCACCGCTAAGTCCGATATTGGTCTGAAGATGACCAACGGCTGGCGCGATAAAGAAACCTTCGGCCCAGTGAAGCTGAAGCCGGGTGAGTCCTTCCGCGTCGAGTACGGCGTGATTGAAAAGGACTTCATCTCCATGTTCGTAGGCTGCAACGATGACCGCTTGGAAAATATCCCAGGCTCTAACGTCATCCGCGGTAAGGGCCCGGCCGAGCGCTACGCCTTTGCCTACATCATCAAGGCGGACGGCTCCGTGTCTGATCTGGCCATGGAAATTCCATCCCGTTCCCCGGGTGCAAACTCCAAGCCCATCGAGGGCAACTACACCTCCGTATCCGGCCCGAGCCTAGAGAAGATCGCCGATCCGAAGAAGGATGAGATCATGCAGCCTTCTGCGGATCTGCAGCGCGATCCCTCCTGGCCTAAGGAAGGCGATAAGTGTGAAGCCGGCGATAGCTCCTGGTACCCGCTGGACATCACCGCTGTAAAGCCGACCTACCGCAAGGCTGGTTACTCCACGGACTTCCTCAACTGGTCCAAGGGTGACTACGAGTTTGCACCGGTAACTGACTTCGTCGTTGGCGCCGAGCACGCCCCATACACCAACTGGCAGGGCAACCGCGGCGATATTCCGAAGGGCTGGCTGGAGTCCGTCGGTGCCGTAAAGCGCGCCTACATGCCGGTCGGCACCGAGCTCAAGCACGTCGACCTCAAGCCAGGCGAGCGCGTGCGTGTGGAGTATGGCACCACCATGACCCGCATTAACTACCGCGAGATTCACTGCGGCAAGAGCGGAGACTACGACCTCACCTCTAACTACAAGCAGACCTCCGCCCCGAGCGGCTTCTGGGCAGAGGCCAAGATCACCGATAAGGCCGGCAATACCCGCACCGAGGACGTCACTCCGGACGACTTCCGTGACCTGCCGGTTTCCACCCAAACCATCTACTAAACCCCACCACACCTACACAAGGAGAAAGTTCCATGTTCAAGTCCAAGATTGCTTCTACCACCGCGGCTCTTGCCGTTGCTTCCGGCCTCATCTTCGCTCCGGCCGCTAACGCCCTGCCGCAGCGCGACCTCGGCCCGGCCAACCCGACCACCATCGGTGAGCGTTGCTCCAACCCGGGTGATACCGGCCAGACCGTTGACATCAAGCGCACCTACTTCGATGGCTCCGCCGGTTCCTGGACCGTGTCCAACTACAACGATGAGCCGCTGCCCGTTACCCGTTCTATCAAGGAAACCAAAACCAAGACCTGGAATGTTTCCGCCGGCGTTGACTTCAAGCTGATGGACCTCATCAACTTCACCTTCTCCTCCAGCTACACCGATAGCCAGTCCTACGAGGTAGGCGAGCAGGTTGGTCCGTACAACATTGCTCCGGGCAAGACCGCCGTCCTGCGCGCCGGCTGGGTTGTCTCTGACTTCGAAGGCCAGAAGACCGTGTGCGGCTCCGACCACAAGTGGCAGGCCAACGGCGGCACCTTCACCGCCACCCTGCCGAAGGAGCGCCACATCGAGGTCTCCACCCGCGATAACAACGATTGGGGCTAAACGTGAGCAAGACGTCCATCGCTAGCGCCCTCGCGGCGCTGAGCCTGGTGGCCGCTCCTGTTGCCCACGCCGCTGATTTCGGTGGGGACTTTGAGCTGCCCCAGCGCTGGAACGACGACTACAAGCCAGGCACGCATTGCTCGACGCCAGGTGAAAACGGCACCTACGTCACCGCAAAGCGCCGCTGGTTCAAGCAGACCGACGCTACTAGCGTGGCAAACCGCAACGCCGAGGAAGTACCGGTCAAGCACACTGTTACCCAGGCTCGCACGCAGACCATCGAGGTCTCCGGATCCGTTGAGGGCACCGGCGAGCTGGCCAAGGTGCTGACCAAGACCTATGGCTTCAACTACGTCAGCGAGCAGCACTGGAAGCTAAACCAGGTGGTTGGCCCGTACACCTTGCCTGCGAACTCGCAGGGCAAGCTGGTATGGGGCTTTACCATGCTCGACACTGACGGTCAGGACGTGCGCTGCAACTCCGACCAGCAGTGGGAAGCCCAGGGCAAGCCGTATTCGGCTTCTGTGCCAGAAGCGCGCTACTCCGAGCTGCGCCTCGAAGACGCGCCTGAGTGGAACTAGGCCACCACAACTATTAAGCGCCCTGTCGGCCCATAAGGACCGACAGGGCGCTTTTCTCTGTGGGTTGCGCAGTGCGCCAGTAGGAGAGGAGGCTGCAGCTGCGCGCTCAGGCTTAGGCTGGCAGCCAGGCGTAGCCGTACGGCCCGAGCTCTACTGGGCCCAAGTCGATGGAGCGATCGCTGAAGTTGTGCAGGCACAGCAGATCGCCGCGCTGGTAGCCAAGGACGGCTTCCTCGCCCGTCTCTACTGGTTCGCACGGAGCGGTGCCGAGATCCGGATGGGCATGGCGCTCGGCAATCATGGAGCGAACGGTGTTGAGCAACGAGGTGGCGTCATCAAGCTGGGCGGCCACGGAGGTACCTCCCACAACCGGAAGGCGGGAAGGTGCTTTGGTGCTGAAACCAGAGTGCTCGGAATCGTCCCACTGCATTGGGGTGCGCACCGCATAGCGGTCTGGGAGCGTGGTGTCATCGAGCATGCCAATCTCATCGCCGTAGTAGATAAACGGTGCGCCCGGCAGGGTCATCAGCAGCGAGAACATGAGCTCCACCTTGCGGCGATCACCGTTCATCAGCGGCATCAGCCGGCGGGCAATGCCCACATGGGCGCGCATTTCATCATCGGGGAGGAAAGCCTCATACATTAGCTCGCGCACGTCATCGTCCACCATCTCCAGGGTGAGCTCATCGTGGTTGCGCAGGAAGGTACCCCATTGGCAGCCATCCGGCAGGGCGGGTAGTTCGTCGAGGATGGAGTAGACCGGGGTGGCGTCGGCAAGCGCCAATGCTTGGTACAACCGCGGCATAACCGGGAAGTTGAAGACCATGTGGAAGCGCTCGCCCTTGCCATAGAACTGCATGGTCTCGGCCGGAGGCTGGTTGGCCTCCGCGATGAGCACCGCGTCCGGGTAGTGGGTGTCCATGAAGGAGCGAATCTTCTCCACAAACTCGATGGTCTCCGGCAGGGACTCGCCACCCAGACCATCGCGTTCAAAGAGGTAAGCAATAGCATCAAGGCGCAGGCCGTCCAACCCCTTGTCCATCCAGAAGGACAAGATCTTGAACACTTCCTCCTGCACGGCCGGGTTATCGTAGTTCAAATCCGGCTGGTGGGAGTAGAAGCGGTGGAAGTAGTACTGGCGCGCTGGTCATCCCATGTCCAATTGGAGGTTTCCACGTCGGTGAAAATGACACGGATTTCGGGGTAGCGCTCTGGGTCATCGCCCCAAACATAGAAATCGCCATAGGGGCCGGTGGGAGCCGTGCGGGAGGCCTGGAACCACGGGTGGTCGGAGCTGGTGTGATTGAGCGCCAGATCCGTCATAATGCGCATGCCGCGGCGGTGCAGCTGCGCAATGAGCTCTTCAAAGTCCTCCATCGTGCCGTAATCCGGATGGATGGAGTAGTAGTCCGCGATATCGTAGCCATCATCGCGCAAGGGGCTGGCATAAAACGGCGAGAGCCACAGGCAGTCCACGCCGAGCCACTGCAGGTAATCCAGCTTATCGATGACCCCGCGCAGCGTGCCTACCTCCTTATCCCCATCGGCCTTGAAGGAGCCGACGAGGGCCTGGTAGAAGACGGCATTGTGGTACCAGCTCATGAAAGGTCCTTTCTTTTCGCCCGCCAGGTCAGGTAGGTAAGGAGGCACAAGACGCCGGCGAGGAGGCCGGGCCATAAGGCGGGGGAGTCGTGGAAGAGATTGAGTACAGCTTGGATAACCGCGAGGAGGCTAAAGAAACCGAGGAAACCTAAGGCGGTATCCCACAGCATGGCCCGGCGCATTAGGCCTTGACACCACCTGCGGTGAGACCGGCGACGATGCGGTGCTGGAAGATGAGCACCATGATGACCAATGGGATGGTCACCAATGCGCCGGCGGCCATGGTTGCAGCATACGGGTACTCGAAAGCGGACGGGCCGGAAAAGCGTGCAATGGCTACGGTCACCGGCTCGGTATCGGTGGTGGACAGCTGCTTGGCCAGCATGAACTCATTCCACGTGGTGATAAAGGCGATGATCGCGGTGGTAAATAGCGCCGGCGCCGCAAGCGGCAGAAGCACTAGGCGGAAGGCCTGGGAGCGCGAGGCGCCATCCACCCGGGCTGCTTCTTCTAGTTCCCAGGGCAGCTGGCGGAAGAAGCTCAGCAGCGTATAAACCGTCAGCGGAAGCGCGAAGGAAATATTGGGGATGATCATCGCGCGGTAGGTACCAATCCATTCCAGGGTGCCAAAGAGCTGGAAGAGCGGAGTGACCAAAGCAATGGCTGGAAACATGGAGGCGGCCAGGATAATGCCGGTGACGATTCCCTTCCCCGGGAAGTCATAACGGGAAAGTGCATAGGCGGTAAAGACGCCGATGAGCACGGCCACAGCGGTAGTAACCAGGGAGATAAGCAGCGAGTTTCCAAGTGCGGCTAGGAAGTCATTTCCCTTATCGGTAGCCAGGGCATCGCGGAAATTATCCAGCGTGACGTGGGTGGGCCACGGGGTGGTATCGAAGGTGAATCGCTGATCCCGCAGCGCCGTTACCAGCATCCAGTAAAAGGGAGCTAGGCCCCAGAACATGATGAAAATGATGCCGGCGTAGTGTCCGAATTTACGCATTATTTAGCTGCCTTCCTGCCGGAGACATCCGCGCCAAGGAAGCGGATGAGGATAAAGGCGACGACGAAGATGAGAAGGAAGATAAGGGTGGAGAGCGCGGAGGCGGAGTTGAAATTGCCTTGGCGCATATCCTCTACCACTAGCTGGGAGATGGTCGCGGTGGGGGAGTTGGAGGAACTAGAAATCATGATGACCGGTAGGTCATACATGCGCAGCGCATCCAGGGTACGGAAGAGTACGGCCACCATGAGAGCCGGGCGCACCAGCGGGAGCGTGATGCGGAAGAAGGTCTGAATACGGTTGGCGCCGTCCACGCGGGCGGCATCGTAAACGTCCTTGGGAATCATCTGCAGGCCGGCCAGGATGAGCAGCGCCATGAATGGTGCTGTCTTCCATACGTCCGCGATGATGACAGCCAGGCGAGCGTAAAACGGGTCCGTGGTCCAAGCAATGTCCGCACCAAGAAGCGAGTTGATGATGCCCTCCGGGGCGAACATGAACTGCCACAGCTTGGCCGTGACGGCCGTAGGAATAGCCCAGGGGATAAGCACCGCAGCGCGCACCAGGCCGCGGCCGCGGTACTCACCATTCATAATCAGCGCCATCAGCATGCCCAGGATGGTCTCCAGCAGCACGGTAACGATGGTGAAAAAGAGCGTAATCTTTACCGCCGGCCAAAAGTCCGTGGCGATAACGCCCGGCGGGCAGGTAGAAATCTGACCAGTGCCGGAAACGCACCGGTTATTAATCCAGTACAGATAATTTTCCAGCCCGGCAAAGCCGCCTTCCTCAAAAAGCCCCGTTTGCGGGTTGAGGTGCCTATTGCCTTGGAAGGACAGAAAAATGGCGCGGATGATGGGGTAGCCGATGATGACGGCGAGCACGATGAGCGCCGGAGCAATCAGCCCGGCCACGCGCCCATAATTCTTGCGCTGGGGCTTCGGCACGCTTGCCGACGCCCCCTTCGGCGCCCCCTTGGACGCAGTCGGCGAAGCAATAGCCACGCTGGACCGCCTTTCTGTTCAAGAAATGCTAAGTATTGGCTAGATTCTATCCCCATTAGGGGAGTGAAAACCACAAAGGGTGAGGCGGCGGGGTGTCCGCCTACCTCACCCGGATTGGGCGCTTAGCCCTGGGAAGCCGATTCGATGGCCGCCTTCATATCGGCGGTGGCATCATCCACCGACTTGCCATCCGTCAAGGCAGCGTAGGCATTGTCTTGGATGGCCTTAGAAATCGCCGAGTAGAACGGGGAAACCGGGCGCGGTGCCGCGTTCTCTAGAGACTCCTTGAGTGCCGGCAGGTACGGGAATTCCTGCTGCAGCTGCGGGTCATCGTAGATGGAAGCCAAGACCGGCGGGAAGGACTGCTCCGCAAAGGACTTCTGGTTGTCCTCGTTGATGATGAACTTCATGAAGTCGAGCGCGGTGCCCTTATTCTTGGAGTTGATATTGATGCCGTTGTTATAGCCGCCCAGCGTGGACACGCCTACACCGTCCTTGCCCAGCGGGGCCTGAACCTCGACGTCGACGCCGGCATCCACCGCGTTGGAGTACATATATGGCCAGTTCATGGCGAAGGCGGTCTTGCCCTCAGTAAAGGCCATATTGGTTTCTTCCTCGGTGGCGGCGGTGGAGTCCTTGGAAATGGTCTCCTCCTCGTAGGCATCCACCATGGCCTGCAGGCCGTCCTTGGCCTCCTTGGAGTCCACGGTGACGTTGCCGTCCTTATCCAGGACGGAGCCGCCCCAACCTTCCATAAAGCCGGCGGTGTTGAGTGCCAAACCCTCGTACTGCTTGAGCTGGGTGGTCAGGCAGTCCTTGCCCTTGTCCAGTGCCTTGCACGCGGACTTAAGGTCCGCAAACTTCTCCGGCGCCTTATCCGCGAGCTCGGTATTGCGGAAAAGCAGCTGTCCGTTGGTGTTTTGCGGCAGGGCGTAGAGCACGTCGTTATAGGTGGCGGACTCCACGGTGGCCGGCAAAAGCTCATCCGTATCGGTCTCAAAGTCACCATTGAGCGGCTGCAGCCACTGGTTGGCGGCGAACTCCGCGGTCCACACCACGTCGAGGGCCATGACATCGTAGTCATCGCTGCCTGCCTGCAGGGACTGCACCAGGGTTTCGCGCTGGGCGTCGGCCTCACCGGCCAGCTCCTTGAGGGTGACCTTCTCGTCCGGGTGCTGCTCGTTCCACTTCTCGATGATGGGGGTCACCTTGTCCGTGTCATTTTTGCCCATGGCAAAGGTGATGGGGCCGCGCGCATCCGCGCCGCCCTCGGAGGAACCGCCCGCAGCGGAATCGGAGGAGGAAGAAGAGCAGCCGGCCAGTGCCAAAACTGCGGTAGTCGCAACGGTGGTGCGAAGCAGGAATTTCTTCATGGAATTCACCTTTCGGAAAACTTTCGGTTCTTTAAACCTAAAATACGGAAACCAAAAGGTGGATAATTTTGGCCTATTTAACTCTAAACGGGGGTAGAAAAGGGGCTGTGGGTGGCGGGGACGCGTACCTGTGTCCCCGAGCCCAGCGTTCTCCGCGGCTTAGCCTCCGCTAGAACTAGTCCTGCGCGATGCGCCGGCCCGTTTCCGGATCGAAGCGGTGGGCCTCGCGTGGGTTGAAGGTCAGCACGACCTCCTCGCCGCGCTGCGGTGGGGTGCCTTCGGCTCGGGCGACTAGGCGATTGTCGCCAACGGTGACGTAGACATAGGACTCGGCGCCCAGCTCTTCCACAATATCCACCACGCCTTG
This sequence comes from Corynebacterium tuberculostearicum, assembly GCF_032821615.1. Classification (GTDB taxonomy): domain Bacteria; phylum Actinomycetota; class Actinomycetes; order Mycobacteriales; family Mycobacteriaceae; genus Corynebacterium; species Corynebacterium tuberculostearicum_H. The sequence goes on along the minus strand of NZ_JAVBIF010000007.1, from coordinate 48,288 downwards.
GAAGCCCACCGGGCCTTTGTTGATAAACATCTTTTCCGGGCGCACGCCCACGCGGGAACCGTTGTAGTCAAAGATATTCATGGCTGGTGAGCCGATGAAACCGGCAACGAATTCGTTCGCGGGGGCGTCGTAAAGCTCGCGCGGCGGGGCTACCTGCTGCAGCTCGCCGGCCTTGAGTACCGCCACGCGGTCGCCCATGGTCATAGCCTCCACCTGGTCGTGGGTGACATACACGGTCGTCGTGCCCAGGCGCTGCTGGAGGCTGGCCAACTCCGCGCGGGTCTGCACGCGCAACTTGGCATCCAAGTTAGATAGCGGCTCGTCCATAAGGAAGGCCTTCGGCTCGCGCACAATAGCTCGGCCCATAGCCACGCGCTGGCGCTGGCCGCCGGATAGATCCTTAGGCTTGCGCTTGAGGTACTCGTTCAGGCCGAGCGTTTCCGCCGCCTCGTGCACCTTGGCCTTGATTTCGGCCTTTGGTAGCTTCGCCAACTTCAAGGCAAAGCCCATGTTTTCCTCCACCGTCAGGTGCGGGTAGAGGGCATAGTTCTGGAAGACCATGGCGATATCGCGATCACCTGGTTCCAGGTTGGTCACGTCCTTGCCATCGATGGTGATGCGGCCGCTGGATGTAGGTTCCAGACCCGCTAAGGCGCGTAGCGTTGTGGATTTGCCGCAGCCCGATGGGCCAACGAGGACTAGGAATTCGCCGTCTGCGATATCGAGGTCCAATTCTTTTACCGTGGGCGCGCTCGCGCCGGGGTAGGTGATGTTGACCTTTTCAAAAGTGACCTTTGCCATGCGCAACACACTAGCACCATTGGCGGCCGGTATCCTTGAAGCTTATGACTGCACTTGATTTGGAACGCATTCGCACCGCGCTGGCGGACGATTTCACCACCATCGATTTCGTGGAAAAGACCGGCTCCACCAATACCGATTTGATGCAGGCCACCAACGTTGCGGATGGCACCGTGCTGCTTGCCGACGAACAACTTTCCGGCAAGGGCCGCCTCGGCCGCACTTGGACCGCGCCGGCCGGCTCCCAGGTCATCTTCTCCGTGCTCTTGCTGCCGGAATCCCTCGAGCACCTGGGCACCCTGCCGCTGGCCGCGGGCCTCGCGGTGACCGATTCGATCGAGGGCACCGTGCTGAAGTGGCCGAACGACGTGCATATCGACGGCAATAAGCTGTGCGGCATCCTCGCCGAGGCCGGTCCCGTGGGCCAAGCCTTCAAGGCCGCGCCAAAGACCGAGCTCACCAAGGTGGAGGTAGGCAAGGCCGAAGTCAACAAGGCGGAGGTTAATAAGGCCGAAGTAAATAAGGCAGTAGGTGGCGCCGCACCATCCGCGCGCGTCGTCGTGGGCATGGGCATCAACGTCACCCTGACTCGTGAGGAACTACCGATTGAAAAGGCCACCTCGCTCGCACTCGAGGGCCGCGATACGGACCGCACCGAGCTGGCCATTACCGTGCTGAAGAACCTGCGCCGTCGCATCGTGCAGTGGGAGAACCAAGATCCGCAGCTTCTTCGTGACTACCGTGCGGTCTGCTCCTCGCTCGGCCAGGAGGTACGCTTAGAGACCCCGTCCGGCGATGTCACCGGGCACGTTGATGAAATCGGCGAAGACGGCCGCATCATGGTCGCCGGCGAGTACTATTCCGCAGGTGATGTCACGCACCTGCGCCCACAGCAGTAAATCACCACAGTAGACACGCGAGGTAGCATCCATAGCTATGGGACTAATGAAGATGGGCCAAGGTGAGGTCAAGCGCGCGGATGTCTCCGCGCCGTTTCGCGCGCTGATTTTCCCCTTCCTCGAGCTCATCCTCATCACCGGCCTGCTGTGGATTGCTATCGGCTGGTGCGATGTCCAAGCAGTAGACCCGATGCTGCGCAATGGCCTCGTCGCGGTATGGGCGCTGCTGGGAATCTGGCGCTTTCTCATTCCTCTTTATAAGGCCCGCCGGAAGCGCTTCATCGTGACTAATAGGCGCGTCATCGCGCGCGAGGGCCGCAATATTGATTCGATTCCGCTGCAGGATATCCGCGGCGCCCGCAAGCGCCGGGGCGGGGTATCCCTAGCGATTCACGGCTGGGACCGAGCCATGTATTTTCCCAACGTGGCCAGGCCCAAGCGCGTGGCTGAGATTATTAACGATCGCCCTTGGTTTTAACCTCCGTGGTGTGCAGCTGGCTATCCAGATCCTCGGGAGAGAGGTTGGCCCGGCTGAATTCTTGCGTCAGCGGCAGGCGCAGTTCTAGGTCGGAGGCGGGGCAGAGCTCAACCGTTGCCTCATCCACTACGTAGTCCAGCACGTGGCCACCGGAGGTGCGGGCGGCGTCGATAAAGTGCACGTGGCAGCCCGGTACCGAGATTCCCTTTTCATAAACGGGGGTGCGGAAGCCGCCGATGACGCCCTCGACGTCCTTAAAATGCAGCTCCTTATCGCCGCCCACGGCTTCTGACATTGGCGGGTAGGGCTTTTCTTGCTTGACCACCGTGCGGGTGGTCACCTCCTTGAACGTGCCCACGATGCGCACCGCGTACATGTAGTTAGCGGAAGGCTCGAGCTTATCGATGAACGCGGAGAGCTGATCGCGGCGCAGGCCCGCGGGGGCGTCGGCAGTAATGCGCGGGACAAAGTTCGTGGCCACCGCGTAAGGGGTGCGCTGGTCTAGGTCTGCAATCTGCGCGGAGCCATCGCCGCGCAGCTGGTAGCAGGTGCCGTCCAAAATGATCATCTCTCCGTCGAGGCCATCAAAGGTGCCGAGGCCAAAATTGCCCTTACCAAGCAGTTCCGAAATGGTCATTTCGCCGTCATAAATGCCGTCCAGCAAAGCGGACATGAGGGAATTTTGGAAGATGGTATGACGAGTGAACATAGTATCCAGGCTAGTATTGGGGGACGTGAGTGACTTAAAGCCTATTGTAACTGTTTGTGGCGACGGCCAGCTGGCTCGCATGATGCAGCCGGCCGCCGCGGAACTCGATGTTCACCTGCGGATTCTGGCCAGCAAGCCGGATTCCTCCGCCGCGCAGGTCACCCCGGACGTGGTGCTGGGGGATTACACCTCCTTGGAGGAGCTGCGCGGTGTGGCAGAGGGCGCGGATGCCATTACCTTCGAGCATGAGCATGTGCCCAACGAGCACTCCGCCGCGCTTATCGACGCCGGATTTAACGTCCAGCCCCAGCCCACCGCCCTCATTTATGCGCAAGATAAGCTCAAGATGCGCGAAAAGCTCGCCGCGCTGGGCGCTCCCGTGCCGCGCTTTGCCGCCATCGACTCGGTGGCCGATGCCCGCGCCTTTTTCGACGCCGTCGATGGCCGCGTGTGCCTCAAGGCCCGCCGCGGTGGTTATGACGGCAAGGGCGTATGGTTCCCCACCGCCGATAATTGCTTTGAGCTGGTCTCCGAGCTGCTCGAGGCCGGAACCCCGCTGATGGCAGAGGAAAAGGTGGAACTTACCCGCGAGCTTTCCATCTTGGTCGCCCGCCGTCCTTCCGGCGAGGCCAAGGTGTGGCCGATTACCCAATCCCGCCAGGAAAACGGCATCTGCGCCGAGGCCATCGCTCCCGCCCCTGGCCTTACACCGGAACTTTCCCAGCGCGCCTCCGAGCTGGGCCTGTCCATCGCCGAGTCCCTCGGCGTGACCGGCGTGCTGGCCGTCGAACTCTTTGCTTTCGACGGCCCCGAAGGCGAGGATATCTCCGTCAACGAACTGGCCATGCGCCCGCATAACACCGGCCACTGGACCCAGGATGGCTGCGTCACCTCCCAGTTTGAGCAGCACCTGCGCGCCGTGCTCGACCTCCCCTTGGGCGCAGTCGACGCGCTTGCACCCGTCACCGTGATGGCCAATGTCTTGGGCGCCGACAAAGATCCCGCCATGCCCATGCCGGAGCGTGTCCGTGAAGTAATGCAGCGCTACCCGCAGGCCAAGATTCACCTCTACGGCAAGGATCACCGCCCTGGCCGCAAGATTGGCCACGTCAACGTCACCGGTGAAGATACCGACGAGACCCTGACCATCGCCCGCCAGGCCGCGCACTTCCTCGTGCACGCCGAATGGGCTTAAATTCCTTCCTGTAGAAAGGACACTATGCAACCGCACGTAGGCATCATCATGGGCTCCGATTCCGATTGGCCCACCGTTGAACCCGCCGCTCAGGTCCTCGCGGACTTTGGCATCCCCTTCGAGGTCGGCGTGGTCAGCGCCCACCGCACCCCGGAAAAGATGCTGGCCTATGCCAAGGAAGCCCATACCCGCGGGTTGAAGGCGATTATCGCTTGCGCCGGCGGTGCCGCGCACCTTCCCGGCATGGTCGCCGCGGCCACGCCGCTGCCGGTCATCGGTATCCCCCGCGCACTAAAGGATCTCGATGGCCTCGACTCCCTCCTGTCCATCGTGCAGATGCCCAGCGGCGTGCCGGTAGCCACCGTCTCCATCGGCGGTGCGAAGAACGCCGGCCTGCTCGCCGCCCGCATCCTCGGCGCTGGCGACCCCGCCATCCAAGACAAGATGGTGGACTACCAAAAGCAGATGGCCGAGGAAGTCGAGCAGAAGGATAAGAACCTGCGCGACAAGCTGCTAGGAGAGTAGCTCTCCGGTCTAAGGCCAAACAAAACAAGCACGTTTTAGCCAAAACTACGTAGTTTTTCGGCAGAACGTGTTTGTTTTTGTCTCCTATTCTCTAGCGAAGTTCTCGTCGCTCTTCGCCAACATGCAAAACAAGCACGATCGGGCAAAATTTGCGGAGGAAAAGGATAAAACGTGCTTGCTTTGCATCGTTGTAGCCTGCGGCGTGAGGAAGCGTGCTTTAAGCTTTCGGGCAGGGGAATAATGCTCAAAGGGGGAAGCATGGAAGAAGTACTGGTTTCAGGCCTAAGCAGGGGAGAGCTTAATACTCATGTAGCGAATGGAAAGATAATCCGAATCGGCCGCGGGATTTATACGTGGCGGGAACCGACTCCCATGGAGGTAGCTCGCATCCTGCACAAGCGGTGGCCTGGAATCATGCTTGCAGGAAGCTCTGCGGTGCAGCTGTACTCCAAGAAGGCGATGACCTTTCCTCTGAAATTTGCCTACAAGCATGTCGTGAGTGGTTCGCAGTGGTTTGAAGCCGAGCCAATTTACGGCTAGCGCCCTTCAATTTCTTCCGTGATCTGCTCAAAAGAGAAGCGTTCGCCGGTATCGGCGGCGCGGGCTTGGCGGAGGGCTTCAGCATCTGCGGCGGCTTCGAGGCGGTCAAGGAAAGCTAGTTCCTGAGGCGAAATGATAACTGCGGCTTCCTTACCGTTGCGGGTGACAACGGTGCGGGTGCCTGCGTAGTGGGCTTGGTCAATGACCTGGCCTAAGCGGGTGCGGAGTTCGGAAAGTGGCAAAGACAATGAAAGCTCCTAATACATCAAAGTACTACTAGTACTAAGTTAGCAAAGAGTACAACTTTTTAAGAGGTCATGGACTACAACATCGCGTTGACGCGGCAGGCTAAGCGGGAGTTACAGAAAATCCATCAGGGAAACCGAAAGCAATATCAACGGATTAAGCGCGCGATCGGTGGACTGGCTAAAGACCCATATCCACCGGGATCTATCGCTTTGTCCGGCAGGAGTGGCCGAAGAATAAGGGTGGGAAATTACCGTGTGCTGTACTCCGTAGAGGAGCAAGAAGTGCTGGTGGAAGTGTTTACCGTAGGGGCACGCGGAAGCGTTTATAAGCGCTAGAAGGGGACGCCGGAGCGCAGGATGACATTGGCAAACGGCGTGGTGGAACCGGTGCGCACGACGAAGGAAGCGCGGGCGACCTCACGCTTGAGGTCGTCATGGGAGACCTCGGTAAGCGGTACTGCGGGAAGCAGGCAGCGCACCTCGGGCGGGGTGGTATCGGCGATGGTGGCGGCTTCGACCACGACCTCATCGAGGAGGGCCGCCAGGGTATCGGCAAAGGTGGGGATGCCGAAGGTCAGCGTGAGGTCGATGACGGGCACAGCGTGGGGGATGGGCAGGCCGCAATCGGCGATAACGAAGGTATCGGTGTGGCCCAAGCGGGCGACGGCGCTGGTGAGCGCGGGATTGAGCAGGCCGGACCTACGCATCGGTGACCTCCGGCAGGGCGGATTCGGTGGTGGGGTAGGACGGCTGTGCGCCGTTGCCGGTGGCGGCGAAGGCGCCGACGCGGGCGGCGAAAGTGGCGGCATCGACAAGCGAGGCACCGGTGAGCAGCTGGGCGCAGAAGGCACCCGCGAAGGCATCGCCGGCGCCGGTGGTATCCACGGCGGTCACGCGCGGGGTGGGGATGTCCGTGCCGCCTTCCGGGGTGGCCACGTAGGCGCCGTGGGCGCCGAGGGTCAGCACGACGGACCGGAAGCCGGCCTCTACTAGGCGGTGGGCGAGCTCGCGCGGGGCGCCTTCAGACGGTAGACCGAGCTGGTCCAAGATGAGCCCGGCCTCGTGTTCATTGGCCAGCAAAGGATTGGCTTGCAGGAGCGAGTCGCGGTCGACCTTGACCACGGGCGCGAGGTTAACCACCACGCGGCCCTGGGCCGCTTCCACGGCGGCCTGGAAACCGGAAGCAGGGATCTCGCCTTGGAGGAGCACCACGTCGGCATCGGCGATGGTGGATGCACGGGAAGAGACAAAGGGGGCGTCGACAAGCGCGTTGGCGCCGGGGGAGATGACGATGGTGTTCTCGCCATCGGCCGAGACGGTGATGACAGCGAGGCCGGTATTGGTATCGGCCTGCTCCACGGCGCCCAGATCGATGCCGGAGGTGCGCATGTAGTGCATGGCGGGCTCGGCATAGGGATCGGAGCCGACCGCGCCCACGAAGGCCACGGTGGCGCCCAGCTGCGCGGCCGCGACAGCCTGGTTAGCGCCCTTGCCCCCGGCCAAAATGTCGCCGCCAGAGCCCAGCAGGGTCTCTCCGGGCTGTGGGTGGCGCTCGGCGTGCACGATGAGATCGGCATTGATGGAACCGACGACGGTTAGCTTGCTCATTGGAAATCCTCCACATTGTCGCGGGTGACGGTGATGACCTCGACGGGGACGTTTTTCTCCGCCGCGCCACCGTGCAGGAGCGCTGCGGCTTGTTCGATGGCGCGGGCGCCGAGCTCTGCGGGCTGCTGGGCGATGGTAGCTTCCAGCTTGCCATCTTTGACCGCTTTGAGGCCATCGAAGGTGCCATCAAATGCCACCACCTTGACCTCAGATCCGGCGCGCGACCCTAGGGCCTCGACCGCGCCGAGCGCCATTTCATCGTTCTCTGCAAAGATGGCCTTGATATCCGGGTTGGCCTGCAGCAAATTGGTCGCGACGTTGAGACCTTCGGTGCGGTCGAAATTCGCCGATTGCTTGCCGACGACCCGAATGTCCCCATACTTCGCAATCTGCTCCTCGAAGCCCTTGCCGCGCTCGCGCGAGGCGGAGGTACCAGCGGTGCCCTGCAGGATGAGGATATCGCCCTTTTCCCCGATGGCTTCAGCGAGCTTATCCGCTGCCTGCGCGCCGCCGGCGACGTTATCGGAGGCCACCATGGAATCCAGCTCTACGCCGTTGACATCGCGATCCACGCCGATGACGGGCACGCCGTCATTTTTGATGCCGCGAACCGCTGGGGCAACGGCATCGGAATCGGTGGGGTTGACCACGACGACCTTGGCGCCCATGGAGGTGGCATTGCCCAACTGATTGACCTGTTGGGCGGGGTCATCGGAAGCGTCTTGGATGTCTAGCGGAACGCCGAGTTCCTTGGCCTTATCTTGTGCGCCGTGGCGCAGCTCGACGAAGAAGGGGTTGGTCTGCGTCGAGAGCGCTAGCGTGATGCGGTTGCGGTCTTCTTCCGAGCGATTGCAGGAGGCAAGGCCCAGCGCGAGGGCGGGGACAAGGAGGGTGGCGATGAGCTTTTTCATGGCGGGTGCTCCTTAGTTGGCCGTCTTATTGCGGATGACGTCGAAGCCGACGGCCAGCGCGATGACCAGGCCGATGACGATCTGCTGCCAAAAAGAGGAGACGTTGAGCAGGTTCAAGCCATTGCGGATGACCGCTAGCAAGATCGCGCCGACCAGTGTGCCGGTGGCCTTGCCCTGACCACCGGAGAGCGAGGCGCCGCCGATGACGACGGCCGCGATGGCATCGAGCTCATAGCCGGTGCCGGCCTGCGGCTGTGCGGATTCGAGGCGGCCGGCCATGACCATGCCGGCCCAGGCGGCGAAGAAACCGGAGAGCGCGAAGACGGCGATCTGGATGCGCTTGACCGGCAGGCCCGAGAGGCGGGCGGCCTCCAGGTTGCCGCCGATGGCATACATGGAGCGGCCGAGTACCGTGCGCTCTAGGATGAACCAGCAGATGAGCCCGGCGATAACCATCATGATGATCGGCACTGGGAAGCCTGCGATATCGCCGCCAAAGGCGTTGACGGACGGAGCGGTTTCAATCGGCGAGCCCTGGGAGATGACCAGGGTGAGGCCGCGGGCGATGGACATCATGGCCAGCGTCGCGATGAAAGAGGGGATCTTGCCCCACGCGGTGGCCATGCCGCAGATGGCGCCGGCCAGCGCACCGACGACCAGGCCGAGGAGCAGGGTGAGCCAGCCAGGCAGCCCCGCGGTGGAGAACATATAGGCAGAGACCATGGCGCCGAGCGCGGCGACCGAGCCCACCGAGAGGTCGATACCGGCGGTGACGATGACAAAGGTCATGCCGAAGGCCAAGATGGCCACCGTGGCGGCCTGGATGCCGATATTGAGCAGGTTCGCCACGGTAAGGAAATACGGCGTAGCGATAAACAGCGCGATGCACAGGGCAATGAGGCCGACGAGTGCGCCATTATTCATCGCCCAGTTAACTACTCGATTCTTGGTCATGCTTCATCCTTGGGGTTAGTGCCGGCAGGCGCGGCAGCAGAGGCAGAGGTAGAAGAGGTCACATTGGATACGGCAAAGGCCATGACCTCGTCTTGGGTGGAGTCCTTAGGGAGCTGGCCGGCGAGTTGGCCGCCGGACATGACGAGGATGCGGTCGGACATGCCGAGCACCTCGGGCAGATCGGAGGAGGCCATGAGAACGGCGCCCCCGGCAGCGGTGACCTCATTGATGATGTTGTAAATCTCCACCTTGGCGCCGACGTCGACGCCGCGGGTGGGCTCATCGAGGAGGAGGACCTTGGAACCGGCCAGTACCCAGCGGCCAAAGACCGCCTTTTGTTGGTTGCCGCCGGATAGGTTCCGGATGGGTTGGGAGAGATCGGCCATGCGGATGCGCAGCTTCTCCGCTACGTCGCTGGCGCGACGGCGTTGGCCGCTGCGGTCTGCCAGCCCCGCCTTAGCGGTGGAGTAGAGGGTGGCGAATCCGAGGTTATCGCCCACCGAGGCGTCCAGAACTAGTGCTTGGGATTTGCGGTCTTCGGGGATATGGCCCACGCCGGCACGGATGGCGGCGCGAATATCGCCGCTGCGCAGCTGGGTGCCGCCAACGCGAATGGTGCCGGAATCGTATGGGTCAGCGCCCGCGATGGCGCGAATGATTTCGGTGCGGCCGGCGCCCACGAGCCCGGCGAGGCCAACGACTTCGCCGGCATGGACGGTGAAGGTGACGTCGTGAAAGGCGCCGTCGGCAGTCAGCTCGGAGACCTCCAACAGGGCCTCGCCGCGCTCGGGAGGAACCTCGCGCGGGTATTGGTTTTCAATCTCGCGGCCGACCATGAGGCGCACCAGCTCGTCTTCGTCCGTATCGGCTGGGACCTCGGCGATGAAAGAGCCATCGCGCAGCACGCTAATGGTTTCTGCAATGCGCGCCAGCTCCTCCAGGTGGTGGCTGATAAAGACCATGGCCACGCCCTTGGCCTTGAGTTCCTCGAGCACGGCAAAGAGTGCATCAACCTCCTTGCCGGTGAGCGCGGCCGTGGGCTCATCCAAGATGAGGATGCGCGCGTTCATGGACAGCGCCTTGGCGATTTCTACGAGCTGCTGTTTGGCCACACCCAGCTCACCCACCGGCATGTCTAGGTCCACGTCCAAGCCAATAAGGTGCAGTGCCGCTTGGGCTTGTGCCTTGAGGTGCTTGCGATTGACCAATCCAAAGCGGCGTGGGGTGCGCCCAAGCATGATGTTCTCGGCCACGGACATGGTGGGCACAAGGTTGAGCTCTTGGTGGATGGTGGCGATTCCCAGCGCCTCAGAGGCCTTGGTATCTGGGATCTTCACCTCTGTGCCATCTACCAGGATGCGGCCGGAATCTGGTTCGTGCACTCCGGCAATCATCTTGATGAGGGTGGATTTGCCGGCGCCATTTTCACCCAACAAGGCCTGCACCTGGCCGCGGCGGACGGTGAGGTCTACCCCCTTAATGACCTCCACCGGGCCGAAGGATTTGGTGACATTGTCCAGGCGCAACACGCAGTCACTCATGGCGTGGCTCCATCGAGTTGGTGGGCGGTGGACATGCGCGGGATGTAGCGGGTTTCTAGCACCTCGCCTTCCGGTTGGTGCTTTTCATTGATGGCCGCGATGAGCTTGGCCGTGGCGGTCTCGCCCATTCTGGCAACATCCTGGTCCACCACTGAGATAGGGGAGGGTTGGAAGCGCAGGTAGATGAAGTCATCGAAGCCGACGAGCGCGATTTCTTCTCCGATGCGCTTGCCCGCATTATGGCAGGCCTCCAGCGCGCCGGCCGTCATCATGGAATCGCCGGCAATGAGCGCGGTGACGCCTTCTTGTAGGAGTGCGAGGGCTCCTTTATAGCCCTCGCGGTGGCGGTAGCTGCCGTGGTGGATATGGGTAGGCATGCCGCGGGTGGCGGCCTTGAAGGCTTGGAGGCGCTGGCGGCCGGTGGAGGTTTCCTGCGGCCCGGAAAGGTAGCCGATGTGCGTGTGCCCCTTCTCTTTGAGCTGTTCCACGGCTTGTTTCATGCCCGAGTGGGGGTCTGATAGCACTGCGGGAATCTGGCCCAGGGTGCGGTCAATGAGCACGAGCGGGCGGTAGGCGCGCGCCTGCTCCAGCGCTTCTTCGGCGCCTTCGAGAGGCACTGCGATAATGCCGTCTACCTGGCGTTCCATCAGGGCATCGAGGGACTTGACTAGACGCTGCGGATCCTCGCCGCAACTGGTAATCATCGTGGCGAGTCCCTGCTTATCGGCGGCTTCTTCAATGGCTGCGGCCATTGCGGCGAAGTAGGCATTATCTAGGCTGGGGATGACCAAGCCGATGGCGTTAGATCGGGAGCTGCGCAATGCTCGGGCCTGGGCATTGGGCCTATAGTTGAGCTTGATGGCCGTGTCCTTGACGCGTTGGCGCGTGGACTCCGAGATGGCTGGGTTCCCCGAGAGCGAACGGGACGCGGTGGAAATGGATACTCCAGCAGCAGCGGCCACGTCCTTGAGGGTGGTTCCGGCCATGCTGTCCTCCTTGGTTTGGGCGTGTGAGCCGGCTTCCGGCCCTCCTGAGTGCAATCGATTGCACATTTGAGTTAAAGGTACGGCTATTTCCATCTTCCTGTCAAGAGCCGGCAAGTCTATGCTGGTATCCATGTCTGACCCGCTCCTTGTTTTGGGCTCCCGCGTAACCCACGGCTATCCCGGCGCCATGCTGCGCTCGCGCCTAGACAAGGCGTTGGCGCTCTATAGCGGTCAGCAGATTATTGTCTCCGGCCGCGGTGAGGCGGGTCCCATGGCTACATACCTCATTGAACGCGGCGTGCCGGCCGAGCGGGTAGTGGTGGAGCCGGAAGCCACGAGTACTAATGAAAATCTAGAAAATGCCCACCGCTTGGCCCCGGATGCCGTATTGCACGTGGTGACCAATGATTTTCATATCCTGCGCACGGCGCTGTGGGCCTGGCACCTCGGCATTGCCGTGCAACTGCATCCCGCGCGCACCCCGTGGCGGTTGATGCCGCGCAATTACCTGCGCGAAGTCCTCGCCACTCCTCACTCAGCGGCGCGAATAGTGTGGCGACGGATGCGGGGATAGCGCTCCTGCCTCGGTGTAGCGTCCCGCTGCCCACAGGCGCCTCCAACCCCGAAAGAGGTTAACAAGCGGTTAACTCCACTGCGGTGAGCAGCTGAAATAGAAGGTATTCGCGGGTAGTTATGCAAACGATTGACCGGCGCTTTGCCGTACTCCTAGGCTAAATCCAACGAAAGTTATAGCCAGAAAGGTCTTTGTTATGACCAGTGGAGGAGCAGCTGGCCCTGACGCTGACTACCCCAGCGTCGCACTTGCCCATGGCGATTATGCGGCAGAGATTGGTCTATTCGGCGGTACACTCAAAGCGCTGACCTATCGCGGCGCGCCCTTAGTAGAAAGCTACGAAGGCAAGCCGCCGCTGATGGCCGGAGTGGTGCTGGCGCCGTGGCCCAATCGCACCGAAGATGGCTGGTTTGAATGGCAGGGGACCGCCCACCAGCTAGAGATCACGGAGCCGGAGCGCAATAACGCCATCCATGGATTCGCGGTGGATTGGTGGCGCGTCACGGAACGCTCGGACAACCGGGTGGCTCTTGCCTTTGATATTGAGCCGCGCCAGGGCTGGCCGTGGGCGATTCAACTAGAGGCCACCTACGCCCTCGATGAGCGGGGATTGCACCACCAGCTCACCGCCCGCACCGCGGAACCCGGCGAGGTTCCCTTCGCCTATGGGCTGCACCTCTACCTCTCCCCACAAGGGGCAGGGGCAGAGGAAGCGGTGCTCAGTGTGGACGTCGGCAAGCGCTACCTGCTAGGCGCCCGCAACCTGCCTACGGGAAAGACGGAGCAGGTGCGCATTGTTAATCAGCCCATCGCCGAGGTGGACTGGGACGATTGCTTCCACGGCGAAGGCCCACTGACGGCCGTGTATTCGGCCGGCGGAAAGGGTGTGCGCCTGGAGATGGGCGAAGGCCTGAACTGGGTGCAGATGTTTACCCCGGCCGATTTCCCGCGGGCAGGTGGCCCCGGCAAGGCATTAGCCGTGGAGCCCATGAGCGCGCCGCCGAATGCGCTGCGCAGCGGGGAAGACCTCGCGCGCCTGAGCGCTCAGAACCCGCAGAGATTCACGCTGCGCCTTGCAGCAGAGAACAATAACTAGAAAGGTCAGCCATGGAGACTGCTGAATCCGTATTGAGGCTCGATGCCTCCTGGGTGGACTACTTCTTGGTAGCCATCTACTTCCTCTTCGTACTAGGCATCGGCTGGGCCGCCAAGGCCCGAGTGTCTAGCTCCATCGACTTCTTCCTCTCCGGCCGGGGATTGCCCGCCTGGGTGACCGGCCTGGCCTTCGTCTCGGCCAACCTGGGTGCGGTGGAAATCATCGGTATGTCCGCCAATGGCGTGGAGTATGGCTTCCAAACCATGCACTACTTCTGGATCGGTGCCATCCCGGCCATGGTCTTTTTGGGCATTGTGATGATGCCGTTCTACTACGGCTCCAAGGTGCGTTCGGTGCCGGAGTTTATGCGCAAGCGCTTTGGCAATGCCGCGCACCTGGTCAATGCGATTTCTTTCGCCGTGGCCCAGCTGCTTATTGCCGGCGTGAACCTGTACTTGTTGGCCACCATCGTAGAGGCCCTGCTGGGCTGGCAGATGTGGGTATCGCTCCTCGTGGCCGGCATCATCGTGCTGTCCTATATCACCCTGGGCGGCCTTTCGGCCGCCATCTATAACGAGGTGCTGCAGTTCTTCGTCATCATCGCCGCACTCGCCCCGCTGACCATCATTGGTTTGAACCGCGTTGGTGGTTGGAGCGGGCTGAAGGACGCGGTGGCCCAAGAGTCGCACTTCCACACTTGGCCGGGCACGGACATCTCCGGTTTTGAGAATCCCGTATGGTCCGTCATCGGCATCGTGCTGGGCCTCGGCTTCGTGCTTTCCTTTGGTTACTGGACCACCAACTTCGTGGAAGTTCAGCGCGCCATGGCCTCCGATTCCATTTCCGCCGCCCGCAAGACGCCGATCATCGGCGCCTTCCCTAAGATGTTCGTGCCCTTCCTCGTGGTCATTCCGGGCATGGTTGCCTCTGTATCCGTGGCCGACTTGATGGAGGAGCGCGCGGAGCCGAATGACGCCATCCTGCTGCTCATGCGCGACCTTCTGCCCAATGGCCTGCTGGGCGTGGCGATCGCCGGCCTGCTCGCTTCCTTCATGGCCGGCATGGCCGCGAATATCTCGGCCTTTAATACCGTCATCTCCTATGACATCTGGCAGACCTACGTGGTCAAGGATCGTGAGGATGACTACTACCTGAAGTTTGGCCGCATCGCCACGATTATCGCCACCGCTATTGCCATCTTTACCGCGCTGCTCGCGCAAAACTTTGGCAATATCATGGACTACCTGCAAACCCTGTTTGGGTTCTTCAATGCGCCGCTGTTTGCCACCTTCATTCTGGGCATGTTCTGGAAGCGCATGACCCCGCACGCCGGTTGGTCCGGTCTTGTGGCCGGTACCGCTTCCGCCATCGCTTTCTGGTACGTCGCATCCTTCACGGACATGATCAACTTGCCCGGCCAAGGCACGGCCTTTGTGGCGGCCGGTGTGGCCTTCGTGGTGGATATCCTAGTCTCCATCGTGGTCACCCTGTTCACCCAGCCCAAGCCGGATAGCGAGCTGGTTGGCTTCGTCTCTTCCGTGACCCCCAAGGACCACTTTGAGGACTACACCGAAAAGTCCTTGCCGTGGTACCAGCAGACCGTCCCGCTGGGCATCATTTGCCTGGTGATGGCCGTAGCCCTCAACGTTATCTTTGCCTAAGGAGCCCACCATGTCTGAGAAAAAGCGCGCGGGCGCATTCGACCTGCGCAACGTCATCGCCGCACTCCTCGGCCTCTACGGCCTGATTTTGCTCGGTTGCTATTTCTTCCTCGACCCAGGCATCAACCCCGATACCGGGCAAGCCAAGAACGCCAGCGATAACCTATGGGCAAGCCTTGCTTTGCTGGCCGTGGCCGCCGCCTTTGTGCTGTGGGCGCGCCTGAAGCCCATCACCATCCCAGGAGAAAACTAATGGTTGAGATTACCTCTGCCACACTTGCCGACGGCCGCGAGATCCTCTACTTCGACGACCAGCCCCACCCCGACCGCGTGCTTGCCGACGCCCGCGACATCCCCACCGTCGCCCCCGCTTCCGAAATGCGCCGGGATCCCCTAACGGGGGATTGGGTGGCCTTTGCCGCCCACCGCATGAATCGCACCTTCTTGCCACCGGCCAACGAGAACCCGCTGGCGCCCACGCGCGAAGGCCAGCTGCCCACGGAGATCCCTAGCCCCAGCTATGACGTGGTGGTCTTTGAAAACCGCTTCCCGTCCTTTGCCACCACCGCGGACATCGAGCATCCGGAGGAAGACAACCTGCTCGGCATGGTGCCGCGCCTTCCCGCCCGCGCCCGCTGCGAGGTAGTCTGCTTTACCGAGGACCCAGCTTTGTCCTTCAGGGACCTGCCGGAATCTCGCATCCGCACCGTCATTGAGGCCTGGGCGCACCGCACCGCCGCGCTATCCCAGATCGACGGCGTGGAGCAGGTATTTCCCTTTGAAAACCGCGGTGAGGAAATCGGCGTGACCCTCCAGCACCCGCACGGCCAGATCTACTCCTATCCGTTCCTCTCGCCCCGCCTGCGCTCCATCGTGGATTCCGCCCGCGCCTACGACGGCGACCTCTTTCAGGATCTCCTCGACCGCGAGCGCGCCGCCGGTACCCGCATTATCGCCGAAACCGAGCACTTCACCGTCTTTGTTCCCGCCGCCGCCAAATGGCCGCTGGAAGCCATGGTCATGCCCAATGAGGAGGTCCCCGATTTCGCCGCGCTTTCCAGCGCCCAACGTGCCGACCTCGCGCCCCTGCTCAAAAAGCTGTACTCCGCGGTGGACCGCTTCTTCGATGGTGTGGAGAAGACCCCGTATATCGCCGGCTGGACCCAGGCACCGGTGGACCCGGACCTGCGCCCTGGTATCCGCATGCACCTGCAGCTCTTTTCGCTGATGCGCTCGCCCGGCCGCATGAAGTACCTCGCTGGTTCCGAGTCCTCGCAGGCCGTGTGGATCAATGACACCACCCCGGAGCGCATCGCCGCCCGCTTTAAGGAGATCTGGGATGCTTAACTGGATTGACACCCGCAGCGATGCGGAGCTAGCAGCCGCAGCCCGCGGCCTCTTCGCCGCTGCCTTCCCGGATGCGCCCGAGCCCGCCGGCGTGTGGGCCGCTCCCGGCCGCGTTAACCTCATCGGCGAGCACATCGATTACGCCGGCGGCGCCTCCATTCCCTTTGCGCTGGAACAAAACACCGCCGTCGCCGTCGCACCCCGCACCGATGGCCTTCTCCGGATAGCCTCCGAATACGACGGCAGTGTTGCCCAGGCCAGCCTCCCACTCTCCGAAGTCCGCCCCGGCCACCCTTCCGACTGGTCCGGCTACGTTGCCGGCACCGTCTGGGCCGCCACTGCCGCGGGTGTCTTGACCTGCACCGGCCTCGATATTGCCATCGTCTCCGATGTCCCCGTCGGCTCTGGCCTGTCCAGCTCCGCCGCCCTCGAGTGCTCCGTTGCCGTGGCCGCCTACGAGCTCTGCCACGGCAACGCTCCCGATGACGCCGCCCGCGCGCAGCTGGCCCAGGCCTGCATCCGCGCCGAGAACGAAGTGGTCGGCGCCTCTACCGGCGGCTTGGATCAAAACGCCAGCCTCTTCGGCCAGCGCGGCAAGGCCCTCTTCCTGGATTTTGCCACCGGCGCCGTCGAGCGCGTGCCGTTCAATATCGAGGCCCAGGACATGGTGCTGCTCATCGCGGACACCAATGCCCCGCACACGCTTTCCGACGGCCAATACGCCTCCCGCCGCGGAATCATCGACGCCGTCCAGTCCGCCGCCGGCCGCTCCATCCGCGACATCCCGGATGCCGTCGCCTTTGCCGCCACCGTCAACCCCGCCGACGCGGAACTCTACCGCTGCCGCGTGCGCCACGTGGTGGACGAAACCGCTCGCACCCTCGACGCCGCCACCGCGCTCACCTCTTCCGACCTGGCAAAGTTCCGCCGCCTCATGCGCGAAAGCCACCTTTCCCTGCGCGACCTGTACGAAGTCACCACTCCGGAACTCGACTCCGCCTTCACCGCGGCCGGTGAACTCGGTGCCCGCATGACTGGTGGCGGCTTCGGCGGCGCCGTCATCGCGCTCATCCCGCGCTCCGCCGTCGAGTCCACCGCCGAAGCCATCCACGACGCCGCGGCATCCCGCGGCTTCCCAGGACCCACCTTCTTGGTGGCCCGCCCGGGAGACGGCGCCCGCCGCCTGGCTTAAGCTCCGCAGGCCGGCTCGGCTCAGTCGCGCCCCTCCCAGCGCGCCTATTGTCGTTAGGTCCATATTGATCAGGCTGATCTGAAGCCTGGGCCGCCTCAGATCGGCCCTAACTCCCTCAATTCGGCCTGATCAGATCAGCCCTAAGCCTGTCCCAAAGCCTTAAGCGTTCGAATCACAACGCCGAGAGAGCTTTCTGAATCCCCTCGCGCAGCGTCTCGCGAGACTGCTTCATCGGATGCGCAATCGCGCGCAACCCCATGTACGCAATCTGGTCGGCCGCCCGATTCAGCGGATCGCCCGCATGCCCGAGCACACGGCGAATGTCGACCTCGCATTGGCCTTGGATATCGCCCCAAGCTTGCTGGAATCGGGACCGCGCACCCGAAGACACCCCTCGCCACGTGCGCCCCGGCCGTGATGCTTTAGAGCCGCGCTTATGCACAATCTGCTCGACCGCCTCCAAAGCGGCTACGGAATCTGACTCAATAACCGCCTTGCGAGCACCCACCTTGAGCAGGTATTTCAGCGCAAGCGTCAGTGCTTCGAGCTCGAGCTCATCGGTGCTCGCCTTGGTTTCTCGAGTCCGTAACCGGTAGTCGCCGTTTCCCGCAACGAAGCACATCGACCCCTTGAATACAGTATCCGAGGAAGCATCGGTGGCTATGCGCACCACCTCGCCCTCGGCCCACGAGGAGGCGCGCGAGAAGTTCGGCCACCAGTGCGCTTTCGGCGTCTCTACCTGTGCCGCTTGCTTCTTTTTCGGCGCCTCACCCATCTTGCGCGCCTTGCGAGCGGTCAGGCCGGCTTGTTTTCTGCGCACAGAGCTCGCGCTTTTCGACGCCCTATTTTCTCCCGCAAAGCTTCCCGTCACCGTGAAACCGTCAGCCGTGAGTGCCGCTCGCAACGCGTTCTGCCTGCGACCAGTGACAATCCACACTCGTCCGTCGAGTCCCTTGAGCGCGCTGTTGACCTCGCGCACGGCGATATCGACGATATCGCCCTTCTTCGTTTGGCCGCGGCGCACAAAACGCGTCTGCTTGGTATTGACCGCGATGACCCAGCCTTCGATGGTGCCGTTGGGGGCGGAATCCCAACGCTCGTCCCAGAGCGCGACCGCAACGTGGATTGGTGCCGAGACCATATCCGAGGTGATCTTGCGGGTGCCGTAGGTGCGCGATTGCGTACCGGTTAGTTCTGAGAGCTCGATGGGTTCCATTATCTCTAGTAAAGCACGGTTAACCGTGCTGCTGAATTATCCCCCACACCGCCGCTGTGAACTGCTTCTCCTTAGGTCGAATGTGATCGAGCCGATCTGAGTACAACCCACCCTCAATTCAGCCTCAACGCCCTCAATTCGGCCCGATCACCTTGGACCTAATATTCCGACCCTCACTCAAGGTCCTCGGAAATTCACCTTCCTGAGCCTCATGACGCGTGCCCCGCCCCGCCAGCCGCGAAGATGAAACCATGATTACAGATCACTTCATCAACCTTCGTTACGCCGGAGCCGAAAGTCCGCACCATTTAGCCCTCCAGCGCGGTGAGCTCACCCAGATAGCGCCCTGGGTCGCCGTTCCCACGGCCACCTGGAGGCAATGGGTGCGCCATAAACAACAATTCGCCAAAGTAGTCGCTGCCGGATGGAGCACCCATCGCGCCGTCCTTATCAGTAAATCGGCAGCGCGGCTGTGGGGAATGTGGGTAATTTCCAGGAAAGGGGAGGAGGTGGAGCTAGCGGTGCCTTCGGGAAGCGTTCCCCCACGCAGGCTCACCGCGAAGGGCTATCGGTACCGCCGGGTAAAGTCCCTCCAGGAATCCACGGTGACGGTAGCGGGTGTGCGCGCCACGCATCCCGCCCGCACCTGCCTCGAAATCGCCCGGCTACACGGCTTCCCAGATGGCCTGGTAGCTACTGATTCTGCCCTCGGCCGACACGACGTCACTACATACGACCTGCGCGAAGAACTGGCAAAAATGCAGCGCACGAGGGGACAAGCAGCCATGCGTAAGGTTATCGAGCACGCGTACGGCGGATCGGAATCGCCCTATGAGTCCTATCTGCGAGCCCTCATTATTGAGCGCTTCCCGCAGGTGAAAATTGAGCCCCAGAAATCGCTGCTCGGGAAATATCGGGCGGATCTTTGTCTCGATGGCTGGCTGGTTGTCGAGGTCGATGGCGATGCCAAATATGACGGTACCTATGGCGAGACACCCGCCCACGTGGTCAAGCAGCAGATAAAGAGGCAGCGAGCGCTAGAAAACCGTGGATACGTGGTGCTGCGCTTTGGCCCTAGCGATATGAAAGCGCCGGACGAAGCATTGCGGATAATCGCTAGCCACCTGGGAAAACGAACGAGAAAAGTAGCCTAGATCACCCCCGAGCCACCCCACAACGCATAAAAGTTGTTGAACAAAAGGCATAGCAACCTTTAAGATGATGCGCATCACAAACTAATGCGACCTGCATCACGAAAGGTGAAATCTAGTGAGTGCTGAGACATCACACGCCGCTCCGGCGCAGGCGGGGGACAAGACCCCGCCCAAAGGCCTCGGCGCCATGGCCGGTGCCATGTTCCTCATGGCCACCTCCGCCATCGGTCCGGGATTTTTGACCCAGACCTCGGTCTTTACCGTGCAGATGGGCGCATCCTTCGCGTTTGCGATTATGCTGTCCATCCTCGTTGATATTGCCATCCAGCTCAATGTGTGGCGAGTTCTCTGCGTGACCGGCATGCGCGCCAATACCTTGGGCAATACCGTGCTTCCTGGTCTGGGCTGGGTGCTTGCCGTATTCGTGTTTATCGGTGGCGCGGTCTTTAATATCGGCAATATCGCCGGTTCTGGCCTGGGCATTAATGCGATGCTGGGCATCGATTCGCGCATCGGCGGCGTCATTGCCGCGGCCATTGCGATCTTCATCTTCCTCTCCAAGAAGGCGGGCATGGCGCTTGACCGTCTCGTCGCGGTCCTGGGCGCGGTCATGATCTTGCTCATGCTCTACGTTGCGGTGGTCAGCCAGCCACCGGTGGGGGAGGCTCTCAAGAATACCGTCGCTCCGGGCGAGATCGACTTCTTCGTTATCACCACCATCATCGGCGGCACCGTGGGCGGCTATATCACCTTTGCCGGCGCGCACCGCCTCATCGATTCCGGCCACACCGGCGTGGAAAACGTCAAGAACATTACCTATACCTCGGTAAGTGGCATTGTGGTCACTGGCATCATGCGCATGCTCCTCTTCTTGGCGGTCCTCGGTGTGGTGGCCACCGGCGTGGCGCTCTCGGACGACAACACCGCGGCCGATGCTTTCTACAATGCCGCCGGCGAGTTTGGCCTGCGTGCCTTCGGTGTGGTCCTCTTCGCGGCCGGTTTGTCCTCGGTTATCGGCGCCGCCTATACCTCGGTATCCTTCGTGACCTCCCAGGACACCTCGACGCGCACCCGCAATATCCTCACCATCATCTTTATTGCGGTGTGCACGGTAGTCTTTGTGGCCATCAACTCCGCGCCGCAGAAGTTGCTCATCTTCGCCGGCGCCATCAACGGCCTGATCCTGCCCATCGGTTTCGCCCTCGTGATGTGGGTAGCCTGGCGCCGCCGCGATCTCCTGCAGGGATACAAGTATCCCAAGTGGTTGCTGATTATCGGCACCCTGGCGTGGGTGCTCACCATCTTCATCGGCTTCAAGGCTTTCTCCGGCATTACCGAGCTGTGGGCATAATGCAGACTCCGGAGCAGGTGCGCGAGTATGCGCGCAGCCATGACATGGCCACCACCGCCGGGCATGCCCGCGGCTTCATGCAGGCTAACCTGCTGGCCGTGCCGCAGGAATATGCCTTCGATTTCTTGCTCTTTGCCCAGCGAAATCCCAAGCCATGCCCGATTGTGGGCGTGCTGGAAGCCGGTCAGTACACCTCCGAGCTACTGCCGGGTGGGGACATCCGCACCGATATTCCGGCCTACCGCGTCTTTGAAAACGGCGAGCATACAGCCACGCTTGCCGACGCCACCTCCTACTACACCCCAGACATGGTCAGCTTCCTTATCGGTTGCTCTTTTACCTTCGAGACTGCGCTGCAGGATAACGGCATTGAGGTCGCGCACATTGCTCAGCAGCGCAATGTGCCGATGTTTAAAACCACGATTCCCACCACCCCGGCCGGTGTCTTTTCCGGTCCCATGGTGGTCTCCATGCGCCCGATTCCGGCCGCGCAGGTCTCCGATGCCGTGCGGATTACCTCCCGTTACCCATCTGTTCACGGCGCCCCGGTTCACGTGGGTGACCCGGCGGCCATTGGTATTGAGGATCTGTCCCGCCCCGATTTTGGTGATCCGGGCGAAGTGCCAGAGGGCTGCCTGCCGGTCTTTTGGGCCTGTGGGGTGACTCCGCAGGCCATCGTGATGGAATCGAAGCCGCGCCTAGCCATTACGCACGCGCCGGGTCAGATGCTCGTGACCAACGCCCGCGATCAAGATTTCCTCATTCCTTAATCGTCCAGCACGGCGAGGATCTTCTCGCAGGTATTCATGAGGCTGTCATGCGCAAGCGTGGCGGCCTCGCGGCGATTTCCATCCGCGATGAGCGTGGCCAAGGTGATGTTTCCTTGAATGTGGTCCGCATGCAGCTGCGGATAGCGAGGAATGGCTAGCAGGAAGGTGAGCCGCATGCGGGCGAGCAGGTTATCCATCTGCTCATTAAGCGTAGGCGAGCCCAGCGCGGCCACCAGCGTGCGGTGGAAGCGTTGGTTGATGGCGGAGACTTCCTGGTGCTCGCCGCGTGCTGCGTAGTCGAAGGCGGAGGAAGTGAGGGTGACGAGCGAGGGGGCGTCGGCAAAAGCGCCCCACCGCACCGCCGCGGGCTCGATGGCCGCGCGGGCGGCAAAGAGGTCACGGATATAGTCTGCGTCCGGCGTGGCGAGGAAGACGCCGCGGTTGGGGATGCGCTCGACAATGCGCTCCGCGGCGAGCCTAGTGAAAGACTCGCGGAGGGTATTGCGCGAGCAGTGAAAGCGCTCGGCCGCCTTGACCTCGCTGAGCTGCTCGCCCGGCTGGAACTCGCCGGCGGAGATGGCCTCGCGCAGCTCGGAGGCGACAGACTGGGAAAGCATGACCACAACTGTACTAAAAAGTTATGCACCTCACATTGGAGATGAGGTGCAAAAGGGTGGCGTGAGCGCTAATCGATGGTCGCGATGACCTTGGAGGAATCCAGACGGTCACCCTCGGCGGCCAGGAGCTTGATGGTGCCGCCGCGCGGAGCCTTGATGGCCGATTCCATCTTCATGGCCTCGACGGTGGCGATGGCATCGCCCTCGGCCACGGTATCGCCGTCCGCAACGTTCCAGGCCACGAGGTTTGCTTCGAACGGGGAGGTGACCGCGTTGTCATCGGTAGACTGTGCGCCGGCCGAAGATGGTGCGGTGGAGGCAGAACCGCCGGCCGAGGCGGCGCCTGGCGCGGCGAGGAAGTCCACGGGCACGCCGACGTTGACCAGCTTGCCGTCGATTTCTACGGCCACATTGCGGCGCTGGGTGTAGATAGCCTCGACCTTTTCCACCTGGTTGGCGGCAGACGGGCGGTAGTTGTGATCCACCCAGTCCGTAAACACGCCGATCTCGGAGGCGCCGGCGGCAGCGGCATCGTCTGCTGGGGCGGCGGTGCCGATGAGTGCAGGCTCATCCATCATGTCGCGGTGGAACGGCAGTACGGTGCGCACGCCGGTGACGGTGAACTCGCGTAGGGCAAAGCGGGCGCGGGCCAGGGCGATCTCGCGGGTCGGTCCCCACACCACCAGCTTGGCAATCAGGGAGTCATAGTACGGCGGGATGATAGAGCCAGAGCGCACCGCGGAATCCACGCGGATGCCCGGGCCGGTGGGCGGCTCGAAGGAGACGATGGTGCCGGGGCACGGCGCAAAGCCATTGAGGATATCCTCAGCATTGATACGGAACTCAAAAGCATGGCCGTGGGACTGCGGATCCTCATCGAAGGACAGCGGCTCCCCGGCCGCGATGCGGAACTGCTCGGCGATGATATCGGTACCGGTGACTACCTCAGTAACGGGGTGCTCGACCTGGACGCGGGTATTGACCTCCAGGAAGGAAATGGTGCCGTCCTCGGAAACGATGTATTCCACAGTGCCGGCGCCGGTGTAGCCCACCTTGGAGCAAATGGAGCGGGCGCCTTCGATGATGCCGTTGCGTTGGGCGTCGGAAAGCGCGGGCGCCGGAGCCTCCTCAATGAGCTTTTGGAAGCGGCGTTGGGTGGAGCAATCGCGGGTGCCGAGCACGCGCACATTGCCGTGCGTATCGGCCAATACCTGGGCTTCGACGTGGCGCGGGTGGGTGAGGAACTTCTCCACATAGCACTCGGCGCGGCCAAAAGCCTCCATGGCCTCGCGGCCGGCGGAGTTGAACGCGCCCTCGATTTCTTCCATATTGTCCACGACCTTCAAGCCGCGTCCGCCGCCACCATAAGCGGCCTTGATGGCAATGGGCAGGCCGTGCTCTTCGGCAAAGGTGCGGGCTTCTTGCCAATCATCGATGGGATCAGAAGTACCAGGTGCCAGTGGTGCGCCGACCTCTTCGGCTACGCGGCGGGCAGCGATCTTGTCACCGAGTAACTCAATATGCTCGGGCGAAGGGCCAATCCAGATCATGCCGGCCTCAGTGACGGTGCGGGCAAAGTCGGCGTTCTCAGACAAAAAGCCATAGCCTGGGTGAATAGCATCAGCACCGGCACGCACCGCGATATCGAGCAGCGCGGGCACGTTCATGTAGGTATCGGCGGCCGTATTGCCCGGCAGCGCATAAGCTTCATCCGCTACCTGGGTGTGCAAGGCACCAGCGTCTGCCTCGGAGTAAATGGCGATGGACTTAATTCCCAGGTCGCGGGCGACGCGAGCGATACGCACGGCAATCTCGCCGCGGTTAGCAATGAGGACGGTTTTAATCTGCATTTTTATCTCCAGTGTTCAAGGCTTGGGGTGCTACGAGTTCAAAGTTCACGCGTGCGCCGGGTGGCAGCTGCGCGGCAATATCAATATCTTCTTCCAACACAGTGGCGATGACGGGGTAACCGCCGGTCACAGCGTGATCGCGCAGGAAGACCACGGGCTTGCCATTGGGTGGGATTTGGATCGAGCCGGCGACCATGCCCTCAGACGGAAGCTCACCGTCTTTAACGCGTTCAATCGGCTCTTCGCCATCGAGGCGCAGGCCCACGCGGTTGGAATCTGAGGTGACGGTCCACTCGGTATCCAGGAAAGCGGAGACATTATCGCCAAACCAGTCATCGCGGGGACCGAGCACGCAGCGCAAGGTAGCGCGGGTTTTTCCGTCGGAGCTTTCGCGCACGCGCAATGGATTAGAAAGCTGGGCATCGGTCATGCCGGTAGAGCGCGGTAGCACGCCGATGACATCGCCGGTGGTGACCGGGTCCGGGCCAAGGCCAGAAAGGACGTCGGTGGCCGCGGAGCCAAGCTCGGATTCGGCGATGATGCCGCCGCGGATGGCCACGTAATTGCGCATGCCTACCGTTGCAGGATCCACCGAGACGGTGTGCCCGGCCGTGACCAGCACTGGGCGGGCGAGGTGAACCGGCATCTCGCCGAGGCGCACACGCGCGGTAGCGCCGGTGACGCAAATGACGGTATCGGTGAGCGCGTGGAGCTTAATGCCGCCGATATTCTCCAGCACCGTTGCTCCACGCGGGTTGCCCACGGCCACATTGGCGGTTGCGGCGGCGGCGCGGTCTGCGGCGCCCGATGGGGTCACACCAAGGTCGCCCACGCCGGGGCGGCCCAAGTCCTGGTAGAGGGTGAGTAGGCCGGCATCGATAACCTCCATGCGCGGCAAGCGGGCAGGGGCGCGTTTCGAGCGGGCAGAGTGATCAACAAGCTCCGGCAGCTTATCCACGCTGCGGTAGCGCACGCGGTCACCCGGCTGTACCAAGGCTGGTGGGTTCGCATTGGAATCCCACATCGGTGTATTGGTGGTGCCCAGCAGCTGCCAGCCGCCTGGGGAGACGCGTGGGTAGACCGCAGAAAACTCACCCGCGATACCCACAGCACCGGCCGGCACCGCGGTACGGGGACTGGAGCGGCGCGGCACCGCACGGGCCTGGGATGGATCTGAAGGTGCACAGTAGGTAAAACCCGGGGCAAAGCCACCGAATGCTGCGGTCCACTCGGTAGAGGTATGCCAGTTAATGAGCGCTTCGCGCGAAAGACCCAGCAGGTCTGCGGCCTCGTCCACATCCTCGCCGTCATAGAGCACATCGATTTCTACCGTGCGGGCCTCCGTAGCCGTCGCGGCGGCGGGGGAGAAGTCCTGCAGGAATTCGGCCGCATCACGCGCCGAATCCGGCGCTTCAAACGTCAGCAGCAGGGTGGTGGCGGCCGCGATGCAGTCCACCTGATTCTTCAACGGCTTGGCAGAAAGCGCCGCGTGCCAATCCATCACCTGGTTCAATCCATCCAGGTCAATGAGCAGCGCGCGCGTGCCCACAAAATTAATGTGCATTAGATAGAGCTCCGAATCTCGATGCCTTCTTCCCGCAGGCGCTCCACCACGCCGCGCAGCAGCTTCACCGCGCCGGGCGAATCGCCGTGGGTGCATACGGATTGCGCATCCACCTCTAACTTCGTGCCATCCACGGCCGTAATCGACCCGGTCTGCGCCACCTCAAGAACTCGCTGCACCACCTCATCGGCACTGCCAAGCACCGCATTGGCTTCTTTGCGCGAGACCAGCGTGCCATCGGGGTTGTAGTTGCGGTCCGCAAAAGCCTCACGGATGACGTTAAGCCCGCTGCGCTTGGCGACGTCCACCGCTACACCCCCTGGCAGTAACATCACCGGCAAGTCTCCGAAGGCCTTAATGCCCTTGATGACGGCTTCTGCTTGCGCCTCATCTTTCACGATTGCGTTATACATCGCACCGTGTGGCTTCACATAGGAAACCTTGGTGCCATTGGCGCGGGCCAAAGCGTCGAGCGCGCCAATTTGGTAGGTCACCTCGTCTGCAAGCTCGTCCGGGTTGTAATCGATAAAACGGCGGCCGAAACCCGCGGCGTCGTTATAACCCACGTGCGCGCCTACGGTCACGCCTGCTTCTGCTGCCGCCTTGAGGGTGCAGGCAATCGAGTGCGGGTCGCCCGCATGGAAGCCGGTGGCCACGTTTGCGGAGGACACCATCTCCAGCATTGCCGCGTCATCTGCGACCGGGTTGCCTGCAGTAGTCTCTCCCAAATCCGCATTGAGATCGATATGGAGCGAGGACATTCAACACCGTCCTTAAGATTGTTGAACAATTCGAATGTCATTAAGTGTAACCCTCGCCACTGCCATTTGTGAAGGCGGTTACGTTTCATTTACCCGCGTGCGCACCCCCACCTAGGTACGAGAAAACCGCCCCGCCCCGGGTAAGAGGTCCGGGAGGAGGCGGCGTGGCCCGCTAGAGCCCAAGGGCCCGAAGGCCCTAGCTTGTGAAATCTTTAGCGGCCGTAGTTCTGGACAGCGTAGAGCTTGCCCTCAGAGTTGACGGCAACACCAACGCCGATGGTCTTGGCACGCGGGTCGAGCATGATCTTGCGGTGGCCCGGGGATTCGTACCAGAGCTTAACCAGCTGTGCATCGGAGTAGTCGCTCCATGCCTGCAGTACGTTCTCGCCGCCGGCCGGGATATTGGAAGGGTAGTAGTTCCAGTGCTGTGGGCGGTGGCTGAGCTTATTGGCGCGAACCAGCTGGTTGGCCCAATCCTGAGCCAGTCCATTGAGTGCGGCGTTGGCGCGAACCGGGCGCAGGCCGTGTGCTTGGCGGTAAGCGTTGGTGTGATTGATGATGCTCTGTACGCGGTTGGAGGCCGGAGCAACTGGCTTTGCGGCGGCAGCCGGAGCGGCAGGCAGGTTGACGGAGGGTACCGGAAGGTTCACGCGACCGAAGCTGCTCAAAGAGCTCGATGCCTCTGCAGGGGCTACGCCAACACCGAGTGCGACGGCTGCTGCGAGTGCAGGAGCGACGAACTTCTTGGCGGAGAAGTGAACTTTGGGGGTGAACATGAGCGGTACCTTTCTACTGGAACCTAGCGGGAATCTATAAGGCGGGGATCTTGGAGTGTTAACGGCTAACTTCCGTTCCCCTTCACTTAAAAGTTAATCAATTCTGCCCGGGTAAAATCCAGCTGACCAGCAAATATTAGGATTCTTGAAGCTGATTTCGCGCAAAACTAATTGTCTCTTAGTTATTTCTCGATTTGAGCTAGGAAACCCCTAAATTCCCTCAGTGATGGCGCTCAGCTCCCCGCCCCCACGGGGGTAGATTTCAACCAATATCTCAGGTTCCCAGGGAAATGAGATTGTTTTAAGGTATGTGGGCCTAGTTTTAAGTCCCCTTCTGGCAAAACTGGCCAGTTTCTTGATAGAGCCTATGAGAAACCTTGTGGTTCTCTGGCTGTCTAAGGATCATAAGAGGGCACCAGGGTGATCCGTGATCTTGCTTGAGCCTGCCGCGCTGCCGCTACCACTCCCTCGAAACCGTCCCTCCGCCCCATCCCTGCGCAATATTGGCATAAGAAAAGCGCCCAGCGGGGAAATCGCTGAGCGCTTGCAGTTGCAAGACTATTTAGGCCTGAGTGGTTGCGGCCGCCTTGTCAGTCGCTGGTGCAGGGGAGAGTACCTGGGAAATGATGTCGGCAGCTTCCTTGCGGGTCTTCGCGCCGTGGAGTTGTGCGCGGAAGTCCTCCTTCATGATGTTGCGCGCCAGCTTGGACAGCAGCTTGAGGTGCTGCTTTCCAGCGTTATCCGGAACAGCAATAAGGAAGGCCAAGGTGGTCGGGTCTTCGCCCTCTGCCCACGTGACGCCGTGCGGCAGGCGGGCGAAGGCGAGCGTTGGTACCTTCACTCCGGCAGACCGAGCGTGCGGAATGGCCACGCCGTGGCCCACACCAGTGGAACGGGTAGATTCGCGCTTCAATGCGGCGCTAGCGACCGCCTCGGCATCAGACATGCGCGCGGAGGTGAGCTTCACCATGGAGCGAATGACCTCTTCGCTAGAAGAACCCAGATCTTTATCGAGGCTAATCGTATCGACTGCAACAAGTGGCTTATCCTTGCGCTGCGTCAATCCCACCAGCAGGAGAATAAGGCCAGCGCAAACAACGATGCCGGCAAGCATGGCGATAAAGAAGCCAACGACGTTATCTACCGCGCCGAGCACCGCGACGATCGGGCCGCCGTGCATGACGTGGTCTTG
The DNA here is from genome assembly GCF_032821615.1 of Corynebacterium tuberculostearicum. Taxonomy (GTDB): domain Bacteria; phylum Actinomycetota; class Actinomycetes; order Mycobacteriales; family Mycobacteriaceae; genus Corynebacterium; species Corynebacterium tuberculostearicum_H. The sequence continues at coordinate 19,772 of NZ_JAVBIF010000007.1, read as the reverse complement.
TGCACCGAAAAGACCGGCGAGCGCACCGGCTACGGCACCACCGGCAACATTGGCGGGGATGACCTGTAGCGGGCGTGCAGCCGCGAGCGGAATGGCGCCCTCGGTAATGCCGAAGAATCCCATGAACAACGCGGCGATGCCCGCATCCTTTTCGGCCTTGGTAAACCAGCGGCGGCGCAGGAGCGTAGCTACGCCCACGGCGAGGGGAGGTACGGCAATCGCACATGCCGCCATGCCCATCGGCGCCGCATTGCCGGCCGCGATCATGCCGCCGCCGAAGAGGAAAGCCGTTTTATTGAAGGGACCACCCATATCGAAGGCGATCATGGCGCCCAGGATAAGGCCTAGCACGATGACGGAGGAGCCCTGCATTCCAGCGAGATAATTGGTCATTGCCTCAAACGCGGCCGAGACCGGTGCGCCAATGAGCAAGATGAAGATGAGCCCCACGATGAGCGTGGTGAAAATCGGGATGACGATGATGGGCCAAATCGGTGCGATGAACTTGTGCACCGGAATCTTCTTAATGGCAAGAGCCACATAACCGGACAAAATACCGGTGACAATGCCGCCCAAGAATCCGGCACCTGCCTCAGAACCGTAAAGGGAGCCGGTGGTAGCGATGAGTCCGGTAATAAGACCAGGGGCAAGGCCTGGGCGATCCGCGATGCCCACCGCAATGTAGCCGGAGAGCACCGGGACCATCAGTGAGAACGCCAGGGCGCCGAGCTCATTGACCGTGTTCCAGAAGCTATCTTCCGGAATCGCCATGCCCTCAGGCGTGGGCGTGCCGCCGATGGAGAGGGCGACCGCAATGAGCAGACCACCGGTCACCACGAACGGGATCATGTGCGAGACGCCGTTCATCAGTGCCTTGTACAAGGTTTGACCCACGCTATTTTTGCGAGGCGCCTCTTCCTCCGTCTTCTCGGAAGAGCCCTCCCAGCGCGAGGCGCTCAAGGACCTGCTGAGCAGTTCCTTCGGGTGCTTGATGGCCTCGTCCACGCCGGTGGCCTCGAGTCGCTTGCCGTGGAAGCGGTCCTTGGAAATGACCGTATCGGCACCAATGACAATGGCGTCGGCTTCCTCGATGTCTTGCTTGCTAAAGGCTCCCTCGACGCCGATGGAACCATGAGTTTCAATCTTGATGCGGTAGCCCAGTTCTTGGGCTGCGGCCTCGAGGTTCTCGGCCGCCATATAGGTATGCGCGATGCCCGTCGGACACGCCGTGATGGCGAGGATGAGGGGCGATGACTCTGTAGTGCTCATGGTTCTCATTAAACGGCAATCGTTTGCGTTGGCACAAGAGCCGGTGCGTCTATTCTCTGCGGATCTGGTAAGTCGTGCGTTGCGAGCCACGCTGGCCCCGCATGACAATCCAGCCCTTCCTCTCCAAGGCCTTGAGCGCGTAGCGCGCTTGCCCGGGACTGAGTTGGGTGCGTTCCGCGATCTCGTGAAGGCTTAAGGCGGGAGCATAGTCCGCCTCCGCGCCGAGCTGCATACTGTGAAAAACTTGCGGAACGTTTTTGCCTAGCTGACGAAGCTCGTCCTCTACGTTGGCTTCCACTGCTCTAACCGTGGGGCGGGCAGAAACTCGATGCGGGCTATCCGGCCTGGTGCGGGGGAAGATGACACGAAACTCGGTGCCAGTATCTATAAGGCGCGGTGCAGCTAGGCCTGCATCTAAACAGGCACGAATCATCTCTCGGATTCCTCCGCCCTCGCCTTCAATGACCGGGTGTCCTTCGCTGGTGCGAACTAGTTTGGCAAGCTCATAAAGGCGCTGATTTACTGCAGCTTTGGATAAGGTGGTGCTGGTCAATTGGGAGACCGAGACCCCTCGCAGCCCACCAGGGCTAGTAATGATCACTGCCTGCCGGGTGATGCGAACCTCAATTCTTTTTCCCACGCCTCGCGTGTGCGGTCCTAAATCCCGGTGCACTAACGCGTTGGCTACAGCCTCCCGAAGGGCGGCCGGCGGAATTTCCGGGATCTCTTCCACATGGCCGCTTTCCGCATAGCGCAGGTCGGCCTGCAGATTGGCACGCAGCCAATCCACCACATCATCGAGGAGAGCGGGTAGAGGGCCGTCGAAATGGGTGAGGTTCCGCGTGCGCGCGGCGTGCTCCCGCGGAAGCTGCACCGCCGCGGTTACCCCGAGGGCAGGTACTTTTCCCTGCGGCAAGAAGCCGAGGGCATAATTTCCGGCTACGGTCAGTTGCCCGTTTACGGTTGCGCCAAGTACCTCGAGGAGGCGCTTGTCCTCCGCGATGGTGGATAGACGCCTACTGCGTGAGCGGGCTGTGCGTAGCGCCTCTGCTGTAATGCTTTCATCCATGTCCCGCAGGCCGCTGCCAGGCACTGGTTGCTGGTCATAAAATTCTTGCTCAGATGCGTGGAGTGCCGCCACCTCGAGGATGCGCAACTCGTTCGGGCCCATCACATAATTGCCATCCGCTTGCCGTAGGTAGGCCTCTCCTTTGATGCGGGCTGGTTTAAGCATGGGTGAAAGGGGCGCTACCGTCACTGCGATTACTACCGCTTCATCGATGCTGATGTGGGTAAAAGAGAGCTGGGGCGCAGGTTCTATTAGCGTTCTTGCTTGGTCCGCCACAGCCTTTTCTACCTGTGCAGGGTGCGCGACGCCGGTGGCGGCAAAGTTGAGGCTCTGATCGACGCCCAAAAGGATGTCACCGCCCATTGGCATGTTTGCAAAAGCACATATGGTGCGAGCCAAATCATGCGGTGCGCGAAGGAAGGAGCGCTTACATTCCAGCATCGTGCGGTCATCGCCAAAAAGCCGCAGCTGCTCAAGTGCCTCACGGAGGCTAATTGCATCCCAACCCATGGCGTCATTATAAAACCCTCATTGCAAAGTAGCAATGATTTTTTAATGAGGGGGAAGGGGCTTCTCGCTCATTGTGATGAACGGTACGCTGGAGGCACTTCGCAACAGAAAGGGAACGCTCGCTCGTGAGTAAAGCATCGCCGGATAATATCTTGCTCTACCTGCCGCAAAAGCAGGAAGATCAGGTGCGCGACATCTTTGCGGGCCTAGCTGAGCGCGGCTTTCCTGTCCAGCAGCAACGCCCGCACATTACGGTCACCTTTTCGCCGCACATGCAGCCGGAAGTGGTGGACTTGGCGGCCCAGTTGCTGCCGGCCGTTATCCCCGCGGATTTCCGGCGGGTAGGAAACGTTATTTTTGGCACCAAGCGTAAACAGACGGTGGCCTGGCTGCTGGAGACTACCGACGAGTTAGAAATCGCCGCGCGAAAAATCAGCGCCGCAAACCCGGACGGGCGCGGGCCGCGCTGGACCCCGCACCTGACCATGGGGTTGCGCCTGCCGCGCGAAGAGGTCCCCGGCTATATCCAAGCGATGGACGAGCTCACCTCAGCGCACTTTAAGGAACTTACCGCCGTCGAGGCTGCCTATTGGCGGCCGCGCACGCAGGAAAAGACCCTTCTAGCAGGGGCTTAGAGTAAAGCGCGTAGGGCCCGGGCAACGCGCAGGACGGTCAGGTCCTCGCCCGGCTTGCCGACGACCTGCACCGCATCACCCACGCCTTCTTCCTCTTCGCCGCGCAGCGGCACCGTAATGGCTGGCCAGCCGAGCACATTGAACGGCTCGGTCCACCGCCGCAGGCTCGCGGCCGACTCCGCGGTATTGTCCGGGGTGATATCGGACCACTTGAGGGGGCCGGAATCGAGGGTGGGGGTGAGGATAATGGGGGCGTCGGCAAGCAGGGCAAGGGCGTCTTCGCGCAGCTTTTCTACGCCCCGTGCGGCCGCGTCGTAATCTTCCTGGCTGATATTTTCCCCGCCCAGGACGCGCTGCAGAATCACGTCCTGGTACTTCTCGCGCTGGTCCAGCAGCGGCCGGTGGACGTCGTAGACCTCCTTCAAGCGCATCGGCTCGTAGAGCTCGGCCGTGGCGGCGATGGTGCCTTCCAAGTCCGCGCCCTCGGTGAGCTCAAAGTCCGATCGCTCCAGCGCGGCCAGAAGATTAGCGAAGCGCTCGCCCTTGGCCTTAAGGGCCGTGACATCAACAGCAGAAACGTCCTGCGCCGCGGCCGGTTCCTCCTCCGCAGTGGCAATAAAAGCCTGCTCAATCAGGTCAATCGAGCTGGCGAAGAAACCAATGCAATCAAAGCTCGGGGCAAAGGGGAAGACGCCCTCGACCGGAATCACCCCAAAGGTGGGCTTGAACCCCAGCACGCCTTGGCATGCGGCCGGCACGCGCACCGAGCCGGCGCTATCGGAGCCCACCGTAAGCTGCAGCGCTCCGCAAGCCACCAGCGCCGCCGAACCAGAGCTCGAACCCCCGCCGCACACCTCCGGATCACGCGGGTTGATCACGCGACCATAAGCCGAGGCATCGCCCAAAATGCCATAGGAAAACTCCTGCAGGTTCGCCTTCGCCACCGGTAGCGCACCCTTCGCCGTCAAGCGCTGCACCACTGGTGCATCCTCGACTGGGGTGCGGCCCACATCCACATTGGTGCCGCAGGTGGTGGGTACGCCCGCCACATCCACGATGTCCTTGAACGCCACCGGCTGTCCCTTAAGCGTGGGCGATTCCTCCACCGCGTGCTCATCAAACGGGATGACGGCAATCACCGCATTGAAATCCTGCTGGGCGTGGTGCAGACGATCAGAAACAGTAGACATAACGGGAGCTAAGTCCTTTCAACCTCGGCGTCCTTTGATGCTAACGATGTATTAGAAGGATGCAGATGTTACTACCGTACATCAGGGGTTGGTCAATGGGCTTTTGCTCTGAGGCAGTTGAACTCTGACCTTCCTTCAGCAGGGCAGAAAGCTGTCCGTTCGGGGCCTAATAAATTGGGTGTAATACGGGGTCAGATGGGTAGTAAGGTATCAGTGTTCCCTATGGGAAATTAGTTGTTTCTACTTTCTTTCCTCACGTATGGAGTAAGACCTGTGCCGTTAAACGCTGATAAGGCATCGCGCCTTTTTATGTTCTTGTCCGCTATGCAGAAGAAAAAATCTGAAGTCGTTCTTTCTACTGCAAAATACGATAAGCAAGGCGGGAAAGTGCTCCGGCTAGAACGTCTAAAGGAAGTTGCAGAAGAGTCAGGACGCATTCAATTTGGCGGGTACATTCAAGAAGCCCTCCAATTAGATGAGAAATTCTTGGCTGATGATGGATCCAACCCAAATCTAATTGCAGTATTCAAAAAGCCCGAGCCGGTTAATCTTCCAGATCTTCCTAGTGGGATAGAAAATCTGGTCGATGGAACAACTGATGATCCTCTCAAAGAGCCACAGCTAGTTACTGCTACTCAGATATCGGACGAGCAAGCTGGGCAATTTCAACGATGGCTGGAACAGTGGCGCCGTTGGGCTGTTGCTGAGAAATATGCTCTGGCGTATCAAAAGGCCTTCGAAATCCAGACGAGTGCAAACCAACAAGCGGACGAGTTCGAACTCATTCTGGGATTGGGAAACCTTGCCTGGCAAGTGAGTGAAGAGGAAAAGGTAGACCGGCAGCTATTCTCAGTCGACTTGGCAATGGATTTGGATAAAAGGACCGGCGATATCCATCTTGAGCTTGGAGAGGGGGCACTGAAAGTTGAAATGGAACCCGTTCCTGCACAAAAGTTGGATGACAGTACGTTTTTGACCGATGTAAAAGGAGAAGTTGCCGCGATAGAAGGCGACATCCTGGATCCTGAAACCTTCGCAGATTTAGGCGCGGTAACTGCAAATGGGTTAGATACCAATGCGATATACACTTCCGAATGGCAGCGCCAAGTTCCCTCGGAGAAAGCTGTGTTGGCATGGCAGCCAACCATCATTTTGCGTAAACGCCAACGTACAGGCTTTGCAACTGCGCTCAAAGATATTGCGGTAGCTATTGAACAATCCGAGGAAATTCCGACTGGGCTGGCGCCGTTGATCGATCCCAACTCGCAAGCGGAGCTGCCAAAATCGAATGAGCCGGGTGCGACTTTTGAATCAAACGAAGAGGTCTTCACACCGCTACCGCTCAATGAGAAGCAAATGCAGGTTTTGAATCGAGTAGATTCTCACCCTCAAACCATCGTCCAAGGCCCTCCGGGAACTGGAAAAACACACATGGCAGCTGCCTTGCTTTCTCATCTGTTGGCTCAAGGCAAGCGTGTCCTAGTAACAGCAGAAGCGGATCGTGCTTTATACGAGTTACGAGGAAAGCTACCTGAGGAGATTCGTGAGCTTGCTGTTTCCGTGATTAGCTCTGGACAGTCTGACTTAGCGGAATTGAAAGTAGCCGTCGATACAATAAACCGACGGTCAAGTGATTATGACGAGGTAACATCTTCTCGAAAGATCCGAGATCTGGAGCTGAGGCTAAATCAGCTCCGTGAAGAGCGAACCGCAGAGTTGAGACGTTGGACTTCGCTAATGGACTCTGAGAAGGCTTCGCTTGGTGTATTAGGCTACGACACGCAAATGTCTCGAGCTGTCGCGAAATGGGTGGACAGCAAAGAGGATTATGGGTGGATCGAAGCTTTACAGGTTCCTGATCTTGAGCAGCCATTTCCTTTGGACGCACAGGAAATTGACGAATGGTTCTCACTTTTGGCTTCCCCAGAGCTCGCTCAAGGTGGAGTGAGCTCCACCGGAGATTCCTTCGACTTCGGTGCAATTCCCACCGTAGATGAGCTCACGCAGGCAATCGAAGCCAAAGCTGGTGAAGAGGCCGTGAACCTCTGGATCGAAAATGAGACACCGGTTAGTGAACGGGCGGCTTGGGCCGATCTTGATGAGTCATCCCGAGTCGATCTTGAACAATCAGTCGAACAAGCCATAAATCAATTGGCGAAAATTCAGCAAATTTCCGCACCGTGGATGGACGACCTACTCCGTGATTCAATGAACGGAAATCTTGCGCAGTGGAAACATAAACTAGATTCTCTTGCCAATGATTTTCATGGAGCCCAGCAGTCAGGTGGAAACCTGGCTGCTCTCCGGCACATTGAGATTTCCGGCCAAATTAATTCCTTCGTACCGTTGGCGAGGTCAGTGCAGACTTTCCTTCAGAATGGGGGTCAAATTAAGACGAAGGCGGACGGTCTTCCAAAGACTGGTCTACTTACAAAGCCAATAATCAAAGAAGCAGCACCGTTTTTTGAAGGAGTTCGAATAAACGGAATGCCGCCCACCGGCTTGGCCGAAGTGAACCTTTACCTAGAGTATGTGGAGTTTGAATGGGCGCTCTACTCACTACAACAGTCGTGGAGGTATTCACGGCCGGCTGAGCATTTGTCTCCTATGGAGAAGCTAGGCTTCTGGAGAGGCGAACTTCAGAAATTCTCGGAATCAATTTCCCAAGTCGAGCAGCTCGGATATGCCTTGGGAAGAATCGAAAACTTTGGATTCAGGGCCGATTTAGGAGAGCTAAATCCGCTATCCAATCGAATTGAAAAGCTTCGAAAAGCTTCAGGAGTCCAAGCCACTGCTGCACGATTTTCTAACCTCATTTCCATGGGAATGGCAACCATTCGCGACTTTAAGCAGAATTCGGATGCCGTGGAATGGATAGACAGATTAGAAGCAGCGCTGGACCAGCAAAATGCCTCTGAATATGAACTTGCTCTTGAGGCAGCACAGTCTGCTGCCTCGTATTCTGGTGCAATTCGCCGTCGCAATGAGCTTTCCCAAAAAGCGAAAGGTTGGTCTGCGTTACTTGTCCAAGCACTAAAGGACTCCAATGACTTCGGGTTGTGGCGACACCGTGTTCAAAATATCGAAGAAGCTCGGTACTGGGCATTGGCAGGAGAAAAAATCGCTGCCCGAACAAAGGCGGATCCTCAGGAAATCTCGCGTTCAGTTCGATTTATCGATGAAAGAATTTCAAAGACTATCGCGGAGCTCGCCGCTGCCCGAGCTTGGTCTAAGGCTGTAGGAAAAGACCGAATCGATCCAGCAACTCAATCGAGTCTTGTAGCGTATAGCCAAGCAGTTACTCGCCTGGGAAAGGGAACTGGAAAATATGCTGATCGACGTAAGCGAGATGTGCGTAAGCACTTAGATGCTTGTCGTTCCGCGGTTCCAGTGTGGATCATGCCGATCTACAAGGTCGTTGAGCAGTTCGACTTGGAAGAAAACATGTTTGATGTCGTTATCGTAGATGAGGCATCACAGTCGGGTGTCGATGCCATTTTCTTGCAGTATTTGGCTCCGAGAATGGTAGTTATCGGTGATGACAAGCAGGTTTCACCAACCAGTTTCCACGACTTGGAAGAAATAGGAAAGCTAGCTCAGCAGTATTTGTGGGACTTCGACAAGATAGATTCTTGGTCGGATCCCGCTCGCTCACTCTTTGATGAAGCTAATATGCGCTATGGAGGACGGATCACGCTAGAAGAGCATAGGCGCTGTGTTCCGGAAATCATCGGGTTCTCGAACCAGTTTATCTATGAGCCCGAAAACATATCCCTTAAACCAGTGAGGGAAGTTGAATCTGACCGGCTTGCACCGTTCAAGATTACTCAGACTCCCAATGCTTTCTTTACCGGAGCGAAGACAAAAAGAACTAATACAGCCGAGGCAGATGTCCTGGTGGAACGTCTTCTTTCCGTCTTGGGTGATTCGCAATACGTAGGAAAGACTATTGGCGTCATTTCGCTACTTAGTACTTCCGGCCAGGCGAAATATATCCAGGCACGACTTTTGGAAAAAGTTTCCCCCGAGGTGTGGGAGGAGCGCGAGCTAAAGGTTGGAAGCCCTGCTGACTTTCAAGGTGCTGAACGAGATGTCATATTCCTCTCGATGGTCCAGCCGTATACGCCGGGTGAACGCACGTCAACGTTGACTAAGAAAGAATACCTGCAGCGTTATAACGTTGCAGTTAGTCGCGCGAAAGACCAAGTTTGGTTGTTCCATTCTATTGGTTTCGAGGAATTGAACCCAGTCGATATTCGTGCCAAGTTGTTGCAGTATGCCTACAGCGTTGCGGAGAAGCAGCCAGAGAAAACAGAATGTGTAGTAGTTCCGAACGATGAACGGGTTGAGCCCTTTGATTCGCTATTTGAGCAAAGGGTCTATAACAGAATCATCGAAAAGGGATTCAAGGTAATTCCGCAATTCGAAGAGTTTGGATACCGCATTGACCTCGTCGTTGAAGGCGCGCAAGGACGGCTTGCAGTTGAATGTGACGGTGACTATTGGCACAGTGATCGCAATGCTTTGCAGGATCAGCATCGGCAACGCGAACTGGAGCGTCTCGGCTGGACATTCGTCCGAATTTTTGAATCTGATTTCTATCTAGACTCGGACGAACAGATGCAAAAGGTGTGGGTGGCGCTAGATGAATTGGGTATCAAACCATTCGAGGCAGATGCACCAACCTTTGAGACTTCCGACAACGTCGAGATTGTCGAGGACGTCTATGCAGAAGACAATCCCATTGAAGTACAAAGTGGAGTAGAGGCCTTCCTCTCAACCGAAGAGGACCTTGAAGATGCTCTTTCGGAATCTGGAGAAGCCCATGATAAGCATGATCTAGAGATGGCAGAACAAGGCTCGGAGATTTTAACGCAGGGTTTTGAGAACAGCGATCTTCGAGAAGAAACACATCTCGACTTCTCTTTTCACGGTACGGAGCTTACTAAAGCCCCAGCTGAATATACTGCTTTCGAAGGAACGACTGTAGCGACAAATATCGCAACTGATGCTGAAGTCGCTCAAGGACTTCTTGAGATCTTGAGAGCTGAAGGCCCAATGTTGGGCGACTTCCTATTCTCTCGTTACGTAAAATCCAGTGGCGGCGTTCGTGTTACTAAGCCTGTCCGTACGATCCTTATACCAGTTTTGAATCGCTTAGTCCGAGATGGTTCGATAGCGATGGTGAAAAGACCAGACATAGAAGATCTGGGTCAGAGTACATTCTTTCTTCCTGATCATCCCCGGGTAGAGGTACGAACCCTAGGGTCGCGTTTGATCCATGATGTTCCCTACGAAGAGCTGCGGATGCATACCGCTAGAGGGTATCTTCGCGCGGGTATTCGCGACCGCGAAACTGTGATGCGGTCAACACTTGAACTTCTAGGATTAAAGAAGCTCACGACGAAGACAGAAAACACCCTTCTTCCGCACTATCGATGGGTCATGGAAAATTTGGGTTCTTGATCGAAGATTGGTATCTGCCTTCGCCAAAAGTCTCCTTAGCTGAAAGGTTCTCTAGCTATGAGAATCCCTATTTAGCAAAAATCCCCAGCGCATCCCAAGCTAGCCAACCGCCTTCGCGCAGAGTGAAGACCAGCTGATTTTCACCTTGCTTCAAAGTGTTCTCGGGAAGATCAAACTCGATAGCTGCGGGGCGAAGCGAGGTCGGCTCCCCGCTGGCATCGCCCTGGCGCGAACCCTTCGTTGCGCCCTGTGGGAGCTCCACTTGCTTATGAAAGTCATTGATCGTGACGTCGAGAATGCCGCCGAGCTTAGTGGTATCAATGAGCCACAAGGCAAGTGCAGTTTTCGCAGTGGGTTGGTTCAGGTTGACGGTCCATTTCAGCGTATAGGCCTTGCTGCCAGCCCACTTATCGCCGGGGCCGGGGAGGAGATAGGGGACGTCGGCAGGCTTAGCATCCGGTCCAACAGTGATTGTCTGGTCTGGGTGCGCGGTGACGATCTTCTTGTAATCCTTTGGGGAATACTGAAACTCCGTGCCCTTTCGGTCAAAGGAACCAATCGTAGCTAGCGCTGTGCCTGCAGTGACCGAAGGCAGGGAGGTAGACGTCGCCTTGCCAGAAGGAGAGGACTCAGCACCGGCAGCATCCACCATCTTGACGTAATAAGTCCACTTTTCACCGGCAACATCGCGCCGGGAGTGGCGGAAGAAGGGAAAGATGGTCTTGCCCAGCAGCACGTCTACACCATTGGGATCAGTGCCGATGACGCGGTAGTGATCCAAAACGACGTCCCAGGAGGCAGGCTCCCAGGTGACGTAATTTTCCATGAGCTGCGGTTCTGCCTGAACACCGGTTGCGGCTGGCGGAGCAGCAACCGCACCAGGAGCTGGGGTAGAGGAATCCTGGTCAGAAGAGTTCTTGCGGGAAGAACCGCGGCGAGAGGAAGAAGAGGAAAGCGAGCTAAAAAGTCCCATGATGAATTGTCCTTTCGGGGTTTAGAGGGAGCGCAGCGTGTGCTCGCCGGCATTGGTGCGGAAGGAGAAAGCAGTCTCACGCGGGGCAGTATCATCGCGCTCAATCCAAGGCACCACGACGAATTCGGAATCGAGGTGCTCATGGGTAGCGCGCACCTTGATGTAGCCGCGGCGTTTATCCATGGCCTTCACATACGGCTTTTCCAGCCACTCGGTGCTCTTGGAGCCGGCGAAGCCATCGCCATCGGAAGCAATGGAAGTAGCAACCAATTCAACGCCTACGGGCTGGCCGGATTCGGATTGGATTTCGGCAGCACAGTGCTGATGAATATCGCCGGTGAAAACAATCGGGTCGCTGACGTTGGATAGAGATTCGATTAGACGGCGGCGCGCCGCGGGGAACCCGTCCCATTGGTCGGTGCTATCGGCGATCGGTACGACGACCACGCTGTTGACCACGACGTTCCACTGTGCCGGGGAAGTGGCGAGCTTTTCGTTGAGCCACTGCTCCTGCTCTGCGCCCAAGATGCTGGCATCTTCTGCGGCCTCTTCGCGGTATTGGCGGGTATCGACCAGATTGAAACGCATAAGCGTGCCCACGTCGAAAGAATCATAGATGCGGTTATTAGGGCCATCGGGAAGCGCGGGCGGGGCAACAGGCAGGTTCTCGTAAAAGGCACGGTAAGCAGCCGCACGCTGGTAGAGGAAGTGCTCGGCCTTGGTGCCAATCTCGGACCAATTACCGGCGTAGTTATTTTCTACTTCGTGGTCATCCCACACAATCGCCATCGCGGCGCGTGCGTGCGCGGCCTGCAGGTGCTCATCGGACTTAAAGAGCGAGTAGCGCAGGCGATACTGCTCCAGAGTTTCCACCTTTGCCTTGAAAACATCGGGCACGCTTGCGCCTTGGCGCCAGAGATTATCGCCTTCCACAATGCCGTATTCGTAGATATAGTCACCCACGAAAATTGTCATATCTAGGTCCGGTTCCTGCGCAATATGCTTCCACGGGGTGAAATAGCCGTGGTACCACGCCTGACACGAAGCCACGGTGAAGGTGAAATCATCCACCTTTGCACCTGGTGCCGGCAGAGTCTTAAACCGACCTACTGGGCTCACCTTGCCATCCACGCGGAAGCGATAAAAATACTCAGTTGCAGGCTCTAGTCCAGTTACCTGCGGGTGCACCGAGTGTGCCAGTTCGCGTTGAGCTAGGGCTTCGCCTTGCTTGACGACGTCCCCAAAAACCTCATCCGTCGCAACTTCCCAACCCACGCGGACATCGCCGCCGGTCATTCCACCGTGGCCATCCTCGGCCAGCGGTTCTGGGGCCAGGCGGGTCCACAGGATCATCGAATCATGCCGCGGCGTTCCCGCCGCTACGCCTAGGCCAAAAAGCTCCGAATCCTGTGGATGATCCCCAGCTTGCGAGGAACCCCATGAACTCAGACTCGACTGTGCACCCGCCTTGGCCGGTGCATTAATTCCCGCAGCCACTGCTGCTGCAGAAACACCAGCAATCTGCAGGAAATTTCGACGATTAAAAGAGGAACGACTATTTGAATCAGACATACAAAGCTCCACAGAGGGTTTAAAAGGAACTTTTCCAGCCTAAGTAGCCGCGGTGAATCGCTGGTTAAATCAGCGTGAAATCTACTGAGCCCATGGATCATTCGCAAGACAGAACTCCGCCGAATGTTCTGCCTGACAGTCAAACCACCACTTCTGGTTTTCAGCGCGCATCTGCTCAACTTCAGCTGATCGAGTCATGTACGCGGGGATGCTGGGATCATAATCGGAACCACCGGTCCCGCTGTCCACAGGTGAGGAGCACTGAGATGGATCGGAGACGTAGTGATCCGTTTGCGGGCACCGGTAGGGGTACTTTGCCATCTGCTCGTCGTGGAGGTTCTGACATTCTTGAGCCCAGCGGATAGTTCCATCGCTGTACAAGCCGTTGGTGGTCCAGCTACCACCACCATAGACACACTCGGTAAGGGTGGGTTCTGCGGTGGATTCGGCAGTGTTCGTTAGGGGAGCGTCGGCAAGCGAAGGCTCAGCTTCCGCTGCCGGCTGTGGCTCTGAAGAAGACGTTTCCGGGACAGAGCTTGTGGAACTAGAGCTGATAGTTGAACTATTGGCTGTGCTGGAGGTGCTAGGCGTCGTCGTTTCTTCCGTCTGTGACTCCGGAGAGGAACAGGAAGCTAAAGAAAGTATCACCGTTGCGACAGCGACGATGTAGGAGAGAATCTTCATAATCTATGGATAGTAGACAATGAGAAAATAGCTGGTGGCGCTAAGTGGGGGTTTCCTGCGCAACGCCAAGCAATTGAGCCACGCTCCCCACTATGGAGCGAAAGATTCATCAACTACATTTAAAGCCATGACTTCCACCACCTCCGAGCCCCCAAAGCTCCAGCCCAGCTCCTATATTCCGTTGATGTTCGCACTGCTTACGGCGGTGTTTGCTTTCCAGCTCAATGCGTCGATGCTCTCGCCCGCCTTGGCGACGATGGAGGAGGAGCTGAGTGCCACCACCGCACAGATTGGCCTAACACAGACTGCCTTCTTTACGGCCGCGGCACTATTTTCACTATTCCTGCCACGCTGGGGCGACCTCATCGGGCGCAGGAAGGTCCTCGTTGGCATGATGGCGGTTGCTGCGCTGGGCTGCGTGGCTTCCGCCGTCGCGCCCAACGTCGCCGTGCTGCTTATCGGCCGCATCATCCAGGGCGTGGCCGGGCCGACCGTCCCGCTCTGCCTCATCATGTTGCGCCAGCAGGTGCTCAATGAGAAGCAGTATGCGCTGCTGCTGGGCATTGTGACCTCGGTAAACGGTGGTATCGCGGGCGTGGACGCCCTGGCCGGCGGCTGGTTGGCCGGCAACTTCGGCTACCGCTCGGTCTTTTGGACCATGGCAGTACTCTGTGCCATCGCGGTAGTAGCAGTCCAGGCATTTACCAAGGAATCCACGGCCACCGAAACCCCGCGCATGGACTGGGCGGGCGTGCTGCCCCTGGCCGTGGCGCTGGGCTGCGTTCTCACCGCATTCAACGAGGCCGGCAAACTTGCCGAGGCCAATTGGTTCCTCGTCATTATCCTTCTGCTTATCGGTGCCGCCGGCTTCTGGGCTTTCTGGAATGTGGAGAAGAAGGTCGCCGATCCGCTCGTTCCGGTGGCTTACCTCAAGCAGCGCCGCACCTGGGCACTGCTTTCTACCACGTTGCTTACTATGACCGGCGTCTTCGCCGTAATGAACGGCCTCATTCCGAACCTCGGCCAGGACCCGGACGCCGGCGCCGGCATTTCCGCCAGCACCATTTCTTGGGTCACCCTTACCCCGTACGCCCTCGCCGGCCTGGTCTTCGGCCCGATTGCCGGCTGGATGGCCTCCAAGCTGGGCTATAAGTACGTCCTGCAAACCGGACTCATCGGCACCGTCGTTGGCCTGATTATTTCCATCTTCGTGGTCGGCGCCCCGAATGCATGGACCCTGCTCTTCGTTTCCATTTTCTTGGGCGTAACCTACGCCGGCATTGCCAATATCATGCTCAACGGCCTGGGTATTGTGCTCTCGCCGGCCGATAACCAGGGCTACCTGCCAGGCATGAACGCCGGCGCCTTCAACCTCGGCGCGGGTCTGTCCTTTGCCGTGCTCTTTGCGGTTTCCGGTTCCTTCGAGCACGGCTACCGCGCGGGCATGATCGCCGGCGTCATTATTCTGCTTGCGGCCCTTGCCCTGTCCTTTCTCATTCCTCGCCCGGAGTCCATCGATGACACCGTGGCGGCCGTCAACGCCCGAAAGTAGGCTCGTGGCATGACGCGAAAAATCATTCTGGACTGCGACCCCGGCCACGATGACGCGGTGGCCTTGCTTCTAGCTTTGGGCAACCCCACCATTGACTTACTGGGCATTACCACCGTAGGCGGTAACCAGACCTTGGATAAAGTCTCCCACAATGCCCTGGTGGTCAAGGAAATCGCCGGCCACCCAGAGGTTCCGGTGTACGCAGGCTGCGATCGCCCGCTCGTGCGCCCCGTCGAGGTCGCCGAGGCCATCCATGGCTCCACCGGCATGGACGTCGAGGGCGTCCAGCTTCCAGAGCCAAGCACGGCGCTTGCCGACGCCCACGCTATCGACTTCATCATCGACACTGTCATGTCCCATGAGCCCGGCACCATCACCCTGGTGCCCACCGGCCCGCTTACCAATATCGCGATGGCCGCGCGCAAGGAGCCGCGCATCGTCGAGCGCGTCAAGGAAGTCGTCCTCATGGGCGGTGGCTATCACGAGGGCAATTGGTCTCCGGTTGCCGAGTTCAATATCAAGATCGATCCTGAGGCCGCCCACATTGTCTTCGAAGAGCCTTGGCCTGTCACCATGGTGGGCCTCGATCTCACTCACCAGGCGCTTGCCACCCCAGAGGTCGAAGCCGAGATCCAGGCTCTAAATACTCCTGGCTCCGAGTTCGTCGTGGGCCTCTTCGGTTTCTTCCGCAAGGCCTACCAGGCCAACCAGGGCTTTGATAACCCGCCGGTCCACGACCCGTGCACCATCGCCTACCTCATCGATCCTGACATCGTTCAGACCCGCAAAGCCCCCGTTCACGTCGAGCTCGCCGGCGCACTGACCACCGGCATGACCGTTACTGATCTGCGCGAGCCTGCCGACGCCTCCTGCCACACCCAAGTCGCCACCACCCTCGACCACGCCGGTTTCTGGCGCCTCGTCACCGACGCCCTCGAGAACCTCGCCTAGGCCGCCTTTTTCTCGCTTCCGCCGCGCGGGAACCCAACTTTCAGCCACGTTATGGCTCCTGAACCACCAGGTTGGGGCCACAACGTGGCTGCTTTGTACTCCTCGGAGTACCATCTCTAACTCCATGCATTATTGAGCCAATTGTCCAACCAGATGGTTTGGACAAACCTGTTGGCTAAATATTTTCAGAGGGTCGAGGTCGACCTGAGGAATGAACCTTGAAAGTCGAACGCTGACGGATAGAGAGTCCTTGAGATCATCTGAAACGCTCGTTGGTTCTTAATGATTTATCCTTTGTGCATCACTACCGAGAAGACGAAATGCCGCGTCTTGGAATTGAACCTTTGTCGGTTTAGAAACTGAAACTAATTTCTCCCCGTTGAGTGTTTTAAGCTTCTTCAATGTCAGATGCGAGCTTTCACCAATGAACTGGTAAACATGGTCCTTTAAAGCAGCCGAGTCATTTCCTCCCGCTTTCAGTACGGCTTGCCTGAACATGGCGGTCTTTGCGGCAGATTCGCGAGCAATAACTACCGTGCGGTTGCTAGCACTTGAATCAAATTCGGATCGGACTTGCGAAAGTACGGCTACAAGATAGTTGAATATTGGAACTTGAGAAGGAATCAAGTGATCTTCGGGGATTTCCCAAGGTGTCGGGTCGTGGTCGCATTGCTTCAAAGAATCGGGTGCAAGCTCTTCCACGTCTGCCCCCATCGGAGATTGATAGGCGAACAATTCTACTTGGGTGATGCCGTCGGATTTACTAGATGGTTCTGGGTGAACGTAATTTCTCACATGGTTGTCGTTGCCCTTAACTTTTGCAAAATAGTCACAATGCCAGTTGCCTCCTCCCCATGGCAGCGCCTTGTCTCCATGTAGGTTTAGTGGGGAAGGAAGTAGGAAATCGCAATTCCCAGCTAGACCATTTTTAGATTGTTCCTTCTTCCAAGGAGTGAAGACGCGTTTTCCGTCACTTTTAAGTGCAAAAAGTAGTTTGTCTTGTTCGGCAATCCAAGAGTGCTTGGCCCTTTCGCATTGGGCATTAACTGCTGCAAGGTCAAGCTTATCGGCCATAAAGTATCCCATGCGTATGAAGAAAGCTTGGAGCTTTTCCTTGGATTTATTCGAAATGGCACTCCACATAGATTCTTCGTCTTCGTATGGACCGCCTAGTACCCAGTCGACGAATTCATGAAAGCCTGGATTGAAAGTAACGACAACGACTTTGGGATTGTACAGATCACCCATGAACGGCTGGGGAACATTGGGGAATAGGGGTGACTTTTCGTTGAAATTTTTCCAGTATCCGTTTACGTACCCCGAGGCAGTTTTTCTCTGGCTGTCGCTCCAATTGGCCCAATCCCCATGGTGAATGAGCGCTAGTTCTAGTTCTTTTCTTGTAGGTTCATCCTCACTTGTAGGGTTATCCGTTTCAAGCCTTTCGATAAGGTCTTTATAGGTGGAATGGTCCTTTGGAAATTTCAGGTTATTATCCCAGGCTTCGTAAATTTTGGATGCTGCTTCCTTGATAGGAGAGCCGTTGCTAGTAGAACTGTCTGTCATAGGGGGTCCTCAAAATCGTAGGGAATAAGATGGGGTATTCACCATCAAAGGTCTGCAGGAATGATGGTAAATGATGCCTTCAGACTTCACAGAGCGTTGAACGAAGAACAGTTAAGCGCTGAGGAGTTCGGCGAAACGAATGCCATTTAACTCGGTAGTGCGTGCCTACAATTAACTGTAAGAACCCCAACCCAAGGAGCCCCCATGAACCAGCACTGTTTCCGCCACATCGTCGTCATGGGAGTATCCGGCTCGGGAAAGACAACGGTGGGGGAGGCGCTGTCGCCGTTGGTAGGTCTGGAGTACCGCGATGGCGATGATATGCATCCGCAGGCCAATATCGACAAGATGGCTGCTGGAATACCGCTCAATGATGCGGACCGGGAGCCGTGGTTGAAGCAGATTGGTCAGTGGCTGGCGGATAGGCCAGAAGGTGCGATGGTGGGCTGCAGCGCGCTGAAGCGCAAGTACCGGGATTTGATTCGCGAGTACTGTCCAGCCGTGGTGTTCGTTCACGTGCACGGCGACTTTGATGTGCTGCATGAGCGGATGCAGCACCGGCCGGGGCACTTTATGCCAGCATCGCTCTTGCAGTCGCAGTTCGATACCTTGGAGCCGCTGGAAGAAGACGAAACTGGCCGCGTCTTTGATGTGACGCGGCCAGTCGAGGAGATTGCCCAGGAGGCAGCTGCCTGGATAAAGGCTGGGGCCTAAAAGAGCGCTGCTACTGCGTAGAGCACCAAGACCAGGGCAAAGCCGATGATGGAAATCAGAATTTGGTTGACCGTCCAGGTCTTCAGGGTGGTGACCGTATCCATGCCCATCAGGCGGCCGACGAGCCAGAAGCCGGAGTCGTTGACGTGAGAGCCGAAGACGGAACCGGCGGCGGTGGCCACGACGATGAGGGCGAGTTGGAGCTCGTTGAAGCCGCCGGCTTCCACGGCCGGGACCATAAGAGCTGCGGCTGTAGTGAGCGCCACGGTGGCCGAACCTTGGGCTAAGCGCAGCGCCACGGCGATGAGGTAGCAGGCAAGGATGACGGGGATGCCGAGGCCGGAAAGCGAATCGGCCAGGGCGTCGCCAATGCCGGAGGTACGCAGAACGCCGCCGAACATACCGCCGGCACCGGTGATGAGCACGACGGAACATATGGGGCCAAGCGAGGAATCGATGAGCTTTTCCAGCGCGGTCTTGTCCACGCCGCGGCGCAGGCCCAGGACCACGAGTGCAATGAGCACGGTGATGAGCAGCGCGATCGGGGTCTGGCCCAGCATGACAAAGAACCGCACCCACGCGGAGTCGGCGTCAATGGTGCCATAGGAGGCCAAAGCATTGAGTCCGGTGTTGAAGAAGATGAGCACCATCGGGATGAGCAGGAGGGAAATCACCGTTGGGGCAGAGGCGGGTTTATGGGGTTGCTCGTCTTCGGCAAGGAGGGGACCCGCGATGGCATCAGTAACCTTCAGCGGGAATTTCTTGCCGGAAAGCAGGCCGAAGCGGTAGCCGGAAATATACCAGGTAGGCAGCGCAAGCAGCAGGCCAACGAGGAGGACGAGGCCAAGGTCAGCGCCGTAGAACTCGCTCGCCGCCACAGGGCCTGGGTGCGGCGGCAGGTACACGTGCATGACAGAAAACGCACCGGCGGCCGGCAGACCAAAGGCAAGGACGGGACCGTCCAAACGGCGAGCAACGGCGAAGATCACCGGCAGCATCACAATCAGGCCGGCGTCGAAGAAGATGGGAAAGCCCATAATTAGCGAAGCCAGGCCGAGGGCAAGGGGTGCTTTGGACTCGCCGAAACGGTGAACCATGGCGTCGGCAAGCGATTTAGCGCCACCGGAGGCTTCCACCAACCGACCAATCATGGCGCCCAGTCCCACCAGCAACGCCACCGAGCCCAGAGTGGAACTAAAGCTTTCGGTCATGGTGGGCACAATGCCCTCGAGTGGAATGCCCGCGGCCAGCGCCGTGAGCGCCGAAACCACCAGCAGGGTGAGAAAAGCGTGGAGCTTGAAATAGATGACCAGTACCAAAATCACGGCAATGGCGGCCACCGCAATGCCTAGCAGCGGGCCGGTCGACAGGGTGGGTTCCCACGTATCCATAAAGCGGGCTCCTTTTCTAATGCAAACCTTTGAATAACGGAAACGTTAGCAGCCGCCCCGCTTGCCGACGCCTCCCCTTCCTCCAAATGCGACCCAGCCGACACCCCCGATGGGCGGATTCTAGGGGTCGTTGCAACGATGATGGTTAGTTTGGTTTGATGCTACCGGTTTGTGTGAGGGCGTTGGTCATGACTTCGGCTGGGGTGCGCCAGTTGAGTGCTTTGCGTGGTTTG
>NZ_JAVBIF010000006.1:0-149591 GCF_032821615.1 Corynebacterium tuberculostearicum | reverse complement strand
CCGTTCTCACCCGTTCGCCACTCGAGTACCCTGCAAGCAGGGCCTTTCCGTTCGACTTGCATGTGTTAAGCACGCCGCCAGCGTTCGTCCTGAGCCAGGATCAAACTCTCCACAAAAAAATTTCAGAACAACATCCGAAACAGGCCGTGAAAAGCCCGAAACCCAACAAAAGAACAAACCACCACAAACCACACAAAAATGCAGCCCATGCTGGCGTCCAAAAAATTACTACAAAGAAAAAATACAGTTCCCTCAACCCGACGGGGTCAAAAAGAGGAAACCAAAAAAGTTGAACACAATCACATGCCAACCAATCCATCTCAATGCAGCCGAAACACCAAACAGCATTCAAAAAGGTACGTGTTCCACATACCCAACCGGCACACACCAACCAACAAACCACTAAGCCTGCTGGCAGACAAACCAATCAACACACAACCATGCACACAAAAAATAAAAAGTACATTGGCACACTATTGAGTTCTCAAACATCATCACCAACCACAAGAAAAATTAACTTCCCGTTAACCTCTCGTTGGCGGCCCGTACAAACTTACTCAACTCAAAGAACAAAGTCAAATCATCGAACCAAGTCCGCACGAAATGTCATCCTTAAGTAACCTCCCGGCTACCTCGCGGCGACTCGGATTAATGTAGTCCAACCCCACCAACAATGACAAATCCCCAGCACAGAACGGAAAACGGTGTGCTGGGGGCGTCGTTAAAAGAGCTCTTCTTCTTGAGTTCTTTCAATTGTGGCGCCGAGGCGCTGCAGGTTTTCTACAAAGTTGGGATATCCACGGTCGATGTGGAAGACATCGTGGACGGTGGTGGTTTCATCCGCACACAGTGCAGAAAGTACAAGACCCGCACCCGCGCGAATATCGGAACTCCACACGTGAGTAGAAGAGAGCCGCTCTTTGCCGCGGACTACTACATGGTGCCCGTCAACCTGGGCGTCGGCACCCAAGCGCAGCATTTCATCCACAAAGCGGAAGCGGGATTCAAAGACATTCTCCGTAATGACGGTCGTTCCGTCCGCAATGGCAGAGATGCCAATAGCCATCGGTTGCAGGTCGGTGGGAAATCCCGGAAATGGCAGGGTCTGGTAGTCCACAGCCTGCGGTCGCTGATCCATGCGCACGCGAAAACCATTCTCATAGGTCTCCAGTTCGGCGCCGGCGGACTTCAGCTTTTCCAGTGGCAGGTGCAGGTGGCGCGGGGAAATTCCACCCACGGTGATATCGCCCTGGGTCATGGCAGCAGCATACGCCCACGTGCCTGCCACAATTCGGTCACCAATAACCTCATGCTGGGTGGGCTGCAGCTTATCGACGCCGCGGATGGTCACCACCGAGCTTCCCTCGCCCTCGATATCGGCACCCATGGACTTGAGCATGGTGCACAGATCGACGATCTCCGGCTCGCGAGCCGCGTTATGGAGAACGGTTTCTCCTTCAGCGAGGACCGCAGCGGTGAGGATGTTTTCGGTTGCACCTACCGACGGGAAGTCGAGGCGAATATTTGCACCACGTAGGTGGGTGGCTTCTGCCACAACGGCACCGTGCTCAATACGGGTGGTGGCGCCGAGCTTTTCTAGGCCGGTTTGGTGCATATCGAGCGGGCGGGAACCAATCGCGTCACCACCAGGCAACGCTACCTTCGCGTGGCCACAGCGGGAGGTCAAAGGCCCGAGCACGCAGACGGATGCGCGGAATTGGCGAACCGCGTCAAAATCCGCGTTGGATTGCGGCTGTGCAGGGGTAGTAATTCGGACTTCGGAACCCTCGATTACTACCTCGCAGCCGAGCCCCTCGAGAACCTTCTTCATGAGGGGGACGTCCAGGATCTCTGGGCAGTTGGTCAGCGTCGTAGTGCCCTCCGCCAGCAAAGATGCGGCCATGAGCTTCAGGACGCTATTTTTCGCGCCATCTACTTTGACGGTGCCTTCCAAGCGGGCACCGCCGGAAACAATAAACTGATCTTTCACAACTGCCTACGCTACCGGTTCTTAAGGCAATGCGCCGATGCGACGGGCGGCATTGACCGCCTCGTAGCGAGTGTGGGCGCCGAGTTTGCGCATTACCGAACGCAGATAAGATTTCACCGTTTCTGCGCCGATTCCCATTTCCTCAGCCGCTTCCACGTTGGTGTGGCCCAGGGCCACACAAGAGAGAACGTCGAGCTCGCGGGCGGAGAGCTTGGTGGATTGCTTAACGCGCACCGGAGAAACCATCTGGTCACACAGCGTCTCCAGTTCCTTGCGTAACTCCTCGTCTTCCACGCGGTTAGCTAGCATGCGCAGCTTGGAGTGCGTGGAACGGACCTGCTCCCACTCGGCACCGTTCATGACGTGGCCGCGGGCGGCTCCGCCCTTGGACCCATCGGCACGTCGCATGGCGGAATTAACAGCCAAGTCTTGCTCGAGGGTGCGCGCGGTCATCGTCACTTCTTCAATGACCTTGTCGCCCAAACGAACTGGGGAGTGAACGCCGACGTAGAGGACACCGCGAATTTCGCGCTGCACAGTAACGGGCACGGCCACAATGGAGTGCAGGCCTTCGTCTTGGATGACGCGGTCGTTCTCGTGCGAGATGGTGGTGGCACGCGTGTAGTCGGATACACCTACCGCACGGCGAGTACTGACCACTCGCCCACCTACACCGACGCCGGAGTCAATGATCAAATTCTGCAGCGCTGGGGTGCGTAGCCCCACCCACTGTGTGATCTGCAGGCGATTATCGGGCAGCAGCGTGGCGTACATCGTCACTGGAATACCTGTAGCGGTCTTCAGGGACGACAGGGCCGCGCGTACGGATTCTTCATCATCTTTGAGGCGATGCGACTCCATGAGACTCTTTCCTCGTCGGGGGTAACCAAGCAGGTGTACCCGTCCTCCCCCGGGAATTTGGGGACCAGCGGGCAACTGAGTGGAAGTATAGACAGCATGTGGGGGTAATTCGAAATCGCCCTCGGCTTATCCGGCGCTGCAATCCCACATGAAATGCCCGAATACTCAGTCTAGAATTTATATACTGACTGGTCTACTTGTGTAGTGTACGCTTGCGTTGTACGCGATTTGAACCCAAATCTGATTCCCAAAGGAGTCCACAGAATGGCTGTCTACAACAACATTATGGAAACCATCGGCGGCACCCCGCTGGTCCGCCTGAACCGTGTTACCGAAGGCAAGGGCGCTACCGTACTTGCCAAGGTTGAGTCTTTTAACCCGGCTAACTCCGTGAAGGACCGCATCGGCAAGGCCATCGTTGCAGCGGCCGAGAAGTCCGGCCAGCTCAAGCCAGGCGGCACCATCGTGGAGGCCACCTCCGGCAACACCGGTATTGCTCTGGCTCTGGCGGGCGCCACCTTGGGCTACAAGGTCATCCTGACCATGCCGGAGACCATGTCCAATGAGCGCAAGGTGCTGCTGCGTGCTTACGGCGCAGAAATCGTGCTGACCCCGGGTGCTGCGGGCATGCAGGGCGCCGTCGACAAGGCGAATGAAATTGTCGCCGAGACCGATAACGCCATCCTTGCCGCACAGTTCGCTAACGAGGCGAACCCGAAGATTCACGAGGAAACCACCGGCCCGGAGATTTGGGAAGACGCCGAGGGCAAGGTTGACGCCTTCGTTGCTGGCGTAGGCACCGGCGGCACCGTTACCGGTGTGGGCCGCTTCCTGAAGTCCAAGAACCCAGACCTGCACCTGGCTGCGGTCGAGCCGTCCGACTCCCCTGTCCTGTCTGAAGGCCACGCTGGCCCGCACAAGATCCAGGGGATCGGCGCTAACTTCGTTCCTGAGGTACTTGACCGCGAGCTTCTCGACGAAGTCTTTACCGCCACCACCGAGGAGTCCATCAAGGCTTCCCGCGACCTGGCTACCCAGGAAGGCCTGCTGGTTGGTATCTCCGCCGGCGCTAACGTTTCCGCAGCCCTGAAGCTGGCGGAGCGCCCAGAGTTCGAGGGCAAGACCATCGTGGTTGTCCTGCCGGACTTCGGTGAGCGCTACGTCTCCACCATCCTTTTCGAGGACATCCGCGAAGCTTAAATTACTTCGCTTGAATAAAAGCACCCGCCAACCTTGGCGGGTGCCTTTTTTATGCCAGTACTATGTGGGCATGAACATTATGAGCTACATCCGTGAAGACTTAGCAAATGCAAGAGATCACGATCCGGCCGCGCGTGGCGACGTCGAAAATGCAGTAGTGTACTCCGGCCTCCACGCGGTGTGGTCTCACCGCATTTCGCACTGGATGTGGAAGCGCGGGCTGCGCGGGCCTGCGCGCATCTTGGCGCAGATTAACCGCTTCTTTACCGGCGTGGAGATCCACCCGGGCGCCACAATCGGCCGCCGCTTCTTTATTGACCATGGCATGGGCATCGTCATTGGTGAAACCGCAGAGATTGGCGATGGCGTCATGCTCTACCATGGCGTCACCCTCGGCGGCCAGGTGCTCACCCAGACCAAGCGCCACCCCACTATCGAAGACAATGTCACTATCGGTGCGGGCGCCAAGGTGCTCGGCCCCATTACGATCGGTGAAGGTTCGGCCATTGGCGCCAATGCCGTGGTGACGAAGGATGTTCCCGCCGAAAATATCGCGGTGGGCATTCCGGCCAAGAACCGTCCGCGCAACCCGAATGAGCGCATCAAACTGGTCGATCCCGACTACTACATCTAAATTCTTTCCCAGCGGCTCCCAGGCAACTGCGGGCCGCTTTTATATGCCTTCTGAGCGCAGCAGGTCGCGGTATTCGGGATTCTTTTCTATAAAGTGCGCCACTGCCGAGCAGGAAGCAATGACGTGCTTGCCGACGCCCCGGACGTCGTCAAGCGCTGCCTTAATCAGCGGCGCGGACAATCCTTGGCCACGGAAAGCATCCTTGATGACCGTGTGATTGAACTCGCGGGTACTGCCGGCGTCTACGTAGTGGCACGCGCCCGCCTCAACACCGTCCACGGTAAGGACGTAACGGGACTTATCGGTCTGGTGTGCAATAGCGTGTTCCATGTGCCCATACTAAGCAAAAATGGCCCCTCTTACGAGGAGCCATTATTGTGGCCAGAGCCAGGATCGAACTGGCGACCCCACACTTTTCAGGCGTGTGCTCTACCGACTGAGCTATCTGGCCAGAAACCCGAAGGTTTCCGCGACCCTGACGGGACTTGAACCCGCGACCTCCGCCGTGACAGGGCGGCGCGCTAACCAACTGCGCCACAGGGCCATTTTTAATTATGTGTGCGCTCTTGGGCACGGATAGATACTTTACAGAAGACTCCCAAGACTCACCAAATCTGCACGTCAGAACGCTATTTAGGCGGTGAAAGCGGATCGTTTCCGCCCAAGTTCATCTCGAATCGTTTGTAGTCTTCCAGCGAGGAAAAGTGCCGCGAATAGAGGTCACAATCTCGATCCACATGGCCGTAGAGGGCGGGTGCGACGTCGACAATGTGACGCAGCTTCAGGCCCTCATATTCCTGCTCGCGAGTCCATTCAACGGCCTTGCGGTGCGCCTCCTCATCCGAATCTGCATAGATGAGAAAGAAGTCCTCTCGGAAGAAGCTAGAATGCTCCGAGCTTTCGGAGGCGAGCTCAAAGACAGCGATTCCGACGTATGGTTCCATGGCGCCAGCCTAACAAAACCAAAAGCAGCAACCGCCGAAGCGATTGCTGCTCATTCTGCGACCTTGACGGGACTTGAACCCGCGACCTCCGCCGTGACAGGGCGGCGCGCTAACCAACTGCGCCACAAGGCCAATCGAATATTCAATTCGAACCAACACTTTCGTGTTGGTACCCCCAACGGGATTCGAACCCGTGCCGCTGCCGTGAAAGGGCAGTGTCCTAGGCCGCTAGACGATGGGGGCCCGTCGCGCTAAGGCGACTTCTAGAAATATACTGGAGACCTCACCTAGTTACAAAATCGCTCCCCCAGAAAGATTAGGAACCATGTCTGACCAGCATCAAACGTGCTCCTGCCACGAGCCGCACGTGCACGGATATAACGCGGATTCTAAGAGCAAGGATCGCTACCTCGCCAGGCTCAAGCGCATTGAGGGGCAGGCACGTGGCATCCACCGCATGGTCGAGGAAGACCAATACTGCATCGACATCATCACCCAGATTTCGGCGGTGAAGTCGGCGTTGGAAAATGTCTCGCTAGCGCTCCTAGAAGACCATATTGAGCACTGCGTGGCCGGTGCCGCCGCCGAGGACGGTGAAGTAGCCACCGAGAAGCTAGAAGAGGCCATGCGCGCCATTAAGAAGATGATGAAAAACTAAAAGGAGCCACCCGAAAAGGTGGCTCCAGTTGTGGGCCCTGTGGGGATCGAACCCACGACCTGCGGATTAAAAGTCCGTAGCTCTACCAACTGAGCTAAAGGCCCAACGTCGCTACATTTTAGCTTGCGGTATTTGCAAAGTCCTAATTAGGGGGCGTCGGCAAGCGAAAGGCGCCCAGCTCGCCGCTGAGCGCCTGCCGGGGAGTGGCTACATTAGCCGCGCATATCGCCCTTCTCCATGAAGCGGACCTGGAAGTCAAAGGCGGTCTTCAGGTCGTGCGGGGTGTGCTGGAACTTGTTTTCCTTGGCACGGTTGAAGTACTCCTCGAGCAACGGACGGTAATCCGGGTGCGCCACGGAGATGACCTTCTCCACGCGCTCCTTCGGCGCCAGGCCACGCAGGTCAGCCACGCCGTACTCGGTAATGATGACCATGGTGTCGTGCTCGGTGTGGTCCGTGTGGGACACGAACGGAACCAGCGCGGAAATTGCGCCATCCTTGGCCACGGACGGGGAAACGAAGGTGGAGATATAAGCATTGCGGGTGAAGTCACCCGAGCCACCGGTGCCGTTCATGATGCGGGAGCCGGATACGTTGGTGGAGTTGATATTGCCGTAGATATCGGCCTCAATCATGCCGTTAGAGGAAATCAGACCGACGCGGCGAATGACCTCCGGGTGGTTGGAAACCTGCTGCGGACGGAGGATGATGTGCTTGCGGTAGCGCTCTGCCTCCTCATTCATCTTCTCCGCGTAGTCCGGGGACAGCGCGAAGGAGGTCGCGGAGGCCATGGTCATCTTGCCCGCATCGATGAGATCGAGCATGCCGTCCTGAATGACCTCGGTATAGGCCTGAATATTCTCAAACTTGGAATCCAGCAGGCCGGCCATCACGGCGTTGGGGACGTTGCCCACACCGGATTGCATGATGAACTTGTCATACTCAAGGCGACCAGCGGCAACCTCACCCTCGAGGAACTCGATGAAGTTGGCGGCGATCTTCTCGGAAATCTCGTCCGGTTCCTTAAACGGCGCGTTGCGGTCCGGAGCATCGGTCTTCACCACTGCAACAACCTTGTCCTCCGGCACCTCCATGTAGGTGGTACCGATGCGGTCGCCCGGCTTAGTGATAGGGATTGGCTGGCGGTTAGGCAGCTTTTCAATGCGGTAGATATCGTGCATGCCCTCGAGGTTGAGGGACTGCCACTCATTGATCTCGATGATGATTTTATCGGCAGCCTCGATGAACTCGAGGTTATTGCCCACTGCAGAGGACGGCACCACGTGGCCTTCTTCGGTAATGCGCACGGCCTCAATAATGGCTACCTGGAAGTCACCGTAGAAGCCCTCTTCTACCTGCTGGCCCGAGTGCGACAGGTGGATATCCTGATAGAGCGCGGTGCCATCATTGAACTGCTTACGCAGGGTGGGATCGGAGTTATAAGGAGAGCGGAAGCGAATCGCCTCGGCTTCCGCCAGAACACCATCGCAGTCCGGGGCGGTGGACGCGCCGGAGAAGACGTCGATCTTAAATTCCTCGCCCTTTTCATGGAGAGCCTTGGCCTTCTCTGCAATGGCGGTGGGCAGACCCTTGGGGTAGCCAGCACCGGTGAAGCCGGAAATGCCCACGCGGTCACCGTGGTTGACGTGCTGAGCAGCCTCTTCTGCAGAAACCACGAGCTTCTCGAATGGGGCGTACGCGATTCTCTCGGACAAGGGTAATCCTCCTTCATTAAGGGGCCAGCCAAAATAACGGCCGTTCTAATTAGTTACACAGCCCACATTAGCGAATCCTTGCAAGATTTCCACCACTTTTGTGTGACCTCTACCCCATAAAGCAGAAATAGGGAATGGCGCCACTGTGGGCCCGGTTGCTATTTTCCCCCGTTAACTAGCACAATTGGGGCGTGAATTTGCGCATTGGACACTACGACCTCTCCTCCCCCGTCATCCTCGCCCCGATGGCGGGGGTAACCAACGTTGCCTTCCGCACGTTGTGCCGAGAGCAGGAGCTGCAACGCACCGGCACGGTGTCGGGCCTCTATGTCTGCGAGATGGTCACCGCCCGCGCCTTGGTGGAGCGCAATGAAAAGACGCTGCACATGACCACCTTTGCGCCACAGGAAGATCCTCGTTCCCTCCAGATCTATACGGTGGATCCGGAATATACCTACAAAGCCGCAAAGATGATCGTCGACGAAAACTTGGCGGACCACATCGATATGAATTTTGGCTGCCCGGTTCCCAAGGTGACCCGCCGCGGCGGCGGTTCCGCGCTGCCTTATAAACGACGCCTCTTTGGCAATATCGTCTCCGCCGCGGTCAAGGCCACAGAGGGCACCAATATCCCGGTCACGGTAAAAATGCGCGTGGGCATTGACGACGAGCACCATACGCATCTCGACGCCGGGCGCATCGCCGTCGAGTCCGGTGCCGCCGCCGTTACCCTGCACGGCCGCACCGCCGCTCAGCGCTACTCCGGCGAGGCACGATGGGACGAAATCGCCCGCCTCAAAGAGCATCTGGCAGATACTGGCGTGCCAGTGCTGGGCAATGGCGATATCTTCCGTGCCGAGGATGCCCGCCGCATGATGGAACAGACCGGCTGCGACGGCGTGCAGGTAGGCCGCGGCTGCCTCGGCCGCCCGTGGCTTTTTGCCGAGCTCGGCGCCGCACTGCGCGGCGACTCCATTCCGGCAGAGCCCACCCTGGGCGAGGTCACCCAGGTAATCCTCCGCCACGCGGAGCTACTGGCGGAGCACGATGGCGAGGACAATGCTTCCCGCGATATCCGCAAACACATCGGTTGGTACCTGCGTGGTTTCCCAGTTGGTGGCCAGGTCCGCGCGGGCTTAGCCAAGGTCAATTCCCTCGATGCCTTGCGTGAGCTACTTGCACCTTGGGCAGAGTCCGATGCCCTAGCTGCCGACGCCGACGGAGCCCGCGGCCGCCAGGGCTCCCCATCCAAGGTGGCTTTGCCGGATGGTTGGCTCGACGATCCAGAAGACGACTGCGTTCCGGTTGCCGCTGACATTATGAACTCCGGCGGATAACCTAACAAAGATATAAGAGCAGCTAGGGACACCCAGGAAACTCGCATTTATGCTCCACTTAAGTTGCGCAGGGGCCGAAATTTTTCGCTATTATCTTTGGCATGCGTGCCGCTTACAGGGAACACCTAGACAATTTCTCCCACGACCTCATCGTGATGTGCGATACCGTTCGCGACATCATGGATAAGGCCTCCTCGGCGCTGCTGCAAGGCGCCTTGGACTCCGCGGAAGATGCCCTCACCATGGCTGAGGAGCTAGATGAGATCCGCGCTAGGTGCTCTGAGCGTGCCGTAAAACTCTTGGCGCTGGAAAACCCCATGGCACAGGACCTCCGTCAGGTGGTCTCCTCGATTTATATCGTGGAGGATCTTTTCCGCATGGGCCGGCTAGCCCAGCACATCGCGGACTCCGCGCGCCGCCGCCACCCTGACGCCGTGGTACCGGCGAATTACATCGGCTACTTCGAGGAAATGTACCGTCTCACTGAAGAAATGGGGTCGGTCCTGCACGATATCCTCGTCACCCCTGATGCGGATTTGTCCGTCAACCTCCGTGCCGACGATGATGCGGTGGATGATATCAACTCCCATATTCTGCGCATCCTGACTCAGCGCGAATGGGAAGGCAGCGTGCGTGAAGCAGTTGAGACCTCACAAATTACGCGTTACTACGAGCGCTATGCGGACCACTGCGTCTCCGTGGCCGGCCACATCATCTATCTGACCACGGGTCTTTTGCCCAATGCCTATGCCAAGAAGCTAGAAGAGGACAAAAAGGACGCCGACTTCGAAGCACGGATGGCAGATCTCGAGCGTCAATTCCGCCGTTAGACGGATTTAAGCACCAAAGAAGGGGGGCCGGTTCTTTCGAACCGGCCCCCCCTTCTCTCGGACAATCTCTCTTACTCTTTAGCCAAAGCGTCCAGAGATGTAATCCTCGGTCTCCTTCTGGGAAGGATTCTCGAAGATCTTGGTGGTGTCGTCGAACTCCACCAGGTGGCCCGGCTTGCCGGTTGCTTCTAGGGAGAAGAAGCCGGTCTTATCGGACACGCGGGCTGCCTGCTGCATGTTGTGGGTCACGATGACGATGGTGAAGTTTTCCTTCAGCTCGTGGATGAGGTCCTCCACAGCGAGGGTGGAAATCGGGTCCAGTGCGGAGCAAGGCTCGTCCATGAGTAGCACCTCTGGCTCCACGGCGATAGCGCGGGCGATGCACAGACGCTGCTGCTGACCACCGGAGAGGCCGCCGCCTGGCTTATCCAGGCGGTCCTTAACCTCATCCCACAGGTTGGCGCCGCGCAGGGACTTCTCCGCGACTTCCTTGAGCTTCTTCTTGTTCTTTTCACCGGACAGCTTCAGGCCTGCCACCACGTTGTCCTCGATGGACATCGTCGGAAACGGGTTAGCCTTCTGGAAGACCATGCCGATGGTGTTGCGTACGGATACCGGGTCAACCTTTGGTCCGTAGATATTGGTGCCATCGAGCAGGATCTCGCCCTTCACGGAGGCGCCGGGGATAACCTCGTGCATGCGGTTGATGGTGCGCAGCACGGTGGACTTACCGCAGCCGGAAGGGCCGATGAATGCGGTCACGGCCTGGGCCGGAATCTGCATATTCACGTTCTGCACGGCGTGGAAGTCGCCGTAATAAATGTTCACGTCATTGAGCGCGAGCTTAGACATTTGGGAGTTTCTCCTCTAGCAAGTGTATGGCGGAATCGAGTGGGTACGGCGTTTACTTCTTAACCGAGAACTTCGCGGAAACGATGCGGGCCGCAATGTTGAGGACGGCGATGAGGATAACCAGCGTCAACGCTGCTCCCCAGAGCTTGTCCAGTACGGCTGGCTGTGCGCCGGCCTTGTACATATCCAGCATCATCAGCGGGAGCGAGGACTGCGAGCCCTTGAAGGCATCCCAGTTGATGACGGAAGAGGAACCAACCAAGACCAGCACCGGCGAGGACTCACCCATCACGCGGGCAATCGCCAGCATGATACCGGTGACGATGCCGGACAGTGCGGTAGGCAGAACGATGCGAGCGATGGTCTTCCACTTCGGAACGCCGAGTGCGTAGGACGCTTCACGCAGGTCCATGGGGACCACGCGCAGCATCTCTTCGGTATTGCGCACCACAATCGGAATCATCAGCAGCACCAGGGACAGCGCCACGGCGAAGCCGGAGCGGCCGAAGCCGAACAGGGTGATCCACATGGCGAAGATGAACAGGGCCGCAACGATGGAAGGCACGCCGGACAGGATGTCCACCATGAAGGTGGTGATGCGGCCGAGCCAGCCGCCCTTGGAGTACTCCACCAAGTAGATGGCGGTAAAGATGCCGATCGGGATAGAGATAACGGAGGCCAGAATGGTCTGGACGAAGGTACCCACGATGGCGTGAGCAGCACCGCCGCCGGCAGAGCTATTCATGATGCCGCGCTGGGAGGCGGTCCACCACTCAGGGTTGAGGATGACGCCACTGCCGCGGGCGATGAGTTCCCACAGGACCCACACCAGCGGAACCATGGCCAGAATCATTGCGCCCCAGACCACCGCGGTGGCGATGTTATTGGTCATCTTGCGGGAGCCGGAGATGTCCAGGAAGGTCGCGCCGCCTTGGGAGGCAGGCTTGGCATTAGTAGTCGTAGTCATTGATCCTCCCCTCCTTACTTATTCTTCACGATGGCGCGGGCAATAGCGTTGACCACGAAGGTCAGCAAGAACAGCATGAGGCCGGCGGCGATGTAGGCACCAGCGCGCATCTCGTTACCGAACTCGGCAGATGCCAGGGCGATGGCCGTGGCGAAGGTCGTGCCGCCGTCGAAAAGCGAGAAGCGGAAGTCAATCAGCGGGGAGACAACCATGTACAGCGCCATGGTCTCACCCAGTGCACGGCCCAGGCCGAGCATGGAGCCGGCGATGTAGCCGGACATGCCGAATGGCAGAACGGTCATGCGGATAACTTCCCAGCGGGTAGCGCCCAGAGCCAGGGCGGATTCCACCTGGCCCGGAGGGGTCTGCACGAAGACCTCGCGCGCGGTGGCGGCGATGATCGGCAGAATCATCACGGCAAGCACGATGCCACCGGTAAACAGGTTGCGGCCGGTTGCAAAGGACGGCGAGTTGTCGAAGACGTGGAACAGGAAGAATCCACCCGCCCAGGATTCCATCCAGGAGTAGAAACCGGACAGTGCCGGGCCAAGAACCTGCCAACCCCACAGGCCGTAGACGATGGACGGAACTGCAGCGAGCATGTCCACGAGGAAGCCGAGCGGCTTAACCAAGCGGGCAGGCGCGTAGTTGGACAGGAAGATGGCGATGGCTAGGGCCACCGGCATAGCCAGCAGAAGGGCGAAGACGGAGATGAGAACGGTGGTACCGAACATGGTCGGAATACCGAACTTCATCGCAGAGGTATCGGTGGTCTCCCATCGTCCGCCATAGGTGAAGAAGCCCATGATGCCGCCGTCGTTAACGCCTAGGGCGGGAACCGCACGCCACAGCAGGAAGGCGGCAATGGCGGCAATCATAACGGTGATGAGGGTTGCCGAAGCAGTGGACAGGAATTCAAAGACACGGTCGCCTGGGCGCTTAACGCCGCTATTGGAGCTGGTGGTAGCTACCTCGTCGTGTCCGCTGTTGGAGACTCGCTCGGCAGAGGTGGCGTTTGCATCCGTCTGCTCTGGAGCCGTGGTGAGATTATTGTCTGCCATGAGACTGTTAATCCTTTTCAGCGTTAAGAATGGAAAATATCGTTACATACCTGCGCCCCCAAAGCGCGAATCGTGTGCGGCAGTGGGGGCGGGGAGGTATTAAGCTATTGCAGCTTTAGCGCTTACTGCAGAGCGTCAACAGCAGCCTTCAGCTTGTCCAGGTGTGCACCCTCAACCGGGATGAATCCCTGCTCAGCCAGCTGGTCATCCTGGTGATCCAGGACGGTGGTGAAGAAGGACTTGACCAGCTTGGAGGTCTCCTCATCGTAGCCCTTGGAGCAGACGATGTTGTAGGTGGTCAGAATGAGCGGGTATGCACCCTCGTTGTCGGAGGAGAACAGTGCCTCGGAGTCAACAACCATGTTGTGCTCGGAGTCGGTCTTCTTGAACTCCAGGTTCTCCAGAGCCTTGTTGACGGACTCGGTGGACAGCTCAACCGGGCCGTGGCCGAAGTCGATCTTGGCCTTCTTGACGCCCTCGCCTTCCTTCTGGTCTGCGAAGCCAGCCTCGACGTAGGTGATAGCACCATCGATGCTTGCAACCTGGTCAGCAACGCCGGAGGAGCCGTTAGCACCCTCACCAACAGAGTCTGGGAACTGCTTGCCCTCGGAGTCCCAGTCACCGGTAGCGGCCTTCAGGAACTTCTGGAAGTTTGCGGAGGTACCGGACTCGTCAGAACGGAAGATGACGGTGATGTCCTTGTCCGGCAGGTCAGTGCCCTCGTTATCAGCAGCGATGGCCTTGTCGTTCCACTTCTTGATTTCGCCCTTGAAGATCTTGCCCAGGGTCTTGGTGGAGAGGTTAATCTCGGTGTCACCCAGGTTGTAGGCGATTGCAACCGGACCGATGGTGGTTGGCAGGTGCCATGCCTCGTTGCCATCGCAACGCTTAGCGGCAGCCTCGACCTCACCCTCGTCTTCCTTCAGAGCGGAGTCAGAACCAGCGAAGTCAGCCTGGCCATTGGTGAAGGCCTCAACGCCGGCGCCGGAACCGGAAGCGTTGTAGGACAGGGAAGCGTCTGGGTGATCCTCGGAGAACGCGGTCTGGAAGTAGGACATTGCGTTCTGCTGGGAGGATGCGCCGTCACCGACGAGCTCGCCGGAGACGTCCTCGCCGCCAGCGGAATCGGAGGAGGAGCCAGACTCCTCAGAGCAAGCTACGAGAGCGGTGGAGGTTGCGGCTACGATGCCGAAGATTGCGGCAGTGCGCTTGAAGTTGCGAATCACGGGAAAACCCTTTCCGGTGCAGATCAGAGATTGATTGTCCGAGGAAACCGCATCTCCTAGAGAGATACTTCCTGCATCCCGCTCCGCCTTCTGGGGCGAGATGCAGGCGCACAGGTGCGGTTAACTCACAGGGTGTAAAGCTATCCGCAGGATCTGACCAAAAGGGTGCCAAGAGGTGAACACTGGGTGAACAAACGTCGTGCACCCCATGACGTTAGTCACACACGCCCCATACGACGTGCTCTTCATCGACTTCAAAGCCTAGGCGCTCATACGCCTTCAGCGCCGGATCATTATCCGCTTCTACATAAAGAATTACCCGCTGAGCGCCCTTTTCCACCATGCGGCGCAGGCCAATTTGCAGCAGCGGACCGCCCAACTTCTTACCGCGGTAGTCTTCCGCCAAGCCCACCACGTAGACCTCACCGAAGCCCGGAGTTTCCTCCGCATGCCACTTGGTCCAGTGGAAGCCGGCCAGGACCGGCTCCTCTGCCGTATCCCACAGGAAAAGCAGGTCTGCGGGGTCGAACCAGTCTGCCTCCATGCCGCGGTGCAGGCGATCGAAATCCCAGCCGCCTTGTTCGGGATGCCAGGAAAAGGCCTCGTTATTTACCTTGAGCCACTGCTCTTCCACAAAATCCGTGCCCCACTTATCCACCGCTTCGGTGTAATTCAGGGCGGTCAGTGGCAAGCCTTCGGGGCGCGCAGCTGCTGCGAGCTCTTCTCCCCCGATACCCATGACCACCAGCTTGCGGGTGACCTGCAGATCGCGGGAGTGCGCCAGCGCCTGTGCCGCCGGCAGGTTTCCGTGGGCCCAAGCTTGCAGGTTGGGGGTCTTAGCGGCGGCGTCGTAAAGCGCGGCACCATAGCCCTGCCCACGGAAGTCAGGGGCAATGAATAGCTCGGCGGTAGAGCCCTCCAGACTGGCTACGCCGCATGGCTCCTCCCCTGCCCAGGCCACCAGGTGGCGGTGCTGCAAGCGGGAATCGCTAAGACCGTTGAGGAATTGCTCCGACAGTGGCGCCATCCCATCCTGGCGTTCGGCCTGCTCAGCCAGCGCTTTTACGCGGCGAGCCAGCTCCGGGGCGTCCGGCAGTTTTTCTTCCGTAATCTTAAAGGCATTGCTAGTCATAGGCCCCAGAATACGTAGGGTAAGAATGAAAGGGTGAGTGTTCTAAAGATTGACCGGCGCATCGTGCACGTCCTCCTCGTGGTGTGCGTGCTGATTGCGGCCTGGGTGGCGGATGCCTGCGTGGCTATGCACACGGAACACAAGGTGGCTCAAGCCGTGAAAGCCAATTCGCGGCTGGATAATACGCCGGATGTCTTCATCGGCGGCACCCCCTACGTGTGGGCGGCGGCTTCGAAGGAAATCCCTTATCTCGAGGTCAAGGCGCTGGACGTGGAGGTGCCCAAGCTGGGCATGGTCAACGCTTCGACCGTACTGCGCGATATCACCGTCACCCCAGAGCAGGTCATGAACGGAGATATTGAGGGCGCGCCCGTCTCCACCTATTCGCGCGGCATTTCCTTGGATGGTGTGGCCCTGGGCCGCCTGTTGGGAATTACCGATCTCTCGATTGCTAACCCGGACGATATTTCCCCCTCCGGTGGCACCTCTGCAGAAGCAGAGCTAACGGGCACCCTGCCTGGCGACGCCCACAAGTCCACCGCCAAGGTCACCCTCCGCCTGGTTGGTCCGGAGTTTCGCATGCAGGTCTATGACACGGACGATGAGCGCCTACAAAAGGCCTTTTCCCTCAACTTCGACACCCGCCAGCTGCCGCTTCCGGCGCAAGCGACCGCGGTAAAGATGCAGGGAGGAACCATTTCCTTCGAGGTACAGCGCCGCAATATCAAGGTGCAGCTGGCCCAGCTCTCCCCGCTAGAGATTGAAGGCTCGGAGCAAAAGGCCGTGGAAGAGGCGGAAAAGAAGGCCGCCGATACCAAGCACCGTGTCGGCCCCGCGCCGCAGACTAGCGAAGGCGAATAAAGTCCCGGAGAACTTCCTTCATCGTGCGCTGATGGGCCTCCCGCCTATCCTGCGGGGCGAATACCTCGATGGCATCCTTCACGGAGGCCAAGGTAACCGCGTCAAAGCGTCCCTCTGATTCTCCGTCGGCTTGGAAGCGCTGCGGTTCGCGGCAGACTAGCTCTACCCGCATGGCGTCGTCGAAGGCCACCGTCTTTTCTTTGGTGAGCTTATTGAGCCATCCGCGCTTATCGGCACCGAAGAGGTGCAGCAGGCCGACAACGCCGCCGAGACCGCTAAATTCCTCCAGCCCAAAGAGGGCAAGGCCCTCGTCAAAGGAATTGCGCGGATTAGTTACTACCGGCAGCGGGCCTAGGAAGGTCCACGGGTTGGTATTGGAGGTAAACAGCAGTGGCACATCGTCCTTGTGCAGCTGATCGCCGCTGCTGGATTCGGCCGTTACCGCGATATGCGGTGGGTTCTTCCGCGCACGGCTCCAGGCCCGAATGGCGACGTTGAGGTAGCGCAGCGGAGTTGCCGAAAATCCCTGCTCACGAGCGCGATCCACGCGGGCCAGGACATCCGCGTCCAAACCGAAGCCGGCATTGACGGCAAACCACCGCTCGTTCCACGTTCCTAGGTAAATGGTGCGGCGCAGATCCCGGTCGAGCATGCGTGCCAGCACATGGGTGGCCTCCATTGGGGTGTTGGGGAACCCTAGAGCGCGCACAAAGACATTGGCGGAGCCGGTAGGAATTACGGCCAGCGCCGGGATGGACTGCGGATCGGGACGCTGCTCATCCGCCGGGCCGAGGAGCCCGTTGACTACCTCGTTGACGGTTCCATCTCCGCCCACAGCAATGATGACGTCGTAGTCATCCCTGGTCATTCCCTTGACCATCTCTTCGGCGTGGCCAGAGTAATGCGTAAATTTCACCTTGAGGTGCAGGCCCTCTACCGCTTGTAGGCAGGGAACGATTTGGCGGAAAAGGGCGTTGGTTTGTGAGGTCGAGTTTGGATTCGAGATCATCAATGCGTGCACGAGGTCCAAGTCTAGTAGTTAAAAAGGCGGGTGCACGACTAGGCTGGACGCCCATGAGCGAAAATAATAATGAAACCACCCCTGAAAACATCGAGACCACCGCGGCCTCCCACCCGGAAAACGATCCAGGAAAACTCAATGGCAACGATGCCGTGAACCAGGCTGCCGAGCAGTGGAAGGACGCCGCTAGCCGCAATATCCCCGCTCTCGAGCTGGGCGATACCCCGGTACCGGACGATACCGCGAACCTGCGCCAGGGCCCATCGCTGCACGACGGCCTGCTGGGACTACTCCCCCTTGTGGGCGTCTGGCAGGGCGAGGGCCAGGCCCACGATACGAAGGGCCAGGAGTACACCTTTGGCCAGCAGCTGGTCATCGCCCACGACGGCGAGAATTACCTGACCTTTAGCTCCCGCACCTGGAAGATCGATACCGAGGGCAAGCCAGAAGGCCCGTCTGTGCGCGAGACCGGCTTCTGGCGTATCTCGGAAAAGGATGAAATCGAGGTCACCTACACCTCTTCTACCGGCATCGTGGAAATCTTCTATGGCGAACCCTTCAATGACCGCGCATGGCAGCTGGAATCCGCCTCCACCATGGTTACGGAAACCGGCCCGAAGAACCTAGGCCCAGGCAAGCGCATGTACGGCCTCATGCCCAATAACAACCTGGGCTGGGTAGACGAGCGCATGGTTGATGGCGAGATGCGCCCCTACATGTCCGCGGAGCTCACCCGCATCGCCGGCTAAACTCCAAGCGCTGCATCAATAAGGTCTCGGATGACGTCCACGTTGTCCGGGGCCTTTAATTTTTTGTCATTGAGCCTAGTTACGCGCGCGGCAACGCGCACCGAGGACACCAACCACACCGAGTCCGCCTTTTCCAGATATTCCACGGTCAGCGGCTTGGCCTTGCAGCGATAGCCCTTCTCTTTGGCATGGGCGAAGAGCGCCGCTTGCGTGGTGCCGGGCAGGATCCCGCGCCCGGCCGCGGTGCGCAGTTTCTCGCCCTTGACGGCCACCACGGTAGAGGTGGCGCCCTCGAGAATTTCTCCGGTGTCCGGATCGGTGAGGATGAGATCCTCAAAGCCCTTCTCCCGCGCCATGCGCAGCATCGCCATGGTGGCCGCGTAATTGAGCGTCTTGGCGGGCAATTCCTCCGCTACGTGCCACAGGCGGGGGCTTGTCATGACGGCGACGCCGTGGGCGCGCTGCTCTAGCACCTTCTCCTCAATCGGCTGCACCACAACCCACGCGCTCGGCCGCCCCGTAGAAGCGCGCCCGCGGGTATAGGTCCACGTGCATTTAGCATCGCCTTGCTCGTCCCCGCAGAAGTCCGCGATGGCG
Organism: Corynebacterium tuberculostearicum; assembly: GCF_032821615.1. Lineage (GTDB taxonomy): Bacteria > Actinomycetota > Actinomycetes > Mycobacteriales > Mycobacteriaceae > Corynebacterium > Corynebacterium tuberculostearicum_H. The sequence goes on along the minus strand of NZ_JAVBIF010000006.1, from coordinate 130,956 downwards.
AGCCGGGTGGCTTCTTCCCACTTGTCCATGGGCGGCTCCGGCAGGTTCATCGTGCGAGCTGAATCGCAGAAGCGCTGCGCGTGGCGCTGCAGGTTAGCGGCTTTGCCTCCGCGCACGAGCAGGGATTCAAAGATGCCGTCGCCGCGGGTGACCGCGGCATCGTCGGCATAGATGAGAGGCAGCGTGGGCATGTGCCTGCGTACCGACCCTCCAAAGGGCTCCACAACGTAGATGACCGGCTCTTTTCGCGGCGAAAACTTCATACTTTTGATTATGCCCTACCATCGGTAGTTGTGAGTTATTCTTCGCCTCTTCTGCAGCGCGCCGGTGCCGCGGAGCACCAGGACGCGACCGTACTCGATGCCCAGGGCGTAGCCTGGCACTATGGCAATCCGCTGGGCGAGCAACGGGCCGCCGATGGCGGCACCATCGTCATTGACCGCTCCCAGCGCCGCGTCATTCGCGTGAGCGGCAAGGATGCCGCCGAGTTTCTGAATAATCTGCTTTCACAGAAGCTTGACGACGCCCCCGTGGGTTTCACCGCCGGCGCCCTCGACCTGGACATCCAAGGCCACATCCTCCACCACATGGATATCGTGCGAACCGACGATGCCTTTCTTATTGACGTCCCCGGGGCGCAATTCGACTCCCTCTTTAAGTTCCTCACCATGATGGTCTTTTGGTCCGAGGTCACCGTAGAGGAAGCCGATATCGCCATCCTTACCCTCCTGGGTGAGGCCGATGTTTCGCTGCCACCCATGGTGGAGTTTTCCCGCCAGGTCCAGTGGCCGGGAATCAAGCGCGTTGACCTGGGCATTCCGCGCGAATCCTTGGTCGAGGCAACGAAACACCTGGAGGAATCCGGTGCACGGCTAGCGGGGCTCATGGCGTTTACCGCCGAGCGCGTGCGTGCCCGCGAGCCGGAGCTGGCAGCGGACCTGGATAATAAGTCCATCCCCCACGAGGTGCCGCAGTGGATCAGCCGCAGCGCCGCTAATCCGGCCCACGTTCACCTCAATAAGGGCTGCTACCGCGGCCAGGAAACGGTGGCGCGCGTAGAAAATCTGGGCCGCTCCCCTCGCCTATTGGCGCAGCTGCACCTCGACGGCTCCGCGCCACAACGTCCAAATGTGGGCGATGACATTACTTTCAATGGACGTAAGGTAGGCCGCATCGGCACGATTGTGGATGACTGCGATTTCGGCCCCATCGCCCTAGGCCTAGTGAAGCGCTCTGCGCTGGACGCCGGCACCCTAGAAGTGGGCGATACCGCGGCGTCTATCGATCCTTCCTCCATCCCCGAGGATGAGGGCCCCAAGGCTGGGCGCGAGGCAGTAAACCGGCTGCGCGGGCGTTAGATCTCCCACTAGCTAGGGGGCGGTGCGGAATTTTTTCGTCACACAGGCTATTGTGTCTTACAGGAAGATACTCAATAGACAAGTCGATGGGGCGCCCAAGAATCCCTGGCGCGCCCTACTAACCCAAGGGGGTCATGCACATGGGACGCGGACGCGCAAAGGCAAAGCAGACCAAAGTTGCACGCCAGCTCAAGTACAACTCACCCGAGATGGATATCGAGTCCCTACAACGGGAACTCGCCGCACAGCAAGAGGGTGACTCCCGCGATTATGAAGAGGATGACCCATACGCCGACTACGTCGACGAATGGGACGATGACGACCGCGACGAACGCTAATCTTCCGCTCGCCGCCGGATAGCTCAAGGGCCCTAGGAAATCTCCTAGGGCCCTTCCTCATACCCTCCCCCTGGCAGGGGCAGGGCCCTGCTAGAAGTTGGGGTGCTCGCCGTGCATGACCACGCGCGGCTCCTCGCCGGAGGCGGAGCGGACGGTGCCCAGCTCCCACGCATCGATGTGGCGTGCGGTAAGCATTGCCAGGGCACGGTCACGGTCTTCAGGGTTGACCACGGCAATCATGCCGACACCCATGTTGAAGGTCTTCTCCATTTCTGCCAGCTCCACCTTGCCCACCGAGGAGATGAGCTTGAAGATCTGGCCTGGGGTCCAGGTGGCGCGGTTAATATCGGCCGCTAGGCCTTCTGGAATGACGCGCTCGAGATTGCCAGCCAATCCACCACCGGTGACGTGGCAGAAGGTGGATACGGAGCATTCGCTGGCCAAAGCCAGGCAGTCCTTGGCGTAAATGCGGGTGGGCTCCAGCAGCTCCTCGCCAAGGGGACGACCGAGCTCTTCCACGTGGCCGTCGAGAGGCATGCCAGCCTGCTCCAGCAGGACGTGGCGGGCCAGGGAGTAACCATTGGAGTGTAGGCCGGAAGAGCCCATGGCGATGAGCACGTCGCCCTCACGGACCTTATCTGGGCCGAGCACGCCATCGGCCTCAACGACGCCGACCGCGGTAGCGGAGACATCGTATTCGTTTTCTTCCATCATGCCGGGGTGCTCGGCGGTCTCACCACCCAGCAGCGCGGCGCCGGCCTGCACACAGCCCTCGGCGATGCCCTTAACTACCTCGGCTACCTTTTCCGGCACGACCTTGCCCACGGCAATGTAGTCCTGCAAAAAGAGTGGCTCCGCGCCGCAAACAACAAGGTCGTCCACACACATCGCAACGAGATCAATGCCGATAGTGTCGTGCTTGTCCATGGCCTGGGCCACGGCCAGCTTGGTACCGACGCCGTCGGAACCAGCGGCCAGGATGGGCTCCTTGTAATCACCGAGTTTGAACAGGCCAGCAAAGCCGCCAAGACCGCCCAGAACCTCCGGGCGGGTGGCACGCTTAGCGTGCGGGGCGAAAAGTTCTACGGCGCGGTCACCCTCTTCGATGCTGACGCCGGCTGCTGCGTAGGTATTGTCACTCATGGTTTCAGGTGTCCTTTGTTATTCGGTGCCGAGCAGGGTGCGCACGGCGTCGGCATTGGGGTTTCCGGCGGGCAGGCCAAGTGGGTACTCGCCCGAGAAGCAGGCGGTGCACAACTCGGAACGGGGCTGTTCGGTGGCGGCCACCATCTCCTCAATGGAGACAAAGCCCAGAGAATCGGCGCCGATGGTGTCACAGATAGTGGCGCAGACGGTTTCCGGATCGTCGGAAGGGCTGGCGTTAGCGATCAGCTCGCCCGGGGAGGCGAAGTCGATGCCGTAGAAGCACGGCCACTTCACTGGCGGGGAGGCGATGCGCACGTGCACCTCGGCGGCGCCGGCCTCGCGCAGCATGCGGATGAGCGCGCGCTGGGTATTGCCGCGGACGATGGAATCATCCACCACGACGAGCTTCTTGCCGTTGATGACTTCACGCAGCGGGTTGAGCTTCAAGCGGATGCCCAGCTGGCGCAGGGTTTGGGTGGGCTGGATGAAGGTGCGGCCCACATAAGCGTTCTTGACCAAGCCGTGGGCGAAGGTGATGCCGGATTCGCGGGCATAGCCCACGGCGGCCGGATTGCCGGATTCGGGAACCGGGATGACCAGGTCCGCGCCCTCGGCCGGGTACTCACGGGCCAAGCGGCGGCCGATGTCCACGCGGGAGGCGTTGACGGAACGGCCTTTGATATCGCTATCCGGGCGGGCCAAGTAGACGTACTCGAAGACACAGCCGTGGCGCTTGGCCGGCGCAAAGTTCACGGAACGGATGCCGGCCTCATCGATGGCGACGAGCTCGCCGGGTTCAATCTCGCGGATGAACTGAGCGCCGCAGATATCGAGCGCACAGGTCTCGGAGGCCACCACCCAGCCTTTGGCCAAGCGGCCGAGGACCAGCGGGCGCACGCCGTGCGGGTCGCGCGCGGCGTACATGGTGTGACCATCGGTAAAGGTTAGGCAGAATGCGCCCTTCACGCGCGGGAGGAAGTCACGGGCGGAGTCGAAGACGGAGGTGTCTTCATCCACGCCGTCAGCAAGCAGCATAGACAAGCACATGGAGTCAGATACGGACTCCTCATGGGGCTTAATCAAGCCGCGCTGCACGGCTTCTTCGCGCAGCTCCAGGTAGTTGATCAGGTTGCCGTTGTGTCCAAGGGCGATGTCTACCCCAGTGGAGGAGGTAGAAAACATCGGCTGGACATTGGACCATTCCTTGCCGCCGGCGGTGGAATAGCGCGTGTGGCCCACCGCTACGTTTCCTTGGAGGGCGGACAGGGTGGACTCATCAAAGATATTGGCCACGAGACCCATGTCCTTGAAGACGACGATGCGGTCATCATCGCCCACCGCAATGCCGGCAGCCTCCTGGCCACGGTGCTGCAGGGCGAAGAGACCAAAATAGGTCAGCTTGGAGACTTCCTCCCCGGGAGCCCAAACGCCATAGACGCCGCATTCTTCGCGGGGCTCCTGCTCATTCTGATCGTCGAGATTGGTGATACTAGGAGTATGTACTTCTACCACGGCGTTTATATTAGCCTGTCGCGCCGCCGGAAACTAACGGAATAAGCGGCAACCACTGCGCAATTTCGCCCGCGCGGGAGCCGGAAGCATCGACGCGACCAGTGTTTACGGCCTCTTCCCAGTCCGCCAATCCGGTGGCAAGGCGCAGCCAGGTTTCCGGGTCGGTCTCCACCACATTGGGTGGGGTGCCGCGGGTATGGCGGGGTCCTTCAATGCATTGCACCGCAACAAATGGGGGTACACGCAGTTCCACGGAATGGCCCGGCGCGTCGGCCTCGAGGGTGCGGGCGGTGCAACGGACGGCGTCGGCAAGCAGGGCCCTACCAGGCTTATCGTGCTCCGCCGGGGAGACAATCCAGTCTTTGATGGCCATGACGGCCGCGCGGGTGGCTGCGGGATCGACGGGCTTTTTCATAGCTACATCATAGCTACTGTTATCTTGTTGTTTATGTCACCTACGCCTTCCGTTGCGGAAAATCAGAAATCGCCGGCGCTGACGCTGCGCTTTATGGCATCGCCAACCGACGTCACCATGGCCGGCGCCACCGGCATCAGCGGTGGCCGCGTTCTGGAATGGATTGACAAGGCGGCCTATGCCTGCGCCGTGCAATGGTCCGGCCAGTACTGCGTGACCGCATACGTGGGCCATATCCACTTCACCCGGCCGATCCCTTCCGGGCACATCGTGGAGGTGCGCTCCCGCATCGCCATGACCGGGCGTTCCTCCATGCACATCGTCAACGAGGTACTTTCGGCCGACCCGCGCGAAGGCATTTTTACCCGCGCCTGCGATTGCCTGGTCATCTTCGTAGCCAAGGACCCTGCCACCGGCAAGTCCACCCCGGTGCCGCCCTTCGTTCCGGAGACCGATGAGCAGCGCCGCGTTGAGGAGGCCGCCAAGTCCCGCATTGAGCTGCGCCAGGCCATCGAGGCGGAGATGGAAAAGCAAACCTACGACGGGCCTTCCGACGCCCCGCGCATGGTCAACCGCTTCCTGGCCAAGCCCACCGACGTCAACTGGGGCGGCAAGGTCCACGGCGGCACGGCTATGCAGTGGATCGATGAGGCCGGTGCAGCTTGCACCATGGAGTGGTCCGCGGAGCGCACCGTAGCCGTCTATGCCGGTGGCATCCGCTTCTACCGCCCTATTTCCATCGGTGACCTCATCGAGGTCGACGCCCGCATGATGCGCACCGATACCCGCTCCATGCAGATGTCCATCCACGTCCGCTCCGGCAACCCGCGCGGCGGCCGCGATAACCTGCAAACCGCCATCCATGCCACAGTGGCCTATATCGCCCTGGACCACGATGGCCAGCCGCAGGTAGCCCGCCCCTTCCACCCGCACACCGAGGAAGACAAGCGCCTGGCCGAGCACGCCACCCTCCTGCGCGGGCTGCGCGCCAAGTACTCGCCAAAACCGCTAGTGGTAGCGCCATCGAACCAGCACATCGACTAGCTGCTCTCCCCTCGTTTCGGTGTTAGCAAGTCCATAGTGGCAGCGGGCTCCCCGCCTTTCTGCTTTAGATGGACGTATATGCGGCCGACGATTCCCGCCGCCCGCTTTCGCCTCCCACACACAGAAACGAGGGAATATGCACACCTCAACAATGCGTCGCTCGGCCCGCGCCGGCCTTGCCTTAATAACTTCCGCATTCCTCTTGGCGTCCTGCCAAAATCCGGATAACCGCCCGGAAGAGGAGACTTCGGCCGCCGCACCCGAGTCTTCCGCCCCGCAGAGCGCCGCCAGTTCCACGTCTGCAACCACGGAAGAAACTACCGAAACCTCTGCAGCGGAACACGAGGGTCCACGCGCCACTGCCGAGGGCCACGTGGTGGTCCTTTCTACCGGCGGCACCATTGCCAGCACGCACGATAAGACAGGTGCGGTGGTTCCCACCGTCACCGGCTCCAAGCTGGTGGAGCCTCTTTCCGGCACCTTTGACAAGGACAAGCTCACGTTAGAGGTCAAAGACATTGCCAAGCTGGATTCTTCTGCGATGACCTTGGACGATACCGACACCATCATCGAGGCCGTAAATAAGGAACTACAGCGCGATGATGTCGATGGCGTAGTGGTCACCCACGGCACCGATTCCATGGAAGAGACCGCCATCGCCGTCGATACCTTCCAGGACAGCGATAAGCCGGTAGCCCTTACCGGAGCGATGCGCCCCTTTGATGACCCGGATCCGGATGGTCCGGACAACTTGGCGCTTGCGGTCAAGACCGTAACCGACCCTTCCAACAAGGGCCGCGGTACCTTCATTGCCTTTGCGGATCACGTTATCCCTGCCCGCGGCGCTTTTAAGTCCGATACGGCCAAGGCCGATGGCTTTGCCAATAACAACGGCAAGAAGCAGCCTCAGCGCCCGAAGGCCCTGAAGTTTAAGCCGCTGGGCAATACCCGCGTCGATATCATCGCCGCCTACCCCGGCGCGCCGGCCGACCTTATCCAGCGCTCCTTGGACAGCGGCGCCGAAGGCATCGTGATTGAAGGAATGGGCGCCGGCAATATCGGCGACGAGCTAGCCCAAGCCGCCAAAGCCGCGGCCAAGAAGGTTCCGGTTGTGCTCACCACCCGTGTGGATCACGGCCCAGTGGAGGGCATCTACGGCGGTGCCGGTGGCGGCGCCACGCTTGCCGACGCCGGCGTTATCTCCTCTGGCACCTTACGCGCTCCCCAAGCCCGCATGCTGCTCGCCGCCGCGATTACGACCGGCACCGATGCTGAAGATCTCTTCGCTCACGCTGAATAAACACTCGCCTTGGAGTACCGGCTGGTGGAGACACAACATTAATGAACGAGTTTTCATCAGCCACGCTTAGTTTCGACCTCGTCCCCGTGCGCATAGTCCGCCAGGAAGCGAAGAAACCGGTGAGCCGGCTCTGGGAGTCGGTTCTGCGAGCTCCACACCACACGTAGGGGCCGGTCAAACTTGATCCCAGCTACCGGAACCTCTACATACTCGCCGGTAGACAACTGCGACTCCACTGCTCGCCTTGCTATAACCCCTGGAGCGCCTAAAGCGCCTATAGCAGCGCGTTGCGCCCCCAGAGATCCAAATTCTCCTGCAGGAGGAGCGAGTGACCCCAGAATGTCCTCTACTACCTCCCGCGTGCCGCTTCCCTGCTCACGCAGAACCAAAGGAGTAGTCTGCAGCTCCTCTTTAGATACCGCAGCCACCCCCTTCAATGGTTCGGATACTGTAGGAGCCCCAGATCCACTTCGGCTATCCGCGCGAGCCCAATAATGCCCTGCAGGGACGACAACAACGAGTTCGTCGTGTCCGGCTACGCGCTGGTGCAGTTCATGGGATACCCAGTTACCTTCCACAATGGCTAAATCCGCCAATCCCTGTACTACATGGCGCTGGGCCTCCCGGCTATTGAGCTGGCGCATACGCAGAAAAGTTTTCGGGTGAGCACGTTGAAACGCCGCAGCCCAGCGCGGGTAATCTACCTCGGCGACTGTATGCGAGACCACCAATTTAATTTCCTCGGTGACGTCTTCACCGATGGCTCTCTCAAGACCACGCGCGCAGTCGTTCAAGGCCTCCTCTAGCACCTCGAGTACCCGGACAACCTGGGAGCCGACTTCCGTAGTAAAACTACCCGCAGCTCCACGCCAAAAAATGCGTTGATTTAGATGCCTTTCAAAATTGGCAATGCGATTACTCACCGACTGTTGGGAGACATTCAGGTGTATGGCGGCCTGATTCATACCCCCATACCGTGCCACAGCAAGTACGGCGTCGACTGTCTGGGCATCGGGGACAAATCCGCGCCGAACTGGTAAAAAGTCATCACTACTACCGATTCGCGAGGGGTACATATTTTCATTGTAACCCCGACCAGAATGAACGCCCTCCCGCAATTCTGCCGTAAAGCATAGCCTCAAGCGCATGTTAAAAATTCAGAACGAGATAGACCTTCCCCCGCTCGGCCCAGGCTGGGCCGGGGCCGTTATGGGCCTCGGAATCTCTTCTACTCTTATCGACGTACACGTAACTCCCCTATTAGGCCCGGCCCCCTCGAAAGCCATGCTTGGGGCTGCAACTATTCTTGCTATATCGCTCGTATTTGGGTTTCTAAAGCACCACAATCCGGGATTTTACGCCGCTGACATGCCCGCTTGGGGCATGGTATCTATGGGCATACTTTCTTTGGGTAGCGCCTACTCCCTCATATATGATGCCTGGTCGGTTCATACCTTGTGCTGGGCAATAGGAACGGTTCTCGGCGCGGTGACGTGCATCCGTTTTCTCATGTTTCTCATTTGCGATCGCCCGTCAGCCCCCGCTTTCACCTGGGGACTACCGCTGGTCGCCCCCATGGTTGCGGCTACCTCCTCAGCTCAGTTGGCACCGCACGCCGGCGAGTGGGGATCGATAGTCCACAGCATCGGCGTAATCAGTTTTGCATTGGCATGGCTTACAGGAGTGCCTACATTCGCCTTCGTTTACCTGCGTACCATTCCGAAAGTTCCTACCAGCTTCGCTGCTACTGCTTGGATCCCGCTCGGGCTGGTAGGCCAATCTACCGCGGGAGCACAATTGCTTGCAGGTGAACAATGGCACTTCCGCGCAATGGTCTACGGTGTAGCGATGCTCGGACTTGGCATCCCGCTGGCCATTTACGCCATCAGCAAGCACTGGGGAGCGGCCCTAGGAAGCACCCCCATGTCTTATAACCCCACGTGGTGGGCTAGCACATTTCCCGTAGGTACCTGCTGTCTTGGCACTCATACTTTGTCCACCCAACCTGCAGCACTGACGTTGGGAATGGGCTGGATGGATACCATCAGCGCCGCGCTTCTAGTGCTACTTCTTGTCCACGTCATGTGGGCTACTATCGGCGCAGCCGTGATCGGCTGGGCAAAAGCACGTTGAGTTTTCGAGTCTCATGACTCCTAGGTGAATACCCACCGTAGCGGCGTCAGCATGTGTACCCCCTTACACTTAAAAAGGAGTTTACAGACAGTCCGGCAATTCCTGGGTGGAGGAGATAGACCTGCTAATGTCGCCCTACCCCTAGACGACGACCATCCACACCGCCACGAGGTGTACCACCGCAGCCGCGATGGTCGCGGTGTGGAAGTGCTCGTGGTAGCCGTAGTAACGCGCGTTGCGCCCTGGCCACTTAAAGCCATAGACCAGCGCGCCTAGCGAGTACACCACGCCGCCGGCAAAGAGCAGCCAGACCACAGCGGCCCCCGCCTGCGTCCACAGCGTGGGGAGAAGCGGCAGCACCAGCCAGCCCAGCGCTAGGTAGACCATCACGTCCAACCAGCGCGGGTGGTTAATCCACACCAAGTTGAGCACCGCACCCAAAATGGCCCCACCCCAGGCAACGCCTAGCATCCATGCCGCCTGTACCGGCGATAACACGATGAGGCACAGCGGCGTATATGTCGCGGCAATAAACACCGAGATGGTCGCGTGGTCCGCTCGCCGCCACCACTGCACGGCACGCGCACTAGCCCAGGGGTAGCGGTGGTAGAGCGCCGAGACGCCGAAAAGCCCGACCAGCCCCACTCCGTAAACAGTTACACCAAGCCCCTGCCACCACTGCAGCGTCATCCACGCATAGGTAATGAGCACGGTGGAGGCAATCACCGACAGCAATGCTGCAATCGCATGTCCCCAGCCACGGCTTAGCGGCCTTGGCCCTCGATCGGCCATCCAATAAGTGCGCTGGACAAGGCCCGGCCCCGGCGCGCTATTCGCATGAATCTGTGCCACGGCGGTACGTCCCTTCCACTGACCCACAACGGATAACTTACGATACCGTAAGTGTACGGGCATAGGCAGAGGCCTTCAAGGGCCTCGTTACGTAACGCTCGACGAACGCTGCGGTTGCAGCGGTGGATTAATGGAACAAAACAAGAAAAACCCAGCCGAAGCTGGGCTTTTCGCGTATCCGCGCCTTCGAGCGACGAGGAATGGAGAGCGGTTTACTCCACCACGGAGTTAGCGCCCACCGCGTGGTCGAAGAGGTCCGGCAGGGTGGCGGACCAGGCGGAGACCAGCTGGGAGATGGCGACGGACTCGCCGCCGAGGGTAAGGGCGCCGGTTTCGGTGGTCTCGCCAACGATGGCGGCAGGAATGCCCAGCTCGCCGGCGCGGGCGAGGACCTGATCGGCGCGGTCGGCGGTGGTGGCCACGAGCACGCGGGAGGCGGACTCGGAGAAGGCGGCGACGAACTCGTCCTCGTGGACCGCGGTGAGGTCTAGGTTGAGGCCGAGGCCGGCGCCGTCGGCAGTAGCACCGGCGCGCTTTGCCATCTCAAAGGCGGTAACGGCAAGGCCGCCCTCGGAGATATCATGCGCCGCGGTGAGCAGCTCATTGCCGTGGAAGAACTCGGCCAGGCGCTTCTCGTTGGCCATGTCCACCTGTGGCGGCAGGCCATTGAGGGAGGAAGCCTCGGAGGTATCGGCGCTCACCTGCTGCCAGATGGAGCCACCGAACTCGTCCTTAGTCTCACCTAGGGCGATAAGTACTTCCTTCTCGCCTACGGTGCCGAGCTCGTTGCCGATGGCCTTGTGCACGTCATCGATAACGCCCAGCACACCCACCACCGGGGTAGGCAGGATGGGCTCTTCGCCGGTCTGGTTGTAGAAGGAGACGTTGCCGCCGGAGACGGGGATGGACAGCTCCACGGCGGCGTCGGCAAGCCCATGCACAGACTCGCGGAACTGCCACATAACGTCGGGGTTTTCCGGGGAGCCGTAGTTCAGGCAGTTGGTGATAGCGACGGGCTTGGCACCGGTGACGGCGACGTTGCGGTAGGCCTCCGCCAGCGCGAGGCGGGCGCCCATGTTCGGATCCAGCTTGGTGTAGCGGCCGGACGCATCGGCAGAAACGGCCACGCCGCGGCCGGTCTCCTCATCGATGCGCAGCACGCCGGCATCCGCATGGTGGGACTGGACGGTATTGCCGCGCACGTAGCGGTCATACTGGTTCATGATGAAATCGCGCGAGCACAGCGCCGGGGAGGACACGAGCTTCTGCAGGGACTCAACCAGGCCGCGCTTGTCGGTGCCCTGGTACTTCTGCAGCTCGTCCTGCCACTCCGGGCGGGCATACGGACGGTCATACTCCGGAGCCTCATCCGCAATGGTGCCGGCCGGGGCATCCACGACGACCTCGCCCTGGTGGCGGATGACCAGGTGGTTACCCTCGGTGACCTCACCAATCTCAGCACAGGTGACGTCCCAGTGCTCGCAGATTTCGCGGAACTTCGCCACGTTCTCCGGAGCCACAACGGCGCACATGCGCTCCTGGGACTCGGAGGCGAGGATCTCGGCCGCGGTCATGTCCTTCGCGCGCAGCGGTACATTATCGAGGTTGACTTCCATGCCGCCATCGCCGGAGGCAGCAAGCTCCGAGGTGGCGCAGGCCAGACCCGCGCCGCCCAAGTCCTGGATTCCTACGACCACGCCGGCGTGGTAGAGGTCCAGGCAGCACTCGATGAGGACCTTCTCTGCGAAGGGGTCGCCCACCTGCACGGCCGGCAGCTTGCGCTCAGCGCCGTCCTCGAAGGTATCGGAGGCCAGCACGGATACGCCGCCGATGCCGTCCAGACCAGTTCGGGAGCCGAAGAGCATGACCTTATTACCCTTGCCGGACGCAAAGGCTAGCTTCAGGTCATCGACCTTGAGGGTGCCCACGCACAGCGCGTTGACCAGTGGGTTACCGGCATAGGTCTCATCAAAGACGGTCTCGCCGCCAATATTGGGCAGACCCAGGGAGTTGCCGTAGCCGCCGATGCCGGAGACCACGCCGGGAAGGACGCGCTTGGTGTCGGGGGCGTCGGCAGGCCCAAAGCGCAGCTGGTCCATCACGGCGATTGGGCGAGCGCCCATGGCCATGATGTCGCGGACGATGCCGCCCACGCCGGTGGCCGCACCCTGGTAAGGCTCCACGTAGGAGGGGTGGTTGTGGGACTCCACGCGGAAGGTCACCGCGTTGCCGTCTCCGATATCCACCACGCCGGCGTTCTCACCAATGCCGGCGAGGATCTTCTCCCCCATCTCCTCGGTCATGGTCTCACCAAAGTAACGCAGGTGCGTCTTGGAAGACTTATAGGAGCAGTGCTCGGACCACATAACGGAGTACATGGTCAGCTCCGCATCGGTGGGGCGGCGGCCCAGGATATCGTGGATGCGCTGGTACTCGTCGTCCTTCAGGCCGAGTTCCGCGTAGGGCTGCTGCTCGTCCGGGGTGGACTGCGCCTTTTCTACGGTGTCATTATGAACGGTCATGAAAGTGGCCTCCTTAAACCGCCGGCGCCTGGGCGACGGCCTTGATGGCGGATACGAAAAGTCCCAGTCCGTCGGTGGATGGGCCGGTTAGCGTGTCAATGGCGTGCTCGGGGTGCGGCATAAGGCCGACGATGCGGCCGGACTCATCGCTCACACCAGCAATGCCGTTGACGGAACCGTTGTAATTATCGGTATAGCGGAAGACCACGCGGCCCTCGCCCTCGATGCGGGCGATGTCATCATCGCCGGCCTGGAAGCGGCCCTCGCCGTGCTTGGCCGGCACCAGGATCTTCTGGCCCTGCTCAAACTCGCTGGTCCATGCGGTGGTGGAATTGGCCACCTCGAGGTAGGTATCGGTGCAGTGGAAATGCAGGCCCTTATTGCGGGTCAGCGCGCCTGGCAGCAGGCCGGCCTCGGTAAGGATCTGGAAGCCATTGCAGATGCCGAGCACCGGCATGCCCTGCTTCGCACGATCGATAACGGACTGCATCACCGGCGCGAGCGCGGAAATCGCGCCCGAGCGCAGGTAGTCGCCATAAGAAAAACCGCCCGGCACTACTACCGCATCCACGCCGTGCAGATCGGTATCTGCGTGCCAGAGGCTTTTCACCTCTGCGCCGGCGGTGCGGGCAGCGCGAGCGGCATCCACATCATCCAGGGTTCCGGGGAAAGTGATTACTCCGATTGTGGCGGTCACTTACTTGACCTCCAGCCCAACAACCTCGTAGTCCTCGATGACGGTATTGGCCAGCAGCGTGGCGGCTACCTTCTCCATGTCCTCTGCGGTAACGGAGTCATCGACCTCGAGCTCGAAGCGCTTTCCCTGGCGCACATCGCTGACACCGGATACCCCGATGCGACCCAGCGCGCGGACGACGGCTTGGCCCTGCGGATCCAGAATCTCCGCCTTGGGCATGACATTGACAACTACACGAGCCATGAAATATTTGCCTTACTGTATGGGGCTTTGGTCTGCGCGGCTTAGTTTAGTTGGCACCCCCGCCTTTTACCTAGACTCACCCCCGCAGTGTGGGTTTCACCCCGGTTGAGCAAACTCTACGTGAACCCCAAACGACGCTCTGGCAAACTTCGGCGTGCTTTCCAACCTTGCCCGGCGCGGCGCTCTACTAATAGACAACGCACACTGTCGCTCTCTTTTTAAGGTTGAATCTATGTCTTCTCGCCGCCTGGGCGCGCTGGCACTTGCCACCGCCTTGTCTTCTGCCGCCCTTGCCGTTCCTACCGCCACGGCCGCCACCGATGGCTCCGCCGCAGTCATCTCCGAGGTCTACGGGGGAGGCGGCAATAAGGGCGCTGCCTTCACCCATGACTTCATCGAGCTCTATAACCCCACCGATGCCCCGATTGACCTGACCGGCTACACCGTGGAGTACTTCTCCGCCTCCGGCAATACCGGTGGCAAGGTGAAGCTTTCCGGCACGATCGCGCCGCACGGCTACTTCCTGGTGCAGGGCGCGGCCGGCAATGGCGCGGGCGAGGCCCTGCCTGCCCCAGACGCCGAGGGCAACCTCAACATGTCCGGTTCCAAGGGCTCCGTGCAGCTTGCCGACGCCACCGGTACCCCCATCGATGCCATCGGCTACGGCGCCGCTTCCCTCAAGGAAGGCACCGCCGCCGCGGGCCTGTCCAATGCCAAGTCCGCCTCCCGCGATGCTGAGGGCACCGATACCGATGACAACGCCGCCGACTTCACCACCGGCGCCCCTACCCCGACCAACTCCGGCAACGAGGCCCCCGCCCCGCAGCCAGAGGAGCCGGCAGAGCCCGAGCAGCCTACTCCCGAGGGCGTCACCGCCATCGCGGATATCCAGGGCACCGGCGCCGAATCCCCGCTCAAGGACCAGACCGTGGCCACCGAGGGCGTCGTCACCGGCGTGTGGTCCGAAGGCGGCCTTAATGGCTTTACCATCCAGACTGGTGGCACCGGCGCCGAGTCCACCGACGCCTCCCAGGCCATCTTTGTCTACATGGGTGATAAGCCGGCCGACCAGTACCCAGCCCTGGAAGATTCCGTCGAGGTCACCGGCAAAGTCTCCGAGTTCTATGGCTCCACCCAGCTCACCGCCTCCACGGTCACGCAGCTCGAAACCCCGCTGGAGAAGGTCACCCCACTCAAGGTGGATCAGCTTCCCGATGGCAACGAGGCCCGCGAGCCCTTCGAACACATGCTCATCCAGCCAGGCGAGCACACCGTGACCAATAACTACTCGCTCAACCAGTACGGCGAGGTCGGACTCGCCCCCGGCAAGGAAGCCCTCCGTCAGCCTTCCGATGTCTTCTCCCCCTCCACGGATCCCAACTCCGATATCCAGAAGCTCACCAAGGACAACGCCGATAAGCTGGTCACCCTGGACGATGGCCGCACCCGCGACTATCTCAAGACCGACCAGAATACCCCGCTGCCGTACATCGCCCAGGATGATGCCCAGACCATCAAGTCCCTGCGCACCACCGATACCGTGTCCTTCCAGCACCCCGTCATCGTGGGCTTCTCTCATGAGCAGTGGCGCTTCCAGCCCACCACCCCGGTCACCGGCAACACCAAGGGGGCAGACCTGCCCATCTCTTGGGAGGATTCCCGCGCGGCCGAGCTCCACGCCATCGATGACGTCAAGGGCGAGTACACCATCGGCGCCTTCAACGTGCTGAACTACTTCACCTCCCTGGGCGAGGAATTCGGCGGCAGCGCCTACACCGACCGCGAGGGCAATAAGGTCACCGTCAATCGCGGTAAGACCCGCGGCGCCTATACCCAATCCGCGCTGGAAGACCAGGAGCGCAAGATTGTCGCCGCCATCAACGGCCTCGATGCCGACGTCATCGGCCTTTCCGAAATCGAAGATGGCTACGCCGTTACCGGTGACTTCGCCCAGCGCGATAAGGCGCTCAAGCACCTGACGGAAAAGCTCAACGAGGCCGCCGGCTCAGAGAAGTGGGCCTTTGTCCCCTCGCCTTCCCAGGACGCCGTACCGAGCTCCCCGGATGTCATCCGTACCGCGTTCATCTACCACAAGGATGTGGTCAAGCCCGTCGGCGAATCCCGCATCTTCCAGGATGATCGCTTCACCGGCACCGCCCGCGAACCGCTCGCCCAAGAATTCCAACCGCTGAAGGAGGGCGAGGAATCCTTCGTTGCCGTGGCCAACCACTTCAAGTCCAAGGGCTCGGTGGCCAAGGGCGACGCCGACTCCGGCGACGGCCAGGGCAATAACCCGAACGTCCGCAACGCACAGGCCCAGGCCGTCCTCGATGCCCTCCACAAGCAGGAAGACTGGAAGGACAAGCCGCTTTTCGCCCTGGGTGATTTCAATACCTACACCCACGAGACCGCGCTCGATGTCTTCCGCAACGATGGCTTCACCGTCCCTGCCGAAAAGTACGAGGCTGACCCTTCCTACCAGTTCTCCGGCCTGCTTGGCACCCTCGACCACGTGCTGGCCAATAAGGTTGCCACCGGCACGCTTGACGACGCCCAAGTGTGGAACATCAACGCCGACGAACCCGTCGCCTTCGAGTATTCCCGCCGCAACTACAACATCGTGGACTTCTACGATGACTCCCCATTCCGCGCCTCCGACCACGACCCGGTCAAGGTCGGCTTCACCCTCGGCGCGGACGACTCCACCGGCCAGCCAGACGATCCTGCGGATGATGCGGAGGACAAGCCTTCCGATAAGCCAGAGGACAAGCCATCAGCAAAGCCTGCGGAAAAGCCAGGTAAGCCTGCCACCGGCTCTAGCTCCAGCACCAGCTCCGTCGGCGCAGGCATCGCCGCCGCCATCGCGGCCATCGTCGGCCTTGTCGCCATCCCTGGTTTCCTCGCCGTGACCGGAAACCTCTACAAGGCCATCCCGGCCCCCATCTGGGTCATGCTGCCAAAGGAAGTGAAGAACTTCATCACTAGCTTGCAGCGCTAACCGCGCACGAACGAAGACCCCGCTCGCTTTTGGATAGATGCCAAGCAAGCGGGGTTTATCTTGTGATTTCAACGATTTCGTCCATATATATCGCCACCACCGTCGACAGTTTTGGCGCTTTAGATGGACGAAAGTTGTGAAAACAGTATGTGCCAGAGGAAATCCTCCCCTAAACACTGCCGCTTAATGAGTAAAGTCCAGCTTAGTTTGGAAGATATGTTCCGTAATCGGCAGGGATCGCCCCCGCATTGATAGCACGGTCTGCGGCTTTGACGAAGTCATTGATTACTTTGCGGTCATCCAGGTTGCGGCCGGAAACCGAAAGGCGGACCGTATTGCCACGCTGGGCGGAGCGCTCAGCAGCGCGAATAATGTTTTTGCGCCACCACTTGGCGGAGCCAAAGCCCTCACCAAAAGAAAGGTTGCGGGCCTGGTGGAACTTACCGGAATTGATCTGGAGAATGCCGCGGGTGGAGGCGGCTACCTCAAACTTGAACTGCGGCAAGACCTGCAAGGTACCGGGCGACATGCGCCAGCGAGGGGGAGCAAAGATGGTGGGCTCGAAGCCGATCTTGGCCATCTGGCGGGTGGCCCCGGCCAGGCGTAGCTTCGCCTCGTGCGAATCGAGGTTGGCGAATTCCGCGCGGCGGCCCTGCACTGAACGATCAAAACCGTTCAGGATAAGAACGCGGCCGGCATCGGCTTGGTCTTGCAGCCACTTCTTGGTGTCTTTGTCTTTGGCGAGGTGCCAGTTGCCGTCGATATGCGGGGCAATCAGCAGGGAAACAGGAATCTCCTCTCGATCAAGGATCGAGAGGAGCCGGCTAGCCTGCTTCCGTGTGTCATCAAAGATGCTGGAGATAGATACCAGAAGGTGGCCATTCATAAGGAAAATTATCGCACAGGAATTCAGGATTCGCGCGTTGGCCCCCTATCCGGGTTTTACTTCTCCAAGCCAGTGGCCTTGTTGATGGTCCACGCGTACTCGAAGGCATTCTGGCGCCACTTTTCATAGCGCCCGGACACGCCGCCATGGCCTGCGGCCATTTCGGTCTTGAGCAAGAACTCGCCGCCGGTGGCCGTCGTTCGCAGCTGGGCAATCCACTTGGCCGGCTCAACATAGAGCACGCGGGTGTCATTGAGCGAGGTGATAGCCAGAATGTCCGGGTAGTCCTTGGCTTCGATGTTTTCGTACGGCGAGTAGGATTTCATGTAGTCATAGACCTCTGGATCGTGGTACGGGTCTCCCCACTCTTCCCATTCAGGCACCGTGAGTGGAAGCTCCGGCATGAGGATAGAGGTCAGAGGGTCCACGAACGGCACGACGGCCTGGATGGCGGTGAAACGATCCGGGGCCATATTGGCAATCGCGCCCATGAGCATGCCACCGGCCGAGCCGCCCTCGGCCACCATCTGGTCAGCGGTGGTCACGCCGCGGGCGATGAGGTCATCGGCGACATCGATGAAATCGGTGAAAGTGTTCTTCTTCTTGAGCATCTTTCCGTCGTCGTACCAGGTGCGGCCCATCTCGCCGCCACCGCGGACATGGGCCACGGCGAAGATCATGCCGCGGTCCATGAGGGACAGGCGAGTAACGGAGAATGCCGGATCGACGCTGACCTCGTAAGAGCCGTAGCCGTAGAGCAGGGTCGGGTTCGGCTGGGTGCGGTCGAGATCCGCGCGGTGGACAATGGAAACGGGGATATCGGTGCCGTCGGCAGCCGTGGTCCACAGGCGGTAGGCCACGTAGTCATCCGGGTTATAACCGCCGGGAACCTCCTGCTCCTTGAGCAGGGTAAATTCGCCGGTATCCACGCGGTAATCAAAGAGCTGGGAGGGCTGGGTGAAAGACACGTAGCTCACGCGCAGCACCGGTGCGTCCCACTCGGGGTTGCCGGAGACGGACACGGTGAAGAGTTCTTCATTGAAGTTGAGCTCTTCGAATTCGCTAAAGCCGTCGCTCACGCGCATGATGGCGGCGCGGCCGATGCCGCCGCGGCGGTAGCCCACCACAATCTGATCGCGGTAGGTATCCACGCCCTCGATGCGGGTGGTCTCCTCGTGCGGCAAGAGCGCCGGCAGCTCGCGCAAGGTGGGCAGCTCATCCTCGGCCTTGGTATAGCCGACCTCGAAGTTGGGGCCGGTGGCGTTGTGGGTGACGATCCAGTAATCCTCGCCCTTAACGACGGCGTGGTCGACGTCGTAGTCCACGCCAGATTCGCGCTCCCACAGCAGGCGGAATTCACCCTCTGGGTTGTCTTCTTCGAGGACCCACACCTCAGAGGTCACCTTCGAGCTCACGCCAAGGAAGAGGTATTTATCGGAGCGAGCGCTGCCGATGCCGACGTTGAAGTGCTCGTCTTCTTCCTTGAACACCTGCACGTCTTCGGACTGCGCGGTACCTACCTTATGGCGCCAGATGGCGTCAGGGCGCCATGCCTCGTCGACGGTCGTGTAAAAGATATAGCCGTCGCCGGCCCAGGTGGCGCCGTAGAAGATGCCCTTGAGGTGGTCGTCGAGAAGCGCGCCGGTGTCCAAGTCCTTAATGTAAAGCTCGAAGCGCTCGTCGCCGGCGAAGTCCACGGAATAGGCCAGGTAGCGGCCGGAATCAGAGATGGAGGCGGCGCCGAGGGCGAAGAAGTCCTTGCCCTCCGCCAGCGCGTTGGCGTCGAGGATAATCTCCTCGCCTTCCGGGGTGCCTTCCTCTGGGATAACCGGGGCCGTCCATGGATCGGCGCCCTCCTCTACCGGGAGACGGCAAGAGTAGCCGTAGCTCTTGCCCTCCTCGGTGCGGCCGTAGTACCAGTAATCGCCGCGGCGAGAAGGCACGGACATATCGGTTTGCTTGATGCGGGACTTAATCTCCTGGAAGATATTTTCCGTCATCTCATCCAAGTGCGCGGTCTTCGCCTTGGTGTAATCATTTTCTGCGTTGAGGTAATCCAGGGTTTCCTGGGATTCCTTATCGCGCAGCCACTCGTAGTTATCCACGAACTCACGTCCGTGGAAGGAACGGGTCACGGGGTGGACGGCGGCCACGGGGGCGGAAAGATTCTCGTTGCTCATGCCGCCCCACTGTACGCGTGGCGCCCCGTAGAGCGAGAGCTAGGCCTCGGGCGAGAGGAAGTCCGCGAAGCGCTCGCCGGAAAGCCGCTCATAGGCCTCGATGTAGCGCTGGCGGGTGGCGGAAACGACGTCGTCGGGAAGCTGGGGCGGGGTGCCGTCAGCGGCTTGATCCCATCCGGAGGCGTCGGAAGTCAGCCAATTGCGCACGTATTGCTTGTCGAAGGACGGCTGGACCTCGCCCTCCACGTAGGAATCGGCCGGCCAGTAGCGGGAGGAATCTGGGGTAAGGACCTCATCGGCCAGCACGAGGGTGCCGTCTTGGTCTAGGCCGAACTCAAACTTGGTATCGGCGAGGATAATGCCCTTCTCCTCCGCGAGCGCGGCGGCCTCGGAGTAGATGCGGAGGGTGGCCGCGCGCAGCTCTTCGGCGCGCTCTGCGCCCAGCTTGTCCACCACGTAGTCGAAGGAGACGTTCTCATCGTGCTCGCCCTGTTCTGCTTTGGTGGCCGGGGTGAAGATGGGCTCGGGCAGGCGGGAAGCCTCAACCAGGCCCTCCGGCAGCTCGATACCGCAGACGGTGCCGTTGGCTTTGTACTCCTTCAGGCCGGAACCGGTGAGGAAGCCGCGGGCGACGCACTCGAAGGGCAGCATATCCAGCTTCTTGACCACCATCGCGCGGCCGAGGCACTCGGCGGGGATGCGCTCATCATCGAGCGGGCCGGCCAGGTGGTTGGGGAAATCGATGGAGTCGAAGAAGAACTTCGAGGTTGCGGTCAGCACGCGGCCCTTGTCTGGGATGGCCGGTTCGAGGGCGTGGTCGTAGGCCGAGATGCGGTCCGAAACCACCATCAACAGGGTGTTCTCGTCTACATCGTAGATATCGCGGACCTTGCCGGAGGCAAGATGGGTATAAGAAGAAAGCTCAGGTCGCATGACCTTCATTCTAGCGCCCAGGGGTAGCGAGCACGTTTCGATCAAATAAGCCCCGAAATCCGCGTGGAATTCGGGGCTTATTTGATCGAAATGCGAAAAGTGGGGCGAAATGCGACAGGGGCGCCCTGCGACAGGTAGGGCGCACCGCGATAGAAAGGCGCCCTGCGCGGCTCGTTTTAAAGGATCTCGCCCGGGGTATAGGCCGCGGCCTTGGGGTGCTCGCCTACCAGTGCGTTGATGCGGTTGAGGACCTGGCTGACCTGGGACTCGGCGGCGCCGATGAAGGCATGCTTATCGGCCAGGGCGGCCTCGAGGTCGGACTCGTCCATGGGCAGGCGGTCATCGGCGGCGAGGCGTTGGACTAGGTCCTGCTCGCCGCCATTTTCGCGCATATTGAGTGCGACGGCCACGGCGTTTTCCTTGATGACCTCGTGGGCGGTCTCGCGGCCCACACCGGCGCGCACGGCCGCCATGAGGATTCGGGTGGTAGCCAGGAAGGGCAGGTAGCGCTCCAATTCGCGGTCAATCATGGCGGGGAAGGCGCCGAACTCGTCGAGGACGGTGAGGAAGGTTTCGAATTGGCCGTCGAGGGCGAAGAAGGCGTCGGGAAGCGCGACGCGGCGGACGACGGAGCAAAAGACATCGCCTTCGTTCCACTGCTGGCCGGCCAGGTCTGCGGCCATGGTGAGGTAGCCGCGGAGGATGACCTGCAGGCCGCCAACGCGCTCGCAGGAGCGGGCGTTCATCTTGTGCGGCATAGCAGAAGAGCCCACCTGGCCTTCCTTGAAGCCTTCGGTGACAGTCTCGTTACCGGCCATCAGGCGGATGGTGGTGGCCAACGAGGACGGGGCGGCGCCGAGCTCTACTAGGGCGGAGATGGCGTCGAAGTCGAGGGAGCGTGGGTAGACCTGGCCCACGGAGTTGAAGATGCGGTGGAAGCCCAGGTAATCCGCGATGGCGGTCTCCAGGGAGGCAAGTTTGTCTTCGGAGCCGCCCATGAGATCCAGCATGTCTTGGGAGGTGCCCATCGGCCCCTTGATGCCGCGCAGCGGGTAGCGCGCGAGAAGGTCTTCGACACGTTCGATGGCCAGCAGCATCTCATCGCCGGCCGTAGCAAAGCGCTTGCCCAGGGTGGTGGCCTGCGCGGCCACGTTATGGGAGCGGCCGGCCATAACCAGAGACTGGTACTCGGCGGCATGACGGCCGATGCGGGAGACCACGGCAATGGCCTTATCGCGGATGATCTCCAACGAGGTGTGGATTTGCAGCTGTTCCACGTTCTCGGTGAGATCACGGCTGGTCATGCCCTTGTGGATGTGCTCGTAGCCGGCCAGCGCATTGAATTCTTCGATGCGGGCCTTCACATCGTGGCGAGTGACGCGCTCGCGCTCCGCGATGGACTCGAGGTTCACGTCCTCTACCACGGCCTCGTAGGCATCGATGGCCTTTGCGGGGATGTCTACGCCCAGATCCTTCTGGGCGCGCATGACCGCAATCCAGAGCTTGCGCTCCAAGATGATTTTATGCTCCGGGCTCCAGATATTGGACAGCTCCGCGGAGGCATAGCGGGAGGACAGGACGTTGGAAATCTTCTTCTTTTCAGCCACGTGGCTATTATTCCATGTCTGCCCCGCCGCGGGGTGAAGGGTTAGAGAGAAATCTCACCGTCTTCTGCTCGCTTGCCGATGTCCCGGCGCACAAAGCCACCCGCAAACTCGATGTCGTCGACGGTGGCGTAGGCGTCTGCGCGGGCGTCGGCAAGCGTGGCACCCTTGCCCAGCACGCTGAGCACGCGGCCGCCCGCGGTGCGGTAGGCGCCGTCGGTATGCACGGTGCCGGCATGGAGGACGCGCTGCGGATCGTCCAAGGCGGCGCCGGAAATGGCATCGCCCTTGCGCGGGGAAGCCGGGTAGCCCTCGGCCGCCATGACGATGATGACGGCGAAGCCATCCTCCCATTCCAGCGGCGGGAGCTCGGAGAGGGTGCCGGTGGCCGTGGCGTGGAGGGCCTCAGCCAGCGGGGACTTGAGCAGGGAGAGCACTGCCTGGGTCTCCGGATCGCCGAAACGGCAGTTGAACTCGACGACGGCCGGGCCTTCTTCGCCCCAGGCCAGGCCAGCGTAGAGCAGACCGGAATAAGGGGTGCCGCGGCGCGCCATCTCCTTGGCCACAGGGGTGCAGACCTCGTCCACGATGCGCTGCACGCCGTCCTCCGGCAGCCACGGCAGCGGGGTGTAGGCGCCCATGCCACCGGTATTGGGGCCCTCGTCGTTGTCATAGGCGCGCTTGTGGTCCTGGGCTGGGAGCAGCGGGACAACGGTCTCGCCATCGACTAAGCAGAAGAGAGAGACTTCGGGGCCGTCGAGGAAGGATTCCAGCAGCACCGGGTTGCCGGCCGCGAGGACGGCATCGACGTGGGCGCGGGCGGCGGTGCGGTCTGGGGTGACCACGACGCCCTTGCCGCCGGCCAAGCCGTCGTCTTTGACCACGAACTGCGGGCCAAAGCGGTCGAGGGCGGCTTCAATGTCGTCCTCGGTGGCGCCCGGGCGCAGCTGCTCCGCGCGGGCGGTTTTGACGCCGGCGGACTCCATGACGTCCTTGGCAAAAGCCTTAGATCCCTCGATCTGGGCTGCCTCCTTGCTGGGGCCAAAGACCGCGATGCCGGCCGCGCGCAGGGCATCGGCCACGCCGGCAACGAGGGGAACCTCAGGGCCGATGACAACGAGGTCCGCGGCGATGCTCTGGGCGAGCTCCACCATGCGATCAGCGTCATCTACCTGGGAGTAATCCGGGTGGACGGTAGCGAGAGCGGACATGGCCGCGCTGCCCGGCGCGGCGTGGATTTCGGTGCTCTTGGGGTCGGCGGACAGGCCCTTGACAAGGGCGTGTTCACGGCCGCCCGAACCAATTACGAGAATGCGCATGCCCACCATCATAACCAGCGGGTAGCCTGGCACACATGGCTTCTGTATTTACAAAGATCATTAATGGTGAACTACCCGCTCGCTTTGTCTACCGCGATGAGACCTGCGTGGCTTTCCTCTCCATCGAGCCGCTGCGCTACGGCCACACCTTGGTCGTGCCCATCGAGGAAGTAGATAAGTGGACCGACCTGGATCCACAGACCTGGGCCCACCTCAACGAGGTCGCCCTGGAAATCGGCGGCGCTATCAAGACCGCGTTTGATACCCCGCGCACCGGCTACATCATCGCCGGATTCGATGTCCCGCACACCCATATTCACCTCTTCCCCACCGAGAAGATGGAAGAGTATGACTTTGCCAAGGCCTTCGACGCCGATAACACAGACGATGCTGCGATGGATGAGGCGGCCGCCCGCATCCGTCAGCACCTGGGTACCAACGAGGAAGGCTTCAGGGAGGACTAGGGCTCAGAAGGGGCGTCGGCAAGCGCGGGCAGGCGAACCGTAAAGGTGGTGCCGCGGCCGAGCTCGGAGTCGACGCTAATGCTGCCATCGTGCTGCTCCACTAGGGAGTGGACGATGGCCAAGCCCAAGCCGGAGCCGCCGGTATCGCGGGTGCGCGAGGTATCCGCACGGTAGAAGCGTTCGAAGATATGCGCCGCGTCCTCTTTGGACATGCCTTTGCCATCATCGATGACATCGATCAGCACATCATTGGCCTCGCGGCGCAGGCGCAGCGTCACCGTGGCCTCATCGCCGCCGTGGCGGATGCCGTTGGTCACCAGGTTGAGCAGCACCTGGTGCAGGCGGCTGGCATCGCCATTGACCACCGGGATGGACTTGGCGTCATTGGCCACCTTAATCTCGCGGCCGGGGAAGGCCGCACGCGCGGACGAGCCCACAGACAGGGCCAGCTCTAACAGGTCTACGGGGTGCAGGTCTAGGCGCGTACCCTCGGCGCGGGTAAGGGCCAACAGGTCCTCCACCAGCAGGGACATGCGCTTGGACTCATCATCGATCTTGGAAAAGACCAGATCCACGTCCTTGGTGGCGCCGGAGCGATAGAGCTCGGTGTAGCCGCGCAGGCTGGTCAGCGGCGTGCGCAGCTCATGCGAGGCATCGCCAACGAAGCGACGCATCTGCTCCTCTTTCTCCTGCGCGCGCACGACGGAGCGCTGCAGCTGCCCCAGCATGATATTGAGCGCGGCGGCCAACTGGCCCACCTCGGTGTGCAGCGGCCATTTGGGAACGCGCTTGTCTAGGTCGCCTGCCGCGATTTCCGACGCCGTCTTTTCCACCACCCGCAGCGGCCGCAACGCCCTGCGGATAAACCAGAAACCTACGGCCGCAATGGCGGCCAAGGCGATGGCGGCAATGGTCACTTGGACCATGGCTAGGCCGTGCAGGATTTCCTTCTCGTGGGTCATATCCTTGGCAATGACCGTGATGACGCCGTTGGAATCCGCGAAGGCGAGCGCGCGCCACTTGGTGTTGTTCTCGATGGAACCCACGGTGGTGGGGTAGCCGCCGAGCGGGATATTTTCCGCATTCGGGGTAGTCGAGGATGGTCCCGAGTAGCGGATGGTGCCATCGGGCAGGTAGTTCAGCACCACGTATTCGGTAGGTGGGCGCTTGGTGTGATCGCCGATGAAAAAGTCATTGCTGATATCGCGCCCCCATGTGGTCGACGCGGAGCGCAGCTCATCATCGACGTTATTGAAGAGCACGTTGCGCATGATGGAATTCACCGCAAAGGACGAGCCCGTAATGCCGAGCCCGGAGACCACGACGAGGAGAATGACCAGCCACGTCCGCAGCGGCATGGCCTGTGGAATCTGGGAGAACATCCGCCGCTTGGAGGAATTTCCCTCCCCTTCGCCTTGCCCCAGGCCCTCATGCCACATGGACTGCGGGCGCGCCGCCGCCGGCGCAGGCGCCTGGTCCTGGGTCTCCTGTGAATCTTCCATCACTTAAGCACTTTAGGAGCGCGGGGTGCGCAGCACATAACCCACGCCGCGCACGGTGTGGATCAGCTGAGTCTCGCCGGTATCAATCTTGCGGCGCAGGTAGGAGATATAGGACTCGACCACGTTGCCATCGCCGCCGAAATCGTAGTGCCACACGTTGTCCAGAATCTTGGACTTGGACAGCACCACTTCCTTGTTTTGCATGAGGTAGCGCAGGAGGTTGAACTCGGTAGGAGAAAGCTCAATGAGCTCGCCGGCCTTGGTGACCTCATGGGTGTCATCATTGAGCGTTAGATCCGCGTAGCTCATGGTGGCGTCGTTGGTGGATTCTTCCGCCGCGCCGCCGCGGCGCATAATGACGCGCAGGCGGGTGATAACTTCTTCCAGGCTAAATGGCTTCGTCACGTAATCATCCGCACCGATGGTCAGGCCGTGGATGCGCTGGTCCACACCGTCCTTAGCGGTGAGGTAGAGCACCGGGCCGTCCAGGCCTTCTTGGCGCAGCTTGCCCAGGAGCTCGAAGCCATCCATGCCCGGCATCATGACGTCCAGGATGTAGGCATCTGGGTTTACCTCACGGGCAATGCGCAGCGCCTCGTTGCCGGAATTGGCGCTAAATACCTCGAAGTTCTGGAACTTCAGCGATACGGTAAGCAGCTCCACAATATTGGGTTCGTCATCGACGACAAGAACCTTGGCGAGTTTAGTGTCTTCCATGTTCTCCTCAGACTCCCTTAAAGGTTGTGATTTTCTAACACGTCATCATGGCACGCTTGCTTTCCAGCCTACTGAAGAGTTTCTGCCTGAATCCTGTGAACGTGGATGCTCGGCCTGCTCGGCGCAAAAGAAAACCACGCCCCTCCCCAGGTGAGGAAGGGCGTGGCAGCTAGCGCAGAGCGCTATTTAGAAGTCCTGCGGGCGCGGGATGTTGCGCAGGTTGGACTTTGCCATGGTGATCATCTGGCCAACGCCACCGTCCAGAACGGTGCGGGTTGCAGCCTTGGAGAAGCCCATGAGCTGCTCGATGGTCAGCGTCGGTGGCAGGGAGAGGGCGTTGGGGTCAGTAACGACGTCGATAAGAGCCGGGCCGTTATAAGCCAGCGCCTTCTTGATCTGCTCCGGTGCGTCCTTCGGATCCTCGATGCGGAAGTGCTTGATGCCGGAAGCCTCTGCAATCTTGGCAAAGTTGACGGAATCGTGGTCGGTCTCGTGCTCCGGCAGACCCTGCACCAGCATCTCCAGCTTGACCATGCCCAGGGAAGAGTTGTTGAACACAAACATCTTGATAGGCAGGTTGTGCAGCTTCACGGTGAGCAGCTCACCCATCAGCATGGACAGTCCGCCGTCACCAGAGAAGGTGATGACCTGGCGGCCCGGGTTAGCGGCCTGTGCACCCAGTGCCTGTGGCAGGGCGTTGGCCATGGTGCCGTGGCGGAAGGAGCCGATCTGCTCGCGCTTGCCGTTAGCGGTGATGTAGCGAGCGCCCCACACGTTGCACATACCGGTATCGACAGTGAAGATGGCGTCCTCATCGGCATTCTTGTCAATGAGGTCAGCAACGTACTCCGGGTGGATCGGGGTGTGCTTGTCCACGTTGGAGGTATAAGCCTCAACGACGTGCTCCAGCTTGCCGTAGTGCTTCTTGAGCATCTTGTCCAGGAAGGAGCGATCCTTCTTCTCATCCACGTGCGGCAAGATGTTCTCGATGGTGGCGGCTACGTCACCGGTGACCGGGTAGGAAATCTTGGTGCGGCGGCCGATGTGGGAGCCGTTGATGTCCACCTGTGCCACGTTGGCATCCGGCAGGAAGTCGTTGTACGGGAAGTCGGTACCCAGCAGGATGAGCAGGTCAGCCTCGTGGGTGGCCTCGTGTGCCGCACCGTAGCCCAGCAGGCCGTTCATGCCTACGTCGAACGGGTTCTCGTACTGGATGTACATCTTGCCACCCAGGGCGTGGCCGATGGGAGCCTTGATCTTCTCGGCCAGCTTGAGCACCTGCTCGCGGGCATCCTTGACGCCGGCGCCAACGAAGAGGGTGACGGACTTAGCCTCGTTGATGGCCTGGGTCAGGGCAGCAGCCTCGGCCGGATCCGGGAAGACGACCGGGCGGCCAGCAGAGATCTTGGACTCGACGAAGGAGTCATCCTCAGCGTCCTGCATGGAAACGTCACCCGGGATAACGAGGACGGATACGCCATTGCCGGCCATGCTGGACTGGATGGCGTGGTGCAGGACAACGCCGCCCTGCTCAGCGGAGTTGACCATCTCGCAGTAGCCAGAGCACTCCTGGAAGATTGCCTCTGGGTGGGTCTCCTGGAAGAACTTGGAGCCGATCTGGCGAGATGGGATGTGGGAAGCCAGTGCCAGCACCTTGGCGCCGTTGCGGTGGGCGTCGTACAGGCCCTGAATCAGGTGGGTATTGCCCGGGCCGCAGGATGCAGCACATACAGCCAGCTTGCCGGTGGTCAGGGAGTCTGCCTCGGCAGCGAAGGCTGCTGCTTCCTCGTTGCGGACGTGAATCCACTCGATGGAGGAGCGACGAACGGCATCCACGATCGGGTTCAGGGAGTCACCGACGAGGCCATAAATGCGCTCGACACCCTGCTTTTCCAGGGTGTCAACTAGCTGTTCTGCATAGTTACGTGCCA
The DNA here is from genome assembly GCF_032821615.1 of Corynebacterium tuberculostearicum. Classification (GTDB taxonomy): domain Bacteria; phylum Actinomycetota; class Actinomycetes; order Mycobacteriales; family Mycobacteriaceae; genus Corynebacterium; species Corynebacterium tuberculostearicum_H. The sequence goes on along the minus strand of NZ_JAVBIF010000006.1, from coordinate 102,862 downwards.
TTAAAAATCATCCTTAACTCTTAATTGGTGTTAATACCACTGTGCTACTTAGACCGCAGGAAAGTCCACTCATCTCCTATACACTCACACACTGCACCTAGCTGTGAGGAAGGCAATACTAACCTATCTTCGGCTGCAAACTGTAACGACCGTTCGGTACTGTTTACTGCGCTATGAGTATCCACCCGCCCCGCGCACAAGACCACGCCGCTGCGGCCTCCACGGCCGCCCAGCGGTGGTCTTTCTGCGCCGTCATCTCTCTGGGGTTACTCATGGTTGGGCTGGATAATTCCATCCTCTACACCGCATTGCCGCAGCTATCGCAGCAATTGCACACCACCGATACCCAGCAACTCTGGATTATCAACGCCTACGCGTTGGTGCTCTCCGGCCTCCTTCTTGGCGCCGGCACGCTGGGCGATCGCACCGGCCACCGGCGGATGTTCCTCATCGGCTTGGCCGTCTTCGGCGGCGCTTCCCTGCTCGCCGCTTATTCCCCCAGCGCTTGGACGCTGATTGTAGGCCGCGCCTTCCTGGGCTGCGGCGCCGCCATCATGATGCCGTCGAGCCTGGCGCTCATCCGCCTGACCTTTCCCGATGAGGTGGAGCGCAATACGGCCATTGGCATCTGGGGTTCTGTCGCCGTCATCGGCGCGGCGGCTGGCCCCACCGTGGGCGGCTTCTTTTTGGAGCATTTCTGGTGGGGCTCGGTCTTTTTGCTCAATGTCCCGGTTGTGGTCGTGGCCATTGTGCTGACCTGGCTCCTTGCCCCGCCAAACGCTCCGAACCCCCTAAAACACTGGGACTTCCCCTCGTCCCTGTATTCCCTTATCACTCTCGCCAGCCTGGTGCTGGCCATTAAATCCCTGGCACACAATTGGCCGCTCAGCGCCGCCGCAGGCATCGTCTTCATCTGCGGCGCGCTCGCCTTTGGCCGCCGCCAGGCTCGCTTGTCAGATCCCCTGCTGACCTTCGACATCTTTGGCTCCCGCATCTTCAGCGGCGGGGCCCTAACGGCCGGCGGTGCCATGTTCGGCCTTGCCGGCCTGGAGCTGCTGAGTACCCAAAAGCTGCAGCTTGTCGACGCCCTCTCGCCCCTCCACGCCGGCCTCATCATCTCCGCCATGGCGCTCTCTGCCATCCCTACCTCCATCTTGGGTGGTGCCACCTTGCATCGCGTGGGGTTCCTCCCACTCATTAGCGGCGGATTCTTGCTCATGGCCGCCGGCATGGCCCTGGTGGTGGTGAGCCGGGGCGAGACGCTTCCCCTACTCGTCTCCGCCCTAGTGCTCACCGGCCTCGGCGCGGGCTTGGCCATGTCCGTGTCCTCCACCGCCATCATCAATGCCGCTCCCCTTCATCGCACCGGCATGGCTTCCGGAGTAGAGGCGGTTTCCTATGAATTCGGCACCCTGATCTCCATTGCACTGACCGGCACCCTCATGCCGCTGCTCATGGCCCGCGAACTTCCCCCTCACCTCGCGGAACTGGGTACCGACGCGCTGCATCACCCCGTTTCCCACGCGGCCGCCGCGAGCGCCTACAATTCCGGTTATCTTTCCACCATTGGCGGCTTAGCTTGCTTCGCCTTGCTCCTAGCCGCGATAACCGCCTGGTGTTTCCGCGATAACCCGAAATCAGGAGATCCCTATGCCGCGACTCAACAAAAAGACCGCAGCCCTTGAAGCTGCGCTCGACATCATCGCTGCCGAGGACGTCTCTGGCTTGACCTACGAATCCCTGGCGCAGGCGACCGGCATGTCCAAGTCCGGACTCATTTATCACTTCCCTACCCGCCATGATCTGCTCGTAGACTGCCATGGATTTTGCGCCGCACGCTGGGAAGCAGAACTCGAGAAGCTGGCCGGCGGCCACCCGGCAAGCGAGCTCAGCTGGGCCGAGCGTTCCCGCGCGCTCGTATTGTCGATGGGCAAAAATGATCCGCTCATCAAGCTGTTGATGTGTGTACATTCCCAGACCCACCCGGATTTTTCCGCCCAGTGGGCCGAGGTGGATGCGCGCTGGATGGTCGATCCTTCCGCCGCCGAGACGGACGAGGATAATCTGCTGATCATGCTTCTTAGTACCGGCCTGTGGGTGCACGATCACCTCAACCAGCGCAAGCTATCCCCTGCCAATCGCCAACGCATGGTCGACCGGCTTTTTCGACTTATCGACGCCCCCTCAAAAACCACCGAAGGCTAGGCCCACGCCGGGGCCCAGCCTCCTTTTGAGCTGGAGACGAGACTTGAACTCGCAACCTACGCTATACAAGTGGCAAGTTTGTGCTAATAATTCAGGGAATGTAGCAACCTGCATTTTGTGGCACTTCACCCCCTCTGCCTGCAGTTACAGTACTATATGGAACAGTTTGGAAACGGGAACAATTTTTCAAAATAGCCAATAGATAGCCACCTCTCCGGGCTTAAATCAGAGCGGGGGAACCTCCGCTTCAACTAGCCAATGACGGCCCCATTTATTGACCACTTCCACGCCCCGGCCATGCAGCCTTGTCAGCATCTCCGAAACGGTAAAGCCATGCATCTCCGAAAGGTATTCCACGTTCACTACCTCAGCCACGGGTACGCAAAGCTCCTCAGCGGCCTTAGCACGTGATTTCGCCTCACGCTTTTGGACTAGCGGAGACTCATAACCGAATGCCCCAAGATTGACGTGGAGGTTCGCCTGCCTACAGTAGGGAGATCTGTCCATCCTCCAGAGCGCCCCGGATTTAGTCGCCCTGCTTTTCGTCTTGCCCTTAGTGAACCCTAGACACTTTGCAGCGTCTTTCAGGGGAACTATGTAGTCAACGGGTACGCCCAATTCAACGGCAATTTCTTTGCGCTTGCGGTTGATGTAGTGGTGACGCTTCAGATGGGCTTCCCGCCCGTGGTGGTGGCGCTTACGGTCAACCACTTTCATTAGGCCGCGCCTAACCCGGCGCTCCTCTTCAGGCAAGGAATCCAGATACGCCTTTAATGCCGTCCTGCAGTGCACACAGAATTGGCGACTGTAGTGCATGACCATGCCGGGCGGAATCTCCTCCGGGGTACGTGTCCATCCATGTAAGGTGCGCCCACAATTCAGGCACGGCTTCCCGATAACATTGCCCTGCTTTCTAGCGCGGCCCTCATAGGCCGGGGCTGCTATCCCGGCTATTAACTCCAGCTCGTGAACGGTGCTTTTCCCGCGTGTGACTACCCCGGCCATGATTACCCCGTCCGCTGGAAGTTTCTCCCCCGTCAACATGCTGCCTGCTTCTAGCGCAACACGTGCGCATTCTTTGCGCATTGGGCAGTGCTCGCACATACGGATAGCGGCGTTAATCGACCGTTGGGGAACGTTGTCCGGGTCGATGAAAGCGCGGTTTCGGGTGTTAATGCAAGGCGCGTTAGTCAGTGTTGGGGCTGTCACCCCAATGTTGTATTAAAAATGCCGTGGCGGTTAGTTAGTGCAGGTCAAGACGTTTAAGTCACTGTTACTTTTGGCATGAAAAAGCCCGCCATTTCGGAAAAGAGTACAAACGAAACGGCGGGCCTTTTAGGGTTACGGGAGTTAGATCCGGTCTAGGTCACGACCATATCGACCGGGCGTGATGGAGCCCTTTTGCATCACGTTGCCATTGTGCATGTAGAACGGGGCGCGGTCTGTCACGATGTGGCCGTCCTCATCGCGTTCCGGTTCGTCTAGCTGCTCTACGAGGCCGCGTAGGTTGCGATATGCCTCCACCTCAACGGCGCGGGCCTCACGGTAGGCAGGCAGGCCCTTAATGGCCTCCTCGTGAGCCTCAGCGGCCTTAGCGGTGGCCTCCTCCAGTACGGTGTACGCTTCCTCCACCGCTTCCATAACAGCGTCCTGTTGGGCGGTGTGGCGCTTAGCGGCCTCAGCCTTAGACTTATCTACCGCTGCCTTTTCCTTACGGCGTGCTTCCAGCTCGGCGGTGTACTTATCTAGCTCACGGCGGGCTAGTGCCTCTTTCCAGTCGGGCACCTCAGCCCCACTATTCCTATCGTTCTGCAGCTCAGCCAACTGCTCACGGAGGGCCTTAAGAATGGCCTCTAACTGCTCGATGGTGCGCATAGTCTCTTGTCTCCTATTCCGTTGGGGCAGGGGTATTGAAAGCAGGTGCCGGGCGTAGCTTTTCAAAGGTGATATGGCTGTCCGTCTCCATATCGTCGCTGAAGTAGTTCACGAGATAGTTCTTAATCTGGTCTAGCTTCATGGTGTCGCCTGCAGTGCTCATGCGCGGGTTCTGCAGGGAGGTTTCCAGATCGTCCAGCTGCTCATTGACAAGGCGGGCGGTGGTTTCAGCGGCGTTAGCGGTGTGCTGTGCGTTCCTCAGCGCCGGGTTTTCCTCAGCTTCACACCCTCGCATTAATTCCGCATTGGTAATCCCACGGGCCTGCATCTCCTCGAACAGCATGGTTCGGGCTGGAGACGGCCCCATCTCCTTAAACACCGCTTGAAGGGCTGCAAGGTTGTTGTTGTCTCCGTCCGTCTTAGTAAGGTCTTCACGCTGCAAGTAACGCTGTGTTGCCATTTCTGCAGCTAATGCCTCGGTGGAATCTTTGGCCCGTGGGTAGACCTTGGCGTACTCCCCGGCCTGTTCCTTGGCTACGGCTTCTGGGAGGGCGGCTGCGGCCTTTCGTAGCTTGCTGATTGCGGCGGTGTAGCCGTGCTGGTCAGCTACTCGCTTCAGGTGGTTGCGCTTGCCCTCGTCTGAGTAGTCAGGGTTCTTGGCGAACCACGTGATTGCCTTGTCCATCTCAGCGCTTAGGAACGTGAGCTGAGGCGTTATGTTGTTGAAGTTGAATGTGGTCATTGGTTTGGGTCTCCTAGAAATAAGCCAAAGATTCAAGGGTGTTTAGCTGGTCGTTTAGCTGTGCTTCCTGCTCACGCTCAGCGGGGGAACGGTCATTGTGCTCTTTGTGCTCAGCAACATGCGCGACAATCTCTAGGTCGCGTTGAATGGCGATAGCAGCCGCTGTGACGTGGCGACGAACGTCCGCATCTTCCCCCTCAGCGCTCAGTGCCTTATCCAGCTCACGGCGGGCGAGTTGGCGGAACTTCGCGGCAACCTCATCCCGCTCATTAGCAGCCCGGCAGGAACGTACTCGCACAGCCGTAGTGGGTACGCTTCCCTCCCACGTGATTCCTAGCTCTTGGCAGACTCGGTCTACTTGGTAGGTGGTTACGCCCAGTTCTTTGGCGATTGCGTTTCGGCCTCGGCCTTGGTCGTACAATTCACGGACTGCTCGGTAGTCAATACTGCTCACGTTTATCTAGCTCCCTTTTTTGTGATCTGTCAGCAGATTTCTTAGTTGTATCGACTCTTTTGGCGCGGTCTGGAGGATGCTTAGCCCCTCACCTAAAACCGTTTGCAAGCTCTGTAATTACGTCCAGACGAATTTTGTCGCTCTGAAGTTGGTTGGAACATGTTCTTGGTGTTCTTGCTGGTCACGACGTTATGCGGTTTGTTCCAGAACATAGATTGTGTGTTCCTGTGTTCCGGCGTTGATTATTAGTTTGTTCCGGAACACGGTTGGAACACGCTAAAGATAGGGTGTGACCTGTTGGAACACTCGGAACATGTTCCTAGGCACTTTGCTGGTGAGATTCTTTAGCTAGGGCAAGGGGAATGCTTTTGACACCAAACACATACCGGCCCTTTTTGGTGTACGCATCCGGCTTAGTGTTCTTAACCTCAATATCGGGCGAGACTGAATCTAATTGTTGGGCAAGGTTTTGCTGGTTCATGTTCGAGCGCCCTACTTCTTCACACCAGCTCTTGTACGCCGCATGAACCGCCTTTAGCTCTACATAATCACTTGGGTTGCCTGTAACCCTGTAGGTGGGTTCTTCGTCCAGGAAGTTCGCCACGGGGCTGTTGAGGTCGCTCATCATGGATTGAATATCAGCCATCGTTTCCGGCTCCGTGAAGTGGTGTTGCTGTTCCAGTCGTTTCAGTCCAGCCAATACCCAGTTAAAGATGCCGGGTAGTTCCGCTTTGAGCTTCACTCCTAGCTTTTCGTCCCTCTCCTCTTCTGGTACGGACTTACTCAGCTTCACGGCGACGAATCGCCGAATCATCGCACCGGATGCGTCTGGGAATCGGGGGACTTCATTTGCTACCAACATGAAGCGGGTGGGTAGGGTGCCATTCCAGTAGGACTGATTCTTTCGATTAATGGACACCGCATCTTCTCCGATGATGGAGAGCAGGCGTTCAACGGTGGTTCCGCTGGTGTGGCTGTAGTCGCTACGTGCGTCTTCAATGACTGCTAGGGGTTTGCCGATTAAGTCCGATAGTCCAAACTCGCTGCCTAGTTTCGTTAAGGATGGGGAGACTACGTTTTCTATCCCTACCAGCTGTTGAATAGTGCGGCTTAAAGTTCCTTTACCACCGCCCGGTGGCCCTACTAGCACCAGCGCCTTTTGCAGGTCTGTACGTCCGCTAATGGCGTATCCTGCGAACTCTTGGATTGCTGCGCGCCCTGCAGGGTCGTGGGCAAAAGTATCGTCTAGAAACTTTTCAAAGGTTGGGCATGTGGCGGTGGCATCGTAGGAAAAAGGAAGCGACCAGGTATTAAAAAGCTCCATGTGGTTGCCCTGAATGAAGTTACCGGTGCGGAAGTCGAGCACACCATTTCGCAGAACGATAAGGTCATGCGGGTTCATGGTGTGGTTCTGCTCAATCCAGAATGGCGCATCCTTTTTGTCTTTGAGCATGAGAGCAATCTTTAGCGGCTCCATGAGATTCGAGACACTAGCTGTTGTGGGCGACCAGGGCTCCTCGCCTTTGGGCTTGGATAACATGACTTCACCTAGGCGTGTCCAGATGGGGCGTTTGATTTCTAGCTCGTTTTCTTCCTGTTCCCAGTGGGTGCCGTTGAATCGCCACCACTGTCCACGCCAGTACACGGTGTTACGATTCCCCTCCGTACTGAATACGTCACCCACCAGCTTTTTCGCCACAAGCATGGCGTTGGAAATCGGCGGGTAGAACTCAGGTTCTTCGGCCATAGTGTTTATCGGTCTCCTTGGGTTTAGGCGGCGTTTACGGCTGATACTGGACGAATACGCATCCGGGCGGCGCGTACTTGGTCTATGCCTTTTAGAATCGCGTCCAGCTCATCTAGTGCGCTGTTATCGGCGTTAGTGACTAGACGCTCGCCGTAGTCTTTTACTTCACGCCGGTAGGCTTCATCCACCACTCGGGAAACGAATCGCGGTAGCTGCTCCGGGTGCCCGCGTGTTTCGAGTAGCGCGTTTAGCTCCGCACGTAAGCCGTTATCCGCGTCTTTAAGCTCCCCAGCCTCAAGAAGTACGGCGTGCAGTTGTGTAATCACGCTGCCGGGTTCTTGGTGGTTGGCGAACTCTACGGTGTCCAGGGCGTGAAAGATGCGCTGATGTATCCAGTTCGGGAAGTCTGAAGCCTGTAGGCGGGCCATAGCGGCGTTAGCTTGCTCGGCGGGTGCTGCTATCACCGATGCCAGTACTTCACGGCTTAACGTGGTTTCTAGGGCGCTCATCGTAGGCCCCCTACTCTGGCTAGACGATGGTTAGATGCGTAACCGGGTAACGGTTCACAACGTGCAGCAGCCGCTTTGCGTCGTTCGTATTGACGGCGGCGCTGGTTTGCCTCCTCCATCGCCTGTGCACCAGGGCGGTATTTTTCTTGCGCTACTTTGAGATCCGCAATCATCTCCGGTGTAAGACTGCTCCGGAAGTTTTTGTCTGGTGACGTTGTGATCCCGTTGTTAGGCATGGTCGCTCCTCTTGTCCGCTGGAGTTCCAACGGGGTAAAGGTTGATTGGCGTTAGTTCTTGCGCAATCTTTTCTGCGTCACTCAGCTTTTCAATGAACTGATGAATTTCCTGATTAGAAAAGTCCACGGCTCCCCACCAGTCACCAAAGGTTGGTTGGAGGCGAATTACGGGTTCCCCGTCGTGGGGATCACGTGTCACTTCGATGTTGAATAGGCCGAGGGGCGCGTTCGCTTCCACTTGAACGTGGAGGTCGCTATCATTGAGGTGTGTTTGGGGCATTTTATTGTCTCCTTTAACCCCCTTGTAGCTGCAACTACTTGGGGGCTTTTTCGTGTCTTGAGCAGGTTTTATGCGGCTGCGATTTCTTTATCCAGCCATTCTTGAACTGCAGTGTTGAGGTAGTAGATGCGGCCAGCGATACGAATAAATTCCGGCCCTTTGCCCCGACTTCTCCACGTTGCAAGCGTGGCAACCGATAATCCGATTTGCTCAGATACCTGCTTTGCCGTCATGGCATCTTGCTTCAGATTTAGCATTAGACATTCCTTTCTTATAGCCTGTGTCAGACTTTGAGGGCGTGTGCATATCTTTGCTTGCACAATTTTGAGACTAATTATAGACTCTAACCCTGTCAAGCTTTGAGGGAATTTGTCTTGACCCTAAGAACTCAATAGTGGACACTCGATTCATGAGTAAATGGCAGGTGACCTCCGTAGGCGAGTGGCAATGGAGGCCCGACAGTAAAGGAAAATTCGGCGAAGGATTTTTCATCGAGGATGCTTCAAAGGGAGCACCAGCACATGCGTACTGCATCATCGACAACGGAACACAGCGACTCTCATTAGAACTTGTCTTTACCGACTTCGGAAGATATGAAGTTGAGGGCATCGTAGCTTTCGCGCCCGAAAACTCTTATATAAGCAGTTCCACGCTCCGCCAGTTGCCCCTATCTCGCCTCGCCAATGAAGCAACAACAAAGCTGCGGGAGTACTACGGCTCAACGTTTGGTCGGGGCATTAAGCCGATACCGACGGTGCCAGAACATGTAATCAATGAATGGCCTCGTGGAAATACTTCCCTTGTTCTTGAATGGGTAAGGGACGTTTACCAAGCAGCACTCAACGCTGGAGTTCCTCCAACTCGCACAGTATCCGAACAATTTGGTGTGAGCCGTGACCGGGCGGCATATATGGTTCGCCGTGCTCGTGAATTAGGTGTCCTACAAGTGAGCTCTGAAAATCACCCCGGAAAGCGAACTACTAAACATGCCAAGAAAGAAACTACCCGTAGGACAGATAGGGACGATTAGGTATGAGGAAGTAGGCTACCGGCGCTGGAGAGCACTAGCCTACGTCCGTACCTTTGCCGATAAGCGCATCCGCGTCACTGGCACCGGGCGCACAAAAAGCGACGCTGAAGCCACCCTGAAAGCCAACGCCAACGATCGCGTCTTTGAGAATGCAGGGGCCATTATCGACGGCAACACCACCCTGCAAGAACTCCTAGAACTAACCGTAAAAGCTATGCGCGCTGGCACTATCGGCAATAAGAAACTACGCATCCAATCGGTTAACACCTATGAACGCCAACTATCCCTATTCAAGGGGACACGGGGCGAACGGGCGATTGGCAATCTTCGCCTCTGCGAGTGCGACAAGTCCATAATCGCCAACTGGCTAGTGAAACTATCTGAGCGCACCCCCGCTAACGCTAAGCTCGCAAAGATTCTGCTATCCCGTGCCTATGACCTAACCGTTGTCCACGGCGTGAATGTGTGGCCTATCAACCCAACGCACGGGGTAAAGCTCCGGGCCAATGACAGTGAAGAATCTGAACCGGTCGCTTTGTCCCTCGCTGAGATTCAACAGATTTGGGAGAATGTTCAGTCTTGGCAGACACCCTACAAGCACACTGATTTAGTGGGAATTGTGGGCGCGCTTATCGCCACGGGGTTCCGCCCGTCTGAGGTGCTGGCACTCCAGTGGTCTGATTTCCAGCTAGACGCTAAGCCAAAGGCTAAGGCGACGCTCTCTGGGGCGATTGTTAGGCAGGACGGGAAGCTAGTCCGCCAAGGCTACACAAAGACCAATAGCGGCTTTCGTACGGTTACCCTCCCCGATTGGTTCAGAGACATGCTCATTGAGCGTTTAGTGAATGCCGATAACGTACTTGTCTTTCCGAATAACCGGGGCGGGTTCCTAGACATTGTGAATGTTCGTAGGCAATTTCGGGAAGCGCGGGGTGAGGTCTTTTCTCACGTGAAGTTTAAGTCTTTCCGCTCCTCGGTTGCTACGGCCATTGAGAATGTGGACGGTGTGGAGGAGGCCGCTAGGCAGTTGGGGCACGCTTCCCCGGCGATTACGGGTCGCTATTACGTGAAGCGGGCGGCTGATGCCGGTGACCATACGGCGGTGTTGGAAATGTTTGCGCCTGCGCAAAGTAGCCAATAAATAGCCACTTTTACTACTTGTAAACGTTTACCCCCTAACTGTTTATGCAGCTAGGGGGTTATCTTTTGAGCTGGAGACGAGACTTGAACTCGCAACCTACGCATTACAAGTGCGTTGCGCTACCAATTGCGCCACTCCAGCACCGCGGGAGAATTCCCGCTCGTTGCATAGTACCCGAGCACCGCCGCCGAGGGGAAAGCCGGTCCCCCATCTATGCATTGACAGGGTGCAGGGGCTAAAGTTCAGGCAGAATCTTTCCCACATTCCCAGCGCTTTTCGAGGGTTATTTCCGTGTCATTTTTGTCCGCTATGCGGGAGCGCCTGCGCGCTTCCTCGGGCCAGGTAGCCATCATCGACGCGGCTAAAGCCGCACCGCCGCCATCACCACTCGCCCCGGTCGATCTGACCGACGCTGCTCAGGTCACCGGCGTTATGGAGATCGCCGCTCGCATTGGTGAAATCCTCATCGGAGCCGGCACCGCCAACTCGGATGCGCGCGCCCAGGTCCACCTGGCAGCGTCGTCGTATGGTTTGCACTACTGCCACGTAGACATCTTGATGAATACCATCACTATCCACACCACCATTGGCACCGGCGAGCAGCGCAAAAACCTGCACGTCTTCCGCGTGGTACCGAGCATTGGCGTGGATTTTTCTAAGCTCGCGGCCGTCGATAAGCTCATTCGCTCCATCCACTCCGGCCAGATGCCGCCGGCCATGGCGGAGCAGCGCCTAGACGAGATCGACCGCATGCCAGCGCCTTATAAGCCGTCCACGGTCATGCTCGGCTGGGGCGCGATGGGTGGCCTGATTTCCATGATGCTTGGCGGCGACCTGCTCGTCGGCGTGGTGGCGTTTGTGGTCTCCGCGTTCATCATGGGCTTGAACGCCTGGTTGGCCAATTACCGCCTGCCGCCCTTTTATCAGAATGCGGTCGGCGGCTTTTTCGCCGTCTTCCCGGCCGCCATTTTGTACAACGTCGCAGCCTCCTTCGGCATTAATTTCTCGCCCACGCAGATCATTGCCTCCGGCATCATCGTGCTGGTGGCGGGGCTGACGTTGGTGCAATCGCTTGTCGACGGCATCACGCGCGCCCCCGTTACCTCCTCCGCCCGCTTCTTTGAGGCGCTGCTATCTACCGGCGCCATCATCGCCGGCGTCGGTGTGGGCATCCAGCTGGCCGATTCGCTGGGCTTTAACCTGCCGCCGCTGGCCACGCTGGCCCCACCGGTCTACCACGAAATTCCACTGCTAGTGCTGCTCGGCGGCACGGGTTCTGCTGCCTTTGCGCTGGCCTGCGGCGCAGCCTGGATTGAGATCACCATGTCTGGCCTTACGGCCGCAGCCGGCATGATTTTCTATTACTTCGTGGTGGTGCCCTTCGGCGTCGGCCCGGTGATTGCCTCTGGTCTTTCCGCGGTGGTCGTTGGCCTCGCCGGCGGTTTGATGTCGCGCCGCTGGGGAATTCCGCCGCTTATCACCATGATCGTGGGCTATACGCCGATGCTGCCCGGCCTCATGCTCTACCGCGGCATGTACGCCTCTCTCAATGAGCAGATGATTACCGGCTTTACCAATATGGCGATGGCGCTGGCCATCTCCGGCGCCCTGGCCGCCGGCGTAGTACTGGGCGAGCGTGTGGCTCGCCGCCTGCGCCGCCCGCAGTACTTCCGCCCGTACACCACCTTCAAGCGCATCGGCCGCTTCTCCTTCCATAAGGCCACGCACTTGGCCCGCAAGGCCCCGCGCATCCCGCGCGTGCCGATGTCCCCGTTTGCCCCGCGCGTCAATCGCCCGGAGTTACCACCCAAGCTCGGGCCGAAGCCGCCGCAGCAGCACCCACGCCACGAGGCCCAAAGCCATGCGCCGCACACCCACTCGGCCGCGGACCTGTGGCCGGAGGATTCCCAGTGGCCGGCGCAGCCGCAGCAGCGCGAGAAGACCACCTATACCGTGCCCGGCACCGAAACCTTTCGTGCCCAGAAACCGGAGCAGCCGGGCACTGAATCCGGACCCGAGCGGCCCTAAACGCCGCCGGTAGCGTACAATATTTGCTCTGATAGCTTTTCTTGCAAGCGCTTAAGTAGTTTCCACAACGTTCAGGAGGACACGTCGTGCCACCCAAGGTCCAAGACACCCACCCACAGGCTGACCAGAATCACGCCCTTGAGGAGGAGACCTCCCGCGCAGCCCGCCGCATCGTGGCCACCTATGCGCAGGACTTCCTCGACGGCGTGACCCTGATGTCCATGCTGGGCGTGGAGCCAAAGGGCCTGGTGCACAAGAAGGTGCTGGCGGAGCAAGCCGATGCCGCTCCCAAGAAGTCGACCAAGAAATCCAGCAAAAAGTCCACGAAGAAGTCGACTAAGAAGTCCACCAAGAAATCGACGAAGAAGTCGACCAAGAAGGCTACAAAGAAGGCCACCAAAAAGGCGACGAAGAAGGCCTCCAAGAAGGCAACGAAGAAGTCCACTAAGAAGTCTTAAGTTATTCTTGCACCATGAGTGAGCGTGGCAATGACTTCGTGGTGGTGGCCAACCGCCTGCCGGTAGATCTGGAAACCCGGCCCGATGGCAGCCATACCTGGACGCCCTCGCCGGGCGGTCTGGTCACCGCATTGTCTCCAGTCCTCGAATCACACCAGGGATGCTGGGTGGGCTGGCCCGGTGTGGCCGATGCCGCGCCAGAGCCCTTCCGCACCGATACCGGCGTGCTGCTGCACCCAGTCAAGCTCACCGAGTCCGATTTCGAGGGCTTTTATGAGGGTTTTTCTAATGCCACCCTGTGGCCGCTCTACCACGATCTCATCGTCACCCCTACCTATGACCGCGATTGGTGGCACGCCTATCGCGAGGTCAACCTGCGTTTTGCAGACGAGGTAGCCGAGGTCGCCGCCGAAGGCGCCACCGTGTGGGTACAGGACTACCAGCTGCAGCTTTTGCCTGGCATCCTGCGCCAGAAGCGCCCGGATCTCACCATCGGATTTTTCCTGCACATCCCCTTCCCTTCCGCCGATCTCTTCCGCCAGCTGCCCTGGCGCGAGGAGCTCGTGCGCGGGCTGCTTGGCGCGGATCTCATCGGCTTCCACCTGGAGGCCAATGCCCGCAACTTCTTGGAGCTTGCCCGCCGCCAGGGCCTCGACGTACAAGGCGAGGCCAGCACCCGCGAGGTCACCGCGCATATTCGCCTGCCGCAGGGGCGCACCATCGGCGTGGGCGCCTTCCCCATTTCCATCGCCGCGAAGGACTTTGCCGCATTCACTGGGGAGGAGAAGGGGGACGTCGCCAAGCTGCGCGAAGAGCTGGGCTCGCCCAGGCGCATTATCTTGGGCGTGGATCGCCTCGATTACACCAAAGGCATCCTGCAGCGGCTGACCGCCTTTGAGGAGCTGCTGGACACCGGCGCGCTCGACCCGGAGGAGGTGACGCTGGTGCAGCTCGCCACGCCGTCGCGCGAGCGCCTCGACCATTACAAGGCCACCCGCTCCAAGGTGGAAGAAGCCGTTGGCCGCATCAACGGGCGCTTCGCCCGCGTAGGTCACCCGGTGGTGCACTACCAGCACCGCGGCGTGGCCAAGAGTCTCCTGCGCTGCTACTACCGCATGGCCGATGTCATGCTGGTGACCCCCTTCAAGGACGGCATGAACCTGGTAGCCAAGGAATACGTGGCCTGCCACGACGATGGCTCGGGCGCGCTGGTGCTCTCCGAGTTCGCCGGCGCGGCCGATGAGCTCAACCAGGCCTACCTGTGCAATCCCTTCGATATCGAGTCCGTCAAGGCCGCCTTGCTCAATGCGCTCAAGGCGCTTGACGACGCCCCCTCCACCATGACCCAGCGCATGCTCACCATGCACCAGCAGGTCACCGAGCACGACGTGCAGCTATGGTCCCAGTCCTTCCTGGGCTGCCTGCGCCAAGCAGAAGAACAGGGGGCGGGCGCATGATGTCTCGCTTTCCCCGCCTGGCCGCAGTGCCCATTGCCGCGACCTGCGCCGCCGCATTACTGGCCGGCTGCGGCTCCGGCGACGAGGAACCCCAAGCCCCTGGCGATAAGCAAATCTTGGATAAGCAGTGGCAGATAGTTTCCATCAACACCACCCCGGATGCCGCCTCCACCATCCCGGAGTCCATTCCGCAGGCCCCTACGTTGAGTTTTGGCGAATCCACGATGGTGGGCACCACCGGCTGCGCCCAAATGGTGGGCAAGGTGACCTATTCCGCCGATGATGAGCGCCAAAACATCCGCGAGGGCAACCGCCTCCACTTTGACGAGGTGGAGTTTGACGAGACCGCCGAAGATTGCCACGGCGCGTCCGTGTGGGCCGATAACCTACTGCGCAACCTGATTTCCGCGGACCACGATTTCCACTACGCCGTCAATTCCAATAACCAACTGGTCTTAGAACTGGTCACCGATGATGTGGACTCGCCGTCTATCAAGTTGGTTTCCCTGGGCGGTTAATTGCGTAGGCTGGAAGCCATGACGCTTTCAACTGCCATCAAGGCCCTTGCCGCCGCCGAGCACCTCGCGGTGGTCTCGGACTTCGACGGCACGCTCTCCCCCTTCGCCACGGCCATCTATGAGGTCGAAATGAACCAGGAATCACTGCGCGCCCTGGATAAACTGGCCCACCTGCCGGACACCACCGCGGCCGTGCTCTCCGGCCGCCACCTCGAAGGCCTCAAGCGCGTGTGCCCTCTGCGCGAGCCCGTTCTCTTCGGCGGCTCCCACGGCGCCGAGTCCTCGTGGGAGGACACGGAACTGACCCCCGCGATGCGCGAGCACCTCGCCACCAAGGAAGCCGAGATTCGCGAGATCATGGAGCGCTTCCCCGGCGCGGATATCGAGGTCAAACCCTTCCAGCGCGTGTTGCACCTGCGCGCGCTCGAGGATTCCGATCCAGAGGCTGCCGCCCAAGCCTATGAAGCCGCCCTCGCGCTCGATCCGGGCGGCTTCCCCCGCACGGCCGGCAAGTCCGTGGTGGAGTTCTCCGCCACCCAGGCCACCAAGGGCACGTGGATTGAGAACCTGCGCGAGCGCACCGGAGCCACCGCCATGGTCTTCTTGGGCGATGACGTCACCGATGAGGACGGTTTCCGCGCCCTGCACCAGCCGCCAGACGTTGGCGTCAAGGTCGGCGAGGGCGATACGGCGGCCGTAGTGCAGCTTGCCGACGTCGACGCCGTCGCCCACTTCCTCACCGAACTCGCCGCCGCCCGCGCGGCTCATGTCGGCCGTCCCAACAACGGCGGCGCTGCCTAACACGCCGCAGCCTAACGAAGCGGCACCTAGCGCGGCGGCGCCACCGTCCGCCCGGCCGCGAAGCTGGTCTGCAGCACGCGCCGTAGCACCGCAGTTTCGCTCGGGTCCGGACCCTCGGCGCCGGCGATGAGCTTGGCGAGCATATGGCCGGCGGCCGCGCCCTTGGCCTTATTGGGCTGGACGATCGTCGTCAAGCCAAGGCGCTGCGCCGCATCAATGCCGTCGAAGCCGGTAACGGACAGCTCGCCGGGGACGTCGATGCCCCGCTCGCGCGCATAGGTCATCACGCCTAGCGCCATGGAGTCGGTGGTGCACAGGACGGCGGTGAGATCAGGGTGGGCGTCGAGAAGCAACTGCGCGGCCACCCGCGTGGTGTGCGCATCGTTGATGTGCTGGGTGACCACGGGCACGGTCTCGGGCGCGATGCCCGCCTGCGCAAAGACGTCCATGGCGCCCATGACCCGGGCGCGCTGCACGTGCATATCGGCGCCCTGAAGCTCACCCCACGAAATGGGGCCATCGTGGCGCTCGCGCTTGAGGCGAATCGCCAGCACGCCGATCTTGCGGTGGCCGGCCTCCACCAGCGCGCGGGCGGCCGGGGCAATCGCCGCGCGGTCATCGATGCCCACGAACGGCAGGCCCGAATCCGTCGGCTGATCGCAGACCACCACCGGCAGCCCGCGGCCGCGCGCCGCCTCGAGGTAGGCATCCCCGGCCGCCACGGAGTAGACCACAAAGCCATCCACCGCGGCCGAGCCCACCAGGCTGGCCGCCTCCGCCTCGCCCTCCGGGCCGGCCGGGATGAGGGTGAGCGTGGTCTGCGCGCCGGCCGAGGCTTCTGCCATGCCGGCCAGGAAATCCACCGAGGCCATGTCCTCGAAGGCATAGGACAGGTGCTCGGTCAGCAGCACGCCCACCGAGCCCGCGCGGCGGGTGCGCAGGCTGCGGGCCGTAGGGTCCGGCCCGGGATACCCCCGCGCCTTCGCCGCCGCCAGGATGCGCTCGCGCGTTGCGGCCGAAAGCTGATCCGGCCGGCTATAGGCATTGGATACCGTCGTGCGCGAAACACCCAGCTCGGCGGCCAGCGAGGCCAGCGTTTTGCGGGTGGGGCTGCGTTTCACCATGACCGCAAGCATACCCCGCGGCCGTATTTTCAATACATATTCAATTGACAATGGTTCCCATCAAACGCACACTGGAAACTATGCATACCTCACTTCGCGCATCCGCAGCCCTCCTCGCGGCCGGTGGCCTCCTGCTGACCGCCACCGCCTGCTCCTCCGACACCGAGGACTCGGCCGCCGAGCCGGGCGCTCAGAAGAAGATCTCCATCGTCGCGTCCACCTCCATCTGGGCCGACGTCGCCCAAGCCGTGGCCGATACCGCCTCCGGCGTGGACATCGAGGTCAAGCCCATCGTTGAGGGCAACGGCGTTGACCCGCACCACTTCGAACCTTCCGCGGCCGATATCGCCAAGGCCGAGGATGCTGACCTGCTCGTGGTCAACGGCGGCGGCTACGATTCCTGGATTTACCAGGCCGTCTCCGACCAGGACGATATCGTCTCCGCCCTGCCGCTGACCGATCACGGCAAGCTGGCCGATGACCCCAATGTCATGACCATCGACGCTGCTAAGGCCACCGCCAAGAAGGACCCGAAGAAGGTCACCAATATCGAGGGCAACGAGCACATTTGGTACGACCCGGCAGCGCTCGACGAGGTCGCAGGAAATATCGCTGACCAGATCAACGAGCTCAATACCGATGCCAACGCCAGCACCGAGCGCGTGGACTCCCACGTCGACCGCCTGCGCGACAAGCTCAAGGAACTGCCGGGCGACCTCTCCTACGCGCAGACCGAGCCGATTGCGGACTACATCATGAAGTACACCTCCGGCAAGGACGTCACCCCAGAGGGCTACCGCAAGGCCACCATTTCTGAGGGCGAGCCCACCGCGGCCGACCTCGCCGCCTTCACCAAGGCGATTAAAGAGGACAAGGTAGACCTGCTCATCTTTAACCCACAGACCGAAACCGATACCGCCGGCCGCATCAAGTCCGCCGCGGAGGATGCGGACGTCTCTATCGTCGAAATCGGCGAAACCCCGCCGGATGGCAAAGAATTCTGGACCTACTATGACGAGGTCACCGATTCCCTGGGGAAGCTCTAGTGCTCATCCACTTTCATGACGCAGCGGTTGCCCCGCTGTGGTCCAGCCTTAACCTCGCCGTTGACCGCGGCGAGTTTATCGCCGTTTTGGGCCCCAATGGCGTGGGCAAATCCACCCTGCTCGGCACCATCTTGGGAACCCGCAAGCTCACGGCCGGCAGCGTCGACGTTAACTGCCGCGTCGGCTTCATCCCGCAGCAACGCATGTTCCCGGCCGACCTGCCCCTGCGCGCCCGCGACTTAGTCTCGCTCTCCCTGGCACACGGCGCTTTCCGACGCCGCCGCCCGCCCCGCCACCGCGTCGACGAGCTCCTCGCCGAGGTCGGTGCCACCGGCCTACGCGACCGCCGCGTCGGCCAGCTTTCCGGCGGCCAGCAGCAGCTCATCCGCCAGGCCCAGGCGCTGGCCAACGACCCCGAGCTCATCCTCGCCGACGAGCCGCTGCTCTCGCTCGACCCGGCGCGCCAGCAGGCCACCGTGGACAAGCTGGATACGCTGCGCCGCGAGCGCGGCACCTCCATCATGTTTGTCACCCACGGCATCAACCCGGTGCTCGGGGTGACCGATAAGGTGCTCTACCTCGCCCCCGGCGGCCATACTTTCGGCACCGTGGATGAGGTCATGCGCTCCGATGTCCTTTCCGAGCTCTACGGTTCCAAGGTCAACGTCTTAAACGTCGATGGGAGGCTCATCGTTGTCTAGCTTTATGGAAGACACCCAGTACCTGCTCAGCGTGGACTTTGTGCAGTCCTCGCTCATCGCCTCCGCGCTGCTGGGCATCCTCTCCGGCGTGATGACCTCGCTCATCGTGCTGCGCCAGATGTCCTTTTCGGTCCACGCCACCTCCGAGCTCGCACTCATGGGCGCCTCGGCCGCGCTGCTCTTCGGCCTCAACCTCGGCTTTGGCGCGGTGGCCGGCGCCATCGTGGCCGCCATCATCCTCGCTGTCCTGGGCTTCAAAGGCCAACAAGACAGCGCCATCGGCGTGGTCATGAGCTTTGGCTTAGGCCTCTCGGTGCTGTTTTTGCACCTCTACCCCGGCAACGCGAATACCGCGATGACGCTGCTAACTGGCCAGATCGTCGGCGTCTCTTCGGCCTCGGTATGGCTCTTGGCCGCGACCACCGTGGTCATCCTCGCCGCCGTCGCCATCCTGTGGCGGCCCATGCTCTTCGCCTCGGCCGACCCGGTCATGGCCCAGGCCGCCGGCGTACCCACCCGCTTCATTTCCGTCGCCTTCGCCGTGCTCGTAGGCTTGGCGGCCGCGCAGTCGGTACAAATCGTCGGCTCGCTGCTCGTCATGGCGCTGCTCATTACCCCGGGTGCGGCGGCCGTGCAGATTACCTCCTCGCCCCTGCGCGCGGTCATGTGGGCCACCATTTTCGCCGAGGTCTCGGCCGTCGGTGGCTTTGTCTTATCGCTCGCGCCCGGCCTTCCGGTCTCGGTCTTTGTTACCACGATTTCTTTTGTCATTTACCTGGTGTGCCGCCTCATTGGCTGGCAGCGCAATAAAAAGGCGGTGCGCGACGAGGTCGCCGCAAAGCGCTTCCACGCCGACTGCCACAGCACCGCCGAAGAGCACCACGCCGACTAGACTGGGCGGCTATGCACGTACACCGCCGCACCGCGGATGTGGATGGCCGCACCCGCCGCTTTCTCGTCATCGCGCCGGATAACCCCGGCCCGCGCCCGAACCTCTTGCTCTTCTTCCACGGCTCGCTGCAGTCCGGAAACGTGATGCGCCGCTTTACTAACGGCACCTTCGACGAGCTTGCCGATGCCACCAATACCGTCCTCGTCTACCCCGACGGCGTCGACCGCCATTTCAACGATTGCCGCAGCATCCTGCCCGTCACCGCCCGCGCGGAGAACGTGGACGACGTTGCCTTCGCCGCCTACCTCGTCGAGGAGATGCAGCGCGAATTCGGCACCGCCCGTACCTTTGCCTGCGGCTATTCCAACGGCGGGCAGATGGTGCTCCGCTTGCTTTTCGACGCACCCTTTGCCCTCACCCGCGCTTGCATCTTCGCCTCCACCCTGGGCGAGGGCGATAACCACGCGCCCAGCAACCCGGCCGGCTACCGGCCCACGCCGCTGCTGTTTTTCCACGGCACCGCCGACCCGTACGCGCCATACGAGGGCGGGGTCGCCGGGCTGGACGCCGAGCGCACCCGCGGCCGCGTGCTGTCCGCGCCGGCCACCGCCGAGCACTTCGCACTGGCCAATGGCTGCCAGCCACCCCGCGACTACCACCCCACCGCGGATGTCACCGCCACCGCATACGACGGCGATTTCCCCGTCGAGCTGTGGACCATGGAGGGCCTCGGCCACGTGATTCCCTCTAGCATGAAAACCGACCCACGCATAGGCCCAAATACGGATTCCTTCCGCGCTGTGGATAAGGTCCGCGAGTTCTTCGTCCTCGACGACGCCCAGGCCTAGTTATCCACAGCTGCGTGCCACGCACCGCGCGCCGGCGTGCACCCGCACTTAACGTGTGGAGCCGTGAACGCGCTACAGAATTTCTTGACAGGCCTGGCCGCCGGCATGGACATTATCGCCGACTGCCACGGCCTTACTAAGCGCGCGCTTATCGACGCCGGCTGCCCCGACACCACCGCCGCCCGCCTGCTTGCCCTCGCCGATACCTACTTCGGCCCCACCGCGTTTAGCCGCCTCCAGCGCGAATCCATCGCCGCGGCCCGCACCAACGAGCACAGCCTCACCGCGCTGCTGGCCATCGAGCGCCACGCCACCAAGCTGAAGAGTAAGCGCCAGGCCTGGGCGCTGCGGCGGGAGCTGTGTGGGATGAAGGGGGATGCGTCGGACGTCGACAAGCAGGGGCGCCAGCGCGTGCGTGAGATTAAAGGTCCGCCGCAACGCAAGCCCGGTGTCAAGCTCTACCGCCGCGCCGATGGGCCGTGGACCATGACGATTACCGGCAAGTCTGCGGACATCGCGGATATGCACGCCGCGCTCGATAAGGACGCCCCGCTCGATTCGGTGCGCAAGATTTTTCAAGGCGACGCCGCCGCTTCCCGCACGGCCGTGACCACCAATGTGGTGCTGCGCCTGGACGAACTCGACCGCGTCGTCGACACCGCCGGCGATGACATCACCCTGCAGCTGACCAATGGTGCCCGAATGACCGGCGCGGACCTAGTGCGCCGCGCCTTTACCGCGCACGGATATGTGACTCTGATCCACCCCGTGAAGGGCCCGGTGAACCTGTACCGCACCGAGCGGCTCGCCTCGCCGAAGCAGCGCACCATGGCCGCCGCGGAAAATCCCACCTGCCCGTGGCCGCAGTGCAATTACCCCGCCGATGAATGCCAAGTCCACCACCTCACCGCGTGGCGCCACGGCGGCGAGACCAACCCCGAAAATCTCACCATCGCCTGTCCGTATCACAACGGCGTCAACGACGATGACCCCAACGCCCCGCCGCTGCGCGGCCGCCTGGCCAGGGTGGATGGAACCATTAAGTGGCTGCCACCCTGGGCGGAAAGCGACTAGAAACCTCGCCGGAGGTTACTGGGCCGCGCGGCGCTGGCGTGCGAATTCGGAGAGCACGGAACCGGCCGCGACGGAAGCATTGAGGGACTCGACCCAGTCCGTCATCGGGATGGACATGATGACGTCGCAGTTCTCGCGCACGAGGCGGGAGATACCCTTGCCCTCGGAGCCGATGACGATGACCACGGGATCCGTCGCGCCGTTATAGGTGTCCAGCGTGTGCTCGCCGCCGGCGTCTAGGCCGATGACCTGGTAGCCGCTCTTTTGGAATTGCTGCACGGTGCGGGTGATATTCGTCGCGCGGGCAACCGGCAGGCGCGCCGCCGTGCCGGCCGAGGTACGCCATGCCACGGCGGTTACGGACGCGGAGCGGCGCTCGGGGATGATGACGCCGTCGCCGCCGAAGGCCGCCACGGAACGGATGACCGCGCCGAGGTTGCGCGGATCGGTGATGTTATCCAAGATGACGAACATGCCGGGGCGTGCGTTCTCGGCCGCACGGGCGATGAGCTCGTCGACGTCGGCGTATTTATACGGCGGGATCTGCAACCCGATGCCCTGGTGCATGCCGTTGCCGGTCATGCGGTCCATCTCGTGGCGTTGCACCTCGATGATGGGGATATTGCGGGTATTGCACATGGCCACGGCCTCGGACAGGCGCTTGTCATTGCGGGTACCGGCCACGATGTAGAGCGTGGTGGCCGGCACCTTGGCGTGCAGACACTCGATGACCGGGTTGCGGCCCACGACCATCTCGGCGGTCTCTTTCTGGTGGCGGCCGGAGTTGCGGCGGTCGCGCTCCAGCTTGGCCTTGTGCTTGGCGTGGTAGATGCGGTCCTCTGCCTTGGGCGTCGGGCCCTTACCGGCCAAGCCCTTGCGGCGCTGGCCGCCGGAGCCCTTGGTTGCGCCTTTCTTATTGGTCTTGCGGATTCCCGCGCCACCGCGGCCGTGGGTACGTGCCATAATCTATGTCCTTTCGGAGTGCTTAACGCTGCGCCAGCGACCAGGTCGGGCCGTCTGGGGTATCGGTGATGGTGATGCCGGCGGCCGCGAGGCGGTCACGGACGGCGTCGGCAGTAGCGAAGTCCTTATCCGCGCGCGCCTGGGTGCGCCGCTCCAGCTCAGCTTGTACCAGCGCATCCAGCGCGGCATCCGCCCCGCTAGCTTGCGCTCCATCTTCCCACTCCAGCGGGTCAAAACCAAGTACGTGCGCCATCGCTCGCACCTGGCTGGCCAGCGTGCGTGCCTCGGCCTCGTCGCCGGCCGCGAGCGCCTTATTGCCGGCGCGGACGGTGGTGTGGATTTCCGCCAAAGCCTTGGGCACCGCGATGTCATCATTCATCGCGTCTGCAAAGCCCTGCGTCCACTCGCCAAGCTCCAGATCGTCGAAGTGGCCGAGGAAGTCCTCGATGCGGCGGTAGCCAGCGGCGGCCTCGGTCAGCGCGGCCTCGGAGTACTCCAGCACGGAGCGGTAGTGTGCCGAGCCCAGGTAGTAGCGCAGCTCCACCGGGCGCACCAGCTCCAGCATATTCGGGATGGACAACACGTTGCCCAGGGACTTCGACATCTTCTCACCCGACATCGTCACCCAGTGGTTGTGCATCCAGTAGTTGGCGAACTTATCGCCGGCCGCATGCGACTGCGCGATTTCGTTCTCGTGGTGCGGGAACTGCAGGTCCAGGCCGCCGCAGTGGATATCGAAATTAGAGCCCAGGTAGTAGGTGGACATGGCCGAGCACTCCAGGTGCCAACCAGGGCGGCCGTCGCCCCACGGGGTAGGCCAGCTGGGCTCGCCCGGCTTCGCGGCCTTCCACAGGGCAAAGTCCTGCGCGCCGCGCTTGGCGGAATCCTCGCCCTCGCCCTGTTCCATTTCCTCTACCTTGTTGCCGGACAGCGAACCATAATCGGAGCCTTCGGCCTTGGTCCACGCGGCAACGTCAAAGTAGACGGAGCCATCGGCGGGGTAGGCAAAGCCGGCGTCGATAAGCCGTTGCATATAGTCGACCATCTGGGTGACAAAGCCGGTTGCGCGCGGCTCTACCGAAGGAGGAAGAACGCCCAGGGTGTTATAGGCCTTAGTGAACTCGCGCTCATACGTGGACACCCACTCCCACCAGGGGCGATTATTCTCGGCCGCCTTGGTGAGGATCTTGTCATCGATATCGGTGACGTTGCGTACCAGGGCTACGTCATAGCCCTGGGCGAGCAGCCAGCGGCGCAGGATGTCGAAGGCGACGCCGGAGCGCAGGTGCCCGATGTGCGGCTGGGCCTGCGGGGTGGCGCCGCACAGATAAATCGAGGCGTGGCCGGGGCGAATCGGCTCGAAATCGCGTTGGCTGCGGGTGGCTGTGTCATAAATGCGCAAAGTACTCACGCCACCCAGTCTAATTGACGCGTGCGCGGGGTTAGTGTGGTGGGCTAGGCGCGCCAGACGACGGCCGTGGCAACCGCCGCGCGGCCCTCCTTACGGCCGGTGAACCCCATATGGTCCGTCGTGGTGGCAGAGACGGACACGGGGGCACCAAGGATTTCGCTCAGTACCGCTTCGGCCTCTTCGCGGCGCGGTCCCATCTTGGGCGTCTGGCCGATGAGCTGCGCTGCGGCGTTGCCGATGATAAAACCCTCGGATTCGAGCAGTTCCCTGCATTCGCGCAGCAGCTTCGCACCCGAAACGCCATCGTATTCGGGCCTGCCGACACCCACGAAGGAGCCGAGGTCGCCGAGGTGGGAGGCGGATAAGAGGGCGTCGACAAGCGCGTGCGCTACCACGTCGCCATCGGAGTGGCCCTCGCAGCCAGCATCGCCCTCGAAGAGCAGGCCGGCGATCCAGCAGTCCTTGCCGGCCTCGATCTGGTGGGCGTCGGTGGCGATGCCAACACGCGGGATAATCGGGTTAGTCATGGGTCTCCTCAGTCAGGGCGTGGGCCAGGGTGAGATCGATGGGCGTGGTGATTTTGAACGCCAGGGTATCGCCTGGCACGGTCGCCACGTGCTCGCCGTGCCATTCCATGAGGCTGGCGTCATCCGTAGCGGTGAATTCGGGCTGCTCGGCCCAATAATCGAGGTTGGCTTGGCGCAGCGCAGGCAGGCGGAAGGCCTGCGGGGTTTGCACGGCGCGCAGGCGGGAGCGGTCGGGAGTGCTCACCACGGCGTCGGCCGCGACTTCCTTGATGGTATCGGCCACGGGAACCACGGGCACGGCCGCGGGGGCGCCTTCGAGCACGCGCTTGGCGACGCCCCGCACCATCGCCGGCGGAGTCAGCGCCCGGGCCGCATCGTGGATGAGCACCACGGCGTCGTCGTCGGGGATTGCCTGGAGGCCGGCCCACACGGAATCGGCGCGCTCGCTGCCGCCGTGCACAAGGCGGATGGGCGCGGCGTTTGTAGCGCTTTTAGCGCCTGCGGTGTCGATGCGGCCGATGATGCGGGCGGCCTCGGGCTCCATATCTGGGCTGACCAGCACAATGACCTCATCGACCACGCCGGAGGCCAGCAGCGCGCGCACGGAGCGCTCCAGGAGGGTGCGCCCGCGCAGCTCGACATAAGCCTTGGGCACCTCGGCACCGAGGCGGGTGCCCTGGCCGGCGGCCGCGATGAGCGCGATGACGCGCGGTTTAGTCTTCGTCGTCGAAGGAGAGGTCATCGAGATCGATGTCGTTGTCGATATCGGTGGTGATGGACTTATCGTCTACCAATCCGGCCGCGCGGTGGCGCTCGATGGTGGCATCGATTTCTTCCATCATGGTGTCGGCCTTCTTCTCATCGACCGGCTTGGCCAGCGCGAGCTCGCCCACCAGGATGGTGCGGGCCTTGCCCAGCATGCGCTTCTCGCCGGCCGAAAGGCCACGATCCTGGTCGCGGCGCCACAGGTCGCGAACGACCTCGGCAACCTTATTGATATCGCCGGAAGCGAGGCGCTCCTGGTTAGCCTTATAACGGCGGGACCAGTTGCCGGCCTCTTCGACGTCCTCGTCACGCAGCACGGAAAAGACCTTTTCCAGGCCCTCCTTGCCCACGACGTCGCGCACGCCGACGTTATCGGCGTTCTTGATGGGCACGCGGACGACTAGGTCGGACTGGTTGATGTGCAGCACCAAGTATTCCAGCGTCTCGCCACCCATCTCGCGGGTCTCGATATCCTCGATGACGGCCGCACCGTGGTGCGGGTAGACGACGACCTCGCCGACCTTATACTCCATTGCCACTCCTTGTGTTCCCGATTTATCCCGGTTGACTAAGGCCGCCATTTTATCACGCACGGCCGCCCCGCCTGCGGATACCCCCGTATACCCCCACGGTCTACCCGCCCGGTTTGGGACTAACTGTGTACTTTATTGCCAAAGGGACTAGGCTAAAGCGTTGACAAGCCCTGTGATCGCAATTGATGGAGGATGCTCAACGTGCAGTCCCTGAAGTCCGCCGCCCGCCGCGGTGCCATTATTTCCGTAACCGCCGTCTCCGCTCTGGCGCTGGCTTCTTGCTCGGCGGGCCAGGTCGCCCAGACCGCCGAAAAGGTGGCTGCGGTCGATGGCGCTTCTGCAAGCACGGAAGACAACAAGGTTGCGGTTCGCGATGTCACCATCCTGGTAGAACCGGACGGCTCCGCTGCCCTGAAGTTCACCGCCGTAAACCAGGGCTACGACACCGATGTCATCTCCCTGGAGTCCGTCAAGGTCGACGGCCAGCGCGTCGAGATGGACAAGGCTCAGCCACTGCACCGCGACCAGTCCATCATCGCGGATTCCCAGAAGAACCTGGACGCGACCACCCAGCAGGATTCCGAGAACGTCCAGTACATCGCCACCACCCTGAAGAACGATGACTTTGGCTACGCCGGCGACCGCCCAGTTACCTTCGAGTTCTCCAATGGTTCCTTCGACGTGGACGCCACCATTGCCGCCACCCAGATGCAGTCCGGCGAATTCGACCGCGACGTCGAGTCCTCCGAGGGCTACTCCTCCGAGGCTCCAAAGAACTAAGCCGCGCCGCCCTAAATCCCCGCCTCCAGCCCGTTTCGGGCCGGAGGCGTTTGCGTGTTTTAGGCTAGAGGCCATGGCCAAGAAATCTCGCCCCATCCACACCTGTTCCGAATGCGGCTACGTCTCGCCGAAATGGCTCGGCCGCTGCCCCGACTGCGGGTCTTGGGGCACGTTGGAGGAACGGGCGCCGGTGGTGGCGGGGCCTGGGACAGCGGGGGCGTCGGCAAGCAAGGGCGTAGCGCCGTCGAGCCCGGCGCAGCCGATTACCAAGATTGGGGCGCAGGCGACCAAGACGGTGCGCACCGGCATCGGCGAGCTCGACCGCGTGCTAGGAACCGGCATTGTGCCCGGCTCAGTGGTGCTCATGGCCGGCGAACCGGGCGTGGGCAAATCCACGCTGCTGCTGGAAGTAGCCTCGCGGTGGGCCCAGCTCGGCCGCACCGTGCTCTATGCGACGGCCGAGGAATCCGCCGGCCAGGTCCGCTCCCGCGCCGAACGCACCGGCGCCCTGCAGGAATCGCTGTACTTGGCGGCCGAGTCCAACTTGGATGCGGTCTTTGGGCACGTGGATAAGCTCAAGCCGAGCCTCATTATCGTCGATTCGGTGCAGACCATGCACGCCGTGGGCGTGGAGGGCGTATCGGGCGGCGTGGCGCAATCGCGCGCGGTGACGGCCGCGCTGACTTCGCTGGCGAAGTCCACCGGCATTCCGGTACTGCTGGTCGGCCACGTGACCAAGGACGGCAACGTGGCCGGCCCGCGCGTGCTGGAGCATCTTGTCGACGTCGTCTTGAACTTCGAGGGCGACCGCCAATCCAGCCTGCGTATGCTGCGCGGCATCAAGAATCGCTTTGGCGCCACCGACGAGGTGGGGTGTTTTGAGCAAACGGCCGGCGGCATTCGGGAAGTCGCGGACCCTTCCGGGCTGTTTCTCTCTCACCGCGGGACGACGCCGGATGGCTCGGCCGTAACGGTCGCGATGGACGGCGTGCGGCCGATACTCGCGGAGGTGCAGGCGCTGACGGTGGACCCGGTAGCGAAGAACCCGCGGCGCGTGGTGACCGGGCTAGATTCCAACCGCGTGCCGATGGTGCTTGCGGTGCTGCAGGCGCGCGCCGGCCAGCGCACCAACGATAAGGATGCTTATGTCGCCACGGTGGGCGGCATGCGGATTACGGAAACCGCCACGGATTTGGCGGTGGCGCTGGCAACGTGGTCCTCGCTGCACGAGCAGCCGCTGCCGGCCAAGACGGTGGTCATTGGCGAGGTGGGCCTGGCCGGCGAGTTGCGGCCGGTGCCCAATGTGGAGCGGCGCTTGATGGAAGCCGCGCGGCTGGGCTACAAGCACGCGATTGTCCCACGCGGGGATATCGAGCCGGTAGAGGGCATGCGCGTGCACCAGGCCGGGACGCTGGGGCAGGCCATCGCCGCGGTGTCGAAGTAGCGCCTAGCGCAGCGTGAAGTCCTGCGGCGGGGAGGAGTTATCGCCGATGACGGTGTGGGCGAAGTAGGCCCCAGGTTCGGCCGCGGGGCGGTCGGTGCACTCGCCCGGCTTGGAGGCTTGGCGGGACCATTCGGCCTCGAATTTCACGTCCTTGCCGGCCGGGAAGGTTTGCGAGCCGGTCTGCACGGAGGCGTAGCAGTCCGTATCGGACCACACGCGCTGGTTATCGGCCATCTTGTAGACCTCGAAGCGCAGCAGGTTCTTGTCCAGGTCGATCGTGCAGTCCGCGGCCGTGGGGTTGGTGACCGTCATGAAGAACTTCGGCAGCTCGCCTTCCGGCACGGAGTAGTTCAGCATGGAGGTGCGCACCTGGAGGTCCGCGAGGTCGCAGGTCTTCTTGGCCGCCTCGGAGCTTGCAGGCGCAGCGCTCGACGGCTCGCTTTCGGCCGCCTTGCTTTCCGATGTCCCCTCGGCCGAGGTCTCCGCAGCCGTCTCCGAGGCGGCTTCGGAGGTCTCCGGGGCGGCAGAAGACGAGGTCTGCTCCGGCGTGGGCGCAGGGGCGGCGGTATCGGCCGGCTCATCGCTGCTGCCCCCGAAAGCAGCCACAGCCGCCCAGATCAGCACCACGACCAGCACGAGTACGATGATGAGCGCCGCTACTCGTCGGCGCTTGTAAATCTCTTCTGGTAGGGGCTTTTTCTGCGTCACGCTGTCAATTTTAAGCGGTGGGCACGGGCCGGTGCGCTAAGCCCGCGCCGCGTGTCAGGCGGGCTAGTCCACCCCGAAGGTCTGCAAGGTTTCCACGCTGGAATCTTCCAGCAGGTAGCGCGCGCCGATAACGCCCAGGGCACCCTCGTCGAGCAGACGGCGGACGTTGGGCACGCTGGCCACCAGCTGGGCGACGGTCTGGCGGGTGTGTTCCCGCTCGACGTCGTCAGTCGTGGCATTCGGGCCCGCCACTAGGGCGGAGGCGGCAACCTTCTCGATAATTGGTCGCTGCAGGCCGGTGGGCAGCTCGCCGCCAGCCACGAAACCGGTAGCCGCGCCCACCGCGCCACAAGATTGATGGCCAAGGACCACCAGCAGGTTGGGTTTGAGGGCGGCGAGGGCGTAGTCGAGGGAGGCTAGGACGGCGTCGTCAAGAATGTGGCCCGCGGTGCGGATGACAAAGGCATCGCCGAAGCCGATATTGAAGACGTGCTCGATAGGGGCGCGGGAATCGGAACAGGAAATGACCACCACGCGGGGGTCCTGGCCGTGAGTTAGGCCCTCGCGGTTATAAATCTCGCGCACGTCGACGGTCTCGCCGTCTAATACACGCTGATTTCCCGCTTTGAGGGCCTTCCATACGGCCTGCGGTTCGTGGGCAACATTACGTAAAGGCATAGGCCACATTCTAATGCCCTAGACTATCTCCCACGATGGATTCGCAAGCTCTTCTTTCCTGGTTCGATGCCAATGAACGCGACCTGCCGTGGCGCCGGCCTGGCACGAGCGCGTGGGGTGTGCTGCTCAGCGAGGTCATGAGCCAGCAAACCCCGGTCGCGCGCGTGGCTCCGGTGTGGGAGGAATGGATGCGGCGCTGGCCCACCCCGGCGGACTTTGCCCAGGCCACCCGGGCGGAGGTACTGCGCGCCTGGGGCAAGCTGGGCTATCCGCGGCGTGCGCTGCGCCTGTGGGAGTGCGCGGCGGCCATTGGCGAGGGTGAAGTGCCGGCGGACGTCGATAAGCTGCTGCGCCTGCCGGGCATCGGTGACTACACCGCGCGGGCCGTGGCGTGCTTCCACTTTGGGATAAACGTGCCGGTGGTCGATACCAATGTGCGGCGGGTGTATGCGCGCGCGGAGGACGGTAGGTTCTTGGCGCCGCAACCGTCGAAGCGGGAATTGGCGGCCGTGGCGGAGCTGTTGCCGGCCGAGAATGGGCCGCGTTTTTCGGCCGCGCTCATGGAGTTGGGCGCGCTAGTATGCACGGCGAAGAATCCTTCCTGCGAGCAGTGCCCGCTGCGCGCGAGCTGTGCGTGGCAGCTCGCTGGCCGGCCGCAGCCCAGTGCAGAGGAGCAGGCGCGGGCGAAAAAGCGCGTGCAAAAATTCGTCGGCACGGACCGACAGGTGCGCGGCAAGATTCTGGACGTGCTGCGCGCGGCGGAGCGGCCGGTGCCGCAGTCCGAGATTGACGTGGTCTGGCCCGATGCGGCACAGCGCTCCCGGGCGTTGGCTTCGCTGCTTGCCGACGGCCTCGCCGAGCAAAACGACGCCGGCCTGTTCCACCTCCCTATTTAGGGCGTTAATAATGGCCGGCTATAATCGCAGGTCGCGATCCCGAAGGTGTGATCTGGTTAACGCCAGCGGCCGCGGAAATTGAATCCGCCTGGCAGGTTCACCCACATGCCGCCGCGGGAATTAAAAGTGACCGGTCCTACCTTGGTAGACATCGACGCGCCGGATCCGGAGACGTTGATCCAGCTATTCTTGCCGGTCTTTTTTCTTGAACGATACTGAAGTCCCATAAGCATATATTTTAGCAATTCCACTTCCACCGTTCCTACTGCGCAGTAGGTTTTGGGCATGGAAAAGATTCGTTTGACACTCCTCACAGTTTGTTCACTAATCCTCGGCTCCCTCCTTCTGCCGCCGGCCGCAAATGCGGCGGTAACCTCGACTCGGCCTTCGCCGCACGTACTCGATGGCATCGGCCGCGGCCAGGCGTTCACCTACGACACCACCACGGATGGCGGCAAGCCAGTTCAGGCCTCAGCCACCTTGTACGAGCCAAATGCGCCGTGGCGCGGCAAGGGCGAGCGGCCCACCATCATCTTTGCGCCCGGCACTCGCGGCGCAGGAGACCAGTGTGCACCATCGCGCGCCGGCATGGGACTGGGCTCAGTGGGACTAAGCAAGGTCGGCTCCCCTACCATCAATGCGAACTACGAATACGGCTTCTATATGGGCGCACTCCAGCATGGCGCTCGCGTCATCGTCGCGGACCTTATCGGACTCGGTATGCCAGGGCACCACACCTACGTCAATCACATTGAAGAAGCACACGCCATGCTTGATGCCGCCCGCTCCGGCCTGGAACTGGCGCACGCTCCGCAGGACTCCCCTATTGGGTTTGCGGGCTACTCGCAGGGCGGCGGCGCTTCGCTGGCCGCTGCGGAATTCGCCGACTCTTATGCACCCGAATTGAATGTGGCCGGAACCTACTCCGGTGCCCCGCCGGCTGACCTGCCCAAGGTCATGAAGGCCATCGACGGCTCTTCCATCGTCCACGTGCTGGGCTACGCCATCAATGGCTTTGCTGAGCGCGACCCCAAATTCCGCGATGCGGTCCTTGAAGAATTAAATCCCCGCGGCATCGACTTTCTGCGCTCCGCGGCTACCACCTGTACCGGCGATTCCATCCTCATGTGGGGCTTTACTAACACCCGCCAACTCACCCGCACCGGGGAATCACTATCCGAGCTCGTCGAGCGCAAGCCCGTCATCAAGGAAACCTTGCTGCGGCAGAATCAGGGCAAGCACCCGCTCAAGGGCCCGGCGATGATCGCCAGCTCGCCGCACGATGACCTCATCCCGCACGAGCAGGTCCGCGCCGTCGCAGGAGCCTACTGCCAGATGGGCGGAACCGTAGACTTCATGGCCGCGCCCGGCACCGCGACCATCCCGGGCGCTGGCGCCGACCACGCGCTGCCGCTCTACGTCAATATCCCGGTGGGCTTGAAGTACCTCTTCGATCGCTTCAACGGAAAACCGGCGCCATCTAATTGTGCTGGCTAAATGGCATCCGACCCCTCGGAACCGCACACAAAAAGCCACCCAGCCTCGCAGCAAGCGAAGTACTGGGTGGCTTTAACCGTTGGACCGAATTACATCGGCTGGCCGGCGCCTGCTGGCGGCGGGTTATGGCCGTCGTCATCGGAGTCGGAACCGGAGCCGGACTCTAGGTCGGTTCCGGCGGCGGTGGAGCCGCCATCGCCCGGAACGTCCGGGGTGATGGTGTCGGGCTCGCCGGCATCGGTGGAGTCGGCGTCGTTTTCGCGCACCTCGGCGTCGTCAAGCTGCGGCTCCTCGGTGTCCTCCGGCAGAGGCTTCGGGCGCGGGCTGAAGGTAAACTTCGCACCCGTGTTGTCCTTGGACTCGCCGTCCCAGCCCTCAACGTCGACGGTGATGATCTCGCCGGCGCCGATTTCGCCGAAGAGGATCTTCTCAGAGAGCTGATCCTCGATCTCGCGCTGGATGGTGCGGCGCAGCGGACGAGCACCCAATACCGGATCGAAGCCGCGCTTAGCCAGCAGGTCCTTTGCCTTCTGCGTGAGCTCGATGCCCATATCGCGCTCATCTAGCTGCTTGGCCACGCGGCCAATGAGCAGCTCGACCATCTCCACAATCTGCTCCTGGGTGAGCTGGTGGAAGACAACGATGTCATCGATACGGTTCAAGAACTCTGGGCGGAAGTGCTTCTTCAGCTCGTCGTTGACCTTCTGCTTCATCCGGTCATACTGGGCATCCGAATCGTTTTCGGAGGAACCAGTAAAGCCCAAGCCCACCGGCTTCGAGATGTCCTGGGTGCCCAGGTTCGAGGTGAAGATGAGAACGGTGTTCTTGAAGTCGACGACGCGACCCTGACCGTCAGTAAGGCGGCCATCTTCCAGCACCTGCAGGAGGGTGTTGTAGATCTCCTTGTGGGCCTTCTCGATCTCATCGAAAAGCACGACGGAGAACGGCTTGCGGCGAACCTTCTCGGTCAGCTGGCCGCCCTCTTCGTAGCCAACGTATCCCGGAGGAGCACCGAAGAGGCGGGAGGCGGTGAAGCGATCGTGGAACTCACCCATGTCGATCTGGATGAGGTCATCATCCGAACCGAAGAGGAAGTTAGCCAGGGACTTCGACAGCTCGGTCTTACCCACACCGGACGGGCCGGCGAAGATGAAGGAACCGGACGGGCGGCGCGGATCCTTGAGGCCTGCACGGGTGCGGCGGATGGCGCGGGAGACGGACTTGACCGCCTCGTCCTGGCCAATAATGCGCTTGTGCAGCTCCTCTTCCATGTTGAGCAGACGGTTGGATTCCTTCTCCGTCAGCTTCAGTACAGGGATGCCGGTCCAGTGCGCCAGAACCTCGGCGATCTGGTCCTCGCCCACCTCGGCGATTTCCTCCAGGTCACCGGAGCGCCACTGCTTTTCCTTCTCCGCGCGCTCCTCGCCCAGCTTGCGCTCTTTATCGCGCAGGCCGGCTGCCTTCTCAAAGTCCTGGGCATCAATGGCCGCTTCCTTTTCCTTGCGGACCTCAGCGATGCGGTCATCGACCTCGCGCAGGCCCTTCGGCGCGGTCATGCGCTTGATGCGCATGCGGGCACCAGCCTCATCGAGGAGGTCAACGGCCTTATCCGGCAAGAAACGGTCATTGATGTAGCGATCCGAGAGGGAAGCTGCAGCATGCAGCGCCTCATCGGTGTAGGACACGCGGTGGTGCGCTTCGTACTTATCGCGCAGGCCCTTCAGGATCAAGAAGGTGTCATCCAGGGAAGGCTCCTCCACCTTGACTGGCTGGAAGCGGCGCTCCAGGGCGGCATCCTTCTCGATGTGCTTGCGGTATTCCTCAAGGGTCGTAGCACCGATGGTCTGCAGCTCGCCACGAGCCAGCTTCGGCTTGAGCAGCGAGGCAGCATCGATAGCGCCTTCAGCAGCACCAGCACCAACCAGGGTGTGGATCTCATCGATGAACAAGATGATGTCGCCGCGCTGGTTAATCTCCTTGAGCACCTTCTTCAGGCGTTCCTCAAAGTCACCGCGGTAACGGGAGCCGGCAACCAGGGAGCCCAGGTCCAGCGAGTAAAGCTGCTTGTCCTTGAGGGTCTCTGGAACCTTGCCGTTGACGATGTCGAGCGCCAAGCCCTCAACGACGGCGGTCTTACCAACGCCCGGCTCACCGATGAGCACCGGGTTATTCTTCGTACGGCGAGACAGCACCTGCATGATGCGCTCTACCTCGGACTCACGGCCAACGACCGGATCGAGCTTGCCGTCCTTCGCGGCCTGGGTGAGGTTGCGGCCGAACTGGTCGAGCACCAGGGAATTGGAACGCTCGCCGGAACCGCCGGAGCCACCACGGCCGCCCGCGCCGGCACCTGCACCAGCACCCGCGCCGACCGGACCGGAGCCCTGGCCGTTGGAGGAACCACCCTCCTGCTGGCCGCCCTCATAACCGGACAGCAGCTGGATAACCTGCTGGCGCACGCGCGGCAGGTCGGCGCCGAGCTTGGTCAGCACCTGGGCGGCGACGCCGTCGCCCTCGCGGATGAGGCCCAATAGCAAGAACTCAGTACCGATGTACTTGTGCCCCATCTGCAGGCCTTCGCGCAGGGAAAGCTCCAAGACCTTCTTGGCGCGTGGGGTAAAGGGGATGTGGCCGGTATGTGGCTGGCTGCCCTGGCCGATGATTTCCTCGACCTCGCGGCGAACATCCTCCAGGGAGATACCCATGGATTCCAGCGCCTTGGCGGCCACGCCTTCGCCCTCATGGATAAGGCCGAGCAGGATGTGCTCGGTGCCGATGTAATTGTGGTTAAGCATGCGTGCTTCTTCCTGCGCCAAAACGATGACGCGGCGAGCACGATCGGTAAACCTCTCGAACATGATTCCCCTATACTTTCGCTTCTAATGTGATACCCACTCTAACGCGGCAGTCCGCCGATAATTTCCGGTTTTGTTCCCAGATGCCCGCAATACCGTCAGAATCCACCATATTCGCAGCTCACACGGGTGTACGCCGGTAGCGAACAGGGGCATGGGCATGTAATCTAGAATCGTTTTTGTTCCCTCCCCTCCCCACTATTTAAGGACGTCGCGACCGTGCCCCAGCTTCCTGAGTTCTTTGCCACCCAGCACAACCTGCACGAAGTGGCCGTGTTGGATGAGGCGCCATCGTCTACCCTCTTTGCGGTCGAAGATGGAAACACGCACCAGCAGCTGAGCGTGGAAATCTTCGCGCCGGAAATTACCGGAGTGGTGGACAAGTCCACGGCACTGCATGGGTTGCGCCACCCAGCCATCGCGCCGCTGGTGGGCACGGGCACCACCGCGAACGGGCAGGAATTCATCGTGCGCGAAGGGACTTCCGGAACCCAGCTTTCTGAGCTGCCCAATAATCTCAGCCGCGAAGGGGCCGCCGACGTCTTTGGTCCACTGGCAGGTGCGGTGGACTTCCTAATTTCCCGCGGCCGGGCAGATTTTGCGGTGCATGGGCTAAGGGAGGCCCGGGTGGGCGTCGATAAGCAACGCCAGGTTTCGGTGCTGGCTGCGGCCGGTCCGTCCGGCGAAGAGCACGGCGATGCGGTGGCGGCGTTTGAAGAGCTCGTCGCCCAGAAGTGCCCGGAGTATAAGCCTACTGGCACGGCAGAGAGCGCCAAGGATGTGGTGGAGCACCTGCGCCCGCAGCGCGAGTTTGATACCGCGCAGATTCCACGCGTGCAGGAGCCGGAGCCGCGCCCGCAGCAACAGTTCGCCCCGCCTCAACAGCCGCAACCGATGGCCCAGCCTATGGCCCAGCCGCAGCAACCGCTGGCACCCGCGCCGAAGAAGAAGGGCAAGGGCGGGCTCATTGCGCTCATCACGGTGCTGGCGGTGGCCGCGATTGCTGCTGCAGCCGCGCTGTGGTTCTTCCTGTCCTACCCCAGCTGGAATGACAAGGAGCAAAACCTCGCGGATGCGTATCCGGACTTGGTGGGCTCCCGCAGCGGCCAGGACGGCTTCGATGGGGCAAAGTGTTCCTCGCGCGAGCCGGAGCCTGGCCAGGAGGCCAAGATTTCCTGCGTGGGCGATGAGTTCAACTACATCGTGACCTACTACCCCAGCGTGGAGGAGCGCGATGCCATGCTTCCCGACGCCGAACCGGTCGAGCTTTCCAATGACCAGTGCACCATCCAAAGCTTTGAGACCACCGCGGATGTTCCGACCTACGTGATGGCCGTGGAAGGCACCCAGTCCGCATTCCTGGTGTGGGGCGATAAGGCTGAAGAGGAGCGGCTAAACCTGCCGCTGTGCGCCTCTTAGCTCGCGCCCTAAAGTTTAAGGCCCGCTGGTGCGGGCCTTTATTTTGTCCTCGTGCCTATTCCCCGGAGGGTACGCGCTTGAGGAACGGAGCGAGTACGACGACCACCAGCGAAAGCGCGCCGGCAAAGAGGAAGGCCCAGTGTGCGCCATGAGCCGTCGCGGCGGCCTCGTTCATGCCTTGGGCCGCGCCGGACTTGGTGCCACGGGTCAGGAAGGTCATCAGGAAGGCAGTGCCGGCCGCGCCCGCCAGCTGCTGCAGGGTATTGAGGATGGCGGAGCCGTGCGAGTAGAGCTCGTCTGGCAGGGAGGCCAGGGACGTCGTCATCAGCGGCGTCATCATGAGCGCAATGCCCAGGGCAAAAAGGATGTGCATGCCAATGACCATCCGTACCGCGCTGTCCTCGTTGAGCAGGGTCATCAGCCACGTGCCCGCGGCTAGGAGTAGAGCGCCGGGGATCATGAGCGGGCGGGGCCCGTGGATGTCATAGAGGCGGCCGACCATCGGCGAGATGCCGCCTTGGAGCAAGCCGCCAGGCATGACGACGAGTCCGGTAACCAGCGAGCTTACTGCCAGGGAGGTCTGCAGGTAGATGGGCAGGATATTGACCACGCCGAGCAATAGCCCGAACATGAGCAGCATGCCCAGTACCGCCACGGTGAAGTTGGGAACCGTAAACGGGCGCATGTCCAAAAGGGCGCGATTGTCCTTGGCCAAGCGCAGCTGGCGGCGGGTGAAAAGCGCCAAGGCCACGAGGCCGACGATGAGAACGACGATGTCTACGAGGCCATCTCCCTCCAACATGTTTTCCAGGGACGATACGGCGTAGACCAATCCGCCGAAGGCGAAGACGGACAGCACGACGGACGGGAAATCCAGCGGGGTATCGCGCTTATCCCCCACGTTGACCAGGCGGAAATAGCCGGCGGCGCAGATGAGGCCAAGCAGCGGCGCCATAGTCCAGAAGATGACGTGCCAGCTAGACATGCTCAACACGAAGCCACCTACAGTGGGGCCGAGCGCTGGGGCGACGGAAATGACCACGGAGATAATGCCCATTACGCTGCCGCGGCGCTGCGGCGGGACGAGGGTCATCGCCACCGTCATCAGGGTGGGGATCATCAAGGCGGTGCCGGTCGCCTGGAATACGCGGCCCACCAGCAGCACGCCGAAGGCCGGGGCGAGCGCCGCCAGCACCGTACCGGCAAGAAAAACGCCCGACGATGCCAAGAAGATTTGCCGGGTGGTGAACTTATCCATGAGAAAGCCGGTGGTCGGGATGACCACGCCCATGGTGAGGAGGAAACCGGTAAGCAGCCACTGGGCGGAGGTAGCGGGGATGCCGAAGTCCGCCATGATGGTGGGAAGCGCCACCGACAGGGCGGTCTCGTTCAGGATCATCACCATCGCGCCAAGGACGAGGATGGTGAGGTTGATTTTTACCTCTGCGGAAATGTGGGGATCTGGTTTCTGAGACACCCAGACAGGATACTGAGGCCGCGGGTGCGGGGAAAGTCGAGGAGTATAGTTTTAGTGTCTTCATCCGCGCGGTGAGACCGCGCCACCCGAGCCTAAAGCGAGGTACACCCCAGTGCGTTTTCTCAACGATTCCCATCCGCCGTACGAATTGACCTACTCCGACGTATTTATGGTCCCGAGCCACTCCGAGGTGGGCTCGCGCCAGTCGGTAGACCTCACCACTGAGGACGGCACCGGAAATACCATCCCGCTCATCGTGGCCAATATGACTGCCGTGGCCGGGCGCCGCATGGCCGAGACCATCGCCCGGCGCGGCGGGCTGACCATCCTGCCACAGGACCTCTCCTTGGAAGCGGCCGCAGAAACCATCGCCTCTGTTAAGGCGGCGGACTTGGTCTATGACACCCCAATTACCGTGAAGCCGCACCACACCGTGGGCTATACCAGCAACCTTTTGCACAAGCGCGCCCATGGTGCCGCCATCGTGGTCGAGGGGAACATGCCCATCGGCATCATCACCCCAAAGGACCTGCGTGGGCAGGATAACTTCACCGCCGTCGGCCAGCTGATGACCACCGACTTGGTCACGCTGCCGGTGGGCATTGACCCACAGGAGGCCTTTACCAAGCTGCGCAAGACCTCCCGCAAGCTAGCCCCGGTGGTCAACCCGGATGGCACCTTGGCTGGAATCCTCACGCGGAAGGGTGCGGTAAGGGCGAAGATGTACAGGCCGGGCGTCGACAAGCAAGGCCGCTTGCACATCGGTGCTGCGGTGGGCATTAACGGTGACGTGGAAGGTCGCGCCCGTGCCCTAGCGGAGGCCGGTGCTGATGTCCTCGTCATCGATACTGCACACGGACATCAGGAAAGCATGCTCACCGCGCTGCGCAAGGTGAAGGCGCTGGATCTGGGGCTTCCCATTGCCGCCGGCAATATTGTCACGGCCGAGGGTGTGCGCGAGCTAGCCGCGGCCGGCGCGGACATTATCAAGGTCGGTGTGGGCCCGGGCGCGATGTGCACCACCCGCATGCAGACTGGCGTGGGCCGCCCGCAGTTCTCGGCCGTCCTAGAGTGTGCTGCGGCCGCCCGCGAGTTAGGCGCCCACGTTTGGGCCGACGGCGGCGTGCGCGACCCGCGCGATGTCGCCCTTGCCCTGGCCGCCGGTGCCTCCAATGTCATGATCGGCTCCTGGTTCGCCGGTACCTTTGAATCCCCAGGTGACCTGCACAAGGATGCCGACGGCGCGTTTTATAAAGAATCCTTCGGTATGGCCTCGCGCCGGGCGGTGCGCGGCCGCAATTCCGATACCGAGGCCTTTGAGCGCGCCCGCCGAGAAATGTTCGAAGAGGGCATTTCTACCTCCCGCATCTACCTCGACCCCGAGCACGGCGGCGTGGAGCACCTGGTGGACCGGATTGTCTCTGGCGTGCGTTCCTCGTGCACCTACGCCGGCGCCGATTCGCTGGCCACCTTCCGCAAGCGCGCCACCGTGGGCGTGCAGTCCGCCGCTGGCTTTGCCGAGGGGCAGCCACGGGCCACGAACCGCTGACAGGCTGCATGCTACGTTGACAGATATGTTGACTCGCTATGACCAAGCGGCCTCCCGCGCGGCCGCGCAGGTTATGGGGCAGTACTCCACCAGCTTCTCCCTGGCCACGCGGCTTTTGCGCGGGCGGGTGCGCGCCGATATCCGCCACCTATACGCGGTGGTGCGCATTGCAGACGAGCTTGTCGACGGCGCCGCAGCCCAAGCCCACACCGACCCCGCGGCCGCACTGGATGCCTACGAAAAGACCATTCTGGCCGCGCCGCAGCAGCGACTGCACACCGACCCGGTTGTGCACGCTTATGCCATCACCGCTCGCCGCTGCGGCTTCCACCGCGAGCACCTTGTTGCCTTCTTTAGCTCCATGCGCGCGGACCTGACCCATCGCGAATACTCCCCGTCGGAGCTGCAGGACTATATCTACGGCTCAGCGGAAGCCATCGGGCTATTGTGCCTGCAAATTTTCTTGGCCGAGGAGAACGTCTCCCCTGCCGACCGCGCCGCCATGGAGCGCGGCGCCCGCGCGCTAGGGTCAGCCTTTCAGAAGATTAATTTCCTGCGTGACCTGCGCGAGGATAGCTCCACTTTAGGCCGCACCTATTTTCAGCAGGCCCCATCTGGTCGGATTGATGAAGCCACCAAGTCCGCGCTCATCGCAGAGATCCGCCGAGAGCTCGCCACCGCCGCGCTCACCATCGACTTGCTTCCGGCTTCCGCGCGGGTGGGTGTGAGCGCGGCGGCGGATATCTTCGCCGAGCTCACCAATCGCCTCGCCGCCACCCCGGCTACAGCGCTTGCCACCACGCGGGTATCCGTGCCGAACCACACCAAGGCTTGGCTCGCGGCCCGCGCGGTGCGCCGTCGCGGCCGCAGCAGCCAGATCTCACCCACGGGCGAAAACTAAGGAGCATCATGCACGCCGTCGTCATTGGAGCCGGCATCGCCGGTCTCGCCACCGCCGCTTTGCTCGGCCGCGAGGGCTACGAGGTCACCGTCGTGGACTCGCTGGATGAGGTAGGCGGGCGCGCCGGCAGCTTTGCGGAAGCCGGCTTCCGCTGGGATACCGGCCCGTCCTGGTACCTCATGCCCGAGGCTTTCGATCACTTCTTTGCGCTGTGTGGCACCTCCACCGAGGCGGAGCTAGATTTGGTGGACCTCTCCCCCGCCTACCGCGTCTTTCACGGCGATACGCCGGTGGATGTGAACTCTGGGATGGAGGAAGTCGCCGCGCTCTTCGAATCGCTGGAGCCCGGCGCGGGGGAGAAAGTTCGCGAGTACTTAGCGCAGGCCAGCGATACCTATGAGATGGCGCTCAAGCACTTCCTCTACACCACCTTCTCCGCGCCGCTGAACCTGGTGCACCGCGATATCCGCACCCGGATTTCACGCCTCATGGCTCTGCTGACGGTGAACCTAAAGCAGCATGTGGGCCGGGCTTTTTCCGATGCCCGCCTGCGCCAAATCTTAAGTTACCCGGCGGTCTTTTTGTCCTCCGAGCCGGCGGCCGCACCGGCCCTGTATTCCTTGATGAGCCACACCGATCTGGTGGAGGGCGTGCGCTACCCACAGGGTGGATTCGCGGCCGTCGTCCAGGCCATCTACCGGCAGGCTCAGAAGTTTGGCGCCACCTTCCGCTTGGGCGAAGAGGTGACCTCCATCAAGGTCGCCAACCGTAAGGTCACCGGCGTGCGCACGAATAAGGGCGCCATCCACGCCGATATCGTGGTCTCGGCGGCGGACATGCACCACACCGAGACCCAACTTTTGCCGCCGCAGTTGCGCACCTACCCGGAGCGCTACTGGGGCCGGCGCAATCCCGGTCTGGGCACCGTGCTCATTTTGGCCGGGGTGAAGGGCGAGCTGCCAGAACTAGCGCACCATACGCTGCTTTTTAGCCAGGATTGGGATCCGGATTTCCGCGCCGTCTATTCCGGTCCGGAGCCTTCCCGGCCGTTGGGTGCCTCGGAATCCATCTACGTGTCCAAGACCTCGGCCACCGACCCGAGCGTAGCGCCCGCGGGCCACGAAAACCTCTTCATTTTGGTGCCGGTGCCGGCCGCGGAGGCGCCCGGGTTCGGCGATGCCTACCACGCAGAGGCATCCGAGCGCGTTGCCGCGATTGCCGACGCCGCCCTCAACCACATCGCGGCCACGGCCGGGGTGCCGGATTTGGTAGATAGGGTCGTCGCCAAGCGCACGCTCGGCCCGGCCGATTTTGCCGAGCGCTACCATGCCTGGTCGGCCGGTTCTATTGGGCCCGCGCACACGCTGCGGCAATCGGCGTTCTTGCGCGGGCGCAACGCCTCGCGCAAGGTCGATGGACTCTTCTATGCAGGCGCCACCAGCGTGCCGGGCGTGGGCGTGCCGATGTGCCTGATTTCGGCCGAGAACATTATTAAGCGCCTGCGCGGCGATAAATCCGCCGGGCCACTCGTGCGCTAAAAACTTAGATATCCAGGAGAACTACTCGCCCGCTGCCGCTCGAATCCACGCATTTGGGCAAGCGGTTTTCCGGCTTTGAGTCATC
Organism: Corynebacterium tuberculostearicum; assembly: GCF_032821615.1. Lineage (GTDB taxonomy): Bacteria > Actinomycetota > Actinomycetes > Mycobacteriales > Mycobacteriaceae > Corynebacterium > Corynebacterium tuberculostearicum_H. The sequence goes on along the minus strand of NZ_JAVBIF010000006.1, from coordinate 61,670 downwards.
TAAGAATTTCGGCGCGGATACGTCGCACTCCCAACCATCGACTACGAGGGAGCCGCGGGTATTTACTTCCTCCGGCTTAAAGTCGTGGTTCACGTAGCTATCTACGATCTGCATAGCTTTGGTGCAGTTCGTGCCATCGACTTGCACGTAGACGTTCTTTCGTCCCCATTGGGTATCTATCTGGCCACAGATAGTGCCTATTTTGCCGTTGCCATTGGAATCGGGCTTAGGCAGGAAGGTATCGGAGAAGTACTGACCGTTGTCCTTTACGGTGAAGTAATGCCCTTTCGCTGTGACCGTGAACTCGTCCGAGTTAGGTGCCTCGAAGGTAGCTCCTTCAATTTCTACCTTCTCCCCTGCCTTGAGCTGTTTCGGTGGAGTCAGGTCACCTGGGTCCACCACGCCAGACGGGAAGAAGCCCTCCCCCTTTTTGAAGCTGACCATATTAGCCTCCCACTGCGGCTGGTTTGGGTCTGGCATTAGGGGTGGATCTGCAAACTGCACGGTGCACCACGGCCCTTCGGAGAGTTCATTAAAGGAGCACCAGACCTTTTCATCGGGACTTTTAACTCCCCATGCCTTCGACTGCGCGTATTCGGGACCCTTCGCCAAAAAGTCCTCGGCCGAGCGCATCGTGAGACCGGAGTCATCCACTTTCTTATCTGATTCGGTGGTTTCTTCCGCTGTGGTCTCTGGAGAGGAAGCCTCCGCCGAGCTAGCTGCGGTGCTTTCGGTCATCTGTGGGCGGAATTGGGGCGCTTCCTCGTTACCGTCAGCAGAGGAACACGACGCAAGCCCGACGGCCAATACAGGTAGGGCAAGGATAGGGAGAATTCTTTTCATGTCCTGCATTTTTCCATGCGGTGGGAACCTGTGCTGACCTTTCGCAGCATGAATGTGGGAAGAAACACCAGCTGAAAATAACAAGGCCGTCAGCCCGCGCGGGCTGACGGCAAAGCGAGAGGACGCTAGGTGCTACTTCTGCTCCGGTTTAACCAGTGGGAAAAGCACGGTTTCGCGGATTCCCAGGCCGGTCAGGGCCATCAGCAAGCGGTCCATGCCCATGCCGGTGCCGGCCGTAGGCGGCATGCCCTGCTCCATTGCGGCAAGGAAGTCTTCATCCAGCACCATGGCTTCGTCATCGCCACCGGCGGCCAGGCGGGCCTGATCCTCAAAGCGCTCGCGCTGGATAACCGGGTCCACCAGCTCGGAGTAGCCGGTTGCCAGCTCGAAGCCGCGGACGTAGAGATCCCACTTCTCGGTCACGCCCGGCTTGGAACGGTGCTGACGAGTCAGCGGGGAGGTCTCGACCGGGAAGTTCTTGACAAAGATGGGGCCTTCCAGCTGGTCCTCGCACAGGACCTCCCAGATTTCCTCCACCAGCTTGCCGTGGCCCCAGCCGCCGTCCTTGGGGACGTCAAGGCCGATGACGTCGGCAATGCCCTTGAGCGTTTCAACGTCGGTATCGATGGTGACCTCCGGCTGGCCCGGGAACTTGCGCTGCAGGGCCTCATTGAGGGAGGGGTACATCTCGATTTCGGGCCACTCTTCGCCGCCGAAATCGAACTCGGTGCCATCCGCCAGGGTGACGGTGGTCGAGCCAAAGACGTCGCGCGCTACGGCCTGGATGGACTCGCGCGTCATGCGGGCGCAATCGTCGTAGTCGCCCCATGCAGCGTAGGTCTCGAGCATGGCGAACTCCGGCGAGTGGGAACGGTCCACGCCCTCGTTGCGGAAGTTACGGTTGATTTCGAAGACGCGGTCAATGCCGCCGACGACGGCACGCTTCAAATACAGCTCCGGCGCGATGCGCAGATAGAGGTCAATATCCAGCGCATTGGAGTGGGTGATAAACGGGCGAGCGGCCGCGCCACCGTGGAGGGTCTGCAGCATCGGGGTCTCGATTTCAACGAAGTCCTGGCTTTCCAGGTAGTTACGCAGCGCACGCATGACCTTCACGCGGATCATGGCGTTCTTGCGGGCCTCTTCGCGGATAATGAGGTCGTTATAGCGCTGGCGCACACGGGTATCTTCTGCCATATCGGCAAAGGACACCGGCAGCGGGCGCAGGGACTTAGCGGCCATGGTCCACTCGGAAACCATGATGGACAGCTCGCCGCGGCGGGAGGAAATCACACGGCCGCGCACGGAGATGAAATCGCCCAAGTCAACATCGGACTTCCACGCGTCGAGGCGCTCCTTGCCTACCTCGGCCAAAGAAAGCATGGCCTGCACCTGGGTGCCGTCACCATCTTGCAGGGTGGCAAAGCACAGCTTGCCGGTATTGCGCATAAAGATAAGGCGGCCGGCAATGGCGTGGGTTACCTCGGTTTCCTCGCCTGGGGCCAGGTAGGTCACGCCTTCTTCCGTGCCTGGCTCTTCACCCTCGGCCACTACGCGGAAATCGTGGCGCAAATCCTTCAAAGAGATGGTGCGCTCAACGGTGACCGGGTAGGCCTCTACGCCGGATTCCAGCAGGCGATCGCGCTTCTCGCGGCGGATGCGCAGCTGCTCAGGGACATCGTTTACTTCATTATTCTTCTGCTCGCTCACGTTAGCCTAGGGTAGTCGATCCCCACCGCAGCACGCGATTTAGCCCACGCCACCCTCACCCCGGAAAAGATTTACGCATAATTCACTTCACCGTCACCTCAGCGCCAACGCACAGTTACTGATATCCCCTTATATAAATGGCTGTCCCCGTGTGTTAACAATATTTTCGACCCTTTTGGAGCAGTAATAATGGCGCTTAAAGGCCGCAACCTTCTTTCTAGTCTCTTTGCCTCCTCTCGTTCCAGCCTGACCTGCACCTACAAGTGCGGTAATGCTTGCTTTGGCGAGTGCGAGAACAAGTCCAATAACCCGTACTTTGCTGACCAATTCTCCCGCCGTACCGCGCTGCGTGCGGGCAGCCTGTCCGTCGTCACCGTTGGCGGCGGCGCCGCTTTGGCGGCCTGCTCCAACCCGGATGATGCGTCTAATGAGGCTTCTTCCTCCGAGGGCAAGGGCGGCAAAACCTCTGAGGCGAACGTTGAGCTCACCTCCGCAGAGGGCATGAAGTTCGACCCAGTACAGCCAAACGAGAAGGACGAAGTGGTCATCCCGGATGGCTACGAGCAGTCCGTCCTCATTGCCTGGGGCGACCCGCTGTTTGAGGACGCGCCGGAATTCGATGACAAGAACCAAACCGCCGAGGCAGCTGAGAAGCAGTTCGGCTTCAACAATGACTTTGCGGGCCTTATCGAGCACCCAGACGATGACAACCGCCTTATCTACGTCTGCTCCCACGAGTACACCACCGAGCCGCAGATGTTCCCCAACTACGATGCGGATAACCCGACCGAGGAGCAGGCCAAGATCGGCTGGGCTGGCCACGGCCACTCCATCGTGGAAGTATCTAAGGTTGGCAAGACCGGCGAGCTCAAGCGCGAGTTCGGCCCGCTAAACCGCCGCATCACCGCCACCACCGAATTCACTCTGGTGGGCCCTGCTGCCGGCTCCGATTACGTCAAGACCTCCGCCGATAAGACCGGCAAGAAGGTCAAGGGCACCCTGAATAACTGCTCCGGCGGCATCACCCCATGGAATACCATGCTCTCTGGCGAAGAGAACTTTGACCAGTACTTCGCCCACGCCAAGCTGGATGACAAGAAGGCGCAGGAGTCCCTGGAGCGCTTCGGCATGGAAGACGGCGAGTCCCAGCGCAAGTGGGAGCGCTTTGATAAGCGCTTCGACGTCTCCAAGGAGCCGAACGAGCCGAACCGCTTTGGCTGGCTCGTAGAAATCAACCCGCTGGACCCGAAGTCCACCCCGGTCAAGCACACCGCGCTGGGTCGCTTCAAGCACGAGGCCGGCAATATCCACATCGCATCCGATGGCACCGTCGTGTGCTACTCCGGCGATGACTCCCGCTTCGAGTACATCTACAAGTTCATCTCCACCAAGAAGTACAAAGAGGGCGACATCGAGCACAACCTCACCATCTTGGACCACGGCACCCTGTACGTGGCCAAGGTAGAGGGCAACTCCCCAGAGGATGAGATTGACGGCTCCGGCGTGCTGCCAGAGGATGGCGCCTTTGATGGCAAGGGCGAATGGATCAAGCTGCTGACCTCCGATACGGAGAACAACAAGTTCGAGTCCCACGTTGATGGCATGTCTGCCGAAGAGGTTGCCGTCTACACCCGTGAGGCCGCCGATAAGGTGGGCGCCACCAAGATGGACCGCCCTGAGGATATGCAGGTTCACCCAGACTCCGAGAAGGTCTACGTGGCCCTGACCAATAATAAGTACCGCGGCGCTACCGGCGAGAATGCCAAGAAGAACAAGGAAGAGCCGATGGAGTGGGCTCCTGTCAAGGAGAACAAGAACGGCCTGGTCATGGAGATTGAAGATGACCATGCTGGCGAGAAGTTCACCTGGAACCTCTTCCTGGTCTGTGGTGACCCGAAGGAAGCAAATACCTACTTTGGTGGCTTTGACAAGGAAAAGGTCTCCCCGATTTCCTGCCCGGATAACCTGGCCTTCGATAGCCACGGCAACCTGTGGATCTCTACCGACGGCAACGCCCTTGAGTCCAACGATGGCCTCTACGCCGTGACCACTGAGGGCGATACCCGCGGTGAGCTCAAGTGCTTCCTGACGGTTCCGGCAGGAGCCGAGACCTGTGGCCCCATCGTCACCGATGAGCGCGTGATGGTCAACGTCCAGCACCCAGGCGAGACCGATGACGCCACCTTTGAAAAGCAGACCTCCCACTGGCCAGAGGGCGGCAAGTCCACCCCTCGCCCTGCAGTGGTTGTGGTGTGGAAGAAGGACGGCAATATCGGCGTCGATAAGAAGTAGCCACCACCTGGTCTAAGCACCCACCGCGCGGCCCTCGTTCCTCCACAGGAGCAGGGGCCGCGCAGTCGTTTTCCCTACCGGAAGCATGAGGCACTGCGCCGGCTGCGTCTTCCAAATATAAATCCACCCACCGGTCTCCCCCATGGGCTAATACCTATGTGAGTTATGGCATACTATCCGCACGTGTGAGACACGCCACCTGACCGCCCATAAGGAGACGCACACCATGAACTCTCTTGTCCTCGCCATCATCGGCATCGCGATGATGGGCGCCGGCTATCTGCTCTATTCCAAGGTCCTAGGAAAGAGTATTTTCCGACTATCCCCGAACTACTCCACCCCAGCCCACACCATGGAAGACGGCGTGGACTATGTGCCCACCAATAAATACGTCCTATGGGGCCACCACTTCACTTCCGTGGCGGGCGCCGCGCCCATCATTGGTCCGGCTGTAGCCGTCATCTGGGGCTGGGTTCCGGCGTTTCTCTGGGTCACCCTCGGCACCGTCTTCTTTGCCGGCATGCACGATTTAGGTGCGCTGTGGGCGTCGCAGCGCCACAAGGGCCAGTCCATCGGCACGTTGTCTGGTCGCTACATTGGCAAACGCGGGCGCAACCTCTTCCTCATCGTCATCTTCCTGCTGCTATTGATGGTGAATGCCGCCTTCGCCGTGGTCATTTCGAACCTGCTGGTCTCCACCCCTACGGCCGTAATCCCCACGTGGGGCGCCATCGTCGTCGCGCTGCTTATCGGCCAGGCCATCTACCGCCTGAATTGGAACCTGCCGCTGGTCTCCATCGTGGGCGTTGTCGCGCTCTACGCGTTGATGATCATCGGTGACCGCGTGCCTGTGGTCCTTCCAGATACGGTCCTGGGCATCCCCGCTAACGGCGTGTGGATCATCTTGTTATTCATCTACGCCTTCATCGCCTCGCTGCTGCCGGTATGGGTGTTGCTGCAGCCGCGCGACTACATCAACGGCCTCCAGCTTTTTGTGGGCCTGGCCATCTTGTACGGCTCCTTCCTCATTACCCGCCCTTCGCTGGCCGCGCCGGCGCTGCGCGACAACGTGCCAGACGGCACCCCGGGCATCTTCCCGCTGCTCTTTGTCACCATCGCCTGCGGCGCTATTTCCGGATTCCACGGCGTGGTGGCCTCCGGCACCTCCTCTAAGCAGGTGGATAAGGAAACTGACGTGCGCTTTGTGGGGTACTTCGGCGCCGTGGGCGAGGGCCTACTCGCACTGGGCACGATCATCGCCACCACCGCGGGCTTTAAGTCCCTGCAGCAGTGGGAAGAGATTTACTCCGAGTGGAATGCCGGCGGCGTGGAGGCCTTCGTGCAAGGCGGCGGCGCACTCATGAATGAGGGCATGGGGATTCCCACCTCCCTCTCCGTCACCATCTTGGCCACCATGGCCGTCCTCTTCGCTGCCACCACCATGGACTCGGGCGTGCGCCTGCAGCGCCTCGTGGTGCAAGAAATTGGCGAGATCATGGGCGTGCGCATCAAGGCCTTGGCCGCCACCGTCATCGCGGTGGGCTTGGCCTTCGGCCTGACCTTCTCCGCCGGTGCGGATGGCTCCGGCGGCATGACCATCTGGCCGCTATTCGGCACCACCAACCAGCTCATGGCGGGCCTTTCCTTGGCCATCGTGGTGGTCATCCTGACCCACCTGCGCCGGCCGACGTGGCCAGTGGTCTTCCCGCTCATCTTCGTTACCGCCATGTCACTGTGGGCCGCACTCCTCCAGCTGAAGTCCCTCTTTAGCAGCCAGAACTGGCTACTATTCTGCATGGACGTCATCATCGTGGTCGCCGCCATTTGGGTGATTGTGGAGGCCGTCGGCGCCATTTCCCGTGCCCGCAAGGAGGCCCCGCTGGAGTGGTCCGATGATGACCTTGACGCCCCGCTGCCCGAGCATGCTCGACAAGCTTAAGGCACTTGCGGCCGGGCTCACCGAGTACTACCAGGCCCCGTATCGCGCCAGCTTTGCCAGAGCCCAGCAGCAAGAAGACGATCTCTTCATGATGCTGGTCGCCTCGGAGGCGCTCGGCATCCCCAACCCGGCCAGCTACTACACCCTGGAGCTTTTGCCGCTGGTTTATGAGGATTTCCACGCCTGGCATACGCGCATGGGAATGGATAGATCCCCGTTGGAGAATATTCAATGTTGTTAGAGACCGCACCCATCATGTTCTTTGGCGGCAAGGGCGGGGTGGGCAAGACCACCCTGGCCACCGCTACCGCGCTGCGCCTGTCCCGTGAGCACCGCGTCTGCCTGGTGTCCACGGACCCGGCGCATAATCTGGGGCATATTTTTGGTGCCTCGCTTGGCGACGCCCCCGTAGACCTCACCCCTACCCTGTCCGCCATCGAGATCAACCCTGCGCGCGCGACCGAGCAACACCTAGCGCAGGTAGGGAACTCGATGCGCCGCTTTATGCCCGAACACCTCCATGGTGAGGTTAAAAAGCACCTCGACCTAGCCCGGCAATCGCCCGGTACACAGGAGGCGGCGCTATTGGAGCGCATAGCGGCGCTGGTAGTGGAGGAGTCGGACTTCGACTACCTCATCTTCGATACCGCCCCCTCTGGGCACACTTCGCGGCTTATGGCCTTGCCGGAGATCATGGCCGCCTATACCGATGGATTACTCTCCCGACGCGAGAAATCCGATAAATTCGGCTCACTGGTGCGCGGTATGTCGCAAGGAAGCGGCGCGGATAATGACCCAGTGGACCGGCGCAATCAGGAAATTCGCGCCACGCTTTTCCAGCGCCGCGAGCGCTTTGCCCAGCTGCGCACCGCGCTTACCTCTCCGCGCACCGTGTTCCACATCGTGCTCACCGCCGAGCGCCTGCCCGTGTTGGAGTCAGCCGAGTTCCATGCGGACCTCACGAGCAACGGTGTACGGGTGGGATCCATGCTGGTTAACCGGCGCACCCCGGAGAACCAAGGCGAGTTCTTGGCCGCCCGACGCGCCGCCGAGGATGAGGCGCTCGCACTCCTGCGCACCCAGCTGCCCGATACCCCGGTGCGCGAGGTTCCGTGGTTGCCGGAGGAAGTGGGGACTCCGGGGGCCGTCGGCAAGCTGGCGGCCTACCTCTAGCTCCACCCGCCCGCGCCGCTGTGGGCTTGGGTCTGCTAAAACCGAAACTATGACTTTGCTCACCAACGAATACCTATCCCACTTGCGCGAGGAGGCCGCGGCCGATTCCCGGCTGCGCATCGCGCGCAACGCCATTACCAACGTCGGGGCGGCCAAGGCGGCCCTGGACCGCGACCGCATTACGGCCCTCTACCCCACCACCGAGGTCAAGCTGGATAGCTTGGGCGTATCGGACCAGAAGCGCTCGGGCCGCTGCTGGATGTTCGCGGCGCTGAACGTCTTCCGTCACCGCGCGGCCAAGGAGCTCAACGTTGATAACTTCGAGTTTTCTTTCACCTATCTGCAGTACTTTGACAAGCTGGAGCGCGCCAATCTGGTGCTCAACCAGCTGCTAGACAAAAAGGACGCCGGCTGGGACGAGCGCACCGTCGCCGCGGTGCTGGACCATGCGGGCGCCGATGGCGGCTGGTGGTGCTTCTTTAGCAACCTAGTGGCCAAGTACGGCGCCGTCCCTGCCGAGGTCATGCCGGAGGTGCGCTCGTCTGGAAATACCGCGGAGATGAACCGCGATCTTGCCACCGTGGTGCGCCGCGCCGCCGCCCAGGACGGCCCGCGCGAAGACATCCTCGCCCAGGCGCGCAAGGATATCCACCGCATCCTGGCCATCCACCTGGGCACCCCGCCGGAGGAATTTACCTGGGCGTATCGCACCAAGGACGAGCAATTCGTGCGGCTGCACTCCACCCCGCGCGAGTTTGCGGATAAGTACCTGCCGAACTTGGACGAGTACGTGGTGCTGGCCGATGACCCCCGCTCCACCAACCCCAAACATCGAGTATTCAGCAGTGCCGAGGAGACCAATGTGTTGGGAGGCGCACCGCAGGAGTACCTCAACGTCAGCGCGGCCGAGCTGAAGGACACTGCCAAGCGCAGCCTGGCGGCCGGTGAGCCGGTGTGGTTTAGCTGCGATGTCAACCGCCAGTTCTCCTTCCTCAACGGCGTATGGGACGAGGGATTGGTAGATACCGATGGCCTTTACGGCATCGATTCCTCCATGAGCAAGGAGGAGCGTTTTACCTCCGGCGAGACCGCGCCCACCCACGCGATGGTGCTCACCGGCGTCGATGGTGACCGCGCCTGGCGCGTGGAAAATTCCTGGGGTTCTAAGCCACCGCGCAAGGACGATGGCGAGGATGTACCCGGCAAGGGCTTTGCCACCATGGCCGATGCCTGGTTTGACCAAAACGTCTTCCACATCGCCGTGCGCAAGGAGCACCTGAGCGACGAACTGGCCCAGGCCCTTACCACCGAACCAATTGAGCTCCCCCTCTGGGACCGGATGAACTAAGGAGAATCGAGAAATGACAGAGATTAACCCAAACGAGGTTCATGCCGCCACCACCGAGCTCACCAGCGATGCCGCGCTGCGCCTGGTGCGCAATGGGGTGGCCCAGGAAGGCGTCGATAAGCTCAGCCTCGACCACGAGCAACTACGCAGCCTCACCCCAGTAACCAGCCATAAGCTAGATTCCTGGGGCGTGGCCGACCAGAAGGCTTCTGGCCGCTGCTGGATTTTCGCCGGCCTCAATTCCCTGCGCGGCGGACTGATGGACAAGGCCAAGCTCAAGGACTTTGAGCTCTCCCAGACCTATATTTACTTCTTTGACAAGCTGGAAAAGGCCAATTGGTTCCTCACCGCCATGGCCGAGCTCAAGGACCGCGAGATTACGGACCGCACGGTGACCAAGCTCATGGATGATCCCATCGATGACGGCGGCCAGTGGTCCATGTTCGTCGCCCTGGTGGAAAAGTACGGCGTGGTGCCGCAGTACGCCATGCCGGAGACCGCCTCTTCCGAGGCCACGGCGATGCTTAACCGCAACCTGCAGACCGTGCTGCGCCGCGCCGCCCACCGCATCCGCAGCGGCGAAGAGGGCGCGCATGAGCAGGCGCTTGCCGACGTCTACCGTATCCTCACCGCCAACCTTGGCCTGCCACCCGAGGACTTTGTGTGGCAGTACCGCGATAAGGACGATGAATTCCACCGCGCCGGCACCTATACCCCGCAGGAGTTTGCCCGGGAATACCTGCCGGCGGACCTAGGCGAGTACGTGTGCGTGGTCAACGACCCGCGCAATGCCTATGGCGAGCTCTACACCGTGGAGTACCTGGGCAACGTGGCCGGAAAGCGCGTGACCTATTTGAACGCGCCTGTGGAGGTGTTGCGCGATGCCGCGCGTGCCTCCATCGAGGACGGTCAGCCGGTTTGGTTCGGCTGCGATACCGACCAGCAATCCGATGATGAACACGGCGTGTGGGCCAAGCACCTGCACGATTATGAGGCCTTCTACGGCGTGGAGATGGATCTGGACAAGGCGCAACGCTTGCGCCTGCACGAGTCCATGATGACCCACGCGATGGTGTTTACCGGCGCCGATATCGCAGACGACGGCACCGTCAATCGCTGGCGCGTGGAGAATTCCTGGGGCCCGAAGAAGGCCGATAAGGGCTTTTGGACCATGGCCGATGACTGGTTCGATGAGTTCGTCTTCGAAATCGCCGTGCACCCCTCCCGCTTGCCGGAGCAATACCAGGCGGCGTTGCAGTCCGAGTCCGTCACCACCCTGCCGGCCTGGGATCCGATGGGCGCGTTGGCGCGTTAAGCCTGCGGCACGCTAGGCCTGCGGCGTGCCCAGGCGGCGCACATAGAGCATGCACTCCAAGTCGCGGTCCTCGTTGACCGCGATGGTGCGCTCGCCCACCTGGGTGAAACCGCGGCTGTCATAGAACTGATACGTGCAGCCGTCATCGGTAAACAAGTAGACATTCTTTCCCTCGTGACGGGCTTCGAAGGCCTCGAGCAGCGCCGTGCCCACGCCGCTCACGCCGGAATTGGGGTCGGCGACGAGGAAGCCGATTTCGCCATCAATGGGGTGCTTACCCAAGTACTTGAGCAGCATGTCCTGATTGGCGGCATCGTAGTCATCGCGGTGGCCGCCCGGGCGCAGGTTATTAAAGATTTCCACCGCGTGAACAAACGCCTTGCGCCACCACGGATACGGCAGCGCGGGCTTGCCTTTCATGGAGGCTAATAGCACGCCGAGGAAGCGGTCGCCATCGTAAGCCGCCAAGATATCGGTGGCCTTGGCGCGCTCTAAATCCCAAAAGTAGCGGCCATAGGCGCGCTCGAAGCGCGGGCTCTTCACAAACCAGTGCAGGTGCATGCCCTCGATGGCAAAAGAAATAGCTTTGGGCTCATCGCGCGGGTCAAGGTCGCGGATCTGGATATCGGTCATTAGTCCTCCGATGGCTGCTGAGAAGCGGTACCCTGCGCGCGCTGTTGCTCGCGTTGTTGCTCACGCTCGAGCTCGGCCTTGGCTTCGTGCTCTTCAATATTATTAAAGCCGATGCCCAGCGGCAGGCCCACATTGTCGATGAGGCGGACACCGCCGATGTTCGCGGCGACGAGCAAGCGGGCATCACCTTCCTCAGGAGGCATGCCGAGGTCGCGGCCGCGCACCTCGAGGTAGTCCGGCTCAACGCCTGCTGCGCGCAGGACTTCCGCGGCAACCTCGCGGACCTTCTCCGCACCGGCTTCGGCGGCATGCGCACCGGCGGTCAGCGCGGCGGATAGGGCCGCAGCCTGGTCGCGGGAGTCGGCCGGGACGTTGGTATTGCGCAGGCTCATCACCACGCCATCGGGCATGCGTACGGCGGGCACGCCCTGCACGCGGACACCCAGGTGGAAGTCCTGAACCGCGTGGTGGATGGTGAGGAGGAGCTCGTAGTCCTTTTCTCCGAGGAGGACGTCGGTAGGCGAAAGCGTCAGGATGAGCGCAAGGTACAGCGAGAGATCCTCGCTGAGGTCCGGCTCGAGGGCGGTCGAGGCGTCGGCCGGAGCTACGGCAATGCGGCGGCCATGCGGCCACAAAGTTTGTGGCGAGTAATCCCAGACAATATCCACGCCCTCGGCGCGCAGGAGCTCAAGATCCTCCTCGTGCGGGGACTGCAGGGCCACGACGGTAACCGCGCCGCGGATGTGCTTGGCCGCGCGCACCAACGCGATATGGCCGGCGTGCACGCCGTTGGTCAGCGGCACGAAGGCTACCGGACGGCCAGTCTTATGAAAGGCGCTTCCGACCATGCGGATGCGCTCAATCTCGCTGATAACGGTGGCGTTTCCCAGCTCTAGGCTCATCGGCTCTCCTCTTGTAGGGCCCACATTTCTAGCTCCTCGCGGCCGTCTACCTCGCCTAGGCGGCGGGCAACCTCCACATAGCTGCGGCGCAGGCCGGGATCGGTGGCGCCGCGGTAGGCAGCAATGGCTTCTTGACTATCAAAGTCACTGCCTACCGGCGGCCATTCCTCCGTCGGGGCGAAAAATTCTGCTTCCCGTGCCGCAGGTACCTGTAGCCGGTGCAGCATGTCGGCATAGTAGACGCGTGCGGCAAAAGGGGCACGCTCGGCGTCCGATAATGCGAGAACATCGGCGTGAAACTCCCCGGCGATGAGTTCCACGATGGTTTCACCTAGCTCATCCAAGGTGGTTGCAGCCCACCGTCCAGAAACGATAGGGGCAAGCGCGGCTACCACACAGCCGCGAGTCTCCAGCGGATCCAAAACCTGTACGCCACGCGACAGGCAGGTGTGGACGGCAATAAGACCGCGGTGAACGTGGGGTTCCAGTAGTTCTACTGCAGCATCTAGGCGAGCATCGCCGACCGCAATGATAAGCGCCTCAAAGGAAGAAAGCTCCGCTGGATTGGAGATTTCAACAATCTCGTGGCCGGCACGCGCCATTTCTCCGGCTAGGTTGATACCAGCCGAGCTACGACCGAAGAGTGCTACCCGCATGCGTGGCGGGCGCATTTATTTATCCTTCTTCTTCGCCTGGGCCAGCAGCTCGGCCACGGATACCGCGCCCTCGCGCTTATCGTCGCTGCGGCGGCGGCCACGGGAATCGGGCTCATCGGCGGCCGCGCGGTGATGGGAGCGGGCTGCCTTCTGGCGCACCGGCTCGGACTTTTCTGGGGCCACGTGCTGACCGGAGCCCGGGTACTCCGCGCGCTCATCGCGCTGCGGCGCCGCCTGCTGCGGAATGTCCTGGGTCTCATCATTGGCCTTGGTGGCAGCCTCTGGCTTGCGGTGGCTGCCATGGTGCTCGCTGGCCGCAGACGTGCGGGCATTCTTCAGGGAATCATCGCCGCCGGTATCCCAGCGCACGGCCTGGAAGCCACCAGTATTGAAGGTGGAAGCACCGGAAGTCTTGCCGGTGGTGCGCTGCGCACGGGTCTTTTCGCTGATGATGTCATTAAGCGGGTTGGACTCGGCGTGCGCCGCGGACGGCTGGTTGCCCAAGCGGCCGGCGATAGCATCGGCGGACGGGGCGCCAGAAGAGGACTGGGTGAAGTCCACATTGCCTTCCTCAGAGCCAGGGCGAGTAGCAGCCGCGGTCTGGGCCTCGAGCTGCATGATGCGGCGCGCCTCGGCATGCAGGGCGGCCGGTTCATAGGTGAAGTCCTGGCCGGAAAGATCCTCAATCTGCTTGCGGATGGAAGCCAGCTCGGTGCGGATCTCATCCAGCAATTCCTGATCCGGCAAGGGCTGGCCATCGGCGGCGCGGGCCTGCTTAAGCTCGGCGCGGTGAGCGCGCTCCTGCAGCTCCAGCTTGGTCACGGACTCCTCGGCCTGGCGGCGGTAGCGCATCACCAGGAAGAAGCCAAGCACGGCGGCCCACAAAGCGGCGATGAGCGCAATCTTAAGGGCTGCGGCAGAGCCGGAAATCAGCATGACGATGCTGGCAACAACGGCCAGCACCACAAGGACGATGAGCCCGATCTGGCCCAGATCCGGCTTGGTCGACTTGGAGGGAGTTTTGCTAGAAGAAGAGCGCGGCTCAGTCATGCTCACTAATGTACCGCCTGTACCCCATCTGGTGGGGGCGGGGTCTCGCAGTGTCGCTCCAGCCGCAGGCCAGCGGCGGCCATCGCGAGGCCACCGAGCGCGGAGGCAATGACGCCCACGAGGTCATCGGAGGCCGCAGTGAGCGTGCCGGCGTTGGGGATGACGTAGACGGCAATGCCGGCATAAATGCCACCCACGATGGAACCCGTCCATGCCGAGGCCTTTCCTACCAGCATGAACTGCGTGATGGTCATGGGGTTGAGCTGCGAATTATCTAGACCGATGCCATGCTCGTCTTCGGTTGCTTGGTCCACCTTCCAGGTCAGCGCCAGACAGACTATGGCCATGAGCCACAGCGTGGCCGAGACCGTTACCGGAATTTGCAGCATGGAGCCATAAAAGCGCGTGGTGAGTATGGCCGCCGCAGCGGCAAAGAAGACCCCGGTGCCGATGAGGGCACCCAGCGAGGTCCGTGTCATAGCTCCTCCATCATGCCCAGCCGGCGAATCTCGGCGCGCTCTTTCGGGTCGAGTGCTGCTACCCGCTTGGCGACGCCCTCCCCACTCAACCTAGCACCAGCATCGGCCGCCAACCACGGAATCAGCACGAAGGCACGCTCGTGGGCATAAGGATGCGGGACGATGAGCTCTGGATCGTCGGAGGTATAACCTTCAATATCGACGATATCCACATCCAGCGTGCGCGGGCCCCAGTGGCGCACGCGCACGCGCTCGGCGGCCTCTTCGAGCTTCTGCCCGCGGCGCAGCAGTTCCTTCGGGGTCTCGTCGACGTCCACGATGAGCACCGCGTTGAGGAATTCGTCTTGGTCCGTCACGCCCCACGGCGGGGTGGCGTAGACGGGCGAGGCAGCGACGATCTCGCCGGCAAACTCGTCGAATACCGTGCGCAAAAGCTCCACGCGGTCATCCATATTGGAGCCGATAGACAGCACCGCGCGCATTATAGGGTCCTCGCATGCTTGCGGGAGCGACGGGCGACCACGGCGACGTCGGCAAAAGTGCGCGGAATCGGCGCCTGCGGCTTGTGGAGGGTGACCTCCACGGCATGCAGGCCCTCGAAGGTCTCCATGATGGTATCGGCGACCTCGCTGGCGACGGTCTCGATGAGGTCGCGGGCGGGGCCTTCGATGATTTTCGCGGCGACGTCGGCAAGCTCGGCGTAATTGATGGTCTTGGTCAGATCATCGGTGGCGGCGGCCTCTGCGAACTCGGACCAGCAGGTGATATCCACGATGAAGGGTTGGCCGGTGCGCTTTTCTTCCTCGAAGACGCCGTGGTAGCCAAAGCATTCCAGGCCGGTGAGCTCGATGCGGTCTGCCATGTTTTACTCCTCAGGGTTGCGCGGTAGGGCGGTGGATTTCATGGTGCCATTGCCATCAGCGCCATTGCTATAGCTGCCGCTGGCATTGGCCCCACCCTTGTAGCCGTCGCCGACATTCCACGCGGCCGCAACATCGACGGCGTCGCGCGAGACGGCGACCTCGTGCACGCGCACGCCCCACGCGCCCATCTGGGCGGAAATGGCGGTCACGGCTGCAGTTGCGGGATCGGCCAGCAACGGGCTGGACTCCACGCCGCGGTCCTCCCGGATGGCGGCGAGGAAGCGCTTGCGGGAAGCGCCCACCAGCATGGGGAATTCGGCGTCGAGGAACTCCGGCAGGGCCTTGAGCAGCGCCCAGTTATCCTGTGGGGTCTTAGCAAAGCCCAGGCCCGGATCGAGCACGATATTATCGCGGCGCACGCCGGCCGCCAGCGCGTTATTCGCCAGGCGCTCGAGGGTCTCATGCACATCGCGCACCACATCGCCGCCGTGGTCGGCGCTACCGGCCGCGGAGCCAAAGGCGCCTTCCTGCAGCGTGCGCCAGTGCATCAGGCACACGGGCACGCCGGCCTCGGCCATCGCGCCATACATCTCCGGATCGGCCAGGCCACCGGAGACGTCATTAATCATGTCCACACCGGCCGCTGCCGCCGCGCGGGCCACCGAGGCGCGCATCGTATCCACGGAGGTGCGGATGCCCAGCTCGCTCAGCGCCTTAATGACGGGAACCACGCGGCGCTTTTCGACGTCCGCCTCCACCCGCACCGCACCCGGCCGGGTGGACTCACCACCGACGTCAATCATGTCCGCGCCCTGCGCCACGAGTTCGCGGGCGTGGTTGATGGCGGCATCGACGTCCAACCACTTTCCACCATCGGAGAAGGAATCCTCCGTGACGTTGACGATGCCCATCACCAGCGTGCGGTTGGCGATGCTCAGATCCGATACCGAGGTTGCCTGCTGCATGGCGTGCTCCTTCTCGCTTTCGTAGTGAACCGGGGGTTTAGCTGCGAATCAGGCTGAGTACCTCGGCGCGGGAGGCGGCATTGTTCTTGAAGCCGCCGCGCACCGCGGAGGTGGTCGTCGTCGCACCCGGCTTGCGAATACCGCGCATGGCCATGCACAAGTGCTCGCACTCAATGACCACAATGACGGACTGCGCACCGAGGACCTCCACCAAGGCGTCCGCTACCTGCTGGGTGAGGCGCTCTTGGACCTGGGGGCGCTTAGCGTACATATCCGCCAGTCGAGCGAGCTTGCTCAAACCGGTGACGTGGCCGTCTTTGCCCGGGATGTAGCCAATATGCGCCACGCCGTAAAACGGCACTAGGTGGTGCTCGCAGGTGGAATAAATGGGGATATCGCGCACCAGAACCAATTCTTGGTGGTCCTCAGCGAAGGTCTTGTGCAGGACCTCGGTCGGGTCCTCGTGCAGTCCGGCAAAGACCTCGCGGTAAGCGCGGGCCACGCGGGCAGGGGTTTCGCGCAAGCCCTCGCGGTCAGGGTCCTCCCCAACCGCAAGGAGCAGCTCACGCACCGCTGCCTCCGCTCGGTCTTGGTCAAAGGCGGCGCGAGCGGGAATGTGATTATCAGGCATTATTTATCTTCTTGCTTGTCGTCCTCGCGCGCATAGGGGTTCTTGCGGCGATCCTTCTCGTCCCAGCCAGGGGTAAACCACTGGCTGGTCTCGGCATCGGCATTCGCGCCGGCATCCGGCTTGTGGTGCTTTCCCCCACCGGTAGCGGGGCGTGCGGCCGGACGGGCGGATGACTCGGAAGCCGGGGCAGACTGGCCGTCGCGGGACTGCTGGGTCGGCTGGGCCGACTGGGCCGGCGAGGAGTTCGCGGATTCTTTCGCGGGACCGCTGCCCAGCTCGCGGGCGGTGTCCGGGTCGACGTAATCGCCGGCGTGCTGACCAAAGTTGAAGCCCACCTCGCCCTTCGGCTCTTCGCCGGCAAGGCGGCGCTCGCGGGCGGCCCGGGAGGCATCGAGAAGCGTCATGCGCTTAGGCAGCTCCTCGCCGCGCTCTTTCGCCAGCTCAACCGGGGTCTTCACTGGGGCGTAGCCAATCTGGCGCGGGAAGCGGTCGTCCTCGCCTGGGAAGACGTCGAAGGCCTCGCGCGGCTCGATGCCGTCGAAAATGCGCTCCAGGTCAGGGCGGCGCAGGGTTTCCTTCTCCAGCAGGGCCTCGGCCAGCTTATCCAGGTAGTAACGGTTATTGCGCAAGATGTCATAGGCCTGCTCGTGCGCGCGCTCGAGCAGGTAGCGCATCTGCTCATCAATCTTGGAGGCAACTTCATCGGAGTAATCGATGGAGCCGCCGCCACCCATCTGGCTGAAGGGATCGCCCTGTTCCTTGCCGTACTTCACGGTGCCCAGGTCCGGCGAGAAGCCGTACTCGGTGAGCATGGAACGAGCGATCTTGGTGGCGTTTTCAATATCGGAAGACGCACCGGTGGTCGGCGCACCGAAGACCAGCTCCTCGGCCGCGCGGCCACCCATGGCAAAGACCAAACGGGAGAAGAGCTCGTCGCGGGTGTACATGCCCTTGTCGTCTTCCTGGGAGGTCATGGCGTGGCCGCCGGTGCGGCCGCGGGCCAGGATGGTGACCTTGTACACGCGCTCAATATCCTTGAGTGCCCACGCAGAAAGCGTGTGTCCGCCCTCGTGATAAGCGGTGACCTTCTTCTCGTGCTCGGAGATGATCTTGCCCTGGCGGCGCGGGCCGCCCACCACGCGGTCGGTGGCCTCTTCCAGGGCGTCATAAGTAATGACGTTGCCGCCGATGCGGGCGGTAAGCAAAGCGGCCTCGTTGAGTACGTTGGCCAGGTCCGCACCGGACATGCCGGCGGTGCGCTTGGCCAGCTGCGCTACGTCAACCTCTTCTGCCAGCGGCTTATTCTTCGCATGCACGCGCAGGATCTCCTCGCGGCCGGCAAGATCCGGGTTGGTGACCGGAATCTGGCGGTCGAAGCGGCCCGGGCGCAGCAGCGCCGGATCGAGGATATCCGGGCGGTTGGTGGCAGCGATGAGGATTACGCCTTCGCGGTCACCAAAGCCGTCCATTTCTACTAGGAGCTGGTTGAGGGTCTGCTCGCGCTCATCATGGCCGCCGCCGGTACCGGAACCGCGCTGGCGGCCCACGGCGTCGATCTCGTCCACGAAGATAATGCAGGGGCTATTTTCCTTCGCCTGCTTGAACAGGTCGCGCACGCGGGAGGCACCCACGCCGACGAACATCTCCACAAAGTCAGAACCGGAGATGGAATAAAACGGCACGCCGGCCTCGCCAGCCACGGCGCGGGCAAGCAAGGTCTTACCGGTACCCGGAGGGCCATAAAGCAGCACGCCACGCGGAATCTTGGCACCCAGCTCGTGGTAACGAGTGGGATCTTCCAGGAAGTCCTTGATCTCCTGCAGCTCGTCCACGGCCTCGTCCGCGCCGGCCACGTCCTCAAAGGTATTGGTCGGCATATCCTTGGTCAGTTCCTTGGCCTTGGAACCGCCGATGCCAAACATGCCACCAGCGCCCTGCTGCATGCGGGACATGAGCCAGAAGAGCACGCCGAAGAGGATGAGCATCGGCAGCAGCATGCTGAGCATGGAGCCCAAGAAGGATTCCTGCGTGACGTTGGTCTGGTACTTCTCGGCACCGGAATCCTTGACGGCGTTAAAGACCTGCTCGGAGGCGCGGGCCGGGTACTTGGCCACGATCTCCTGCACGCCGTCGCGCTCGTCTACCGTGATTTCGTCCTTGAGCTTGATGCGCAGGCGCTGCTCGCGGTCATCGATTTCCACCTCATTGACGTTTTTGTCCTTGAGCTGGGTCAGCGCAACGGAGGTATCCGCTTGCACGTAGCCGCGGGCGTCGTTGCTAAAGAAGGTAAAAGCGTACAGCGCGATAAGGATGAGGGCCGCAATCCCGCCGTAGCGAAGAATCTTGTTGTTTTTCATTACTGCGCGATTTTAGTTGGTGGTATAGACATCGGGGTGGAGGGTGCCCACGTAAGGCAGATCGCGGTAGCGTTCCGCAAAGTCCAGCCCGTAGCCGATGACGAATTCATTCGGGATATCAAATCCCACATCCAGCAGGTCAATATCGGCCTTGACTACCTCCGGCTTGCGCAGCAGGGTGACCACGTTCAGCGAGGCAGGGTTGCGGCCTTCCAGGTTGCGGATGAGCCACGACAGGGTGAGGCCGGAATCGATGATGTCTTCCACGATGAGCACGTTGCGCCCGGCAATATCGCGGTCCAAATCCTTCAAAATGCGCACCACGCCGGATGAGGAAGTGGAGGCACCGTAGGAGGATACGGCCATAAACTCCAGCTCGGAGGGGATAGATAGCTTGCGCGCAAAGTCCGTGAGGAAGAATGCTGCGCCCTTGAGCACACAGACCAACAGGAGGTCTTGCTCAGAGTCGGCATACTTTTCCGAGACCATATCCGCGAGTTCTTGGACGCGGCTTTGCAGTTCCTCTTCTCCAATGAGGATTGCTTCTACATCGTCACCGTAGCGGTTTGCGGGAACGGCGAAGTCTTTCTTGTCGTGCACGTGTGCGCTCCTTTAATGACCGGACAATAGTGCCAGTTTGCCACCTATACGGGCTACTTCCAACCTCTGCCCCACCTGCCGCGCCGATCGCACGGCCACCGGGCCTTGCCCGTGCCAGTGGGTGCACAGCTTGCCGACGTCCCCCACTCCCCTCCTTGTTACCTCTACCCCCTCGCTGACCAGCCACGCAGCGATCGCCCGCCGGCGCTGCGGTTCCGCCATCGCCGCCAGCTCGGCGCAGTCGGTGGTGGGTGGGGTGCGCAGGGCGGCGTCGTCAAGCGCGGCGTCGCCTGCGGCTTGTGCCAGCGCTGGCACCGCGTCCCCGCCGATGATGCGGCTCAACTGCGGAATGACCTCGCGGCGCAGCGCCACGCGGCGGAAATTCGTGTCCGCGTTCTGCGGATCCTGCCACGCCGAGAGGCCCAGCTCCGCGCAGGCGCCCTCGGTATCGGCCCGGCGCACGTTCAGCAGCGGCCGCACCACGCGGGCGCCTTCGACCTCGCTGCGCTCGCTCATGCCGGTCACCCGTCCGCGCAGCGCACCAAGCAGCAGCGTTTCCGCCTGGTCGTCGGCCGTATGCGCCACGGCCACCTCTAAACCTTCGACCGCGCACGCGGCGGCCAGTGCCCGATACCGCGCCACCCGCGCGGCCGCCTCCATCGACTCCGCCCCCGCCGCAGCGCCCGCCTCAACGCTAAGCACCCGCGCCCGCGCGCCCAGCGTTCGCGCCTGTTCGGCCGCGCACTCTGCCTGCGCCCGCGATCCGTCCTGCAACCCGTGGTCCACGCACAGCGCGAGCACCTCGTGCCCCTCCGCCACCAGCGCCGCCATCAGAGCCAGCGAATCCGCACCTCCGGACAGCCCCACCGCCACTGCACGGTCAAGGCCCGCGGCGCGCACGCCGCGCCGACACGCCAGAAAGTGCGGCGAAACCCGCGGCCAAAAGGGCTTATTAGAACTCATGCAGTGCAGAAGCCAACGCGTCTTGGGCCTTGCGGGCGGCCAAAATATCACCGTCATTCACAAGGAAGGCAAAGGCATATACGCGCCCGGAATTACCCTGCGCGGTGCCGGCCAAGGCCGAGACCCCAGTCAGCGTGCCCGTCTTGGCGCGCACATAGCCCTTGGCCGCGGAATCGCCGTAGCGCTCGTATAGCGTGCCATCGCCGCCGGCCACCGGCAGGTAGGACACCAGCGGGCGCAGGTGCGGATCCTTGACCGCGCCATTAATGAGCTGCGTCAACAGCCCGGCGGTGAGCCGATTGTCCACCGAGAGCCCGGAATTGTCCTTAATGTCGACGCCCTCGACGTCGAATCCCTGCTCCCGCAGCACCTCGAGCGTGGCCTGCGTATCGCCTTCAAAGCTGGCTTCCTTGCCTCGGGACATCGCCAGCTCACGCGCAATGGCCTCAGCCATGACATTATCGGAATGGCGCACCATTTCTCGGGCGCGGTCCGCTAGCGGCGGCGAATCCACGCTCGCCACCTCCTGCGCATTCTCTGCCACAGAGCCCATACCTACCTTGCCCGCGCCGAGGCGATCGCCTAGCTGCTTAGCCACATCCAAAGCCGGCTCATGACTCCTCGGCACATCCCCCGTCGTCGCGCCCAGGCGACCACCGTAGAGCATGGCCGGTTCCATCGGCGCGACGAAGCCGCCGTCCACGTTCTCCGGATCCCACCCCGGGGCCTGCGCCTCGCCGGACCATACGGAGGTATCGATGTAGACTCCATCGACCTGCTCGACGTTCTTCGAAATCTGCTCGGCCAAATCATCGAGCTGTTCGTGCGTCATCCACACATCGCCCGCGGCCTTAATAACCACGTTCCTTTCGTTCGACCCACGGTAGACCTTGGTGGTGATTCTCTCATTCTCATCCAGCGCCAACGTCGCCGCCGCAGTGGTGAGGACCTTCGTGGACGAGGCCGGGGTAAGCCGCTTATCCGCGTCGCGCTGCCACACTACGTCGCCGGTTTCGGTATCGATCACCTCGCCGCCGAAAGTGGCAAGGTCCTTATTCTTAGCGAGCTCATCCAGCTTCGCCCTCAGCGCATCCAGGTTTGCCTCGCCCGGCTCTGCTGCGCTCAACGGCTCCTTAGGAGCCTGCACCGCCTGTGCTTCTCCATGCGAGAGATCGCCGTATTCGCGCTGGAGGGTAACGCCCAGCGCAGCCGTACCTCCGACCGCTGCTGCTACCACGAGCGCGGTCGCTGACCACCAAACATGCTTTGCTTTCATTGCCTTTAACCCTAGCGCGAATCCGCAACGCGCTAGACTATGGGCAGTAATTGATACCCAATCCCCCATGGAGGACATCGCTGTGAGCGTTGAAGTAACCATTGAAATCCCGAAGGGCTCCCGCAACAAGTACGAGGTTGACCACGAGTCCGGCAAGGTCTACCTCGACCGTTACCTGTTCACCCCGATGGCTTACCCGGCTGACTACGGCTTCATCGACCACACCCTGGGCGAGGACGGCGACCCGCTCGACGCCCTGGTCATCCTGCCGGAGCCGGTCTTCCCGGGCGTTGTCGTTGAGGCCCGCATCGTCGGCGTCTTCAAGATGACTGACGAGGCCGGCGGCGATGACAAGCTGCTCGCCGTCATCGATGACCCGCGCTGGGAGCGCTACCAGGACATCAACGATGTGGAGCAGCACATCAAGGACGAAATCGAGCACTTCTTCGTCCACTACAAGGACCTGGAGCCGAACAAGGAAGTTACCGGCTCCGGCTGGGGCGACAAGGCTGAGGCAGAGAAGATCCTCGACGAGGCAAAGGCTCGCTTCAAGTAAGCGCTTCTGCCGCACGCTAACGGCGGCACTGTGAAGGTACGTTTCCGCAGACGGTGGGGACCAAAGAGGTTTCCCACCGCGCGCCGAAGCGTACCTTTCGCGTTTTCCGACTAATCACTGTCGTTAACGGTAAATAGTGGCGAAAAATAGCGTGTTTCGGGGCGTTATTTGCCGTGAACGTCAAAGGCACCCGTGGACGAAAACCGCGCCTTAGAAGCCACAATGGGAGGCAAGCCAGCCGTCGAGTTCAGATTCCGGGGCATCAGGAGCGATGGGATCCTCAGCGAACTCCTCGCCTGTGCACGCCTTGTCCTTGGCAGTAGTGAGCATGAGCGAGCAGCCATCCGGGTAATCCAGCACCACGTTGGCGGAGGCGTAGCCGGCGATCGGCTCGCCGAAGGTGCGCACGTTCTCCAGGCCGCGGAAGGTCAGGAGGGTGACTTCGGCGGAGGAGGCGGTGTCGATGGCGGCAACGAGGAGCTCCGCGTTGGTCGGGTCCTCTTTGAAAGCCTCGCGGTCGCGCTGAAATTCTTCGCTCTCGCCATAGATTCCGGTATACGCTGCGGTATCCACCATCGCAGTGTTGATACGTTTTTCGCTGGTGTTGAAAAGAATATAGGGCTTGCCCAGCAGCGCCCCGCCATAGGAGGGGCCGAGGAAGTACACGGCGGCGAGCACCGCGATAAAGACAACGGCGAAGAGTCCGCCAAAATTTTCAGTACAGTTTTCATTCTTTTCGACCTCCTGTGCGCAGCACGTAGCCGCGCAACGGTTCAACAAGGACAATGGCAAGAAGCGTGACCACCCAGCCCACCGCCAGGAAGCCGAAGGCCATGAGCAGGCGAGCGCTCACATCGACGTCGCTTTGCTCGACGTTGGAGAAGAACATCAGCGAAGCAATTCCGCCGCCGAAGAGAAAACCGAAGGAGCTCAAGGCCACGACCGGCCCCATGACGGTCAACGCCCCGGAGCGGAACTGGAAGCCGCGCGGCACGCCCATCAAATCCAGAGAGCGGATGAGCTCCTTGTCCTCGAAGATGCCGGAAACCTGACCCAGGATGATGGACATGGTGGTCAACGTGAAGCCGAAGACGAGGGTTAGTACAACGCCAGTGGAGATGTCCTTGAACACTACGTTCATCCCGGGATCTTCTTTGAGCACCGCGGCCAAGGCATCGGAGCCCAGGGGCGCGGCAACGAGGAAGCCGGCCAGGTAGCCGAAGAAGCCGATGGCAGCGCTGCGCCGCCATGCCGGGCGGGCATTGCCCGCCACGCGTTTGCAGGCCACGAAGTGCGCGGTTCCGGGGAAGAGGGAGAAGACGTGCGCGCCCAGCTGCAGGATGAAAGGCGCGATGAGATTGATGCTCATCAGCATGCCAAACATGACCGCGATGACCATCGCGGTGGGCGGGCCCGCCTTGCCCGTGAGGAACACGCCGCCGACTGCCACGATGATGAGGAAGACGATGGCGCGCCACCAGCGGTAGGCCGCGGGCATCTGGCGTTTGGCCACGCCCAGCGGGCTCACCCGCACGCGGCGCATGCCGTACAGTGCCGCGCCGATGGCCAGGAGGAAGAGCACGCCGGCCACAGCTATATATCCCCACCAGGGCAGCAGAATCTCTGTCAGGTCAATGGGCCGCATCTGGAAGTCCAGCTGGGTAAAGACCGGTGCGACGAGTAGGCTAATCAGCCCGCCGAGCACGATGCCGATCACCGCCTGGAGGCCGGTTTCCACAATTGCCATGCGCTCCACCTGGCGGGAGCTTAGGCCCAGCAGGCGCAGGGTGGCCAGGCGCTGCTCCCTGCCGGACGCACCCAGGACGGCGGCCTGGGAGGTGAGGTTAAACAGCGCGGGAAGGATGAACGCGCAGGCAAAGAGAGCCAGGGCGAACCAGGGATAGAGGAAGGCCTCCATCTCGTTGCCAAAGGCCTCCTTGAGGGCGGGCGCGGCGTCCTCGACGTGCTGGGCGCGCTCCCAAAACATCCAGGTACCACCCGCAACCAAAAAGGCGATGGCGGAACCGATGGTCAGGCTCACAATCGCCAATAGAGAGACGATGCCCGTGCCCGAGCGCGCGCGAATGGATTCGCGCTGCAGGTCATAGACCAAGGTGGCGGTGTTCATCGAATCACCCCCAGGCGGCGGTCGTCGTGAATGATGCCATCGCGAATCTCCACGCGGCGCTGCATCCAATCGGCTACCTTCGGGTCGTGCGTGACCATGACCAGGCTCGCCCCGGCCTGGCGCACGATGGTGGTGAGCATCTGCATGACCTCGTGGCCGGTGGACTGATCCAGCGCACCGGTCGGCTCGTCGGCGAAGACAACGCCTGGGTTCGCCACCAGCGCACGCGCAATGGTCACGCGCTGGGCCTGGCCACCGGAGACCTGCGCCGGGCGGCGGTCAGCCAGGCCACCCAGGCCCAGCTGATCGAGAAGCTCCATCGCGCGCCTGCGGGCCGCACCCCGCCCCATACCGTTAAGCATGGCCGGCAGCGCCACGTTATCCACGTTGCTGAGCTCCGGCAGCAGCTGACCATCCTGGAAGACGAAGCCGAAGTTGCGCAGGCGGGTGCGGGAGCGGGGGGCGTCGGAAAGCGCGGAGAGCTCCTCGTCCCCGTAACGCACGCTACCGTGCGTGGGGGTGAGCACGCCGGACATGCAGTGCAGCAGCGTGGACTTGCCGGAGCCAGACGGCCCCATGACGGCCACGAGCTCGCCCGGTTTAATGTCGAGGGAAATTCCGGCGAGCACCGGGCCGCCGCCGAAGTCCTTAGTGATGTCTGTCAGGGAAAGTGTCTGTGCCATGTCTCTCATTCCACCGTGCCGGGCCCGCGGAAAGAACAGCCCTAGCGTTGCTCTTTAAGGTAGTGCCAGCACTACCCCTGTAGTTCGGGGCGCCCGATATGCTGTGAACCGTGTTCCGAAAGAAGCCCCAACCTACCACGCACGAGCAGCAGCAGGCGCAGCAGATTGCGCAGCTCACGGCCTCGCGCCGCGCCATCGCGGACGCTTACGAGGTCGAGCGCGCCCGCATCGAGCGCGACCTGCACGACGGCGCGCAGCAATACCTCGTGGCCGCGAGCATGAAGTTGGGCGAGGCTCTTCTCGACGCCCCCGCTGACCTCACCGAGCTCCTCACCGCTGCAAAGCAGGACGTGGACCGCGGCCTGAATTCCCTGCGCGCCACGGTGCACGGTATTCACCCACAGGTGCTGCAGGATCACGGCCTGGTCGCCGCGCTTGCCGACGCCGCCTCCTCCCACGGCCCCCACGTCAGCGTCTTCGCCCCGCATCCTCTGCCTGAGCTCTCCGCCTCCGTGCTGGCCTGCGGCTATTTCTTCGGCACGGAAGCTTTGACGAATGCGGCCAAGCATGCGCCGGGCGCGCCGGTTTCGGTGCTGGTGACCTCGGACGATTCGCTGCGCATCACCGTGGTGGATGAGGGCCACGGCGGCGCACAGGTCGTCCCCGGGCACGGCCTGGCGGGGATGGCCGAGCGTCTTGCTGCCTTCGGCGGAGAAATGTCTTTGTCCTCACCGCCTGGCGGCCCGACCCGGGTGGCCGGGTCCATTCCCCTTCTTCTCGATCGCGGACAGCCAGGAGTGTAAAAGATGAGCTTAAGGATTGTGGTAGCGGATGACTCCGCCATTCTGCGCGAGGGCCTGGCCGGCCTGTTGGAGCGCCGCGGGCACTCTGTAGTGGGCCAGGCTTCCTCTGCTCCTTCGCTCGAGGCTGTGGTGGATAAACTGCGCGACGACCTGCCGGACATCGTCATCACGGACGTGCGCATGCCGCCGGGCATGGGCGACGATGGTTTGAAAGCCGCCGTGAATTTGAGAAACGCCTACCCGGGCCTGCCCGTCATGGTGCTCTCCCAGTACGTAGCCCCTGCATATGCGGTGGAGCTCTTCGACTCCCCCGAGGCCGGCACCGGCTACCTTTTGAAGGACCGTGTCTCCGAGGTGCGCGACTTCCTGGCCAGCCTGGACGTGGTGGCCCAGGGCGGCACCGTCATCGACCCCACCGTGGCTCAAGCTCTCATGAGCTCCGGACGCAGCGGCTTGGGCGAGCTCAGCCCGCGCGAGCGCGAGGTTCTCGAATTAATGTCCCGCGGCAAGTCCAACAAGGACATCGCCGCCGAGCTCGTTTTATCCGCCGCCGCGGTGGCCAAGCATGTCTCCAACATCTTCACCAAGCTTCGCTTAGACCCCAGCGAGGACAACCGCCGCGTCAAGGCGATTCTGGAGTACCTCTCCGCGCACCGTTAAAACGCGCACGCAGGCCTGCGCGGGGCCAGCGCCGTGTACGTCACTTTGACCCCATGCGCCACCAAGTATCGTCGCGGACCGCCCGCACGACGCTCACGGTAAATAGCGCGCGACCCCCATTTTCCGGCGCTATTTACCATGAACAACATCGACTCCTCACACGAACCGACGATCCAAGTGCCACAGCCAGATCCGTGGCTTGCACCTGCGTGCTCTCCGCCAAAATTCTTTCTTCAACACGACGAATCACGCGATCCTTCGCATCCAAATTCTGAGCAGTCGTGACCTAATTTTCTGGCTGGTTTGTGCTCTGATTGAGCAGGGTGTGAGTGCGTACCTTCACTAGGTTGAGATTCCATAGTCGGGCCTCATCGACCATAGCGAATTCGGTGGTGTCCTCATCCGAGATGTCGACTTCAATGGTGACAGCATTGTCTGCGGAAGAAATGACGGTGTAGTTAAGCCCCTCAAGCCTGTCAATTAAGGTAGTGACCGCTTCGCTAGTCGGGGAGACCGTGCCCGAAAGCGCAGTAGCAAAATCAACGAGCTTCTTTTCCTCGGGTACTTCACCACCACTGTCGATGAAGCAATATTGCTGAATCGGCGATCCATCCTCTACAGGGGCAATGAAAAGATCTTCCGCTGAACCAACTTTCGTAACCGTAAGCCTCCCCGTGACGTCCTCAAACGCTAGCTGCTCGCGTGGACTGCGGTTGTTGCAGGCAAAGTGAATGGTGTCGCCGTCCCTCTTGGTGATAACAATCCCTGAATCGCCAGTCATGTATTCGTAGGCGGGTTCGACACCTTCCCAATAACTATGCAGGTACTCGTTGAAAACACTCAACAAGCCTGACTTTTGTCCGGTTCGCAGACGAAAGCTTGCGCTATTGCTAACGCCATCGGTAAGACGAATGCTGTTTTCTGTCTCATTATCAATGAGTAGGAACTCAGCACCAAAGGTCTTAAGCCTCATTGCAGTGGGTGCCGTTCCTTGACGGACTGCAAATTCAAGGCTCAGGTTATATTCGCTGTGAGGCTCGAGGTCCACGCCGATACGGCTTTCTATGGTAATGCCGTCGATTTCAAGCGTGCCTTGTCGAAGCTCTGTCCGCATGCATGTAAGACTTTTCATCAAAAAATTTCCCTTTCAATTCAGATGAATGTTGAAAACGTGGTGGAGAAGACCCACCCTCGCCATAAACAGAAAGCTGTACCTTGGGCTGTACGCCACTCTAATCACGACCAAGACAGGTTCGCCTGAACTCATCTCAGTTGCCGCTGGAAATTGATGCCCCGCGCACATCCGCCGCGGATGCCAAGGACTTGGACCAAGGCATACTTTAAGCCTCGAATACAAGGGGTTTAATGCCGAAGCAGATAACCATTTGGGCTACAAGTCTGGCGAGACAAGAGCTAAAGCTGCTGGAACAGGCAGTTGCCGCAACGGGCCGAGCTCACAGTTTTTCGCCCCGCCTGGTTCCTCACGGCTCTTCTCGGACGCGGCACGCGGAGCAGCATAAGGACCTCTGCGTGACTAGGGTATGAGGCATGGAAAACGTTCAACCAACTGAAGTACCAGAAGGCGCTCAGCTCATTGATGTCCGCGAGAATGACGAGTGGGCAGTGGAGCGCGCAAAGGGCGCGACCCACATCCCGATGAGTGAGATTACGGGTCGCATCCAGGAAATCGACCCGGACAAGGATATTTACGTCATCTGCCACGCGGGCGGCCGCAGCATGCAGGTCTGCCAGTATTTGGAGCATGCGCTGGGCTGGGACACCATTAACGTCGATGGCGGCACGGATAAGTGGAAGGCTGCCGGACTTCCCATCGAAACGGATTAATTGGCCTAAACCAATCTTTTGGGATTATTATGATGGTATGGCTTCCACGAATAATTCTGTAATCCCAACGACCCTGCTCGAATCCCCGTCGTTCCAGCTGGAGCGCCTCCGCCGCCGCACCCGCGATGGCGTCGAGGCTGCCCTGCAGACCAAGCAGACGACGCTGCGCGAGTACTGGGTCCTTACCTGCCTGGTGGACGCGGATGCCGCGTCGCAGTCCTACCTCTCCGAGACCCTGGCCATTGATGCTTCTGACATGGTGCGTCTTATCGACGCCCTCGAGGACCGCGGCTGGGCCAAGCGCGAGCGCGATCCGAAGGATCGCCGCCGCCAGATCGTCGCGTCCACCAAGAAGGGCGCGAAGGTTCACAAAGACCTGGCGGAGCTTGTTGCCACTGCTGAGGACGAGGCCTTGGATGAGTCCACCAATAAGCAGCTCAAGCACCTGCGAAAGTTGGCCAAGTCCATCATTGCCGCGGACGAGGACGAGGCATAAATGGCGGGCCCCGAATCGCTCGTCCCGCAGCAGTACCTTCTAGGTAGCGCGGCGCCGCGGCCGCGTACGCTGTGGGACATCATCACCACTACCGCGGAGATGCACCCAGACGCCGCCGCGCTTGATGACGGCGAGATCATCACCTACTCCGAGCTCATCCACGAAGTCGAGCTGTGGGCCACCGAGCTGCACGCCAATGGCGTGCGCCGAGGCGATCGGATCGGCATTCGGATGACCTCCGGCAAGCGCGAGCTCTACCTCGCCATTTTGGCGACCCTGGCGGCGGGCGCGGCCTACGTGCCTGTCGACGCCGATGACCCAGACGAGCGCGCCGAGATGGTCTTCGGCGAGGCCGATATCGATGGCGTCTTTACTGATGAAGGCTTCCGCTTCCTGCGCGATTCCGCGCGCCCGGACGCCCCCGACACCTCCGCCGAGGAGCCGGCCGAGAACCCCAATGCCCCGCGCCCAGAAGACACCGCGTGGATCATTTTCACCTCCGGTTCTACCGGCAAGCCGAAGGGCGTGGCCGTGAGCCACCGTTCCGCGGCTGCCTTCGTGGATGCCGAGGCCAGCCTCTTTTTGGTCAATCACCCGCACGGGCCGCTCGGCCCGGAGGATCGTGTGCTCGCCGGGCTGTCCGTCGCCTTCGATGCCTCCTGCGAGGAAATGTGGCTGGCCTGGGGCCACGGTGGCTGCTTGGTCCCGGCGCCGCGATCTCTGGTGCGCTCCGGCATGGACTTGGGCCCGTGGCTCATCCGCCGCGATATTACCGTCGTGTCCACCGTGCCTACCTTGGCGGGCCTGTGGCCGGCCGAGGCGCTGGATAATATCCGCCTGCTCATCGTCGGCGGCGAGGCCTGCTCGCAGGAACTGGTGGACCGCCTGGCCACCGAGGACCGCGAGATGTGGAATACCTACGGCCCCACCGAGGCCACGGTCGTCGCCTGTGCGCAGCAGATGCTGCCAGGCCGGCCGGTGTCCATTGGCTTGCCGTTGAATGGGTGGGACCTGGTGGTCGTCGATAAGCAGGGCATGCCTGTGGAATTAGGCGGCGTCGGCGAGCTGGTGATCGGCGGCGTGGGACTGGCGTCCTACCTGGATCCGGCCAAGGATGCGGAGAAGTACGCCCCGCTGGAGTCGATGGGCTGGCAGCGTGCGTATCGCACCGGTGACCACGTGCGCCTGGAGGAGGACGGGCTGTACTTCGTCGGCCGCGTGGATGACCAGGTGAAAATTGGCGGGCGCCGCATCGAGCTCGGCGAAGTCGAAGCCAACGTTGCGGCCCTGGATAACGTCTATAACTCGGCCGTGGCCGTGCAGAAGACCCCGGGCGGCGAATCCGTCCTGGTGGGCTACGTTTCCCTCGAGGATGAGGCCAAGGGCTTCGATCACGAGGCCGCGCACGCCCGCCTGGCCGAAACCATGCCGGCCGCGCTCGTCCCGCGCATCTGCGTCATGGAAGAACTGCCGGTGCGTACCTCCGGCAAGGTAGATAAGAAGGCCCTTCCGTGGCCGCTGCCGGGAGTGGGCGTGGAATCGACCACGCTGACCGAGACCGAGAAGTGGCTCGCGGAGCTGTGGGTCGAAACGCTCGGCGTGTCCGTGGAAGACGAGAACGCCGACTTTTTCTCGCTCGGCGGCACCTCGCTGGCGGCCGCGACCCTCGTGGGCCATATCAGGGAGCGCTACCCCACCGTGGCCGTGCGCGACCTCTACGACCACCCGCGCTTGGGCTCGCTGGCCGAGCTCATTGCGGGAGCCGAACCGCGCCCCGCGGCTGCCGATGCCCCCATGCGCGAGGTCACCAAGGTCGGCTTCGGCACCCGCCTCGCCCAGACCCTGATTCAGATTCCCGTCATGACGCTGGCCGCCTCCAGCTGGCTGGCATGGCTCATGCTGGGTTCCACCGTGGCAGCATCGCTGGGCTTTGA
Organism: Corynebacterium tuberculostearicum; assembly: GCF_032821615.1. GTDB lineage: Bacteria > Actinomycetota > Actinomycetes > Mycobacteriales > Mycobacteriaceae > Corynebacterium > Corynebacterium tuberculostearicum_H. The sequence goes on along the minus strand of NZ_JAVBIF010000006.1, from coordinate 30,570 downwards.
GTGGGCCGCGGCCTATCCGTGGTGGCTGGTCATCGCCATGCTCATCGTCTTTGTCACCCCCGTCGGCCGCATCCCCATTGGCGGCTACGGTGCGCGTCTTATTACGGCCGGAATTAAGCCGGGCGATTACCCGCGCGGCGGTTCGACGCACCTGCGCATCTGGGCGGCCGAGCGCTGGGCTAATGCCTCCGGCGCGAGCTCACTGGCAGGTGCCACGCGCGTGAATAACTACGCCCGTACTCTTGGCGTCAAGGTCAAGCGCGGCGTGGACCTGCACTCCCTGCCGCCGGTGACCGGTCTGCTCACCCTAGGCAAGCACGCCGCCATCGAGCCCGAAGTGGACCTCTCCGGTTACTGGCTGGACGGCGATATCCTGCATGTGGGCGCCATCGACGTCAAGGAAGGTGCCCGCGTGGGTGCGCGCTCCACGCTGCTGCCTGGCACCGTGGTGGGCAAGTATGCCCACGTGGAGGCAGGCTCCACCGTCACCGGCCGCAAGAAGATCAAGGACGGCCAGCGTTGGTCCGGCTCGCCTGCCCAAAAGGTGGGTCGCTCCAAGCACCGCTTCCCATCCCATACGCCCAAGCGCCGGCCGTGGTGGGTGGCCATTTATGACGCCACCTCCGTCCTGCTGGCCATCCAACCGGTTGTAGCGCTGGCGGTAGGCGCGGCCATCGTCTTGGCCCTCGTGCATTCCACGGGCGGCGATAGCTTTGTCGGTGCGATCTTCTTCGCGCCCGTTGGCGCGCTGGCGGCCTTTGCCACCTATATGCTGCAGACTTGGCTGGGCGTGCGCATCCTCTCGCTGGGCATTAGCCCAGGCGTAGCACCCGTGCGCTCGGCCAAGGGCTGGCGCCTGTGGGCCATCGAGCGCCTCATGGACGAGGCCCGCACCAAGCTCTTCCCGCTCTATGCCTCCCAGCTGACCCCAGCGTGGCTGCGCTCGCTCGGCGCGGAGATTGGCGCCAACGTGGAAATCTCCACCGCGGTCATGATCCCCAAGCTCACCGAGGTCAAAGAAGGTGCCTTCCTGGCCGATGACACCATGATCGGCGGCTACGAGCTCGGCGGCGGCTGGATGCGCACCGGCGAGACCAAGGTGGGCAAGCGCTCCTTCGTGGGCAACTCCGGCATCACCGCGCCCGGCCGCAAGCTATCGAAGAACTCGCTGGTTGCCGTGCTTTCTTCTACCCCGAAGAAGACAAAGGCCGGCGCCAACTGGTGGGGTGCGCCGCCAGAGCGCATGCGCCGCGTGACCGTAGAGGTGGACTCCCCCGCTAACTCGGGTGAGGCGCTGACCTATAACCCGGGCTTTGCCGTTAAGGCCGCCCGCGGCGTGGTGGAAACCATGCGCCTTCTAGCGCCGATGTTTTCTGCCATGCTGCTCGCGGCAACCCTCAGCGTCTATGACTCGCTTCTCGACGCCCTCGGCTTCCCCCTCACCTGGCTCCTTTCCGGCCTCGTGCTCATGGGCATGGGTGCGGTGGCCATGGCCGTCACCGTCGCGGTGAAGTGGATCTGCGTGGGCAAGCACCGCGCGGCCGACCACCCGCTGTGGTCCGCTTTTGTCTGGCTCAACGAGCTGCAGGATACCTTCGTGGAGGTCGTCGCCGCGCCGTGGTTCTTCCAGCACACCTACGGCTCCGGCGAGATCAACCTGGGGCTGCGCGCCCTCGGCGTGGAGATCGGCCGCGGCGCGTGGATCGATTCCTACTGGTTCCCGGAAACGGACCTCATCCGCGTCGGTGAGGCCGCCACCGTGGGCCCCGGCACGGTGGTGCAAACCCACCTTTTCCAGGACCGCGTGATGAGCCTAGATACCGTCACCATCCAGGACGGCTCCACGCTGGCCGCCCATTCGGTGGCGCTGCCGGCCTCGCTCATCGGCACGGCTTCCACCGTGGGCCCCGGCTCGCTGGTCATGCGCGGCGACCGCGTGCCCACCAACGCCGTATGGCAGGGCAACCCCATCGAGCCATGGAAGCGCTAGGCCACCGGCAGTAGCCTGCGCCCTACCGCGCGAAGTCCTGGTATTTAATCATCTCGCCGGACTTGAAGTCCCAGGCCTCCACCCGGACGCGGTCTGCAAAGACCTTGACCCGCAGTCCGGTGGAGGCCTCTTCCTTTTCCTTGACGATTGTCTCATCATTATCGCCATCCGGCAGGTACTCATTGAGGATGGCGCCGGTGTTGACCACCGGGAAACCGGTGCGGCCAGCCTCGCCGGTGCCGTCGTAGCGGCGGGTTCCCCACCAGTTATTTTGGTGCAGTGAGGAGTGACTGTGGCTGCTAAACCACACGATGTTGTTGTACTTATTGACCACATTGGAAAGCGCCTCAAGGTTTTCAAAGTCATTCTGGTACCACGCCGAATGGGACATCGATACTGTCTGCGGCAGCAGCGGATGGCTAAAGACCAGCGCTGGTGTGCCCTTAGCATCCCAATACGCTAGGCGCTCATCTAGCCAGTCGAGCTGCTCCTTGCTGATGCGCTGGAACGGCTCCTTGCCGTGGCGCAGGATATCGGAATAAAACTCGGTATTTACCGAAATGAGCGGCACCCCATCCACCACTTCTTCCTTCCACGGCTTGTCCTGTCCGGAGTACTTCAGGAAGCGATCGAGGTAGGTCTTAGAGCCTTCCTTGCCATACATTTCGTGGTTGCCGATGGTCCACAATTCCTTGCCCGAATCGTGCGGCACCTCGCTGTGCGCGGCCAAGAAATCGTCCCACTGCTCCTGCGAGCCATCGTCCACCAGGTCGCCGTTGAGCACCAGCGCCCCGGCCTTGTCCTCCATGCCGTTCAACTGGCGGACCGCGTCTTTGTAGTCTTGGGGGTCGCCCTGGACGTCGGAAAGCACGTCCACGGTAGCCTGCGGCGAGCCTTGCAGCTCACCGAGCGGCTTGACGACGCCCACGTTGTCCACCGCCCACCACCAGTCATCATTGCCGTTGTTGTAGCTGAAGCTAACCTGCATATTCTTCGCGCCGGCCGGCACGTCCACGCCAATGGACTCGTGCTTGGAGAAGACGTCCTTTTCAAAGGCGGCGATTTCCTGGGCTTCCCCGCCATCGAAGGAGACCGTCACCGTGGCATTCTGCCCATCCTTTCCCTGGCGGTAATGGTGGTCGAATTCCACATTCACTCGCTGCTGCCCCGCTACAGGGATAGCCGGGCTTTCCAGCTTGGCGGTCATGGAATCGCCCTCGGCCAGGCGCTGCTGCTTGTTGTCGATGATGGCGAAAGTGTCATGCGCCTGCGTGAAATAGTGGCGCATATCGGTACCAGATGCCCAGGTCCAGTGGCGCATATCGCCAAAAGTCCAGCCCTTCCAGCGGGCCTCGCCCGAGTCCACGCCCTGCACGTCCGCGCTCCACCCCTCCGGCGCGCGGTGGGTAAACCATGCCGGGGCATCCACCCCGTCGAAGCTTTCCTGCCACAGCACCCGCGACTCAGCGCCTTCCCCCGGCTGCGCCTCGTCCCCAGCGGAGGAACCCTCGGACGAGCCCTGGGAAGACCCCCAGGAAGAGCCCAACGATGACCCCAAAGAAGAACCAAAGGAGGAACCTGGAAGCGAGGACTGGGCCGCCGCAACGGGCGCGCCTACCATTCCGGTGAGCGCCAGGACAGATGAGAAAGCACAGAGTTTATTTTTCATAATTCAATTTCTATCCGGCCTGGGCAACGAGGCGGTTACATATACGTAAACTCTTGGCAAGCACTGTATGCCTGCCAAGAGTTCTCTCCTTGGGTCCCGCGAGGATTTAGGCGTGGCGATCGAGCCAGTCCACGACGGTGTCGAGGGCCTGATCCGCAGCCGGCTCATTGAAGACCTCATGCTTCTGGCCCTCCCAGGTCACATACTCCACGTCTTCGGAAGAGATGGAGTTGTACCAATCCTGGGAGAAATACGGCGGCACGATGCCGTCCTTGGTGCCGTGCATGATGAGCGTCGGTGCGGTGAAGAGATCCGCATTGACGGCGTCATAATTCGCGATTGCCGCCAACTGCAGGGCGGTACCGGCGCTGGTCTTCTGTGCGATGAGCGGGCTCGAAGCATACTCATCCTTGACCGCCTGGCTGGTGGAGACCCCATCCGTGAACGGGTTAGAAAGCTTGATGTTCTTGCTCCACTCCGGCGATTGTGCACCGATTTCGGTGCGGTGCGGAATGAGGTTCTGCGCATAGTGCGCATTAAAGCTGGTGAGCTGAGCCAGCGGCAGGCGCTCAAAGATGGTGGGATCCAGCTTCTTCTGGGTCTCCGAAATATCATCCGGGGTGATATTCTTTCCGGCCACATTCTTGCCCGACAGGTTGAGCGGCGCGCCGCCACCGTTGGTGATGATGCCATCCACCTTGCCCGGCTCGCGGATGCCATAGGCCTCCACGGTCAGCGCGCCCATCGAGTGGCCCAGCAGCAAGGTCTTTACTCCCTGGTTTTCCTCCTTGGCCATGTCCACCACATGGTCAAAGTCATCCAGGATGTACTGGAAGTTATCGATGTGCCCCATCGGTACGCTGCCGCCCGCGGACTTGCCATGTCCGCGGTGGTCTACACGGTAGACGTTGTACCCCGCATCCAGCAGGCGCTTGGCGACGTAATCGTATCGCCCCGAGTGTTCAGAGACACCGTGCGCAAGAACCACCGCACCGCGTGGGTTGGCCACCTTCTGCTTGCGGTAGTAGATCTTGATGCCCTCGCCGTGAGCGCTGTCGAAGTAGCCTTCCTCATCGGATACCTGCTTTTCCGAGACAGTTGGGCGTCCAAGGACATCTGGTTTCTGGTCTGCCGCGGGCGCAGGTGCCGGGGCTTCCTGGGCGATTGCCCCTGCCGTGAGCGTGCCAGATACCGCAACTGGTGCCGCCAGTACTGCTGCCGCCGTCAGGCAGGCGGTTACGTACTTCTTCATCATCACTGTCCCCTCGTGGTGCTGTAGGTCATATTCTTGTTCTAGATGAGATTGAGATAACAATGATGCTAAATATTCTGAGACGGAGACCACAAATAGTTTTCGACAATGTTACCTACGGTTCCGTAACATAACCGCACGGAAATAGCCCTTTAAATTCCTCTAATTTCCGCGAAACTATTCCTCCCTATTTACCCCCTTTTGGTACCCCTAAAACGAAAAGCGGGAAACCCGGATTTACCGAGTTTCCCGCCTAATGTGCGGCTAATTTAGCTCCACCTAGTCACCAATCTGGTCACGACCACGCTTCACGATGTTCTCATCGACCTCGCCCACCAGCTCGTGGTCCTTGTTCGTGTACTCGAACTTAGACAGCACGTAGCGCATGGCGTTAATACGGGCGCGCTTCTTGTCGTTGGACTTAATGGTAATCCACGGCGACTCTTCCGTATCCGTGTAGCGGAACTGCTCTTCCTTGGCACGGGTGTAGTCATCCCACTTATCCAGCGAAGCCAAGTCCATCGGGGACAGCTTCCACTGGCGCACCGGGTCAATCTGGCGGATAGCAAAGCGGGTGCGCTGTTCCTTACGGGTGACAGAGAACCACAACTTGGTCAGGGAGATACCCGAGCCAAGAATCATATTCTCCAGCATCGGAACCTCACGAAGGAACTCCGCGTGCTGGCTTTCGGTACAAAAGCCCATCACGCGCTCCACACCGGAGCGGTTGTACCAAGAGCGGTCAAAGAAGACGATCTCGCCACCGGCCGGGAAGTGTTCAATATAGCGCTGGAAATACCACGAGGTGGACTCACGCGGCGACGGCTTCTCCAATGCCACAGTGCGAGCGCCACGCGGGTTCAGGTGCTCGTTAAAACGCTTAATGGTGCCACCCTTGCCGGCCGCATCGCGACCCTCAAAGATAATGATGTGGCGCTGGCCAGTCTCCTTGGTCCAGTTCTGCCACTTCAGCAGCTCAATCTGCAGAGCGCGCTTCACAGACTCGTACTCATCGCGAGTCATACGCTCATCATAGGGGTAATTTTCCCGCCAAGTCTGAACCGGGGAACCATCCGGCATGATCAGCGAAGGATCATCTTCATCGGTTCCATCGACGACGTAGCCGTCAGTTTTTGCCAGGTCGATCTCGGGAAGGTCGTCGTCTTTAATATCAGCCATGCATTAAGTGTAACCCGAATGTAGACATCTAGCGCGCTAAATTTTCGCAGTTACCCCTGCTCCCCGATGACCAACAAAACAAAAAGAAGGCCTACCGAAACGGTAGGCCTTCTTGCTTCAGTGAGCGCTAAAGCTCAGAACTGAAGGATGTTCTTATGCGAACATGCCGATCAGCTTGGAAGCACCCTTAGCTACATCAACCAGCGGGGATGCAACCAGGAAGAGCTGGTCGAAGACGTACTTGATCGGCTCGAAGATGCCCTCGGAGGAAGCAGCGAACTGGGAAATGAAGTCAGACATTTTGTCTCCTTAAGACTTGTTTAGGAAATGAAATTACTTGGAGGAAAGGAAATCAGCGTAGGAAGAAAGATTCTCGTTGATGCCCTTAATCGGTGCCATCTCGCCACCCAGGAACAGGTGACCGAAGCCCTGCAGGCCGCCAAGAACCTTTGCCCAGCCTTCCCAGGTGTTAACGAAGTTGTCCAGGTGAGTCTGTACGAGGGAGAGATCCATGTTTGAACTCCTAAAATAGTTCCGAAGCTATCTTGCCCCGGAGGGGGTTTGCAGTTTGCAGACACCCTCAGTGGGCGTCACAAGAAATATTTTGGCACAAGTTCAATCTAAAGCAAGTCAATTTTGCATAGGTGTCTGCACATCTAGGCGATTCGATAAGAAAAGAGCTATATCCTATAGGGGTATTGGAAAATTTTTACCTCACGGCACAATCGCCCTGAACTGCGTTTTTCGTTTGCCAAATAGTTGATTGCGTTAAATAAACTTTAACACTGTAACGCTTCGGGGTGTAGCGAACGATAGTTATGCCCGTAAACCAGTCTTCCCAAGGGAAAAAATTTTTCTAATCCAACCCGTTAAAATTACCCCTATACGGGGTCATTGGGGCGCATGGTTCGCGTGTTAAGTACCGTGGCGCTGAATTGTAAGCCTGCCTGAACAATGAATCGGGCAGTGTGCGTTGAACATGCGTACCGATTAGAAAACTACAGTGACAAGCAGATTCAGCGATTGGCCCGAGAAATTGCGATGAACTCGTATCGTATCGGCGACGCAAAGTGGTGCAGACACGCCGAAGCGCCCCGCCTCATGCGCTCTAAAGCACAGAAGCGGGGCGCTCAAAAGGGGCTAGAAGGCCGCTAAGAGCCTTGTCTGAGCCCGTCTCTAGACCTATCGGGGTTTGGACTTAGAAGCCCATGCCGCCCATAGCGTCAGCGTCCGGCATGCCGTTGTTGGCGCCGGCCGGCTCAGGCTTGTCGGCAACGACAGCCTCGGTGGTCAGGAACAGAGCTGCAATGGAAGCAGCGTTCTGCAGAGCGGAGCGGGTAACCTTTACCGGGTCGTTGATGCCAGCCTCCATGAGGTTGACGTACTCACCGGTAGCGGCGTTCAGGCCCTCGCCTGCTGGCAGGGAGGCAACCTTGTCAGCAACAACGCCTGGCTCCAGGCCAGCGTTGTGTGCAATCTGCTTCAGCGGTGCAGACAGGGCCTCGCGGACGATCTTGACGCCGGTAGCCTCGTCGCCCTTGAGGTCATCCAGGGAATCCAGGACGGAAGCAGCCTGCAGCAGCGCTACGCCGCCGCCGGCAACGATGCCTTCTTCCACGGCAGCCTTTGCGTTGCGGACTGCGTCCTCGATGCGGTGCTTGCGCTCCTTGAGCTCGACCTCGGTAGCGGCACCGACCTTGAGGACGGCAACGCCGCCGGAGAGCTTAGCCAGGCGCTCCTGCAGCTTCTCACGGTCGTAGTCGGAGTCGGAGCTTTCGATCTCGGCACGGATCTGCTTGATGCGGCCGTCGATCTGCTCCTGGGAGCCAGCACCCTGAACGATGGTGGTCTCGTCCTTGGTAACGACAACCTTGCGTGCCTGACCCAGATACTCGAGCTCGGCGGTCTCGAGGGAGAGGCCGACCTCCTCGGAGATGACCTGGCCGCCGGTGAGGATGGCCATGTCCTGCAGGGTGGCCTTGCGGCGGTCGCCGAAGCCCGGTGCCTTAACCGCAACGGACTTGAAGGTGCCGCGGATCTTGTTCACAACGAGGGTGGACAGGGCCTCGCCCTCAACGTCCTCAGCGATAATCAGCAGCGGCTTGCCGGACTGCATGACCTTCTCCAGCAGCGGAACCAGGTCCTTAATGTTGGAGATCTTGGAGGAAACCAGCAGGATGTACGGATCCTCCAGGACTGCCTCCTGACGCTCCATATCGGTAGCGAAGTAGCCGGAGATGTAGCCCTTATCAAAGCGCAGGCCCTCGGTTACCTCGAGATCAACGCCGAAGGTATTGGACTCTTCCACGGTGATAACGGAGTCCTTGTTTACGGAGCCGTTGCCCACGGTGTACATAGCCTCGGCGATCTTCTCGCCGATGGCCGGGTCAGCAGCGGAGATGCCAGCGGTGGTAGCGATCTGCTCCTGGGTTTCTACTTCCTTGGCGGAAGACAGCAGGGAGTCCACGACCTTCTTGGTTGCGGTCTCGATGCCGCGCTTGATGCCCATTGGGTTGGAACCTGCGGCTACGTTGCGCAGACCCTCGCGTACCAGAGCCTGTGCCAGCACGGTTGCGGTGGTGGTGCCGTCGCCTGCGACGTCGTCAGTCTTCTTGGCAACTTCCTTGACCAGCTCGGCGCCGATCTTCTCGTAAGCATCCTCGAGCTCGATTTCGCGAGCGATGGAAACACCGTCGTTGGTAATGGTCGGCGCGCCCCAGGACTTTTCCAGGACGACGTTGCGGCCCTTGGGGCCGAGGGTGACCTTGACGGCGTCGGCAAGCGTGTTGAGGCCGCGCTCGAGGCCGCGGCGGGCCTCTTCATCAAAAGCGATAATCTTTGCCATTGTGTTTGTGCTCCTTGGTTTATTGAGGACGACACTCACGTCTTTCTCGCTGCGGACGCCCGCGACGGCATGGCTGGTGAGTGTGAACCAACCTCAACCACAACGATGTAGATTTATCTGGCACTCATACTGTGCGAGTGCTAACGACCATTCTGGCACTCTCCTACCGCGACTGCAAGAAAAAATGGCGCCCCCGCGAAGGGACGCCATTATATAAGGAATGGATCAGGAACTAGGAGCTCTTCACCGTGCGCTTGGTCCAGCGGTAGATGAACGTCAGCGCGATAACAAAGAGGATCACGCCCACCACGGTGGCGGAGGCACCACCCTCAAAGATTTCCAGCGGGCTCTCGCCGCCAGCAGCGGCAATGATGCCGGCGTTGACCACGCCAAAGAGGGACTCACCCACGATGAGGCCGGTGGCCAGGAGGGTACCCATACGCTTGGCAAACTCCGGGTGGGATTGCTTCGCGGCCCACTTGTCATAGAAGGTGCCCAGGATGGCGCCGATGGGGATGACGATGGTCAGGGCGGCCGGTAGGTACATGCCCATGCCGGCGGCCAGCGGGGACAGCGAGTACTTATCGGTGAACTTGCGCAGGAGCTCGTCAATAATAATAAGGACAGCGCCAATGGCCATACCGATGAAGATGAGGTTCCAGTCCAACGAGCTATCGAAGATGCCGGAGGCAACGGAGGACATCAGGGCGGCCTGCGGGGCGGCCAAGGCGTCTTCGCCGGCGCCTTCCATGCCTTGGAAGCCGAAGCCATTGAGCATGACCTGCAGAATCGGCGGGATGACCAGGGAGCCGAAGACCACGCCGATGATGAGCGCTACCTGCTGCTTCCACGGAGTAGCGCCGACGAGCTGACCAGTCTTGAGGTCCTGCAGGTTGTCATTGGAAATGGTGGCAATGCCAAAGACGATGGCCGCGGTGAAGAGCGTATAGGCCACCAAAGACAAAGGATCCGCAGTGGTGCCGCGGGTGACGGCCGCGATGAGCAGCGAGGCGGCGAGCACGGCGATGATGCCGATGGAGGAAATGGGCGAGTTAGACGCACCAATCAGGCCAGCCATGTAGCCGCACACGGAGGCGATAATCAGACCTACCAGCAGGGTAAAGAGGACGGAGACGGTGATGAGCACGGCCATGTGGTCGTGAATATCGGTACCGCGTACGAAGTCCCACAACAGCAACGCGATAGGCACCATGAACGCCACGATGGTGGTGGCGACATAAGGGAAGGGAATATCGCGCTCGGTGACATCCACGGTGGAGCCGGACTTGCGGGCGCGCGAGGAGGCTAGGGACTGGCGGATGCCCACAGCAATGGGAGCGGCGATCTTCAGCAGGGTCCAAATGGCGGCAATGGCCATGGTGCCCACGCCGATGAAGCGGATGTCATCGGAGAAGGTGGTATCGACGACGTCGGCAAGCGCGGTGGCGCCCGTAATATCGCCGGTGGTGAAAATGGGCAGCAAAATGAAGTAGGAAATCACCACGCCAACCAGCATGGCAATGCCTACCGGCAGGCCCACCAGGTGGCCCACGCCGATAAGCGCGGTGGACAGGCTGGTGCCCAGGGTGGTCGCGCCGGCGCCGAGCTTGAAATAGGCGGTGACCTCGGAGGCGGCGGCCTTCATTGCGGTCAGCAGCGCCATGACGGCCGAGGTAATGCCGCCGGCGACGATGACGCGCAGGCCCTTGGCATTTTCTTCCTGGCTGGTGCCAGACGCATTCTCATCGCCCACCTTGAGGACCTCGGCCGCGGCCACGCCCTCCGGGTAGGGCAGATCGGAGCCGGTGACCAAAGCGCGGCGCAGCGGGATGGAATACATCACGCCCAGCACGCCGCCGATGATGCACACGCCGGCCGTCTGCACGAAGCCAAAGCCCTGCCAGTACCCCACCATCACCAGGCCCGGGAGGACAAAGATGATGGCGGACAAGGTGCCCGCGGCAGAGGCGATGGTCTGCACAATGTTGTTTTCTTTAATGTTGTGGCCCTTGAACCGGCGCAGCACCGCCATGGAAATCACGGCGGCCGGGATGGAGGTAGCAAAGGTCAAGCCCACCTTCAGCCCCAAGTAGACGTTGGCGGCGGTGAAGATGAGGGTAATCAGGCCGCCGATGATGATGCCGCGCAGAGTCAGCTCGGGCAGGGAGGCCTTGGAACCTGCGGCGGATGATGCGTTCGCCATGCCAGGTCCTTTCTATTCTCGGCTATGAAAGTTTCTTGTTTCACCCACGCAGCGGTCTACAGCGGGCCGCGGCCAGCTACGTCCGTTTCTATCTGTTTGGTACCGGTTTCTTTCCTCGGTTTGAGTCCGAACGGACAGAATCCGCACAGGGTGGAATGAAAAAAAATTTTAGTTCACCACCCCAGCGTTTTCCTATTCCGGTTGCTCTATAGCTTGGGGCGGGCGGGTACCGTAGAGAACATGACTGCACTTAATGAAAGCATTCGCAACGATCGCGAGACCATTTTCCGCCAGCTCAGCGAGCTCGTGGCCTTTAATTCCGTCCACGACGAGGAAGGTTTGGAGGATCAGACCAAGGGCGCAAGCCAGTGGGTTAAGTCCTCACTGGAAGAGGCCGGAGTGAGCGTGGAAACCATCACCACGGCCGATGGCTCCACGGCCATCTTGGGTGAGCGCAAGGGCGACGAGGGCGCCAAGACGGTGCTGCTGTACTCCCACTATGACGTGGTGCCGGCCGGCAACCGCGAGGCTTGGGAATCCGATCCGTTCACCCTGACCGAGCGCGCGGCCGCCGATGGCTCCACCCGCTGGTACGGCCGCGGCGCCGCCGACTGCAAGGGCAATGTGGCCATGCACTTGGCCGCCCTGCGCGCGGTGGACAATAACGGCGGCACCAAGGTGAACCTGAAGTACCTCATCGAGGGCTCCGAGGAGCGCGGCGGCGAGGGCCTGTCCCAGCTCATCAAGGATCGCCCGGAGCTTTTTGCTGCCGACGCCATCCTCATCGCCGATGCGGGTAACGCCGCTGTGGGCCAGCCGACCTTGACCACGTCCCTGCGCGGCGGCGCGCAGATTGGCGTGCAGGTCGATACCTTGGCCTCCGCCGTGCACTCCGGCCAGTTTGGCGGCGCGGCACCGGATGCTGCCAAGGCCCTGATGCGCGCCATCGACTCCCTGTCCGATGAGTACGGCCGCACCGTTATCGATGGCGTAGATACCGCCGCCGAGTGGTCCGGCCAAGAGTACCCAGCCGAGGCCTTCCGCGCCGATGCGCAGCTACTGGATGGCACCAAGATCATGGGCGAGGACGACCCGGCCGGTGCCACCCCGGTGGCCAACATGGTCTGGTCCCGCCCGGCCATTACCGTGACCGGCTTTACCTCCACTCCGGTGGCAGAGGCCGTCAACGCCGTGCCCGCCACCGCTTCCGCGCAGCTCAACCTGCGCGTTCCAGCCGGCGCCGATGCCGCCGCGATTGCCGACGCCGTCTGTGATCACCTCCGTGCCCACACCCCATGGGGCGCCCACGTGAAGGCCGAGGTGCTCGAGGCCAATGCCGGCTTCTCCACCGATCCGGAAAAGCCCGCCGCCGCGCTACTGGGCGAGTGCCTCACCGAGGCCTACGGCACGGATACCGCCGCACAGGGCATGGGCGGCTCCATCCCGCTGACCACCGAGCTGCAAGAGGCTCACCCGAACGCGGAGATCGCTCTCTACGGGGTGGAGGAGCCAAAGTGCACCATCCATTCGGCCAATGAGTCCGTCGATCCCACCGAGATCGAAAACATCGCTGCCGCAGAAGCGCTCTTCTTGCAGCGCTACGCCTAAGGGCTCACCCCTCCCGGCCGCCGCTTCGGTTTAGCGGCTTGCCGCCAACTCCCCGCGTCCCGAACCGATGGGATGCGGGGTTTATTTCTGTCCTAAATCGGCCCGAAATAGCGGCATATAATACAGTGCATAAAATTATTCCTTTCAAAGCCGTGGAAAAACTGATAAAGTGGTAAAAGTTGGCCCCGCGCTCGGCCATGTTGCTTGCACTGTGTCGCCGCGGCGTACTCAGCGGCGCGCGGCTCGTGAATGTTCTCGCTTCTCGTCAGCTGTGTTCTCGTGTGTGTGTGCTCGTGGTATTCGCGGCAGCGGGGTATAAGAACGTGACACAACCATAAGGAGCGTAGTAACCAACGTGCTAGTACTTCTGGGTGCTCTTATCGCCGCCTCCGTGGTCGCGCCGCTGCTCATCATGCGAATGGGTCGCCCGGCTTTTGGAATTTTGGCACTGGTTCCCAGCGCAGGCTTCGTATGGACTCTCGTGCATTTCCTGCGCGGTACCTTCACAGACGGCGGCGCGGTCGAACGCACCGTGGAGTGGATGCCGTCCGCCAACCTGAGTTTTAGTCTCCGCTTGGACGGATTGGGCGCGCTATTTAGCCTCATTATCTTGGGCATGGGCGCGCTGGTGCTGGTGTATTGCTGGGGCTATTTTGATGGCACGCGGCGCCGCCTAGCCATGTTCGCCGCACAAATGGTGGGCTTTGCCACCGCCATGTTTGGCCTGGTGGCCGCGGATAATTTCCTGCTAATGTACGTGTTCTGGGAGATTACCTCCATACTGTCCTACCTTTTGGTCAGCTACTACGCGGAGCGTGCCTCTTCCCGCCGCGCCGCGCAGCAGGCACTCATGGTCACCGCACTGGGCGGGCTGTCCATGCTCATGGGCATCATCCTGCTCGGACGCCAGACCGGAGCGTGGACCTTTAACGATATCGCCGCCTATCAGCACTTTGCCCAGACGCCATTTGTCACGGTCGCCATCGTGCTCATCTTGGCGGGCGCGCTAACGAAGTCCGCAATCGCGCCGGCACACTTCTGGTTGCCGGGTGCGATGGCGGCGCCGACTCCGGTCTCCGCTTATCTCCACTCCGCCGCGATGGTAAAGGCGGGCATCTACCTAGTCGCACGCCTCGCGCCATCGATGTATGAGGTTGCCACCTGGCACGTGGTGGTTATCTCCCTTGGCGTATTTACCATGCTGCTGGGTGGCTGGATGGCGCTCAAGCAGCGCGACCTGAAGCTGGTGCTGGCCTATGGCACCGTCTCCCAGTTGGGCTTTATTACCTCCATCGCAGCTGTGGGTTCGCGCGAGGCCATGCAAGCCGCACTCGCGCTGACCTTTGCGCACTCGCTCTTTAAGGCCGCGCTCTTCATGGTCGTTGGCGCCATCGACCACTGCTCGGGCACGAGGGATATCACCAAGCTATCCGGCCTGGGGCGCAAGGAGCCCTTCCTCTTCGGCATCGCTATCATCTCTGGCCTGTCCATGGCTGGCGTCCCACCGCTCTTTGGCTTCGTGGCCAAGGAGGCCGTGCTGGAAGCCACCATGCACGAGGAGCTACTGGCCGGCATGCCGCGCAATATGATGCTGGTGGCCTATGTCCTCGGCTCTATCCTCACCATGGCCTATACCCTGCGCTTTTTGTGGGGCGCCTTCGCTACCAAGCCGGAGGTTAATGGCACGGAGCCGGCAGAGGCCGTCGCCAAGATGCATCCCGTCACCATGGGGCTGTGGCTCTCCCCTGCCCTACTCACCGCCCTAACCGTGGTGCTGGGTGTATTCCCCAAGCCGCTCTCGGCGGCCTTTGACCAGCACCTCAACTCCACCTTCGGCCCGAAGGAGCATAGTGAGTTGGCGCTGTGGCATGGCTTTAGCGTGGCGCTGGGCCTTTCCATGCTCATTATTGTGGGCGGTATTGTCATGCACTGGCAGCGCCAAGTCCTAGTCAAGTGGCAATTCCCCTACCCTGCACTGGGCAATGCGGATGATGCCTATGATTCGGTCATCGCTCTTCTGCGCCAGCTCTCGCTGCGCACGACGGCAACCACGCAGCGCGGCTCCCTGCAGCTGAACCTCACGGTCATCTTTGCCACCTTGATGTTGCTGCCGGTAGCCATGCTCATCAAGGGCGACCTCACCGATATTCGGATGATTGTGGCGGAAAATCCCTGGCAGATCGTGGCCGCCGTCATCATTATGGTGGCCGCGGTGGCCGCCACGGTCACCGCTAACCGCCTGTCCGCCGTCATCATCGTAGGCGTGACCGGTTATACACTCGCCTTTATCTTTGCGCTCCACGGTGCACCAGATCTTGCGCTAACCCAGCTGCTGACGGAGACCATCGTGATGGTTATCTTCATGCTGGTCCTGCGCCGCATGCCCGCTTCCGCCGAGTGGAAGCAAGACCCCAAGATGGGCCGCCTGCGCGCGTGGCTATCGGTGGGCACGGGCCTGACGGTCACCGTGGTTGCGATGTTTGCCATCAACGCCCGCCAGTCCAAGCCCATTTCCGAGTTCATGCCGGATCTAGCCAAGGAGATTGGGCACGGCGCCAATACCGTCAACGTCTTACTGGTAGACCTGCGCGCGTGGGATACCTTTGGCGAAATCACGGTCATCATCATTGCCGCGCTGGGCGTAGTCTCACTGATTTATCGCACCCAATCCTTCGGCCGCGAAAGCCGCCGCCCCACCCTTAGGGTGACCGGCCGACGCTGGCTGGCCGCCGGGGTGGAATCGGAGCAGGCACTCAACCGCTCGCTGATGATTGACGTCTCCACCCGCGTGCTCTTCCCGTCCATGGTGGCGCTGTCCTTCTACTTCTTCTTCGCCGGCCACAATGCACCGGGTGGCGGCTTTGCCGGCGGCCTCGTCGCCGCGCTGGCGCTCATCCTGCGCTACCTGGCCGGCGGGCGCGCAGAGTTGGAAGAGACCCTGCCTATCGACGCCGGCCGCACCATGGGCACCGGCCTCTTCTTGTCCGCACTGGCCGCAGTGACCCCCATGTTCTTTGGCCACCCACCGCTTACCAGCGGGTACACCTCGCCGGAGATTCCGCTCATCGGCAAGGTTTCGCTGCCTTCGGCGTTGGTCTTCGATGCGGGCGTCTACCTCATCGTCGTGGGCCTTACGCTCTACATCCTGAATTCCTTGGGTGCCAAGTTGGATGAGGAAGAGGAAATGCGTAAGCAGCGCGCCCGCGATCGCGCCCGCTCGCTGGCCCGGCAGCAACGCCAACGCACCGCCAAGCAAAAGGCGCAACGGGCGCAACGCAAGGAAAAGAAACAAGCCGCCACAGCAAGCACAGCCGCGACAACAGGAAAGGAGAAATAAAATGGAAGCCAACCTCTTCCTTCTCTTGGCCGCCGGCGTACTCGTTGCGGCAGGCGTCTACCTGCTGCTAGACCGCACCATGACCAAGATGATGTTGGGCTTGTTGCTACTGGGCAATGGAGCCAACCTCTTCCTGCTGCAGTCCGGCGGCTCGGCCGGTTCCCCACCTATCGACGGCCGCGAGTCGGAGCCTTATGGCGCCGAGATTGCGGATCCACTGGCGCAGGCGATGATTCTTACCGCCATCGTGATCTCCATGGCACTTACGGCCTTCATCCTTACGTTGGCCTACCGCCAGTACCGCTACCGCACGGACGATGTCATTGAAGATGACGCGGAGGATACCGCGATTGCGGCTAAGGCTGCGCGCCCTGGCAATGCGGCCGCCAACCCGGACCACGATGAGTCCAATGATCCGACCACGGGCCGCGCCACCAAGCAAGGCGATAACTTCGGACCCGAATCCTTCGAGCAACCAGTAAAGGGGGCCCACGATGAGTGAGACCGTACAGCCGCTTGTCGATGTCCTCTTTCCCTACATCGGCTACCTCATTCCGCTGCCCATTATCATCCCGGCGGTGGCCGCGGCCCTCGCCTTGATTTTTTGCCGCATCCCCAATGCGCAGCGCCAGATCGTGTTCTTCTCGCTGCTCATTACCGCAGTGGTTAATGCCACCCTCATCCTCATTGCAGATTTTGAGGGCATCCAAACGCTGCAGGTAGGTGGCTGGGACGCCCCAGTGGGCATCACGCTTGTGGCGGATCGCCTCTCTGCGGTGATGCTCTTTACGTCCTCCGTGGTGCTGTTTTCTGTCATTTGGTACGCCATTTCCCAGGGCGTGCGCGATGGCACCAAGGACGAGCCGGTGGCCGTCTTCTTGCCCACCTACATGCTGCTGACCATGGGCGTAAATATTTCCTTCTTGGCCGGCGACCTCTTCAACCTCTACGTGGGCTTCGAGGTCTTCCTCGTGGCGTCGTATGTGCTGTTGACCCTGGGTGCCTCGGCCGGTCGCGTGCGCGCCGGTGTGGGCTACGTGATGGTGTCGATGGCCTCGTCCATGATTTTCTTGTTCGCGTTGGGCTTTGTGTATTCCTCCGTGGGCACGATGAACATGGCCCAGATTGGCCAGCGCATGCAGGACATCCCGGAGGGAACTCGCATCGCCATCTTTGCCACGCTGCTCGTCGCCTTCGGTATTAAGGCGGCCGTGGTTCCGCTGGACGCCTGGCTGCCGGACTCGTATCCCACAGCGCCGTCGCTAGTCACGGCCGTCTTCGCCGGCCTGCTGACCAAGGTCGGTGTCTACGCCATTATCCGCGCCCGCACCTCCGTCTTCACCGCCGGTGGGCTCGATACCGTGCTCATGTGGGTCGCCCTCGCCACGATGTTGGTGGGCATCTTAGGCGCGATTGCGCAGTCCGATATTAAACGCCTTTTATCCTTTACCCTGGTTAGCCACATTGGCTACATGATCTTCGGTGTTTCCCTCGGCACCGCCCAGGGCCTGTCCGGCGCCATCTTCTACGCCGTGCACCACATTCTGGTCCAAACCGCGCTATTCCTGGTGGTCGGACTCGTTGAGCGCCAGGCTGGCACCTCGTCGCTACGCCGCTTGGGTTCGCTCATGTACTCGGCCCCGTTGATCGGAATCTTGTATTTCATCCCGGCCATTAACCTGGGTGGCATCCCACCGTTCTCCGGATTCTTGGGCAAGGTCATCTTGCTGCAGG
The DNA here is from genome assembly GCF_032821615.1 of Corynebacterium tuberculostearicum. Classification (GTDB taxonomy): domain Bacteria; phylum Actinomycetota; class Actinomycetes; order Mycobacteriales; family Mycobacteriaceae; genus Corynebacterium; species Corynebacterium tuberculostearicum_H. The sequence goes on along the minus strand of NZ_JAVBIF010000006.1, from coordinate 12,753 downwards.
CCGGTGCTAATGAAGGTTCCTGGATGGCATGGGTGCTCATCGTCGGTGCGGTGGTTACCTCGCTGCTGACCCTCTACGTCATGATGCTGGTATGGGCCAAGGGCTTCCAGCGCGACCGCGCCGATGCCCCGGAAGGCAACATGGCGCTCGCGCGCCCCGCCCCGCTTTCCGATATCACCGATGAGGTGGAATTTTCCTCCCGCCAGGATGTGGGCCGCGTGCCCTTTGGCATGATTGCGTCTACTACCCTGCTGGTGGCCGCGTCTACGTCCATTACCTTCCTGGCCGGCCCAATGTCCGGCGTGACTACCCGCGCTGCCGAATCCGCACAAGATACGTCCATCTACCAGTACGCGGTGCTGGGCGACCGCGCAGATGATCCCACCCGCCACCTCAACCAGAAGGAGCGCTACACCGGCGGCGCGGACTCCTATGAAAATCGCCGCAACCCCTCCCCTGAGGCGGAGCCTCCGGCCTCGCCGGGCTTGGATGCCCGCACCGATTCAGAAGCCGGTGGCCGCGACTCGCATTCCACGGATGTAAAGTCCCCGGACGCCGCCAAGAGGAAGGATATTAGCGATGACTAACACGCGCTTTTCCGGCCTGCGCCACCGCTTCCGCCCGTGGTTCATCGTCTGGCTGGTAGTCATGTGGTGCATGCTCATGGGCGAGGTCACCGTGGGCAACCTGGTGGCAGGGCTTATCATCGGCTTCGTCATTGTCTTTGCCCTGCCGCTGCCGGCCATGCCTATCGCCGGCATCGACGTCTCTTGGGGCAAGCTCGTTGCGTTCATGATCCGCTGGTTCTGGGAGCTGTTCTACGCCTCGCTCAAGGTGGGCTGGCTAGCCGTGCGCCCGCAGCCGGTGCCCAAGACCGCCATCTTGGAGCTGCCCATGCGCTTGGATAATGAGTTCGTACTCTCCCTGGCCGTAACGCTGTATAACCTGCAGCCAGGCGGCACGGTGACCGATATCGACATTGCAAACCGCATGATTACCGTCCATATCCTGGACGCCCGCGATGAGGCCCAGATTCAGCGCGAAATCGGTGCCGTGGCCCAACTCGAAGCCTCATTCATCGACATCTTTGAAAGGAGCCACCCGTAATGGATCCGCAGATCTATAACGCGATTTTGCTGGTGGCCGCCGCTCTACTGGTGGTCTCCTTCCTCATCACCGTCTGGCGCATTGTCACCGGCCCCAATTCGCTGGACCGCTTGGTGGGCATGGATGGCTTTACCGCGATGTTCCAATGCGCGCTGGCCACCTACATGTGCTGGTCGCTCAACACGACCGTGGTCTCAGCCATGCTGGTCATTGCGCTGCTGGGATTCATCTCCACCGTGTCCGTCACTAGGTTTAGGAAGAGGGATAGCCAATGAGCTGGTCCTTTATTGCAGATGTACTCTCGCTCATCCTCATTATTGGCGGCAGCGTCCTCACCTTGGCCGCGGCTATCGGCATCGCCCGCTTCAAGGACACCATGTCTCGTATGCACGCGGTAAGCAAGCCGCAAACCACCGGCCTTATCCTGACGATCCTTGGTGCCATCATCCGCATCACGGGCGCGGAATCCTTCAGCGTAGCCGAGCGCGGGGATTTAGGAATACTCGTTTTGCTGGTACTGTTTGCCATGTTCACTAGCCCGGTAACCGCGCAGCGCACCTCGCGTATTGCACGCCGTGAGGGCCTGTACGGCACCGAGGAATCCATGTCCCGCAACGACCGACCCGCCGCGAAGTCGCTGCGCCGCAAGTAGGAGACGCTTTTCACCGTGAAAAAGCTTTATGGGCTTCCCACTATGGTGACTTTGCTCGCCGCTCTCGTCGGCGTCATCGTCTACCGCTTCAGCATCTTCGACGGCAATAGCGCCTTTGTGTGGCGCGTTCCCCTGGATCTGAAGATTTATTGGCTCGCCGGCGGCGAGGTGGCCCAAGGCGCGGACCTCTACGATAACGCCTACATTGGCGACCTGCCTTTTACCTATCCGCCCTTCTCCGGCACCCTTTTCACGTGGCTTTCCACGCTTGACGACGCCCCCTTAATCCTCCTCTGGCAGGGCGGCACCGCCCTCGCCTTGTTCACGGTTATTATGCTGGTCCTGCGCGAGCGCGGGCTCAAGCTCTCCCCGGCAATGTGGCTGCTGGGCATCTTGCTGCTGTGCTGCACCCCGGCGAATGAGCCGGTGCACGGCACCTTATTCTTTGGCCAGATCAACATCTTTTTGATGCTGCTCGTGGCCTTGGACATCCTCCCGCGCAAGCGCGCTTTGCCGGGCATCGGAATTGGTTTGGCCGCAGGTATGAAGCTCACCCCGGCCTATATGGGTCTGGTCTTGCTCTTCCAGAAGCGCTGGTGGCAAGCAATCATCGCCATCCTTACCTTCGCAGTGACCGTGGCCATTGGTTTCGTAACCATTCCGGATGCCGCCGATTTCTGGACCGACGCTATCTTTAAGTCCTCGCGCGTGGGCGAGCACACCAACCCTGGCGCGCAGTCGATTCGCTCCGTGATGGTCCGCGCATGGGGCATCGATGGCGGCTGGATCTGGCTTTCCGCCGTGGTCGTGGTCTTCATTTTGACCTGCCTGGCGCTGCGCACCGCGATGAAGCACCGCAATAATTCCGCCGCACTTGCGCTTGCCGGCATCAGCTCCTGCTTGGTCTCCCCGTTCTCTTGGTACCACCACTGGGTGTGGACGGTACCGCTGGCCGTCGTCGTGCTAGTTGCCGTCAACCAGGGTCTGGGCAAGCGCCTGCACGGTTTCCTCGGCGCGCAGGTCGCTGGCCTCGTGTCGGTGCTCGCTATGTGTGCGGTGACCCTGCCGTTCATCTCCGCACCCGTGTGGCTGTCTGCTGCTAGCCGCTCCCTCAACCACTGGGATCTGCAGCCGTGGGGAATGTTGACCTTCACCGGCGCCGGCGTCCTCTTTATCGCCTTCTACGCGGTGTGGGGTTTTATCCCTGGCACCCAGCCGGAAGAGGAAGCGCCCACCCCGGGCCGCCACCACTTACCTGCGCAGCCCGCTGGCGCACAGCCCGCTGGTGCGCAACCTGCTTCCGCGGAGGCCGGGGCACTCCCGGCGCGCTCGTTTAATACGGCAGCTACGAGCCGGAGGGGCCAGGGTCATCCACGGGCAACGCAACCCGTCAGCGATGAAACGGCAGAAATGCCCGCGGTAGGGCCGGAAACGCGCGCGTTCCCGGCGGCCCAGGACATCACCGATATCCCCGATACCCCGGCCTACGGTCGCCACTCGCGCCCTGAGGACTAGCCCCAGGCCAGCCTGCCCGCCGCTTTAGAGCGGGCGGAAGGTGCGCAACTCGCGGCAGGTCTCCTCGACCACCTCGCGCCAGCTGCCGGATTCTTTGAAGAGGCGGCGCTGCCGCTCATAGCCGGCGCCGTCATCGATAATTTCGTGGATGAGGTTGAGCTCGTTGACGCATCCCAGCTCGCGCGCGATGGGGCTAAGCTCGTCCACCATCTCCGCTAGCTCGTCCTTGACCCAGGCCTCATCGGTCTCGCGGGAGGTAATCACCAGCGCATCCATGCCGTAGCGGGCACCGCGCCATTTATTTTCTGCTACGTGCCAGGGCTGCAGGATGGGGAGGGGCTCCGCGGCGTCGATAAGCCGGTCGTAGTAGACCACCAAGCAGTGAGTGAACGCCACGATGGCGGAGAGCTCGCGCAGGTTGGACGTCGCATCAGAGACGCGCACCTCCACCGTGCCCCACTTGGACGCCGGCCGAATATCAAAGTGCATGGAACCGGTGTGATTGATAACGCCGGAAATGGCTTGGTCGCGCATATAGGACTGCCACTCGGCCCAATCGCGGAATTGATACGGCATGCCTGCGGTGGGCAGCTGTTGGTACAGCATGGTGCGGTTGGAGGCATAACCGGTATCGAGGCCCTCCCACCCGGGCGAGCACGCAGAAATGGCCAGCAGATGTGGATACTTGGTCATCAGCGCATTGATGATGGGCCATACTCGGTCCTCGTGGCTAACGCCCACGTGCACGTGCGTGCCCCAAAGCAGCATCTGCTTGCCCCAGTACTGGGTGCGCGCGATGATTTCTTGATAGCTGGGCTTATCCGAAAGCGGGTTCTCGCGGAAGTCCGTAAAAGGGTGGCCGCCAGAGGCCCAGACGTCTACGCCCAGCTTATCGGCGGCTTCTTCCACCGCTTTCAGGGAAGTGTTCAGGTCAGCGATGGCTTCCGGCACGGTATGGCAGATGCCGGTGACCAGCTCTACCGTGTTCTGGAGGAATTCCTTTTCCAGATGGATCTCGGGGTGGGCTGCAGTGGCGAGGTCAATGAGTTCTCCGCCGCGCGGGACAAGGTCGCGCGTGTCGCGGTCCACGAGCGCCACCTCCCATTCCACGCCGAGCGTAGGTTCGGGAGAGCGGGCGAATTGTTCTGCCGGGATCTTCACCCATTCAGCTTAACGGGTGACAGGTATTAAGACGTGAATTTTATTTAACCTGTTCGCACCGGCGGTCCTGCGGGCGCGGAAAAGTTCAAATCACAAAAGTCCAAGGCCTTCGGCCGAAGAACTATGGTGCTTGCTCTTCGGCCGGATGGCCTTGGACTTTAAGTTAGGTGCGCGGCTTGCTTAGGCCTGCGGTACCGCCAGGGCGACGACGACGGCACCGTCATCGGTTGCTTCCTTAGGCAGGTCGCGGTTCATCGGGGCGATATCGGCCTGGTAGCGAGCGGCGACCTCCTTGGCCAGAGCCTCAGCGGAGGCGTCACCCTCGGGGAAGAAGACGGTGGTCTTTGGAACGGTGAGGACATCGCCCGGCAGGTTGCCCACGTAGCCAACCTTGAAGCCGCCGCCCTTGAGGGAATCGGCTTCCTTCTTGGCCTTGTCTACCTCGCCGGAGTTATTGAGGACGCTGACCTTAATATCGTTGCGGTCGCGCGCGGCGGAGTGGGCGTTTTCCTCGCCTGCGGCGGCATCTCCCTCGGCCGCGGCTCGCTCATCGGCAGCGCCGGAGGCAGCTCGGTCGCCTGCGCCGTCGCCTTCGCCCTCACCTGGCGCCGGTGCGGGGGCTGGGGCGCTAGCACCTTCGGAAGCGCCAGGGGCACGGGAACCTGCGGCGTCGGGGCCAGCGGAGCCTTCGGGCGCGGCACCGATGGTGGAACCGGTGGAGTTTTCCTGCGTGCTCTCGGAGGCAACGGTGGAGTCATCGTCGCCCGAGGTCATGGAGTACAAAGCCCAGAGGCCGAGCATGACGGCCACGGCGATGAGGACCATCGCCAGGCCGCGCAGCGGGAGGCCGCCCTTTTTAGCGTGCGCGCCTCCGCCAGCGGGGCGCTGCTTAGCAGCACTGGAAGCGGAGGCGCCGGCAGCAGAGCCGGCGCGGGTTTCGTCGGATACCTTGTCGGTCGAATTTTCCGGATTCACATTAGTCACATACGCAACACTAGTACTCAGAATTAACTATCTGGGGTATTTCCCCGCGCGGCGCGCCGCGTGTCTTCTCGCTCCTCGCGCAGGCGCCGCAGCCGTGCAACCAGGAGGGGGTGGGATTGGGCGGCCGCGGGGGCGTCGAGAAGCAGGTTAAGGCGCTGGTGGTAGCGCACCGGGGAGATGTCCAGCTGCGCGCGGATGGCCTCTTCCTTGCGGCCGATGCTGCGCGGCGCAGTTTCCTCGAAGTCCAAAATGGCGGCGTCTAGGTCAGACAAGGGGTTCATGCCTAAACTGTAAGGCATGACTATTCGCCCCATCGTTATCCACGGCGAGACCGTGCTCCACGAACCCACCCAACCGGTGGAAGAATCCGAGATTTCCACCCCGGAAATGCAGCAGCTCATCGCGGACATGTATGAAACCATGGACGCCGCCAATGGCGTGGGCCTGGCCGCTAACCAGGTAGGAATTGGCAAGCGCCTCTTTGTCTACCACTGCCCCGATACGGATGGCCCCAATGGCACCGAGCTGCCGTCCGAGGAGGCGGGCATGCGCAAGGGCTGCGTCATTAACCCCGTGCTGGAGACCTCCGAGATTCCAGAGACCATGCCTGCCGACGACGGCTCCGATGACGAGGGCTGCCTCTCCGTGCCGGGCGAGGGCTTTCCCACCGGCCGCGCCGATTGGGCGCGCGTGACCGGCAAGGACGAAAACGGCAATGACATTTCCGTCGAGGGTTATGGCTTTTTCGCCCGCTGCCTGCAGCACGAGACTGGCCACCTCGATGGCTTCCTCTACACCGATACCCTCATCGGCCGCTATAAGCGCCAGGCCAAGAAGGCCATTAAGCGCCACGGCTGGACCGAACCGGGCTACTCCTGGGTACCGGGTGAGGACGCCGATCCCTTCGGCCACGACGACTAATGTCACGCATTTTCCGCTCCGATGCCGTCCAGGTAGGCGAGCGCGTGGTGGCCCGGCGCGACTTCGGCGATGTGCATAGCGATGTCATTGGACATGTGCTGAGCCTCGACCCGCTGGTCATTCGCCCACAAGAGGTCGGCGGCTACCCTTCCGACCTGGAGGCGGTGGAGATCCCGCCGGAGCAGCTGAAGATCATTAAGCGCCTCTCCCCGCGCATGGTCCGCAATTCCGATATCCGCGCCGTGGAGGTTGCCGCGGCCGCGGCTTTCCCCGACACAGACCACGCCTGGACCAGCGATGGTTCCTGGCTGTTGCGCGCGAGCGACGGGGTTTCCGGCCACTCCAACTCGGCCGTGCCCGTGGGACCTTCGGCCGGCTTCACTCCGGTGCCACTGGAGGAGATTAAGGCCTTCTACGCCCGCCACAATCTGCCGGTGCGCCTATTGGTTCCGGAGCGCATTGGCAAACCGGCCGAGCGCCTGCTCGCCGACCCAGCTTGGGAGACCGAGCCAGAAATCCTCGCCATGGTCCTGAGGGATCTGCCCACGCTTGCCGACGCCCCCTCTACCTCCCCCACCTTCCACCTCACCGCCCAGCCCGACGACGAGTGGCTGGCGATGTATCAATCCCGCACCGATGCCCTTCCTGCCAACGCGTTGCAGAGCCTTGGCGCTCACATCGAGGGACCGCTCGGCTTTGGCCGCCTGGTCCTCGATGGCGAGACCGTCGCCATCGCCCGCGGCACCCTGAGCGAATCCGGCGATGGCACCACGTGGCTGGGTCTTTCTTCCATCGAAGTGGCCGAGGACTTCCGCCGCCGCGGATACGGAGCGCTCGCGCTCCAACATTTGCTGCACTGGGGCCACAACAACGGCGCTGAGCACGCGTACCTCACCGCGCCGACCTCGAATATCGCCGGCGTGCGGCTGGCGGAGAAGCTCGGCTTCATCGAGCAGCACCGGCGCATCTACGCCCGCCTGCGCGACTAGCTCTCCGCGCTGCGGACTTCCGGTCTGGGCGGTGAACGTTATGGGACTCCTTGTGGGCTGGGTAGTGAGCTTGACTCACTACCCAGGTAACCTATGTGTCATGCGCATCGCCACGTGGAATATTAACTCCGTCCGTACCCGCACACAGCGGGCGCTGAACCTTATCTCCAAGCACGACATCGACGTTTTGTGCCTGCAAGAAACTAAGGTGAAAGACGATAAGTTTCCACGCGAGGTCTTCGAGGATGCGGGTCTCCATGTCACCTGCCACGGGCTCAACCAGTGGAACGGCGTGGCCATTGTGTCCAAGGAAGAGCCCGAGGACGTCTTTATCGGCTTTCCGGGCCAGCCAGGCTTTGCCAAAGATCCAGAAAAGCCGCAAGACCGTGAGGCCCGAGCACTAGGGGCTCGCATCCGTGGCGTAGAAATCTGGTCACTCTACGTGCCCAACGGCCGCGAGATCACGGATCGCCATTATGACTACAAGCTGGACTTTCTCTATCACTTGGCGCGCTATGCGGAAAATCATGCGCAGTCCAAATTGCTTATGAGCGGTGATTTCAATATTGCCCCGCGCGATGAGGACGTGTGGGATATAGAGGCCTTCCGTGGCAAGACGCATGTCACCGAGCCAGAGCGCGCCGCGTTCCAGATGCTGGAAGAAGCAGGCCTCGAGGAAGTTACTCGCCGGTTCACGGAGGACCAGCGCTATACCTACTTCGATTACAAGGGCATGCGCTTCCAAAAGAACGAAGGCATGCGCATCGACTTCCAGTTGGCTTCAGCCCCGCTTGCCCAGCACGTGACCGGCGCGCAAGTAGACATGGTCGAGCGCGCCGGCGATAAAACCTCCGATCACTGTCCGCTTCTCGCAGATTACAATCTGCCCGATTTCAATTCCGTGCGATAAATGTCTTGGTCTCTTGATCTCAGCTTCTGGCAGCTCGTATTCCTGATCCTTGATTACGGCATCAAGATCATTGCCGTTGGCTTCGTGCCCGAAGGCCGCCGACCTTCCAGTTCAACCGCGTGGCTGCTGGCAATTCTGGTGCTGCCGTTTATCGGCCTGCCGCTGTTTTTGCTCATGGGCTCGCCGTATATCAACCGGCGTCGCCACCGCATCCAGCAAGAAGCCAATGAGAAGATTGAAAACGTCACAGCCCGCACCCCGGATCATCCGCAGGGCCTCCTTTCGGCGGAAGTAGAGTCGGTTATTCGGCTTAACCGCGAGCTGACTGGGTTCCCAGCATTGGTGGGCCATAACCTTGGCCTGCACGCGGATTATGACGAGTCCATTCGCGCCATTGCCGCCGCTATTGACCGCGCCGAGAAGTATGTATCCATCGAGATCTACATCCAGTCCTGGGATGAGACCACAGACGTCTTCTTTGAGTCGCTGCGCAGGGCTACCGCCCGAGGTGTAAAGGTGCGCTTGCTCTTGGATCAGATCGGCAGCTTCAAGTACAAGGGCTACTTCAAGCTGGGCAAGCGGCTAACGGAGATTGGCGTCGACTGGCATCTCATGCTGCCCATCCAGCTGCACAAGGGCCGCTTCCGCCGCCCTGACCTGCGCAATCACCGCAAGCTGGTGATTATCGATGGCAAGGTGGGCTTTATTGGCTCGCTAAATATGATTAAGCGCCAGTACAAGACCAAGGACCGCTACTGGATTGACTACATGGTGGAGCTTTCCGGCCCGATTGTGACCTCCATGTCCGCAATCTTCGCCGTGGATTGGTACCTCGAGGCAGAAGAGAACCTGCCACTGGATGAGCTGCCATATGACGACGCCCAGACTGCCGACGCCAACCACCTCCAGATAATCCCCTCCGGGCCGGGTTACACCACTGAGCCCAACCTGCGCATGTTCAACTCCCTGGTACACCACGCCAAGGACCGGCTGGTACTGTGCTCGCCCTACTTCGTCCCGGATGAATCCCTACTGGAGGCCGTGACCACCGCCTGCTACCGCGGCGTGGACGTGGAACTTTATGTCTCTGCCAAGGCGGACCAATTCATGGTCAACCACGCCCAATCCTCCTACTACCAGGCGCTGCTGGAGGCGGGCGTGCACATCTACCAATTCCCCTATCCCTTTGTTCTGCACTCCAAGTTCATCATCACCGACCCGGATGACCCCGGCCGCGATCCGCTGTGCATGTTCGGCTCCTCCAATATGGACCCGCGCTCGTTCGGCCTAAATTACGAATCCACCATGCTGGTGGCCAAGGGAGACCTCATTGACCAGTTCAACCAGCTCGTATCCAACTACCGGGCCGTATGCCACGAGCTGACCCTTGAGGAATGGAATGAGCGCGGATTTATCCGCCGCTACGTGGATAATGTCATGCGTCTTACCTCCGCGTTGCAATAAAGCGGGTACTGGCTGCAACGGCTTCAGCGAAGACTGCGCATATTTACCCACCCGAAGGCACTTCAACCTGCGGGTTTATCGATTTTCCCAGGTAGCTTATAACTATATCCCTGTAGATCTATACCCCGAGCCGATCAACCAACAAAACCGTCATCTTAGACGTCCATCTCGATCGAGGTGGGAGTTCCGTCCCTCTTCGTCTTCACCGTCACGGGGTGCCCTCCGAACATGTACCCGTCGTCGAACTCGACACCAACGTTTCCCCTGTGGGGAATGTTCACCACAGTCGGAGTCAGCTTGGCGTAGACGTCCTCCACCCCGAGTTTCGGGGCGGGTGTCGGCCTCCCTTCCGCCTCGGCCACATCGTGGCGCCACCGGTTCGCGGCCGGAAGCGCTTTTTCGGCCCCCAGCATGCGCGCTTTATCGAGGTACTCCTGGGAGAGGACGTTGTTGATGAAGTTCAGCGCCGACTTGAACTTCTTCGCCATGTTCCCCTGGCCCGCGAGGAGCAGTTCCGGCCCCTCGTACCACATACTGACCTTGACGCCGAGGTCGTCCGCTTTACCCTCGAAACTCGGGAACGTCCGGTCAAGGACCAGTTGTCCGATATTGGCCTCCAGGATCACCGGTTCGGCAGTCTTGGCCGAGAGTTCTTCCATCTCTGGGTCGGGCAGCGGGTCAAGCATTTCCCAAATGGTGACGTAGGGTTCCTTCCTTATATCGGAAAAGAAGTAGCTACCCCGCGCGCGATACACCTTGAACGGCTCCAGATCGGCGATTTCCCGCGGATCCCAGAGCGTCTTTCCCTGCCGGGTGTGAAACAGGTGCGGGTAACGCACATGGATACTTCCGGTGGTTACTTCCCCGTCGGGAAGTAACCGGAGAGCTACACCAGGCATAAGCATAAGTTGGAGTTTGAGCTTGTCTTTGGCGTAGTCGTCACCCACGACCCTCTTTTCCGGCACCGAGGAGACGATGAAGTGGAATTCGACTTCCTCTTCCTTAGCGCTCCTCTGCGTAACAGGGGCATCAGGAAATTCCTCGTAAAGCGACAGCATGCGGCAATGGTAACTCACCCCACGTGCCCCCGCACCGGAATTCATGGCGGCGGGACCCGACACATGTTCGCCCCGCGCACCTCCGATCCCCAGCCAGCCAGGGGGCATGACCGGGGTGTTTGTTACTGTGTGTGCATGAACCGACACATAGTGCCCGCCCTCGCCCTCGCCGCCGCCTGCACCACCGTCGGCGCCTGCTCCACCAACCAGGACACCGGGGACAACCCCGCCACCGGGGTCTCTGCCTCCCCGACAGTCGACAAGGGCCCCGTCGATCCCCACACCACCGTCGTCGACGACACCGCCGCCCCGCAGGGCTACAGCATGGACAGCATCAACCAGATGATCCAGGACCAAGAAGCCGAAAACCCCGGCATCAACCAGGACATGGTCTCTATGGCCCAGGAAGTCACCGCCGACCCGGCCGAATGCGCCGCCTTAACCCCCACCGGCGTGACCTACATCTCCAAAATCGTTCAGAACCCCGACGCTATCGCGGCCCGCGACTTCACCAACGAGTCCACTGACGCGACACTTAGCGTCGCCGTCTCATCCGACCCGCAGCTGTTGAACCACCCCCGTGACGTGTCGGTATGCGAGTCGATCACCAGGGCTCACGCCGGCGGATCCACGTCCTATACTGCGGCACCCATGGAGCTGCGCGTCGACGGCGCCGACTCCGTCACCGCCGCCGAGGTAACCCTGACGCAGTCCTCCTCCCCCCTTTCCGGTGACAACGGCTCCGTCAGCCGCATCGCCTACGTCGAGATCGACGGGGCCACCTACACAGTCTCCGGCTCCCCCGAAGTCGCACCCGAAGAATTCACCCGCATGGTCCAGGCGCAGGCCGAGAAAATCCGCCAGCGATAACACACCGCGGGTCATGCCCGCCCCGCTCCCAGACGCCGGTGGCGGGCAGGAGACGTCGCCTACCGCCAAGCAAGGCTGACAGGGTCCCACACCCCAGCCGCGGTGGCAGGATCCCCGCCCAGGATGGGGTCCAAAAGGAGACCGGCGATACGCAACGCCTCACCGACATCTCTCCGCCGCTTCCGCACCCTTCATGCCACAAGAAATACACTGTATGTTCTTTTGGGGCCATTCACGAAGATGCTGAAGCCTCAACAATGGGATTCATGTCCTACAGGGTGTAGCTTATATTTCCTTCCAGCCCTACAGGGCTAGATGTTCGGGAGCTACCTAACAAGGTTCAGATCCTTGCTCGCAATACGAGCGCAACGACCTTAGCCATATACCGCAGTACAAAGCGGGAAACTAGAACTTTCGCCAAAGTTGGGGCTTACCCTAAATGTTTTCCGTTAAAGCATGGTGTTGCCGCTTCGTTCGCTAACACCTAAGGATTACTTTTCTCTAGGCAAGGAACGACGTTTCAAGAAAATCCTCGAGACTCCAATATTCAGGATCAAACCACGCAACGCCTTCGTCGACTTCGAGTGCGACTAATTGGTCAGGCAGGAGGATGAGGAAATCATTTATCTCGGTGCGGATTCCTTGGCGTTGTAGCTCTTGTGCGACTCGTTCAGTGCTCTCTTGCGCGGTCTCGGCGGGGCGACGATTAAGGTCAACGCCATAGAAAGTATCCGTGATTGGCACCTCCATGTACTTCATTTCAACGGTGACGCACTTACCGTCCTCCACACAGCACACAATCTTGCGGCCAGGATCACCAGGCTCGAGTGCTTCGATATCAACCCAGCCTTCAAACTGTTCCTCATACGTATCCGCAGCGGTGCTGTTGCAAAGTTGGGGCAGTAGAAAGACCGGCGTGAAATAATCAGAGCCATGGGCATCTTCTCCGGTCGGCATTTCCCCCGTGACATCATCCTGTGGGCGGTGCGGTGGTACTGCCGCTACGGCGTGAGCTACCGCGACCTCGAAGAAATGATGACCGAGCGGGGTGTGCCAGTCGATCACACCACGATCTACCGCTGGGTGCAGAAATACGCCCCTGAGCTGGATAAGCACACTCGC